>NZ_NRGS01000005.1:509803-590271 GCF_002332425.1 Brachybacterium alimentarium | reverse complement strand
ACACTCAACTCTGAAGAGCCAGTAATCCCATCGATCTGGCAGTGGCATGTCAGTGGTCTCACCGATGTGTCAGTAGACGGCCATGGGGACGCGGGCGCGAGTCAGCTCCCGTTGCCATCTGCCCGGCGACGGAGTGTTCGCACTCGCCTTGCAGATCTAGCTACGCGAAGTCGTTCCGTTCCTCGACCAGGGCTCTGTCGGAGGCGAAACCCAGCCGGAAACTCCTGCAGGTCCGTGGCACACGGTCGTTCGAGATGCTGATATTCGCTCGCTGCGGCAAGCCCACCCGTCTACGGTCGAGTCATGATTGCCGATCGCTCCACAGCTGCATCCGACGTCCTCACCCACTTCCGTTGGGTAGACGGCGACGCAGACACCTGGAATATGCTCCGGGAAGCCCACTCTCTGGAATCCATCGTTTCCGAGCTGGCACACCTCGCTTCGATCGACGGCCCCGACGTGATCATGGGCATCGAAGCCCGAGGCTTCGTCCTGGCACCGATGGTTGCCCTGACACTTGGGCTGGGCTTCTCCCCGATCCGCAAGGGAGATGCCATGTTCCCCGGTGACACAGCAACAGTCGAGAGCGCCCCCGACTACCGAGGCAGGATCCAAAAGCTGTCGGCCAGGACGGACCACCTGGGCCCCGGAGTCCGAGTTTCGCTCGTCGATGACTGGATCGAAACCGGAAGCCAGGCCATGTCCGCGCGGCAGCTGATCGAAGCCACCGGTGCTCGCCTCGTCAATGTTGCCGTCATCGTCGACGAGGCGGATGAGGCGGCCCGCAGCTCCCTCCCCGACATTCGATCGATCGTCAGCGGCAACGAACTTCCGTAAGTCGGCGGTCTCGACCGAACGCTGTGACGCAGACAGCTTGCAGACAAGAGCTTCGCACTGCCTCGGTTTACGCGGCGGCATTCCTGAGGAATCTGACAACTTAGTGAGAATCTGGACACCTTGCCCGTGTCTCACACCGCAGGTCACAGCGCCGCGCTTCTGACAGATCGCGCGAGAACCTACAAGTGGATTCCGGTGTAGGTTCCGGGCCAATTGTCAGATTCTCGCTTTCGTGTCACCCAGGGGCCGGCACGGAGGCGCTCCGACACATTCCCGCAGGTCGCGACAGCGCTACAGCGCAGGCAAGCTGAGGATTTGGACAAATTAGTGAGAATCCGGGCATGTGCCCCACTTGTCGCACCGCAGGTCACCGCGCTGCACCCCTGACAGATCGCGCGAGAACCTACAACAGCAAGACTCCCGCTCAACATTGCCGACGGAAGGGCGCACGACCCACCCGCCAGACCAGCCCCACGCCCTCGACGTATACCCCCTAGGGGTATATAGTCAGAGGTATGAACGCTGACAACCACGCTCACCGCCACTCCCCCGGCGACCTCGGCTCGCAGCATTCCCACCTCTCCTCGACGCCTCCCGACGGCCGCACCGGCCTCGCGGAGCACGACGCCCCCGCTGCGCAGCAAGGCCACGGATCGCATGGTGACCACGAAGGTCACTCGGGACATGAAGGCCATTCGGGACATGAGGGCCACTCCGACCATGGGGACCACGTCGCACAGTTCCGACGGCTGTTCTGGATCAACCTGATCCTCGCGGTGCCGGTGGTCGTGTTCTCGCCGATGTTCGCGATGCTGCTGGGATACAGCGTTCCCGACTTCTCCGGAGCGCTGTGGATCGCTCCTCTCCTCGGCACCGTCATGTACGTCTGGGGCGGTCGCCCCTTCCTCACCGGCGCAGTCTCGGAGATCCGCTCCCGACAGCCCGGGATGATGCTGCTGATCGGCCTCGCGATCACCGTCGCGTTCATCGCCTCCTGGGGAGCGACCCTCGGGATCCTCGACCACCAGCTGGAATTCTGGTGGGAGCTCGCCCTGCTGGTCGTGATCATGCTGCTGGGGCACTGGGTCGAGATGCGCTCCCTCGCCCAGACGACGTCCGCCCTCGATTCCTTGGCCGCGCTGCTGCCGGACACGGCAGAACGCATCGAGGGCGACGACCTCGTGAGCGTCTCGCCCACCGAGCTGCGACACGGGGACCTGGTCCTCGTGCGCCCCGGAGCGAACATCCCGGCCGACGGAACGATCCGTGAAGGCCGCGCCGACGTGGACGAATCCATGGTCACCGGTGAGTCCCGGCCCGTGACGCGTTCCACCGGAGAGTCCGTCGTGGCGGGCACCGTCGCCACCGACTCCAGCCTCCGCATCGAGGTCACCGCCACCGGGGATGACACCGCCCTCGCCGGCATCCAGCGCCTGGTGACCGAAGCGCAGAACTCCTCCTCCCGGGCGCAGCGCATCGCAGACACCGCTGCGGCGTGGCTGTTCTGGTTCGCACTCGGCGCCGCCGTGATCACCGCGATCACCTGGTCGCTGCTCGGCATGCCTGATGACGCTGTCATCCGCACGGTCACCGTCCTGGTGATCGCCTGCCCCCATGCCCTGGGACTCGCGATACCCCTGGTCGTGTCGATCGCGACGGAACGGGCCGCCCGCGGCGGAGTCCTGGTGAAGGACCGGCTGGCGCTGGAAGCGATGCGCACCGTGGACACCGTCCTGTTCGACAAGACCGGCACCCTCACCAAGGGCGAGCCCGTCCTCGCCGAGGTCATCGCTCGCGGCGCGCAGGAGGCCGAGGTGCTGGCTCACGCTGCCGCCGCCGAAGGGGAGAGCGAGCACCCGCTGGCGCGCGCCATCGTCGCGAGGGCCCAGGCCGACGGGATCCACATCCCTCCGGGCTCCGACATCACGTCCACCCCCGCTCTGGGAGTCAGCGCCCGGGTCGACGGACAGGAGATCCGCGTCGGCGGCCCCCGACTGCTCGAGGAGACCGGAGCCCGCGAGATCGCAGAGGCCGAGGCCTGGCGTCAGGAGGGAGCGATCATCCTCCACGTCCTCCGTGATGGCGACGTGATCGGGGGGCTCAAGCTCACCGACGAGGTGCGTCCCGAGTCCCGCGAGGCCATCGATGCCCTGCACAGCGTGGGTGTCGAGGTCGTCATGATCACCGGTGACGCCGAGGCGGTCGCGCACAGCGTCGGTCGCGAGCTCGGTATCGACCGTGTCTTCGCCGGGGTACGGCCCGAGGACAAGTCCTCCACGGTCGCCCAGCTCCAGACGGAGGGCAAGAAGGTCGCGATGGTCGGCGACGGCGTCAACGATGCCCCTGCCCTCGCTCAGGCGGATGTCGGTATCGCCATCGGTGCCGGCACGGACGTCGCGATCGCCTCCGCGGGGGTCGTGCTCGCCGGCTCCGATCCGCGATCGGTGCTCTCGGTCATCGAGCTCTCCCGAGCGGCCTATCGCAAGATGAGACAGAACCTCTGGTGGGCTGCGGGGTACAACCTGCTGTCCGTGCCGCTGGCAGCCGGGGTCCTCGCTCCCGTCGGATTCGTCCTGCCGATGTCCGTCGGAGCGGTCCTGATGTCCCTGTCCACCGTCGTCGTCGCCCTGAACGCCCAGCTCCTGCGACGCCTGGATCTGCGCCCGGAGGCGTCGGTCACCGCCATGCGGACTCGTCGCTGACCCGCCCGCACCGGGACCCGCGGCCGCATCCCGGAGAACGCACAGTGCCCCTACCTGGGAGAAACTACTCTGATCCTCATGACGAACCCTGCCTCATCGACTGCCCCTGCCCCCACGCTCGAGGACGCTATCGCCGCGCTCGACGCCCTGCCCGCCCCGCACGGACTGCCGGCCTGGACACCGGCCGCCGAGGTGCCGCTGGATCGGGCCTCGGGCGAGGCCCTGCGGTCCCGCGGCCTGGAGTACCGCACGATCGATGCGCGGGACGACGCCGCCTATGAGCGTTTCGTGCAGGCGATCAGTCGCGGCTTCCTGGAGGATCGCGCCGAGCACCTGGTGGGCTGGCGCAGCACGCTGCTGCAGCTCGACGGGAGGCTGGTCGGGGTGTTCGATCCCGCCGCCCCGCATGCCGAGACGCCGGTGGCGACGATCGGGACCTGGGGCACCGGCCTGGTGCTCGATCCCGGATGCATCGTGCCGATGTGGGCGATCAGCGTGGTCACGGTGTCGTCCACACATCGGCGGCGCGGCATCGCCCGCGCCATGCTCGAGGGTGAGCTGCGGGCGGCGGCAGGCGCGGGCTATGCGGTTGCAGGCCTGACCGTGTCCGAGGCGACGATCTACGGACGCTACGGTTTCGGCCCGTCCGTCGGCGCACGACAGTTCACGATCGATAACCGGCGCGCCGGCTGGGTGGGGCCGCGGCCCGTCGAAGAGGGTCGCGGACGTATCGACCCGATCGAGCGCGAGGAGGCGATGCGAGCGCTCGCGAGCCTTCATGCGGAGACGGTGGCGGAGCGACCCGGGGAGGTCACCGGCTGGCCCGGTCTGTGGCGCGACGCCGCCGGACTGCACCCCGAGGAGGAGGAGAAGGGCTTCCGCGCGGTCCAGTACACGGACGACGAGGGGCGCGTGCGCGGCGTGGTCGTCTACAGCATCAAGGAGGCCGACGGGAAAGCGGCCCTGCGGATCCAGAGTCTGCTGGCCGCGTCCACCGACGCGTACGCGGCGCTGTGGCGCTTCGCGCTCACGCACGACCTGATCGGCACGGTCACGGCGAACCTGCGCTCGCTCGACGAGCCGGTGCGCTGGATGCTCGAGGACCAGCGGGCACTGACGTCCACGGAGCACGACCACCACTGGGTGCGCATCCTCGACGTCGCCGCCGCCCTCGGAGCCCGCCGCTACCGCGCGGCCGGGTCCGTCGTGCTCGAGGTGGAGGACCCGCTGGCGATCACCGGCGGACGCTTCCTCCTCACCGTCGACGACGAAGGAACCGGCAGCGTCCAGCAGCTTTCCGCGGACGCAGCGCCCGATGCCGCCGTGGTGCAGGTGGGCATCTCGGAGCTGAGCTCGCTGCTGCACGGCGAGGCCCGATGGGGCACCCTCGCCGCAGCGGGTCGCGTCATGGCCGACGCCACGGCGACGGCGTGGCTCGACGTCGCGTTCGCGCCGGCAGCCCCGCTGCAGCTGAGCATCGGATACTGACCGCTCAGGAGCCGCCCCACCACGGCGGGGCGAGCGGCGTCTCAGCCGGCGCTGCCTCTCCGGACCGTCTCGTCGATCCAGATCGGCGCGAAGGGTGAGGTGCAGTTCGGCGGGGTCGGATAGTCCCTCAGCACGCCGAGCCGCTCGCCGTTGTCCTTGGCCCGCTCACGCAGCTCGGGGTGCGTGATCCCGATCTGGGCAAGGCAGGCGTTCATCGCTCGCGACCGGGAATACGTGGGGCGCGACGGCCTGGATACTGGAGGAATGACCACTCCCCCCTCGGCCCTCTCGTACTCCGGCTCGGACTTCTACTGCGATGTGGCGCTCCCGGATCCGGGAGCGCTGGACGTCGTCCACGAGGACGAACGGGTGCTCGCCTTCCACCACACCCGGCCGTTCTGGAGCGTGCACATCGTCGTCGTGCCGAAGAGGCACATCGCGTCCCTCACCACGGCGGGCCCCGAGGACGAGGCCGATGTGCGGGCCGTGCTGGCCGCCGTGCAGCAGGTCGCCCGCGCAGTGGAGGACGAGCACGGGGCGGCGGCGGTGCTCACGAACCTCGGCGACTATCAGGACTCCAAGCACCTGCACGTCCACGTGCACTCCGGCCCGCGACGCTGAACCCGACGCCCGACGCCCGACGCCGGGCACCACACTCGGCAGGGTCACAGGGGCAGCTTGAACCCCACGTGGCTCGCCTCGTAGCCGAGCCGCTCGTAGAAGCGATGCGCGCCGGTGCGCGAGGAATCGGTGGTCAGCTGCGCGAGGCGTGCTCCGTGCTCACGGCCCCACTCGTGCGCCCACTGGAACAGCGCCGTCCCGAGCCCGGTCCCCCGGGTCGACGCCGCCACCAGGACCGCCTCGATCTGCAGCCGGACGGCACCGCCGCGGGACAGGCTCGGCATGAGGGTGAGCTGCATCGTCGCCAGCATCGGCCCGTCGGCCGCGTCCGCCTCACGCACCACGATCACGAGCTGGTTCGGATCCTGCTCGATCTGCCGGAACGCCGTCTCGTACGGCTCCGCATCGGTGCTCTCGCGGTCACGGCCCAGCACGTCGTCCGCCAGGAGCGAGATGATCGCGGGAAGATCGTCGACCTGGGCGCGGGCCACCGTGACGTGCATGCCGTCGAGTTCCAGAATGTCCATGATCGGTATTCTCCCCTGCCCAGCCCGCCCCGACCTGCGGATCGCGCACAATGAGGCCATGACCCCCTCCGCCCTCCCTCCGGCCTCTCAGCGCAGCGTGCAGCTGGCGTTCTCCGACCAGCCCGCGTGGATCGTGAAGGACGAGGTGGACGGCGGCTGGGTGCTGCAGATCGGCGGCGCCGAGCAGTCCCATGTGGATCTCGCGGACCCGACGCACATCGTGCACGAGTACCTGCTGCGCATGACCCACGTCCTGGATGCTTTCCGTCCGGCCCGCGAGCCCATCCGGATCGCGCATCTCGGGGCGGGCGCGCTGACCCTCGCCCGCTACGTGCAGACCACTCGGCCCGGCTCGGCCCAGCTCACGATCGAGATCGAACGCGAGCTGCCCACCCTCGTCACGACAGCCCTGCCGCTGCCCGTCGGAACAGACCTGGAGATCGTGATCGGTGACGCCCGCGAGGAGCTCGCCGCGATGGATGGTCGACGCTTCGATGCTCTCGTGATCGACGTGTTCTCCGGCGAGTCCTCCCCCGCCCACCTCGCCTCGAAGGACTTCTATCTCGAGGCCCTCGACCACCTCGAGGAGAACGGCCTGCTGCTGGTCAACGTCGGTGACGACGCCGGTCAGCGGTTCCTCGCCCAGCAGGTCCGCGACCTCGAGGACGCCGCCGAGGATCGAGGCCTCTCGGGGGTGTGGACGTTGACTCACGCCTCGCTGCTGACCCGCCCGGCCGACGGGAACATGGTGCTGCTCGCGGGCGGTGCGCTCTCCTCCCCCGATGTCGAGCAGTGGCGCACCGCGTGGAAGAGAGCCGGCCCGCATCCTGCTGCGGTTCTGGACCCCGACGAGACGGTCGAGGCCTTCCGCGAGATCGGCCGACGCCGCTGACCAGCGGATCGCTGACCACGTCCCCGCCGACGACATGCCCGCGGGCGGCATCTCCGTCGACACTCGCCCGTTTTGTATACAGTGATCGACCATCACTTCGATCCACGTCGGCATCCATGGGACCGATCTCATTTGATGCCCGAGTGTGTATACACTGCGGGTATGCGTGCCAGCGATCGGGCTCACCTCACCCTCCGCGAGGAGATCATCGCGGGGGACCTCGCCCCCGGGTCCGTGCTGGCCGAGGTCGAGCAGTCCGCCCGGCTCGGGATCTCCCGGACCCCGCTGCGTGAGGCGCTCGGCCGCCTGGTCGCCGACGGGCTGGCGGCGCCCTCCGCAGGGCGCGGCGTCGTGGTCACTGCGGTCTCCCTCGACGAAGCGGCCCCGCTGTTCGACCTGCGAATCGCTCTGGAGGTGCTCGCGGTGCGGCGCTCGGCCGAGAACGCGCAGCACGACCCCGCGGCCCGAGAGCTGTTCTCCGGTCTCGCCGTCCGCTTCGAGGACGCCGTCGCGCCCCTCAGGGAGGGCGCCGAGCCCAGCGAGTACTACGCGCTGACCGAGGAGCTCGACCGCGCCATCGACTCCACGAGCGGGAACGCCTATCTCACCGACTCGCTGCGCACCGTGCGGATCCACCTCGTCCGGCTGCGCCGGCTCTCTCGCCATTCGCCCGAGCGCCTGGCCGAGTCCGCCCGCGAGCACGCCGCCATCGCCCGCGCGGTGGCCGGCACCAATCCGGAGCTCGCCGCAGCCGCCACCGTCTTGCATCTGCAGCACGCACTGTCCCATCTGCGGACGGCGTCGCTCCCCGCGCCCGATCCCCCACCGCCGGGCGGCCCCGCGCAGCCCAGTACCGCCAGCACCGCCCTCGGCCCCGAGGCCCGACTGAAGGAGACGACCGCATGAGAGACCACGACGTCCGCGTCCACCGATCCGAGGAGAACCTTCCCCGCTCGGGGCAGCTCGCCTGGGCCATGGCCGAGGTCGCGACCGATCCGGTCGCGGTCGAGGCCGACGTGCAGGAGATGATCATCAACCGGATCATCGACAACGCCTCCGTGGCGGTCGCCTCCGTCGGCCGCGCCCCGATCGTCTCCGCCCGTGCCCAGGCCCTCAGCCATCCGGTCTCCACCGGCGGCCGCGGCGCGAGCATCATGGGGATCGACCAGAAGACGTCCCCCGAATGGGCCGCCTGGGCCAACGGCGTAGCAGTGCGCGAGCTCGACTTCCACGACACCTTCCTGGCGGCGGAGTACTCCCATCCCGGGGACAACATCCCGCCGATCCTCGCCGTCGGCGAGCATGCGGGATGCTCCGGCCACGACCTGATCCGGGCGGTCGCCACGGGCTACGAGCTGCAGGTGGACCTCGTGCGCGCCATCAGCCTGCACGCCCACAAGATCGACCACGTGGCGCACCTGGGCCCGTCGGCCGCGGCCGGGATCGGCACCCTGCTGGGGCTGGACACCGAGACGGTGTTCCAGGCGATCGGGCAGGCCCTGCACACCACCACCGCCACCCGGCAGTCCCGCAAGGGCGAGATCTCCACCTGGAAGGCCCACGCCCCCGCCTTCGCCGGGAAGATGGCGATCGAGGCCGTGGACCGCGCGATGCGCGGGCAGACCTCGCCGGTGCCGATCTACGAGGGCGAGGACGGCGTGATCGCGTGGCTGCTGGACGGCCCCGAGGCCCGCTACACCGTGCCGCTGCCGGCGCCGGGCGAGGCCAAGCGCGCGATCCTGGAGACCTACACCAAGGAGCACTCGGCGGAGTACCAGGCGCAGGCCTGGATCGACCTGGCCCGCCGACTGCACACCGAGCATCCCGAGGCGACCGATCCTGCGCAGGTGGACTCGGTGCTGATCCGCACCTCGCACCACACGCATTTCGTGATCGGCTCCGGGGCCAACGATCCCCAGAAGTACGATCCGTCGGCCTCCCGCGAGACCCTGGACCACTCGATCCCGTACATCTTCGCCGTCGCCCTGCAGGACGGCACCTGGCACCACGAGCGCTCCTACGCCCCGGAACGGGCCGGACGGGCGGACACCGTGGCGCTGTGGCAGAAGGTGACCACGCAGGAGGATCCGGAGTGGACGCGCCGCTACCACTCCCTGGACCTGAAGGAGAAGGCCTTCGGCGGCGATGTGCGCATCACGCTCACCGATGGCACCGTCATCGAGGACAGCATCGCCGTGGCCGACGCGCATCCCCTCGGCGCCCGTCCGTTCGCCCGCGCGCAGTACATCCAGAAGTTCCGCTCCCTGGCCGACGGGCTCGTGGACGATGCCGAGATCGAGCGCTTCCTGGAGACCGCCGCGAACCTGCCGGAGCTCACCGCCGGAGAGCTGGGACGGCTGAACATCCGCACCGCGACCGGGGTCGTCGATCCTGCCGCCGGGCCGAAGGGACTGCTCTGATGCTGAACTCCACCCGGACCGCCACCCAGAAGCGGCAGGACCTGCGTGCTCTGCTCGAGCCCGGAGCCGCCCAGCCGTTCCCCGGGGCGTTCACCCCGCTCTCCGCCCGGCTGATCCAGGAGAAGGGCTTCCCCGGCGCCTACATCTCCGGCGCCGTGATCTCGAACGAGCTCGCCCTGCCCGACATCGGGCTCACCACGCTCAGCGAGGTCGCCGCCCGCGGCCGGCAGATCGCCGCGGCCACCGACCTGCCGTGCCTGATCGACGCCGACACCGGCTTCGGCGAACCGATGAACGTGGCGCGCACCGTGCAGGAGCTCGAGGACGCCGGCCTGGCCGGCTGCCACATCGAGGACCAGGTCAACCCCAAGCGCTGCGGACACCTCGACGGCAAGTCGATGGTGGACCTGGAGACCGCGACGAAGCGCATCCGCGCCGCGGCCGACGGGCGCCGCGACGACGACTTCCTGGTGATGGCCCGCACCGATCTGCGCGCCACCTCCGGGCTGGACTCCGCGATCGACCGGATGAAGGCCCTGGTCGATGCCGGGGCCGACGCGATCTTCCCCGAAGCGCTCGCGGACCTCTCGGAGTTCGAGCAGGTGTGCGCCGCGGTGGACGTGCCGGTGCTGGCGAACATGACCGAGTTCGGGAAGTCCGAGCTCTTCACCCGCACCCAGCTCGCCGAGGCCGGTGTGGCGATGGTGATCTACCCGGTCACGCTGCTGCGCGCCGCGATGGGTGCGGCCGAACGCGTGCTGGAGACGATTCTGGCGGAGGGTACCCAGGCCTCCCGGGTGGATGAGATGCTCACTCGCGCCCGCCTCTACGAACTGGTGGACTACGAGGCCTACAACCGATTCGACACCTCGGTCTTCGATTTCGAGGTGCCCACCGCCGACCGCTGATCACCGACCCGCACCTCAGCATGCATCCCGACATCGCCGTCGACCACAGGAGCGAGACATGAACGAGACCACCGAGATCCGCAAGGGGCTGAACGGGGTCGTCGCCGACGTCACCGCCATCTCCAAGGTCAATCCGGAGACCAACTCCCTGCTCTACCGCGGCTATCCCGTGCCCGAGCTGGCCGCCTCCCAGCCCTTCGAGGCCGTGGCGCACCTGCTGTGGACAGGAGAGCTGCCCACCACGGTCGAGCTGGAGGCGGCACTTCGCCACGAGCGCTCCCATCGCGCTCTGGCCCCCGAGGTGAAGACGGTGATGGACTCCCTGCCCACGAGCTGCCATCCGATGGACTCGGTGCGCACCGCCGTCTCCCTGCTCGGCGGCCTGGACCCCGACGCCGAGGACTCCTCGCCGGAGGCGGAGCGGGAGAAGGCGAGGCGCCTGTTCGCCCAGCTGCCGGCGGTGATCGCCTATGAGCAGCGCCGACGCCGGGCAGGCGGCCCGACCGACCCGGTGCCCCCGCGCGAGGATCTGGACTACTCCCGGAACTTCCTGTGGATGACATTCGGCGAGGAGCAGGCCGACGAGATCGTCGAGGCGTTCCGCGTCTCGATGGTGCTGTACGCCGAGCACTCCTTCAACGCCTCGACCTTCACCGCCCGGGTGATCACGTCGACCCTGTCCGATCTGCACTCGGCCGTGACCGGCGCGATCGGAGCGCTCAAGGGCTCGCTGCACGGCGGTGCGAACGAAGCCGTGATGCACACCTTCGACGAGATCGGGATCCGCCCGGAGGAGCCCCAGGACGAGGCCCGCGCCCGGGCCAAGGCCTGGATGGACGACGCCCTCGCCCAGAAGAAGAAGGTCATGGGCTTCGGGCACCGCGTCTACAAGCACGGCGACTCCCGGGTGCCGACGATGAAGACCGCCATGGACACGATGATCGAGCACGTCGGGCGTCCAGAGGTGCTGGGCCTGTACGACGGGCTCGAGCAGTCGATGGACGAGGCCAAGGGGATCAAGCCGAACCTCGACTATCCGGCCGGTCCCACGTACCACCTGATGGGCTTCGACACGGAGATGTTCACGCCGCTGTTCATCGCCGCCCGGATCACCGGATGGGCCGCCCACATCATGGAGCAACGAGCGGCGAACTCCCTGATCCGGCCGCTGTCGGAGTACGACGGTCCGGATGAGCGGCACGTGCCGGGAGTCTGATCCCGCGCCCAAAGACCGGTCCCGCTCAGGCTCCGTCGAGGTCGGGCAGGGCGGCGGTCGCAGCGCGGATGTGCGCCGCGGTCAGCTCCCCTGCCCGCTGGACCTCCCCCTGCGCGATCGCCTCGAGGATCCCGTGGTGCTGGTCGCGCAGCATCGAGACCATCCCGTCCCAGTCGTCCACCTTGGTGAACGCCTCGAGGATCGGGGCGCGCAGCGAGCCGCGGATCGCCCCGGTCATGTCGGAGAACAGGGAGTTGCCGCCGGCCTGGGCGATCGCGAGGTGGAAGGCGGTGTCAGCGTCGTTGAAGGCCTCGCGGTCCACGCCGGGCTCGTCCATCACCGCGACCAGACGTCGCAGCTCCTCGACGGCGGACTCCTCGGCGCGCTCGGCCGCGAGCGAGGCGCTGGCCTGCTCGAGGATCACGCGGGCCTCGACGACCTCCTGGATGCGGAAGTTCGACAGGGCGACGTGGAGGCGCAGGAACCGGGCCAGGGCCGCGCTCGGCAGCGAGGCGACGAAGGTGCCCGCGCCACGCCCGGAGCCGACGTCGGACCGCAGCACGCCGTGCCCTTCGAGCACCCGGATGGCTTCCCGCACGCCGGCGCGGCTGACCTTCAGCTGCGCGGCGAGCTCACGCTCGGGGGGAAGCAGGTCGCCGACGACGAGCGCACCCGACATGATCTGATCCTCGATCGCCTCGATGACCAGCTCATGCGTGCTGCTCCGTGTCACCGGGCGCCACGTCGCGCCCGCACCGGAGGCCCGTCCCTCCTGCGGTCCGACCTCATCACCATCTCTGCGCTCGACCATTGCCCTGTTCTAGCACAGCGTCCTCGTACAGCGTTCTCGCACAGCCGTGGTCGCGCGCCTCTCCCGGGTGCTTGCTCTCCTCCCCCGGAGGGCCTACGCTCACTGTATTCCTTTATGGTCTGACCACAGAGCGATCCCCCAGGATCGCTCCTCCCGACTCACGAGACACGACATCGACGGCGATGCAGTGCAGCAACGCCGCTGAGGAGTGTCGGAGGTCCCGATGTACACCCCAGAACTCGCACCGCTGGCGGACAGCCTGCTGTGGTCCTCGATGATCGCGATCCTGCCGCTAATGACGATCTTCCTCACCCTGGGCGTGCTGCGCTGGAAGGCGCACTGGGCGGGGCTGGCCGCGCTCGCCGTCGCGATCCTGGTCGCCGTGGTCGTGTACGGCATGCCGGCGCACCTGGTGGCGCTGTCCGCCACCCAGGGGTTCGCCTTCGGCATCTTCCCGATCATGTGGATCGTCCTCAACGCGATCTGGCTCTACGAGCTGACGGTCCGCAGCGGACGGTTCGAGGACCTCCGACTGGTCATCAACGCGATCTCCGACGATGCCCGGGTCCAGGCCATCATCATCGCGTTCTGCTTCGGCGGCCTGCTCGAGGCGCTCGCCGGCTTCGGGGCGCCCGTCGCGATCACCGGCGTCATGCTGATGGCGATCGGCTTCACCGCGATGCGAGCGGCGACCGTGGTGCTGATCGCGAACACGGCCCCGGTGGCCTTCGGCGCGATCGCGATCCCGATCATCACCGCCGGCAACCTCACCGGCATCGACTACGAGCACATCGGCGCGATCATCGGTCACCAGACCCCCTTCCTCGCCGCGCTCGTACCCCTGTTCCTGGTCTTCCTGGTCGACGGGAAACGCGGTCTGCGGCAGCTCTGGCCCCTGGCCCTCGTGGTCGGCGTGGTCTTCGGGATCAGCCAGTTCGTCTCCTCGAACTACCTCTCCGTCGAGCTCACCGACATCATCGCCTCGCTCGCGGGCCTCGCCGCCGCCGTGCTCATGCTGCGGGTGTGGAAGCCCGTCGGCGGCCAGGACGCGCTCGCGAAGATGGCCGAGGAGCGGGACGCCGACGCCACCTCGCCGAGCGATGCAGGTGCCGACGCCACCTCGGGGACGGGCCCGGGGTCCGGCTCCGAGGTCGGTTCCTCGCAGGTCGACGTGCAGTCGCCCCCGCGCACCGGCGCCGCCCTGACCCCCGGCCGGGTGTTCCTGGCGCTGTTCCCCTATCTGCTGGTCATCGTGATCTTCTCGGCGTCGAAGCTGGCGGGGCCGTTGAGCACCTGGCTCGAGGCCACCGACATCACCATCCCCTGGCCGGGGCTGGACGGGAACGTGCTCACCGCGGACGGCGAGGTCACCACGAGCACGGTCTACGCGCTGCAGTGGCTCTCCTCCCCCGGCACGCTGCTGCTGATCACCGGCGTGATCGTCGCGCTCGTGTACCGGCTGTCCGTGCGGGACGCCGTGGACGTCTACCTCACGAACGTCGTGAAGCTGCGCTACTCGATCCTCACCGTCGCTGCGGTGCTCGCCCTCGCCTACGTCATGAACCAGTCCGGTCAGACGATCACCATCGGCACCTGGATCGCCGGCACCGGCGCCGCCTTCGCCTTCTTCTCCCCGATCCTCGGCTGGTTGGGCACTGCGGTCACCGGCTCCGACACCAGTGCGAACGCACTGTTCGCCACGCTGCAGCAGACCGCGGCGGAGAACGCCGGGCTGGATCCGGCCCTGCTGGTCGCCGCGAACACCTCCGGCGGTGTGGTCGGCAAGATGATCAGCCCGCAGAACCTCACCATCGCCGCGACCGCCGTGGGCCTGGTGGGCCAGGAGTCCGCCATCTTCCGCAAGGTCATCTGGTGGAGCCTCGGCATGCTGGTGGCCCTGTGCCTCCTCGTCGGCCTCCAGTCCACCACGGTGCTCTCCTGGATGATCCCCGTCCAGTGAGCTGACCGACTGCACAGCAACACCGATACCGACCTCTCACACACTGAAGGAGAACCCCATGGTCAAGCGCCAGATCCCCCGCCCTGCAGAGATCCTCGATCTCATGTCGTTCAAGAAGCTCGATCTCGACCCGAAGCATCGCCGCCTCGCCGCGGCGCTGACCGTCGAGGACCTGCGCCGGATCGCGGCACGGCGCACCCCCGCCGCCGCCTTCGACTACACCGACGGTGCCGCCGAGGACGAGATCTCGATGGAGCGTTCGCTGCAGGCCTTCGAGGACATCGAGTTCCATCCCTCGATCCTCCACGACGTCTCCGAGGTGAACACCTCCACGCAGATCCTCGGCGGCAGCTCGGCCCAGCCCTTCGGCATCGCCCCCACCGGCTTCACGCGGCTGATGCAGACCGAGGGCGAGATCGCCGGCGCCTCGGCCGCCGGCGCCGCCGGGATCCCGTTCACCCTGTCCACCCTCGGCACCACCTCGATCGAGGACGTGCGGGCGGCGAACCCCCACGGACGCAACTGGTTCCAGCTCTACGTCATGAACGAGCGCGAGACCTCCTACGGTCTCGTCGAGCGGGCGGCGCAGGCCGGCTTCGACACCCTGTTCTTCACCGTCGACACGCCCGTCGCCGGGGCGCGGCTGCGCGATACCCGCAACGGATTCTCGATCCCGCCGCAGCTGAGCCTCGGCACCGTGCTGAACGCGATCCCTCGGCCCTGGTGGTGGTGGGACTTCCTGACCACCGCGAAGCTCGAGTTCGCCTCGCTCTCCGCGACCGGGGGCACCGTCGGCGAGCTGCTGAACTCGGCGATGGACCCCTCGATCGACTTCGAGGACCTCGCGGAGATCCGCGCGATGTGGCCGGGCAAGTTCGCGGTCAAGGGGGTCCAGACCCTCGAGGACGCGAAGAAGCTCGCCGATCTGGGCGTCGACTCGATCGTGCTGTCCAACCACGGCGGCCGCCAGCTCGACCGGGCGCCCGTGCCCTTCCAGCTGCTCCCCCAGGTGGCCCGCGAGATCGGCCAGGACGTGGAGATCATCCTGGACACCGGGATCCGCAGCGGGGCTGATATCGTCGCCTCGATCGCCCTGGGCGCGGACTTCACGCTCATCGGCCGCGCCTACCTCTACGGCCTGATGGCCGGCGGGCGCGAGGGGGTGGACCGGACCATCGAGATCCTCTCCGACCAGGTCGAGCGCACGATGAAGCTGCTGCAGGTGCCCACTCTCGCCGATCTCACCCCGGAGCACGTCACCCAGCTCAGCCGCTACTCCCGCCTGGATCAGGAGGGTTCGCCGCGGCTGCCCTGAGGGCACGTGTACATCCGTCGCGCGGAGACCTACGCTCGAGGCATGAGCACCGACGACACCTCCGACACCTCTCCGGACATCAAGCCTCGCAGCCGTCAGGTCACCGACGGCCTCGGAGCCACGACCTCTCGCGGCATGCTCCGTGCGGTCGGGATGGGCGACGAGGACTGGGTCAAGCCCCAGATCGGCATCGCGAGCTCGTGGAACGAGATCACCCCGTGCAACCTGTCGCTGGACCGGCTCGCGCAGGCGGCGAAGGAGGGCGTGCATTCCGGCGGCGGGTATCCCCTGCAGTTCGGCACCATCTCCGTCTCCGACGGCATCTCGATGGGCCATGACGGCATGCACTACTCGCTGGTCTCCCGGGACCTGATCGCCGACAGCGTCGAGACGGTCATGCAGGCCGAGCGGCTGGACGGCTCGGTGCTCCTGGCAGGCTGCGACAAGTCCCTGCCGGGCATGCTGATGGCCGCTGCCCGTCTCGACCTGGCCAGCGTGTTCGTCTACGCCGGCACGATCATGCCCGGTCGCGTCACCCTCACCGACGGCAGCGAGAAGGACGTGACGATCATCGACGGGTTCGAGGCCGTCGGCGCCTGCGCCCGCGGGCTCATGAGCAGGGAAGACGTGGGCCGGATCGAGCGCTCGATCTGCCCCGGCGAGGGGGCCTGCGGCGGGTACTACACCGCCAACACCATGTCGACCGTCGCCGAGGCGATCGGGATGTCCATCCCGGGGTCGGCCACCCCACCGTCGGCCGATCGTCGCCGTGACGCCGATGCCCGCCGTGCGGGCGAGGCCGTGGTCGGCATGCTCCGCCAGGGCATCACTTCCCACGACATCATGACCAAGGCCGCCTTCGAGAACGCGATCGCGGTGGTCCAGGCGTTCGGCGGCTCCACCAATGCCGTGCTGCACCTGCTCGCGATCGCCCATGAGGCGGACGTCGACCTGACCCTCGACGACTTCGCCCGCATCGGCGCGAAGGTCCCCCACCTCGCGGATCTCAAGCCCTACGGCCGCTACGTGATGAACGACGTCGATCATGTCGGCGGCATCCAGGTGGTCATGAAGACCCTGCTGGACGAAGGGCTGCTGGACGGCGACTGCCTGACCGTCACCGGCCGCACGATCGCCGAGAACCTCGAGGTGCTCGCTCCGCGCCCGGCCGACGGGACCGTGCTGCGCCCGGCCACCGCACCGATCGCCCCGACCGGCGGCATCACCATCCTGCGCGGCTCGCTCGCCCCCGAGGGCGCCGTGGTGAAGTCCGCGGGCTTCGAGGAGGACGTCTTCGAGGGCACGGCCCGCGTCTTCGAGCGGGAGCAGCACGCGCTGGACGCGCTGAACGACGGCACCATCACCCACGGCGACGTGGTCGTGATCCGCTACGAGGGCCCCAAGGGCGGGCCGGGCATGCGAGAGATGCTCGCGATCACCGGCGCGATCAAGGGTGCCGACCTCGGCAAGGACGTGCTGCTGATGACCGACGGTCGCTTCTCCGGCGGCACCACCGGACTGTGCGTCGGCCACATCGCGCCCGAAGCGGTCGACGGCGGTCCCATCGCCTTCGTGCGCGACGGGGACCGGATCCGGCTGGACGTGGGCACGGGCGCCCTGGACCTGCTGGTCGACGAGGCGGAGCTCGAGAGTCGCCGCGAGGGCTGGGAGCCGCTGCCGCCGAAGTTCACCAAGGGCGTGCTGGGCAAGTACGTGAGGCTCGTGCAGTCCGCCTCGACCGGCGCGATCCTCGGGGACTGACGGGCCCGGAGTGAGCGCATCGCCGTCGACGTTCGTGCTGGTCCACGGGGCGGCCGACGCGCGGGAGCTCAGTCTGCGCTGAGCAGTGCGGAGATCCGTGCCCGCACGCTCTCCTGGCTCTCCCTCGCGTCGAGGCGGTGTGCGCCCGGACGCTGGAACAGCACCTCCTCGATCGACGCGACCAGCTCACTCGCATCCTCCGGGCCCACGAAGCGGTCGTTCGCCGCCTGCTCGGGGCGGTCAGGTCGCTCTCGACGCGCGCTCAGCCGCTGTGCGAGCGTCGCCTCGTCCAGGATCAGCGCGATCTCGACGAAGCGTGCCCCGCAGTCCGCGGCGAGCTGTTCGAGCTCCTCGAGGAACGGCGTGCGCGCGAGGTACTGGCCGAGCATGACGTCGTGCCCGTCGGCGAGGTGCTGTCGGATCAGCGCGACGGCGAGCCGACGGGCCTGCAGCCCGGAGGTGTGCAGGTCACGATCCCAGCCGCTCAAGGAGTGCTTGATCTGGTCGATGTCGAGCGCGAGGGCGAGTGGTCGCTCGGCGGCCACGAGCTCTGCGAGCGTGGACTTGCCGCTGCCGGGAGCGCCGTTGAGCAGCACCAGCAGCGGGCGTCGCACGGAGTGGGGACGTGTCATTCTCAGGGCTCCGAGACCACGAGGACGAGCGAGCCCTCGTACTGGGGCAGGGTGCGCAGCTCGCTGTGCCGTGCATCCCAGGAGCCCTCGAGGAGGTCGACGGTGAGCTGCTGGGTGAAGCGGGCGATGACGGCTGGGTCCACGAGGCTCCACGCCGAGCAGGCCAGCTGCGCCTCCGCGTCGAGCAGACGCTCGGGACGGCCGTAGTAGGCCTCGGTGAACCCGTCGGTGCAGGCCTGCGGGATCGCCACCGCGCGGCTCGTGACCGTCCCTCCGAGCCCGTCGGCCAGCGCGTCGAGCGAGGGATAGCGCTGCGCCTCGACGGCGAGCACCTCGGGCGCGTACTCACGCAGCCAGAACTGCTCGACCCGGCTCGGGTCACAGGTGAGGATCACGACCGGCCCGCGGGTCACCCGTCGCAGCTCCCGCAGTCCGGCAGCGGGGTCCCGCCATTGGTGGACGCTGAAGGTGGCCATCGAGGCATCGAAGGAGTCGTCCGCGAAGGGAAGCTGCTCGGCGGTGGCGTCGAGGGCGGGCGGCAGGGTCGCGGGACGCTGCGCTCGCATCGCCGCCGACGGCTCCACCGCAGTCACCTCACGGTCTGCCGGCTCATAGGATCCGGCGCCCGCCCCGACGTTCAGCACCGTGCGCGCGTCCCCGAGCGCCGCGGTGATCACCGCGGCGATCCGCGGGTCGGGGCGACGGTACCTGGAGTAGGAGGACCCGATGTCCCCGTAGTCCGCATCGCCTGCACTGCCCTCTGATGTGCGCTGCACCATCCGCACAGCGTAGCCATCCCCTCGCTCCCCTCGCTCGAGCCGAGCGGCGTAGGCATCGGTGACGGTCTCGTGAAGAACCTGACGGCGCGACTACTCTTGCCGGATGACCATCGAGGACGAGGTCCCGCTCGACGGCGGCAACGCCACCGAGGGCGTGGTGCGCGTGGGCGACACGGTGCGCAAGCCGTGGGGGCCCACCACCGCCGCGGTGCACGAGCTGATGCGCACCGTCGCCGCAGCGGGCATTGATGTGCCCGAGGCGCGGGGCCGCGACCAGCACGGTCGGCAGATTCTCGAATTCGTGCCCGGCACGCTCGCCCTGCACTCGCCACAGCTCTCGTTCCGCGGGCTCTCCCGCGTCGGCGCGCTGATCCGCGCGATCCATGACGCTTCCGAGGGCTTCTCTCCGTCGGCCGACGCCCCGTGGGAGCCCCTGCTCCCGGTGCCGGGCGGTGCGACCGATCTGATCTGCCATGGCGACCTGACCCCGTGGAACCTGCTCCTCGGCGAGCGCTGGGTGTTCATCGACTGGGACGGGGCCGCGCCGAGCACCCGGCTGTGGGACCTCGCCTACTCGGCGCAGGCCTTCACGCTGAACGATGCGTCGGCCGACCCCGCGGACTCCGCCGCGCGCCTGGCGGCCCTCGTCGACGGTTACGGGGCGGACGCCGACCTGCGCGTCTGCCTGCCCCGCGCGATGGCGGAGCGCACCGAGGCGATGCACGAGATGCTGCGCGAGGCGCACGCCGTCGGCCGCGAGCCCTGGGGGTCGATGTTCGCCGAGGGCCACGGCGAGCATTGGCGCACCGCGGCGGCCTATGTCGCCGTGCACGAGCCGCTGTGGGCCCGGACCCTCACGGACGCCGCCAGCGCCTAGACGGCGCGCAGCGGGCCCCACGCTGCACAGCACCGCAGGGCCCGCCCTCTGGATCGCTCAGCTCACGCTCGCGCGCGGCGCCCCGATCCCCGGATCGATCTGCGGCACCTCACCGGCTCCGGGCCGGATGTCGATGTCGAAGATGTCTAGCGGAAGATACACGGTCGCGCAGGCATTGGGGATGTCCACGACCCCGGAGAACCTGCCTTCGATCGGTGCTGCACCGAGCAGCAGGTAGGCCTGCTCCTTCGACCAGCCGAACGTCGACAGATAGTCGATCGCGTGCAAGCAGGCCCGCTGGTAGGCGAGGTGCGAATCGAGATACCGCTGTTCGCCGTCGAGGGTGACCGAGGTGCCCGAGAAGGAGAGCCACTGGCTGTGCTGGGGCGCCGTGTTCCCGGGCATGAAGATCGCGTTCTCGGTGACGTTGTACTTCTCCATGCCGCCCGGGATGACGTCGACATGGAGGTCGAGGAAGCCGCCCATCTCGATGCCGCCGCAGAACGTGATCTCCCCGTCGCCCTGGCTGAAGTGCAGGTCGCCGACGGAGAAGTTCGCACCGTCCACGAACACGGGGTAGAAGATCCGGGTCCCCTTGGTGAGGTTCTTGATGTCCTGGTTGCCCCCGTTCTCGCGCGGCGGAGCGGTGCGGGCGCCTTCGCCGGCGACGCGCTCCCGGTCTTCCTCGGGGACGCCTCCGAGGACCGCACCGTCCGGCTCGGGCGGCAGGGCGAGCGCGGGAACACGGTCCGGATCGGTCGCGATCAGCGCGGCCTCTCGGGAGTTCCAGGTCTTCAGCAGCTCCGGTGACGGTGCGGTGCCCATGAGACCGGGATGGATCATGCCGGTGAACTCGACTCCCGGCACATGGCGGGACGTCGTGCGATCACCGCGGAAGTCCCAGACCGCCTTGTAGGCGTCCGGGAACTCGTCGGTGAGGAAGCTGCCGCCGTTGCGCTTCGCGAAGATGCCGGTATAGCCCCAGCCCTGGCCCGCCAGCGGCCCGGAGTCCTCCTGCGGGATCGGTCCGACGTCGAGGATGTCCACGACCAGCAGATCGCCCGGCTTCGCTCCCTCGATGCGGAACGGCCCGGAGAGGGTGTGCACCGTGTGCAGCGGCGCGGTCGCGATGTCCTCGGCGGAGTCGTCGTTCTTGATGTAGCCGTCGAACCACTCGCGGCAGTCGGCGCGGAAGGTGTCCCCCGGGCGCACGCTGACCGCGGGCGGGATGTCGGGGTGCCAGCGGTTGTGTCCCAGGATCTTCTGGTCGGTGAAGGGTCTGGTGGAATCCAGCGGGAAGACGTTCTCGGGCATGATCTCTCCTTCCACAGCGGCGACGCCGCGGACCGGCGCCGTCAGGTCCAGGGCCGGCTCAGGGGCGCGGCAGCCGCGCGTGGCGCGGGTCGTGGGTGATGCGCGCGGGTCGATCGGGCCGGGCACCGGGCACGCGGTCGACGACGGCCGGGGCGTGCGCGCTCGCCTCCGTCTCGCCGATGAGATCGGCGCGCGCCGTGCGGAGGTGCCCGAGCGCCGGCGAGCTGATCAGCCGCGTCGCGTCGCTCCCGCACTCGGGGCAGGTGGTATGGCGATCGGCGGCCGACATCGACAGCATCAGCTCATGCAGATGGGAGTTCTCGCAGCGGAATTCGTACAGGGGCACATCGACCTCCGAGTGACACGGCTCACGATCACTGCTCACCGTAGCCCGTCGAGCGGAGGGTAGGGAGCGGTTCGCACGGGAGCAGCAGGATCGACCGCCCCGGAGGAGGCCGGGAGGACGCGATGACGCCTGTCGGCGCTCGTCCGTCGGCGCTCGACTGTCGGGCCCCGTCCCTAGGTTCGGGGCATGACCACGACAGGACCGGTCCTCGCACACCCCTCGACGGGCGGCACCGCTCAGGACGAGCGGGAGCAGATCCGAGCCCTCCTGCTGGAGAGGCGGCCCGATCTCGCGCAGCACCTGCAGGTGGGCCCGAGCGGCGCCCTGCTCATCCCGGTGGCCGACGGTCGCGGCATCGAGATCGGCCGGATGCGCCGACGCGGGCGGGCCCGCTGGGTGGTCGCCGTACCGGAGGCCGACGGAGCGCGCCTGCGGGAGCCCTCGTCGGTCCGGTCCGCCGCGCACATCGCCGTGACGGCGTGGGAGCAGTCGCAGTCGGCGAGCACCCGAACGGGCGTGAGTCGAGTCAGCGTCCGATGACGAGATCGGCCAGCAGCTCGGTCTGACTCCCCAGGATCTGTTCGCCGATGGCCGCGGCATCGGCGCCCAGCTGCCTGAACACGTGGGCACTGATGATCCCGACGAGACTGCTCCAGGCGGTCACGGCGCGCATGGCGGCCATCGCGTCGGACTCGACCCCGAACTCCTCGAGATGGGCGTCCAGCAGCGCCCGCACATCCGGGGTGACGTGCACACCCTGCCCCCGCCCGGCACTCGCACCGGCGTCGGCAGCGGCATCGGCATCGGCAGCGGCAGCGATCGCGAGCATGCGGGCCATGACCCGGGTGCCGTCGGCATTGGTGCTCTCGGCCGGGGCGTCGTAGCCGCTCACGGGCGTGCCGTACAGCAGCGTCCAGCGCTCCGGGTGCGCGATCGCCCACTGCGCCATTGACTCCGCGAGCGCCGTGAACCTCTCCCGGGGAGCATCGGATGCCTCGGCGAGCGCACCGTCCACCGCATCGGCGAGATCCCCGTAGGCGTCGACGATCAGCAGGGTGAGCAGCTCGTCGCGGCTGCGCACATAGCGATACACCGCCGAGGAGACCATGCCGAGTCCGCGCGCGATCTCGCGCACGCTCAGCCCGCCCGCCCCGCACTCGACGAGCTGCGCGTTCCCCAGCTCGACGATCCGTCGCATCGTGCGCTCCCGGGCCTGCGCGCGCGGCGTCGCAGGTCGCGGCGTCACAGGTCGCGGGGTCGCAGTTCGCGGGGTCGTCGGTTGCCCGGTCGCCGTCGTCTCGTCATCCATGACGCCATCCTGCCATATTCCGAGAGCACTGCTCTTGACGTCTCCCCGAGAGCAGTGTTCACTGAACCTTTCACATAGAGAGCAGTGCTCACCCTTTAGGAGTTCCCATGCACCATCTCGTCATCGGAGAAGGACAGATCGGCCGCGCGATCATCGATCGCGCTCTGGCGGACGGCGACACCGTCACCGTGCTGAGGCGCAGCGAGATCGCGCCCAGCCCCGGCATCCACCGCGTCGCCGGGGACGTCCTGGACCCTGCCGCGATCGAGGCGGCCGTCACCGGGGCGGACGCGATCCACGCCTGCTTCCATGCCGCCTACGACGCACGCATCTGGCGGCGCGACCTGCCCCCGCGCGAACTCGCGGTGCTCGAAGCGGCGGCTGCTCACGACGTCCCCGTCGTCTTCCCCGAGTCCATGTATGCCTTCCAGGGCCGGGCCGCCGACCTCGCCGAAGGCGCGGAGCCTGCTCCGCTGGACGCCAAGGGCGAGGTGCGCCTCCTCCTGCTCGAGCAGCGTCGTCGCCATCCGGCGCGCACCCTCAGCCTCATCGCCTCGGATCTCGTCGGGCCGACGGCCGTGGGCACCGGAGCGTCAGTGGCCAGCGCGATGATCATCGAGCGCATCGCCGCCGGGCAGCGTCCGATCGTGGTGGGCGACCCCGCCGCAGCGCATACGCTCACCCACATCCCCGATCTCGCCCGCGCGATGCTCCATGGGGCCCGGCACGCCGCGCGTCTCGCCCCGAACGGGGATGCCGTGCTGAACGCCCCGTCGGCCCCGGCTCGTTCCCAGCGAGAGCTCATCGCCCACGCCTCGTCCCTGCTCGGTCGGCCGGCCCGACGGCCGGTGCGCGTGCCCCTCGTGGTGCTGCGTGCACTGTCCGGCGTGAACACCTTCGCCCGGGAGCTGTCCGGCATCTCGAGGCTCTGGTACGCGCCCTGCGTGCTGCGCCCCGGGATCCTCACCACCGTCGACGGCCTCGAGCCGACCTCCTGGCCCGACGCCGTGCGAGCCTCCGCCGACAAAGCCGCGTCGATCCGCGCGGGGGCCGACGCCGCACCGGTCTCCACGAGCTCTCCCCTGTCGTCGTGAGGACTCCTCCGCCAGGACAGCCCGAGCATCCGGAGCAGCAGGGGTGGGTACTCCGTCGGCGCGGCCTGCTAAATTCGCGGGCATGAGCGAGAACACCGAGCCGTCCTCGGGAGGCAGCGTCTCCCGCCATCTGCACATCGTCATCGATCGTCCCTGGCGCGCCGTGTACGAGTACGCGAGCGATCCGCAGAACCTCCCCCGCTGGGCAGCGGGGCTCGCCGGCAGCGAGGTGCAGCGCGAGGTCTCCCAGTGGTCGATGAACTCCCCGATGGGTCGGGTGCTGGTGAGCTTCGTGCCGGAGAACGAGTACGGGGTCCTCGACCACACCGTCACCCTCGCCACCGGCGAGTCCGTCCTCAACCCCGTGCGCGTGCTGCCACTGGACGAGCAGCGCAGCGAAGTCGTGTTCACGCTGCGCCGAGGCACCATGTCCGAGTCGGAGTTCGCGGAAGATGCCGCAGCCGTCGCGGAGGACCTGGACACGTTGAAGGGCCTCCTCGAGGCGAGCTGACGTCGGGCCAGCCCGACATCGGTCGACCTGGTGACAGGATGGGGCCGACGACGATCCGGCGACAGAGTTGAGACATGAACACGATGACCATGTCCCCACCGGCCGAGACCCCACCCGTGCAGCGCTGGTCCGCCCGCCGGTGGGCGACGAGGATCGGCCTCTTCCTGGCCTATGCCTTCGTCTCCCTCGTGCTCGGCGCCCTCGGATTCAGCATCGTGCTGACCCTGCTGGCCGCCGGCGCTGGCACCGCGGTGATCTGGATCGGCCTGCCGATCCTCGTCGGCGGAGTGCTCACGGCGCACGGGTTCGCCACCGTCGGGCGGGCGCTGGGCTCCTCGCTGCTCGGCGCCGACCTTCCCCGTCCCGCTCCCAAGCAGGCGCCGGAGGGCGCGGGCCGGGCGCGGCGTCTCGTCACGCCGCTGACCGATCCGCAGTCATGGCTGGATGCCCTGTGGATCCTCGCCAACTTCCTCCTGGTCCTCATCACGTTCCCTCTCGCGCTCACCTGGGCCGTCGGCTCCCTGGCGATCATCGGCGGACCGGTCTCCACCCTCGCCCTGGACCGGGTCCTGCCGGAGGACGATGTGAACGGTCTCGGCGCGCTGCTCGGTGCGCCCGAGCAGTACCAACTCGCGCTCGACATCGTCCTGCAGGTCGCGATGGGCCTGTTCTTCCTGCTCACCGTGGGTCTGCTGGTGCGAGGACTCAGCGCCGCGCACCGCGGCCTCGCCCACGGCCTGCTCAGCTCACGGTACGAGACCCAGCAGCGGCTGCTGCGCACCCAGGAGTCCCGCGCCGCAGGTCGCGCCGCCGAGTCCACCGCGCTGCGGCGGCTCGAGCGCGATCTGCACGACGGGCCCCAGCAGCGCCTGGTCCGCGCCACGATGGACCTCGCCCGCGCGGAGTCCCTGGCCGCCGAGAACCCGGAGAAGGCCGGCGAGGTGATGCGCCAGACCCGTGAACAGCTGGGGCTCACGCTCGATGACCTGCGTCGGCTCTCCCGCGGCATCGCCCCGCCGATCCTCGTGGACCGCGGCCTGGCCGCGGCGCTCACCGAGCTCGCGGCCATCTCCCCTCTGCCCGCCACGGTCCAGTGCCGTGATGTCGAGCTGCCCGAGCATGTCGAGATCGGGATCTACTACGTGGTCTCGGAGTCGCTCACCAACGCTGCGAAGCACTCCGGTGCCCAGCAGGTCCACGTGGACGTGGCTCGGATCGGCGATGATGCTCAGGTGAGGATCCAGGACGACGGGCGCGGCGGCGCCGAGATGCGGACCGGAGGCGGGCTCGCCGGCCTGGCCGGACGCGTGGCCTCCCTCGAGGGCACGTTCACCGTGACCTCCCCCGTCGGCCGCGGCACTCAGGTGGAGGCGGTGATCCCGTGCGCATCCTGATCGCCGATGATTCCGCGCTGCTGCGCGAGGGTCTGCGCCTGCTGCTCGAAGATGCCGGACACGAGGTGGTGGGCACGGCCGCGACCGGCACCGAGCTCGTGGCCCGCGCCCTGGAGCTCCGCCCTGAGCTGGTGATCTCCGATATCCGCATGCCGCCGAGCCACAGCGATGAGGGGCTGCGGGCAGCACAGGAGATCCGACGCTCCTGGCCCGATGCGCCGATCGTGCTGCTCAGCCAGTACGTGGTGGTCAGCTATGCGACCGAGCTGATCGAATCCGGCGAGAGCGCCACGGGGTACCTGCTGAAGGACCGTGTGTTCGACATCCGTGCGTTCCTGGAATCGATCGAACGCGTGGCGGCAGGAGGCGTGGCCATCGACCCCGATGTGGTGGGTCAGGTGATCGCCTCACGTCGGCGCACTCCGCTCGATGACCTCACCCCGCGAGAGCGTGAGGTGCTCGAGCTGATGGGCGAGGGGCTCACCAACGCCGGGATCTCGGAGCGGCTGTTCATCAGCGGTGGGGCGGTGGAGAAGCACACCCAGCGCCTGTTCGCGAAGCTCGGCCTGAGCGAGGGCTCGAGCGTGCACCGCCGGGTGACCGCCGTGCTGACACTGCTGGGTCGTTGAGCGGCTGGGTCGTTGAACTGCTGAGGCATTGAGACGTCGAGGCGTCGAGGCGTCGAGGCGTCGAGGCGTCGAGGCGTCGAGGCGTCGAGCATTTTCCCTCCATGGCCCGATGGGGGTCAGCACATTGATTCATCTCGCGAGAAGCATTCTTTCCTCCCCATCGCGACTTTTCCACACTTCTCTCGGCAGTATTGACGGCGCCCCTCAGTACATTCACGCGACGGATACTTACCCCCGCCCCGCACGGCGACTGGGCACTCCTCGGTCGCGAACTCGTGCACCACCGGACCAGAAGACCTCCGTCACCTGCGTGCGGTGCTGAAGACCCCGGACCGGTCGGAGACTCCGCAGCCATCGCAGCGCATGACGGTTCCTCCACAGTGGCCGCCTTTGCACATTTTCATCCACATGATCATCCGCATCCTCGGGGTTATCCACAGAGGGGTGCCGCGATCTACCGGTGGATTTCGAACAGGCATACGCTTAGAGCATGAGTGCAGCGACGTCCGGGGACCGACCCGCGAAGACGGCTCCCGTGCCGGGAGAACCGTCGAGCGGGTCCGCGAGCGTCGGCGCCGACATCCTGGAGGAGGCCACAAGGAGGCTCGCGGCGGTCGCGGGCGGTCCCGAAGCGCGACTTGTGCTCGCCGAGATCGTCGCAGCGACCCTGCACGCCTTCACGCAGACCGCTTCGGTGCGCGACCCGCTCCCTGACACCTCTCCGCGTTCCGCGGAGGAGTCGCTCGCCGTGCTCGCGGGCCTCGATCACCTGCGTTCCTCCCTCGCTGCGATCGAGGCGACCTGGCAGGTCATCGCCGAGCACCGGATCCGCGAGGACGACGAGCAGCGCGACGTCCCCACCGCCGAGCAGGGTCGAGGCGCTGCACATGAGATCGCGCTGGCCCGTCGGCGCGCCCCTGCGTCCGGCGCGTTCTCCCTCGCCGCCGCGCGAAGGCTGGTGACGAAGCTTCCCGGAGCGCTCGAGCTGCTCCGCGAAGGCCGGATCACGGAGCCGAAGGCCGCCGCATTGGCCAGCGCCCTCGCCCACACGAACGCTGCCGCCTGCGCGGTGATCGACCGGGAGATCGTCGCCGACCCCGACTCGCTGCACGGGATCGGTGAGCGCAGGCTCCGTGCCGAGCTCGCGCGGACCGTGCAACGGCTCGAACCCGATGCATCACGGGATCGGGCCGAGCGTGCCGCACGAGCCCGCCACGTGACCATGACGCCTCTGGACGACGGCATGGCGCGGGTGAGCGCGGTGCTGCGTGGCATCGACGCCGCCGGGGTGATGAAGGCTCTCCAGCGCGGGGCGGAATCGCGGCGGGCCGCCGGTGCCCGCGACGCGGTCCGGGCGCTCGAGGCGGATCTCCTGGTGGACGCCGTTCTGCGCGACACCCCGCCGAGTTCGTCCCCCGCAGAGGTGGACGGCCGGTCCACCGCCCGCCGCCGGAAAGGGTCCCGCCGCTCCTCGCGACTGGACGTCGGGATCATCATCACCGACACCGCTCTGCTCGGCCGCGGCGACGACACCGAATGCGCTCAGCTCGAGGGGTACGGGGCGATTCCGGCGCACATCGTCACCGACACCCTGAGGGGTTCGCCCCCGGGGCGCCTGCGCGGCTCGGAGCCGGCGCATCCCGATGCAGAGCTCTCGGCCTTCTACCGGCGCCTGTACACGAGCCCCCGCACCGGAGAGCTGATCGCCATGGAGTCTCGGGCGCGGGCCTTCCCCGACGGGCTGGCACGCATGATCCGCTGGCGCGATGTCACCTGCCGTACGCCGTGGTGCAATGCTGTCGTGCGCCAGATCGACCACGCCGAACCGTATCGCCGTGGTGGCCCCACCAGCTACGACAACGGTCAGGGTCTGTGTGTGCGCTGCAACCTGCTCAAGGAGGCCGGGGACTGGGTGCTCACCCGGGTCACGGACACCTCCGGCCGCGGCGCTCAGGCTTCCGACACGACAGCCCGCAACGGTACGGACATCGCGGAGGGCACGGACATCACGGACGGCAAGGAGGGGCTGGGCTCGGGGCCCGTCTCCGGCTGGTCCTGGTCGAGCCCTCATGGAGCGCAGGGGATCTCACGCACTCCGCGCCTGGTGGATCCCCGCAGTCCGCTCATCACGGCGTCCCCCGAACCGACTGAACCGACTGAACCAGCCGAATCAGCTGAATCAGCCGATCCCGGAGAGCCCGATCCGACCAGTGGAGGATCCTCCACCTGTCCGTTCCTACTCACGCAGTCCGCATCGTCCACGGTCGTGATCACTCAGGCCATAGAGCCCGCAGCGTCAGCCGAGCTTGCGCGCCAGGGTGGTGATGACGTGCCAGTGCTTCTTGTCGGCCAGGAAGCGGCCGTCCTCGTCCCGCACGGTGCGATCGATGATGTGGAATCCGCGGAACATCGCGTCGATCTGCTCAAGAGGCAGGGTCGCGATGTCGGGACGGTCCGCCCAGGTGTCGTTGACCCCGAACATGTCCACCGCCATCACTCCCCCGCGAGGAAGCGCCGCCACCAGCTTGGCCCAGGTCTCCTCGAGGGCCGTCGGCCCCAGAAGTCCCAGCGTGTAGGTCGAGTAGACGATCTGCGCGGCAGGGAACGCATCCACTGCGGCGATGTCGGTGTGATGGAACTCCACCGAGCCGGTCATCCGTTCGTTCTCCACGAGCCGGGCGGCGAGGGTGTCGTCGGTGTCGTAGGCGTGCACGGTCCAGCCGCGTCGTGCGAACTGCAGCGAATCGGCCCCGGCACCTGCGCCGAGATCCAGCACCACGCCCGGTTGACGATCACCGCCGGCCGCTGCGATCGCCTTTGCTACGAGCCGACGGGCAGGACGGCCCGCAGCATGGACGTTCAGGGCCGCCCAGTCCACCTTCTCCGCCGTATCCATGGAAATCAGGCTCTACGAGTTAATGATGGGTTTCAACTTCCCGTGACACAGGACGCCTCTATTTTCGTCACGGGCGAACATCTGCGGTACGCGACCTCATCCCGGCCGGCGATCGCGCCGTCACGCCTAAGATGCGTTCATGTCTGTCGCCCCTTTGCGTATCGCAGCGATCTCTCTGCACACCTCGCCCCTCGAGGAGCCGGGAGGTGCTGATGCCGGAGGCATGAACGTCGTGGTCCTGGAACTGGCCCGGGCCCTCGCCCGTCTCGGGCACCACGTGGACCTGTTCACGCGCCGCCGCGACCCCGAGGCCCCCGCCGTCGTCGAAGTCGCCGACGGGATCCGGTTGCACCATCTCGACGCCGGCCCCGCACGTCCGCTCGCCAAGAGCGCGATGGAGCAGGCGATCACCCCGTTCCGCGAGTCCCTGCAGAAGGTCCTCATCGACGGTGACTACGACCTGGTGCACTCCCACCACTGGTTCAGCGGAGTGGCCGCACTCCCCGTCACCCGCGAGCTCGGGCTCCCCCACCTGCAGTCCTTCCACTCGGTGGCAGCGCCCGACGGTGCGGAATCCCTCGATGCCGGCGAGCCCGCCGAGTCCGGTGGGCGCATCCCTGGCGAGCAGTTCGTGGCCACCGGCTCCGACCTCGTCATCGCAGTCTCCGATGCTGAGGCGAGCACCATCGCCGAGCGCTACGGCGTGCCCACCGAGCGCTTGGCCGTCGTCCGCCCCGGCGTGGACGTGGACACGTTCCGTCCGTGCGACGACATCGACGAACGTCGGGTCCGGCCGACCCTCCTGTTCACCGCCCGGCTCCAGCCCCTGAAGGCCCCGGACCTGGCGCTCGAGGTGCTCGCCCACCTCGACCCGGATCTCGGGGCGCGGCTCGTGCTCGCCGGCGGTGTCTCCGAGGACTTCCAGGACTACCTCGAGGAGCTGCGCGACCGCGCTCGTGACCTCGGTGTCGCCGACCGCATCGAATTCGTCGGCTCCCTGGACCGCGACGAGCTCGCCGAGGCGATGCGCTGCGCCGGGGTCCTGCTGCTGACCAGCTGGTCGGAGACCTTCGGGCTGGTGGCGCTCGAATCGCAGGCCAGCGGCACCCCGGTGATCGCCTGGCGCTGCGCGGGCGGGGTGAAGGAGGCGGTGGGGCCCGAGGGCGTCGTGCTCACCAGCCGAGACCCCGATGTGTGGGCCGAGGCCGCGCAGACCCTGCTGGCCGATCCTGATCGCTACGCCAGCGCCGTCCGCTCCGCCCGCGAGTTCGCCACCACCCGCACGTGGACGGCTTCCGCCGCGACTCTCGCCGATCTCTACGCGGGCGTTCTCGAGACCGACCGCACCGCAGGAGGGACGCAAGCATGACCATCGACCCCTGGCAGCTGCTGGACGAGGCCTCCACGGTGCTCGCCGTGCATGCTCATCCGGACGACGAATCCCTCTCCACCGGCGCCCTGATCGCAGCCCTCACCGCCTCCGGGACCCGCGTCGAGCTGGTCACCGCGACCCGGGGCGAGGAAGGCGAGGTCGTGCCCGGCGCGGTCGAGCCCGGGGACACCCGACCGCTCGAACTCATCCGCGAGGCCGAGATCGACGAGGCCACCGCGACCCTCGGAATCGCCGCGCGCCACATGCTCGGCACGGCGCCCGCCCTCGCCGCAGGCGCGGACCCGCGCGTCTATCGCGACTCGGGGATGCAGTGGATCCGGGAGGGGCTCGCCGGCCCGTCGGACACCACCGGGCCCGACAGCTTCACCCGGCGGCCGCTCGAGGACGCCGTCGCCGACCTGGTCGCGCTGATCGAGCACGTGCGCCCCGATGTGGTCGTCGGCTATGACGACGGCGGAACCTACGGTCACCCCGATCATGTGCAGGCGCACCATGTGGCCGCGGCCGCATGCACCCGGACCGGGGCCCCGTTGCTCGAGGTCGCGAGCGGTGAAGCCCCCGAAGGGGCGGACGGGGCCGACGGGGCCGACGGGGCCGACGGCCGAAGCGCAGCGGACGCGTTCCTGTGGCGCGATCATCCCGGGACCGGGGAGACCGTGCGGCGGGCAGCTGAGTCCTACCGCACGCAGCTCCGCGTCATCGGATGGGCGGGGCCGGAGCGGAGAGACGGCATCGCGATCCGACACGTGGGCGGCCAGGCCGACGTGGTGCCCCTGCGCACCGGCCTCAGGCTGCGCCGCTGACGCTCTCGCGGTCCGGCGGTCCCGTGATCGCGGCAGGTGCTCTCGTGCGTCAGAGGGTGACGTCGAGCAGGGTGGGCAGGTGGTCGGAGGCGCCGGCGAGACGCGCGGCGTCCACGCTGTCGGTGGAGGTGACGGCGCGGGCTCCACGCACCGTGACGTCTGCCGTGGCGAGCACCGCGTCGATGCGGCGCACAGGAGCCTTCGCGGGGAAGGTGTGCTCGGACTGCGCCGCCGGATCGGACAGCAGCGGGGCGAGCAGGCTGCGGGCAGGACCGTCGACGGTCTCGTTGAGGTCGCCGCCGGCGATCACGGGCGCTCCGGTCCTCTCGACCAGGCCCGCCAGGTGCCGCGCGTGCGTGAGGCGGTTCTCCTCCTGGAGGGCGAGGTGGATCGAGGAGACCACGACCGCGCCGCCACCGGGGACCGACAGCCGCACAGCGGCGACGCCGCGCGGGTAGGTCGAGTTCAGGTCGGAGAGCGTCTGGGCGACGGGATGCATGCCGCGACGGATCACCTGCGCCGCCACGTGGTCCTTCGCGAGGATCGCCAGCCCGCGGCCGCCGAATCCACCGACCAGGATGCGGCGGTCGATCTGTCGGGCGAACCAGGCCAGCCGCGTGGTGGGCAGCACGAGACGGGGCGCTTCCTGGAGCAGGAGCACATCGGGGTCCAGATCGTGCACCGCCTCGACGACGGCCCGCAGGTCACCGCGCAGCTCCCACAGATTCCAGCTGAGGATGCGCAGGTCCCAGCCGTCGCCGGCATCCGTGCCCCTGCCCTGGGCCGCGTTCCTGTCCGTCACGGTCAGCCCTCCTTGGTGCCGGACGCCACCCAGGGCTCCAGCAGTCGCTCCACCAGTCCCATCAGCTCGTCGACCTCATAGCCCGGCCATCCGAACAGCATGCGCCGCCACTCCGGGGGCACCGACTTCGGTCCGAGCGCGGCACCGATCAGGGCCCCGGTGATGCAGGCCACGGTGTCGGTGTCGTAGCCGGCCCGAGCCGCAGCTTCGAGGGCGGCGACGAGGGTGTCGCGCTGAGCGAACTTCCCCTCCGGAATCGGTCCGACGCGGGTGATCGCGGACCATGCGGCCTGGAAGGCGCCCACCACCCAGCCGTTGCGGCGGAACAGGGCCGGAGTCGCCTGCTCGGCCTCCTCGATCCGCTCGATCCACAGCTGGCGGCGGTCCTCGCTCAGTCGCGGCAGGCCGCGGCGCACGTCGACCTCGCCGGTGAGGATCGCGTGCCGCACCGCGAAGCCCCACAGCATGCAGGCCTCGGTGGTGTCCTGATGCACGTGTGTCAGTCGGCACACGGCGTCGATGCCCTCAGCGGCGTCGTCGTCCGACGCCAGCAGGTACGGGAGCACGGCGGCGTGGGTGCGCATGAGCGAGCCGTTGCCCGCCGTCGCCGGGAGATCGTCGTGCGCGGAGATCGCCGCGGCCCGGAAATCGGCGGCTCGCGGGATGTAGTGCCCCGCGGCGCGGGCGCCGTCCGCGGCCCGACGGATCACCTGTGAGGTGAGCGTGCCGATGTCCGGCGTGCCCAGCGACCACGAGTACCACTCGCGGGCGATCTGGTCCTGTGCCGACTCGACCCGCAGGTCATGGCGGTTCGACGTGGACAGAGCCGCCTCGAGGACCACGATCGCCATGGACGTGTCGTCGGTCCACTCCCCCGGCTGCCATCCCAGGACGCCGCCGCCGATCATGTCGATGTCCTCGGAGTCGACGACCGGGGACTGGAATTCGTAGGGGGCGCCGAGGGCGTCACCGGTGGCCGCAGCGATCACGGACCCGGCGGCGCGGCGGCGCTGGGCGGGATCGAGGCCCTGAGCCAGGGTCGGTGCAGCGTTGGTCATCACCTCCTCATCGTTCCACATCGGGCACAGTGCTCCCTGAGGCCAGTACCCTGGTGAGGACTTCGAAGGAGCTCCATGACCGACACCACGGGCGCCCCCGGATCCACCGATCCGCACTGCACCGATCCGCATGACCACACCGGCCACGACCACCCGCCCACGGGTGCCGATCTGGTGCAGGACCTCGTCAAGGGCCTGTCGATCCTCGCGCTGCTGATCCCGGTGCTCGCCGTGGTGATGCTCCTGGCGATCCTGCCGGCCGCTCCCACCAGCCCCGTCGTGCTGCTGCTGGGCATCGCTCTCGGTGCCGCGCATCTCGTCTCCCTGGTGGTGACCAGCTTCTTCGTATCCCGCACGCGCAAGCAGCTGGCGGTGAACCCGGGTCTGCTCGCGGTGCGCAGCGCCGTGGAGGAGCTGCTGCGCGTCGCCGCCGTGCTGATCGCGCTGCTGCTGTGGCCCGCCGACATCCGCGCCGAGCTCGGCGTGTGGGTCGGTGCGGGCGCCGCTCTGGTGTGGCTCGCCCTCGCGACCGCGCAGACCGTCTCGACGCGTCGCCGGATCGCCCGCCCGTCGAACTGGTCCAAGGACGCCATCTCGACGCTGCTTTCCGAGCGTGTCGGAGCCCGCTCCACCGTGGTGATGCGTCTGCTCGATGTGATCGGGACCGCAGCCTTCCAGATCGGCGCGACCGTGCTGGTGGTCATGTCCCCCGTGCTCGTGATCGGCACCGTCGTGCTGTCGATCGGCTCGGGGCTGTCCACGCTGGTGCTGCAGCGCCGCGCTCCCGCGGAGCGCTCCCGCACCCCCTGGGCGTACGCCCCTGTCGCGATCGGCCTGCTCACGCTCGCACTCGCCTCCCTGAGCTTCGTCTCCCTCTGATCCCGTTCTGACCCACCCTCGACCTCGCAGGAGCCGATGATGACCGCTGCCCCGACCGATACCGCCCGCTCGGGCCTCCGCCTCACCGAGGTCGATCCCGACATCCGCCTCCAGGACGACCTCTTCGGCCACGTCAACGGCCGCTGGCTCGACACGCACGAGATCCCTGCGGACCGCTCCAGCGACGGGGCCTTCCACCGACTGCGGGACCTCTCCGAGGAGCGGGTGCGCGAGATCATCGAGGAAGCTGCGGCCGATATCACCGACCCGAGCGCCGTGCCCACCACCGATCATGCCCGGGTGGGCATGCTGTACCGGATGTTCATGGACACCGAGGCGATCGAGGCCTCTGGCCTGGCCCCGCTCGAGGACCTCCTCGCCCCGATCAGCGAGAGCGCGGACCTCGACGCGCTGGTGCGCACGATGGCCGCCCCGGACTCCGGCGCGAGCGCGCTGCTCGCCTACGTCTGGACCGACGACCACGACTCGACCAGCTACCAGGTCAAGATCCACCAGGGCGGCCTCGGCCTGCCGGACGAGTCCTACTACCGCGAGGAGGACTACGCCGAGATCCGCTCGGCCTATGTCACCCACCTCGCGAACATGGCCCGGCTCGCCGATCTGCCCGGCCGCCCCGGCCTGCGCGGCGAGGACGCCGAGGGCCTCGCCGCCGCGGTGATGGACTTCGAGACCCGCCTGGCCGCCTGCCACGCCGACGTCGTGCGTCTGCGGGACCGCGAGAAGTCGTACAACCCGATGGACGCCGCGCAGCGGCGCGAGCTGGCCCCGCAGTTCCCTTGGGACGCGTACATCGAGGGCACCGGCGCCCCCGCGAAAGCCTTCGAGGTCGTCTCCGTGGGCCAGCCCGAGTTCGTCTCCGCCGCGGCGGAGCTGCTGGCCGCCGAGGACCTCGACGTGCTGCGCAGCTGGCTCGCGCTGCACACCGTCGGCTCCTACGCGCCGTACCTGCCTGCGGCTCTGGTCGACGAGGACTTCGCGTTCTCCGGGCGCGTGCTGTCCGGCGCGGAAGAGCTGCGCGAGCGCTGGAAGCGGGGCGTCGGCTTCGTCGAGGGGGTCGCGGGCTTCGCCGTCGGCCGCGAGTACGTCTCCCGTCACTTCCCGCCCGCGCACAAGGAGCGCATGACCGTGCTGGTGGATGCGCTCATGGACGCCTACCGCAGCTCCATCCAGTCGCTCGAGTGGATGACGCCGGCCACGCGGGACAAGGCCCTGGCGAAGCTCGAGAAGTTCACCCCGAAGATCGGCTACCCCGACGAGTGGCGCGACTACGAGGGACTCGACGTGGTGCCGGGCGACCTGGTCGCCACGGTGCGCTCGGCTCGTCGCTTCGACGCGGACTTCGAGTACGCCAAGGTGGGCGGTCCGATCGACGAGCACGAATGGCACATGTCCCCGCAGACGGTCAACGCCTACTACAACCCCGGCCGCAACGAGATCGTGTTCCCCGCCGCGATCCTGCAGCCGCCGTTCTTCGATGCCGAGGCCGAGGATGCGGTGAACTTCGGCGGCATCGGCGCGGTGATCGGCCACGAGGTCGGCCACGGCTTCGATGACCAGGGCTCCAAGTACGACGGTGACGGCAACCTCGCCTCCTGGTGGACGATCGAGGACCGCGAGGCCTTCGACGAGCGGGCCGCCCGCCTGATCACCCAGTACTCCCAGCTCTCCCCGCGCGAGCTCGAGGACACCCACCGCGTCAACGGCGCCCTCACGATCGGCGAGAACATCGGCGACCTCGGCGGCCTGTCGATCGCGGTCAAGGCCTACCGCGGCAGCCGCACCCCGGAGCAGGCCGCGGCGGAGCTCGACGGCTTCACCGGCCTGCAGCGCGTGTTCCTGTCCTGGGCGACGGTGTGGCGCGGCAAGAACCGCATCCAGGAGGCGATCCGTCGCCTCGCCGTGGACCCGCACGCGCCCATGGAGTTCCGCTGCAACACGGTGGTCGGGAACCTCCAGGAATTCCATGACGCCTTCGACGTGCGCGAGGGCGATGGGATGTACCGCGCCCCCGAGGACCGCGTGACGATCTGGTGAGCCGGATGCCGTTCTACGTCGGCACCACGCGACCCTCCAGGATCGGCTGGACCCGCATCGGGCTGACGGTCGTGGCCGGGCTGATCGCCACGCTGCTGATGGCCTCGCGCAGCAGCGTGGCCGCCGGGCTGCTGGTCGCCATGGTCTTCGCCCTGCTGACCCTGTGGACCTGGATGGGCCAGCACACCCGGTTCGTCGTCGACGAGCGCGGGGTCACCGTGAGCCTCGGCGGGTTCCTGCCGCGCAGGCCCTGGCCGCTCGAGGACTTCCGCACCGTCCAGTACCGCACGGTGCCGGCTTCCTCGGCCGGGGTCACGCTGGGCGGCTACGGCTGGCGTCGCGGCACGGCGACGTCCTCCACCCCGGAGGAGATCACGCCCCTCGGCGATCGCAAGATCTTCACCACCGGGGAGGTGCGCCAGCCGTACCGGATGATGGTGACCCGGCCCGGCACCCTGATCGAGATCATCGGACGCTCCGGCACGAACTATCTGCTCAGCCCGGACGACCTCGACGGGACGGCCGAGGCGCTCGACCAGGCGATCCGCGCGCACCGCTGAGCGCGGGAACCGGCTAGACTCGGCGTCGTCATCCACTGACAGGGGAGCACCGCCGTGGTGCTGAGAGTGCGCGATTCAGCGCAGACCCTCGAACCTGATCCGGCTCGCACCGGCGTAGGGAGTCGGGATTTCCGCAGGGCACCCTCGGTGCCATGCGCCCCTTCCGTGTTGTGGAAGGAGAAGTGATGACTCGTTTCCGTACTGTCGACCTGCTGGTCACCGTGCTCATCGGGGCCGCCTTCGGCGTCGCGTTCCTGGGATACGGCCAGCTGTACACGCTGATCGGGCCGCTCACGGCCGTCTTCAAACCGGCAGAGGGGCTGCTCGCCGGAATCTGGTTCCTGCCGGCCGTGCTCGCCGCCCTGATCGTGCGCAAGCCGGGCGCGGCCCTGCTCGCCGAGATGATCGCGGCCGTGCTCGAGATGCTGCTGGGCGGCCAGTGGGGCTGGGGCACCGCGGTCTCGGGACTCCTGCAGGGAGGCGGCGTCGAGCTCGCCTTCGCGCTGCTGCGCTACCGCCGCTTCACCCTGCCCGTCGCGATGCTCGGCGGAGCGTGCGCGGGCATGCTCGAGTGGGTCTGGGAGCGTTTCGCCTACTACCCCGAGATGAGCTGGACCTTCGCGGTCATGCTGCTCGCAGCCTTCCTGCTCTCCGGCGCCGTCCTCGGCGGCGCGCTGGGCTGGGCGGCCTCGCGGGCGCTCGCGGCGACCGGCGCCGTGGACTCCCTCGCCTCAGGGCGTGAGCATGCGCGCACCGTCGAGGCCTGAGACCGCTCCCGCCCCGCTCCGCCTGCAGGGACTGACCTGGCGGCCGCTGACGCGGCGCGAACCCACCATCGCAGGGCTGGACCTCGAGATCCCCGCCGGTCAGCGCGTGCTGCTGGCGGGAGCGAGCGGCAGCGGGAAGTCCACCGTTCTGCGGGCCCTCGCCGGACTCCTGGATCCGGAGACCGGGGAGGGCAGCGGGCTCGCTCCGGCGCCGGCCCGTCCGGGAGAGCGGGGCCTGCTGCTGCAGAACCCTGCCCATGCCCTGGTGGCCGCGAGCGTCGGCCGCGATGCCGCCTTCGGACCCGAGAACGCGGCGCTCCCCCGCTCGGAGATCCGTGCGCGTGCCGATGATGCGCTCGCCGCGGCCCGGGTGGACCTGGATCCGTCTCGTGCGCCGTTGGAGGCGAGCGGCGGTCAACAGCAGCGCGTGGCCCTGGCCGGGGCGCTCGCGCTGGGCCCCGACCTCCTGCTGCTGGACGAACCGACCAGCATGCTCGATGCAGCGACCTCCCAGCAGGTGCGCACGGCGATCCTCGAGGCGGCCCGGGACCGCACCCTGGTGCTGGCGGAGCACCGCATCGAGCCGTGGCTCCCTCACGTGGATCGTCTGGTGGTCCTGGGCCCGCAGGCGGAGGTGCTCGCCGATGGGGAGCCCCTCGCGCTCCTGCGCGAGCGGCGGGCACTGCTCGTCGAGGCCGGGGTGGTCGAGGAGAACGGCGACCGGTCGACGTCCGCCGACGGGGCTGCCGGGGCTGCTCACGACGGCCCGGTCGTGGCGGCTCTGCGCGGGGTGACCGTGCCCGCACGCGGCCTCCGGGACACGATCGATCTCGAGGTGCCCTCGGGGCGGATCACCGTGCTGACCGGTCCGAGCGGCGCGGGCAAGACGACGGCGCTGCGGGTGATGCTGGGGGCGACGGCCCCGGCGACCGGCAGCGTCGAGCGGCCCGAGCGGGAGCGCATCGCGAGCGTCCCCCAGAACCCCGAGCACTCCTTCGTCGCACGCACCGTGCGGGAGGAGGTGCTCGCCTCCCCGTGGGCGGGCGACGAGCAGTTCGCCGCCCAGCTGCTGGACCGCTCCGGACTCGCCCATCTCGCCGGTGCCCATCCCTCCCGCCTGTCCGGAGGCGAGCAGCGACGCGTCGCGATCGTCGCCGCCCTGGCCCAGCGGCCGTCCCTGCTCGCGCTCGACGAGCCGACCGTGGGCCTCGATGCCCGTCGGCGACGCGAGGTGCGGGACCTGCTCACCGAGGCCGCGGCCCAGGGCTGCGCGGTGCTGGTCGCCTCCCACGATCCGGAGCTGATCGACCACGCGCACGAGACCCTGGTGCTCCCGGCCTCCGCGGAACCCGCGGCGCCGTCGGCCCGCGCCCGCCGGATCCCGGCCGACGCGCTCAATCCGCTCACGCTGTGCCTGATCGGGATCCTGGCTGCACTGGGCTCGTTCGCCGTCCAGACCTGGCAGGGCGGGCTCCTCGCCCTGCTGCCGCTGGCGCTGCTCGCCCCGCTCGCGGTGCGCACCCTGCGCGGAGGTCTGCTGCGTCTGGTGCCGATCCTGCTCTCAGCCGCCGGGCTCGCCTGGACCACGGCGCTGCTGGGCGAGGCGCCGGCGCTGTCGGGCGATGCGTGGCTGCTGGGGCTCAAGGAAGCGGCACGGATCATGGTGTTCGTCGCCCCCGGCGTGCTGGCGCTGGGCAGTGTGGAGGTCACCGCGCTCGGTGATGCGCTCGGCGGCCGGCTGCGGCTCCCCGCCCGCCCGGTCGCGGCAGCCGTCGTCGCGCTGGTGCGTGTGGGGCATCTGGGCCGCCAGTGGGAGATCATCACCCGCACACGCGTCCAGCGTGGCCTCGGCTCCCCCGCCTCCCCGCGGCTGCTCGCCAGCTCCACGCTCGCGCTGCTCGTGGACACCCTGCGCGGTGCCGAGCAGCAGGCGCTCGCGATGGACTCCCGCGGCTTCGCGACCGCGACACAGCGCACCTGGGCCGAGCCCAGCCGCCTGAGCCGCGCGGACCTCGTCGGGACCGCGCTCGCCGTGGGACTGCTGGTGTGGCCCCTCGCCGCCGAGCTGATCGTGCGATGAGCGCGCGTGCGATGAGCGTCAGCGCTGCGACGTACCCTGAGGTCATGAACGACGACTTCCCGCACGCCGACCGGAGCCCGGCCCAGGGCGCGAGCCAGGACGAGGCCGTGATCGCGCTCGCGAGCTCGATGCTCGACGCCGCCCGTTCCGGAGACTCCTCGCAGCTGCTGCCCCTGATCGACCAGGGAGCTCCGGTGGATCTGCGCGACAGCGCCGGCAACACCCCGCTCATGCTCGCCGCCTATCACGGGCATGCGGAGCTGGTGCGCGAGCTCGCCGCCCGCGGGGCCGACGTGGATCTGCCCAACGACCGCGGTCAGACCCCGCTGGCCGGAGTCGCCTTCAAGGGGTACACCGACGTGGCCGACGTCCTCCTGGCCGCGGGTGCCGACGCCGACCTCGGCACGCCGAGCGCGCTGGAGACCGCGAAGTACTTCGAGCGCACGGAGATCGTCGCGCTGATCACCGCGGCACGCTGACCCGGACGGCCCCGGCGCGGGCGGGCCGAGCGGTCAGCTGCGCGGGTGGTGGTACTCCATCGGCACGTGCTCGATGCCGGCCTCGAGGAAGACGGGACCGACGGTCCTGTAGCCCATGGCGTTGTACCACCCCTCGAGGTACGCCTGTGCGTCGATCCGCACCACCTGCTCCGGGGCGAGCTGCTCGGTGAGATTCAGAGCGGCGCGCATGATGCGCCCGCCGAAGCCGTCGCGCCGGTTCTGCGCGCGCACGGCGAGGCGGCCGATGCGCATCGAGCCGTCGGGCTCCGTGAGCACGCGGACGTGGGCCGCCGGCTCGCCGTCCGCCTCGATCCACAGCAGCGTCGTCGTCTCCTCGAGGTCTCGGCCGTCGAGGTCCGGATCCGTGGCGCCCTGTTCGATGCTGAAGACGTCCTGGCGCAGCTTGGCGAGCAGATAGAGGGTCCGCGGAGCGATGTCGGCCACCGCTGCGCGGTGGACCTGGGTGCGGGTGTCGGATGCGGTGCTCGCTGCGTTCATGGCGACACGGTATGACACCTGCGGTCACGAGGCGGTCTCGGGGACCGTCGACGAAGCGTGACGGGGAGCACCGAGAACGTCTCAGGACGCCTGCGCGGAGGAGGAGCTCATCCGCGCGAGTCTACGGACGCTCGGACCTCTCGGGAGCCAGGGCCCAGGGCGCTGCGGGATGCTCGCGGCTCCAGGCGGCCCGTCGTGAGCGCACCGTCTGGCAGCGGGGGCACCAGAACACGGTGCGCGCGGCCATGTCGGCGCTGCGGATCTCCGTCGCGCACACCCGGCACGGGAGGGTCTGGCGGTGGTAGACGTAGAACGACTTCTCGCGCGGGACGACGTCCGGGTCCTCGTCGCCGTTCTGGCGGGTGCCGCGGGAGCGCTCGACGATGCGGGCCTCGATGTCGCGGTGCTCCGGCTGGGTGGTGACGATGCGGCCGGTGCGCGCCCCGTACTCCATGAGCGGCACCAGATCCTCCCAGATCCCCTCGACCATCCCGCGAGTGAGGTCCCTGCCCGGCACGGTCGGATCCAGACGCGCCCGGAACAGCACCTCGGCGCGATAGATGTTGCCGATCCCGGCGATGACGTCCTGGTTCATCAGCAGCACCCCGATCGCGGTGCGGGAGGCGAGGACCCGGTCCACGAAACGCCGTCGGTCCGCATCGGCCCGCAGCGGGTCCGGTCCCAGCCGGTCGATCACCGCCTGCCGGCCGGCGGCGTCGAGCACCTCGCAGGCGGTGGGCCCGGTGAGGTCGGCAAGACCCTGGGGACCCGCGATCCGCAGCCGCGTCGTCGGCCGCGGGACGATCCGTCGCCAGTCGACGTCGCCGTCGTCCAGACCCTCCTCGCGCTCCCCGATCCGCACCCGCGGGGCGCCGATCGCGTGCACGGTCGCGAACCCCGGTTCGCCCGCGAAGGTCCACGAGCCGTACAGGCCCAGGTGCACGCGGACGTAGCGGGTCACGGGCGCCCCGGCATCCACCGAGGCGTCCGGCACGAAGGCGAGGAAGAGATGCTTGCCCACGGCTTCCGCGTTAGCCAGGACCCAGCCGTCGAGGTCCGCGGCCTCCGAGAACCTGCCCTGAGGGCTGGACGTGCGGACCCTCTGCTCGCCGAAACCGGCCCGCAGCGCCGCTGCGAGCCGGTGGACGGTGTGCCCCTCGGGCATCAGGCAGAGGTGCCGTCGGCGCCGTCCGTGCCGTAGCCGCCGGTCTCCTCGTAGCGGGCCATCAGGTCGATACGACGCTGGTGGCGCTCCTCGCCGCTGAAGGGCTCGGCCAGGAACACGTCGATGAGGGACTCGAGCTCCTCCTCGCTGTGCTGGCGCGCTCCCACCGAGATCACGTTGGCATCGTTGTGCTGGCGGGCGAGCTTCGCGGTGTCCTCGTTCCACACCAGAGCGGCGCGCACACCCGTGACCTTGTTCGCGGCGATCTGCTCCCCGTTGCCGGAGCCGCCGATGACGACGCCGAGCGAGCTCGGATCCGCCACCACGGCCTCGCCCACGGAGGTGCAGAAGGGCGGGTAGTCATCCAGGGCGTCGTACGCGTGGGCGCCGTGGTCGGTGACCTCGTGACCCTTGGCCTGCAATGCCGCGACCAGGCGGTTCTTGAGCTCGAAGCCGGCGTGGTCGGTGCCGATGTGCACGTGCATGAAGGGGTTCTCTTTCTCTGGGACGAGTCGGGGAGCAGTGGGCCGGCTGGAATCAGCGGAAATCGGGGCCGACGGTGCGCGAGCGCTTGAGCTCGTAGAAGCCGGGGAGGGAGGACATGGTCTCCAGGGCGTCGAGCAGCCGGCCGGCGTCCTCGCCCTTCGGTGCGGGGGACACGACCGGGCCGAAGTAGGCCACGGAGTCCTCGCCGTTCCCGAAGGAGATCACCGGGGTGCCGACGTCCTCGCCGACGCGGGAGATCGCGCCCTCGTGCGAGGCGCGCAGGGCCTCCTCGACCGCGTCCCCGGGGGCCGGAGCGTAGGCCTCGATCAGCTCAGCGGGCAGTCCGGCGGCGTCGAGGGCCGCGACCGCGACCGCACGGCGATCATCGTGCTGACCGCCGACGTGATAGCGCTCGCCCCAGGCCGTGTACCAGCGGGCGAAGGCCGCGGCGCCCTCGGTGCGGGAGATCTCGATCGCCAGCCGGGCCGGGCCCCAGGAGTCGTCGAGCATCCGGCGATACCCCTCCTCGAGGTCGCGGCCCTCGTTCAGCACCGACAGCGACATCACCGAGAAGGTGGGCTCCACCGCACGAACCTCCGCCGCGTGCAGCAGCCACCTGCTCGTCATCCACGCGTACGGGCAGACAGGATCCACGAACAGCTCCACAGGACGTGCGCTCACGACAGGTTTCCTTCCCTCGGGACATGGTCGGGACCATTCTCTCACCGCCGCTTCGGAAATGCTGTTGCGCCCATCGCCGGGTGCCTGTTGGATTCATCAGGTGCTCCTCGCTTCGTCCGCGTCCCCCTCCTCCCCCGCTCCGTCGCGCGGGGTGATGCGCTCGATCGTGCGCAACCACCGTCGCTCGATCCCCTGGATCATGGCCCTCTCCTTCGTCGTCGAAGGGGTAGACATGCTGGTGCCCGTCCTGATGGGCCTGATCATCGACGCCGGGATCGTGCAGGGCAGCCTGCTGGTGACCGTCGGCGGCGCGATCGGGATCTTCGTGCTGCGCCTGCTGAGCACCTGGGCGTGGACGATCATGTTCGCGGCCAGCCAGCGCGCCCGCATGTTCGAGCGGCACCGGCTGCGCGTCGCCGTGACCGCTGCCGTCCTGGATCCGCGCTCGAAGCCCATCGAGCGCCCCGCCGGTGAGGTGCTGTCCATCGCGACCTCCGACGCCGACAAGGCCTCGGACGTCATGGACATGCTGCCCTGGGCGTTCCCGGCCACCACCGTGGTGCTCGCCGCCAGCGTCTGGCTCGCGATCCTCGATCTATGGCTGGGCCTGGCCACGATGCTCGGCATCGCCGTGATGGTGATCGTGGTGCGCGTGATCAGCCCGGTGCTGTCGGCCCGGTACGACGCCCAGCAGTCCAAGGCCGCCGACGCCGCGGCCACCGCGACCGACCTGGTCCACGGACTGCGAGTGCTCCAGGGTCTCGGCGTGCAGAGCCGGGCACGCGCCCAGTACCGCCGCCGCTCCCGCACCGCGCTCGACGCCGCCCTGGTCAACGCCCGTTTCTCGGGGGTCTCCAGCGGCCTGACCACCCTGGTCACCGCCGCGATGATGGCGGCCGTCGTGATCATCGCGTCCCAGCGCACCGTCGCCGGCGACATGACCATCGGCACGCTCATCGCGGTCGTCGGCGTGGCCCGCTCCAACATGGGCATGCTGCAGGGACTGTCGGGGCTGCCCGTGTGGTGGGCGAGCATGTCCACGTCCGCACGGCGCGTGCGGAACCTGCTGGCCGATCTCGGCCGGGAGGTCGATGATCCCGAGCTCGCCGTGGAGCGCCTGGCCCTGGCCCGCGATGAACGCGGCGAGCGGAGCCCCGGCGAGCGCCGGCCCGGCACCGGCGGCCTGCGACTGCGCGGATCCGGCACCGGCCGTCTGCGCGGGATCGAGCTCCTGGTCCCCGACGGCCGGGTCGTCGCGGTCGCCTGCGCGGACATGCGCGATGCCGAGGCGCTCATCGAAGCGATCTCCGGACGCACCGAGCTGGCCGAGGTGCTCCTGGGCGGGGACGAGGTCACGCGGGAGAACCGCTTCACCAATCGGGCGGATCTGCTGGTCGAGCCGCATGTGGTGGATCTGTTCGACGGCACCCTGCGTGAGCAGCTCGCCACGCGCGCGCCGGACTCGGTGCTCGCGCCGCCCCAGGACGGCTCCGCGCCCGATGCCTGGGCCGATGCGGCACTGCACGCCGCCGGCGCGGACGACCTCCTGCGGATCCTGCCCGAGGGCTACGACACCCGCATCCTGGACCGCGGCGCGAACCTCTCCGGCGGTCAGCGCCAGCGGATCGCGCTGGCCCGCGCCGTGGCGGCCGACGCCCCGGTGCTCGTGCTGCACGATCCCACCACCGCGGTCGACGCCGTCACCGAGCAGAGCATCGCCGAGGCGCTGGTGGCCGCGCGACAGCGTCCCGACCGCGCGACCCTGCTGATCACGCGCTCCCCCGCGCTGCTGCGGGCCGCCGACCAGGTCGCCTTCGTACGGAACGGCTCCCTGGCCGGCCACGGCGACCACGAGGACCTGATGGACCACGACGACTACCGGAAGATGGTGCAGCGATGAACGCGGACCTCAGCGTCGTCGACTGGGACGCCGATCCCGAGGAGCTGCTCGAGGCCGACGCCACCGCGCGGCGGCAGCTCGACGAGCACGCCCAGATCCTGCCGATCGCGACCATCGGTGCGGCGTTCGCCCATCTGGGCGGGCGGCTGCGCCAGTTCCTGGGCATGACGGTGCTGACCCTGCTCGTGGTCACGTGCGGCGCGGCCGCCGCGGCCTGGATGCCCCGCCTGATCGGTGACGCCGTCGATCTCGTCCAGCAGGGTGCGGGCTCCGATGCGCTGTGGCGCCAGGGCGGGCTGATCATGCTCGCCGGTGTCCTGCAGGCGGTGTTCTCCGCGCTGGGCTGGGCGCTGGTCAGCGGGCTCGGGCAGCGGGTGCTGGCCGGGATGCGCGAGGACGTGATCGACCGTGCGCTGGACCTCCCCGCCCAGAGCATGGAGGTCACCGGCATCGGCGACGCCCTCTCCCGCGTCGCCGACGACGTGGACGTGACCGCGCGCGCCGTCAACAACGTGGTGCCGAACCTGATCCAGATGGGCTTCTACGTCGTCGTCACCCTGATCGGCATGGTGACGCTCTCACCCTGGCTGCTGATCCTGGTGGCGATCGTCGTCCCGATGTATCTCCTCAGCGCCGTCTGGTACCTCCGGCAGACCGCCCCCATCTACCGGCGCGAACGGGTGGCGATGGGGGCCCGTGCCCAAGGGCTGCTCTCGGCCATCCACGGCATCCCCACCGTGCACGCCTACGGCATCGAGCGCCGCGAGACCCGGCACGTCGCCGTGCTCTCGGAGACGGCGGTCGTGCTCGGCATGCGGGTGATGACGCTGGTGACCAAGCTGGTGAAGATCGTGGTGTGGCCCGAGAACCTCTCGATCGCCCTGGTGCTCGTGCTGGGCTACGCCATGGTGCACGTGGGCGGCGCCCCGATCGGTCTGGTCACCGCGGCGGCGCTGTACCTGATCAGCCTGCTCTGGCCGATGATGAACCTCATCTTCTCCCTCGACGACGTCCAGTCGGCGGCGGCGAGCCTGACCCGCATGGTGGGCGTCATCGAGGCGATCGATCCGGCCTCCTCCCCGGGCGACGAGCGACCGCTGGATGCCTCGATCAGTCTCGAGGGCGTCTCCCACGCCTATGGCACCGATGACGACGGCGAGGAGCGGGTCGTGCTGCGGCCCATCGATCTCGAGATCGCCCCCGGCGAGGTGGTCTCCCTGGTGGGAGCCTCCGGTGCCGGGAAGTCGACCCTCGCCTCGATCATCGCGGGCACCCTCGAACCGCGCCACGGCCGGGTGCTGCACGGCGGGGCGGACCTCACGCGCGCCGATATCGAGGCCGCCCGAGCGCATTCCTCGATCGTCAGTCAGGACGTCCACGTCTTCCGCGGCACGCTGAAGGAGGATCTGCGGCTGGCACGCCCCACCGCGACCGACGAGGAGCTGTGGGAGGCGCTGCAGCAGGTGGACGCCTCGGGGTGGGCCGAGCGCCTCCCCCGAGGTCTGGACACCGAGGTGGGTGAGAAGGGCGAGCGGCTCACGGCCGAGCAGTCCCAGCAGCTCGCGCTCGCGCGCGTCGCCCTGCAGGACCCGGCGGTGCTGGTGCTCGACGAGGCCACGGCCGACGAGGGCTCCTCCGGCGCGCGGGTGCTCGAACGCGCCGCGCTCGAGGTCGCGCACGGTCGCACCACGATCATCGTCGCCCACCGTCTCTCGCAGGCGATGGTGGCGGATCGGATCCTGATGATGGCCGATGGCCGGGTCGTGGAGCAGGGCACGCACGACGACCTGGTGGCGCGCGGTGGCGACTACGCCACCCTGTGGGAGGCCTGGGCGGGGTGAGCCGGGGCGTTCAGGAGCCGGCGCGCACCAGACCGGACTCGTAGGCCGCGACGACGAGCTGCGTGCGGTCGCGCAGGGCCAGTTTGGAGAGCATGCGCGAGACATGCGACTTCACCGTCTGCTCGGCCATCACGAGCTCGTCGGCGATCTCGCGGTTCGCGAGCCCCCGTGCCACGAGCAGCAGCACGTCGAGCTCGCGCTCGGTGAGGGCGTTGAGGCTGGTCGAGGCGCGCCGGTCCCGTGCGGGCCGTGCGACGAAATCGGCGATCAGGGCACGGGTCACGCGCGGGGCCAGCAGCGAGTCGCCGCCCGCGACGACCCGCACCGCCTGGACCAGCTCCTCGGGTGTGGAATCCTTGAGCAGGAACCCGCTCGCCCCGGCTCGCAGGGCGGCGAACACGTACTCATCGGCGTCGAAGGTGGTCAGCATGATGATCTTCGGTGGCGTACCCGGCATCGCGAGCACCGTGCGCGTGGCATCGAGCCCGCCCACATGGGGCATGCGGATGTCCATCAGCACCACGTCGGGCCTGGTCCGACGCACCACCTCGGTGATCCCGGCGCCGTCCGCCGCGGTCCCGACCACCTCCAGCCCCTCCTGCGCGTTCAGCAGCGCTTCGAAGCCCCCGCGGATCATCGACTGGTCGTCGACGATCAGCACACGGGTCGCGGACTGCTTCGAAGGAACCATGGGGACACAGTATCCGCGCTCACCGGGAGGAGTCCTGAGTGTTCCTCGTCCCTGACCGCCACAGTCTGCGCCGCCTGGGCCATGACCTCGCGCTCGTGCTCCCCGGGCTCGCGCTCACCCTGCTCTCGATCGTGCTGCTGCTCCCGCTCGCCGCGGTCTCGGCGGCGCTCGCGCTCGTCTGGATCGGCCTGCTCCTGTTCCCCTTGACCCTTTCCCTGGCCTCCATCTTCGCGAGACTCGACCGCAGCCGTCTGCGGCGCTGGGGGCTCGAGATGCGGGAACCCAGGTACCAGGCGCGAGGGCGCGGCGCGACCGGGCTGCTGCGCCTGGTCACCGATCCACGGCGATGGCTCGACCTCGCCTTCGAGGCTCTCATCGCGCTCCCGGTGCGCGTGCTCACCGTCGGTGCGACCGTGGCCTGGGCCGCACTCGCCCTGGGCGGGCTGACCTTCTGGTTCTGGGGGCGCTTCCTCCCGGACTCCGGCATGCCGGTCCCCGGCCAGTGGGCTCTCGCGCTCGTGCTCGGTCTGGCCCTCGCGCTCTCGTTCCCGGCGATGGTCCATGCGCTCGCCCTGTTGGACATCGTGGTCAGCGCGCCGCTGCTGGGCGGCGCCGTCCCCGGGTCGCCTCGCCGCACGCCCTTCCCGTCGATCGCGGGCGGCGCCGTGGACACTCGGGTCCGCGAGGGGGCATGGACCTGGATGACGGTCGCGTTCGTGAGCTTCGTGCTGGTGGTGGTCAGCTGGCCGGTCACGGCCGCCCTCTACGACGTGCACCCGGCGGCGGCCATGCTGGTCTCGATCGCGGCGGCGCTGGCCGGGCTGCTCGCGGTGCGCTGGCCCTGGGCGGGTCTGGCCCTGAGCGTGCTCGCAGCGCTGTCCATGATGCTCGTGACCGCCCCGGTGCAGGCCTCGCTCCCCTGGCCCTGGCCGGTGACCTCCCTGCTCGCGCACTGTGTGACGCTCACGGTGCTCGCGATCCTGCACCGCTGGTACTGGTCGGTGTCCGCCTGGTCCGGCGGCGCCCTCCTCACCCTGGTCTCCCTGCTGATCACCGAGCCGCGGATGCGCGCGGAGGATGCTCTGCGCGAGATCACCACCAACGGTGTGGTGCTCGTGGCGATCAGCGGCGGCGTGGTGCTGCTGGGCCTCACCGTGCGCCAGTGGCTGCTGGTCAGCGGTCAGGTGGAGCAGGCGCAGACCCTCAGCGCCGATCAGGTGCGTCGGCGCCACGAGCTCGAGGAGCGCAGCCGCATCGCCCGCGAGCTGCATGACGTGGTGGCCCATTCGATGTCCGTGATCACCGTGCAGGCCGGCACCGCGAAGTTCCGTCTGCCGGGCATGGACTCGCAGACCGAGCAGGAGTTCGAGGACATCGCCGCCTCCTCCCGGCAGGCGCTCGGGGAGATGCGTTCGCTGCTGGCGACCCTGCGCACCGACGACTCCCTCGACGAGATGCCGATGCCCGGGCTGGGCGACGTCCCCGAGCTGCTCGAGGCGAGCCGCGCCACCGGCGCCTCGATCAGCGCTGATCTGTCTCCGGCCGACGTACCGCCCACGGTGGGTCTGACCGCCTATCGCGTGGTGCAAGAGGCGCTCAGCAATGCGCTGCGCCATTCTCGAGGAGCCGCGATCAGAGTGCGCGTCGTCCCGTCGGCGGGGACGCTGCTGGTCGAGATCGCCAACACCGCTCCGGACACCGGTCAGGATCCGATCCCCGGCTCCGGGCTCGGGCTCGCGGGCGCCCGCGAACGGGTCACGGCGCTCGGCGGCACCGTCGAGGCCGGACCCAGCGCTGGCGGTGGATTCATCGTCTCGGCAGAGATCCCGATCGCCGACCCCCTACCTGGGTAGGGGGTGCAGGTGCGCTCCGCAGGGGGACGCGCACCTGCCCCGTGGACACCTAGCGTCATGTGCATGACGACCACAGCCGCACCTCGCCCCGTCCGGCCGCAAGCGGCCGCGCAGACCAGGGACTACTTCGAGCTGTCGCAACGGGTGAAGGACGCGGGGCTGATGGGCCGCAACGTCCGCTCGTACGTGCTGCGCACCATCCTCCTCGCCCTGGCCCTCGGCGGGGCCTTCACGCTGCTGTTCACCTTGGGGAGCACCTGGTGGCAGCTGGCCGTCGCCGCACTGTTCGGGATCCTGTTCACCCAGGCCGCCTTCCTGGGCCACGACGCCGCGCACCAACAGGTCTTCTCCTCCGGGAAGCGCAACGAGTGGTTCTCCCGCATCATCGGCAACTTCGTGGTGGGCCTGAGCATCGCCTGGTGGACCCGCAAGCACAACAAGCATCACGCCAACCCGAACACCATCGGCCGCGACGGCGACATCGCCGCCGGCGCCCTGGTCTTCGTCCCCGGAGACGCCAGCGAGCGCACCGGCTTCATGGGATGGCTCGCCAAGCGTCAGGGATGGGCGTTCTTCCCGGTGCTGTCCCTGTTCGCCTTCGTCATGCACTACGAGGCGATCTCCGCAGTGTTCCGCACCGAGCGGGTCAAGCACCGCACCGCCGAGGGGGTCCTCGTGCTGACCCGCCTCATCGGCTTCCCGGTGATCGTCTTCGCGACCCTCGGCCTGGGCATGGGTGCCGCCTTCCTCGGCGTGCAGCTGGCCGTGTTCGGCATCTACATGGGCAGCTCGTTCGCCCCGAACCACAAGGGGATGCCGCTGATCCCGAAGGGCCTCGAGGTCGACTTCCTGCGCCGCCAGGTGCTCACCAGCCGCAACATCACCGGTGGGCGCCTGATGAACTGGGCGATGGGCGGGCTCGACCTGCAGATCGAGCACCACCTGTTCCCCCGCATGCCCTCGGCGAACCTGCGCAAGGTGCAGCCGATCGTCAAGGAGTTCTGCGCCGAGCGCGGCATCACCTATACCGAGACGAACCTGCTCCGCAGCTACGGGATCATCATCCGGTACCTGAACCGGGTGGGTCTCGGCCACGCCGATCCCATGGACTGCCCGCTCGCCGCTCAGCTGCGCGGCGCCCCGCTCCCCGGCTGATCCGGCCGGCGCCGGTCCTCCGGCGCAGTGATCCCTCCGGCGCGCGCCGGGTCCTTCCTCGGCTGCGGGGAACGGCGCGTCGCCCGGTCGCCCGGGAACGACGCGGTATGGTCGCCCCATACGCCTACCCCTTCACGGGCAGAGCAGCCCCGGCCCGGTGGCCGGACGGTACGGGGCGCCCGTGGAGGCCGACCCGGCCGGGATCACCACCATGTCTTGCACACCGCGCTGGTCGCCCGGCGACCAGGTGACCTGGACCTACTACACCTCTCAGCACCCCACCCGCACCGTCCGCCCCGGCACCGTCGTGCTGGACGACGACCGCGGGGTGGCCGTCTGGATCGCACCCGGCACCGAAGTGCTGCTGCCGGTGCTCGAATCCGGTGCCGCCCTGCGCCGCGCCGGCGACGAGGGGATGTTCACCGCGCCCCGACTGCAGTCCAAGCAGCTGTGGACCGGCAACGGGATCCTCATGATCGGCCTGCCGGACAAGCCCTACTCCATCTGGCTGTTCTACAAGGACGACGGCTCGCTGGGCTGCTACTACATCAACCTCGAGACCCCCTACGAACGGACCGAGGAGGGCGTGCGCACTCGCGATCTGGTGCTCGACCTCGTCGTGCTGCCGCGCCGGGACTGGCACTACAAGGACGAGGACGAGCTCGAGGGCGCCGAGCGCACCGGCTACTTCAGCGCCGAGGAGATCGCCTCGATCCGGGCCGCCGGCCGTGAGGCGGAGCAGCACATCGCCGAATGGACCTACCCCTTCTCCGCCGGCTACGAGTACTTCTTCCCGGACCCCTCCTGGCCGCTGCCCACACTGCCGGAGCACTACACCTGGGATCTCGACCTGACCCGACGGTGAGCAGGCGCCGGAGCGGAAGCGGTCGCGGCTCCTTCGCCATTCGTCACGGATCGTCCGGTCGAGGGTGGCAGGATGGCTCGATGGCATTCGAGAACCTCACTCGCGACGAGGCCCGCAGCCGCGCCTCGTTCCTCAGCACCGATTCCTACGACATCCGTCTGGACCTCACGACCGGCCCGGAGACGTTCCTCACCGAGACCACCCTCCGCTTCTCCTCCAGCTCCGCGCAGGAGACCTTCGTGGACCTCATCGCGAAGGCGGTGACCGAGATCGAGCTCAACGGCGAGCTGCTGGCCGAGCCCGCTTCCCGCTTCGACGGTGCCCGCGTTCGCCTTCCCGCCCTCGCCGAGGGCGAGAACGTCGTGCGCATCCTCGCCGAGGGCACCTACATGAACACCGGTGAGGGGCTGCACCGCTTCGTGGACCCGGTCGATGACGAGGTGTATCTCTACACCCAGTTCGAGGTCTCGGACGCACGCCGCATGTTCGCCTGCTTCGAGCAGCCCGACCTCAAGGCCACCTATCAGCTCACCGTGACCGCGCCGGACCACTGGCGGGTCATCTCCAATGCCCCGGCGCCGGCACCGACCCCGGCCGGTGCGGGTTCAGCGACCTGGGTCTTCGATCCCACTGAGCGGATCTCCACGTACCTCGTCGCACTGATCGCCGGCAACTACCAGGGCGGCACCGGCGAGGTCACCACCCGTGACGGGCGCACCGTGCCGATGGGAGTCTTCGCCCGGGCCTCGCTCGCCGGGCACGTCGACGCGCAGAACGTCATCGACGTGACCGCAGCCGGCATCGACTTCTACGAGGAGGCCTTCGACCAGGACTTCCCGTTCCGCAAGTACGACCAGGTGTTCGTGCCCGAATACAACATGGGCGCGATGGAGAATCCCGGGGCGATCACGTACGTGGAGTCCTACGTGTTCCGCTCCGAGGTCTCCGACGCCGTGCGCGAGCGCCGCGACCTCACGATCCTCCACGAGCTCGCCCACATGTGGTTCGGCGACCTGGTCACCATGCGCTGGTGGGACGACCTGTGGCTGAACGAGTCCTTCGCCGAGTACGCCTCGACGCTCGCGAGCGCCGAGGTCACCCGCTGGACCGACGCCTGGACCACCTTCGCGCTCGCTGAGAAGGTGTGGGCCTACCAGCAGGATCAGCTGCCCTCGACCCACCCGATCGTCGCCGACATGGTGGACCTCGAAGCGGTGGAGACCAACTTCGACGGCATCACCTACGCCAAGGGTGCCTCGGTGCTGCGCCAGCTGGTGGCCTACGTGGGCCGGGACGAGTTCTTCGCCGGCGTGCGCGCCTACTTCGTGAAGCACGCCTGGTCCACCACCGAGCTCTCGGACCTGCTGTCCGAGCTCGAGGCGACCAGCGGTCGTGACCTGAGATCCTGGTCGCGACTGTGGCTGCAGACCGCCGGGGTCAACACCCTGCGACCGCTGATCGAGCGCGACGAGGACGGCACGGTCCGCCGTTTCACGATCGAGCAGACCGCCCCCGAGGAGCACCCGACGCTGCGCCCCCACCGTCTGCAGGTGGGCGGCTTCACGCTGCAGGACGGCAGGCTCGCCCGCACCACCACCGTGGAGATCGACGTCGACGGCGAGCGCACCGAGGTGCCCGAGCTGGTCGGCGAGCGCGCGGACCTGTGGCTCGTCAACGACGGCGATCTCGCCTACGCGAAGATCCGCCTGGACGACGCCTCCCTCGCCGTCACGATGGAGCACCTGCGCGATCTGGACGACCCGCTGGCGCGCACCCTGCTGTGGTCCTCGGCGTGGGACATGGTGCGCGACGGAGAGCTGCCCAGCCGTCGCTACCAGCAGCTCGTGCTCGCCCACATCACCGGGGAGCAGTCCTCGTCGGTGAACCGCACGCTGCTGCAGCAGCTGGAGTCGGTGGCCGGGCCGTACGCCAGCCCCGACCAGCGCGTGCTGCGCACGGAGACCGCGGCGAGCGCTGTCTGGGAGCTCGCGGAGGCCGCCGAGGCCGGGTCGGACGCACAGCTGCAGTTCCTCGAGACGTTCGCACGCCTCGCCCGCACCGAGGCGCACCGCGAGACCCTCGAGGGCCTGCTGGGCGGTTCGATCACGCTGCCCGCCCGCACGATCGACACCGACCTGCGCTGGAAGCTCGTGATCTCCCTCGCCGTGCTCGGCGGGATCGACGTCGCCGGCATCGACGAGCAGCTCGCCTCGGACGACACCCAGTCCGGCCGCAAGAGCGCCCTGACCGCGAAGGCCGCGCTGCCCACCGAGGTCTCCAAGGCGAAGGCCTGGCGCCGCACGGTCGAGAAGGACACGCTCGCCAACGAGTCCATCACCGCGGTGATCCTGGGCTTCCGCCGAGTGGTCGACGAGTCTCTCCTCGCCCCGTACCGCCAGCGCTACTTCGCGATGATCGGCCGGGTGTGGGCGGAGCGCTCGAACGAGATCGCCAACCGTCTGGTGGCGGGCTACTTCCCGTCGTCCTACGGCGGCCAGGGCGTGCTCGACGACGCCGATGCCTGGCTCGCCGATGCGGAGGAGGCGCCCTTCGGCCTGCGCCGCCTGATCATCGAGGGTCGCGACACCGTGGCCCGGCAGGAGCGCGTGCGCGCCGTGGACATCGGCTAGGACCCACCGGACGCCGACGGGCGCCGCGCNNGCGCGGCGCCCGTCGGCGTCCACGAGGGCTCAGGCGTCGAGCGTCTCCTCGAGCAGCGGCACCATCTTCTCCACGGCGAACTTCGTCGAGAGCACGGAGCCCAGCGAATACGCCGAGGACAGGTCCCCGCCCAGGACCAGCGCGCGGCCGTCAGCGACCGCAGGGATCTGCTGCCACTGCGGGTCCTCGCTGATCTCCGTGGCGTCGAGGTAGATCGGGAAGGCCACGATGAGATCGGCATCGTAGAGGTCCAGCTGCTCGGCCGAGATGTCGACGGAGAATCCGGTGGCGGAAGCCGGCAGCTCCGCGATCTTCGGCGAGAGGACGAAGCCGAGGCGCTCGAGGAACTCCACGCGCTCGGTCCCGTCGATATAGGCGCCCCAGCCCTCGGAGCTGCGCGTTGCCGCGGTGACCGTCTTCCCGGCCCAGTCCTCGTGCGCGGAGGCGGCCTCCCGGAACAGCGAGTCGACCTCTTCCTGCAGGGCCTGGGCGGCGTCGGGGACGCCGAGCGCCTGGGCGATCATCGTCAGCTGCTGCTCGGGGGTGGTGAGGTAGTTCTCGCCGCCCTCGGGGACGCCGATCGTGGGGGCGATCTGGCTGAGGCGGTCGTAGCGGTCCTGCTCCCCGGAGCTCTTCACGTCCAGGATCAGGTCGGGCTTCAGCGCGGCGATCGCCTCGTAGGAGGGTTCGAGGGTCTCGATGATCGTGGGGGCCTCGCTGTACAGACCCTCCGCCCAGGGGCCGACGCCCTCGCCGCCGAAGGCGAGCCAGTCCGAGGCGCCGACCGGCTCGACGCCGAGCGCGAGCGCGGTCTCCGCGTCGCCCCAGCCCAGTGCCACGACACGCTGAGGCGCCTGGTCGACCGTGATGGCGCCGAAGGCCGTCTCGACGGTGGCCGGGAAGGTGCCGCCCCCTGCGTCGCCCGCCGCGGTGCGCTCCGCGTCGGGCGCGTTCTCGGAGTCGCTGCACGCGGCCAGTGCGAGGGTGGAACCGGCCACGAGGACGGTCAGGAGTGAACGGCGAGGGATCATGATGGGTGCTCCGTGAGGTGAAGGGCGGCCCCGACTGGACCAAAGGTCAGGCTACCCTTACCGAACACGGGGCCGACAGAGCCCTCCTCCCCTCCGAAAGCAGATTGTGACCGGACGCTCACCCCTCGCCCCGCCGCGCTCGCGGACCGGGGCCTCCGCGCTGCGGCCGCGGCTCGCCGCCGCGACCCTGCTCGCGCTGTGCGCCCTGCTCCTGTTCAGTGCAGCCAGCCTGTACGTCGGCTCGCGCCTGGTGTCGCCGACTGCGGTGAGCAGGATCCTCGTCGATGCCCTCACCCACCTCGGCTCCGACCAGACGTCGCTGCAGCGCGCCGCCGCTCTCGACCTGCCGGTGCAGGACTATTCGGCCGTGGTCGATCTGCGCCTGCCGCGCACGGTGATCGCCCTCGCCGCGGGCGCCGCGCTCGGGCTGGCCGGGGCCCTGATGCAGGTGCTCACCCGCAACCCGCTCGCCGAGCCCGGCATCCTCGGGGTGAACGCCGGCGCCGCCTTCGCGGTCGTCCTCGTGATCGTGCTGCTGGGCGTCTCCTCCCCCGCGCTCTTCGTCGGCGCGAGCCTGCTCGGCGCCCTGATCGCCACGCTCGGCGTGTTCATGATCGGCACGCTGGGCGCCGGGGTGATCACGCCCGAGCGCCTCACCCTCGCCGGTGTCGCGCTCGGTGCGGTGCTGGCGGGCCTCACCTCCGCCTTCCGGTTGTCGAACCCGCGGGAGTACTCGATCCTGCTGCTCTGGGAGAGCGGCGATCTCTCGCAGCGCGGATGGGAGACCGCCCTGCCCGCGCTCCCCGTGGCCGCGCTCGGGCTCGTGCTCGCGATCGCCCTGGCCGGCCCGATGAACGCGCTCTCCCTCGGGGACGACATGGCCGCCTCCCTGGGCGCTGACGTCCACCGCACCCGACTCCTCCTGGTCCTCACGATCACGCTGCTCGCCGGTTCCGCGACCGCCCTGGCCGGCCCGATCGTGTTCCTGGGGCTGATGGCACCGCACGTCGCCCGCTGGGTGGTGGGACCGGACCAGACCCGACTGCTGCCGCTGGCCGCGCTGCTCTCCGCGGCGATCATGGTGCTCGCCGACGTCCTCGCCCGCGTGGTGGTCTGGCCCGGCGAGGTGCCGGTGGGCGTGGTGAGCGCACTGATCGGTGCACCGGTGCTGATCCTCCTGGTCCGACGCCGACGGGCGAGCGGGCTGTGAACGCACGGAACCCTGCCCCGCAGTCGGCGCCCGCGCGGACCGCCGTGGCCTCGACCTCCGCCCCGGTGCTCACCGCCCGACGTGCTCGGCGGCGTCTCGTCACCGTGGCGCTGAGCGTGATCGCCGTGGCGCTCACGCTGCTCGCGCTGTCCCGCGGCGATTTCCCGCTGACCCTGCCCGAGCTGCTGCAGGCGCTCGCGGGACGAGGCGGCTTCGCGAGCACGATCGTGCTGGAGTGGCGGATGCCACGAGCCCTGGCGGCCCTCGTGTTCGGCGCGGCCCTGGCGCTGTCCGGAGCGATCTTCCAGACCCTCACCCGCAACCCCCTGGGCTCCCCCGACGTGCTGGGCTTCTCGACCGGTGCGTACACCGGCGTGCTGCTGCTGACGCTGGTCGCACCGCCTGCGCTGGCTGGGACCCTCGGCGGGGCCGCGAACACCCTCGGCGCCCTGCTGGGAGGGATCGGCACCGCCGTGATCGTGTACCTGCTGGCCCGCCGCGACGGCGTGCAGGGGTTCCGGCTGATCGTGGTGGGCATCGGCGCCTCGGCGATGCTCAACGCCCTGAACGTGTGGATCCTGCTCCAGGCGCAGGACGAGGTCGCGATGGCGGCGAGCATGTGGGGTGCGGGATCGCTCGCGCTCGTGGACTGGGCCGGCATGCTGCCGGTGCTGATCCTGCTGGTGGTCGCGGTGCCGGGCCTGCTGCTCTGCGTCCCGGTCATGCAGCAGCTCGAGCTCGGCGACGACATGGCCTCCGTGCACGGCGTCTCCGTGGAGCGCACCCGGCGCCGGATCCTGCTGCTGGCGGTCGTGCTGGTCGCGGCCGTCACGGCGCTGTCCGGACCGATCGCCTTCGTCGCGCTGTCCGCCCCGCAGCTCGCGAAGCGCCTCGTCGCGGGGACGGGCATCCCGCTCGCGGCGAGTGCTGCGATGGGGGCGGTGCTGCTGTCCGGTGCGGATCTCGTGGCCCAGCACGTGCTGCCCACGGATCTGCCGGTCGGCGTCCTCACGATCGTCCTCGGTGGCCTCTATCTCGTCGGACTGCTGCTGGCCCCTGCTCTCCAGGCTCTGCGCACCGGGGGGCGTTATGGTCGGGACCATGCCTGAGGAGACCTTCGAACTCGGACCATTTCTCGCCGATCCCGGCACCGACCAAGCACTGAGCATGATGGATTCCCTGGTGCGATGGCTGACCAGCAGCGGAGTGCTGATCGTGGTCATCCTCGTCGCCGCCACGGCGGCCAGCATGGTCGCCAGCTGGCTGCTGCGACGGTTCTTCCGCACCATGGCCGATTCCGGCACGAAGCTCTCGAGCGTCGCCGGGAGCGTCGTCAAGCGTGATGCGCGTGCCCAGAAGGCGGCGCAGGCGCGGCGGGAGCAGCGAGCCGAGACCCTCTCGAGCGTCGCCCGCAACGTGGCGCACCTGATCATCTGGGCCGTGGCACTGGTCATGATCCTGGACAAGATCGGGGTGAACATCGCGCCGGTGATCGCCTCGCTGGGCGTGATCGGCCTGGCGGCCGGCATCGGTGCCCAGACGATCATCAAGGACGTCGTCGCCGGCATCGTCATGCTCTTCGAGGACATCATCGCCGTGGGCGACTACGTGGACCTCGAATACGCCGAGGGCACCGTGGTGGGCATCAACCTGCGTGTCACCCAGGTGCGCGGGGTCGACGGCGTGCTGTGGACGGTCCGCAACGGCGAGATCGTCCGCACCGGCAACTACTCCCGCGGCTTTTCCAATGCCGTCGTGGTGCTGGACATCGACGCGGGCGCCGACGATCGTGCGGTGACCGACGTGCTCACCACGGTCACCGAGCAGCTCGCGAAGGATCCCGACTGGACCGATGTGCTGCAGTCCGCCGCGTCGATCAGTGGCATGCTCGATATGGACGGCAACCGCTACCAGCGGCGAGTGATCATCCAGACCGCTCCCGGTGAGCAGTGGGGCGTCGAGCGCGAGCTGCGCGGCCGGGTTCGGGCGGCCTTCACGGACGCCGGCATCGGCTTCGCCCTGCCCCGCTTCACCGAAGCCGTCCAGTCCTGATCCGACCTCCGAGCCCCACCAGGAGCCCTCGATGACCACAGCGCGCGACCAGATCAGCTTCTACGAGGCGGTGGGCGGCCACTCCACCTTCGAGACGCTGGTGGACCGCTTCTACGACGGCGTCGCCGAGGACCCGCTGCTGAAGCCGATGTATCCCGAGGACGACCTCGACGGTGCCCGGGTGCGCCTGTGCACCTTCCTCGAGCAGTACTGGGGCGGCCCCAAGACGTACGGCGAGACGCGCGGCCATCCCCGTCTGCGGATGCGCCATGCGATCTTCCCCGTCTCCCCCGCGGCGCGGGACGCCTGGCTGCACCACATGCGCGTGGCGATGGACTCGCTCGAGCTGCCGCCGCTGCATGCGGAAACGTTGTGGGACTACCTCGAGCGCGCCGCGCATTCGCTGGTGAACACCGTCGACGGCGGCGAGGCCCCCGCATCCGGGCGGACCATCCCGGACCACCTCACCTGAGCTGTCCCGCCGAGCACGCCTGACGACCTCAGTCCCGAAAGGTCAGCGGCTCGCCCTGGAACTGCTGCAGCTCGCTGCGGGTCTGCCCGTCCAGCCGCACGGGGGCGCCTGTGGCGGCGTCGACCATGACGACCACGGTGCGGGCACGGGCGTAGGGTCGCTCCCCCTCCGGGTCGTCCCGCGTGAGGACCAGGTAGTCCACGCTCAGACTGGCTCCGCCCAGCCGGGACAGCCACAGCCGCACCACCGCGCCATCACGACGGTGACTCAGCGAACGCACGTACTCGATGCGCTGCGAGGCGATCACCGTGCTGATCGATGACCCGGCGCCGCCTCCCGGAAGGGCCGCTGCGGGGGCCGGGGCGCCGAGCGCGACCTGGTCCTCGGGCGCGGGCCAGAAGGCGCCGATGCGGGCCTCCTCGAGCAGCCTCACGATGGCGGCGTTGTTCACGTGCCCGTAGGCGTCCAGATCCGTCCAGCGGACGGGGACGTCGATGTCGAGATGACGGGCATGCGGGGTGTGAGCGGTATCTGCCATGGTCAGCATCGTAGGGCGTTCCGGCCCAGTACGATCGATGCCATGACCGGAACCCCCTGTGACCCCGCCGCCGTCGCCGCGGGCCTGATCGATCTGCTGGACGTGCGCGAGATCGTGGTCGACCCCGCCTTCGCGACCCCCGCGACGGTCGCGGCCTACGAAGCGGACTCCTCGCCGCAGCCGGGCGGGCACGTGTTCGGCGGGCAGGTGATGGGGCAGGCGGTGGCCGCGGTGGGCCGCACGGTGCCCGAGGGCCGACGCATCCACTCGATGTACTCCTACTTCCTCGCCCCCGGAGACCCGGGGCACCCGATCCGTTTCCAGGTCGACGCGCTCCGCGACGGCAACTCCTTCTCCGTGCGCCGGGTGCTGGCGACGCAGCCCGGGCGCACGCCCGAGGAGGCTGAGCGGACCATCCTCGCGATGACCGCATCGTTCCAGGAGCAGCAGGACGGGCTCGAGCACCAGGAGCGCGCTCCCGACGCTCCCGATCCCGAAGGGCTCCCCACCACCGCGCAGGTGCTCGACGGCATCGACCATCCCGTGGCCCGCTACTGGGCCACGCAGCGCCCGATCGACATCCGCCATGTCACCGATCCGATCTACCTGCGCCCGGATCCCGCGTCCGACGCCGCGGACACCCAGATGGTGTGGATGCGCACCCTCGCGCCGGTCGAGGCCGATCCGCTGCTGCATGACGCGATCCTCGCCTTCGCGAGCGACTACACGCCGTTCGAGCCGATCCTGCGCCGGCAGGGCCTGAGCTGGATGACGCCGGGGCTGCGCATGGCCACGATCGATCACGCGATCTGGTGGCACCGCCACGTCGACGCCAACGAATGGCTGCTGTACGTGCAGCGTTCCCCGTCGGCCGCCGGCGGTCGCGGCCTCACCCACGGCCAGGTGTTCGACCGCGCCGGGGATCTGGTCGCGACGGTCACCCAGGAGGGCATGATCCGGGTGAAGGACCGCACCTGATCCCTCAGCGCGGGTGCCTGCGCGGGGGCAGTGCTGAGAAGCGGCGCTGACCGGCTCACCCCATCGCGGCGCGTGCCTCGTCCTGAGCCTTCGGAAGGGCGTCCTCGGCGCTCGAGGACCCGGTGAAGATCTCCGCGATGAGCGGCAGAGCAGCCCCCGTGCCCTCGGCGGAGCGGATGCCGTGCTCCGGGAGCGCGACCTCGTCGGGCACCGACTCCAGCGCCGAGACATCGACGCCCTCGTCGGTCCAGGCCTCCTGCCAGGCTCCGTGCAGTTCGCGGTGCGCCGGGATCCCGACCCGGTTCTCGACCAGCGGCCGCTGGCCGTCGATGCCGCCGAGCCAGGTGAGCAGCTTCTCGATCGCCGTCCGACGGTCGTCGTCGTCCGGATCCACGCCCACGGCAGCGACGGCGTGCACCAGAGGCCGGGAGCCATCGGGGCCGGCGACCACCGGGTGGACGCTCCACTCGAAGGCGTCCTCGATGCCGCCTGCGAGGGCATGCAGGTCGTAGGTGCCCGTCTGCAGCAGGCCGAGCTTCCCCTCGAGGAACAGGCTCTGGCACAGACCCGCGTCCTCGACGGTCTCCTTCCCCGCGGGGGCGAGATGCTCCGACGCGAGATCCGCGAGGTACTGCACGGCGCCGATGCCCTCCTCGGAAGCGAAGACGAACTTCCCGTCCTCGTCCTGCCAGGTGCCGCCGTGCCCGGCCACGAAGGGGCCCAGCACGGCCGAGCGGTCCACGTGCGCCCCGAAGCCGAAGGCGGTTCGGGACGCGGCGTCGAAGTCCTCGTCCCCCGGGTGCAGGCCCTCGCCGTCGGTCGTGATCTCGCGGGCGAGGTCCCGCAGCGGATCGCTCGAGGCGCCGGGGTCGAAGGCCAGCGCCGAAGGGTCTCCGCCGGCGTCGGCGACCAGCTCGTCCTGGGCGATCAGGATGCTCTGGTCCCAGAACTGGGGCACGCCCCAGATCCCGTCCTCGAGGCGGTAGAGGTCGGTGGCGACGTCCTCCCACTGGGAGACCAGCCTCCCCAGCGGCTCCCCGACCTCGAGCAGCTGGCCGCTCTCCTGCGCCTCCGCAAGGTTGGCGGTGTTCATCCACAGCACGTCCGGCAGGGACTCGCCGGCGATGTCCAGCGGCAGCTGCTTCCAGTAGTCGTCCCAGACCATCACCTCGACGTGCACCGCGATGCCGGTCTCTTCGGTGAACGCCTCCAGGGAGTCCTCGTAGGCGGAGGCCGCGGCGTCGTCCCACACCCGCATGCGCAGCGCCTCGGCATCGTCGATCTCGACCGGCTCGCCCCTCGAACAGGCGGCGAGGGTGCCGGAGCCTGCCAGGCCGAGCGCGGCGGCGGAGACGAGGAGCTGACGACGGGTCGGCACGAGGGCAGGACCTTCCGATCGGGATGTCTGGCGGTTCAGGCGGTGGCGACCGGCCCGAGCTCTGCGCGGCGGGCGAGCACCGCGTGCTGCGGAGTGACCCGCACCGAGCACCCCACCACACCGGACCCCGTGAGCGCGAACCGTGCAGCCCAGCGGTCGCCATCCCCACGCAGCAGCGGGACCGGCGAGGGGACCTCGTTCTCCCCGTCCCGCTCACTGTGCCGGCACGAGCAGCGCTCATAGCGGCCGTGGAGCGCGGCTCCACGGCCGATGGTGCGCGATCCGGGACGCTGTCCAGCCGCGTGCCCACCCGGACGCTGATCACCCGGACGCGGAGCACCCCGCGGCCCGTCCTGCACGGACGGATCGCGGGGTGCTGGGGCACTCGAGCACTCAGGTGCTCGGGTGCTCAGGGAGAACCTCAGTCGCGGGTGAGGCGACGGTAGGTGACGCGGTGCGGACGCGCCGCGTCCTCACCCAGGCGGGCCACCTTGTTCTCCTGGTAGGCCTCGAAGTTGCCCTCGAACCAGTACCAGTTCGCGGGGTTCTCCTCGGTGCCCTCGTAGGCCAGGATGTGGGTCGCGACCCGGTCCAGGAACCAGCGGTCGTGCGAGACGACCACGGCGCAGCCGGGGAACTCCAGCAGGGCGTTCTCCAGCGAGCCGAGGGTCTGCACGTCCAGGTCGTTCGTGGGCTCATCGAGCAGCAGCACGTTGCCGCCCTGCTTGAGGGTCAGCGCCAGGTTCAGGCGGTTGCGCTCACCACCGGAGAGGACCCCGGCCTTCTTCTGCTGGTCCGGGCCCTTGAACCCGAACTGGCTGACATAGGCGCGCGAGGGGATCTCGACCTTGCCGACCTGGATGAAGTCCAGTCCGTCGGAGACGACCTCCCAGAGGTTCTTGTCCGGGTCGATGTTCTCCCGGTTCTGGTCGACGTAGCTGATCTGCACGGACTTGCCGATCTTCAGCTCGCCGTCGTCCAGCGGCTCCAGGCCCACCATGGTCTTGAACAGCGTCGTCTTGCCGACGCCGTTGGGGCCGATCACACCGACGATGCCGTTGGGCGGCAGGGTGAAGGAGAGCCCGTCGATGAGCACCCGCTCGCCGAAGCCCTTCTTGAGGTCCTTGGCATCGATCACCTGGTTGCCCAGCCGCGGGCCCGGCGGGATGGTGATCTCCTCGAAGTCGAGCTTGCGGGTGCGCTCGGCCTCCGCGGCCATCTCCTCGTAGCGCGCCAGACGCGACTTGGACTTCGCCTGGCGGCCCTTGGCGTTGGACCGCACCCACTCCAGCTCCTCCTTGAGGCGCTTGGCGAGCTTTTGGTCCTTCTTGCCCTGGACGTTGAGGCGCTCCTCCTTCTTCTCGAGATAGGTGGAGTAGTTGCCCTCGTAGGGGTACAGGTGGCCGCGGTCGACCTCGGCGATCCACTGAGCCACGTGGTCCAGGAAGTACCGGTCGTGGGTGATGGCGATGACGGCGCCCTCGTACTGCGTGAGGTGCTGCTCCAGCCACAGCACGCTCTCGGCGTCGAGGTGGTTGGTGGGCTCGTCCAGCAGCAGCAGGTCGGGCTTCTCCAGGAGCAGCTTGCACAGCGCCACGCGGCGACGCTCACCACCGGAGAGGTGGGTGACCGGCTCGTCGCCGGGCGGGCAGCGCAGCGCATCCATCGCCTGCTCGAGCTGGGAGTCGAGGTCCCAGCCGTTCGCGGCGTCGATGTCGGTCTGGAGCGTGCCCATCTCGGCCATCAGCGCGTCGAAGTCGGCGTCGGGCTCGCCCATCTCCTCGCCGATGGCGTTGAAGCGCTGGACCTTCTTGAACAGCTCGCCCATGCCCTCCTGGACGTTCTCCAGGACGGTCTTGGACTCGTCCAGCGGGGGCTCCTGCAGGAGGATCCCGACGCTGTATCCGGGCGAGAGGCGTGCCTCGCCGTTGCTGGGCTGATCGAGCCCGGCCATGATCTTCAGGATCGTCGACTTGCCGGCGCCGTTGGGGCCGACCATGCCGATCTTGGCACCCGGGTAGAAGCTCATGGAGACGTCATCGAGGATGAGCTTGTCTCCCACGGCCTTCCGGGCCTTGTACATGGAGTAGATGAATTCAGCCAACTCGTGTTCCTGTTCGGAGAGGGGTCTGGGGATTCTCACCGGCGCGCCGTCTCGGCGCCGCACGGGCGGTATCTCGGTGTCCGACTCTACCCCGCCGATCACGCCCGCACCCTCAGCAGGGTGAGGGGCGCCGCTCTCCGTGCCGGCTGGGCGCTCAGTCCAGCGGGACGCCCCGCTCGGCCAGCACCCGACGGGCGATCTGGGCGCCGTGCTCGGCGCCCTCGGCGCGCTCCTCGCCGTTGCGCGGCCACAGGTGCGCATCGATCCCGAGAGCGCGCGCCGCGTCGACGTTCTCCTGGCGGTCGTCGAAGAAGATCACGGCCGACGGGATGGACACTCCCCCGGTCTCGTGCGAGAGCACGTCCAGCAGCACCTCGTAGAGCTCCCGGTCGGGTTTCACCGCGCGCTCCTCCCCGGAGATCACCGCGATCGTGAACGCCTCGAACCAGTCCGCGCGGCGCACGGCCTCGCCGAAGCTCTCGGAGGCGTTGGACAGCAGAGCCAGGCGCACGCCGTTGCGGGCGAGGTCGTGGATCAGTTCACGTGCGGCGGGATCCAGGCGCAGGAAGTAGCGGTTGTCGGCCGCCTGCAGCTCGTCGATCTCGGCCTCCGAGAGCTGCTCCACGCCGCTGGCCGCGGCCACCGCGCTCCAGTATTCCTCTCTTGAGCTGGCGCCCTGGTCGTAGGCGGCGCGCTCGGCCCACAGCTGATCCCGCAGGGCGTCGATGTCGCCGCCGAGCAGCTCGTGGATGCTCGGCACGGGATCGTGCCCGGCGCTGAGCACTCCCCCGAAATCGAGCACGACGGTGGGCTTGGGCGGTGTACGGCGGCGGTTGCGCTTGCTCATCAGTTCTCGTCATCCGACGTCTCGACGACGTCATCACAGGTGGGGAGTCCGGCGGTGCTGCCGGACTCGGCGATCGTCTCGACCGCCTCCAGGGCGCCGTCGAAGTCCGAGACGGCGACCACGTCCAGGCCGTCGGGCTCGTACCCGACCACCTCATCGCAGTTGGTGGAGGGGGCGAGGAAGAACTCGGCGTCCTGCTCGTCGGCGCCGACCATCTTCTGCCGGATCCCGCCGATCGCGCCGACGGTGCCGTCCTCGGAGAGGGTTCCGGTGCCGGCGATGCGGTGCCCGCCGGTGAGCGCTCCGGGAGTCAGCTCGTCGTAGACCGACAGCGAGAACATCGTCCCGGCGCTCGGTCCGCCGATGTCGCCCACGGCGATGTCCACGTCGAGCGGGAAGTCGTAGCCGATGTCGAGCGCGACGCCCATGCGCGGGGCGCCGTCCACGGTCTCGGCGGGCACCTCCAGGTCCAGCTCCTCGTCCCCGCGGCGCACGCGCATCGGGATCCCCTCGCCCTCGGGCGTGGCGCGCACCAGCTCCTGGAAGCCCGTGACGTCCGAGGCCGTCTCGCCGTCCACGGACAGGACCACGTCCCCGGCCTCCAAGGTGCCCTCGGCCGGGGCGCCCTGCTCGACGCCCGCGATCATCATGACCGGGTCGTAGTCGATGCCCAGCTCGCCGAGCGCCACGGCGACCGCGCCCTGCTGGGAGGTGGTCATCGCGACAGTGTTGGTCAGGGCGGTCTGCTCGCGGGTCTGCCCCTCGGGGAAGAGCGCCTCACGGGGCAGAACGGACGAGGAACGGTCGAACCAGGAGGCGACGACCTCGACCGGGGTGACCCGGTATCCGGGCCCGCCGTCCACGGAGACGGTGGTCATCATGAGCGATCCGTCGGTCGCGTAGGTCTCGGCGCCGTCGATCGTGAGGATCTGCTCCTCGTCGTACTCGCCGAGCACGTCGATCGCGGGGCCGGGCCGCTCGATGACATAGGGCACGGGCATCAGCGAGGCGCCGAGGATCATCAGGCACAGCAGCACCATCGCGGGCAGGGCGACCCAGGGGTGCGCGAGCTGCGCGTCCCCGACGGAACGGGAGATCGCCGCACGGGCCCGGCGTGCACGGGTCGGCCGGGGCTGGTCGTCTATCACCCCGACATTGTGCCCCACACCGACGTGTTCGACCTTCCCCCAGCCGCGCTCGGTACGCTGTACGCCCCACAGACTCCTGGAGGTGGCCATGAACACTGATCCGATCCCGGGCGGACCCGGCGATATGGACGAGGAAGCGCTCAAGCGCTTCCTCAAGGAGACCTTCGGGGACGCCCTGCCCGAGGGCGCTCTGGACGGACTGGACCTCTCGGCACTGGCCGAGCAGGCGAACCTTCCGCAGGACCCGGCGCAGCTGCGAGCCGCCGCCGCGCAGATGCAGAGCATGTTCACCGCTCAGGGAGACAATCCCGTGAACTGGCAGATGGCCGAGGACATCGCTCGACGCACGGCCGCCGGGATGACGGGCATCCCCGGCGCTCCGGAGCCCACCGGGACTCCCGGGGACCCCGACCCCACCCCCGCGCAGATCTCCGACCTGCGCCAGGCCGCGCAGGTCGCCCGGCTGTGGCTGGACCCGGCGCTCTCGATCGACGTGCCGTCCACCGAGCTCGGCGTCTTCAGCCGCGGCACCTGGCTGCACCGCACGCTCCCTCATTGGAAGAGCATCGTGGAGCCGGTGGCCCGCTACATGGCCGGCGCCATCGGCGAGGCCATCGCCTCTCAGATGGGTCAGCTGGGCGGCATGGAAGGCATGGAGGACATGGCGGGGCTCGCAGGCACGGGCATGCCCGGGGACCCGGCCGGGATGATGGAGCGCATCGGCGGCACCATGTTCGGCGTCCAGTTCGGCCACGCGATCGGGTCGCTCGCTCGCGAGGTCGCCGGCACCACGGACCTGTCCCTGCCGCTGGGCCGCGACGGCGAGCCCGCTCTGGTCGCGTCCAACGTCGACGACCTGATCTCCGCGCACTCGCTGGATCCGGGCGCGGCCCGCATCTTCCTCGCCTCCCGCGAGATCGCCCATGCCGCTCTGTTCTCCGCGGCGCCGTGGCTCGGCAAGGCCCTGTTCTCGGCGATCGAGGACTACGCGCGCGGCATCACGCTGGACCTCGACGCCCTCGACGAGATGGTGCGGGATCTGGACCTCTCCGATCCGCAGGCGATGCAGGCGCGCCGTCCCGAGGACATGTTCGTCTTCACCCGGCGGGCTTCGCAGGAGCGGGCTCTCCAGGAGCTCGCGACCACGCTGGCCCTGATCGAGGCGTGGGTGGACCATGTGACCACCCAGGCGCTGGAGGGGAAGCTTCCCGAGCTCGACGCGATGCGCGAGGTGCTGCGCCGGCGTCGCGCCTCGGGCGGTCCTGCCGAGGAGATGCTGGCTCGGACCATCGGCATCGAGCTGCGGCCCCGCCGCGTGCGCGAGGCGCTCTCCTGGTGGGAGAGCGTGCTGGCCACGGAGGGCGAGGAGGGCCGCGAAGCGAAGTGGGACCACCCGGACCTGCTGCCGACGGCGGAGGTCCTCTCCGGGCGCCCGCAGGCTCCGCAGTCCCCGCAGGACGTCGCGGAGGACGCTGCTGACGGGCTGGCCGACGTGGAGATCCCCACGGACTTCGACGCCGAGCTGGAGCGTCTGCTCAGCGGCGAGGTCTCCTCCTCCGTCCCGCGCGAGGACGGCGCGGGCGGGGTGCGTCCGCACGAGGACGGGACCACCACCGGCAGCACGGACGACAGCCGCAGCGAGAGCGGGAACGACGACGGCAGCGGCGGCAGCGGCGGCACCGACGGCGACAGCGCCGGCGGTGCCGACGGCGACGGCTCGCGCGGGGACGAGGACGGCGATCCCGGTCCTTCCGATGACCGCTGACCGTCTCGATGAGGCCCGGGCGGAGCTCGCCTCCGCTCCGGACCAGGGTCTCGCCCGGCAGTACCTCCACCTGCTGGAGGGCTCACCCGCAGCTCTGCACCGTGAGGGCGGGCCGCGGCACCTCACCGCGAGCGCCGTCGTGATCGATGCGCCGGGCGAGCACGTGGCGCTCGTGTGGCATCGCAAGGGGCGCTTCTGGGTGCAGCCCGGCGGCCACCTCGAGCCGGGCGAGACGAGCTTCGAGCGCGCCGCCCGCCGGGAGGTCGCCGAGGAGATCGGGCTGTCGGCTCTCGAGCGGGTGGGGCCGGGCCCCGCTGTGCTCCATCGCCATCAGCTCGACGCGGCGTTCGGGGCCTGCTGCGAGCACTGGGACGTGCAGTACCTCCTGCGCGCCTCGGAGGACGCGGCCTCGCTCCCCCTCACCGCGAGCGAAGAGTCCCCCGAAGTGCGCTGGGTGCCGTGGCCGCTGGAGGCCGACGGTCCGGCGCGCTCCTGCGCCGCGCTGCCCGAGGGCACCGTCGAGGACATGCCGGGCAAGCTCGAGCAGCTCGCCCCATATCTCGCGCGCTACTCAGGCTGAGAGGACTGAGAGGGCAGAGTGGGCTGAGAGGGGCCGTCGGGCGCAGCCTGCTCTGGAGGACCCTCCAGATCCCCCTCGAGCTCGCCGGGGAGCAGATTCTTCGCCCACGAGACGCCGTCCAGGAACCCCTGCGCCTTCTGCGCCTGGGGATAGAGGGCCATCAGCTCGCGGAACTCCTTGCCGTGGTCGAGGACCAGCAGATGGACCAGCTCGTGCATCATCACCGAGCGCACCACGTAGTCGGGCATGTCCTGCAGCTGATGCGAGAGCCGGATCGTGCCGTCCGTGGGGGTGCAGGATCCCCACCGCTGGTTCTGCCGTGTGGACCAGGTCACCGAACTGGGCCGTGCACGACCGCCGAGATAAGCCTCACTGACCTCTCTCGCCATCTTCTCCAGGCCGGCGTCGCTGCGTCGGCGCGGCGTCTTGCGGGACTCCTTCCGGACCAGCTGGTCGACCATCTTCGTGACCCAGTCCCGCTCCTGCCGCGCACTGAACGTCGCCGGGACCGCGACCACCAGATCGCCGTCGCGTCGAGTGATCGACACGGTGCGGCGCCGACGGGAGGAGCGGCGCACCAGGACCCGCTCCCCGCGCGGTCCGGTCACGTGCTCGTGGAGGACGAGATCTGTCATGAGGAGAAGCCTGGCACGTTTCGGGGCGAAAAAAGTTCTTCCACAACCCCCTCCCCCACAGACCCCCGCCCCAGGCCCCTGACCTGCGCGGACGATCGTTCCTCCACAGGTGTCGGGAACTCATCCCGAGGTTGTCCACACCCCGGGGCCACTTGTCCACAGTCGGTCCCCCGCCGCCCTTTGACCTGCCCGGTGCGCAGGGGCTAAGTTTCCCAGCACGTGGGACCCCGGGATAACTAGCAGGACGCACACGGGGAAGGTGCGCGTGGTGCTGAGCGCCCCCGGGGGCCCACGGCCCTTAGGCCTTCGTCGCCTACGGGGCCTCCGATGTCGGCCCGTCGCACGCACTTCCTCCGCTCGCTGAGCTCTTCTCTCCCGAAGCGTGCGATGGGCCGCCCCGTTCGGACACTCCTCGATTCGTGCGCCTCAGGCGCTCCCCGTTACAGTGGGTCGGTCCCGGTCTCGCGGCGCATGCCGCATGTCCGGATGACCGAACATCACTTTCGATCCCAAGGAGCGGATATGGCTGACGAGACCTATGCCGGAGAGTTCTACTGCGTCAAGTGCCGCGAGAAGCGGGAGGCCGAGGGCAACGTCGTCGTCTCCAACGGTCGTCGCATGGCCAAGGCCGTGTGCCCCGAGTGCGGCACCAAGCTGAACCGCATCCTCGGCAAGGCCTGATCCGGCCTTCCCAGAACGCACGAGGGGCGAGGCACCNNGGTGCCTCGCCCCTCGTGCGTCTGCCGCCGGACCGGCGCACGGCTCATGCCGCGTCCGCCGGCTTCTCCTGCGGGTTCTGGTCCGGAGCCTGCTGCGGGTTCTTCCGTGGGCGTCCTCGGCCGCGCTTGACGGCGATGATGCGGCCCGCGTCGAAGATGGCACCGCCCCAGACGCCCCAGGGCTCCTCCCGGTCGAGGGCGCCCTGCCGGCACTCCTCGAGGAGCGGGCAGCCGGTGCACAGACTCTTGGCCTGCTCGAGATCGGCAGGGCGTTCGGAGAAGAAGAGGTCCGCAGCGTCGGTGTCATGGCACGGCAGCATGTGTGCCGCAGTGTCTGCGGGGCTGAAGAAAGTGGTGAGTAGAGAAGTCATCGTCTCGCTGCTTCGAAGATCGTCGGGGGGACGAGCCCTTACGGGCGGGGGTGCGGCGGCGGTGCCGCACCGGCAGCGAGGGGAGGCCTCGTCAGCTCAGGCTGGGCACCGCAGGGGCGTAGCCCCGTTCGCGCTGCAGAAGGGAGGGCGCGCCGACGGGGCGCAGACCTGCTCCTGCGAGATTCCTGATGATGATCACTGAGGCCACCCCCTTTCGAATGCGCGCGTCCCGGTGTCCCGGACCACGACGTGGACGATTGACGACGATGAGTCTACACACCTTGCGCAGAACCCACATCTATTTTTTGACCTGCAGTTTCAACCCTCTGCGGGGTTCTCGGCGCGGTGCCGGGAGAGGATCTCGAGCAGTCCCGGACCGAAGCGTTCGGCCTTGCCCGGACCGATGCCGGGCACCGCCAGCAGCTGCCTCTCGTCACGCGGATCGCGTTCGGCGAGCGCCTCGAGGGCCGCGTCGGTGAGCACCGAGAAGGCCGGGGCCCCGCTCTCCCGTGCCCGCTGCGCCCGCCACTCCTTCAGGGCCGTCAGCAGGGCGGCATCGGCCAGCGGCGGGCAGCCCTCGTGGCGGCCCAGACGCTGCTCGCGGGGAGAGACCAGTCCCTGTGCGCAGACCCGGCACTCGGAGTAGACGGTCGCACTGCGGCGGCCGGTGCGCCGTGGATCGGCTCCGGGCCGGGAGCCGCCGGCATCAGGATGGTCGAGCACACCGTCCAGGAACCTCGACGCCTTCCGGCTCCCGCGTGCGCCGGGGGACCGCGCAGCGGACCAGCTCACCGTGAGCAGGTCCCGGGCGCGGGTGAGGGCCACGTAGAACAGGCGTCGCTCCTCCTCCACCTCGGCGGCCGTGGAGGCCATCGAGATCGGCATCAGCCCGTCGCTGGCTCCCACCATGTGGACCACGGGCCATTCCAGACCCTTCGCGGCATGGACCGAGGCGAGCGTGACGCCCTCGACCACGGGGGCGGACTGCGCCTCGGCGCGCTCCTCGAGCTCGCGCACGAGGTCCATCATGGTCGAGCCCGGGCGAGCGGTGACGGTGTCCGCGAGGCCCACCAGCGCATTGAGGGAGTCCCAACGTTCGCGCACCGCGCCGGTGGTCTCCGGGGCCGTCTCGGACCATCCCTGCTGGGAGAGGATGTCGCGCACCGCGCGGGCCGGATCCAGCTGCTCGACGCGGGTGGCGGCCCGCAGCGAGACCATCGCCCGCCGCACCTCCTGACGCTCGAAGAAGCGGTCGCCGCCGCGCACCAGGTAGCCGATGTCGCGGGCGGTCAGCGCCTCCTCGAAGGCCTCGGACTGGCTGTTGGTGCGGAAGAGGATGGCGATCTCCGAGGCGGAACGCCCCTCGGAGATCAGGGCGGCGATGCGATCGGCGACGCCGTCGGCCTCGGCGGGGTCGTCCGGGAAGGACTCCACCAGCGGCGGCGGGCCGTCCTGCCGCTGCGAGACCAGGGTGAGGCGGCTGTCGCGGGTGCGGCCCTGGGCACCGTCGAGCACGGTGTTGGCCATCCGCACGATCTGCGGCGTCGAGCGGTAGTTGCGCTCCAGACGGATGGTGCGGGCGCGCTTGAACTCCGTGCGGAAGTCCAGCAGGTAGGAGGCGCGCGCGCCGGCGAAGGTGTAGATCGTCTGCGCGGCGTCACCGACCACGCAGATGTCGTCGGAGGTGCCCAGCCACAGCCGCAGCAGGGAATGCTGGAGGGTGGAGACGTCCTGGTACTCGTCGACCACGAAGTGCTTGTACTGGCCGCGGACCTCCCGGGCGACGTCCGCCCGTTCGGTGAGGAACCCGACCAGGTGCAGCAGCACGTCCTCGAAGTCGATGACGTTGCGCTCCTTCTTGACCTCCTCGTACTGGGTGAGGATGCGGGAGATCGAGCGGGAGTCGAAGCCGGCCACGCCCGGGCGCTTCGTCGACTCCGCGGCCTCGGGATAGGACTCGGGGGTGAGCATCGAGACCCGGGACCATTCGACCTCGGCGACGATGTCCCGCAGCGCGGCGCGATCCACGCTCATGTGCAGCCGTTGGCAGGCCTCGCCCACGCCCGCGAACTTGTTGGGCATGATGTCCGGCATCGCCCCGCCCACCACGCGCGGCCAGAAGTGGCGCAGCTGCCGCAGCGCGGCGGAGTGGAAGGTGCGGGCCTGGACCGCGGGCACGCCGAGGTCGCGCAGACGCGAGCGCATCTCCGCGGCGGCCTTGGCGGTGAAGGTCACGGCGAGCACGTGGCGCGGGTTCAGCTGCCCCGTGGCGACGCCGTAGGCGATGCGGTGGGTGATCGCGCGGGTCTTGCCGGTGCCGGCGCCCGCGAGCACGCAGACCGGTGCCCCGAAGGTGTGCGCGACCTCCCGCTGCTCGGGGTCGAGAGCGGCGAGGATGCTCTCGGCATCGGTCGGCGGTGCAGAGTCGAGGGGCAGGGCTGGATCCGTCATCGCTCCCATCCTGCCAGCGGCCCCTGACATCTCGCGGGCCACTGTGGACGGCGCGTGCCTCACACCTCGGCAGGACCGCCGTACCAGTCGTCGATCAGCGCGCGGCCCAGGGAGGCGTTGCCAGGCAGCTCGATCTCCTCGGCAGCGAGCGCGGCGGCGAGCTCCTCCCGGGAGAACCAGGTGGCTTCAGCGATCTCGTCCTCCTGGAGCGTCATCTCCACGGCGCCGGGGACCCAGGCGCGGTAGCCGACCATCAGCGAGCGCGGGAAGGGCCAGGGCTGACTGCCCACGTACTCGACCTCCTCGACCACGAGACCGACCTCCTCGGCGACCTCGCGGGCGACGGCGTTCTCGAGGCTCTCCCCCGGCTCCACGAAGCCGGCGAGCACGGAGTGGAACCGGCCGCGGAAGTTCGCGTTGCGGGCCAGCAGCAGGCGGTCGCGGCTGTCGCGCACGGCCATGATCACGGCGGCATCGGTCCGCGGGAAGTGCTCGGAGCCGTCCTCGCGGCAGCGCAGCACCCAGCCGCCCACCTCGGGCTCCAGCAGTGCTCCGCACATCGGGCAGTGACGCATCGAACGGTGCCAGGACCCCATCGCGACGGCGGTCAGCGCGAGGTCCGCGTCCCGGGGCGTGAGCCGCTCGGCCACGCGCCGCAGATCGCGCAGGTCACGCCCGGGATCATCGAGCTCCGGGCTCGGCTCGGGGATCTCCACGGCGAGCACCCGGAGGCCCTCGTGCACCCCGAGCAGGACGAGCGGCTGGGTGCCGCCCCCGCGGGGGTCCGAGCGCTCCAGGGAGACGTGGAGGGTGCCCTCGTCGTCCTCGCGCAGAGCCGCCGAACCGGCTCGGGTGACCAGGTAGCGGGCGTCGTCGCCCGGCGCGATCATCGCCGGATCGACGCGGCTGAGCGCGTCCCGGTCGGTGCTGAGAAGGGTCAGCGGGGTGTGCAGGTGGGGGCCACGGAGGTTCGCCATGCCCGAAAGCCTACGCGGATCGGAGGGGACCTCCGGGTACGGTGGACGGGTGCATCGCAACTCGTACTCCCTGGCTGCCCTCGCGGCGGCGGCGGTCCCCGGGCTGGTCCCGGCGCGCACCACGCCGATCGCGACCCCCGACGAGGATCTCGACGTCGCGGGGATCATCGGCGAGCAGGGCCGCCGGGTCCTGGTCCAGTCCCCGTCCACGACGGCCTCCGGTGTACGCCTTGAACGTGACCTGAAAGTGGCCGATGCGCTCTCCGGGACCCCGTTGCAGGGCGTGATCCCGCCGGTTCTGGGCTTCGTGAAGCTCTCCGAGGGCGGTCGCGCCACGGTCACCGAGGCTCCCGTCGGGCGCCCGCTGATGCTCGAGGACCTCCAGGGCTCCTCCGAGCTCGCCCGCTCGCTGGGCCAGGTCCTCGCCCGGATCCACACCGTTCCGCGCTACGCGGCGGAGTCCGCCGGGGTGGAGTCCTTCACCCCGGAGGTCCTCCATGCCGAGCATCGTGCCCGGATCCTCGCCGCGAAGGCGGACGGCTACCTGCCGGCCGCCGTCTCCCAACGCTGGGAGACGCTCCTGGAGGACGAGGAGCTGTGGGACATCGCCCCCCAGTTCATCCATGGCGACCTCTCCGAGGAGAGTCTGTTCGTCTCCGGTGAGAGCATCAGCGCGGTCCGCGACTGGTCCTCCTCCAAGGTCGCCGATGCGGCGTCCGATCTGGCCTGGCTGATCTCCTCGCTGGACCCCGAGAGGTTCGACGACCTCTACTCCGCCTATCGCGACGAGCTGCCCACCTCGACGCACCCGCGCCTGGTGGAGCGCGCGCAGGCGCTCGGCGAGTTCGCCGTCGCGGAATGGCTCGCCCACGGCGTGGAGACCCAGGACGAGACGATCATCTCCGATGCGCGCGGGATGATCGCCGACCTCGATGCCGACCTGGCCCAGCTCGCCCGCGACGAGGCCGAGCGTGCCTACGACGAGATGGCCGCACGCGAGGCGCACGAGGACAGGGCCTGAGGCCCCCTCCTCGCAGCATCACGCTCCCCTGTGCGTCATTCCGCCCTGAGCCTCATTCCGCGGTGAGCATCTCGGCGATCCGCTCCCGGGAGGGGTGACGGGTGACCTCGTGGGTGACGCCGTCGGCCACGAAATGGAAGGCCGTCCGGATGCGGGACAGCGGCAGACCGGTGCGCTCATGCCAGGCCAGCCGGTACAGGGACAGCTGCAGCGCACGTTCGCGCAGCTGCGCGGGCCGAGGGACGCGACCGGTCTTCCAGTCCACGATGATCACCCCTCCCCCGGCGGGATCGCCGGGCTCCGCGGGGGCGTCCGGGTCGACGAAGACGGCGTCGATCACACCGCGCACGGCGATGGTCCCCACGCGCGTCTGCACCGGGTGCTCGACGGCGATCGGGGTGCGGTCCGCCCATGCGGACGCAGCGAACGCCTCACGCAGGGCGAGGTCGTCGGCCACGGGTCCTTCGTCGTCCCCGAGGTCCAGGAGGTCCTCGAGGTCCAGCAGCGTCGAGCTGTCGTAGCGGGATTCGAGCCAGGCGTGGAACGCGGTGCCGCGCGCCGCCGCCGGGGAAGGACGGCGCGGGAGCGGCCGCAGCAGATCGATCGCCGCCCCGTGCGGGTCACGGGCCTGGTGCACGACCTGGGAGGCCGACAGGCGCGGTGGGGAGTGCACGAGGGGCGGTGCAGCCTGCTGCGCGAGATCGTCGATCGCGCGGCGCACGATCTCGGCGAGCACCGGGTCCTCGATCTGCCCGGGCGTCTCCCCCGCCTCGGCGAGCAGGTCGGCGGCACGACGGCGCGACTGCTCGGCCTCTCCCGGCGCGGGCGGCCACTGGGCCTGCGGCAGCTCCTTCTCCAGGGGGTTCGTCTCCGGGACCTCCTGGACGATGCGGAACTGCTCGGGGACGAGATCGCCGACCTCGACCAGATAGCGGGAGCGAGGGCGCGACCTCGTGACGCCCAGGCGCCAGGCGGCGGAGGTCAGCAGCAGCCGGCGGCGGGCGCGGGTGACGGCGACGTACATCAGCCGTCGGTCCTCACGCAGCGACTCCTCGCCCTGGTCGAAGTGGTACTCCTGGATCAGGCCCTCGGCATCGACCTGGGTGTCGGCCTCGGCCCAGGCGAGGTCGGGCAGGGTGTCGGCGTCGCCGCGCAGCGCCGTGGGCACCGAGGCGGAGGCCAGATTGCCGAGCCAGCCCCCGGCCGGCACCCGCACCCGACCGCTCTCATCGGTCTTCGCCCGGCGCAGGTCGTAGGACGGCACCGTGCCCTCGGTGAGCCCGGCGACCGCCACCAGATCCCACTCGAGACCCTTCGCGGAGTGCATGGTCACGATCGTCACGACACCGGGATCGGCTCCCTCCTCGACGTTCTGCTCGGGGGCCGCGGAGACGGCGAGCCCCGCTTCCTCGTCCTCGCTGATCTCCAGCAGGTCGAGGTAGGCCCCCAGGCCCCCGCGCTGGGCGGTGCGCTCGAAGGAGGCGGCGTGATCGCGCAGCGCCTCGAGGTCGGCGAGGACCCGCGATCCCGGATCGTCCGCGAGCAGCGTGAGGTCCACGTCCAGCACGCGCACGGCGGCGGTGACCAGATCGGGCAACGGGAGCGGGAGCAGCCGCCGCATCTCGCGGAGCAGCTGCTGGACCTGCCGGAGACGATCGAGGCCGGTCGGGGACAGCGAGCGGCCGGAGGGGTCGGTCCAGTCCGCCGGCGGCAGGTCGTCGACCGCGTCGACCAGGGAGACGGTCTCCGCCTCGTCCTCACCGCCGGGTGCGCTCGTGGCTCGGCGCAGTCGTGATCCCATCCGGTCCCGCCAGCGTCCGAGCACTGCGAGGTCGCGAGCGCCGAGACGGAACCGGGGGCCGGTGAGCAGTCGCATGAGCGCGTCCCCTCGTCCGGGATCGTGGGCGCACTGCAGCACGGCACGCACATCGGCGACCTCGGGGCGGTGGAGGAGGCCGCCCAGACCCACCACGTGGGTGGCCAGGCCCCGCTCCTGAAGTCCTTCGACGAGCGCGGGGATCTGGCGGCGCGCGCGCACCAGCACGGCGGCCGACGCCGGGACCTCCTGGGGGTCGTCCTCGGCGCGCCGCGCGAGGATCCAGTCGCCGATCGCCCGGGCCTCGGCGCGCTCGTCGGAGGCCTCGACCGTCTCGGCGGCCCCCTCCCCGGCACCGGGCCGCGCCTGCAGCTCGGGGATGGTGAGGCCGGCGTCGGCCTCACGCAGCGGGGCCGCCAGACGGTTCGCCAGCGCGAGGACCGCCTCATCGTTGCGCCAGGAGGTGGACAGCGTGCGCTGCAGCACGGGGGCGTCGTCGGTCGCGAAGGCCTCGGCGAAGCCGGCCAAGGAGGCCGCCGAGGCGCCGCGCCAGCCGTAGATCGCCTGCTGGGGATCGCCGACGGCGCAGGCGGCGTGCCCGGGCCCGAACAGGTCGGTGAGCATCTGGAGCTGCGCGACCGAGGTGTCCTGGAACTCGTCGAGCAGCACCACCCGGTGCATCCGTCGGGCGAGCCGACCCGCGGCGGGCACCTCGCGCGCCACCCGAGCCGCGAGGGAGACCTGGTCGGCGAAGTCCAGCGCGGAGCTCTCGGCCCGCACCTGGGCGAAGCGCTCGAGCAGCGGGATCAGGGCCAGTCGCGATTCGAGGGCGCTCAGCACGGAGGCGACGGCCTTGGGAGTGGTGCGCCGCTTCCCCTCGACCTGGAGCGGGATCCCCGAGAGGTGGTCGCGCACGGTCTCCAGATGCGCGCGCAGCTGGTCCGGGGTCACCAGATGGTCCGCGATCGACGAGGTCAGGGACAGCAGCGCGGCGGTGAGCGTGGCCGGGGAGGCTTCGAGGTCCAGCGAATCGTCCCAGCCCTCGACGAGGGAGTGGGCGAGCTGCCAGGACGCGGAGGTGGACATCATGGTCAGCTCGGGGTCGATGCCGACGGCGAGCGCGTGCTCGCGCACCAGGTCCAGGGCGAACCCGTTGTAGGTGTGGACCAGGGGTCGTTGGCCCACCAGGTCGTCGTGGCCGCGCTCCAGGCCGGTCGGGAGGGTCATCCCTTCCGCCCGCATAGCCCCGGCGAGCGCGGCGAGCCTCGTGGAGATCCGTGCCGAGAGCTCATGGGCGGCCTTGCGGGTGAAGGTCAGTCCGAGCACCTGGCGCGGCTCGACCACCCCATTGGCGATCAGCCACACCACGCGCGAGGCCATAGTCTCGGTCTTCCCGGAGCCCGCTCCCGCCACCACCAGCATCGGGGCCATCGGCGCTTCGATCACGGAGACCTGCTCCGGTGTGGGAGGGGGCTGCTCGAGCAGGGCGGCCAGGCGGGAGGCCGTGAGCGTCGCGGGGGTCATAGCTGATCTCCTTCGGGCTGCAGCGGGCAGCTGCTGCGCACCGCGCACTGGGAGCAATGGGTGTTCAAGCGGGCGGTGACCTGCTGGCCGGAGACGTCCTGGGACACCTCCGCGACGAGCTCGTCGAACCACGCGGGGTCTTCGGCGCGGTCCAGCGCCGCCTGGGTGCGCACCGAGGCCTTGCGGCCGCCGGTGCCGACGTACACCAGCTGGGCGCCGTTCAGTCGTTCCGGGGCGTCCTCGCCGAGCTGCTCGGCGAGCGCGCCATCCCGCACCGCTGCCTGATAGGCGGCCAGCTGCAGGTCGTCCTCGGCGGCCTTCGCCGTCTTCGCGCTGCGACCGGTCTTGAGGTCGACGACCCGCAGCCCGGTCGCGTCGCCCTCGATGCGGTCGATGCTGCCGCGCAGGCGCACCCTTCCCAGCTCCACCTCGAACGGTGCCTCGACGGCGAGCGGCTCCCCGGCCGAGCGGAGGTGCTCGTCGAGCAGGCGGGCCGCATCCTCGGCACGTCGCACCCGGCGCCGTCCGGACCAGGTCTCGGTGCCCGGGACGCTGCGCAGCAGGGTGTGCAGCTCCGTGAGCAGGTCCTCGGGGCCGCCGTCCGACCCGCGCGGATGGACCTGGGCGAGATGGTGCAAGGCGGTGCCGATGAGCTGGGCGGGACCGCCTGCGCGGGTGCCGCCGGCGCGCTCCATGAGCCAGGACTGCGGGCAGTCCACGGCGCGTTCCAGGGCAGAGGGGGACAGCGAGATCACGGTGCCCGGTGCGTGCAGCGGTTCCCTGCTGCTGGGGTCCTGGTGGTACCAGCGCGTCGGATCCGTCCCCGGGGCGCCGACCGCGGCGAGGGAGTCCAGTGCGCGCGCGGCATCCTGCGCGCGCTGCGGGTCCTCGTCGTGCAGACGGCGACGCAGCGCCGCGACCAGCTGGCGGGTATCCGGGGCGGGACCGGGATCCTGGCGCAGATGCTCGAGGTCGATCCACGGCGGGCCCCCGGCATCGGCGAGCGCCGCGCAGGCCTCGTGCAGGGCGGAGGGCTCGAGCTGATCGTCCTGCACGGCGGTGACGAGCACGCGGGTGCGAGCCCGGGCCATGGCGCTGATCGCCAGACGCAGTTCGTCGGCGATCACCTGGCTGCGTTGGATCGCTCGCAGCGACTCGGGATCGCCGGGCAGCTCGGCGCCCTGCCGCGCTGCGGCGACCAGCGACAGCTCGGCGGCGCCGAACAGCGTCGAGCGCAGGCGGAGATCCGGCCAGGCCCCCTCCTGGATCCGGGCGAGCACGACGGTGTCGCGATGCTCACCGGCGAGCTGGGCGGGGGTGAGCACGGCGACGCGGCCGCGCGGGGCGGAGGCGGCAGCGAGGGTGTCCTCGACGACGGCCTGGCCGCGCACCTGTTCGACGAGGTCCATCGCTCCGGCTCCGGGCCGCCGGTCGGTGAGGCGCTCGGCGGCGGCGAACAGCTCCAGCAGCGCGTCCAGTCGGGAGCTCGCGAGCCGGGCGCGCGCCCCGTCCACGTCCCCGGCCGCGCCGAGCGCGGCGCGGCGCCAGCCTCCGGCCAGCTGTGCGGCGTCCCAGGCCTGCCAGAGCACCTGCTCGGCAGGGGCGTCGCGGTGCTCCCGGACCGCACGGATCATGGAGCGCACCCGGTGCACGGGCGCGGCCGCCCGGTCCCTCGCGGCGGCGTCCGGGAGCCCGGGCACCTCTTCGTCCACCAGTGCCTGCGCGAGCAGCGTCTCGCTGGGCGTCTCCTCGGTCGGGTCGAGCTCGCGGCGGGCGCCGAGCAGCAGGCGTCGGATGCGCCGCAGGCGCAGCGTGTCCGCGTCCCCGAAGGGCCCGCGCAGCAGCTGGTCCGCGACCCGTGGATCCAGCGGGGCGTCGTCGGGGGCGAGACCGATCTCGAGAAGGGTCAGCAGATCGGCGACGGCGGGCACCTCGCGCAGCGGCTGCGGGCGTCGTGGCACCCGCACGGGCAGGCCGGTGCGGGAGAGGAGGTCGGCGACATCGGCCACGGCCGCGCCGGAGCGGCACACCACGGCCATGTCGTCGTACTCGACCTGCTCGCGATGGTGGAGGTCCCGCAGCGCGGAGCCGATGAGGCGGGCCTCGTCCAGCGGGTCGTCGGCCTGCAGCACGGCGATCCCGGAGCCCGCCGCCGCCCGGGGCGCACGGTTCGCGGCGGGCGCCCCGGCCAGCGGGAGCCGGCCGCGCAGCGAGTCCACCCCGGCGGTGATCCCCGGGACCATCCCGTGGCAGCCCGTGAGAGCCACCTCGGCGACGGAGCGCGGCAGGAGGCCGCGCAGCCGGTCCGCGGCATCCGGGAGGGCGCCGCGGAAGGTGTCCACGGCGGCGTCGGGGCAGCTGCTCACGAGCACGCGGGCACCGGCCCCGGCGAGCGCGGCCACCAGGGCGATCCCGGCGGTCGTGAGGTCCTGGGCGTCGTCGACGACCACGTGGTCGAAGGGCGCCGCCGTGCGCGGATCCTCGAGCAGCCGCGCCGCCCGGCGCACCAGCCCGCCGGAATCCAGGCGCGGCCCGGCGTCCAGGGCTGCGGAGGCCTCCAGGTCGAGCACGCCGAGGTAGTCCCGCAGGATCGCGGCCGCATCGCACCAGGCGGGCCGGGAGCGCTCGCGGCCCAGCCGGTCGAGGTCCGTCGGGGTGAGTCCCAGCTCGGTCGCGCGGGTGATCAGATCGCGCAGCTCCGTGCGGAAGCCGGGAAGGGTGCGGGCGCCGGGATCGACCTCGAGGTTCCACGCGTCCCTCCCGGCGATCAGCTCGGCGAGCAGGGCGTCCTGCTCGGCGCCGGTGACGAGGGTGGGCTCTCCCAGACCGCGGGCGAGGGCGTCGGCGCGCGCGATCGCATGGCCGAGCGCGGGCGGGGTCATCGCCCGGACCTCGCCGGCACCGTGCACGGCGAGCGCG
>NZ_NRGS01000005.1:0-509776 GCF_002332425.1 Brachybacterium alimentarium | reverse complement strand
GCGAGCGCGAGCGCGGTGCGCCCGCTGGACGGGCCGCCGTGGACGAGGACATCGGCTCCCGACTCGAACAGCTCGAGCGCACGGAGCTGGGTGGGGTCCAGCTCCTCCGGCTCGCGCACGTCGGGCAGCGCGGAGAGGTCGGGACCGAGCAGTCGGATCCCCTCGCCCGTTCGCGTGTATGCAGCTGCCATGGCTCCATTGCACCTCACCGGGCTGACAGCCGAACCCCGTCTGCGTGTCCGGCAGTCGCGGTAGAGTGCTCTGACTCACTACGAACCAGTCATCCGTCCGGAGGTCGGCCCCATGTCATCCTCAACCACCACCCGGATGCCGCGAGCGCAGCGGCGCTCCCAGCTGCTGGACCTCGCCACCCGTGTCTTCACCGAGCGGGGCTACCACGGGACCTCGATGGACGACATCGCCGGAGCGGCCGGGGTCACCAAGCCCGTGCTGTACCAGCACTTCAGCTCCAAGGAGACGCTGTACGTCGAGGTCATCGACATCATCGCGGACGAGCTGCTGGCGGGGGTCCGGGCGATCGGCGACTTCGAGGGGGAGACGACGGGGCGGGTGCGCTACGGACTCGAGCGGTTCTTCCACCTGGTCTCCGTGCAGAACTCGCTGCGCCTGTTCACCGGCAACGAGGCGATCTCCGACGCGGTGCACGAGCGCGCCGCCGAGGTGCTCGACCAGATGGCGGTCCAGCTCGCCGACGTCCTCATGGCCAGCCGCCGGATGAGCCCCACGCAGTCGCGGGTCATCGGCCGCGGCCTGCTCGCCGACACCCAGACCACCGCGCTGCTGCTGGACACCGCGACGGACGACGCCGAGCGCGAGGAGATCCTCCAGGTGATGACCAGCTACATGGTCCATGGACTGACCGGATTCGACCCGCTGGAGAATCCCCAGATCGGGGGCTCTGTGCTGGGAGCGGACGGCACCGCACGCACTGGTGCCGACGGGTAGACTTCCCAGCGCACAGCAACGGACGTCCCCGCCCTGGAGGCGGAGGGAAGGACATCGCCATGGAGATCCGCATCGGCATCCAGCACTCGCCCCGTGAGATCGTCATCGAGTCCGCGGAGAAGACCGACGAGCTGCTCGAGCGCCTCAGCACCGCCATCGCCGACGGCTCGCCCGTCACCCTGGTCGACGAGAAGGGCCGCACCGTGCTGGTCCCCGGAGCGAAGGTGGCCTTCGCCGAGCTCTCCACCGAGGAGCCCCGTCGCGTCGGCTTCCTGGGCTGACCGGACCGGCACTGCATGACCACGAAGACGGCCTCTGAGGAGGACTCTGCGCTGCGCCGCCGGCGGCGCCGTCGCAACGCCCGCATCCTCCACGTCACCACGACGGCGCTGGTCGCCATCCTGGGCGCGATCGTCGGGATCATGCTGGTCCCCGCGACGCGGGTCGACATCGGACCCCTGACCGCGAGCGTGCATCTGAAGCCCTCGCTGTCCTCGGAGACGGTCATGCTGCTGCCCCCGGTGGGCGAGGTCTCCTTCGACACCCACACCGCTCCCGTGCGCATCGAGGCGCGGGTGCAGGGCGTGGACATTGCCAAGGCCGAGGCCCTGTTCTACTCCGACACCGGCTTCTCCGAGCTCACGGAGACCGCGCCCGAGGCGATCACCGCGGCCGCCGCGAAGAACGCGACCCTCAATGCGCTGTTCGCGGCCGCCGGTGCCGGGCTCGCCGTCGGCCTGACCTTCCGTCGCGTCCGGCGCGCGCTGGTCGCCGGAGGCTGCACCGTCGCGCTGGTGGGAGTGAGCGTGGTCGCGACGTCGGTGACGTTCAAGCCGGAGTCGCTCTACCAGCCGAAGTTCGACGGCCTGCTCACCCAGGCGACCTATATCGCCGATCTCGGGCAGGCCACCGCTGCGGACTACCAGAGCTATCGCTCCACGCTCGCGGAGTTCGTGGGCCAGGTCTCCGCCCTGTACATCGCGGCGGACTCCCTGCCGGTGGGGCTGGACCAGGAGAATCTGCTGACGGTTCTCCATGTCTCGGACATCCATGACAACCCGCAGGCGTACGACGTCATCGAGCAGCTCAACTCCCAGTTCGCGATCGACCTGGTCATCGACACCGGCGACATCGTCTCGTGGGGCACCCCGGTGGAGACCCAGCAGCTCAGCGTGATCGGAGAGCTCGACGTCCCCTATGTGTTCGTCGCCGGCAACCATGACGGCGCCGCCGCCGAGGCGAAGATCGCCGAGCAGCCCAACGCGACCGTCGTGCAGAACGAGGTCGTCACGGTGGCCGGGCTGCGGATCGCCGGAATCGGTGACCCCCGCTTCGCGGCCGACGACGACTCCGACGCGGGCGGCTGGGAGGCCGGCACCGAGGCGATGGCCGCGAGCGGCTTCCAGCTGGGCGACACCATCACCGCCTATGACGAGGAGCACCCCGAGGCACCGGTCGACCTCGCGCTGATGCACGATCCGACCCAGCCGCAGGGCCTGGAGGGACGGGTGCCGCTGGTCCTGTCCGGCCACATGCACACCTCCAAGGTGGAGCTGGACCGGGACGGCTCGGGCACGGACTGGTTCACCGTCGGCTCCACCGGCGGTGCGCTCGCCTCGGGCGGGGTCGCCCCCGTGCTGCAGGGCGACGATCCGCTGGACCTCACCGCCCGGATGCTCTATTTCGACAAGAGCACCAGACGCCTCGTCGCCTACGACGACATCGTCATGGGCGGTCTGGGCCTGGTGTCGGTCTCCATCCAGCGCTCGCAGATGCCGCCCGAGGCTCCCGAGCTCGAGGTGCCCGAGGGCGCCGAGACCCCCGAGGCCCCGATCCCCGAGGAGCAGGAGGTCGAACCGGGCGAGGGACTGCCGGACGAGGAACGCGTCACGCCCACCACTCCGAGCAGTCCGCTGCCCGAGGTCAGCGACGGCGGAGAGGAATGATTCGGGGCCCCCGACGGGGCGGGGGCTACCATGGCAGTGCACATCCATGACCAGAGAGTTGAACGGTGCCTGAAACCATCCCGCACACCGAAGAGGCCGTGTCGGCCTCCCCCGCCGTCGAGCAGAGCTCCGGCACCCCGACCCCCGAGGCCGCCGCAGTCGTCGAGCCCCAGCAGACCTTCGCGGACTTCGACGTCCGCTCCGACATCATCGATGCCCTGGCGGCGAAGGGGATCATCCATCCCTTCCCGATCCAGTCGATGACCCTTCCCATCGCCCTGCGCGGTCGCGACATCATCGGTCAGGCGAAGACCGGCACGGGCAAGACGCTGGGCTTCGGCATCCCGCTGCTGCAGGCCGCGATCGCCCCCGGCGAGCCCAATCCGCACGATCGTCCGATCGGGAAGCCCCAGGCCCTCGTGGTGCTGCCGACCCGTGAACTCGCGGTCCAGGTGGCCGAGGATCTCATCGCCGCCTCGGCGAAGCGCCCCGTGCGCATCCTCACCGTCTACGGCGGCCGCGCCTACGAGCCGCAGATCGAGGCCCTCGAGAAGGGCGTCGAGGTGGTCGTGGGCACTCCGGGCCGTCTCATCGACCTGATGCGTCAGAAGTACCTGGACCTGTCCCAGGTGCGCACCGCCGTGCTCGACGAGGCCGACGAGATGCTCGATCTGGGCTTCCTCGAGGACATCGAGAAGCTCCTGCAGGCCGTGCCCACCACGCGCCAGACGATGCTCTTCTCCGCCACGATGCCCGGCCCGATCATGGCCCTGGCCCGTCGGTTCATGAGCCGTCCCACGCACATCCGTGCCCAGGACCCCGACGACGGCGCCCGCACCAAGGCCGACATCAAGCAGGTCGTCTACCGCGCCCACCAGCTCGACAAGATCGAGGTGATGGCCCGCATCCTGCAGGCCCGTGGCCGCGGTCTCTCGATCATCTTCATGCGCACCAAGCGCCAGGCCGACCGGGTCGCCGGCGACCTCGCGGACCGCGGCTTCGCCGCGGCACCGCTGCATGGCGACCTCGGCCAGGGCGCCCGCGAGCAGGCGCTGCGCGCCTTCCGCAACGGCAAGATCGATGTGCTGGTGGCGACCGATGTCGCCGCCCGCGGCATCGACGTCACCGACGTCACCCATGTCGTGAACTGGAACTGCCCGGACGACGACAAGACGTACCTCCACCGCACCGGCCGCACGGGCCGCGCGGGCAAGAAGGGCACCGCGGTGACCTTCGTGGACTGGGAGGACCTGGCGCGCTGGGGGCTCATCGCCCGCCAGCTGGGCCTGGAATCGGCCGAGGCCGTCGAGACCTATTCGACCTCGGATCACCTGTTCACCGATCTCGACATCCCCACCGAGGCCAAGGGCATGCTGCCCAAGGACAGGCGCACCCGTGACGGTCTGGATGCGGAGCGCCTCGAGGACCTCGGAGGTCCCGATTCGGGCCGCGGCGGTCGTGAGAGCGGCCGTGGCGGTCGCGACGGCGGCCGCAGCGGCAGCCGTGAAGGCGGTCGGGGCGGCAGCCGTGGAGGCCCTGACGGCGGCCGCGGTGGCCGCAGCTCCGCACCCCGTCAGGAGCGCGCCCCTCGTGAGAACCGCGCGCCCCGCGAGGAACGTGCACCTCGTGAGGACAGCGCTCCCCGTGAGGGTGCCGGCGAGGCGGCGCCGTCGCGCGAGGGTGCGAGCGATCGTCCCCGTCGCACCCGGTCGCGCTCGCGCACGCGTCGCGTGAACGGCGCGGTCGTCGACGAGTCGGGCTCGACGAGTTCGTCAGGAGCCCGCGCCCAGGGCAGCGAGTCGACCCGTGGCCAGGGCGGCGGTTCCGAGAGCTCCGGCGAGGACGGCCCCCGTCGTCGTCGTTCCCGTGGCGGCCGCAGCCGCAGCCGTGGCGGCGGCCAGCAGGGATCCGGCTCCGCTTCCTGATCCCCCTGACGACGGCGGCCCCGGCCCGAGCATCTGCTCGGGCCGGGGCCGCTCTCGTGCGCGGGACCCTCTCGTGCGCGGGGACCTCTCGTGCGCGAGGACCGGGCGAGGTCAGCCGGCGACGACGCCCCAGCTGATCAGGAAAGAATGGATCGCGTCGAAGATCATCTGAGTGCTGATCGCCGCCAGCAGCACGCCGGAGATCCGGGTGACCAGGGTGACGCCTCCGTCGCCGAGCACACGGGCGACCACGCCCGCGAAGCGCAGCGCGATGTACATCGTCGCGGCGATCAGCGCCATCGCGATCACCAGCGAGATGATGCGGGCGCTCTGTCCGCCGGTCTGCTGCACGAAGAGCATCACAGCCACGATCGCGCCGGGCCCGCCGAGCAGCGGCGTGCCCAGCGGCACCAGGGCGACGTTCACGCCCTCGTTCGCCGCCATCTCGCCCTCCTTGCCGGAGAGCAGCTGCAGCGCCACGATCAGCAGCAGCAGGCCGCCGGAGAACTGCAGCGCAGGCAGCGAGATGTGCATGTAGTCGAGGATGAAGCGCCCGAACAGGGCGAACACGGAGATGATCAGCATCGCCACGGCGACGGCCACGAGAGCCGCCCGCGACCGCTGCTTCGCGGCCATCGTGCTGGTCAGGGAGAGGAAGATCGGGACCGTTCCGGGAGGATCGGTGATGACGAAGAGGGTGACGAACACTCCCGTGAGGAAGCTCAGATCGACCAGGTTCACTTAACGGATGACCTCAGTGCTGCTCGTGGCGCGGTGGGTGATCGCTGCCAGGACGTCCGGCTGCGTGAGGTTCTCTCCGAGCCGGTTGGGTTTGCCGGCGCCATGGTAGTCGCTGCCGCCCGTGATCAGCAGGTCATGGCGGGCCGCGAAGTCGCGCAGACGGGCGCGTTCGGCCTCGTCGTGCTCGCGGTGATCGACCTCGATGCCGTCCAGCCCCGCCTCGACCATGGTCTCCAGCAGGTCCAGCGGCAGGGACGCATCCCGGGTGACCGAGCCGGGATGGGCGATGAGCGCGACGCCGCCGGCAGCATGGATCGCCTGCACCGCGTCCACCGGGGAGGGCGCGTAGTACGGCACGTAATACGGGCCCGAAGGGCTGAGGATCTCCCGGAAGGCCTCCGAGCGGTCCGGGATCGCCCCGTGCGCCACGAGGGCGTCGGCGATATGGGGGCGCCCGATCACGGTGGCGTCCCCCGCGGCCTGGGCGCGCACGTCCTCCCAGCTGATCGGATAGTCCTTCGCGATCAGTTCGACCATGTCCCGGGCACGGTCCACGCGAGAGTCCCGGGCACGCGCCATCTCGCGCGCCAGATCGCTGTGGGGATCAGGGTCGACCAGCAGCGCGAGCACGTGCACCGAGAGTCGCTCGTGCTCGCTGGAGACCTCGATGCCCGGCACCGCGGAGACACCGGTCGCGGCGACCGCTGCGGGCAGCTCTGCCCACCCGCCGACCGTGTCGTGGTCGGTGAGGGCCAGCACGTCCAGACCGGCATCCCGGGCCTGCTCGAACAGCCCTGCCACGTCGCAGGTGCCGTCCGACCAGCTGGTGTGCGAATGCAGGTCGATGCGCTCCGTGCTGTGGAAGATGGAACGCTCACTCATAGGCCCAGCGTAGTCGTCACCGTGAGATCATCGGAGGGTGAGCACCGAGAGCACCGAGAGCACCGATCAGAGCACGCACCGCACGAGCACCGGCAGCGCCGACGCCGAAGCCGTCCGGGACCTCGCGTCCCGCGGCGACTCGCGCAGCCAGCGCCCCACGAACTCCGAGTTCCGAGAATTCATCTCCTCGGGATGGGACGAGACCGTTCCCGACGCCGAGCGCCGTGAGGCCGCGGACTTCACGCCCGCCCGTCGTGATGCCCTCGTGCGCCGCCTGCCGGCATCTCGGCTGGTGCTGCCCGCCGGCGTGCTGAAGGTGCGCTCCAACGACACCGACTACCCCTTCCGTCCGGACACCGCGTTCGCGTACTACGCGGGGCTGGGCACCGATGAGGAGCCCGACAGCGTGCTCGTCGTCGAGCCGTCGGCCGAGGATCCCGACCGCGCGGAGGCGACCTACTTCTTCCGGCCCCGCGCCGGCTTCGACACCTCCGAGTTCTACGCCGACGCCCGCTACGGCGAGATGTGGGTGGGGCGTCGTCCCACCGTCGTCGAGGCCTCCCAGCGGCTGGGCATCGAGGTGCGCCACATCGACGAGCTGCGCGACCATCTCGCCAAGGACGTCGGCGCCCAGCTGTCGCTGTCGATCCTGCCCGGCGTGGACGCGACCGTCGAGTCGATGGTCCAGGAGATCCGCGCGCAGAACTCCCTGCCCGGCGGGGACGAGGCCGACGCGGAGTTCGCGCAGCTGAGGGAGGTCGCGAGCGAGCAGCGCCTGGTCAAGGACGAGTACGAGATCCGCCAGATGCGCGAGGCCGTCGCGGCCACGATCCGTGGCTTCGAGGACGTCATCGCGCGCCTGCCCGAGGCTGTCGGCCACTCCCGCGGCGAGCGCGTCATCGAGGGCGTCTTCGCAGCGGCCGCCCGGCTCGACGGCAACGGGGTCGGCTATGACACCATCGCCGCCGCCGGCGACCACGCCTGCACCCTGCACTGGACCCGCAACGACGGCGCCGTGAGCGCCGACGAGCTCGTGCTGATCGATGCCGGCGTCGAGATCGACTCCCTCTACACGGCCGACGTCACCCGCACGCTGCCCGTGTCCGGCACGTTCTCCCCGGTCCAGCGCCGGGTCTACGAGGCCGTGCTCGAAGCGGCCGACGCCGCCTTCGCGGTGGCCCGCCCGGGCCTGCTCTTCCGTGATCTGCACACCGCCGCGATGGAGGTCCTCGCAGCCCGCCTCGAGGAGTGGGGGCTGCTGCCCGGCACCGCCGCGCAGAGCCTCTCCCCCGAAGGCCAGTGGCACCGTCGCTGGATGCCGCACGGCACCAGCCATCATCTGGGCATGGACGTGCACGACTGCGCCCAGGCTCGCCGCGAGATGTACCTCGACGCGCAGCTCGAGCCCGGCATGGTCTTCACCATCGAGCCGGGGCTGTACTTCAAGGAGAACGACCTGCTGGTGCCCGAGGAGCTCCGCGGCATCGGGGTGCGCATCGAGGACGACGTGCTGGTCACGGCCGACGGCGTCGAGAACCTCTCGGCCGCGGCTCCGCGCACGGTCCAGGACGTCGAGCACTGGATCTCCGGACTGCGCCGGTGAGCAGCTCCGCGCAGCAGCGATTCTTCGCCGCGCGACTGATCGGGACGACCGTCTTCGACCCGATCGGGGACGTGGTGGCGAAGGTGCGCGACATCGTGGTGCTCCCCCAGGACCGCAGCCCGGCCCGTGCGGTCGGGCTCGTGGTCGAGGTGGCGGTCAAACGCCGCGTGTTCCTGCCCATCACCCGCGTCACGTCGATCTCGCCGGGCCAGGTGATCTCCACCGGAGTGCTCAACGTACGCCGTTTCGAGAAGCGCGCCGGGGAGCTGCTCGTGGTCGGCGACCTGCTGGATCGTGCGGTGACGATGCAGGACGGCACGGGTGAGGCGACCGTGCTGGACATCGCGCTGGACCAGAACCGGCACAAGGACTGGGAGGTCTCCCGGCTGCACCTGCGCCGTCGGCGCCGCGGCAGCTCGCTCAGCCGCCTGGTCACCCGCGGGGAGACCCTCACCGTGGAGCCGCACGAGGTGACGGGCCTGTACGGCACCCAGGCGGAGCAGTCCGCCCACCTGCTGGCCGCGTCCTACCAGGACCTCAACCCCGCCGACCTCGCCGAGATCATCCAGGAGCTCGAGCCCAAGCGCCGGATCGAGCTCGCCGGGGAGCTGGCCGACGAACGACTCGCGGATGCGCTCGAGGAGCTGCCCGAGGACATCCGGGTCGAGCTGGTGACCGGACTGGAGGCCAGACGTGCTGCGGACATCCTCGATGCGATGGACCCCGACGATGCCGCGGACCTCGTCCAGGAGCTGCCCGAGGACATCGCCGCCGAGCTGCTGAACCTCATGGAGCCGGAGGAGGCGGAGGATGTGCGCCGCCTCCTCGCCTACGACGAGTACACCGCCGGCGGCATGATGACCACGGAGCCGCTGATCGTGGCCCCGGAGACCCCGGTCGCGCACTGCCTGGCGATGATCAGCCGCGAGGCGCTGCACGCCGCGATGGCCTCGACGGTGCACGTGTGCCGCTCTCCGCTGGAGACGCCCAGCGGCAGGCTGCTGGGCATCGTCCACTTCCAGCAGCTGCTGCGCGAGCGCCCGGACCGTCCCGTGGGCGAGATCCTGGACAACGACAAGGTCGCCGTCGGCCCCACGGCCCCGCTCTCCGCGGTGACCCGCGAGATGGCGACCTACAATCTGGTCTCGATCCCGGTGATCGACGACGAGGGTCGCCTGCTCGGCGCGGTGACCGTCGACGACGTGCTCGACCACATGCTCCCGGACGACTGGCGCGAGCAGGACGAGCCGGTGCCCACGACCGGGCAGATCGATCTGACGGAGATCGCCCGGGCCGCCCGTGACAGCGCGAAGGAGGACTGAGGATGGCAGAGCGCAACCCCCCATCGCTCGACGATCCCGCGCCCCGTCGCGGTGCCGTCCTGCACAATCCGTTCCAGGGGGATGCCTTCGGGCGCGCCGCCGAGACCTTCGCCCGCATGATGGGCACCCCGGCCTTCCTGGTCGGGATGACGCTGTTCTGCGCCGTCTGGCTGAGCTGGAACTCGCTCATGCCGGTCTCCGCCCAGTTCGACCCGCGGGCGCTGAACTTCACCCTGCTCACGCTGATCCTGTCGCTGCAGGCCTCCTACGCCGCGCCGCTGCTGCTGCTCGCGCAGAACCGGCAGGACGACCGCGACCGGGTGCAGGTCGAGCAGGACCGGCAGTCCAACGAGCGCAACCACGCCACCACCGACTTCATCACCCGTGAGATCGCGTCGCTGCGCCTGGCGCTGAACGACGTCGCCACCCGCGACTTCGTGCGCGGCGAGCTGCGCGATCTCCTCGAGGAGCTCGACAGTCCCCCGGACACCGATGCCTCCGACCACCACGCGGCACCGGCCGCGGACCCGATGGATGCGAGCACGCTGCGGTCGATCCTCCGCGAGGAGATCGACTCCGTGCTGCGCGAGCGCGACCTGGCCGGTGCCCATGACCACCAGAAGGAGCAGGATCCCTCGTGACCAGCACCGAGAACTCCGAGACCCCGAGCGCCCCGAGCGCCCCGAGCGCCCCGACGGAGGACGCCGCCGTCGACACCCGCATCACCCGCATCCATGAAGCGCTGAACGGCGTGATCGACCCCGAGATCCATCGGCCGATCACCGAGCTCGGCATGGTCGACTCGGTGACGATCGACGCCGACGACGTCGCCCGCGTGCAGGTGCTGCTGACGATCGAGGGCTGCCCCATGCGTGGCCGCATCGAGCAGGACACCGCCGAGGCGACGGCGACCGTGCCGGGTCTCAGCCGCGTCGAGGTCTCCACCAGCGCCATGAACGAGGAGCAGCGCCGTGAGCTCACCAACCGCCTGCGCCAGGGCCGCCGTCAGATCCCCTTCAACCAGGCCGGTTCACTGACCCGCATCTATGCGATCTCGTCCGGCAAGGGCGGGGTGGGGAAGTCCACCGTCACCGCGAATCTCGCCGCCGCGATGGCGGCCGATGGCCTGCGCGTCGGAGTCATCGACGCCGACATCCACGGCTTCTCGATGCCCGGCATGTTCGGCATCACGGCTCAGCCCACCAAGGTCTCGGACCTGCTGATGCCTCCCGAGGCGCACGGCGTCGCGGTGATGAGCATCGGCATGTTCGTCCCGGAGGGGCAGGCCGTGGTGTGGCGCGGCCCGAAGATGCACCGCGCGATCGAGCAGTTCGCCTCCGACGTGTTCTGGGGCGATCTTGACGTGCTGCTGCTGGACCTCCCGCCGGGCACCGGCGACGTGGCGATCTCCGTGGCGCAGCTGCTGCCGAGCGCGCAGATGGTGGTGGTGACCACGCCCCAGCAGTCCGCGGCGACGGTCGCGGAGCGGGTCGGTTCGCTCGCGTCCTCGACGGAGCAGGAGATCGCCGGGGTCGTGGAGAACATGGCCGGGCTGACCCTGCCGGACGGCTCCGTGATGGATGTCTTCGGGGCGGGCGGTGGCGACCGGGTCGCGGCGACGCTCGCCGAGTCCGTCGGCCATGACGTGCCGGTGCTGGGGCGGGTCGGGCTCGATCCTGCGCTGCGGGAGGGCTCTGATCAGGGCGTCCCGCTGGTGGTCTCCCACCCGGACTCCCCCACCGCCATGGCGCTCAAGGGCGTGGCGCGTTCGCTGGTCCGCAAGCCGCGGGGCCTGACGGGGATGAAGCTGCCGCTCAGCGTCGCGAAGGGCTGACGACCCGAGCGGCCTGTGGTCCGGCGGCCGGCGGCGTCGTTGGTGGGCCGGCGGCGGCATGGTGCGTCGGCACCGCCGCGGTCAGATCGTCGCTGCGGTCGGGATGCTGCGGATCAGGTCGCCTCGGGATCGAAGGGGGCGCGCTGGGGCCCGTCGTCCTTCGTGCGCTTGCCGCTGCTCTTGGACTTCGAGCCGGCGGCGGCTCCGGCGGCGCCGGCGACCGTCAGGGACTCCTTGTCCGGGAGGAGCTCCTCGATGCCGGTGTCGTCCCAGGCCTCCCGGATGATGCGGCGCGGATCGTACTGGCGCGGGTCGTACTTCCTGAGGTCCTCGATGGCGATGCCCATCTCGTCCTCGACCGTGGAACGGGAATCCTCGACCCAGCGGCGGGCCTGGCGCACCCACTGCACCATCTGCCGCGTGAGGTCGGGGAGCCGCTGCGGTCCCACGATCACGAGGAACACCACGAGCAGGACGACGAACTCCCACCCGCCGAGTCCCATGAATCCGGTGCCGCCCATGTCCCACCTGTACGTGTAGTCCGCTGATAGCCAGTGCCATTATTGCATCGGGGACGGCCCGCGGGTCGCAGTCGTCACCGGATCCTGACATAGTCTGGGCCGGAACGTTCGTGTCCACGGAGAGGAAGCAGTCATGTCGTCGGGAAAGGTGGCCAGTTGGGCCCATGGCGAGGAGTTCGTCGACGAGTCGACGCTCTTCTCCGACGACGGCGTTCTCGCCCGGGCACGGGATCGGGGCAACGAGCTCGGCGCACCCCCGGTGCTGCCGGGTGCGGGTGCCCTGATGCGTGTGCTCGCCGCGGCGGTCCAGGCACGCTCGGCGGTCGAGATCGGCACCGGCAGCGGGGTCGGCTCGCTCTACCTGCTCTCCGGCATGCATCCGGACGGCGTGCTCACCACGATCGACTCCGAGGTCGAGAATCAACGGGCGGCGCGCCAGTCCTTCACCGAGGCGCAGATCCGCTCCTCGCGCGTGCGCACCATCGCCGGCACTCCGCGCGACGTCATCGGCCGCCTCACTGATCACGCCTACGACCTGGTGAGCTTCCCTGCGCAGGCACCGCACGCCCTGGACCTGCTGACCCATGCGAAACGGCTGCTGCGGCCGGGCGGTGTCCTGGTGATCCCCCACGCCCTCTTCCACGATCGCGTCGCCGATCCCACCGCGCGCGATGCGGACACCCGCTCGGTGCGCGCCGTGCTCAAGGCCGTCTCGGAGTCGGAGGATCTGGTCCCGATGCTCACCGGCAGCGGCGACGGCGTGCTCGCCGCCGTGCTGCGGTGAGCTCATACGTACCTCGTACGTAGCTCATACGCAGCTCAGACGGACCGCTCCCCGAGCACACGAATGCCCCGCACCATCACGGTGCGGGGCATTCCTGTGCGGGCGGGCCCGGCTGTCAGGACTTGATGACGCCCTCCAGGGCATCACGAAGCTCAGCGGCTTCCGACGCGGCGATCTCGACGACCAGCCGGCCGCCGCCCTCGAGCGGAACTCGCATGATGATGCTGCGTCCCTCTTCCACGACCTCGAGCGGACCGTCCCCGGTGCGCGGCTTCATAGCAGCCATGGCGTGCCTCCTTGATGGTGTCGCTGTCCAGAGTGGCTCCCCCGGACGGGGCCTCCGACAACGCGCGTACGGTGGCCATTATCTCAGGTCTCGCGACCGGTTCGTGCGATGGACCCTCCGGCGCCGCCGAGAGACCTCGATCCCGGCCCCGATCCGACGCGTCGCGACCAGCACCATGAGCACGGCGACGACCGCTGCGACCAGCAGCAGGAGCAGGACCATCGGGCTGTCGGCGGTCATCGACGAGCCGCCTCCCGCAGCACCTCGAGCGCTTCCTCCGCGGAGTCCACGACCCGCAGCAGGTCCACATCGCCAGGATTGATCGTGCCGCTGTCGAGAACAGCGCTGGTCAGCCAGTCGAGCAGCCCCTGCCAGTAGGCACGGCCCACGAGGACGACGGGGAACATGTCGATCTTGTGGGTCTGCATGAGGCACAGGGCCTCGAACAGCTCGTCCAGGGTGCCGAGCCCGCCCGGCATCACGACGAAGCCGCTGGAGTACTTCACGAACATCGTCTTGCGGGCGAAGAAGTACCGGAAGTCGACACCGAGGTCGACATACTCGTTCATCCCCTGCTCGTGCGGCAGCTCGATCCCGAGCCCGACGGAGACACCGCCGGCCTGCTTCGCCCCGCGGTTCCCGGCCTCCATGATGCCGGGGCCGCCGCCGGTGATGACGGCGTACCCGAGCTCCACGATGCCTGCGGCGATCTCGATCGCGCACTGGTACGTCGGATCGTCCTCCCCGAGCCGCGCGGAGCCGAACACGGAGATCGCCGGGCCGAGCTCGGCGAGCGCCCCGAAGCCCTCGACGAACTCGGACTGGATGCGCATCACCCGCCAGGGATCCGAATGGACCCAATCCCCGGGGCCGTCCTCCTCGAGCAGGCGCTGGTCCGTCGTGCGCTCGGGTCGCTGCGTGCCGCGCAGCGTGACGGGTCCCTTGCGGTGGCGATCTCGTTCCTCGGGTGTCATGGTGCGAGGGTAGTCGTGCAGATCAGCCCGCGGCGATCCGGGTGAGGTGCGCGTGCTCACGGCAGAGACCAGCGGTCATCGCGCCGGGACCTCCAGCCAGCGCCTGAGCCCCGCGAGTGCGACGCGGAGGTCCTCGAGCGGGACGTGCTCGTCATCGGTGTGGGCGAGCAGGGGGTCACCGGGCCCGAAGTTCACCGCCGGGGTGCCGAGCGTCGAGAAGCGGGCCACGTCGGTCCAGCCCTGCTTGGCGGCCACGGGCACGTCGCCGAGGGCGGCGAGGAAGTCGCGGGCGGCGGGCGCCGACAGGCCCGGCAGGGCGCCCGCGGCGGAGTCGGTCACCACGATGTCGAGGTCGAGTCCGTCGAGCACCTCGCGCACGTGCGTCTCGGCCTGCTCGGGCGAGGTGTCCGGCGCGAAACGGTAGTTCAGCAGGGCCGTGGCCCGGTCGGGGATCACGTTTCCGGCGATGCCGCCGGAGATCGAGACCACGTTGAGGCATTCGCGGTACTCGAGGCCGTCGATCACGGCCCGTCGGGCCTCGTAGCCCGCGAGACGGTCGAGCACGGGAGCGAGCTGATGGATGGCGTTGTCTCCCACCCAGTCGCGGGCGGAGTGCGCAGCGATGCCCCGAGCGGTGACCTCGAGCTTCATGGTGCCCTTGCAGCCGCCTTCGATGCCGGCCGAGGTGGGCTCCCCCAGGATCGCGAAGTCCGCTGCGAGCTGGTCGGGGTGCTCGGCGGCGAGGCGGGTCAGGGAGTTGTCCGCCGCGGCGACCTCCTCGTGGTCGTAGAAGATCCACGTGAGGTCCACAGGGGCCGCGTCGGCCTCGACGGCGAGCTTGAGGAACACCGCGACGCCGCCCTTCATATCGCAGCTGCCGCGGCCCACGAGCTCCTCACGTCCTTCACGGGTGCGGCGGGAGGAGGGGAGGTTGTCGGCTACGGGCACGGTGTCGAGATGGCCGGCCAGGAGCACGCGGCGGCCCAGGCCGCGATCGGTGCGGGCGATGACGGTGTCGCCGTCGCGGATCACCTCGAGGTGCCCGGCATGCTCGCGCAGCGCGGCGTCGACGGCGTCGGCCAGGGCCTTCTCGTTCCCGGAGACGGATTCGATGTCGACGAGCGCCGCGGTGAGGTCGACGATGTCGGCGTGGGGATCCAGAACAGGTGCGGGACTGGTGTGCATGCCGTCATTGTGCCCTCCCGCTCGGGGCCGAGAAGGATCAGTCTTCGCGCAGCGCTCCCCCGGCGCGGGCCAGCCGCACGGCGACGGCCTCGGCGTGGCGCAGCAGCTGGGCGGACGTGCCCGGCTCCGCGCTGATCGCGGAGCCCGGCTGGGCGGTGCTGACGGGCACGCCCACCAGCAGGCGCCGCTCGTAGACGGTCTCGTCCAGGCCGACGGGCGCATAGAGGCCGTCCACCGCGATGGAGCCGGTCAGCATCCGTCGACGACTGCCGCGGGAGGCCCAGGAGTCCTTCTGCACCTCGCCGCGCTCCCGCCAGGCGCCCAGCAGGGGGCTGCGATACGCGGGAAGATCCACCGGGGGCAGATGGGCCTCGAGCACGCCGTCGCACAGAGCGGTGGAGCCGTCGGCGCCGCGCACCGCATAGCGGCCGGCCTCCTCGTCGATGTCCAGGTGCATGCGGGGGCCTGCGAAGCGCAGCAGACCGGCCTCCTCGAGGGCGAGCGCCTGGCGGGCGCGCTGCAGGGGCGGGCCGGAGGCCCAGGAGGCGAAGGCATTGCGCACGTGCCCGTCGATGTCGCCCCGCACCGACTCGGTCGTATACGCACCGAGATCGACCAGACGGTTGACCTGGGTGCGCAGGGTGATGAGCACTCGGTAGACCAGCAGCCAGGCGGGATCCGGATCAGCCGCGGCCCGCACCGACCGGCGCAGCACGTCCCGGGTGCGTCGATGGGCGTCGTGGCTCTCGCCTCCGCTGCGGCCGAAGGGGAACAGCAGGGGCACGAGGGCGTCGTCGTGCGCGAGCTGCTCATGGCCCGCCTCGGCGAGCGCTCGGCGCAGCTCGGCGAACATCAGCGGCAGGACGTCCCGCTCGTGGTCGACACCGGCCGAGCGCACGGCGAGCTCGAGCACGCGCTCCCCGGTGAGGACCTGTGGGACGTACGGGGCGGGCAGCTCGGCGCCGAGGTCGGGCTTGGGCCGGTACACCATCCCAGAGCGGGAGCCGACGTGCAGGACGGGCTCTGCCCCGCCGGGCAGGTAGCGCAGCCCCGAGGGTGCATCGGCGTCCGGCTCGAAGCGTCCCCCGGCGACGGAGGTGAGCATCCCGATCGCGTCGTAGAAGTTCAGGCCCATCCCCTGCACGGCGACGGCTCCTCGGCCCAGCAGGGACGCATAGTCGACATCGAGGGGATTGGCCGGTCCCAGGTGCACCAGTCCGTAACGGTCGGCCGCGTCGGCCAGCTGCTGGGAGCGCGGTCCCAGCGCGGTGGGCAGATGTCCCAGTGCCAGGGCGACCGCGTCGGCGGTCAGCACCCGGCTGTCGGACAGCCGCACTCGCTGGGCCCCGTCAGCCGGGCCCGTGACGTCGATGGCCTCGGCGGCGTGCTGCACGATCCGCAGGCGATCGGGATCGGCGTCGGCCTCGGCGCGCGCGAGCACGTGGGCGAGGTAGCGGCCGTGGGCGGCGCGCGGGGCGTAATCGCTCGCCCGGAACCCTTCGGAGGCGAGATGGTCGGCGAGGCTCTCGGCGCGGGCCGCGGGCAGCAGCGGATGGCAGCTGGCATCGGGATACATCGTGGTCTGGCAGGTGGTGGTGTTCATCAGCAGCACGTCGGGCTGGTCATGGCGCCAGACCGCTCCGCCGCGGCCCACCTGCGGATCGATCAGGTGCACGGTGAGCGGGCTCTGCCACTCCTCCAGCTGCGAGGCGGCGACCAGACGCTCGATGATCGCTGTGCCCCGCGGGCCCGCTCCGATGACGGCGACGGTGCGTGCGGGCTCGGTGCTGGCGATCATCGCTCCAGTATGGCGTGAGCCGCTCCCCTGCCCGGCCCACCGCCGTCTGGGAGCATATGTGTCATGCCGAACACCCCGACGCCGCCGCCGAGACCGCTGCAGCACGGAGCACCCGCCTTCTCCGCGGGCCCGTTCGCCGGGAGGCACGCCGCCCGCATCCGGGCGATCGCGAACTCCAGCCAGCTTCCCGAGGAGCGCGCGCTCGCGGACTCGATGGTGATGACCGCGTGGCTCAGCGCCGCGCAGCGCGAGACCTATGCGGAGCAGCTGCGCGCTCGGCCCGACGCGGAGGACTTCGTGGAACGCCTGGCCGAGGAGCGCCGCGTCGTGCTCGTCGAGGGCGCCGATCCGGTGTCCGACGAGCTGGAATCCGCTGCCCAGGCGGAACACGATGCCCGCCAGATCCCGCTGCGGATCCTCGAGGCCGCGCTGCTGCTCGGGGCGGGGGCCTGCTTCGCCGTGGCCGTCCTGCGCACCGAGTTCTCCACGTTCGCGGCGGGCCTGTCCTCACGGGCTCTGCCCGAGGGCGCCCTGGCGCTGTTGATCGTCCTCGCCGTCTGCCTGGTCGCGGCGGCCGTCGTGGGCACGATCGCGACCCGCCGACGAGACCGTCTGCTGCTGGACTGGGCCGTCTCGCGCCCGGGCCAGATGGGGCGCGGACTCCCGGTGCGCAGGGCGCTGCAGGGCGGTTCGGCGGGCCCGGCCGTCCTGCGCGGACTGGGCCCCGCGGTCCTGGTGGGCGCCGGGATCCTCGCGATCTGCGTCGGGGCGGCCATCCTGCTGATCACCCTGCTCAGCGGTGAGGACCCCGCCGCCACCCGGCTCGCGCTGTGGCTGCTGGGAGGGGGCATGGTCTCCCTGCTGCTGGCGGTCATCGCGGTGCAGTTGCGATCCCGCCGCATCGTGCAGATCGTGCGCCGAGCCCGGGCCGCGGAATGGTTCGGAGACCAGGGGCAGCAGGGCCCCCAGCAAGGACCGGGACTGCTGGACGACACCGTCCTCGGGGAGTGACGCGCTGGGCCCGGCGCCACGGCGCGTCGCGTCCGCCGCCCCTCATCCCTCACTGCTCAGCCCCTCGGCACGGGCGTAGCTCTCCCATCGCGCTGCGGCAGGGACCCGGCGCAGGTCCCTGCCCAGCAGCACCACCAGCGCACCGGCGACGAGGATGCCCGAGAACAGCAGCATGGTCGGCAGGGGGCCCACGAGATCGAGGCCCCAGCCGGCCGCTGCGGGCGCCAACGGCATGAACCCCATCGCGATCGTTCCCATCAGCGCGCCGATCCGCCCCTGCATCGCGACCGGGGTGATGTGGAGCAGGAAACCCTGGGTGCCGGCGTTCAAGGGCGCGATGCCGATCCCCATCACCGCATAGGCCGCAGCGATCGCGAGCATCCCGGGAGCGAACGGGAGGAACGCGGCGGCCGCCGCCATGATGAGGATCGGCCCGGTGACCAGAACTCCCGTCGGGACCTTCTCGACCAGGCGCGGGGCGAGGACGGCGCCCAGCAGGATCGACCCCGCCAGCACCGTGTTCAGCAGGCCTATGCGTCCGGCCGGGACCCCGCTCGCCGTGAGGTGCAGCAGCACGGTGAGGAGGAGGCCGTTCGAGCCGAGGTTGACCAGTGTGGCGACAGCCAGGAGCTGGACCCGCACCCGCTGCGAGAGGGCCCAGACCACGGCCTCCCGCAGGTCGTCACGGACCCGGGTGGACGCCGCCTCGACGGCACGGGGCAGGTAGCGGCCGCGCATCCGCCAGGTGGCCAGCACGGAGCCCAGGTTCCCCAGCAGCTGCGCGAGCGGCGGGAAGGCCACGGCGAGGCCGAAGAGCACTCCGCCGAGCGGCCCGGCGATCATCTCGACCGCAGCGTCTCGACCCTGGTTGACGGAGACGGCGCGCGACAGCTGGGCCGGCGGCACCAGCTGCTTGAGCATCGCGTCCGAGGCGGCCCCCAGCAGGCCGGCCCGGAAACGATCGAAGAAGGCGATCGTCGCGAGCACCAGCACGCTCCCCCAGCCGGCCATGAGCACCACGATCAGCACGGCCTGCAGGAGCGTTCCGGTCGAGCCGGCGAGCAGCCGCAGTCGGCGCCTGCCGAACCGGTCGGCGAGGAGGCCTCCGGGCACCATCCCCACGAGGCCCCCGATCCCCTGGATCATCCCGACCAGGCCCGTCGCGCCGAGGGATCCGGTGACGGCATAGGTCACGAGCGGGAAGGCGAACGTCCCGATGCCGGTGCCCAGCTCCAGGCAGACGTCGCCGAGCAGCCAGCGGCGGTACTCGGCGTTGCGACGCAAGGGCTGCGGAGCCGAGGCAGTGGTCGTCATGGCCGGAACACTAGTCGCACACGACTTGTTGCGCAACAGATCTTGCGCAAGGGGTGGTGCGCAGCAAATGGATCAGGCGCGGGGCGCTCCGTAGACTCACCGCATGAGCAGCACTGCACCGGATGACGACTCGACCTCTCCCCCGACGCACGCCACCCAGGAGCAGCTGCGCGCACTGGCCCATCCCCTGCGGCTCGACATCGTCCATCGCGTGGGGCATCGAGGCACGGCCCGGGCGGCGGACCTCGCCGCCGACCTGTCGATCCCCGCGAACTCCGTGAGCTACCACCTGCGCATCCTGGCTCGCGGAGGAGTGATCGAGGAGGCTCCCGAAGCGGCACGAGACCGGCGGGACCGCGTGTGGAGGCTGACCCAGACCTCCTTCTACTTCGGCAACGGCACGCGTTCGGCCGATGGCACCGATGGCGCCGACGGTGACTACCTCGCCGCGTCCGGGGCCGCATCGCTCGCGGCCTTCGACCGGATGCGTTCCGCATGGGCCGCGCGACTCTCCCGGCAGTCCACCGGCCCGGACGTCGACGACGACGAGCTCAGCTCCCTGTACGCGTCGGACCTCCGCATCTCCGCGGCACAGGTGCGGGAGCTGAACTCGCTCATCCAGACCACGCTCGCCGAGTACAACGCGCTCAACCGTGATGACCAGGGCGTCGAGATCCCAGGCGACCCGGATTCCGAGGACGCCGCCTTCACCTATCAGGTCCTGTGGGCCGCCACCGCCCACCGGGCGTCCGCTGAGGGGTCCTCGTCCCCGCGCGACGACTGATCGGGCACGGGCCCCTGATCCGCGATCCGCCCGCGCCCGGTTCCGCCCTCCTCTGCTGCTCTCTGCTGGCCTCCGCTGCGACGGACCCCGGGGATGTGCTGTTCATCCTGGGCGGTGAGCAGGACCGGCGTTCTCCCGGCTCGGCTTCGTAGACTCCTCCCATGACCACGACGACCACGGACGCGCCCGCGACCCATGCATGGGGCATCGGCCTCGCGACCGTCGCTGCCGACGGCTCCACCCTCGACACCTGGTATCCCGCGCCCCAGCTCGGCCGGGCCCCGGGCTCCCCGGAATCCGCGCCGCTCCATGCCCGGCTCGCCGCCGCCACCCGCGCCGACGAGGTGCGTGGAACCACCCAGGAGGTCGTGGTGCGCGCGGTCGACCTCAGCGCCGCCCCGGCCGACGCCCCGGACGCCTACCTGCGCCTGCACCTGCTCTCCCACCGCCTGGTCCTGCCCCATGCCCAGAACCTCGACGGGCTGTTCGGCACGCTCACCAACGTCGTGTGGACCTCCGAGGGCCCCTGCGCCGTGGCCGGCTTCGAGGAGACCCGCCTGGCCCTGATCTCCGCCGGTCGCACGCCGAGCGTCTTCGGGGTCGACAAGTTCCCCCGCATGGTGGACTACGTGCTGCCCTCCGGCGTGCGCATCGGCGACGCCGACCGCGTGCGCCTGGGCGCTCATCTCGCCGAGGGCACCACCGTCATGCACGAGGGCTTCGTCAACTACAACGCAGGCACCCTGGGCACGTCCATGGTCGAGGGCCGCATCTCCCAGGGCGTCATCGTCGAGGACGGCTCCGATGTGGGAGGGGGCGCGTCCACGATGGGCACGCTCTCCGGGGGCGGCACCGAGCGAGTGCGCATCGGCAAGCGCGCTCTCGTGGGCGCCGAGGCCGGCATCGGCATCGCGCTCGGCGACGACAGCGTGGTCGAGGCGGGTCTCTACCTGACCGCCTCCGCCAAGGTCGTCGTCGTGGGCGAGAAGGGTCGGCGCAGCGGAGGCAGCGAGGACGAGCACGTGGTCAAGGCCCGCGACCTCTCGGGGGTGCCGAACCTGCTGTTCCGCCGCAACTCGCTGAGCGGCGCGATCGAGGCGGTGGCCCGCGAGGGCCAGACCGTCGAGCTCAACGCCGCCCTGCACGCGAACTGACAGGACGGAGAGCTGGAGATGGCAGGTCGCGCACGGGCGAGGGGCTCCGTCGGCCGACACCTCGTGATCCCCCTGGTCATGGTGCTGGCGTGCGCGGGGATCGCCGGGGGCTCCTACGTCGCCCTGCAGCGCTACGGCTCCCCCGCGCACGTGGGCACCTGCACCGCCCACGGGCTGGGCACCAGCCACCGCTACAGCACCGATCGAGCAGAGAACGCGGCACTGATCAGCGCCATCGCGGTGGATCGGGGCCTGCCTCCACGGGCGGCGTCGATCGCGCTCGCGACCGCCTACCAGGAGTCCCAGCTGCAGAACATCGAGCACGGGGATCGTGACTCCCTGGGCCTGTTCCAGCAGCGGCCCTCGCAGGGCTGGGGCACCGAGGATGAGGTCCAGGACCCGATCTACTCCACGAACGCCTTCTACGACGCGCTCGAGACGGTCAGCGCCTACGAGAGCGGGGACATCAACGACGTGGCCCAGGAGGTCCAGCGCTCCGGCCACCCCGAGGCGTATCGCGACCACGAGACCGAAGGACGCCTGTACGCCTCCGCCCTGACCGGGCAGTCCGGCGCGAACCTGGTGTGCACGCTCGACGAGGTCGGCTCGACCACCTCGCCCGAGCAGCTGCGCGGGGAGCTCGCGGGGCAGTTCCCGCGCCTGACCGAATCCGGCGGGATCGCCTCGTCGCTGCGTCCAGCGGGCTCCGTGGCCCCGCAGCGGCCCGACGGCTCCGGGGCGACCGCGCTGGTCATCGACACCGGTGGGGACACCACCCGCGGATGGGCGCTCGCGAACTGGGCCGTCGCCCGCGCCGCGCAGGACGGCGTGGTCCAGGTGTCCTACCAGGGCCGAGTATGGGACCGCTCCCTGCGCCGTGAGGAGGCCGAGACCTGGGGCAGCGTCGACGGCGGCGAAGCAGACTCGGTGGTCGTGCTGGTCAGCGGCGGCTGAGACCGCGAGCGCAGGACGGGCCAGACGCCCGGACAGGCGGGCTGGTGGTCTGGCGGTCTGGCGGTCTGGCGGTCTGGCGGGCAGGCGGGCTGTTGGTCTGGTGGTATGGCGAGCAGGGTAGCGTCGCGCTCATGCGCACCGCGCCCCTGCAGCTGGTCGCCCACCGCGGCGATCCCGTGCACGAGATCGAGAACACCCTGGCGGCGGTGCGCCGCGCCCGGGCCGACGGCGCCGCGCTCATCGAGGTGGATCTGCGGCGCACGGCCGACGGGGAGTGCGTGCTGCTGCACGACCCGACGTCGCTGCGCCTGTGGGGCGTGGACCGACCGGTGCGCGAGCAGCGCACCGCGGAGCTCGCACCGGGAATTCCGCTGCTGCGCGACGCCCTCGTGGAGGCCGCGCCGAGCGCCCTCCTCCTGGACCTGCCCGATGACGGTCCCGACCCCCTCCTCGCACACGCCGTGGTCGACACCGTCCGTGCCGTGCGCGCAGCCGATCCGTCCGTTCCTGCCCCGTCCTACTGCGGAGGGCTCACCGCGATGCGCGCCGTGCGTGCGTCGGAGCCGTCGGCCGAGATCCGGCTGACGTGGAAGGTGCCCGAGCCGATCCCGGACGAGATCCTGGTCGAGCTGCGACCCCGCTCCTGGAATCCGCCGCACGAGCTGGTGGACGCGGCATCGATCGCCTGGGCCCGTGCCCACGGGCTCGAGGTCACCTGCTGGACGGTGGATGACGCCCGGCGGGCGGAGGAGCTCGCGGTGCTCGGCGTCGACGCGATCACCTCGAACCGGGCCGGTGCTCTCAGGCGGGAGCTGGGGATCCGCGCGCGGTGACGGACGGCAGAAGGCCCTGGCCGGGTGAACCTCCGTGGGAGGTCTCTCGGGCCAGGGCCTTCTCGATGCGTGGTGACGCGGTCAGTCGCGGTTGTCGAGCTCTGCCTTCAGCTCGGCCAGGCGCAGCTCGCTGGTGCCCGTGCGGTCCTCCATGGGAACGTACGGGCGCTCGGCGTGACCGGTGTAGATCTGGCGCGGCCGCCCGATCTTGGTCTCCGGGTCGTGGACCATCTCCTGCCACTGGGCGATCCAGCCCGGCAGGCGACCGATCGCGAACAGGACAGTGAACATCTCGGTCGGGAAGCCGATCGCCTTGTAGATGAGGCCGGTGTAGAAGTCGACGTTCGGGTAGAGCTTGCGCTCGACGAAGTAGTCGTCCTGCAGGGCGATCTCCTCGAGCTTCATCGCGAGCTCGAGACGCTCGTCATGGACGCCGAGGCGCTCGAGGACGTTGTCCGCGATCTTCTTCACGATGCGGGCGCGCGGATCGTAGTTCTTGTAGACCCGGTGGCCGAAGCCCATGAGGCGGATCCCGTCCTCCTTGTTCTTCACCTTCTCCATGAAGTCGCGGGGGTCCATGTTCTCGGTCTGGATCTGGTCGAGCATGTCCATCACCGCGGCGTTCGCGCCGCCGTGGGCCGGTCCGGAGAGGGCGCCGATGCCGGCGGAGATCGACGTGAACAGGTTTGCCTGAGCGGAGCCCACCAGGCGCACGGCCGAGGTCGAGCAGTTCTGCTCGTGGTCGGCGTGCAGGATCAGCAGCTGTTCCATCGCCCGCACCACGACTGGATCGGCGATGTAGTCCTCGACCGGGAACCCGAAGGTCAGGCGCAGGAAGTTCTCGATCAGGGAGAGGCGGTTGTCCGGGTACAGCAGCGCATGGCCCTGGGCCAGGCGGTGGGCGTAGGCGGCCATCGTCGGCATCTTCGCGAGCAGCCGCACCGTCGACAGACGGGTCTGCTCCTCGTCGAAGGGGTCCAGCGAATCCTGGTAGAAGGTCGAGAGTCCGGAGACCCCGGCCTGCAGGACGGCCATCGGGTGGGCGTCGCGGGGGTATCCGTCGAACATGCGCTTGAAGCGCTCGTCGAGCAGGGTGCGCCGCTCCACCTGGGCGACGAAGTTGTCGAGCTGGCCCGTGGTGGGCAGCTCGCCGTTGATCAGCAGGTACGAGACCTCCAGGAAGGAGGAGTTCTCGGCGAGCTGCTCGATCGGGTATCCGCGATAGCGCAGGATGCCCTCGTCACCGTCGATGTAGGTGATCGACGACTTCGCGTTGGCGGTGTTCATGAAGCCGGGGTCGTAGGTGACCTCACCGGTCTCCTTGCGCAGCGGGCCGATCGAGATGCCCGAGTTCCCCTCGACCGAGGGGACGATCGGGAGATCGAGGGATTTCTCCCCGAGCGTGAGCTGAGCAGACGTAGCGTGATCCATGGGCTCTCCGTTGTGCAGTGTCGGATCGGTGGGTGCGCGCGAGGCGCAGGTATCAGGAGCGCTCGAGGCGCTGGGCGGCGGCGGCGATCCGCTCATCGGTCGAGGTGAGCGCGACGCGGACGAAACGCCCGCCACCCTCACCATAGAACATCCCGGGAGCGACCAGGATCCCGAGGGCAGCGAGGCGATCCACACTGCTCATCGCGTCCTCGTCGAAGGTTGTCCACAGGTACAGACCGGCTTGCGAGCCGTGGATCGCGCCTCCGGCTCCCCGCAGCGCTGGCTCCAGGATCGCGCGGCGTGCACGATAGGTCTCGCGCTGCGTCGCCACGGCATCGTCGTCGCCGAGGGCGACGGTCATCGCCGCCTGGATCGGCGCCGGGAGCATCATGCCGGCCTGCTTGCGCACCGCCAGCAGCTCGCCCACCACGGACGGGTCCCCCGCGACGAACGCCGCCCGGTAGCCCGCCAGGTTGGACTGCTTGGACAGCGAGTAGACGCACAGCACGCCGTCCAGCGAGCCGCCGTTCACGCGCGGGTCCAGCACCGAGGAGACCTCGTCGACGGTCCAGGGCAGCAGGGCGTAGCACTCGTCGGAGGCGACCACGATGCCCCGTTCCCGGGCCCAGCGCACGATCGCCGCCATCTGCTCCGCGGTGAGCACCTCACCGGTGGGGTTCGACGGGGAGTTCAGCCACAGCAGACGGATGCGGGAGGCGGCCGACGGGTCAGGCAGTGCCGCCTCCCCGTCGGCGGCGAGCGCCGCCATGTCCAGCGGCAGCGCCTCGGCGCCGACGAAGCGCGCGCCCATGTCGTAGGTCGGGTACGCGACGTCCGGGAAGGCGACGACGTCGCCCGCGCCGATCCCGAGCTGGAAGGGCAGGTGCGCGACGAGCTCCTTGGAGCCGACGGTGGGCAGCACGCCGTCCACGTCGAGCGCCGCGGGTGCGCCGCGATGACGGCGCACGAAGTCCACCAGGGCCTCGCGCAGAGCGGGCGTGCCGACGGTGGTGGGGTAGCCGGGGCGATCGGCCGCGGCCGCCAGCGCCCGCTGCACGGAGGCAGGGGTCGGATCCACCGGGGTCCCGACGGAGAGATCGACGAGGCCTCCCTGGTGCGCGCTCGCGCGCTGCGCCGCGCCGGCGAGGGCATCCCACGGAAAAGCGGGCAGGCGGGCGGCGAGCCCGCGACGGCTCGAGCGGTCAGCGCTGGCTGAGATGTCAGAGATGCCGGAGGTGCCCGAGGTGTCAGCTGCTGTGGCCATGGCTCAGACCAACGGGTTCGGCTGCGGGGGCAGCGCCTCGACGAGAGGATGGTCCTTCTCGATGACGCCCATCTTCGCGGCGCCGCCGGGAGCTCCCAGATCGTCGAAGAACTCGACGTTGGCCTTGTAGTAGTCGGCCCACTGATCCGGGGTGTCGTCCTCGTAGAAGATCGCCTCCACCGGGCAGACGGGTTCGCAGGCGCCACAGTCCACGCACTCGTCGGGCTGGATGTACAGCATCCGGCTGCCCTCGTAGATGCAGTCCACGGGGCATTCATCGACGCAGGCGCGGTCCTTCACGTCGACGCAGGGGAGGGCGATGACGTACGTCATGAACAACATCCTTCCGGCAGGGAGACGGTTCCATCCTCTCATCCCCGCCCCTGGCGGACCTCCCTCTCCGGGGCCGCCGCAGCGTACGTGACACGACGAACATCCTGGCGGGTGCGACCAACGGCCGCGAAGACGACTAGCCTCGCGCCATGACACTGCGTGACGAGCATCGGGTGCGCGCCGGCTGGGCGCCGTTCCTGCAACCGGGGGTGCGCGTGGTCCTGCGCTACGCGATCAACCGCGAGAGCTCCCCGCATGGGGAGTCGATGAGCGATGCGCTGGGCACCATTCTCGCGGCCGACGATTCCGAGGTGCGGGTGATGACCCGGCGCGGCCAGGTACGGGTGCCGCGACCGCTGGTCATCGCGGCGAAGGAGGTGCCTCCCCCGCCGGTGCGCCGGCCCCGGCCCGAGTCGCCCTGAGGATGTAGTCGGCGCCGGAGATCACGTGCAGCGCCACGGCGATCCACAGCAGCACTCGCACGGCCGGCACCAGGTCCGGTGCCCACGCGGCCACCACGACCAGTCCGAACACGGACGTCATGAGCAAGAAGGTGCGTACCTTCCCGAGTCGGGACACGGCGATGCGCCCGCCGAGCGCGGCCCGTGTGGCCAGCAGCACCATCGCGACGTCCACCACCACGATGATCACCAGCGCCGCCCAGGGCAGGAGGTCGGCGACGGCGAGCGATGCCACGATCGCCGCCAGGCCGATCCGATCCGCGATCGGGTCGATGATCTCGCCCGTGCGGCTGGTCTGGTCCAGCGCACGGGCCAGCACCCCGTCGATCCAGTCCGTGCTGGCCCACGCCAGCAGCAGCACCACGGCGAGGGTGTCCGGGCCGTCCAGCAGCAGCGCGCACACCGGAGCGAGCAGCGCGAAGCGCGCGAGCGTGACCAGGTTCGGGATCGTCGCCCAGTCGGGACGGCGACGCTGCGTCATGCTGCGTCGCGCCGGGCGGGAGGCCGGCTGCTGCCACGGCTGCGTCGGCCGTCACGGCGTCGTCGGCCGAGAGTGACGGCGAGCACCCCGAGGAACGGGATGCCGATCCCCAGGGCCTGCACGATCCACCCGGAGTACTGTGCCTTCCCTGCGATCACGGCGGGCATCAGCACACCGCCTCCCGCCCCGTTGCCGAGGAAGGGGATCGCGACCAGCGCCCACAGGGAGCCGACCACCACGAGCGGCAGGCGCGAGCCCGTCGAGGCATACAGGAACACCGTGACGACCACCTGGAACAGGGCTCCGAAGAGCAGCCCGGCGGGAAGATCGATCCCGAGCAGCTCCAGCTGCATCCGATGCGTGGTGATCATCAGCAGCACCGAGACGATGGTCAGCACGACCCCCATCACCACCTGGGCGACCCGGGAGGGGAGGGAGGTCGTGTCGACCGTCGTGGCGCGACGGTGCGCGTCCGTCACGGGATCACTTCCCGGACTTGGCCTTCGACCGTGCGCGGTTGCGCTCGGTGGCGTCCAGGAGCACCTTGCGGATGCGGATGACCTCCGGGGTGACCTCGACGCACTCGTCGTCGTTGGTGAACTCGAGGGACTCCTCGAGGGTCAGCCGGCGCGGCGGCACCAGGTTCTCGAAGGAGTCCGAGGAGGCCGCACGCATGTTCGTCAGCTTCTTCTCCTTCGTGATGTTCACGTCCATGTCCTCGTTGCGAGAGTTCTCGCCGACGATCTGGCCCGCGTAGACCTCGGAGGTGGGCTCGACGAAGAACGAGCCGCGCTCCTGGAGGTTGATCATCGCGAAGGGGGTCACGGTGCCGGCACGGTCGGCGACCAGCGAGCCGGTGGCGCGGAACTCGATGTGTCCCATCCAGGGCTCGAAGCCGTCGGCGTAGGACGAGGCGATGCCGTTGCCGCGGGTCTCGGTCATGAACCGGGTGCGGAAGCCGATCAGGCCGCGGGAGGGTACGGTGAACTCCATGCGCACCCAGCCGGAGCCGTGGTTGCTCATCGTCTCCATGCGGCCCTTGCGCGAGGCCATCAGCTGGGTGACGGTGCCGAGGTACTCCTCGGGCACGTCGATGGTCATGCGCTCGACGGGCTCGTGCTTGTGGCCGTCGATCTCGCGGGTGAGGACCTTCGGCTTGCCGACGGTGAGCTCGAAGCCCTCACGGCGCATCTGCTCGACCAGGATCGACAGCGCCAGCTCACCGCGGCCCTGCACCTCCCAGGCGTCGGGGCGCTCCGTGGGCAGCACCTTGAGCGACACGTTGCCGACCAGCTCCTGGTCCAGCCGGTCCTTGACCTGGCGGGCGGTGAGCTTGTGGCCCTTCCCGTTCTTCCCGGCCAGCGGAGAGGTGTTGATGCCGATGGTCATCGAGATCGCGGGATCGTCGATGGTGATCAGCGGCAGCGGGCGCGGGTCCGCGAGATCGGCAAGGGTCTCGCCGATCATGATCTCGGGGATGCCGGCCACGGCGACGATGTCGCCCGGGCGGGCGGTGCCGGTCATGGGCACGCGGGTGAGGCCCTTGGTCTCGAGCAGCTCGGTGATCTTGACCTGCTTGGTGGTGCCGTTCTGGGTGCACCAGGCGACCTGCTGGCCCTTGCTCAGCTCGCCGTTCTTGATGCGCAGCAGCGCGAGACGGCCGAGGAACGGCGAGGCGTCGAGGTTGGTGACGTGCGCCTGCAGGGGCACCTCGTCATCGTAGGTCGGCGCGGGAATGGACTCGAGGATCGTCTTGAACAGCGGCTCGACGGTCTCCTCCTCGGGGAGGGTGCCGTCGGCCGGCTGAGTGGTCGAGGCGCGGCCGGCCTTGCCGGAGGCGTAGACCACCGGCACGTCCAGGACGGCGTCGAGATCGATGTCGGGCATCTCCTCGGACAGGTCCGACGCGAGGCCCAGCAGCAGGTCGGTGGCCTCGCCGACGACCTCCTCGATGCGGGCGTCGGGGCGATCGACCTTGTTGACCACGAGGATCACCGGGAGCTTCGCGGCGAGCGCCTTGCGCAGCACGAAGCGGGTCTGCGGCAGCGGGCCCTCGGAGGAGTCCACCAGCAGCACGACACCGTCGACCATGGACAGTCCGCGCTCGACCTCGCCGCCGAAGTCGGCGTGCCCGGGGGTGTCGATGACGTTGATGGTGATGCCGTCGGGCTCACCGATCTCCGCAGCCGACGGGCCGACATAGCGGATCGCCGTGTTCTTCGCGAGGATGGTGATGCCCTTCTCGCGCTCCAGCTCGCCCGAGTCCATCGCCCGCTCGTCGTGCTTGTCGTGGTCGCTGAAGGCGCCACCCTGGGTCAGCATGGCGTCGACCAGGGTGGTCTTGCCATGGTCGACGTGGGCGACGATGGCGACGTTTCGCAGGTCGTTGCGGAGGCGGAGAGTCATACGCGAAGGCTCGTTTCAAGTTGCTCGGCGGGGCGGGGACCGAGCAGCGCCCGGTCGCACGGAGAGGTGCGACCCGCTCCAGGGCCTTGGCGAGTCTATCGGCAAGCAGCGCAAAGGTCAGCGGTCTGTCGATGAGATGTTCGACGCGGTGTCGGCCGATGGTCGGCGCCGACCGTCGAGACGGAGCGCGGCGGGCCCGGACGCAGACCGCGCTCGGACCGATTCCTCGGCCCGAGCGCGATGCTCGGAGGTGGCCCACGGGACGGTGGGCGCGTCGCTCATGAGATCAAACGTGTCCGGCCTCGGAGAAGGGATCGATGACCCCGCCGTCGTCCTGCGGGCCGTCCGCCTCCGCGTCCTCCACCACCGGGGCGGGTGCCTCGACATCGATGGTCTCGGCCCCCGCGAGCGGGATGGAGCCGCCGGGGATCGCCGCCAGCAGACGCTTGGTGTAGTCCTCCTGCGGGGAGTGGAACACCTGATCGGTGGTCCCCTGCTCGACGACCCTCCCCTTCTCCATGACCAGCGTGCGATCGGCGATCTGCCGCACCACCGCGAGGTCGTGCGTGATGAAGAGGTAGGAGAGCCCGAGCTCGGACTGCAGATCGTTGAGCAGCTCCAGGACCTGGGCCTGGACCAGCACGTCGAGCGCGGAGACCGCCTCGTCGCAGATCACGACCTCCGGGTCGAGCGCCAGGGCGCGAGCGATCGCGATGCGCTGACGCTGCCCGCCCGAGAGCTCGTTGGGATAGCGCCGCATCATCTCCGCGGGCAGCGCGACCTTGTCCAGCAGGTCACGTACCTTGGCCTCCCGGCTCTTCGCATCGCCGATGCCGTGCAGGCGCAGCGGCTCCTCGATCGTGCTGTAGATCGAGTACATCGGGTCGAGGGTGCCGTAGGGGTTCTGGAAGATCGGCTGCACGCGGCGGCGCAGCGACTTCAGCTCCTTGCCCTTGTACGTGGTGACGTCCTTGCCCTCGAAGAGCACGCGGCCCGACGTCGGGTCCAGGAGCTTCAGCACCATCTGCGCGACCGTGGACTTGCCCGACCCGGACTCCCCCACGATCGCCGTGGTGGTGCCGCGCTCGATCGCGAAGGAGACGCGGTCCACAGCGGTGAAGGGGGTCGACCTCCACGGGACGCTGCCCCGGATCGGGAACTCCTTGGTGAGGTCCTGGACCTGGATCACTGCGTGCGGATCGGTCTCGCCGTACCCGAACTCCGGGGCCGCGCCGTCCGCCTGCCGGGCGGGCGCCGCCGGTGCTCCCGTCGCCGCTGCCCTCTCCGGCGCGGCGGTCGTCCGCTCCTGCCGGGGCCTCTCGCTCACCTCGGCCCGTCCCGCGCCGGAGCCCAGTCGCCGGGAGGCGAGGGAGGGCGCCGCGCCGATGAGCCGCTTGGTGTACGGGTGCTGCGGATTCTGCAGCAGCTCGATCGCCGGCCCGGACTCGACGATCCGGCCCTTGTACATGACGACCAGATGCTGGGCGCGTTCGGCGGCCAGTCCGAGGTCGTGGGTGATCAGCAGGACCGCCACCCCGAGCTCCTCGGTGAGGGTGTCGAGGTGGTCGAGGATCTGCTGCTGCACGGTGACATCGAGCGCGCTGGTGGGCTCGTCGGCGATCAGCAGCTTCGGCCGGGCGGCGAGTCCCATCGCGATCAGGGCTCGCTGCTTCATGCCGCCGGAGAACTCGTGCGGGTACTGGCCGGCGCGGCGCGCCGCATCGGGCAGTCCGGCCTCCTCCAGCAGCTCCACCGCGCGTCTGTTCGCCGCGGCACCGCGCGCCATCCCGTTGGCCGAGAGCGCCTCCTTGATCTGCGTCCCCACCTTCCACATGGGGTTGAGGTTGCTCATCGGATCCTGCGGGACCAGGCCGATCTCGCTTCCGCGCAGCGCGAGGATCTCGCGGGTGGGGACGGACGTGATGTCCTTCCCGGCGAAGCGGATGCTGCCTCCGGTGACCGCGCCGTTCTTCGGCAGCAGACGGGCGATGCTCATCGCCGTGGTGGACTTCCCGGAGCCTGATTCGCCGACGATCGCGACCGTCTCGCCCGGGTAGACGGACAGGTTCGCACCGCGGACGGCGCGCACCGGACCGTTGGTCGTGCCGAAGGTGATCTCGAGATCGGAGATCTCCAGCAGCGGTTCGTCGCTCGAGGTGTGGGTGGAGGTGGTCATCGCTTCCTCGCCTTCGGGTCGAGGGCGTCGCGCACGGCGTCCCCGAGCATGATGAAGCTCAGCACGGTGATCGCGAGCGCCATCGACGGGTAGAACAGCATCATCGGCTGGGTGCGCAGCGCGGGCTGGGCGTCGGAGATGTCCCCGCCCCAGGAGACGGAGGCGGAGGGGAGGCCCACGCCCAGGAAGGACAGCGTGGCCTCGGCGACGATGTACACGCCGAGGTTCACGGTCGCGGTGACGATCACCGGGGCGATCGCATTGGGGACCACGTGCTTGACGAGGTTGATCACCGGGTTCGCGCCCAGTGCGGTCGAGGCGGTCACGAAGTCCTGGTTCTTCACCGAGATCACCGAGCCGCGCATGATGCGCGCGACGTTGGTCCATCCGAAGACGCCGAGGACCAGGATCACCATCGGCACGTTCATCGAGTCGGCACGGTTGGCGATCACGATCGCGCCGAGGATCAGCGGGATCGCGAAGAAGATGTCCGTGATGCGGGAAAGGACCGCATCGAAGATCCCGCCCACGTAGCCGGCCAGAGCGCCCAGGATGCCGCCGATGAGCGTCGCCAGGATCATCGTGAAGAAGCCGACCATCACCGAGGTGCGGGTCCCGTACAGCACACGGGCCAGGACGTCGTAGCCCTGCCGGGTGGTGCCGAAGGGGTGCTCTCCGCTCGGTGGCTGGTTGGACGCCGTGATGTCGCCGTAGTTCGGATCCTGGCTGGTGAACAGGCTCGGGAACGCCGCGATGACCAGGATGATGAGGATCAGGACCGCCGAGATGACGAACACGGGGTTCCGGATCAGGCTGCGGCCCGCCTCGGCCCACATCGAGCGCGGCGCGGAGGTGGTGTCGACCGCGTCGACGGCGCCCAGAGGCGTCTCGTCCAGCGGGGCGACGACGTGCTCGGCGCTGGGACGCAGGGTTCGGGAGTGGCGGGGTTCACTTCGCATAGCGGATCCTCGGGTCGAGCACGGCGTAGAGCAGGTCCACGATCAAGTTGGCGATCAGGAAGATGATCACCAGCAGCGTCACCACCGACACGATCATCGGGCTCTCGCCGTCGTTGATGGCCCGGAAGAGCAGCGAGCCGATGCCGTTGATGTTGAAGATGCCCTCGGTGACGATCGCGCCGCCCATGAGGGCACCCAGGTCCGCGCCGATGAAGGTGACCACAGGGATCAGGGAGTTGCGCAGGATGTGCTTGGAGACGACGCCGCCGCGGGAGAGCCCCTTGGCGGTCGCCGTGCGCACATGGTCAGCGGTCGCGACCTCGGCGATCGAGGTGCGGGTCAGGCGCAGCACGTAGGCGAAGGAGACGGCGCCGAGCACCACTCCGGGCACCAGGAGGTTCTGCCACGACGGATCACGCCCCACGTTGACCGGGGCGATCCCGAGCTTCACGCCGAGCCCGAACTGCGCGACGAAACCGATGACGAAGGTCGGCACGGCGATGACCAGCAGCGACACCATCAGCAGCGTGGTGTCGATCAGGGTGCCCTTCCTCAGGCCCGAGATCACGCCGGCGACCACTCCGAAGACGGTCTCGATCACGATCGCGATGATCGCGAGCCGGAAGGTGACAGGGAACGCGGCCTTGATCTGGTCGATGATCGGACGGCCGTTGAACCCGATGCCGAAGTCGCCCTGGAAGAGATTGCCCAGGTAGATCAGCCACTGGATGACGACAGGCTTGTCGAGGTTGTACTGCGCGCGCAGCTTGTCGGCCACGGCCGGGGAGATCGGCTTGTCACCCGCGATCGCCGCGATGGGGTCCCCGGAGGAGACGAAGGCCATCAGATAGACGATGAGGGTGGCGCCGAGGAACACGGGGATCATCTGCAGCAGTCGCCGCCCGATGTACCAGATCACGTCGGTCACCTTCGGTTTGAGGGAGCACGGGGCGTCGGAGGATGGCCGCTCGTCCATGGCCCCGGCAGATGGACGTGCGACGGCGGGAGACGGCACCAGGGCCGCCTCCCGCCGGGGGACAAGGTCAGACGATCACTTGGTGATCGCGTAGTACAGCGGCACGGTGTCCCAGCCGTACTCCACGTTCGAGACCAGATCCGAGTATCCGCCGAAGGTGTTCTGGTACCACAGCGGAATCGCCGGCAGGTCCTCCATGAGGATGGCCTCCGCGGCGTGGAACTTCTCGTTCGCGGCGTCGATGTCCGGCGCGGCAAGGCCCTCCTTGAGCAGGTCGTCGAACTCCGGGTTCTTGTAGTCGCCGTCGTTGCTGCCCTTGCCGTCCGCCGCGGCGGAGGAGTAGATCGGGCCGAGGAAGTTGAACACGGAGGGGTAGTCCGCCTGCCAGCCCGAGCGGAAGGCACCCTCCATCGTGCGCGCCGTGATCTGCTCGCGGAACTCGCCGAAGGCCGGGAACGGGTTCGGCGACGCCTCGATGCCGAGGGTGTTCTTGATCGAGTTGCACACGGCCTCGACCCAGTCCTTGTGCGGGGCGTCCGCGTTGTACGCCAGCGTGAAGGGGCCCTTGAAGGGCTCCATCTCCTCCGCCTTGTCCCACAGCTCCTTGGCCTTCGCCTCGTCGAACGTGAGCACCTCGGCGCCGGGGATGTCGGTGGCCCCGCCGCCGTCGATCACCGGAGCGACGAAGTCCGTCGCGGGGCTGCGGGTGCCGTAGAAGAGCGAGTCGCAGATCGCCTTGCGATCGATCGCGTAGGAGATCGCCTGACGGCGCAGCTTGCCCGCCTCGCCGGTGAAGTCGGGGTCCTCCTGGTGGATGGTGAAGGACTGGAACACCGCGCCCGGGGCGTTGACGGCACGGTCTCCGAGCTCGTCCTCGAAGGTCGACAGCGCTCCCGTGGGGATGATGTCCGAGACGTCGACGTTGCCCGAGAGCATGTCGTTGTAGAGCGTCTCGTCCTTCGCGTAGACGACGAAGGTGACGCCGGCGTTCTGGGCGGCGCGGGGACCGTCGTACTCCGGGTTCGGGACCAGCACGATCTCGGAGTCGTGGGTCCAGGAATCGACCATGTAGGGGCCGTTGCCGATGGGGGCCTCGCCGAAGGCGTCGATGTCGTCGAAGGCGGAGGGCGGCATCGGCGAGTATGCCGAGTAGCCCAGGCGGGAGGAGAAATCGGCCTGCGTGGAGACCAGCTTGACGGTGAAGGTCGTGTCATCGACGACCTTCAGGCCCGACAGCGTGAGGTCCTCGGTGGCGTCATCGGCGGCGACCTCGGCGAAGCCCTCGATGGGCTCGAAGAAGGACTGGCTCTTCTGGGCGTTCGCGGTGTTCGCACCGAAGTTCCACGCGTCCACGAAGTTCTGTGCGGTCAGCTCGGTGCCGTCGGAGAACTTCAGGCCCTCGCGGATCGTGATCGTCCAGGTCTGGTTGTCCTCGGACTCGATGGACTCCGCGACCTCGTTCTCGACCTTGCCGTCCGCGGTGTAGTACACGAGCCCGGAGAAGACCGAGGTGATGACGCGACCGCCGCCGACCTCACTGGTGTTGGTCGGGATCAGCGGGTTCTCCGGCTCGGTGCCGTTGGCGAGGATGGGCTCGCCGGAGCCGCCGCCGTCGCTGCTTCCGGATCCGCTGTCCCCATCGCTCGAGCAGGCGGCGAGGGTGAGGGCAGCGGCTCCGCCGGCAGCACTGCCGAGCATCATGGAACGTCGCGTAATGGCCATGGATTCTCCTGGACGACTAGGGCTGGGTCCGTCGCGCTCCGTTGCGCACGACGCATCCCTCAGTCTGCACCCTCGCCTGTCAAGAACAATCCATCCTGCGGTCACAAATCGGTCTCGGGCCTTTTTCAACCACTTCGGCGGGAGCACGTGCAACACGCTGACCGGGCACGACGTTCCTCGCCGGAAGGGTGTTCAATGGCTGTATGACTGCTTCGAACACGTCCTCCGCTCCCCTCGATCCCACGTCCACGGACGCCTGGGCCTCCCTCGAGGCGCACAACCTCGAGATCGCCGGCTCCCTGCGCGAGTGGTTCGATGCCGATCCGCAGCGTGCCGAGCGCTTCAGCCGCACCGCTGCGGACCTCCGCGTCGATCTCTCGAAGAACCTGATCACCGCCGAGACCATGGAGCTGCTCCTGCAGCTCTCCCGTGAGGTCGGCGTCGAGGAGCGCCGCGACGCCATGTTCTCCGGTGCCCACCTCAACACCACCGAGGACCGCGCGGTGCTCCACACCGCGCTCCGTCGCCCCGAGGGCGCCGCGCCGGCGCTCGAGGTCGACGGCCAGCAGATCGACGCGGACGTCCACGAGACGCTGCAGCGCGTCTACGACTTCGCGGACTCGGTGCGCTCCGGTGAGTGGACCGGCGTGACCGGGAAGAAGATCGAGACGGTCGTGAACATCGGCATCGGCGGCAGCGACCTCGGACCGGTCATGGTCTACGAGGCGCTGAAGCCCCTCGCGCAGGACGGGCTGTCCGCCCGGTTCCTCTCCAACATCGACCCCACCGATGCGCACGAGACCACCCGCGACCTCGATCCCGAGACCACGCTGGTGATCGTCGCGTCGAAGACCTTCACCACGCTCGAGACCCTCACCAACGCGCGCCTGGTGCGCGAGTGGCTGCTGGCCGGGCTGCGCGAGAACGCCGGTCTCACGGTCGAGCAGGAGACGGAGGCCGTGGCGAAGCACTTCGTCGCCGTCTCCACCGCGCTGGACAAGGTGGAGGCCTTCGGCATCGACCCGAAGAACGCCTTCGGCTTCTGGGACTGGGTCGGCGGCCGCTACAGCGTGGATTCCGCGATCGGCACCGTGCTGGCCACCGTGCTGGGCCCGGACGTCTTCGAGGAGCTGCTGGCCGGCTTCCACGCGATGGACGAGCACTTCCGCACCGCCCCCGCGGAGGACAACGTGCCGCTGCTGATGGGGCTGCTGAACGTCTGGAACGTGAACTTCCTGGAGGCGGAGACCCATGCGGTGCTCCCCTACTCCCAGTACCTCCACCGCTTCCCCGCCTACCTCCAGCAGCTCACCATGGAGTCCAACGGCAAGTCGGTGCGCTGGGACGGATCGCTCGCGACCACCGAGACCGGCGAGGTCTTCTGGGGCGAGCCGGGCACCAACGGCCAGCACGCCTTCTACCAGCTGATCCACCAGGGCACTCGGGTGATCCCGGCGGACTTCATCGCCTTCGCAACCCCGAACCACGCCCTCGCGGACGGCGACCAGGACGTGCACGAGCTGTTCCTCGCGAACTTCTTCGCGCAGACCAAGGCGCTCGCCTTCGGCAAGACCGCCGCGGAGGTGCGCGCCGAGGGCACCGAGGGCTCGCTCGTGGCGGCCCGCGAGTTCTCCGGCGACCGCCCCACCACGTCGATCATGGCCCCGAAGCTCACCGCCTCGGTGCTGGGCCAGCTGATCGCCCTGTACGAGCACATCACCTTCGTGCAGGGCACGGTCTGGGGAATCAACTCCTTCGACCAGTGGGGCGTCGAGCTCGGCAAGCAGCTCGCGAAGGACCTCGCCGGCGCCGTCGCGGGCGACGACGAGAAGATCTCCGCGGAGGACTCCTCGACCGCCGCGCTGATCCGCTACTACCGCGAGCATCGCGAGGGCTGAGCGGACCGCGCCCGGGAGGATCTCCCGGGCGGTCCGGACGCACCGCCGGACAGACGAGAAGGGCGGCCCCCATGGGGGCCGCCCTTCTCCATGTCAGGAGGACGTCTCAGGCCAGGAAGTCGACCTCGCGGGTCTCCTTGCCGATCAGCAGCGCGACGATCGTGATGACCGCGGCGAGGGTCAGGTAACCGCCCACGAGCCACAGCGGTCCGTCCAGCAGCTGCCACAGAGCGATCATCGCGTACGGCGCGGGCGCCGCACCGATCACGGAGGCCATGTTGTAGCTGACCGCGCTGCCGGTGTAGCGCACGTCGGACGCGAACATCTCGGGCAGGTAGGCCGCCATCGGGCCGAAGGTGAGGCCCATGAGCGTGAAGCCGATGATCAGCGTCGCCATCGCACCGGCCGTGCCGGCCTGCACCATCGGCTCGATGAGGAGCCCGAAGATGCCGATGCCGACGGTGACGCCGAGCAGCAGCTTGCGGCGGCCCATGCGGTCCGCGAGCGGGCCGGAGACCAGGGTGAAGATGCCGAAGAACACGACGCCGATGATCAGCATGGTGAGGAACTGCGGGCGCTCGAAGCCGAGACCGGGAGCGAACCCGGCGGCGTCGAACGGCTTCCCGGCCGCCTCCGCGGCCGCGCGCGCAGTCTCCTCGTCGGCTGCGGTGGTGCCGACCACCATGAGGAAGGCCGTCATGAGATAGAAGAGGACATAGGTGGCGACCATGGCGATCGTGGCGAGGATCAGCGGCTTCCACGCCGTGCGGAACACGCGGGCGATCGGGACTGCGGCCACGCGCTGCTCGTCGATCACCTTCTGGAAGGCAGGGCTCTCCATCAGCTTCAGGCGCACCCACAGGCCCACGATCACCAGGATCGAGGAGAGCAGGAACGGCAGACGCCACCCCCACGACATGAACTGCGCGTCGGTCAGCTGCACGCTGAGGACCACGAACAGCAGGTTCGACAGGATGAACCCGATGGGCGCGCCGAGCTGCGGGAACGTGCCGTAGAGGGCTCGCTTGCCGGGAGGGGCGTTCTCGGTGGCGAGCAGGGCCGCACCGGACCATTCGCCGCCCAGACCGATGCCCTGGCAGAAGCGCAGCAGCACCAGGATCGCGGGCGCCAGCACCGTGAAGCCGGGGGTCGAGGCGGTGGGCAGCACGCCGATGAGGAAGGTCGCGATGCCCATCACCAGCAGGCTCGCGACCAGGGTGGTCTTACGGCCCACCCGGTCACCGAAGTGGCCGAAGATGAGCGAGCCCAGCGGGCGGGCGACGAAGGCGACGCCGAAGATCGCGAACGAGCTCAGCAGCTGGTTCGCCGGCGTCTGCGTCGGGAAGAACAGTGCCGGGAAGACCAGGGAGGCCGCTGTCGCATAGGCGTAGAAGTCGAAGAACTCGATCGTCGTGCCGACCATCGAGGCGGTGATGACGCGACCGCGGGTGTTCGCGGGGGCTGCGGCCGGGGCCGACGTGGTGGGGGCTGGTGCTGTACTCACGTCGGCCGACCCTAGTCCCGTCATTCCGGCATGCGGACAGGACGGACACATCGTGAGATGCCGACCGTCTCCCCCGGCGTTCCGGGCCGGTCCCGTGCGCTCCGGGTCACAGCGGGGCCTCGGTTCTGGACTCCGGTGTCACGTCAGGCTGCGCGATGGGAGACTGGTGCAACATTCCACAGAAGTTCGAGGGGAACCCATGGAAGCACTGATACCGCTGGCGATCGGCGTCGCCGCCGTCGTCGTCGTCCTGCTGATCCTGCTGCTCATCCTGATGCGCAGCTACCGGATCGCCGCGCCCAACGAGGCGCTCATCATCACCGGTCGCAATGCGAAGACCAGCCCGACCGGGGACATCGACCTCGAATCCGGCAGCGCCCGCGTGATCATCGGCGGCCGCGCCATCGTGCGACCGATCGTGGACCGGGCCTTCGTGCTGAGCCTGAGCTCGCGCCAGATCCCGGTCGAGGTCGAGGGCTACTCGATGAACGGCATCTTCCTGCGGCTGCGCGGTGTGGCGCAGGTCAAGGTGGGCGGCAACATCGACGACGTCCGCAAGGCCTCGCAGCGCTTCCTCGATCAGCAGCAGCAGATCGACCATTACACGCAGGAGATCCTCTCGGGCACGCTACGCGCGGTGGTCGGCACGCTGAGCGTCGAGCAGATCATCCGCGACCGTGCGTCGTTCGCGAGCCAGGTCCAGGCCGAGGCCGAGCACTCGATGAACAACCAGGGTCTGGTCATCGACACCTTCCAGATCTCCGCGATCGAGGACGACGGCTCCTACCTGCGCGACTGGGGCCGCCCCGAGGCCGCGCTGGTGGCCAAGCGCGCCGCGATCGCCGAGTCGGACGCCAACCGTGAGTCCACGCAGGCGACGAACATGAACCTCCAGCAGGAGGCGGAGTCGAAGCAGGCCTTCGACATCCGCAATGCGGAGATCAAGGAGGAGACCGACGCCCGTCAGGCCGTCGCGGACGCCTCCGGCCCGCTCGCCCGTGCCGCTCAGCAGCAGCGGATCATCGAGCAGGAAGAGCTCATCGCGGTCCGCAACAACGACCTGCGCGAGAAGCAGCTGATCGCCGAGGTTCACAAGCCGGCCGAGGCCAAGCGCTACGCCGAGCAGCAGGATGCGGACTCCAAGAAGTACGCGCACATCGCCGAGTCGGAGGCCCAGCTGCAGGACGAGCGCAACCGCGCCGAGTCCCGCAAGGTCACCGCGGACGCCGAGGCGCATGCCATCGAGGCCCGTGGTCGGGCCGAGGCCGAGATCGAGCTGCAGCGCCGCTCGAAGGACGCCGAGGCAGTCCGCCTCGAGGGTCAGGCCGAGGCCGATGCCCTGCGTGCCAAGGGTGAGGCCGAGGGGTCGGCGATCCGTGCCAAGGGCGACGCCGAGGCGGAGACCACCCGCGCCCGCGCCGAGGCCTACAAGCAGTTCAACGACGCCGCGGTGCTCAACCAGGTGCTCGAGGTGCTGCCGACGGTCGCCAACGAGCTGGCGGCGCCCTACTCGAACATCTCCAACCTGTCGGTGTTCTCCACCGACGGCGAGGCGAAGATCGGCCAGAACATCTCGGTCGGCCTCGCCCAGGTGCTCGACATGGTCAAGTCCACCACTGGTGTCGATTTCCAGGACACCCTCAAGCGTGCCGCCGATGGCGGCCGCGAGGTGCGCGAGCAGGCCGAGCTGACGCCGTCCGCCGCCGAGAGCTCGTCCGCGGACAGCTCCTCGGCCGACGACAGCAGTGACGACGCCTGAGTCCGGCCCGTCACCACAAGAACGCCCCGGTCCTCCCCGCAGGGAGGGCCGGGGCGTTCTGCATGCTGCTGGAGGGGATGGGGGCGCAGGCGTGGCCGTCCCCGGGCCCCGCTCTACGCCGTCTCTGCGGTCTCGCCGCTCTGTCCGATCTCACCGAGCAGCGCCTTCGCGTACGAGGCGTGCACGGACTCCTCGTCTGAGGGGTGGTACATCCCGGCGCGCACATCCCGGGAGAGTCGTTCCAGCTCGCTGCGGCGGAAGTACTGGGACCCGCCGCTGGCGCGCAGCACCTGGTCCACGGCGGCGATCGCGGCCTCGGTCGCCCGGGACTTCACCCCGGAGAAGTGCAGGAACCATCGCGGCCCGTGATCGGTGATCCCTGCGCCGCTCTCCCCCGTCCCGAGGGCGTCGAGGTCCGCGAGCACCTTCTCGATCTGCAGCACGGCGCCGTCGAGCCCGATCGCGGCATCGGCCAGGCGCCACCGGATGTCGGGGTCGTCGGCGTGGGCGATGCCCTTGGTGACACTGCGGCGGGTGGTGGCGATCCCTGCGCCGACGGCGACCGCCCGTTCGGCGATCCCGGTGTAGACGGAGGCGATCAGCAGCTCGAAGGTGCCGAAGATCCCCATCACGAAGGGGTCGGGATTCGGGCCGACGGGCGTGTGCGTCAGCACCCGTTCCGGCGCGATCCGTGCGCCGTGCAGACGGGTGGTGCAGGACTGCGAGGGACGCATGCCGTGGGTGTCCCAGTCGTCCAGGGTCTCGACGTCGTCGGTGCGCTCCAGCACGCCGAACACCAGGCGGGGGTCCTCCGGGACGGGGCCGGCGGCAGAGCCGTCCGCAGCACCGTCGCCCGAGCCGTCGGCGGGATCCTGGACGAGTCCGTGCACGACCAGGCGGTCCCAGACCGGCGCCAGGGAGGTGAAGATCTTGGTGCCGGTGAGGCGGTACCCGCCGTCGGCTTCCGTGTCGGCGCTGGTGCCGGAGTCGAAGAGCATGGCGTCGTTGCCCGCCTCTGAGATCCCGAAGGCGAACAGCCTGCCCTCGGCGGCGTCCCCGAGGATCGAGCACACGCTCTCCACGCCGAGGCGGTGGGCGTGCAGTGCGGCGCCGGTGACCACGAGGTGCATGTTCATCGACAGCGCAGTCGCCGGCGCGGCCTGGGCGAGGCGTCGTTGGATCCGGCTCGCCTGCAGCAGGCTCGCCCCGAGGCCTCCCAGCTCGGTCGGCACCAGCAGGCGCAGGTATCCGGCGGCGCGGAGATCCGCGAGATCGTCCGTGGGGAAGGTGTTCTCGCGGTCATGTCTCGCCGCACGGTCCCGGAAGGTGCTCAGCAGGGCATCGGAGAGGAAGATCGCGGGGTCCGCGACGGCATCAGCAGCAGTCATGTCCCCACGATAGTGGGACTGCTCAGGAACCGGCCCGGAGCCGCTGGAAGGTCGCGAGCAGGGGCCGATGATCCGAGGCGTGACTGGCCCCCACCTCGAGACCGGTCGCCTCGAGCGCGCCGCGCGACCAGATCGAATCGATCCGCAGCAGGGGCAGCCGCGAAGGGAAGGTCGCGCGCCCCGGGGAGCGTCCGAACGGGAGCGCTGCGGCGAACTTCGCGGTGACCGGCGAGCGCGGCATCGCCCCGCGCAGGTCCACGGCGGCCTCCCGCCATCCGCCTGCGGACAGGGGGCCGAGCTCTGCGGCGGAGGGATCGGCGTTCAGATCCCCGAGCAGCAGGGCCGGCCCGTCCAGCGCCGAGGTGTGCTCGAGGATCCGCAGCACCTGGGCGGTGCGGTGGCCGCGATGCTCGTGATCGAGGTGGGTGACGTGCACCTGCAGGGGTTCCTGGCCCGCCGGATGCACGGTCGCGGACAGCAGCCCGCGCGGCTCGCGCAGCGGCCCCAGGGCAGGGTGGCCGGGCAGCTGCCGCATCCGGTGCGCGGTGATCTCGTGCGGGGTCAGCAGCGCGAGCCCGTACTGCCGTCGGTGTTGCTCACCACGAGCCGGCCCGTCGTCCGCCGCGTGGTCGATCGCGGCGCCGAAGCATCCGCGCAGCCCGAGCATCTCCGCCAGGCCCGCGGCCTGGTCCTCGAACGCGGAGCGCGCCCCGAAGGCCACGTCCACCTCCTGCAGGCCGATGACGTCGGCCCTCAGCCCGGCGAGCGTCTCGGCGATGCGTGCCAGATCGAGCCGGTCGCGGCCGTCGGCCCCGTGGTGGATGTTGTAGGTCGCGACCCGCAGCTGAGCGCTCACGTCACTGCAGGCAGCTGGGTCCGAGCAGCGTCTTGAGCGAGGCGTACAGAGCGGCCGACGGGTTCACGGAGAGGCGCTTGTCCAGCTGCATGAGCGTGCTGCGGCCGGGCTCCTGGAGTCGCAGGCGCACCTCGCTCGACCCGGGGTTGTCCTCGAGCACCTCCCGCAGCTTCTCGGCGACCTTGGTGGTCGCGCGCATCGCCGGCAGCGCGATCACGACCGGACCGTCGGGACCGCCTCCGGTCTCCGGGATCGTCATCTCCATGACGCGCAGCTCGGGCATGCCCTTGGAGATGTCCACCCGCCCCTTCATCGAGACGATGAGATCCTCGGCCAGCTCCGTGGCGACGGTCTGGTACGTCGAGGGGAACATGAGGCAGTCGATCGAGCCCTCGAGGTCCTCCACGGTGGCGATCGCCCACATGTCGCCCTTCTTGGTGGTCTTGCGCTGCAGGCTCGTGATGAGACCGGCGATGGTGACCATGGTGCCGTCCTGGATCGCACCGTCGTCGGCCAGGGCGCTGATCGAGGTCGAGGAGTTCTGTGCGATGACGTGCTCGAGGCCGTACAGCGGGTGGTCCGAGACGTACAGCCCCAGCATGTTGCGCTCGAAGGCGAGCTTCTCCTTGCGATCCCATTCGGGCAGATCGGGGATCACGATGGTCGCCGCGGAGCCGGAGGCGACGTCGTCTCCCCCGGCAGCGCCGAACACGTCTCCGAACAGGTCGTACTGTCCCTGGGCCTCCTTGCGCTTGACGTCCACGACGGAGTCGACGGCGTCCTCGTGGATCAGCACCAGGGAGCGACGGTTGGCGCCGATGGAGTCGAAGGCGCCGCCCTTGATGAGCGACTCGATGGTGCGCTTGTTGCACACCGACAGCGGGACCTTGTCCAGGAAGTCCGTGAAGGAGGTGAAGGCCCCCTTCTCCTCGCGGGTCTTGATGATCTCCTCGACCACGTGCGCGCCGACGTTGCGGATCGCCGAGAGCCCGAAGCGGATGTCGTCGCCGACGGCCGAGAAGTACAGATCCGACTCGTTGACGTCGGGCGGGAGCACGGTGATGCCGCGGTGGCGGCAGTCGCCGAGATAGAGGCCCAGACGGTCGCGGTTCTCCTGGGTGGAGGTCAGCAGCGCGGCCATGTACTCGGTGGGATGGTTCGCCTTGAGGTAGCCGGTCCAGTAGGAGACCACGCCGTAGGCGGCGGAGTGCGATTTGTTGAAGGCGTAGTCCGCGAAGGGCATCAGCGTCTCCCACAGCGCCGTCACGGCGCCCGCGGAGTAGCCGTTGTCCTTCATGCCGGCCTCGAAGGACGCGAACTGCTTGTCCAGCTCCGCCTTCTTCTTCTTGCCCATGGCGCGCCGCAGGATGTCCGCCTGGCCCAGGCTGTAGCCGGCGACCTTCTGCGCCGTCTGCATGACCTGCTCCTGGTAGACCAGCACGCCGTAGGTCTCGCCGAGGATCTCCGAGAGCGGCTCCTCGAGCTCGGGATGGATCGGCGTGATCTCCTGCAGCCCGTTCTTGCGCAGCGCGTAGTTGGTGTGGGAGTTCATGCCCATCGGGCCGGGTCGGTACAGCGCCGAGACGGCGGTGATGTCCCCGAACTGGTCGGGCTTCATCTGCCGCAGCAGAGTGCGCATGCCCGAGCCGTCCAGCTGGAACACGCCGAGGGTGTCGCCGCGCTGGAGGAGCTCATAGGTCTTCTCGTCGTCGAAGGGCAGCATCTCAAGATCCGGAGGGGTCTTGCCGTTGCGCTCCATGTTCGCCACCGCGTCCGAGAGCACGGTGAGGTTCCTCAGCCCCAGGAAGTCCATCTTCAGCAGGCCGAGGGTCTCCAGCGTCGGGTACTCGAACTGGGTGATGATCTGACCGTCCGAGGGGCGGCGCATCATCGGCACGATGTCGACCAGCGGGTGGCTGGACATGATCACGGCGCAGGCGTGCACGCCCCAGCCTCGGGTGAGGCCCTCGACGCCCTTGGCGATCTCGACGACCTTCTGGACGTCGGGGTCCTCGTCGTGGATCCGACGGAACTCCCCCGCCTCCGCGTAGCGCTTGTCCTCGGGGTCGAAGATCCCCTTGATGGAGATGTCCTTGCCCATCACCGTCGGCGGGAGCGCCTTGGAGAGGCGGTCGCCCATGGCATAGGGGTAGTCCAGGACGCGGGAGGCGTCCTTGAGGGAGTTCTTGGTCTTCATGACGCCGTAGGTGATGACCTGCGCGATGCGGTCGTCGCCGTACTTGCGCTCGACGTACTCGATGACCTCGCCGCGGCGGCGATCATCGAAGTCGACGTCGAAGTCGGGCATGGACACGCGGTCCGGGTTCAGGAACCGCTCGAACAGCAGACCGTGCTCGAGAGGATCGAGATCGGTGATGCGCATGGCATAGGCGACCATCGAACCGGCACCGGAGCCACGGCCCGGCCCCACGCGGATGTCCTGCTCCTTGGCCCACTTGATGTAGTCCGACACGACCAGGAAGTAGCCCGGGAAGCCCATCTGCAGGATGACGCCGACCTCGTAGTCGGCCCGCTTCTGGACATCGTCGGGGATCCCGGCGGGATAGCGGTACTGCAGGCCGCGCTGAACCTCCTTGACGAACCAGGACTCCTCGTCCTCCCCCGGAGGCGTCGGGAAGTTGGGCATGTAGTTCGCGCCCTCGTCGGTGGTGCGGAACTCGACCTCGCTCATCTCGGCGATGCGCAGGGTGTTGTCGCAGGCCTCGGGGAACTCGCGGAAGAGCTCGCGCATCTGCTGCGCGGACTTCAGGAAGTAGCCGGAGCCGCCGAACTTGAAGCGGTCGGGGTCGTTCAGGCGCGAGCCGGAGTTGATGCACAGCAGGACGTCCTGGATGGTCGCATCCTGCTCGGTGACGTAGTGGAGGTCGTTGGTGGCGACCAGCGGCGCGCCGACGGCCCGGGAGACCTCGATGAGGTCCTTGGTCACGCGCTTCTCGATGTCGAGCCCATGGTCCATGAGCTCGATGAAGTAGTTCTCCTTGCCGAACATGTCCTGGAACTCGCCGGCGGCCTTCACGGCCTCGTCGAACTGGCCCAGTCGCAGGCGGGTCTGCACCTCGCCCGACGGGCACCCGGAGGTCGCGATCAGACCCTCGGAGTACTGCGAGAGGATCTCGCGGTCCATGCGGGGCCACTTGCCCATCTGCCCCTCGAGCGAGGCGGCCGAGCCGAGCCGGAACAGGTTGTGCATGCCCTCGGTGGAGCGCGACAGCAGGGTCATGTGGGTGTACGCGCCACGGGCGGAGACGTCGTCGCCGGCCAGCTGCTGCTCGCGGGTGCCCCACTGCACGCGGGTGCGGTCGTGGCGGCTGGTCCCCGGCGTCACATAGGCCTCGATGCCGATGATCGGCTTGATGCCCGCGGCCTTGGCGGTCCGGTAGAACTCGTAGGCGCCGAAGAGGTAGCCGTGGTCGGTGATCGCCACGGCCTTCTGCCCTTGTCGCACGGTCTCGTCGACCAGTTTGTCGATCTTCGCGGCCCCGTCCAGGAGCGAGTAGTCCGTGTGGACGTGGAGGTGCACAAAGTCTTCGGAGTCCGCGGGAGCCATGCCGTCCAGACTAGCCAGTCCCGGCGGCAGACATGCCATCCGCCAGCGTCGGGGAGGTCACCCGGCGCGTCCCGGCGCGTCGGCTCGACGGGCGGGGACCGCGGGACCGGCATGCCCCGGAGCACCGGCCCGGTGCTGACGGGTGCCGGCCGGTGCAGGCCGGTGCAGGCCGGTGCAGGCGGGGGCAGGCCAGCGCCAGCCGGTGCAGGTGGGTGCCGACCGGTGCCAGCCGGTGCCAGCCGGTGCAGGCAGGTGCTGCGGAGTCAGCGGCGGGGTGCGGCGACCTCGGCGTGCGTGCGCAGGATCGCCTCCGTGCTGCCATGGGGCGCACGACCGATGCCGCACTCGGTGGCGACGCCGTAGCCCTGACGGACCACCTCGGAGGCCGCGGCGATGCGACGCTGCGCGCCCTCGGCGCCGTCCTCACGATGGATCAGGCCGAGGTAGAGCTCGGGGACCTCGGTGAGCTCGGCGAGCGGTGCGAAGTACGCGTGGTCATCACGGTCGATCGGCACCGGCAGGTGCAGCCAGGACAGCTCGCGGCCGCTCGCATCGAGCACGGCATCCGCGACCCGCACGAGGGTCGCGGTGTCGGTCGGCTCGACGAAGTGCTTCTCCCCCGCGTCGCCGTAGCAGAGGTGCATCCCGACCTCGACGCCGGTCGGGACGGCATCGACCAGGGCGGCCAGGCGCGAGATGACGCCCTCGAGCACGTCCCCGGCCCACCAGTGGTCCATGAGGGCCCCGTAGCCGGAGGCGCCCTCGAGAATCCCCATCTCGCTGGCCACGTCCCATTGGATCGCGAGGTCCTCGTGCGGGATCGCCTCGAGGACGTCGTCGAGCTCCTCGAGCATCGCCTCGGTGTAGACGGGTTCGATGGCCGCTCTGTCCTCGCCGCTGAAGAATGAGGAGATCACGGCGACCGGTGTGGGCAGGGAGATCTGGAAGCGCACCCCGGCGGGGACCACGCCCTCCTCGCGGAGCCGGGTGAAGATCGCGTAGGACTCCGCCGCAGCGGCTCCGTACCCGAGCGCCGGGAGCGTGATGCTGCGGGCGTCGATGCCCTCGGCCAGGCGCAGGGGGCGGGCGTCGATGCCGGCGGGGAACGGGATCGGCTCGTCCCCCACCCGTTCGATGCCGTCGGCCTGTGCGAGCACGTCGGGCTGGAACATGATCCAGTGGAATCGCTTCCCGACCTCTCCGTCGGGGATCCGCGACACGTGCGCGCCGAGGATCTCGGCGACCGTGCGCATCGTCGTCTCGGCGTCGTCGTAGTTCACGCTGCCGGTGAGCAGGGCACCCTGGGGCTGAGTCATGCGCTCAGCGTACGACAGGCCCGCCTCGCACCGGCCGACCGGTCAGCGGTCGTCCCCCTCGGCCTCCGCCTCGTGCTGGCGGCGGGTCTCCGCCAGCAGCATGTCCAGGTAGTCGTGGACGTCCTCGTAGCTCAGCGAGCGCTCGTCGCGCCGGGGCGGGATCCCGCCCACGAAGGCGCCTCCGTGCCAGGCCATCGAGTCGTCCGGCAGGGACGGGTCGTCATCACGCCACAGGTCGATCGGGATCGCATGGGCGGCGAGGTCGCGCGCGATCTCGTCCGCCTGAGCGGGAGGCCCGGACCGCTGGAGCACCGCGACCAGCAGCGACTGCGCCGCCCAGGCCACGGCATCGTCGCGGGAGTCCTCGCCGGGGTCCACGGACTCCTGCACCAGGGCGATGTAGCTGCCGGCCAGCTCGTCGGCGCCGTCCTCGTAGTGATCCTTGGCGACCCGCAGGGCGACCCGGGGCACCAGATCGCGGGCCTCCCACAGCACTGCGGCGCCGACCAGCGCCATGCCCACGCCGGTCGGGAAGTCGGGGTCCCTCCCCATCGCGGTCGTGGGGGCTCGACCGGCGCGCAGCTCGTCGTCGGCTGCGAGATACTCCTGCACGCTGCGGGCGATGGCGTCACGGGCCGCGCCGTCATCGCGCAGCACCAGCTCGGCGTCGGCCGGGTCGATGCCCAGGCGTCGGGCGACACGGAGGTAGGGAAAATCCTGACGGTCCAGGGCGGCATCGCGAGCAGGGCTCAGCGCACTGGGATTCTGCGCACCGGGGTCCTGCGGGCTGGGGATCTGCGCGCTGGGGATCTGCTCGTCGCTCATGACACGACCGTAGTCGTTCGCGACGCAGTCCCGCCCGCGCCTCCGGCGGGCCGGGATCAGACCGTGCGCAGGGAGTCGAGAGAGTCCTGCAGATCACGCGGGTACTGCGACGTGTAGGTGACGGGATCCCCGGTGGCGGGATGGAGGAAGGTGAGCTCCATCGCGTGCAGCCACTGCCGGATCAGCCCCACCTTCTCAGCGAGAGTGGGATCGGCGCCGTAGAGCGGATCGCCCACCAGCGGGTGGTGGAGGGCCGACATGTGCACGCGGATCTGGTGGGTGCGTCCGGTCTCGAGCTGGATCCGCAGGAGCGTCGCGCCGTGCAGCGCCTCCAGCGTCGAGTAGTGGGTCACCGAATGCTTGCCGTCCCGGCGCACAGCGAACTTGTAGTCGTGGTGCGGGGACCGCCCGATGGGGGCTTCGATGGTGCCCTCGGGCTGGTCCGGGGCGCCCTGGCAGACGGCGTGGTAGACCTTGCCGACCTCCCGCGCTCGGAAAGCGTCCTTGAGGGTCGTGTAGGCACGCTCCGTGCGCGCCACCACCATCAGTCCGCTGGTGCCGACATCGAGCCGGCTGACGATCCCCTGCCGGTCGGGATCGCCGGAGGTGCGGATGCTCACTCCGGCTGCGGCCAGGTGACCGAGCACGGTGGGGCCGGACCATCCGGTGCTGGGATGAGCGGCCACGCCCACGGGCTTGTCGATCACCACGATGTCGTCGTCCTGGTGGACGAGGCTCATCCCCTCGGCGATCTGGGGGCGCACCGAGGCGGTGGGCTTCTCGTCGGGCAGCTCCACGAAGATCATCGCGCCGGGTTCGAGCCGCGTGGAGCGGGCAGGGGCCTGGCCCTCGATGAGGACATGACCGGCGCTCACGAGATCGGCGGCACGGGTGCGCGAGAGGCCGAGCATCCGGGAGATGCCGACGTCCACCCGCTCACCGGCCAGGCCGTCGGGGACCATCAGGGTGCGGGAAGAGCTCACCGGGTCCCCTTCGGCGACTCGGGGTCGTCGGGCGACGCCACGGAGTCCGTGGGGCTCTCGCCCTGCGCCCGCGCTTCTGCTTCTGCTTCTGCTTCTGCATCCACCTCGGCCGGATCAGCGGCGTGGCCGATCACGCCGAGCAGCACGATGAGGAGCGCCCCGCCCACGACGGCCATGTCCGCCACGTTGAACACGGGCCAGTGCGGCAGCTCGAGGAAGTCCACGACCTCCCCGTGGAACGGGCCGGGCGGCCGCAGCAGGCGATCGTGGATGTTGCCCAGGGCGCCACCGAGGACCAGTCCGAGGGCGAGCGTGTACCAGGGTGAGCGCACGGCACGCACGGCGAAGACGATCACACCGATGACGATCGCCACCTGCAGGCAGGTGACGACCGGGGTGATCCCCGAGCCCATCCCCCAGGCCGCCCCGGAGTTGTACAGCAGGGTCAGCTGCAGGAACTCTCCGAGGAACGGCTGCGGCACGAGCTCGTGGAGGTTCGCCTCGGCCCAGTTCTTCGTGAGCTGGTCGGCGACCGCGAGGGCGCCTCCCACCAGGAGCATGCCGCCGAGCACACCGCCTCGGGGCAGACGGCGACGAGCGCCGGACCCCGAGGGCCCGGCGCTCGTCGGCGTGGTGTCAGCGTGGCTCACAGACCGAAGTTCGCCTGCTTGTCCTGCGTCTCGCTGGTGTCGAGATCGCGGAGCTGGTTCTCCAGGTAGTTGCGCAGCCGGTTGCGGTAATCGCGCTCGAAGGTCCGCAGGCCCTCGAGCGTCTTCTCGAGCTCGGCCTTCTTGGTCTCGAGATCGGCCAGCGTGGTCCGGGACTTCTCCTCGGCCTCGCCGATGATGCGCGTGTGCTCCTCGTTCGCCTCGGAGATGAGGCGATCGCGCTCGTCCTCGCCGTTCTTGACGTACTCGTCGTGCAGACGGTTCGCCAGGGCGATGATGCCGGCCGCGGACTGATCCGGGGCCTGCTGGACGGGGGCTGCGGTCTCCGCAGCGGTCTCCTCGGCGGGAACGTCCTCGACAGCGGTCTGCGGGCTCGTCGCCTCGGGGTCCTGTGCCGCGGGCACGGCGGCGGCGGTGGCCGGGGTCTCCTCGACGAGGTCGTCGGTCGCGGAGCCCTCCGCGGCGACGGGCGCCTCGGCGGCCGGGGCGGAGTCGAGCTCGGCGATGCGATGGTGCGCCTCCTCGAGCTCCTTGGTCAGTCGATTGTTCTCGTCGATCAGCTCTTGGAGGCGCGGCAGGATGTCGTTATCGAGGTAGTTGTCCACCTCGTCCATGTCATAGCCCTCGGAGAACCGAACCGGGGTGAACCGCTTGGACAGCAGGTCATCGGGCATCAGAGCCATGGGTCACCTTCTCGTCAGTCTGGGGTCGTGGTGCGCGTGGGGCGCGGTGCCGACAGCCTAGCGGATGTTGGGACCGCTCATGACGGCCGGCCGCACCGGCCATCGCGAAGTCAGATGCGCGGTCAGCTCGCGAGGGAGGACAGCACGGAGAGCAGGATCCAGCCCGCGACGAGCAGGATCATGAGGCTCAGATCGAGGACGATCGCGCCCAGGCGCAGCGGTGGGATCAGGCGCCGCAGCCCTTTCACGGGCGGGTCGGTCAGCGTGTAGACGACCTCGAACAGCACCAGCACGATCCCGCTGGGGCGGTACTCACGCGCGTAGGACTGGATCCACTCCAGGACCAGACGCCCGATGAGCACGATCATGTACAGCAGAAGTGCGAGGTACAGCACTCCGGCGACGAGCTGCATGGAGGGTCAGCTCTGGTTGTAGAAGCTGCCCTCGTCGGCAGAGGTGTCTCCGTCGACCTGGACGAACTCCGGCGAGAGGAGGAAGACCTTGGACGTGACGCGCTCGATGCTGCCGCGCAGACCGAAGACGAGGCCGGCACAGAAGTCGACCATGCGCTTGGCATCGCCGTCCTGCATGTCGGAGAGGTTCACGATGACGGGGATCCCGTCGCGGAACGACTCGCCGATGGCCTTCGCGTCGTTGTAGGAACGCGGATGGATCGTGGTGATGCGGTGCATCGACTCCTCCACTGCTGGGGCCATGGCCACGACGTTCGAGCGCTGGCGGATCGGAGTCACCTGTGCCTCCCGTTCGGGTGCGGGCTCAGGGCCTCGCTCCGTGCGGCGAGTCGGAGCGGCGACCTCGTCCTGACGGTACCGCTCGTCCTCGTAGAATTCGTCGTCGACCTCGTTGGCGAGGCCGAGCGCGACCATGGCGTTGCGCCAGTTACCCATCGCGGATCTCCCAGATTGTTGTTCACGCTGACCTGGACTCCGGGGAAGCACGGGGAGTGCGCGAGAGTCCTTGGGTTCGAAAGTACCGCAGGGATTTCCACGGGTACGGGATGTCGTCGGCGTGTCGCCACCGTGTCGTGCCCGCTCAGAGGCGCCGGATCACTCCCGCGAAGCGGCCCGTGCGGGCCTGGCGACGGTAGGAGAAGTAGGCCTCGTCCTCGAGAGTGCAGGGATGCTCGGCGTCGATCGCCTCCGCAGGGACGCCGGCCCGTGCGAGCAGGTCGACGGCACCGGCGCGCAGGTCCAGGGAGAGTGTCCCCCACCGGGTGCTCGATCTCGTGGCGGGCAGCACGGCGGCGGCGTCCTCTCGCATCGAGCCCGGCACCTCGTAGCACTGCCCGCAGATCGAGGGCCCGATCGCCGCGGTGGTGCCCTCCGGCGTCGCGCCGAGGTCGCCCATCGCCTCCAGGGTCCTCTCGAGCACCCCGCCGAGGAGCCCGGCCCGGCCCGCATGGGCCGCGGCGATCACGCCTGCGGACGGGTCGGACAGCAGCACCGGCAGGCAGTCCGCGACCATGATCGCGAGGGCGGTATCCGTGCGCCGGGTCACGGTCGCATCGGCGGTGACCACGGGCACCGGGCCCTGCGCGGGCAGGACATGCACCGTCGCGGAGTGCACCTGGTCCACGAACACCAGCGGGGCGCCGATCCGCTCCCCGACGAGCTCCCGGTTGCGCTCGACGACCGCGTCGTCGTCACCCACGTGCCGCGCGAGGTTCAGCGAGGCGAAGTCGCCCGTCCCCGCTCCTCCCGCGCGACCCGTGAACAGGGCGCGGGCCCCGCGAAGCCGCGGGGCCCGCGCCAGGGAGGCAGACGTCACTTCAGGAAGGACGGCAGATCGAGGTCGTCATCGTCCGACGGCGGCTCCTCGATGCGCGGGGGGCGCACCGGCTCCGGCTCCGGGGCGCGGGGCGCCTGCTGCGGCGGGACCTGCGACTGCTGGGGCCCGGTGTGCTCGTCCTCCACGTCCGCGGAGTCCAGGACCTCGGTCTCGGGCTCGCCCGATCCCGGGCGGGACGGCGAGAAGGTCTGCTGCGGCAGGCCCCAGGCACCGGGAGCGCCGGGGGCACCCGCACCGGCACCGCCGGCGGAGGCCTGACGCTGCGCACCGGTCGCGGCGGGACGCGGCTCGACCGCTGCCGGCCGCGGCGCGGGGGTCGACTGCTCCTGGCGCGGAGCAGGTCGCTGCTGCGGCGCGACCTCCTGGCGAGGCGCGGGGCCGCCGTTCTCGAAGCCGGCGGCGATGACGGTCACGCGGACCTCGTCGCCCAGGGCGTCGTCGATGACGGAGCCGAAGATGATGTTCGCGTCGGGGTGCGCGGCCTCCTGGACCAGACGGGCCGCCTCGGAGACCTCGTACAGGCCGAGGTCGCTGCCGCCCTGGATGGACAGCAGCACGCCGTAGGCGCCGTCGATCGAGGCCTCGAGCAGCGGGCTGGAGACGGCGAGCTCCGCCGCCTGGAGGGCGCGGTCCTCCCCGCGCGCCGACCCGATGCCCATCAGGGCGCTGCCGGCGCCCTGCATCACGGACTTGACGTCCGCGAAGTCGAGGTTGATCAGGCCTGGTGTGGTGATCAGATCCGTGATGCCCTGCACACCGGACAGGAGCACCTGGTCGGCGCTCTTGAAGGCGTCGAGCATCGAGACCTGCTTGTCCGCGATGGACAGCAGGCGATCGTTCGGGATCACGATGAGGGTGTCGACCTCGGCCTGCAGCGAGGCGATGCCGGACTCGGCCTGGGTCGAGCGGCGCCGGCCCTCGAAGGTGAAGGGACGGGTGACCACGCCGATGGTCAGCGCGCCGAGGCTGCGAGCGATCTTGGCGACGACGGGTGCGCCACCGGTGCCGGTGCCGCCGCCCTCGCCGGCCGTCACGAAGACCATGTCGGCCCCGCGGAGGACCTCCTCGATCTCCTCGGCGTGATCCTCGGTGGCGCGCTTGCCGACCTCGGGGTCGGCGCCGGCGCCGAGACCACGGGTGATCTCCTTGCCGACGTCGAGCTTGACGTCGGCGTCGGACATCAGCAGCGCCTGGGCATCGGTGTTGATCGCGATGAACTCGACGCCCTTGAGTCCGGACTCGATCATGCGGTTGACAGCATTGACACCTCCGCCGCCGACGCCGACGACCTTGATGACTGCTAGGGAGATCTGGGTTCCGGCCACGTTTGGGGTCCTTGCTCTTGTCGTTCTCCTGCGAAAGGGGCCTGCGTCGCGCCTGGTCGCCGACTGCCGAAACCCTCAACCTCGTCTCGAGGTTCAGACTTCGGGGCTCCCCTTCTTTCCTTTGACGCTAGGGACGTGGGCATCCCTACGCAAACACCGAGGGCGCGTGTCGGCCTCGGAGCGCGGAAAGGAGGATGATCCGTGCTGCCGCCCACGTCACCGGTGGGTTCACCGGCGTGTCACCGCGTGACGGGAGCCACCGGTGAGGAGACGTCGATCTCGGAGCCGGGCTGGTCGAGCAGCGCCTCGACCACCTCCGCCTTGAGCTCGGCATCGGCCGAGTCTCCCCAGACCACGGACTTGGTGCCGCCGTCCTCGAGCGTGAGCACGAGGTTCACGTCGCTCGCGCTCGAGGCCGTCGCCTCCTTCACGGAACCGCGCAGCGAGTCGGGGATGTTCGCCAGGACCTCGCGCATGGCCGTCGCTGCTCCCTCCGGATCGATCGCGCCGGGCTCGACGGTCAGCGGCACGAGGGTCTCCCCCTCCGCCGCGGCCTCGGGGAGCTCCTCGCCCTCCGCACCGATCACGACGGTGGAGCCGTCGGTGGTGGTGAGCAGACCGACCGGAGTCGATTCGGTGACCGTCACCTCGACGCCATCGGGCCAGTTGCGCTCCACCTGGACGTCGTGGACCCCGGGGACGTCGGAGACGCGTTCGGCGATGTCCGCGGTGGGCAGCAGCACCATGCTGTCCCCGACATCCGAGGAGACGGCGCCGCGCACCTCGTCCTCGTCGACGTAGCCGAGACCGGAGACCGAGATCTCCCGGAGCTGCAGCGCCGGCAGGAAGATCGCGGTGACGGCGAGCGCCACCAGGACCGCCACGACGCCCGCCGCGACCGCGAGTATCAGGCGTCGGCGTCGCCGCCAGGGTCGCCCCGCCACGAGCTCGCGGAAACGACCTGCGGCGTGGACCACGCGGCCGCCGCCCGGCGCGGTGTCCTCCCCCGTGGGGGCGGTCGTCGTGGACGGCCGTCCGACAGCGCGCCCGGGTCGTGCGGGGGCGGACGGCGAGGACGAGGGGGCCGACACGACAGTGGAGCCGATCCTCGAGGCGGGACGGGGGTTCCGGGGAGTCGCCCCCGGGCTCGCGGGCGAGGCGGCGGACGGGGCGGACGCCGCAGTGCCCGCGGACGCCGCAGCATCTGCGGACGCAGCACCCGGCGACGCTGCTGAGCGCGCGGACGCAGGACGCCTCGCAGGCGCGCCCGACCGAGCGGTCGGTGCGGACGGTGCGGACCGCGCCGACCCGTCGGCCGGAGCGGTGCGCGGCGGCATCGGCGGGCGCGCGTCCCCCGGGGCGAGCCGGCGGGAGGCGGTGCGAGGCCTCGGCGTGGTCGGGCGGCGTGCCATCAGGCCTGCCCCGCTGCAGTGCCGAGCGCGGTGAGCACGGCGGGAGTGGTCTCCACGATGTCCCCGGCACCGAGCATGAGCACCATATCCCCGTCGCGGGCCTGCTCGGACACGCGGACGGACACGGAATCGTCCGCGTCGAGGGGCTGGACGCTGCCGCCCGGCAGCTGGCCGGTGATGGTCCGGGCGTCCACGCTCGGGTCCGGATCCTCCCGGGCGGCGTACACGGGCAGCACCCAGGCGAGATCGGCGGCGGAGAGCGCCGAGGCGAACTCGGAGGCGAAGCTGCGCGTGCGGGAGAACAGGTGCGGCTGGAAGACCACGAGGACGCGTCCCCCCTGGCCCTGGCTCTCGACGATGCCCCGGGCGGCGGCGATCGTCGCAGAGACTTCGCGCGGGTGATGGGCGTAGTCGTCGACCACCGTCACACCGCTCACGGTGCCGGCGACGTCGAAGCGGCGAGAGGCGCCCGTGAACACCGACAGCCCCGCGGCGAGCGCGGAGAGCTCGGCGTCAGGCACGGCAGCGGAGGCTGCGGCCAGGGCGCCGAGCGCGTTGAGCACGTTGTGGTGCCCCGCCACCGAGAGCGTCGTGGAGAGCCGGCCGTGCGGAGTCCCGATCTCGAGCCGGGTGCCGCCGGCGGACCCCTCCTCGACGAGCACGCGCCAGTCGGCGCCGGCCTCGGCACCGTAGGTGGTCACGAGGACGCCGTGCTGCGCGGCGCGCTCCCCCAGGGCGCGGGCCCCGGGATCGTCGCGGCACACCACGAGATGGCCGTCGGGGACGATCTGTCCGATCAGCGCATCGAACCCGGCGGTGAGGGTCCGCTCGTCCCCGTGGAAATCGAGGTGATCGGGCTCGAGGTTCGTGACCACGAGGGAGGTCGGGGCGAAGGCGAGGAAGGAGCCGTCGGACTCGTCGGCCTCGATCACCGCCGCCGCCGCGCGGTCGGCCGCCTCCGTCTCATGCCCGGCCGAGGGGGTGGGGTCAGCGCGGAAGCCCGCATTGCGGCCGAGATCCGGGACGGCCGCTCCGAGCGCCCACGCCGGATCGAGTCCCGCACCCCGCAGCGCCATGACGGCCATGCCGGTGGTCGAGGTCTTGCCGTGGGTGCCGGCCACGGCCACCAGCTCCCGCCCCGCGAGCAGGCCGGCCAGGGCCGCTGCGCGGTGGACGACGGGGACGCCGCGCTCGCGGGCGGCGATCACCTCCGGATTGTCTGCTCGCACCGCCGTGGAGACGACGACCACGTCGACATCATCGGCCAGCAGCGTCGCGTCGAAGCCGATGCCGATGCGGGCGCCGGCCGCGCGCAGCGGGGCGATGAACTGGCCGTCCTGGGAATCCGAGCCGCTCACGGCCAGGCCCGCCTCGAGCGCGAGGCGGGCGACCGCGGACATGCCTGCGCCGCCGATGCGCACGACGTGCACCGAGCGCACCGGGCCGCCCGACGGCCAGCCGGCCTGGGTGATGACCGTGCCGGGGTGCAGGATCGTGCGGGGGGCGGGCTGGTGCGAGGGGCCGTTCGAGGCGGCGGCTGAGGTCATGGTGTCACCGTAGTCGGGTCGCCGGGACAGCCGGGTCAGGCTCGGCGTGCGACGCCGGTCACGACGTCGGCCAGCACCTCGGCGGCATCGGCGATGCCGAAGGCCCGCGCGGCATCGGCCATCGCGCCCAGGCGCGTCGGGTCCTGGAGCAGCGGGAGCACCTGGCCCCGGAGATGGGCGGCGTCGAGCTCGGCGTCGGGCACCATCTGCGCACCGCCCGCGGCGACGACCTCCTGCCCGTTCAGCGCCTGCTCGCCGTTCCCGATCGGCAGCGGGACGAGCACCGCGGGCAAGCCCACGGCGGTGAGCTCGCTGACGGTGCCGGCGCCGGAGCGGGTCAGGGCCAGGTCCGCGGCGGCGTAGGCGTCCTCCATCGCGCTCACGTACTCCACCACACGGTATCCGGGGATCTCCGTGATCCCCTCGGACTTGCCGCGACCGGTCACGTGCAGGATCTGCACGTCCGCCGCAGTGAAGCTCGCCGCCGCCTCGGTCACCGCGGTGTTCAGTCGCAGCGCACCCAGCGAGCCGCCCGTGGCCAGCAGCACCGGACGCTCGGGATCGAGTCCGAAGCCGGCGATGGCGTCGGCACGGCGCGCCGCACGGTCCAGGTGCGCGATGCCGTCGCGCATGGGCATTCCGATGCGTCGCGCACCCGGCAGGGTCGAGCCGTCGAAGGCGGTGAGCACGGCGGCCGCGCGTCGCGCCCCGAGCCTGTTGGCCATTCCCGGCCGGCGGTTCGCCTCGTGGACCACCACGGGGAGGCGGGCGGAGAACGCCGCGAGATAGGCGGGAGGGCAGACATATCCGCCGAAGCCGGCGACCACGTCGATCTCCCGCTCGCGCAGGATCCCGCGCACCTCGCGGAGGGTGCCGACGAATCGGACCGGGAAGCGCAGTGCCGCCCCGTCGGGGCGACGGGGGAAGGGGACCTTGTCGATCGTGAGCAGCTCGAAGCCGGCGGCCGGGACGAGATCGGCCTCGAGCCCGTCGGGAGTGCCGAGCACGAGCACCTCGGCGTCGGGGGTGCGCTGCACGATCTGCGCAGCGGTGGCCAGCAGCGGCGAGACGTGCCCGGCGCTGCCGCCTCCGGCCAGGAGGATGCGGGGCGGCGTCGTGGTGGTCATCGGGTCCTTCGGGATGTGGGGCGCTCGGCGGCGCGGCGCGACGTGCGGGAGGTGCGGGTCGTGCCCGATCGGGTGGAGGCGCCGGAGCTGCGGGACGCGTCGGCCCCGCGGGAGGCCCGGGAGCTGCTCGGGCGCGACCGCCCCGAGCCGGAGCTCGATGTCGCATCGCGCGGGGCGGGATGCACGCTGATCGAACGACGCACCGAGGCCATCCTCGCGGTGATGGCCTCCGGGGCGCCGGGCTCCCGGCGCGCGAACGACATCAGCACGCCGAGCGCGGCCATCGACGCGAGCAGGGCGGAGCCGCCCGAGGAGATGAAGGGCAGGGGCACGCCGATCACCGGCAGCAGGCCGGTCACGACCATCATGTTCACGAAGGCCTGACCCAGCAGCCAGGCGCTGATGCCGGCGATGGTGATCTGCATGAAGTGATCGTCGATCCGGGTGATCATGCGGAACATTATCAGCGCCAGCAGGCCGAAGAGGGCGAGGACGCCGAGGGTGCCGATGAGCCCGAGCTCCTCACCGATGATGGCGAAGATGTAGTCGTCCTCCGCAGCGGGCAGGCGCCCCCACTTCTGGCGCGACTCGCCGAGGCCCACTCCCCACCATCCGCCTTCCGCGAGACCCATGAGGCCCTGATCGGCCTGGTAGCAGGAGTCGCCCTCGCAGATCCCGTGGAACCAGTTGCCGATGCGGGCCATGCGGTTCGCGCTGCTCACCGTGAGCCCGATGATGCCGAGGAGGCCCGCGGTGCCCGCGATCATGAACCAGCGCCGGGGGACGCCGGCGACCCACACGGCTCCGGCGACGAGCATGGCCATGATCATCATGGTGCCGAGGTCGTGCCCCAGCATCACCAGACCGAGGGCGAGGAGCGCTCCGGGGATCAGGGGGAAGAGCAGGTGCCCCGGCTTGTGCAGGAGCGGCCTCTTGGTGGCCAGCAGGGCTCCCAGCCAGACGGCGAGCGCCAGTTTGAGGAACTCCGAGGGCTGGAGGGTCTGCCCGGCGATGCGGACCCAGTTCTGGTTGCCGTCCGCCGCCACGCCCAGGCCGGGGACGAACACCAGGCACTGGAGCGCGACGCCGAGGCCGAGCAGGGGCCAGGCCGCACGCCGGTAGAAGCCTGGCGGCATCACCGCCGCGACGACGAGCAGCACCAGACCCATGACGGCGAACGTGCCCTGGCGGAACAGGCCGGCGTAGCCGGAGTTGCCGCGGGAGATGTTCAGCACCGCTGAGGAGGACAGCACCATGACCAGACCCAGGCTGACGAGCAGGGCTCCGATCACGACGAGCGCATAGAAGTCCAGGGCCGGCGATCTGAGCCAGGAGCCGACGCCGTCGCGCACTCGGGAGCCGATGTTGCCGAGAGGCTGGTCATCTTCAGGGCGGACGACATCGGTGGACCGACGGGGGCCCCGGCGGGTGTCCTCGATCGTCATGTGTGCGCTCCTGGCAGTCGGCTGACGGCCGCCGCGAACAGATCCCCCCGTTCCGCGTAGTCACGGAACTGGTCCATGGAGGCGGCTGCCGGTGCCAGCAGCACCACATCCCCTGCCGTGGCGAGGGATCGTGCGGCCTGCACCGCCTGCTCCATGAGTCGGGAACGTCCGGCGACGTCCACAGTGTCACCCGGATCGATGCGGCGGACGGGGACCTCGGGGGCGTGTCGGTCCAACGCGGAGGTGAAGGGTTCGGGGTCCTCGCCCAGCAGGACCACGCCGACCAGCCGGTCGTGACTGGCCTCGACCAGCTGGCTGATGTCGGCTCCCTTGGTGAGCCCGCCGGCGATCCAGACGATCCGCTCTGCGGTGCGCAGGGAGGCGGCGGCGGCGGCCGGGTTGGTGGCCTTGGTGTCGTCGACGTAGGAGACCCCGTCGACGGTAGCGAGCTGCTGGGCGCGGTGGGCCCCCAGGCGGTAGGCCCGCAGTCCGTCGCGCACAGCGTGCGCCGGGACCCCGTGGGCCCGGGCGAGCGCAGCGGCGGCGAGGGCGTCGAGCACGATGTGCGGGCCCGCGCCGTGCGGCCCCAGGTGGGCGAGGTCCTCGAGGCTCGCGAGCTCGGCGGCGGCCGTGCGGCGCTCGTCGAGGAACGCGCGGTCCGCGAGCAGGCCGTCGATGACTCCGACCTCCGAGAGTGCCGGAGCGACCAGGGAGATGCCGACGGCGCGGGCGCCCTCGACGACGTCCGCCTCCTCGACCAGACGCCGGGTGGCCTCGTCGGCGACGTTGTAGATGCAGGCGCGGTGGACACCCTCGAAGATGCGGCCCTTGGCGCGGGCGTACTGTGCGGCGCCGCCGTGCCAGTCCAGATGGTCGGCGCTGATGTTCAGCACGGCCGCGGCCTCGCAGTCCAGGTGCTCGGTCCAGTGCAGCTGGAAGCTGGAGAGCTCGAGGGCGAGCACGTCGAAGCCCTCGGGGTCCAAGGCCGCCTCGATCACGGGCAGACCCACGTTCCCGCAGGCGACAGCCCGCAGGCCGGCATGCTGGAGGATCGATTCGAGCATGGTGACGGCGGTGGTCTTGCCGTTTGTCCCGGTGACGGCGAGCCACTGGGGGCCGTCGGAGGCCTGCATGCGGCGCGCGAGCTCCACCTCGCTCCACACCGGGATCCCGGCCTGCGCGGCGGCGGCCAGGAGCGGCTGATCCGGGCGCCAGCCCGGGGAGGTGATCACCAGGTCGATCTCTCGGTCTGCGGGCAGGGAGAGGGTGTGCTCCTCGCCCAGGCGCACCTCGACCCCGAGGACCTCGAGGACGGTGGTGCGCTCGCGGATCTCCGGGGTGTCGGAGCCGTCGACCACGAGGACGCGGGCACCGCGCTGCATGGTCTGATCGGCGACGGCATAGCCGGAGACGCCGAACCCGGCGACCAGGATGCGAAGTCCCGAGACGTCCAGCCCCGGCCAGGGCAGGTGCTCGACGTCGATGCGGCCCGGGCCCCGGGGGGCGGAGGCGGTCATGAGGTGAGCCTCGGCAGCGCATCGAGGTAGAACACGCCCAGGCCGAGGCCGGCGAGCACGCCGGCGACGATCCAGAAGCGCACCACGATGGTGACCTCGTTCCAGCCCTTGAGCTCGAAGTGGTGCTGCAGCGGTGCCATCCGGAACACGCGCTTGCCGGTGAGCTTGAAGCTCCCCACCTGGATGATCACCGACAGCGAGATGACCACGAACAGGCCGCCGATGATCGCGCCGAGCACTTCGGTGCGGGTGACGATGGTCAGTCCGGCGATCGCGCCGCCGAGGGCGAGGGAACCGGTATCGCCCATGAAGATCTTCGCGGGCGAGGTGTTCCACCACAGGAAGCCGACGCAGGCACCGATGATCGCCGCGCACAGCACGGCCGCATCCAGCGGGTCGCGGGTGTCGTAGCAGTGCACCAGGCCGCCGGCGTCGAGGTCCACGTTGCACACCTGGCGCCACTGCCAGAAGGCGATCACCAGGTAGGTGGCGGTGAAGATGATGGTCGCGCCGCTGGCGAGGCCGTCGAGGCCGTCGGTGAGGTTCACGCCGTTGGACCAGGCGGCGACCAGGAAGTTGGCCCAGATCGCGAAGAGGACGAAACCGACGATGGTGCCGCCGAACGCGAGGTCCAGCCACGGGATGTCGCGCACGAAGGAGATCTTCGTGGAGGCCGGAGCACTGCCGCTGCCGTCCGGGAACAGCAGGGCGAGCACGGCGAAGGCCGTGGCGACCAGGAACTGTCCCAGCAGCTTCGCGCGCGGGCGCAGACCCAGGCTGCGCTGCTGCGAGATCTTCAGGTAGTCGTCGAGGAACCCGACCACCCCGAGACCGACCATGAGGAACAGCACCAGCAGGACCGAGATGCTGGGAGACGTCAGCAGGAAGAGGTGGGAGAGCCCGTAGCCGAGCACGGTCGCCAGGATGATCGCGACGCCGCCCATGGTGGGCGTGCCGCGCTTGGTGGCGTGCGAGGTGGGGCCGTCGTCCCGGATGAACTGCCCGTAGCTCTTGCGCACCAGCAGCTTGATGAACAGCGGGGTGCCGACGATGGACAGCAGGAAGGCGGCGGCTCCCGCGATGATGATCGCGATCATGCGTCGTCTCCTCCGTGGGGCGGGTGCTCGGGGCGAGCAGCATCCGGACGGTCCAGGTGCTCGATCAGTGGGCCGGCGATCTGCCGGAGGCCGGAGTCGCGCGAGGACTTCAGCAGCACGACGTCACCGGGCACCACGGTCCGTTCTAGCACAGCGAGCGCGTCGTCGACCGTGTCGAGATATTCCGACTCCCCGCCGAAGCTGCCCTCGAGGCTCGCACCGTGGTGGATGGGTGCCGCCCCGTCGCCGACCACGTAGAGCTGGCTGATGTTCAACCGCACCACGAGGCGACCGATCTCGTCGTGCAGCCGCACGGTGTCGGGCCCCATCTCCAGCATCTCGCCGAGCACCGCGATGGTGCGATGGCCCCGGCCGAGATGCGCGAGGGTCTTCAGCGCCTGGCGCATCGAGTCGGGGTTGGCGTTGTAGGCGTCGTTGATGACGAGCGCACCGCCGGCGCGCAGCGCCTCCATGCGCTGTCCGGAGGCGAGCTTCGCGCCCTCGAGGGCGTGCGCCGCAGCAGCCGGGTCGACGCCCGCGCTGACGGCGGCCGCCAGGGCTGCCAGGGCATTGGCAGCCTGATGCTCGCCGAGCAGGTCGGGCCGCACCGGGAAGCGACCGGCCGGAACGGCCCCGCCGCGCAGCGTGGTCACGCCCTCGGGCACGGCCAGGGTGAAGCTCACGCGGGCGTCGTCGTCCAGGGCTAGATCCTCGCCGCGCAGGTCGCCGGTGGTGATTCCCCAGCTGAGCACGGGGGCGGCGCTGCGGTCGGCCATGCCGAGCACGAGGCGGTCCTCGGCGTTCAGGATCGCGCGGCCATCGGAGGTGAGCGCGTCGACCAGCTCCCCCTTCGCCTGCGCGATCGCCTCGACGCTCCCGAACTCGCCGAGGTGGGCGCTGCCCACGTTCAGCACGAGGGCGACATCGGGACGGGCGACGTCGGTGAGCTGGGCGATGTGGCCGACCCCCCGTGCGCCCATCTCGAGGACGAGGAAGCGGGTGGTGGCGACCAGGCGCAGCACGGTCAGCGGCAGACCGAGCTCGTTGTTCAGGGAGCCGACGGGGGCGATGGTCTCGCCCTGGGCTCGCAGGATGGTGCCGAGCAGGTCCTTGGCGCCGGTCTTGCCGGCACTGCCCGTGATCGCGAACACCGTGAGCTCCGGGTTCTCCCGCCGGGCGCGGGCCAGCTGTGCCCGGGCGAGGTCCCACAGGGCGGTGCGCACGTCGTCGACGAGGACCGCCGGACGGCCGAGATCGCGCGAGACGAGGGCGAGGGGAGCCCCGGACCCCTGCGCGGAGGCGACGTACTCGTGACCGTCGGTGTGCTCCCCGACGAAGGCGGCGAAGAGGTCGCCGCTCTCCACCCTCCGGGAGTCGATCCGAGCCGTCCCGGTGACGAGCTCGTCACCGGTCGCCCCACCCACGAGTCGGCCGCCGGTCAGTCCAGCGATCTCCCCAGCCGTGGTCTGCAGCATGGTCAGCGTTCTCCGTCCGTGTCGTCGGCGCCCGCGGGTCCGCGGCCGGTCAGCGCATCGCGCAGCCGGAGGCGGTCATCGAACGGATGGACGATACCGCCGATCTGCTGTCCGGTCTCGGCGCCCTTGCCGGCAACGAGGATGGTGTCGGACACGTCAGCGAGGGAAGCGGCCAGCTCGATCGCCGCGCCGCGCCCATCCACCTCGTGGACCTGCGCGTTCGTCGTCTCCGGGATGCCCGAGCGCACGGCGCGGCGGATCTCGGCGGGATCCTCCGTACGAGGGTTGTCATCCGTGATGATGACCACGTCCGCGAGGCGTGCGACGACTTCGCCCATCGCCGATCGCTTCGAGCGGTCACGGTCGCCTCCGGCGCCCATCACCACCAGCAGGCGACGGGTCCCGGGCACCGCGCGCAGGGTCACGAGCGCCTGCTCGAGGGCGTCGGCGGTGTGCGAGAAGTCCACGACCCCGCGCACCGGCGAGCTCGCGACGAGCTCCATCCTGCCCGGCACGGTGCCGGCCGCACCGAGCACGCGGGCGACCTCGGGGCCGGTGCGCCCGATGGCTGCCAGGAGCAGTTCCGCGGCGAGGGTGTTGGCGACGTAGTGGCGGCCCGGCAGCGCGGCGTGCAGGGAGCGGGGCCCCGCCGGTCCGTCCACCGTGAACGTGCTGCCGTACTCCTCCGCCCGGATGTCGCGGGCGCGATGGTCGGCCTCGATCCCGGGCAGCGTCGAGTAGGTCGTCACCGGCACGCTCGCCTCACGGGCCAGGCGTCGGCCCCATTCGTCATCCACGCAGACGATGCCGCGAACGGAATGGGCGGGGGTGAACAGCTCGCGCTTCGCCTCGTAGTAGGCCTCCATCGTGCCGTGGAAGTCGAGGTGGTCCTGGCTGAGGTTCGTGAAGCAGGCGACGTCGACGACGACCTCGTCGGCCCGATGCAGCACGAGCGCGTGGCTGGAGATCTCCATCGACGCGACCTGCACGCCGTCCTCGACCATGCGGGCGAGGATCCCGTGCAGCTCGGGCGACTCCGGAGTGGTGCGCACGGTGCCGATCCCGTGGGCGGCGCCGGCGGCGTCACGGTAGGCGGTGCCACTGGTGCCGACGACCCCGGCAGGCACGGCCAGCTCATCGAGCACGCGGGTGAGCACGGTCGTCACGGAGGTCTTCCCGTTGGTGCCGGTCACGCCGATCGTGCGCAGGCGCTCGGCCGGACGGCCCAGGACGAGCGCGGCCGCGGTCGCGGTCGCGCCACGGGGGTCCTCGACCACGAGCACGGGCAGGCCGGCATCGAGGCAGGCCCTCTCCCCCGCGCTGTCCGTGAGTGCGAGGACCGCACCGAGCGAACGCGCCTGCTCGGCGAACTGCGCACCGTGCGCATTCGCGCCGGGCAGCGCGCTCCAGAGGTCCCCTGGCCGGACGCTGCGGGAGTCGAGGGTGACCCCGGTCAGTCGCACGTCCTCGGCCGGCGCGGGGGCCCCGAGGGCGGCGGCGAGCTCCACCGCCCCCATGCCGAGGGGGTGGCGCGGACGTGCCGGCTCCGGAGTGGGTGTGCTCGTAGCGATCACCGCGTTGTTCACCATTCGTTCTCGAGTTCACGACCGGCCACGCCGGTCGGGGCGATGCCCTGGTTCTGCAGGGCGAAGGTCGTCAGCTCCGAGAAGGCCGGTGCCGCAGCACGGCTGCCGGAGATGAAGGTGTCGAGTCCGTACACGAACACCCCGACCACGAGATCCGGGTCGTCCGCCGGAGCGAAGCCGATGAAGGATGCCGTGTAGGTCTCCTTGCCGCCCTCCGCCGCCTGGGCCGTGCCGGTCTTGCCGGCGGTCGCGTAGCCGGTGACCGCGGCGCTGGAATCCTCATCGACGTCGTTGTCCATGAGAGCACGCATCGTCGCCGCGGTCTCGCTGGAGACGACGCGGGTGCTCTCGGGCTGGCCGAGGGGACGCAGCGTGCCGTCGGAGCCCTTCACCCCGGAGATCAGCGAGGGCTGGACCCTCACACCGTCGTTGGCGAACGTGCCCACCGCGGAGACCATCTGCAGGGCGTTCACGCTGTATCCCTGGCCGAAGGCCGTGGTGTACCGGGTACGGCCGGTCCAGTCCTCGGCGGGGTGCACGACGCCGGCCGACTCCGCGGGCAGCTGGACTCCCGTGGGCTCGCCGAGGCCGAAGGCTCGCAGATAGTCGTAGCGGACCTCCGGGCTGAGCTGCTCGGAGACCTGCACCGTGCCGACGTTGGAGCTGTTCTTCAGCACGCCCGCGAGCGTGAGCTTCTGATCGGGATGGTGGTGGGAGTCCTTGATCCGCTCCCCGTCGAAGTACATCTCGTAGGGGATCTCGTACTCCGACTCGGGGGTCGCGGTGCCCTCCTCGAGCGCGGTCGCCATGGTGAACAGCTTGCCGGTGGAGCCCGGCTCGAACACGTTGGAGATCGACCGGTTCCCGAGGAACTCGCTGCCGTCCTGCTTGATCTCGTTGGGGTCGTAGGACGGGTATTCCGCCATCGCGAGCACCTCGCCGGTGCTCGGCTTGAGCACGACGGCGCTGCCGCCTTCCGCTCCCCACTTGTCGACGGCGCCCGCGACGATCTGCTGCGCCTTCCACTGCAGGTCACGATCGACGGTCAGCACCAGGTCGCTGCCGTCGACGGCAGGAGTGGTCTGCTGCTTGCCGGTGGGGATGATCTGACCGCCCGCACCGCGCTCGTAGCTGGTCTCGCCGTCGGTGCCGCTGAGCTCGTCGTCGAAGGAGAGCTCGGTGCCGGCCAGCGCGGAGCCGTCCGCCCCGACGAAGCCGAGGATGTTCCCGCCGACCGAGCCGGCCGGGTAGATGCGGTCGGCGACGCGATCGGCGCCGATCCCGGGGATCTTCAGCGCGAGCGCGGCGTCGCGCACCTTCGGCTCCACGTTCTTCTGCAGGTAGACGAAGCCGCGGTCACCGGTGAGGGCCTTCTCGGTGTCGCTGACGGACAGTCCGAGCACCGGGGCCAGCTCCTGCGCGGCGGCGTCGATCCCCGTGACCTCGGCGTCCTTCGACCCCTTGCGGTACTGGTCCACCTGGAGCTGGTTGACCCACAGGTCATAGCGCTCCACCGAGTGGGCCATCGTGGTGCTGTTGCGATCCAGGATGTCGCCGCGCAGCGCTGGAATGTCTCGAGTGACCGTGCGCTGGGCGACGGCCTCCTGGGCACGGGCGCTCGCGTCGAGACCCTGCACCCAGATCAGGCGCCCGGACAGCAGCAGCACCCCCACCATGATCATGCAGATCAGGAGGCGGTGGCGGACCGCGGGTGCACCGACCCGAGCGCGAGGGACGCGGAGCATCGGTGCGCCGGTGCGCGGTCGGCGGCTGCCGGTGGTACGGGTCGAGCGTGACCGGGCCATGGTCAGACTCCCTCGTTGCCCATGCCGTGGTAGGTCGTGGGCTGGTCGTAGATCTGAGCCGGCGGGACGGCGACCTCTGCGGGCACGTCTGCCAGCTCCGGATTGACCTCAGTCTGCGCTGTCGGAGACGTCTCTCCGATGACCTCGCCCGTGTCGAGGTCGATATATGCCGGATCAGTGACGGGAACCATCCCGATCTCGCGCGCCTGGCGCTCGAGCTCCTGCGGCGTGCCCAGACGCTCGTCGGTCTCGACCAGCGCCTGCTTCTCCTCGGTCAGACGCTGCGACTGGCTCTGGAGACGAGTGATCTCGTAGCTCGTGTCGGACATCTGGATGTTCAGGTACAGCAGCGCTGCGAGGGTCGCGGTCACGATGAGCGTGCACAGGATCGTGAACGGCATCGAGCTGCCGCTGGTCTTCGGCGCCGCGACGACGGTCAGCCGCGGCCGGGCGGTGGGTGCGGTGCGCGGCCCGCGGACCGGACGGACCGCGGGGGCGTGAACGGCGGACGTGCTGGCCATCTCAGTGAGCTCTCTCGGCGAGTCGGGTACGGGTCAGGGCGCGCAGGCGGACCGAGGCGGCGCGGGTGTTGGTGCCCCGCTCTGCCTCGTCGGCCTGCAGGGCGCCGCGGACGATCGGGGAGAACGTCGGCTTGTGCTCCTCGAGCTCGACCGGCAGTCCCGGAGGCGCCGAGGATCTGGTGCGGCGGGCGAACGCGGTCTTGACCAGACGGTCCTCGCCGGAGTGGTAGGACTCCACGACGATGCGGCCGCCCACGTGCAGGCAGTCGAGGGCCGACTCGATCGCGGAGGCGAGGATCTCGAGCTCCTCGTTGACGGCGATCCGCAGAGCCTGGAAGGTCCGCTTGGCGGGATGCCCGCCGCTCGCCTTCGAGGAGTTCGGGATCGCCGAGTCCAGCAGCGCAACGAGCTCGCCGCTGCGGGTCAGCGGGACGGTCTCGCGCTGCGCGACGATGCGGCGGGCGATCCGACGGGCGAAGCGCTCGTCACCGAGGTCGTGGAGGATGCGGGAGATCTCCGCCTCCGGCAGGTCCCGCAGAAGGTCCGCGGCGGTGGGCCCGCCCGAGGCGGTGTCCATGCGCATGTCCAACGGGGCGTCCACGGAGTAGGAGAAGCCGCGGTCGGCGGTGTCGATCTGGAAGCTCGACAGACCGAGGTCCATCATCACGCCGTGCGCGCCGGGCAGGCCGAGCTCCTCGAGCACCTCGGGGATCTCGTCGTAGGTCGCGTGGACCAGAGTGACGCGATCGCCGACGCCCTCGCGGTCCAGGCGCTCCCGTGCCAGCTCGAGCGCAGCGCTGTCGCGGTCGATGCCGACCAGGCGAGCCTGAGGTGCGGCACGCAGCACGGCGGTGGCGTGACCCCCCATGCCGAGTGTCGCGTCGACGTAGATCGATCCCGGCTCCTGGAGTGCCGGGGCGAGCAGCTCGACGGAGGTGCCGAGGAGGACGGGCACATGCCGATCCTCTGCCGGCCGGTCGTGCTGCGTCGGATCCATGTCGCCTCCCCTGGGTGGTTCGTGTGCTGTTCGTTCTGATCGGTCGTCCCGATCGGTGGGGTCCTGCCGGCTCCGCCTTCTGGTCGCGGTGCCGTCCTGCCAGATTCCTCGTCGTTCCCGACCCGCCACCGGGGAAGTTGCATCGGGGCGGGAACGACGAGAGGTCTCACAGGACGGAGATCCGTCGAGCCGAGCTCAGAACAGGCCCGGGACCACCTCCTCGGAGGTCTCGGCGAAGCCCTCCTCCTTCTGTTCGAGATAGGTCTCCCAAGCCGGGAGCGACCAGATCTCGAGCCGGTCCAGTGCGCCGATGACGGCGCACTCCCGGTCCAGATCCGCGTATCCACGCAGATGGCCCGGAATGGTGATGCGGCCCTGCTTGTCCGGGATGACGTCCTCCGCGCCGGAGAGCAGCACGCGCAGGTAGTCGCGTGTGCGCCGATCGGTGGTGGGCGCCCGACGGGCCTCCTCGAGCTTCTGGCGGAACTCGGCGAGCGGATACACGGCGATGCAGTGCTCCTGCCCACGAGTCATGACCAGTCCCGAAGCGAGCTCGTCACGGAACTTCGCCGGGAAGATCAGGCGCCCCTTGTCGTCGAGCTTGGGCGTGAAGGTGCCGAGGAACATCCAGGCCCTCCTTCACTCGCCGAGACTCGCGACTGGAAACCATCTCCTCCCAACGCGCCCCACTTTACCCCACTACTCCCCACCTTTCACTACTGATTCCCCCGATCTGCCCCGCATGCCGTACGTCACTGCAGGTCAACGGCGGGGAGGGAGGTGGAGGGAATCTGCGTGCGGCGCGTCGATCCGGCCTCTGCACAGCGCTCCGACAGGGCTGTTCCCGCTGCGCACCATCGATGACCAGACAGCATGTGAGCAGGTCAGAGCCCCTTGCTGCTCAGGCGAGGTGCTGCCGGAGTGCAAGTGGAGCGAAAGGGAGGGCCCGCGTGGAGCGAAGTGGGGAATGGAGCGGATCACGACAGCCCGGGCCGCCGTGACGGGCCTGCCGGAGCTCCTGCGAGGACGTCGTCGTGCGATCCTCGGAGAAGTCGGGGCCTGACCGCATGGTCGGAACACGGCCCCGGAGGGCACAGAGGGCACCGGGCCGAGTCGGCGAAGGCGACTGGGGATCACCGGGCCCGAGTCGGCGAAGGCGACTGGGGATCACCGGGCGCGGCCGCCGGGGCCCGAGGGCCGCTGCGCCCAGGGCCGACGGAAGCGACGTCCACGAGGAGCAGGACGACATGCAGAAGCCCCGGCTCTCTGAGCCGGGGCTTCGGTGTTCGTAGGCGGGAGAGGGAGGCTGCCGCGTCGCGTCAGCGCCGGGGGTCGTCCCCGGAGCGCTTCTCCCAGCGCTGCTCGAGCTTGCGCATGAACGTCCCGCCGTTGTCGTCGCGCGGCGCACTGGGACCCGTGCCCCCGCCGCCGTCGTCCGGCCCCTCCTGCGAGGAGGAGTTCGGAGTGGTCACTGCGTACACCGCGCCGGCGAGCATCCCCAGGAAGGCGATGACCCCCAGCCAGACGGCCGGCAGCGAGACGGCCAGCACGAGGACACCAAGGCACACGAGGACTCCCCCGAGGCCGATGATGACCCGACGACCACTGCGCCGCGAGTTCTTCGTCGGCGCGAAAGCTCGTGCGAGGTGCGGATCGTCGGCGAACAGCTGACGTTCCATCTCGTCGAGCATCTTCTGCTCGTGTTCAGACAGCGGCATGGTCCCGCTCCTTGTCCCCGGTCCTCACGCGCCCTACCGGCGCCCGACCACCGATCGAGTTCCGTTGCCCTCATCGGCGGTTCACCCAGTTTAGAGCCAGTTCCTGGGGAATGGGAACACTCCGGGGAGAGCATCACGTCGAACGCCCCGCGCAGCGCACCGGACACGATGCCCCGACCGTGCGACGGCGGCTCTCCACGCTCTGTCTCACCCCGTCTCACGCGGGGACCCCCGCGATGCTCAGCGGCGATCGTGGCGGTCAGCGACCATCAGGGTCTTCCGTGCGCTGGGCCCCGTCGGACGCCGGGCCCAGGGTGGAGCCGCGGCTGAGGCTCGCGGCGCCGAAACGACTCGTCGCCTGGTCCATCGCCGTCTCCAGATCCCTCCACAGCGTCGAGCGCGAAGCCAGCTCGTGCTGGACCGGCGCGGTGCCCGAGGACTCGAGATGGGTGACGCGCACTCCGGCGAGACGGATCCGTCGCAGCCGATGCCGCTCGCGCTCCCACAGTGCGACCACGTGCTCCCGCAGACGCTCCCCGCTCGCGGTGGGCTGGTCCAGCGTCGAGGAACGAGTGATGGTGGTGCCGTCAGGGCTGCGCAGCTTGAGCACGACAGTGCGTGCGACGGTCCCCTCCTGGCGCAGCTGCCGAGCGACGTCGTCGGCCATCATCGTGATTCGGCGACGCACCTCGTCGCCGTCCGTGAGGTCCTCGTCCCAGGTGCGCTCGGTCCCCAGCGACCTCTCGCGCACCTGACGTCCCAGCCCTGTGCGATCGCTGCCCTCAGCGAGCCGACGGATCTCCGGAGCACGAGGACCGAGCACCCGCGCCAGCGCATTCGGCGGGATGTCACGGATCTCCCCGATCCGGTGCACCCCGATCTTCTCCAGCGCGGCGACGGCCTTGGGGCCGATCCCGGACACAGCGGAGACGGGCAGCGGAGCCAGGAACTCCGCGGTGCCGGCCGCCGGGACGATCAGCTGCCCGTCGGGCTTCGCGTGCGCGGAGGCGATCTTGGCCACGGCGCGAGAGACCGATCCCCCCACTGAGCTGGGAAGTCCAAGCTCGTCGCGGATTCGCCGGCGCAGCAGAGCGGCGATCTGCTCCGGTTCCCCGAAGAGCCGACGGGCCCCGCGGACGTCGAGGAAGGCCTCGTCGATGCTGAGCTGTTCGACGTCCGCGACGACGGAGTTCAGGATCGTCATCACCTGCGCCGAGATCATCCGGTAGTGGTCACCGCGCGGGGGGACGATGAGGAGATCCGGGGCGAGACGCCGGGCAGTCGCCATCGGCATCGCCGAGCGGATGCCGCGCGTCCGGGCCGGATAGCTGGCGGCGGCCACGACTCCGCGTGCGCCGGCGCCGCCGACGACGACGGGAAGTCCTCGCAGGCTCGGGTCGTCACGGATCTCCACCGAGGCGAAGAAGGCGTCCATGTCCAGATGGAGGATCCCGGGGATCTCCACCTGCTCCTGCGACCCGCCGTCGGCTCCCACGGGACCTCCTTCTGCTCCGAGCCGCACTGTACTCGGCCCCTCCGCAGGCCCTCGGGCTGCACCGCCGGGCCCATGAGAACTGTTCGTGGCCGGACTCCGCGGCATCCGAGGCAAGGGTCGTGCGGGCGGGCTCGCCCGGCGGGGAGCTCGGGTGTCGGGCCGTCGGAACCCTCGAAATCCGCGGAGCCTCCGGAATCCGCGGAATTCTCGGAATCAGCCCGCCAGCGCAGTCATGGAATCTGGCAGGTCGCTGAGCACCCTCTCGGAGACGCTCTGGAGGTGCTGCGCGGTCTGCTCGATGTGGTGCTGCAGCAGGTGCGGATCGGGCTGCGCCGTGCTGTCACGGTCCAACCTCCCGCGCTCCGTCACGAACGGCGCGAGCTCGAGTGCGCGACGTGCGTCCTCCTCGTCGAGCCTTTCCAATGCGGTCCACACGTTCAGCGGCAGCTTCCGACGGCGATCGCGGTTCGCGCGGGCCACCAGGATGCCCGCGCCGCGCAGGGCGGCGCGGTGCACCAGCTCGAACGCCTCACGGGGGTCGTCCTCGAGGGAGGCTCGGCCGAGCTGGAGCAGTTGGCGGGCGCGCTCGAGATCGGCCTGGTCCTGATCCAGATGCGCCAGACGCAGGCGGATGCTGCGGGCGTCAGCGGGCAGCGAGGCGGCGCTCCCCCGGTGGCGGGATGTGGTGGTGTTCATCGCTGCTCCTCCTGTCCGATCTCCGCGGCGGGCCTCGGGTCCTCCCTGCCTGGTTCATGAACCGTAGGACCCGGCACTGACAGACGACGGGCCGCGGTGGCCGTGGTGGACGAGTGGGGCCTGGGGAGGAACGGTGGCCGACTCGGGTCCGTGTCGACGGACGCCCAGGTAGGTGCCCCGGCCGCAGAGGGCGGTCATCGGGCGCGGAGGGAGCGTGCCGTCTCCTAGAGTGGGCGGATGTCCCGCCGCGAGCGTGCGCGCCACGCCCCTTTCGAGCACCTCGGTCCGCTCGACGTCCACATCCCGATCTCCACCGGTACCGCACGTCTCACCCTGGAGAACGACGGTTCCGTGCTGCTCGACGTCAACGGGGTGCCGTCCTCGCACCTGCATCCGGATCCGGAGCATCTCGTCTTCGAGTACATGCGATGGATGCTGATCGCGATCGATCAGCATCTCGGCATCGATGCCGATGCGACGCCCCGGGACACGGGATCCGGCGCGCAGCTCGCGCATCTGGGCGGTGGGGGCTGTTCGCTGCCCCGGGCGATCGCTGCCCGGCGCCCCCGTTCCCGGCAGATCGTGGTCGAGCTCGATGAGCTCCTGGCCGATTCAGTGCGCGGCTGGTTCGATCTGCCTCGGTCCCCTCAGCTTCGGCTGCGGATCGAGGACGCTCTCAGCGCCCTGGTCTCCTGGCGCGACGATCGGTTCGACGTCCTGGTGCGCGATGTGTTCTCGGGGTCGCTGACGCCGCCGGAACTGATCACGCGGTCGGCCGCCGAGCATGCGGCCCGGGTGCTGAAGCCTGGGGGCCTCTACCTCGCCAACTGCGCGGCCCCTCCCGGAACCGGACTCATGGCTGACGAAGTCGCGACGCTCAGTGCGGTCTTCGCGCACGTCGGCGTGATCGCCGAGCCTGCCCACCTGTCCGGCAAACGACGGGGCAACTGCGTGCTCCTGGCCTCGGACCGTCCGCTGCCCGAGGGCATCGACCGCGACCTGCGCTCGGATGCCGTCTCCGTGCGCCTCGCCCGGAGCACGCAGGTCCAGGCGCTCGCGAGGGCAGGACGAGTGCTCGGCGGCTGAGCTCGGCAACGGCGACAACCTCCAGCTCCAGCTCCGACAGCCTCCCGCACCGTCCCACCGGCATCGCGTCGGTCGACACCTCCCCGTACGACGACGGACCGGCCAGGAGCTGACGCTCCTGACCGGTCCGTGAGATTGACGAAGTCGTCGATCAGAGGGGACGAACCTGCTCGGCCTGCGGGCCCTTGTCTCCCTGCGTGACCTCGAACTCCACGCGCTGACCCTCGTCGAGGGCGCGGTAGCCGTCCATGTCGATCTTGCTGTGATGCACGAAGACGTCAGCGCCGCCTCCGTCGATCTCGATGAATCCGAAGCCCTTTTCGGCGTTGAACCACTTGACCGAGCCCTGTGCCATACCTGTCACCTTCTGTGTCGTCCATCAACGATCGCGGAAAAGCGATCGCGCTGCCGCGTGAAGCTGTCCCCGCCGGAGCGGTTGGCGTGACGTGCATTCCGTCTTCCAGCTGCCGAGGCACCTGGGACGGACCGTCCAACCGGACCTGCAACTACGCAACACCGCCATTCTGTCATAGCAGTGTCCTCGTTCACACTGCGATGACGGACGGGCGGTCACGAACAGGTAACGACATGACGCGGATCACGGCAGGGTCGCGTCGAGAGCGCCTGATGGCGACGCGCGTCGAGCCCCAGCGGCCCACGTCGCTCAGAGCTGCGGCGCATCCCCGGGCCCCTCGCCGTCGTGATCGGCGAGGAAGCGCTCGAAGTGCTCACCCAGCTCCTCGGCGGTGGGCAGATCCATCGTGGTCGTCAGCGGGGAATCGTCCGCTCCCTCGTTCATCGAGTCGTACTGCTCCTCGAGCGCGCTGACGATCTGGCCGACCTCGGCGTTCTGCGCGATGGTGCCCTGCAGCGCGACGGTGGCCGCATCCGTGAGATCGCCGAGATGCACCAGCGGCAGGTCCAGACCCGCCGCCTCGCTGACCCGGCGCAGGAGCGCGAGGGCCCCGGCCGGGAAGTCGGTCCGGGTCAGGTAGTGAGGGATCTGCGCCGCGTAGCCCATCGACGCGTGATCGGCGCGGCCGAGCTGGAGCTCGAGCAGCGCACCGAAAGCGGCGGGCACCACGATCTCCGCGGAGTCCTCGTCCTCGTCCGATCCGAGCGTCGTGCCCGGAGCCGGCGTCGGGCGCGTATTCGGTCGGCCGAGCAGATCGGGATCGTTCGCATGTGCGAACAGTCCGATCGGTCGGGTGTGCGGCACCGCCATCGGCACGGCCTGCATCCCGACCACCCGTTCGACGTCGAAGAACTCGACGAGGTCGATGAGCGCCTCCGCGAGCCGGCGCCATTGGAGGTCGGGCTCGGGTCCGTCGAGGAAGAGGAACGGCCGGTCCGACTCGTCGTACATGAGCGAGAGCGTGAGCTCGGGGATGTCGACGCTCGCGTAGGAGGTCCCGTCGAAGACGGCCTGCGGGCGCGACCCGCGATAGTCCAACAGCTCGTCCATGTCGAAGCTGACCAGGCGCAGGTGCCGCAGTTCGTCCCGCAGATAGGTCGACGCGATGCGGCAGGCGTTGCCGGCATCGACCAGTCCGGGCAGGGCGTGCACGAGGGTCAGCCCGGTGCGCGGGACCGCCGCCAGGACGTCCGCGGATTCGAAGCGGTACAGATCACGCGGATCACGCATCAGCGTCTCCTCCCTCGCAGCCGGTTGGACGTCACTCGCGCGATGGCACGCGTCTCCAGGCCTGTCCACCATAATGGACCACTGTGCTCTGCCGATCCTGGGTCCATTCCCAGAGGTGCGGCGAGAGGATCCATCGTCAGAGGGAGCAGGTCCGTGGACGACGCCGAGGGACAGATCGCCCGGGAGATCGCACGTGAGCAGGCGTACGCAGACCGCCTCTACGCGCGGCTCGACGAGCTGATCATCCAGGTGCAGAGCAATCTGGACGACATCCAGGGCTCGCAGCACGCTTCGACACATCAGAACAGGTCCGAACGCGACTCGTTCATGGCGCTGTACGAGGACCGCCTGGCGCTGCTGCGCTCGGTCGCCCGCAGCGTGGTGTTCGGCCGCCTGGACATGGACGACACCGCCCGCCACTACATCGGCCGGATCGGATTGTTCACGGCGGATCGCGAGCAGCTGCTGGTGGACTGGAGAGCCCCCGCGGCAGCAGCGTTCTACCAGGCGACCAGCACCCAGCGACTGGACGTGCGGCTGCGGCGCCATCTCATCAGTCGTGGGCGCGCCGTGGTCGGGCTCGAGGACGACGTCCTGGACCAGTCCGTGCTCGAGACCGCCGGCGAGGACGTGGTGCTGCAGGGCGAGGGTGCGCTGCTCGCGGCCGTCTCCGGCCAGCGCACGGGCCGAATGGGCGACATCGTCGCGACGATCCAGTCCGAGCAGGACCGCATCATCCGCTCCGAGAACCGCGGCGTGCTGGTCGTCCAGGGCGGCCCGGGCACCGGCAAGACCGCGGTCGCGCTGCACCGCGCCGCCTACCTGCTCTACACGCATCGTCGCCGCCTCGAGCACACGGGGGTGCTGATCATGGCTCCGACCCCGGGATTCCTGCGATACATCGAGCGCGTCCTGCCGAGCCTCGGCGAATCCGGTGTGGTCATGCTGACCCCGGGAGAGCTGTTCCCTCGCATCGAGACCTTCCTGCATGACGGGGACGAGGTGGCGAGCCTGAAGGGCGACGTCGCGATGGCGGAGCTGATCTCCCGTGCCGTGGCGCAGCGGCAGGTGCTGCCGCAGGAAGACATCCGCCTGCGCATCGACGGGACTCCGCTGACCCTGACGCGCTCGATGCTCAGAGCTGCGCGCCGGGACGCCCGCGCCAGCCACAAGCCCCACAACACCGCTCGCACCGTGTTCGTGCGCGCGGCGCTGGAGCGGCTCGTGGAGGCCTACGAGAAGGCGCTCCTCGCCGAAGGGCAGACCATCATCCCCGAGGACCGGCCCGATCTGCTCTCGGACCTGCGCAACAACGCGGAGATCAAGCGGCAGCTGAATCTCGCCTGGCTGCCCTACGCCCCGCAGGGGTTCCTGCGCATCCTGATGTCCCGGCCTGATCGACTCCGGGCCGCCGCCCCGGCCGCGCTCGCGGACCGCGTGCACCTGCTGGTCCGTGACAAGGACGCACCCTGGACCGTCGAGGACATCCCGCTGCTGGACGAGGCCGCCGAGCTCCTCGGCGAGGACTCAGCGCCCGCGGAGGCCCGCGCCCGCGAGGCGGCGACCCGCCGAGAGGCGGACGTCGACTATGCACGCAAGGTCATCGAGAACGTCGACACCTCGGGGATGATCCGTGCCGAGGACCTCGCCGACCAGGTCAGCCAGATCCGAGATGGCCGCACCCTCGCCGAGCGCGCCTCCTCCGAGCGCAGCTGGACCTATGGCCATGTCGTGGTCGATGAGGCACAGGAGCATTCCCCCATGAGCTGGCGAGCACTCATGCGAAGGGCCCCCACCAAGTCCTTCACGGTCGTGGGCGACGTCGCGCAGACCTCGTCGGCCGGGGGCACGCATTCGTGGACGCAGGCGCTGAGCCCCTACATCCAGGATCGTCTCCAGGTCGAGCACCTCACCGTCAACTACCGCACGCCCAGCCGGATCATGGACCGGGCCGTGGCGATGGCGCAGGCGCACCAGCTGCCCGTGACCGAGGTCAGCTCGGTGCGGGAGGGGGACCGGGATCCGCGGATCGAGCGCTCCTCCCCGAGCGACCTCGCTCTTCGCACCGCCGAGGCCGTGGCCGCGGTGCATCACGAGGGCGTGGGGCGCCTCGCCGTCATCGTCGCGCAGGAGCGGATCGCCGACGTGCTCGGCCGGCTGCGCTCACGCTCGGACCTGCCGACGGTGGGAGCGGGATCCTCCGGGGTGGACGACTCGATCGCCGTCATGACCGCACAGGACGCGAAGGGGCTCGAGTTCGACGGGGTCGTCATCGTGGAGCCTGCGGAGCTGGTGGAGGCGCATGGTGCCGGGGATCTCTACGTGGCGATGACCCGGGCGACGCGCCACCTCGGCGTGGTGCACGCACGGGACCTGCCGGCGGGGATCGAACCCGCCTGAGACGGCGATCGGCGGCCGCGGCTTCCCCTCCGCGACCGCCGATCTGGTGTGCACTGCGTGAGTGCACGAGGGACATCTTATGCACACCGACGAGCGGTCCTGAACTTTATCCACAGAATCGTCGCAAACCGGCTCCGCGATCGCCTCCGAACCCGGCGACGAGGCCCGTGCCGGCGTCCTCGCGGCAGGCCTCAGGCGGTGCCGGCCGACTCCGAGCGCAGCCGCACGATCGCGGCCTCGAAGTCGTCGAGCGATTCGAAATCCTGGTAGACGCTCGCGAAGCGGAGGTAGGCCACGAGGTCGAGCTCCTGGAGCGGGTGCAGGATCGACAGACCCACCTGATGAGCATCGATCTCGGCCTGGCCGCTCGAACGGATGTCCTCCTCGACGCGCTGGGCGAGCATCGCGAGCTGGTCATCGGTGACCGGGCGTCCCTGGCAGGCCTTGCGCACACCGGAGATCACCTTCGCCCGACTGAACGGCTCACTCACACCGGAGCGCTTGTGCACCGAGAGGGAGGCCGTCTCGGACGTCGAGAAGCGCCGGGAGCAGTTCGGGCACTGACGACGGCGCCGGATGGTCGCGCCGTCGTCGGACGTACGCGAATCCACGACCCGGGAGTCAGGATGGCGGCAGAACGGGCAGTGCATCCGCACAGGATAGCGGCCCGCTCGCGAATCAGTGCGATGCGCCCTCGAGGGCCGGGAGCTCGATCAGCTGGCCGGCGGTGACCCGCGGCGTCGTGAGGTGGTTGAGGCTGCGCACCTCGGAGACGAACTCCTGCTCGCTCATGCCGTCGGGGGCGAACTCGTCGGCATAGCCCCACAGGGTGTCGCCCGCTTCGACGGTGAGGGTCACGGGCTCCTCGGCTCCCCCGCCCGCCAGTGCGGAGGGCACCTCGAACATCAGCAGCAGCGCGGCGGCGACGAGCAGTCCGAGCAGGAACGCCAGAGCCGTGAGGACGACCCGGCCCCGCCGGGTGGCCTTGAGTCGAACGCCCGCTCGATCAGACTGCGCGGCGCGCTCGTCACGATGCTGCGAGAAGGGAAGGACCGTGGCCGTTTCCGTATGCATATCCGAACTCCTGTTCGATCGAATGTCTGTGCGACTGTAGCCCGACGGTCACGCGACACGCAAGGCCGATCTCGAACACATGTTTGGCATCCGGTGCGTGCCGCCCTACGCTGGGTGACATCACTACGGAACCTCGAGGGTCCGACAGACGAAGCCAGGAGGCCTCCACGATGACGCCGAGCACGCCCAAGCCGATACGCTCCCGCGGCGACGCGCCGGTCGACTCCGCGACCACCGGCCTCACCCGTCGTCAGCACCTGGTCCTGGAGACCATCAATTCCGCGATCGCCGCGCACGGCTATCCGCCCACGATGCGCGAGATCGGCGATGCTGTGGGCCTGACCTCGTCCTCGTCGGTCTCCCATCAGCTGCAGGCGCTCGAACGCAAGGGCTTCCTGCGCCGGGACCCGAAGCGCCCCCGTGCCATGGAGATCGTCATGCCGGGAGACGACGGCGCCCCGGAGGCACCCGCCGAGCCCGACATCAGCCCGAACTCGGTGACCGTCCCGCTGCTCGGCCGCATCGCCGCGGGCGTGCCGATCACCGCCGAGGAGCAGATCGAGGACGTCTTCACCCTGCCCTCGCGCCTGGTGGGCGACGGGGACCTCTTCCTCCTGCAGGTGGTCGGCGACTCGATGATCGACGCCGCCATCTGCGACGGCGACTGGGTCGTCGTGCGCAGCCAGAAGGAAGCCCAGAAGGGCGAGATCGTCGCGGCCATGATCGACGGCGAGGCGACGGTGAAGACCTTCGTCCAGCGGGACGACCATGTCTGGCTGATGCCTCACAACCCGGCCTTCGCCCCGATCCTGGGAGATCATGCCGAGATCCTCGGCAAGATCGTCGCGGTGCTGCGCTCGGTCTGATCCGGCGCAGCCCGGGGCGACGGCGCCCACCGGCCGAGCTCAGGAGGTCGAGAGCCTCCGCAGCGCGCCGAGAGCGATCTCGGGATCCGACGTCGGCCACAGCGGCGGCATCGCCTCCCGCAGGAAGCTGCCGTACCGCGCCGTCGCGAGCCGCGGATCCAGCACGGCCACCATGCCGCGGTCCTCATGGGAGCGGATCAGGCGCCCCGCCCCCTGAGCGAGCAGCAGTGCGGCGTGCTGGGCCGAGATGCCCATGAAGCCGTTGCCGCCCTTCTGGGCGATCCGCTCCTGGCGCGCGGAGACCAGCGGATCGTCCGGGCGCGGGAACGGGATCCGGTCAATGGTGACCAGTCGCAGCGAGGGTCCGGAGACATCCACCCCCTGCCACAGTGTGAGCGTGCCGAACAGAGAAGCATCCTCGTCGTCGCGGAACTTCCGCACCAGGTTCGCCATCGAGTCCTCACCCTGCACCTCGATGGTGAGGTCCAGGCGGGCCCGCACATGCTCGGCCGCGAGCTCGGCGCCCCGACGCGAGGAGAACAGGCACAGCGCCCCGCCGTGCGAGGCCTCGACCAGTTCGGTGAGATGGTCGAGCATGGCCGTCGACGGGCCCTCGCGGCCGGGCTGGGGAAGGTGCCGGGCCGTGTACAGGATCCCCTGGCTCCGGTAGGCGAAAGGGCTGCCCACGTCGAGGCCCGCCCAGGCGCTCCTGTCCTCGCGCGGCGGCGTGGACTCCGGGCCCATGCGATCTGCCCGCGCGAGGCCCACCTCGCCCGCTGCCGGCTCGAAACGGCCGCCGAGAGCAAGAGTCGCCGAGGTCAGCACGGCGGTACGGCTCTCCAGAATCGCTCCGCGCATCGCGCCAGCGACACTGAGCGGCGCCACCTGGATGCTCGAGCGTCCCGTGGCCTGGGAATGCGAGACCGAGACGACATCCTCATCGGCCGGAGCGCCGAGACGCTCGCACACCTCGATGATCTCCTGCAGGTTCGCGCGGACCGCTTTGCGCGATCCGGCGGTGCCGACGGTGGCGTCGTCCCCGGCGTCCTTCGCATCGGAGTGCGCCGTGCGGGCCTCGACCCGCAGCTGCTGGACGGCGTCGCCGAGGCGCTCCGGCAAGGCACCGATCACGCGGCCGTCGGGGGCGAGCTCGAGCGCCTCGCGCAGCTCCTCGGCGGCATCGTCCAGGGCGGTGGCAGCGACGCCGAGGCCGCGCAGATCCCTCACCGTCCCTCGGAGCATCCCGGGGTTCAGGGATTCGGTGACGGCGCTGGTGACGCGCCCGGAGAGATCGTGGGCCTCGTCGAAGACGACCACGTCGTGGTCAGGGATGATTCCCAGGGAATCGAAGGAGTCGATCGCCATCAGTGCGTGGTTCGTGACCACGAGGTCCACCTCGCGGGCCAGTTCGCGGCTGCGCTCGGCGAAGCAGGACTCCAGCATCGGACAGGAGCTTCCGATGCACTGCGACCCGGTCACCGAGACCTGGCGCCAGGCGCGATCCGAGACCGGGTCCTCGAGCGAGTCGCGGTCTCCGCTGTCGGTCTCCTCGGCCCATTCCCGCAGCCGCTTGACCTGGTCCCCGAGCCGTTCGCTGCCGGTGCGGGCCGGATCTGTGGACGCCTCCGAGAAGAGCGCGCCAGGGTCGATGTCCATCGGGTACCCGCCGTCGATCTTGTGTCGACAGAGATAGTTCGCACGGCCCTTGAGCAGGGCGAAGGTGGGCGTGCGTGGCAGATGCGGGGCCAGCGCCTCCACGAGACGCGGCAGGTCCTTGCGCACGATCTGGGTCTGCAGGGCGATGGTCGCGGTGGACACCACGACCGGGCGGCCGCTGACCAGCGCATGGCGCAGCGCGGGCACCAGGTACGCAAGCGATTTGCCGGTGCCTGTGCCCGCCTGGACGAGCAGATGACGGTTCGCGGTCATGGCGGTGTCGACCGCCTCCGCCATGGCCTGCTGGCCGGGCCGCACGGCGCCGCCGATCGCCGAGACCGCCGCATCCATGAGGGTCGACAGCTGGATGCCGGCGGCCCCTGGGGCGGCCTCGTGATCGGTGGCGGTGGTCATCGCTCCAGCGTATCCGCGCTGGATCCGAGGACCTCTCAGGCCGCGCCGTGGAGCTCTGCGGCGAGCGCCTCATCCACCCGGGCATGGAGCTTGGTGCCCTCCATGACGTGCTCCTCCGCGAGCACCTCGCCCGTCGTGTGAGCACGCGCGATGAGATCCCCTCGCGAGTACGGGACCAGCACGTCGACCTCGACCGCCGGGCGCGGCAGGCGATCGGCGATCAGGTCCCTCAGCTCGTCCATGCCCGCCCCGGTGCGTGCGGAGACCACGACGGAGTTCTCGACCTGGCTGCGCAGGCGGGCGATCGTCTCGGGTTCGGCGAGGTCTGCCTTGTTCAGCACGACGACCTCGGGCACATCGAAGCCTTCGATCTCGCCGAGCACGGTGCGCACTGCACGGATCTGGCCCTCGGGGTCGGGATGGGAGGCGTCGACGACATGCAGCAGCAGGTCGGAATCGCCCACCTCCTCGAGAGTCGACCGGAATGCCTCGACCAGCTGGGTGGGCAGATGCCGCACGAAGCCGACGGTGTCGGCGTAGGTGAACTCCCGCCCGTCGGGCGTGGTGGAGCGCCGGACCGTCGGGTCCAGCGTCGCGAACAAGGCGTTCTCGACCAGGACGCCGGCTCCGGTGAGCCGATTCAGCAGCGAGGACTTGCCGGCGTTCGTGTAGCCCGCGATCGCGACCGCGGGGACCTGGTTGCGCCGCCGGTCGGCGCGCTGGGCGACGCGTCCCGGGGCCATCGCCTTGATCTCCCGGCGCAGCTTGGACATGCGGTCACGGATGCGCCGACGATCCAGCTCGATCTTGGTCTCGCCGGGTCCGCGCGATCCCATTCCGGCACCGCCCGCGGCGATGCGCCCGCCCGCCTGCCGGGACATCGACTCGCCCCAGCCGCGCAGCCGGGGCAGCAGGTACTCGAGCTGCGCGAGCTCGACCTGTGCCTTGCCCTCGCGGGACTTGGCGTGCTGGGCGAAGATGTCGAGGATCAGCGCGGTGCGGTCGATGACCTTGACCTTGACGATGTCCTCGAGCGCGCGTCGCTGCCCGGGGCCCAGCTCGCCGTCCGCGATCACAGTGTCGGCGCCGTTCTCGGCGATGATCCCTGCGAGCTCCGCCGCCTTGCCCTTGCCGAAGAACGTGGCGGGGTCGGGATGCGCACGGCGCTGGAGGAGGCCGTCGAGCACCTCCGAACCCGCGGTCTCGGCGAGAGCGGCGAGTTCGAGTAGGCTCGTCTCCGCCTCAGCGGCATTGCCCGAGGTGTAGAGGCCTGCGAGCACCACTCGCTCCAGTCGGAGCTGGCGGTACTCGACCTCGGAGACGTCCTCGAGCTCGGTGGACATTCCTGCCACGCGCCGCAGCGCCTGGCGGTCGGCGAGGTCGTACTGCTCGCCGTCGCTGCTCTGGCCGGGGGCGTCCTGGGCGGCGGCGCTGCTGCGGGAGAGGATCCGCTCGGTCAGCGGGTCACGGCGACGGGCCGCCGGGCTCGGGTCCGCGGGAGATCCGGCCGACGGGTCTTCGTGCGTCCCCTCGGTGTGCGGCGCGCCAACGGTCCCCCCGGTGGTGGTCCCGTCGACATCGGCGTCGGAGGCGGGTTCGGGATGGAAAGCGATGGGCACGGTCGGGGTACTCCTCAGGTAGGGGACGATCTGTTCCACCAGAGTCCCACGCCGATCCTCCGGGGTCGAGGGATTTTGCGGTGGGCGGATACCGGAGTGATCGGGCCGACGAGCCGCGGCGGACGTGCCCGGGCGGACGGGCCGGTGGGGCTCACCGTCCGCCGGCACGCTCCGGGTCCGTATCCTTCTGGGGTGGACGAGCACTACTTCACCCCTTCCCCCGCGACCGATGCCCGGCGTTTCCCGCTGCGAGTGCGCCTCGCCGGTCGGGATCTCGATCTGGTCTCCAGCGCCTCCGTGTTCAGCGGGCACGGCCTGGACAAGGCCACCGCAGTGCTGCTGAACCGCCTCGATGAGATCTCCGAGCCGCCCGCGGACGCGCGGATCCTCGACCTGGGCTGCGGATGGGGGCCGATCTCGCTCACCGCCGCGCTCACCCATCCCGCCGCCGAGGTGTGGGCCGTGGACGTGAGCGAACGAGCCCGCGAGCTCACCGCGGAGAACGCCGAACGCGCAGGGATCACCTCCCTCCGCGTGGTGGCGCCGGACGAGGTCCCCGAGGATCTCCGCTTCGACGCGATCTGGTCGAATCCTCCGATCAGGATCGGCAAGCCCGCCCTGCACGAGCTGCTGCTGCAATGGACCGCGCGGCTGACTGCGGAGGGCACCGCCGCCCTCGTGGTGGGCAAGAACCTCGGCGCGGACCCGCTCGCGCGATGGCTCGGTGAGCAGCTTCCCGAGCGTGACGTCGCGAAGGTCGCCAGCGCCAAGGGCTTCCGGGTGCTCGAGGTGGGCCCGGCGCGCTGAACTCCACCCGGTGTCGGCCCGATGCCGGCCCCGGTGTCAGGCCCGGTGTCAGACCAAGGTGGCGCCGTCGGCCACGAGCTGTGCCGGACCGGTCAGGGTGACCTCCCCGGTCGCGGTCCAGCCCACCTGCAGGCGGCCGCCGGGGACGTCCACCGTCCACGGCTGTCCGGTGTCGTCCCCGGCGCGCAGCGCTGCGGCGACCGCCACGGCGGCGACACCCGTGCCGCAGGAGCGGGTCTCCCCCACGCCGCGTTCGAACACCCTCATCACCACGTGCCTCTGGCCGAGCTCGACGACCAGCTCGATGTTCGCGCCGTCGACCGGCTCAGGATCCAGCGCGGGGCGGCGGGTGAGGTCGAGCTCCTCGAGGGCGAGCCCGGAGGGCAGGAAGGCGACGGTGTGGGGATTGCCCATGTCCACATCGGTCGCGCTGAGCATATGACCTGCCACCTCGACGGTGCGGGCGTTCCGCGTGCTGCGGCTCTCCCCCATTCCGAGCCTCACCGACCACGTCCCGCCGTGCGAGGGGGGACGCTGCAGGATCGCGACGGTGCGGGCTCCAGCGCGGGTCCACACGGCGAACTCGTCCTCGCGGACGTGACCGGCGCGCTGCAGGTGCGCGGCCAGAACGCGCACCCCGTTGCCGCACATCTCGGCGATCGAGCCGTCGGCGTTGCGATAGTCCATGAACCATTCGGGAGCATCCGCGGGTGCTTCGATGCCGGCGCGGCGCGTGCGCACTGCGCGGATCACGCCGTCTCCGCCGATGCCGGCGCGGCGGTCCGCGAGGGCGGCGACCGTGGCGGCGTCGAGCTCCAGCGCACCATCGGGGTCATCGAGGATGACGAAGTCGTTCTCGGTGCCGTGGCCCTTGGTGAAGTGGATCCTGTCGTTCATGCCGTGAGCCTATGCCGCCGGATCATGGCCCGTGCTTCCGCCGTCACGCAGCGCGTCCAGAGCGCGGCCGGTCACGTCCTGCGTCGAGGCGTCGAGCCACCGCACGCGGGCATCGCGTCGGAACCAGGTGTCCTGCTTGCGCACCAGGCGTCGGGTGCCGACGACCGTGGCCTCGATCGCGTCGGCGCAGCTCATCCTCCCCTCGAGCACGGCGATGCCCTGCTCGTAGCCGATCGCTCGTCGCGCCGTGAGGCCACGGTCCAGGCCCCGCTCGCGGAGCCCTCGGATCTCGTCGAGCAGCCCGAGCTCGACCATGCGCTGCACGCGCAGGGCGATCCGGTCGTGCAGCACCGGGCGTTCGAGCCGCAGACCGATCTGCACCGTGCGGGGGTCGGCGTACAGGGGTCGCGGCAGGAATGCGCTGAAGGGACGCCCGGTCAGCTCCCCGACCTCGAGGGCGCGCACGATGCGCCGCGTGTCTCCGGCACCGATCGTGCGCGCGGCCTCCGGGTCGGAGTCGGCGAGCTCGGCGTGCAGAGCGGCGGGCCCGCGCGTCGCGGCCTCCCTCTCGAGACGCGCTCGAATGCTCGGGTCGGTGGGTGGGAACTCGATCTGATCGAGCACCGCTCGCACGTACAGCCCTGATCCGCCGACGAGGATCGGGGTGCGGCCGCGGGAGCGGATGGCCGCGATGGCCGTACGGGCCTCGTCCCGGTACACCGAGACGCTCGCCTCCTCGGTCACATCCAGCACGTCCAACTGATGATGCGGCACTTCCGTGCGCTCGGTGGCTGTCACCTTCGCGGTGCCGATATCCATGCCGCGGTAGAGCTGCAGCGCATCGGCGTTCACCACCTCGCCGTCCAGCTCACGGGCCAGGGCGATGGCGAGATCGGACTTGCCGGTGGCGGTCGCTCCGACCACGGCGACCAGAGGGATGTCGCGGGGAGCGCGGGCGCTGGGCGCGGCCGCGTCGCCCGTCGCCGCCGCCTCGCGCGCGGTGGTGCTCTCGGGCAGCGGATCGTCCATGCGCGGAACTTTACCCGCGCCGCTGTGCGGGTCGCTCCGGCGGGCGGTGAGGCGCTGGTTCGAGGGTCGGACGGATCACCCCTGGTGGCAGGCCGACATCGTGAGCGAGGGAGTAGTGTGGGCCGTCCCGGAACCCCGGACCGTTGTCTTCGTCTACTGCAATGCATGAGGTTGGAAGTGACTGCACCGAACGAGTCCCCTGCACTCCCGGACTCGGCCGATCGCCTGGCCCCGATGTCCTTGAGCAGGGTCGAGGAGAGCCTCTCTCGCCTCGGATATGCCTTCGTCGAGGACGATGAGCACCCGGAGATCCTCCGCGCACGCTTCGACGACTACCGATTCCAGTTCATGGTCTCCGGCGAGGAGCGGGCTGTGATGCAGACCCGCGGCCGCTGGAGCCATTCGGTCGATTTCTCCCGCAAGGTCGAGATGATCAAGCTCTGCAACGAGTGGAACATGAACCGGGTGTGGCCGAAGGTCTACGTGCGCCGTGAGTCCGAGGGCCTGCTGGGCGTGTACGGCGAGCTCGCTGCGGATTTCCGTGCCGGCGCTCTGGACACCCAGGTCGACAGCGCGATCAAGTGCGGTCTGAGCACCGTGATCGCCTTCTTCCACAGCCTCGAGGAGCGCCTCGGCGCAGAGCTCGACGAGCTCGACGTCTGAGGCACACTCCGCGGCCCCGGCTGCGGATACGCAGAACGGCCGGCACCTGCGGGGTGTCGGCCGTTCTGCGTCGTCCTGTTGTGTGTCGGGTCCGCTGCTCAGGGGCGGCGCAGGCTCGGCATGCCGAGGGTGACGAGGCCCGACGGAGCAGTTGCCCCGGTCCCGCAGGACGACCCCGCGTCCAGGCCGCTCTCCCCCGCTTCCCACGCGTCTCCGGAGCGGGTGCGTCGCACCGAGAACTGCTCGCGCGTCGGGCTCACGCCGGGTGCGGCCTCCCGGGCGCTGTCCGCGATCAGGTAGAACGGCGCGGCCCGGGTGACGGTTGCGGTGACCATGTCCCCGGGACGCGGCATGTCTGCGCTCTCCAGCCCCTCCGGCACCGCCAGGTGCACCAGGCGGTGATCCCGCGAGCGGCCCGAGATGCGGTGCGTGGTCTCGTCCCGGGTCCCCTCCCCCTCGGCCACGAGGACCTCGACGACGCGCCCCTCGAGCTTCTGGTTCTCCTCGTAGGTGATGCGGTCCTGCAGCGCGGTGAGCCGTTCGTAGCGCTCCTGGACGACCTCATTGGGGACCTGTCCCTCCATCGTCGCCGCAGGTGTCCCGGGGCGGATCGAGTACTGGAAGGTGAAGGCGCTCGCGAAGCGAGAGGCCTCGACCACGTCGAGCGTGCGCTGGAAGTCCTCCTCCGTCTCCCCGGGGAACCCGACGATGATGTCGGTGGTGATGGCCGCCTCGGGGATCCGCTCTCGCACCCTGTCGAGGATGCCCAGGAACTTCTTGGAGCGGTACGAGCGCTTCATCCGGCGCAGCACGTCATCGGAGCCCGACTGCAGCGGCATGTGCAGCTGGGGCATGACGTTGTCGGTCTCGGCCATCGCTGCGATGACGTCGTCGGTGAACATCGCCGGGTGCGGGGAGGTGAAGCGCACGCGCTCGAGATCCTCGATGTCGCCGCAGGAGCGCAGCAGCTTGGCGAAGGCTCCTCGATCGCCGAACTCGACACCGTAGGAGTTCACGTTCTGTCCCAGCAGCGTCACCTCGAGAGCGCCGGTATCCACCACGTCACGCACCTCGGCGAGGATGTCGCCCGGGCGGCGGTCCTTCTCCTTGCCGCGCAGCGAGGGCACGATGCAGAAGGTGCAGGTGTTGTTGCAGCCCACGCTGATCGAGACCCAGGCGGCGTAGGAGGACTCGCGCCGTGTGGGAAGCGTGGACGGGAACACTTCGAGCGATTCGAGGATCTCCACCTGCGCCTCCGCGCGGTGCCGAGCACGGTCCAGCATCACCGGCAGTGCACCGATGTTGTGCGTGCCGAAGACGACGTCGACCCACGGAGCACGGTCGACGATCGTGGAACGGTCCTTCTGCGCGAGGCAGCCCCCGACGGCGATCTGCATGCTCGGATTCGCGTCCTTCGCGGGACGCAGCGCGCCGAGAGTGCCGTACAGCTTCTTGTCCGCGTTCTCCCTCACCGCACAGGTGTTGAAGACGACGACGTCGACCTCGCCGCGACGGGCGTCGGCATCGTCCGGCGCCGCCACGAAGCCGGACTCTTCGAGCAGGCCGGTCAGGCGCTCGGAGTCGTGGACGTTCATCTGGCACCCGAAGGTGCGCACCTGATAGGTGCCGCGCGGGGTGCTCAGGGCGCCGGCTGACGTCGCGGCGTCGGTATCGGTGGTCATGGGATCGAGAGCGGAGATGCGGGAGGACATAGTGCCCGTAAGAATACTGGCCGATGCCTCCACAGCCGTTCCCCGCCGCGTTCGCGACGGAGGCAGGCTGGCGGCGCTCGTCGTCGGCCCCCGGCCCCGGCCCAGGCCCCGTCAGCATGCGTCAGCGTGCGTCAGCTCTCCGGATCGTGCGAGGCCTCGCGCAGCTCACCCGCGATGACGTGGACGGCGAGACTCCCCGGGTAACCCTTGCGGGTCAGGAGGGCGTCCAGGCGGCGGGAGAGCCGACGGCGGTGGGCGCCGTCCCGTTCGGTGCGCAGGCGCTCCCGATCCCGGACACCGATCCGGGAGCGCACCAGCTCACGGCAGCGCACCTCTTCGTCGCTCTCCCCGGTCTCCAGCGCCGCATCGATCAGCGGGGCGTCCACCCGGCGTCTGCTCAGCTCACGGCGCAGTGCTTCATCACCGAGGGCGCGCAGGGAACGTCGCTGCTGCACCCACTCGTGGGCGAAGGCGGCGTCGTCGACGAGATCGGCGCGGATGATCCGCGCCATCACCTCGTGAGCGATGTCCGCGGGGACCTCCCGCTCGGCGAGCCGCTGACGCATCTCCCCTTCCGACCGGCGGCGCGTCGACAGCAGCCTCATCAGATACCGGCACTCGTGCACCACGGCCTTCTCCCGCGCGACGGCCTCGGGGTCCGGCGCCTCACGGGTGGCCTCAAGGATCTGCCGGGTGCGACCGGACAGGTCCGCCCGGATCTCCGAGGCGGTGCGCGGTCCGTCGTCCGCCGTCACGGGAGCGGCGGCGACGACCTCATGGTCGCCGCCGCCGCTCCCGTCGGACTGCGTGCCCGTCATCTCTCAGATGGTGGCCGGGACGTCGTCGTCGAGGAACTCGTCCTCACCGAGAGGCGCCTCGACGGCACCGGCCTCCGGTTCCGCCTGCTCGAGGGCGTACTTGCCGACGCCCAGGGTGCGCAGGATCTTGTCCTCGATCTCGACCGCCAGGTCCGGGTTGTCCTTGAGGAACTGGCGCGAGTTCTCCTTGCCCTGGCCGAGCTGGTCCCCCTCGTAGGTGAACCACGCACCGGACTTGCGGACCACGCCGTGCTCGACGCCGAGGTCGATCAGGCCACCCTCGCGGGAGATGCCCTCCCCGTAGAGGATGTCGAACTCGGCCTGTTTGAAGGGCGGGGCCATCTTGTTCTTCACGACCTTGACGCGGGTGCGGTTGCCCACGGAGTCCGTGCCGGACTTGAGGGTCTCGATGCGGCGGATGTCCATGCGCACGGAGGCGTAGAACTTCAGCGCCTTGCCGCCGGTGGTCGTCTCGGGGCTGCCGAAGAAGACACCGATCTTCTCGCGCAGCTGGTTGATGAAGATCGCGGTGGTCCCCGAGGAGGAGAGCGCGCCAGCGAGCTTGCGCAGCGCCTGGGACATCAGACGCGCCTGGAGGCCGACGTGGGAGTCGCCCATCTCGCCCTCGATCTCGGCCTTGGGCACCAGCGCGGCGACGGAGTCGATCACGACGACGTCCAGCGCGCCGGAGCGGATCAGCATGTCCGTGATCTCGAGGGCCTGCTCACCGGTGTCCGGCTGGGAGACCAGCAGGGCATCGGTGTCGACGCCGAGCTTCTTGGCGTACTCCGGGTCCATTGCGTGCTCGGCATCGATGAAGGCGGCGATACCGCCGTTGCGCTGGGCGTTGGCGACGGCATGCAGGGCCAACGTGGTCTTGCCGGAAGATTCCGGGCCGTAGACCTCGACGATGCGGCCGCGCGGCAGCCCACCGATGCCGAGAGCAGCATCCAGGGCGACCGAGCCTGTGGGGATGACCTCGACCGGAGGCCGCGTGTCGTCGCCCAGCCGCATGATCGATCCCTTGCCGAACTGGCGGTCGATCTGGGCCAGGGCGTTGTCGAGCGACGACTCGCGGGTCTTCTCCGTCGAACGCGTGACGGGGGGCTTCGACGATTTCGGTGCAGCCATGTGCTTGGTTCCTTCCAGTGGGCCGGGCGAGCCGACTCGATGACAGTGAGGCCACACTAGGCGCGGCCTCCGACACTCGTCGCCGCCCCGGGCCGCTTGTGGATGACACGCGACTGGGGAGGAAGGACGAGAACGGGGACGTCGGGCCGGGGGACCATTCCACCCCACTGTACCGAACATGCGTTCGAACGAGGGCTCTGCGGGGCGTGTCGCGGCGTGTCGATATCGCGCGGCCCCTCGGGGCGCGACGCTAAGGGGTCCCGAGAGAGAAATAGACAGCCAGTGATCCTCCGAGGGAGTGCGCGACCCCGCGACCCCGCGACCCCGCGAGGGACGGAGAGGGGAAGCCGCCCGACGGATCGCGTCGACCACCCCGAACGCGTCCACCACGACCACACCGGCGAGGGTCGACCTCTGCCGGCCGAGCTCTCCTGCCGGAGCACCGCGGTCAGCGGCGTCGCTGCTCCGGCGGGACTTCCCAGCGCTGGGACTCCGGGACGTCCATCGAGTCGCACAGGGCCGTCCAGACCTGGCGCACGGCGACCCCGTGCTCGAGGGCCTGCTCGGCGGTCAGACCGCCGACGCCCTCGAGCACGAGGTCACGGGTGTAGGTGCGGGCGAGGACCGGGCCGAACACGTGGTCGGCCAGCTCCGAGAACTCGCTGCGCCTCACCTCAGTGCGCACCGACCAGCGGGCTCGCCTCCTCGGCGAGGCCCTCGGGCACGGTGTCGGGGATGCTGATGTTCTCGGCGACGGCGATCCGGTCGGACACCTCACGCAGCACGAACGACAGCGGGAGGCCCAGGGCATCGGTCACGGAGGACAGCAGCTCGCTGGAGGCCTCCTTCTGGCCGCGCTCGATCTCGCTGAGGTAGCCCAGGGACACGCGGGCATCGGAGGACACCTGACGCAGGGTGCGACCCTGGTTGCGTCGTGCATCACGCAGGACATCACCGAGCTCCTGACGGAACAGGACCATGGCCTTGCCTCCCTTCCTCTGGTTGAACTGGTGGAACACCTCGGGGGTGCGGTGCGTCGAAGTCATCACGACAAGCACAACGCGCCGACCCTCGGAAGTGTTCCCCAGAGTGTAGTGGCCCCCATCCTCGGGATGCCTGGGAACTGTGCACGACGAGACGGTGGGGAGGAAGGCTGCGCTCCCCTGCGCTGACCTGCGGGGTCGTTCAGGACTCGAGCATCTCGACGAGCAGCGAGAGCGCGGCGTCGACGGTCCGGGAGCGGATCGTCGGGCGGTCGCCGCTGAGATGCAGTTCACGCGTGAGGGTCTCGCCGTCCCGTCGGGCGATCCCCAGCCAGACGGTTCCTTCCGCCGTTCCGCGGGCGTCGGGCCCGGGGCCGGCCACGCCGGTGGTGGAGACGGCGAGGTCCGCGGCGTACAGGTCGAGGGCGCCCTCGGCCATGGCCGCCGCGACCTCCCTGGTCACAGCACCGGTGCGCTCCAGCAGATCGGCGTCGATCCCGAGCACGCGGGTCTTGGCCGCAAAGGAGTAGCAGGCCGCTCCCCCCGCGATCGCGGCGCTGGACCCGGGGACGTCCACCAGGCGGGCCACCAGGGCCCCTGCGGTGAGCGATTCCGCGGTCGCGAGCATCAGCCCGCGCTGCGCGGCTCGGGAGATCACGAGCTGCGGGCTCGTGGCGCCCGTGGTCATGCAGCGCCACCGGCCAGTGCCTCACGACGCAGCCGCAGCCCGTCCTTGAGGTTCACGAGGCCGGACCATACGGTCAGCACGACGGCCAGGGCCACCAGCGCCAGGCCGATCCAGCGCGCGGGCTCCCACCACAGCTCGAACGGGATCAGGCAGAAGGTGATGGCGATCGTCTGCACCATCGTCTTGGCCTTGCCCGCCATGTTCGCCGGCAGGGCCCCGTACTTGAGGATCGTGAAACGCATGACCGTGATGCCGAACTCGCGCACCAGGATCAGGATCGTCATCCACCACGGCACGTACTCCCAGACCGACAGCATGATCAGTGCCGCGCCCGTCATCGCCTTGTCGGCGATGGGATCGACGATCTTGCCGAAGTCCGTGATGAGGTTCCGGCTGCGGGCGAGGTGGCCGTCCAGGAAGTCCGTGATCATCGCGACCACGAACACGGCGGCGACCAGGATGCGCCCCGGGATCGAGTCCGGGTAGATGATCGCGAGCACCACCAGCACCGGGACCATCGCACACCGCACCATCGTGAGGATGTTGGCGATGTTCCAGAGCGGGACGGGCTCCGTGCGGGGTGTGGTCATCGGGACTCCTGAGCTCCGGCGGAATGAGGGACGTGCGGTGGAACGGACGGGACGAGGGGGCGGAGCGGGGTGGTGTGTGACGCCGCCGTCGCGGACCGGTCAGGGTCAGCGGCCGGTGAGGCTCCATGCATCCTCGCCGTCCTGGTCGTCCTCGTCGTCGTAGTAGTCGGTGGCGGGTTCGGTGCCGTCGTCGGCGAGCGGATCGGTGCCGTAGCGGTCCTCCCCGTTCTCCGAGGAGGCGGCTGCCTCGGAGTGATCCGGTGCCTCCGGCGCCGGGGCGCTCTCGAGTTCGACGGCCTGATCGGCCCCGTACGGTTCCTCGGCCTCGCCGCCCGGCGGCGCCTCGCCGCGGATCAGGGCGATCGCGGTGCCGAGCTCGTCCGGATGGACGAGCACGTCGCGCGCCTTGGACCCCTCGGAGGGCCCGACGATCTCGCGGGATTCCAGCAGATCCATGAGCCGGCCGGCCTTGGCGAAGCCCACGCGGAGCTTGCGCTGCAGCATCGAGGTCGAGCCGAACTGCGTGGTGACCACGAGCTCGGCCGCTTGCAGCAGGACGTCGAGATCGTCGCCGATGTCGTCGTCGATCTGCTTCTTGGCCGCGACGACCTGGACGTCCTCGCGGTAGTTCGGCTTCATCTGCGTCTTGACGTGGTCGACGACCTGGTGGATCTCGGACTCGTTGACCCACGCGCCCTGCACGCGCATCGGCTTGGCCTTGCCCATCGGGTGGAACAGGGCATCGCCCTGGCCGATGAGCTTCTCCGCGCCGACGGAGTCGAGGATCACCCGCGAGTCCTGCAGCGAGGAGGTCGAGAAGGCGAGGCGGCTGGGCACGTTGGCCTTGATGATGCCGGTGACCACGTCGACCGAGGGGCGCTGCGTCGCGAGGATCAGGTGGATCCCGGCGGCACGTGCCAGCTGCGTGATGCGCTGGATCGAGGCCTCGACGTCCCGCGGCGCGACCATCATCAGGTCCGCGAGCTCGTCGACCACGACCAGGAGGTACGGGTAGGGCGCGAGGCGTCGCTCGCTGCCCGCGGGCAGCTGCACCTCTCCGGCGCGCACCGCCTTGTTGAAATCGTCGACGTGCTTGTACCCGAAGGCGGCGAGGTCGTCGTAGCGGGCGTCCATCTCCTTCACCACCCACTCGAGGGCCTCCGCGGCCTTCTTGGGGTTGGTGATGATCGGGGTGATCAGGTGCGGGATGCCCTCGTAGATGCTGAGCTCGACGCGCTTGGGATCGACCAGCACCATGCGCACCTCTTCAGGAGTTGCGCGCATGAGGATCGACGTGATCATCGAGTTCACGAAGACCGACTTGCCGGCACCGGTGGCGCCGGCGACGAGCAGGTGCGGCATCTTGGCGAGGTTCGCGACGACGTAGCCGCCCTCGACGTCCTTGCCCACGCCCATCACCAGCGGATGCTCCGTGCGACGGGCGACGGAGCTGCGCAGCACGTCGCCGAGGACGACGGTCTCGCGATCGGTGTTGGGGATCTCGATCCCGATGGCCTTCTTGCCGGGGATCGGCGAGAGGATGCGCACGTCGGAGCTCGCCACGGCATACGAGATGTTCTTGTCCAGGGCCGTGACCTTCTCGACCTTGGTGCCTGGGGCGAGCTCGACCTCGTAGCGCGTGACCGTCGGCCCGCGGGAGAAGTCGACCACCTTGGCATTGACGTTGAACTGCTCGAAGACCTCCTCGAGCGCAGCGACCACCTGGTCGTTCACCTCGGAGCGCGTCTTGTGCGGTGCGCCCTCCAGGAGGAACGAGGAGTCAGGCAGCGTGTACACGACGTCGCCGGCCAGCTCGAGCTGCTCCCCGGCGCGCGGCAGGTCACCCATCGGCGGGTGCACGAGGTCGGGCTTCGCCTCCTCGGACTGCTTGGCCGGCACGGCTCGGGTCGGCGCGGGCTTGCTCGCGGGCGACGCCTTCGCCGCAGCGGCCGTCGGCATCGGGGTGGTCGCACCGGCGGCGTCCCCCTTGCCGGGGAAGGTCTTGGCCCGATTGTTCTCATCCTCGACGACGTCGAAGACCTCGGTGGAATCGGCCTTCGCGGCTCGCTTCGCCCGGGACGCACGGCCCTTCTTCGAGCCGGCCCCCGCGGCCTCCTCGGCGCTGACGCCCTGCTGGAAGGCCTCGTCGCCGGCATAGCCGAAGCTCTCGTGATCGCGGTCCTCCGCTGCCTCGGCCGCGGCCTTCTCACGCCGGCTGCGGCGCCGCGGACGCCCGGCGGGCTGGGCCTCGGTCGCCTGCTCGTGGACCTCAGGATCCCGGCGGCGCGGGCGCAGGCCGAACGCGACGCGCTCCTCGTCCTCCTCCTCGCTGTTGCCGACCATCACGTCGTACACCCCGCGCACCCGTGAGGGGATCGACTCCACCGGGGTCGCGGTGAGGACGAGCACGCCGAAGGCGATCAGCACGGAGTGGATCACCACGACGGCCACGGGCGGCAGCAGGGCCTCCAGGGGTGCGGCGGCCAGGTAGCCGAGCACCCCTCCCCCGCGCGCCAGCGCGTCGATGCCGTCCGCCGGTGCGGGCAGGCGTGCCGAGACCGAGGCGATCGCGGAGATCGCGGTGAGCAGCACGAGGATGCCGATCGCGATCCGGCTGTTGGCGCGCACCTGGTCGGGGCGGCGGAACATGCGCATCGACCAGCCGGCCGCGAGCAGCGGGATCAGCATCGAGGAGATGCCGAAGGTGCCTGCCACGACGGTGTGCACGGCCCCGAAGACGGGGCCGGCCGACTGCCACCACTCGACGACGGCCACTAGGGCCGCGATGAGCAGGAGGAACAGGGCATAGCCGTCCCGACGCTGGTCCGGGGCCACCTCCCAGCGGGCCACGCCGATCGAGCGGATCAGTCCGCCGACCATGCGAGCGATCGCGAGATAGCCGGTGCGCACTGCGCGCACCGGAAGAGGGAGCGTCGAGGGGTCGTTCGCCGCGGCGCCGGCCGTGCGGGACGTACCTGCAGCCGAGCTCCGGGACGAGCCTTTCGACGCACGTGCGGGGGAAGACGTACGTGTCGCCATGGGTCATAGGGTACCGCCCGGTGCCACTGCGGCCCGGGAGGCGGAGCGCCCGGGCCCGTCGTACCGGATCCATCTCACGCCCCGAGGCGGGCTCGTGGAACGGGTCAGGCCTCGAGCACGAGCGGGACGATCATCGGCCGACGGCGCAGGCGCTGGGAGACATAGCGTCCGATCACGCGTCGCATGACCTGCTGCAGCTGATGGGCATCGCGGCGGTTCGCGGGGTCGGCGACCGCTTCCTCGAGGGCTTTGATGATCTCGGGCCGGACCTTCTCGAACACGGCGGCGTCCTCCGCCACACCGCGGGCGCGGATCTCCGGGCCCGCGAGGAGCGCGCCGGTGGCCGTGTCGACCACGGCGAACAGCGAGATGAAGCCCTCGTCACCGAGGATGCGACGATCCTTGAGGTCCGCCTCGGAGATCTCTCCGACGCTCAAGCCGTCGACATACACGTAGCTGGTGGGGACCTCTCCGACCACCTGCGCGACGCCGTCCCGGAGATCGACCACATGGCCGTCCTGGGCCAGGACGACTCGCTCGCGCGGGACACCGGTGGCCTCGGCGAGACGGCCGTTGGCCAGGAGATGGCGCACCTCGCCGTGGATCGGCATGACGTTCTTCGGTCGCACGATGTTGTAGCAGTACAGCAGCTCACCAGCGCTCGCGTGGCCCGAGGTGTGGACCTTGGCCGTCCCCTTGTGGACCACCTCCGCGCCGAGCGCCATGAGGCCGTTGACCACGCTGAACACCGCGTTCTCGTTGCCGGGGATGAGGGACGAGGCGAGGATGACGACGTCGCCGGGGCCCACGCTGACGCGATGGTCGCCCTGGGCGATCCGTCCCAGTGCGGCCATCGGCTCGCCCTGGCTGCCCGTGCACATGAGCACGACCTGCTCATCGGGGATCGTGGTGATCGCCTTCGCGTCGATCAGGGTGCGCTCGGGCACGCGGAGATATCCCAGCTCCGAGGCGATGCCCATGTTGCGGACCATCGAACGGCCGACGAAGGCCACCTTGCGGCCGTGCGCCGCGGCCGCGTCGAGCACCTGCTGCACGCGGTGGACGTGGCTGGAGAACGAGGCGACCACGATCTTCTGCGTCGCCCGGGCGAAGATCGCCTCCAGCGTGGGGCCGATCTCCTGCTCACCGACCGTGAAGCCGGGCACCTCGGCGTTGGTCGAGTCCGTCATGAACAGGTCCACCCCGGCCTCCCCGAGGCGGGCGAAGGCGCGCAGATCCGTGATGCGTCCGTCCAGGGGCAGCTGGTCCATCTTGAAGTCGCCGGTGTGCAGCACCGTGCCGGCCTCGGTGGAGAGGTGCACCGCCAGGGCGTCCGGGATCGAGTGGTTGACCGCGACGAACTCGCAGTCGAAGGGGCCGAAGCTCTCCTTACGGCCCTCCTCCACCGCGATCGTGGTCGGCGTGATCCGGTGCTCCCTGAGCTTCGCCGTGAGGAAGGCGAGGGTCAGCGTGCTGCCGACCAGCGGGATGTCGTTCTTCATCCGCAGCAGGTAGGGCACGCCACCGATGTGGTCCTCGTGGCCGTGCGTGAGCACGATCGCCTCGATGTCGTCGAGCCGGTCACGGATCGCGTCGAAGTCCGGCAGGATCAGGTCCACGCCGGGCTGGGCGTCCTCGGGGAACAGCACCCCGCAGTCGACGATCAGCAGGCGCCCGTCGATCTCGAACACGGTCATGTTCCGCCCGACGTCGCCGAGACCGCCCAGCGGGGTGATCCTCAGCGTGCCGCGGGCCGGCTCCGGGGCCGGGCCGGACGCCTGGAAGAACCCGGTGGTCATACCGAGGCGCGGGTGGGGTCGCACGAGGGAATGCCGTCGGCCGCGTCGATCGCGTCCGCGAGCGCACGCAGCTGGTCGGTGTCCGCCGGGACATGCGGCCCGCGCATCGCGGCGTGCGGCAGCACGCCCTGCAGGGCCAGGGCGGCCTTCGCCGCCACGGCGCCGGGCATCTTGGCCATGATCGCGTCGACCAGCGGGACGAGGCGACGGTGGGCGTCGAGCGCACCGGCGAGATCGGAACGGTCCACAGCATCGAGCATGAGACGCTCGAGCTCGCCGGCGACCTGACCGACCACGGAGACGAGGCCGGCGGCGCCGATCGTGAGCCACGGGAGGTTCAGGGCGTCCTCGCCGGAGTAGTACGCCAGGCCCGTCTCGGCCATGATCCGGCTGGCCTGCTGCAGGTCGCCCTTGGCATCCTTCACCGCGAGGATCCGGTCGTGCTCACCGAGCCGCAGCAGCGTCTCGTAGGACAATGCGGTGCCCGTCCGGCTCGGGATGTCGTAGAGCATCACCGGCAGGTCGGTGGAGTCGGCGATCGCGGTGGTGTGAGCGATCACCCCGGCCTGGCTGGGCTTGGAGTAGTACGGGGTGACGACCAGCAGCCCGTCCAGGCCCAGATCCGCATGGGCGCGGGCGAGATCGATCGAATGCGCGGTGTCGTAGGTGCCCACGCCGGCGACCACCCGCACCTCGGGGCCGACGGCATCGCGTACGGCCCGGGAGAGCTCGATCTTCTCCACGTCCGTGAGCGTAGGGGCCTCGCCTGTGGTGCCGGAGACCACGATGAGGTCGTTGCCGTGCTCGCTCACGTGCACGGCGAGCTGCTGGGAGGCGTCGAGGTCCACTCCGTGGCCGTCCTCGGTCAACGGGGTGACCACAGCGGTCCCCACCGCGCCGAAGGGCCGCGCGGGGCGCAGGTCGGTGCTGGTCATGGTCTCCTCCCGGAACTGTCCTGATCCCTGGAGCCTAATGCAGGCTCCGGCCGGCTCAGCGCCGTGTCGCGGGTCCGAGATCGACGAGGATCGCGAGCGGCGTGCGCTGGCGGCCCTGGCCGAGGGGATTGTCCGCGAACGTCGCCTCGAGCCGAGCGTTCTCCGTGGCGACGTCCGATCCCAGGACGTTGCGACCGATGTCGTTCGCATCCATCACGACAGTGCCCACGAAGGCATCGCGCAGCGCTGCCGGGATGTCCGCCCCGCGGATCGCCGCGGAGATCTTCGCGGAGACCGCGTCCGGGTCCTTCGGGGGCAGCTTCGCGGAGACGTTCGAGGGGAACGCCGAGTACGGCGTCGGACCGTCGATCGCGCGCACGTTCGCCCCCACGACCTCGTAGAACAGGCCCCGCTTGCCGATCACCTTGCCGGCCGCACCGGCCGCCGAGGCGGCGACCACGCGCGGGAGGCCGACCTCCTGGATGGCGAGCTCCATCGTGGTCGGATCGCCCAGACCGATGCCGGCCGGGGTGCGGGTGACGAAGCGGCTGAGCACCTTCGCGGACCGGCGGGGCCTGATCTCCCAGGTGAACCAGGACCGGCCCTGCGTGATCGCGATGATCTTCTCGCTGATCACGAAGTACCACTGCGCACCGACGGGCACGGTGCCTTCGGGCAGGGACGCGGCGAAGCGCTCGACGCGTTCGCGGACCAGGGAGACGATGTCGTCCTCACGGGAGACCAGCTCGGTCTGCAGCGGCAGGCGGCGCCAGGTGCGGCCGTCGGCCTCGGAGACCAGGTCGAGCTCCTTGCCGGGATTGGCGACATAGTCGCTCTTGGGCTCGACGACATCGCTCGCGGAACTCGTGTCGGCGTCGGTGCCGGCGACCTGGGCCACCGGTACGCTCAGCGCCGCCTGCTCCTGCGCGGCCGCGTCATCGCTCAGCGCCCGCGAGGAGTTCTCGGCGTCGTCGAAGAAGGTGCGCATCCACAGCTCGACGTTCAGCAGGCGCCAGAACATCATCGTGCCGTGGTTGCCGGGGTTCTCGATGTAGTCCTCGAACAGCGCCACGACGCTGGGGGCGTCGAAGTAGGGGCGGCTCGCGAAGGACTCCGAGGTGAAGATCTCCATGAGGTGCGGGGCGATCGTGCGGAACCATTCCCCCTCGGGGGTGGTGAAGCCGATCTTGTTGCGACGCTTGGAGATCATGTCGGGCAGGATCCCGTCCATCGACTCGCGCAGGATCCGCTTGTTCCAGCCGTCGTGGATGATCGCGGATTCGTCCAGCGAGAACAGGAACTTCAGCAGCTCCTTGTCCACGAACGGCACGCGACCCTCGATGCTGAAGCGCATCGTGTTCTTGTCCTCGTAGCGCAGCAGCGAGGGCAGGGAGTGGCGGAAGGTGTCCTCCAGCAGACGCTCCTTGAGGTCGTCCTGGACGGAGGAGACCTTCTCGGAGCTGTGCTCGGCCACGAAACCGGAGTTCAGGAGCGCCTCGATCGGCACCGAGGTGCGACCGGAGTACTTCGACTTCGCGAGCTTGCGCAGGATGTCGCGCGAGCCCACGACCTCGCTGGCGAGATCCTTGAACCGCTTCTGCCGACGCAGCTGGCGCAGGTAGACGTAGAAGTACGGGTTGTACCCGGCCATCATCTCGTCGGCGCCCTGGCCGTCCAGCAGCACGGTGACGTGCTGGCTGGCCTCGCGCATCACCGCATACTGGGCGTACGGGCCGGTGGAGATGATCGGCTCCTCCTGGGTGCGCACGAAGTCGCGCAGGTCCTCGAGGAACGCCTCCGGCTGAGGGTGGATCTTGTGGGCGGTGATCTGGCCGGCGTTGTCGTCGAGCAGCTTGTCGACGTACGCCTCCTCGTCGTTCGAGGAGTTCGGGAAGACGGCCGAGAAGGTGTTCTGGCGGCTGCCGACGGCGCTGAAGCTCTCGTCCTGCGGCTGCTCGCGCAGCTGACGCGCGATCACGGCGGCGACCGCGGAGGAGTCCAGACCGCCGGAGAGCGAGGTGCCCACGGGGACCTCGGACTGCAGGCGCATCCGGATCGACTCGTGGAAGCGCTCGCGGTACTCGTCCACGACCTGCTCGCTGTAGGGGCGGCTGGGGCGCGCGGCGATCTCGCGCAGCTCCTCCTGCAGGCGGGTGAAGGGGGCGACCCGGGTGCCGTCGGGGCGGATCTCGAGGATCTCGCCGGCCATGAGCCGCCGCACGCCGCGGAAGAAGGTCTGGGAGTCGTCGTCCTGGACGCGGAACTTCAGATAGCGGTAGACGGCGCGGTCGTCCGGCGCGGCCTCGAACTGGCCTGCCGCCAGCAGCGAGCGGATCTCGGAGCCGAAGAGCACCTTGGGGCCCACTGCCTCAGCGTCAGCGTCTTCGTGCTCATCGATCCAGTAGTACAGGGGCTTGATGCCGAAGTGGTCGCGGGCGATGGTGACGGTCCCGGTCTGCGCATCGTGGATCGCGAAGGCGAACATGCCGTTGAACCGGTCGTAGGCGGCGGTCCCCCACTCGGCGTGCGCCTCGAGCAGCACCTCGGTATCCGAGTCGGTGCGGAAGGTGTGGCCGAGGGCCTCGAGCTCGTCGCGCAGCTCGAGGTAGTTGTAGGTCTCGCCGTTGTACACGATCGTGTAGCGGCCGTCGGCGCTCGTCATCGGCTGTGCGCCGCCGGCGACGTCGATGATCGCCAGGCGACGATGGGCGAGACCAGTCTCCCCGTCGACGAAGATCCCTTCACCGTCCGGGCCCCGATGGGCCAGGGCGCTGTTCATCCGGCGGGCGATGCCCTCGGTGTCAGCGCCGAATCCGTAGCTGCCGGAGATTCCGCACATGGGACGAGTCCTTTCGAGGGGGACGGCTGCGATCCACGGTGGAGACGCGTCTGGTCGACGCGGGCACCGGAGCCTCTGGGCACCCGTGAGATCGCGCGGCACGGGATCGGCCGCCCGAGCTTATCAACGCGATCAGGCGCTGATCGACAGGCGCGGCGTGAGGTTCAGCTACCTCGGCGGGAGAGGACCAGATCCTCGCCGTCGACAGTGATCTCCAGGTCATCCAGGGATGTGACCAGGGCATCCGCGAGCGGAGCGAGATCGGCGGCGGGAGTGGTGCTGGTCACCGCGATGGTGCGGGCCCCGGCTGCGGCCCCGGAGTGCAGACCGCCCACCGAGTCCTCGATGACGATCGTCCGCTCGGGAGCGACACCAAGACGCTCGGCGCCCAGCAGGTACGGCTCGGGATCGGGCTTCCCGTGGGTGACCTGATCGGCCGTGACCCTCTGCGCGGGCGCCGGGAGCCCCGTGGTGGCCCATCGGGCCTCGAACAGCCCAGCGGTGCAGGAGGTGACGATGGTCCAGGTGGGACGGTTGAGCTGCTCGGCGGCGGCGTCGAGCTCCCGCAGCAGGCGCTCGGTGCCCGGGAGGGTGAGGATCGCGTCGACGTCCGCGATCTCGAGGGCTTCGATCCGGTCGTGCGCCCGCGCCAGCTGCTCCTCATCGAGCTCGGGCATCAGCTCGGCGAGGACCTGGCGAGCAGGCCGGCCGTGCTGTGCCGCGCCGAACGTGAGATCCGTGCCGAGCTCGCGCAGCAGCGTGTTCCAGGCGCGTTCGACCGCCGGGCCGGAGTCGATGAGGGTCCCGTCCATGTCGAGCAGGAGGGTGGTCGTGCGCAGTGGGAGGGCGTCGGTGGGCGCGGACGCGTCAGGGGAGTCCGGAATGGCCGTCATGCCCTTACGTTCTCACATCGCAGGACGGACGTGGAAGCCGCGTCCTCCCTGGTGACCGTACAGTGGGAACCATCATGACCAGCGTTTCCCCGAACCTCGGCCACGCGGGCGGGAGCATCCCGGACGGGGTGCGCACGATCCGTCGCACGGGCTTCGCCATCGGCGTCGCGACCGGCCTGTACGGCATCTCCTTCGGCGCCCTGGCGACGGCCTCCGGACTGGACGTGTGGCAGGCGATGGTCCTCTCCGCGGTGATGTTCACCGGAGGGAGCCAGTTCGCGTTCATCGGGGTCGTCGGCGGGGGCGGGTCCGCCCTCGGTGCGGCCCTCGCGGCGGCCCTCCTCGGCGTGCGCAACACGCTGTACGGACTGATCCTCGCACCGTCCCTCCCCCGCACCGGATGGCGCAGCGTGCTGCGCGCTCACCTCACGATCGACGAATCGGCGGCGCTCGCAGCCGGCGGACGGGACGAGGCGGAGAAGCGCGCCGGGTTCTGGGCGGCCGGGGTCTGGGTGTTCGTGTTCTGGAACCTGTTCTCCCTGGTCGGCGCCCTCGCCGGCCAGTTCGTGGCCGACCCTGCGGCGTGGGGTCTCGATGCCGCCGCCGCAGCCGCTTTCCTGGCTCTGCTGTGGCCGCGCCTGCGCAGCCGGGATGCGGTGGCGATCGCGGTCGCGGCCGCCTTCGTCGCCCTGCTGACCACCCCGGTGCTTCCCGCCGGGCTGCCCGTGCTCGCGGCCGCGCTGGTCGCCGTCGTCGTCGGGGTGCTGCCGAGGAGGGGCCGACGATGAGCATGCTGTGGATCGCGGTGATCGCCGCATCGGTGCTCTCCTTCGGGCAGAAGTGGCTCGGCTACCAGGCGCCGCCCGACGCGCTCGACCGTCCACGGATCTCCCGGACCACGACGCTGCTGCCGATCGCCCTGCTCGGAGCGCTGGTCGCGACGCAGACCGCGACCAGCGGCACGGAGATCGTGCTGGACGCACGGCTCGCGGCGCTCGGGGTGGCCGTGGCGCTGCTGCTGGCCCGGGCCCCGTTCCTGGTGGTCGTGATCGGCGCGGCGGCCGCCGCGGCCGTCCTGCGAGCCCTCGGCTGGGCCTGAGGACTGCTCAGCGTCCTGAGGGACTGCTCAGCGTCGCGCCGCCCGCCGGGCGTCGATCGCACGACGCGTCGCCATCCGGGCGTTCTTCCGATCCCGCAGCGCGTCGTACGCCAGGGCGAGCCGGAACCAGCCGGCCCAGTCGCGGGACTCGGCGTGCCCGGGGGATCCCGTCCCCTGCCGGGCGTCGTCGTCCTGCAGCGCGGCCCGGGCGGCCTCGAACTCGGCGCGAGGATCGTCCTGGATCGCGTCGGCGGGAGGCGCGTAGCGCCGCGCGAGGTCCCCGGCGGCGGCGCCGAACAGCACCTCGCGCCAGGTCACCCAGACGGTCAGCGCCAGCAGGATCACGACGCCGACCGCGAGGCCGTAGCCCACCGCGCTCCCGGCGCGCACGAAGCCCCAGGCGATCCAGCCCAGGCCCCAGCAGTACGCCGCGGTGATCAGCACCAGCAGGGCGACGAAGAGCTTCTGACGCACGGCGGGCCGCTCAGTCGAGCTCGAGGTAGCCGTCCAGGCCCACCGTCAGGCCTGGATGGGAGGAGACGGCACGGACGCCCAGGAGCACGCCGGGCATGAAGCTGGCACGGTCGAAGGAGTCGTGGCGGATCTGGAACTGCTCCCCCGGCCCGCCGAACTGGACCACCTCGTGGGCGACCAGCCCGCGCTGACGCACCGCGTGCACATGGACCCCGTCGACGATCGCGCCGCGCGCGCCCTCGGGATCCTTCTCGGTCGCGTCCGGGACCGGTCCGAGCCCGCCGGCCGCCCGGCCGCGCGCGATCGCGGCGGCGGTGTGGCGGGCCGTGCCCGAGGGGGCGTCGACCTTGTTCGGGTGATGCATCTCGATGATCTCGGCGCTCTCGTAGTAGCGCGCGGCAGTTTCGGCGAAGCGCATCGCCAGCACGGCTCCGATCGCGAAGTTCGGGGCGATCAGCACGCCCACGCCGTCCGCTCCCGCCAACTGCTCGCGCAGGGCATCCAGGCCCTCCTCCGTCCACCCGGTGGTCCCCACCACGGCGTGGATACCGTGCTCGACCAGCCAGCGCACGTTCTCGGCGGTGACAGAGGGGACGGTGAGGTCCACGGCGACCTGCGCTCCTGCCTCTGTGATGAGGTCCAGGGCGTCTCCGCGGCCGAGCTCCGCCACCAGCTCGAGGTCAGGGGCCGCCTCGACGGCGCGGCAGGCTTCGGCGCCCATGCGTCCGGCGGCTCCGATCACGGCGACGCGCAGGGGGGACTGTTCAGCAGCTGTCATGGGGTGCTCCTCGATCGTGGGGTGGTGCGGGCTGGGACGGGATGGAGGTCGAGAGGGCCGGAGGCGACGGCGCCCGGACTCGGCTCGTCGGGAGCCGCGTCGTTCTCTCCTCCCGCTCCCGCCGGCCTCAGTAGTCGGGGCCGACCTCGACCCGGGTGGTGAAGGATCCGGCCAGGCGCGCGGCGAGATCGCGGACGTCGTCGGGACCGACCCGGCCGATCTTCTCCAGGGTCTCGTCGACGCTCGTGTACGTGCCGTGGACCAGCTCGATCGTACCGAGGCGACCCATCCTGCTGCTGGTGTCCTCCAGTCCGAGCGCGAAGGAGCCGGTGATCTGTCCCTTCGCGCGGGACAGCTCCTCCTCGTCGATGCCCCGCTCCCCCATTCGTGCGAGCTCGGCGGCGAGCAGCTCGACCACCTGGGAGGTGCGGCCCGGGCGGCAGGCGGCGTACATGCCAAACAGCCCGGCGTCGCGATACCCGCCGCTGAAGGAGTACACGGAGTAGGCCAGGCCACGCTGCTCGCGGATGTTCTGGAAGAGACGCGAGGACATGCCCCCGCCCAGCACAGACATCAGGACGGACAGGGCGTGGCGATCCTCGCTGAGGGCGGTGAGCCCGTGGCCCCCGAGGTAGATGTGGTTCTGCTCGGTGGTGCGCGAGAGTCGATGGGGCGCGATCCGGGTGACGTCCGGCACGGCGGGCACCGCCGACGTGGAGAGGTCGACACCGCGGGGCCGACGGGCGGGGAGCCGGCCGTCCTCGAGCGTCCATCCGCCTCGACGCAGTCCGGCTCGTATCAGCTCGGCCAGTCCGTCGTGGTCGAGGTCCCCGACCGCGGTGATCACGAGGTTGTCGGGCCGGTAATGCTCGGCCCAGTGCGCGCGGACGTCCTCGATGCTGAGGGAGTTCACGCTCTGCGCGGTACCGCCGACGGGGCGACCGATCGGGGTGTCCGGCCCCAGCACATCGGCCAGGAACGTCTCATAACCGACGTCGTTCGGGTCGTCCTCGGCCATGGCGAGCTCCTCGAGGATGACCTCGCGCTCGGTGGCCAGGGCGTCCTGCTCGAGCAGGCTGCCGGTGATCATGTCCGTGAGAACGTCGACCGCCATCGGCACATCGGCCGAGCGCACCCGGCCGTAGTAGAGGGTGTGCTCCTTGGCGGTGATGGCGTTGGAGTCCCCTCCCACCTCGTCGAAGGCCGTGGCGATGTCCATCGCCGAGCGTCGAGAGGTCCCCTTGAACATCAAGTGCTCGAGCACGTGGGTGGAACCGGCGTGCTCGGGGGCCTCGTCCCGGGAGCCGACGGGCAGCCACAGGCCGATGGCGGCGCTGCGCACGCTGCGGTCGGTCTGGGTCAGCAGCCGCACGCCCCCGGGAAGAATGCTGCGCCGCACGCCGGTGGCCGGGTCGAGCATCACATCGGAGGACGGATCGTCGAAAGCGAGATCGGAAGGCATCACTCGATTGTTCCACGCCGGGGGTGGCGGGACGCCGTGGCACCCGTCACCGCACCGGGGGTGCCACCAACGTCACTCCCCCGTCGGCCCGACCCACCGTGGAGCCGGCCATGGACAGAGGCGCGGCCAGCAGAGGTCGGGCGGCCGGATCAGGAAGGGCCCGGGCGCAGGATCAGGATGGGTCCGGGCACCGGATCAGGAAGGGACCGGACGCGGGAAGGGCAGGCACTCGGGAATGCCTGCCCTTCCTGCTGCGGCGGCCTCAGGCCGCCGAGAGGATCACTTGTCCTCGGAGGATCCCTCGTCGGAGCCGCTCTCGTCGTCCACGGTCACAGCCAGGGAGATCTTCCCGCGGGCGTCGACCTCACGGATCTCCACCTCGATCTTCTGACCGACCTTGGCCACGTCCTCGACGTTCTCGACCCGCTTGCCGTCGTTCAGCTTGCGCAGCTGGGTGACGTGGAGCAGTCCGTCCTTGCCCGGGGTGAGCGAGACGAACGCGCCGAAGTCGACCACGCGCACCACGGTGCCGAGGTAGCGCTCGCCGACCTCGGGGACCTGCGGGTTGGCGATGGCGTTGACCGCGGAACGAGCAGCCTCGGCCGAGGGGCCGTCGGTGGCGCCGATGTAGACGGTGCCGTCGTCCTCGATCGTGATGTCCGCGCCCGTGTCGTCCTGGATCTGGTTGATCATCTGCCCCTTCGGGCCGATGACCGCACCGATCTTGTCGACGGGGACGGTGACCGCGATGACGCGCGGGGCGTACGGGCTCATCTCGTCCGGGGCGTCGATCGCCTCGTGCAGCACGCCGAGGATCGCCAGGCGAGCCTCCTTGGCCTGCGAGAGCGCGCCGCCGAGCACCGAGGCCGGGAGGCCGTCGAGCTTGGTGTCGAGCTGGATCGCGGTGATGAACTCGCTGGTCCCGGCGACCTTGAAGTCCATGTCGCCGAAGGCGTCCTCGGCACCGAGGATGTCGGTCAGAGCCGCGTAGCGGGTCTCGCCGTCCACGGTGTCGGAGATCAGGCCCATGGCGATGCCGGCGACCGGGGCGCGCAGCGGCACACCGGCGTTGAGCAGTGCCAGGGTCGAGGCGCACACCGAGCCCATCGAGGTGGAGCCGTTGGACCCGAGGGCCTCGGACACCTGACGGATCGCGTAGGGGAACTCCTCGCGGCTGGGCAGGACCGGCACCAGCGCGCGCTCGGCGAGCATGCCGTGGCCGACCTCGCGGCGCTTCGGGGAGCCGACCCGCCCGGTCTCGCCGGTGGAGTACGGCGGGAAGTTGTAGTGGTGCACGTAGCGCTTGTGGTGCACGGGCGACAGCGAATCGATCTGCTGCTCCATCTTGAGCATGTTCAGCGTGGTGACACCCATGATCTGGGTCTCGCCGCGCTGGAACAGCGCCGAGCCGTGCACCCGCGGGAGCACCTCGACCTCGGCGGAGAGCGCACGGATGTCACGCAGCCCACGGCCGTCGATGCGGACGCCGTCGGTCAGCACCTTCTTGCGCACGACCTGCTTGGTCAGTGCACGGAAGGCACCGGTGACCTCCTTCTCGCGGCCTTCGAGCTGAGCGCCCTCACCGGCGAGCTCCTCGGTCAGCTCACCGAGCAGCTGCTCGGTGCGCTCCTCGCGCTCGGTCTTCGCGGCGATGGACATGACCTCCGCGAGACGCTCGGCGGCGGCGGTCTCGACGATGTCGTAGGCGTCGTCCTGGAAGTCCAGGAACAGCGGGAACTCGCGCACCGGCTTGGCGGCGGTGGCCGCCAGCTCCTGCTGGGCCACGCACAGGCTGCGGATGAAGACCTTGGCGGCCTCCAGACCCTCGGCCACGACGGACTCGGTGGGAGCGATGGCGCCCTGCTCGGTGATGAGCGTCCAGGCGTTGTCGGTGGCCTCTGCCTCGACCATCATGATCGCGACGTCCTGGTTCCCCTGCTCGTCCTCGACCATGCGACCGGCGACGACCATCGAGAAGACGGCCTCGTCGAGCTGCGAGAAGGTGGGGAAGGCGACCCACTGGCCGCCCTGGGCGGTCGGCATGAGCGCGATGCGCACGGCGCCGATCGGACCCGAGAAGGGCAGCCCGGAGATCTGGGTGGAGGCCGAGGCGCCGTTGATGCCGACGACGTCGTACGCGTCATCGGGACCGCTGGACATGACGGTCAGGACGACCTGGACCTCGTTGCGCAGGCCCTTGACGAACGCAGGGCGCAGCGGACGGTCGGTGAGGCGGGCGGCGAGGATCGCGTCGGTGCCGGGACGGCCCTCACGACGGAAGAACGAGCCCGGGATGCGGCCCGCGGCGTACATCCGCTCCTCGACGTCGATCGTGAGCGGGAAGAAGTCGAAGTGATCCTTGGGGCGGTTCGAGACCGCGGTGGCGGACAGCACCATCGTGTCGTCGTCGAGGTAGACGGCGACGGCGCCGGCGGCCTGCTGGGCGAGACGACCGGTCTCGAAGCGGACCTCGCGACGGCCGAAGGAGCCGTTGTCGATGACTGCGGTGGTCGCGGTGATTTCAGGGCCTTCCATGGCCATGTGCATCTCCTTGGGTAGGGGGTTGCCCTGCCGGTGCGGCTCTCGCCAGTCACGCGCGGTCCGTGGCGGACTCCGAGGAGCCGGATGCCGAGGGACCGCAGGTCACTGCCGAGGACCGAACCTGGTCGGGGCGGGATTCTGGGGCGCCCGCACGGGCGGGCAGATGAAACCGCCGCCCGCCCGTGAGGGGCGAGCGGCGGACAGGATCAGCGGCGGATGCCGAGGCGCTGGATCAGGTCTCGGTAACGCGTGATGTCGCTGGCTGCCAGGTACTTCAGCAGGCGCTTGCGCTGGCCGACCAGGAGCATGAGACCGCGGCGCGAGTGGTGATCGTGCTTGTGGGTCTTCAGGTGCTCGGTCAGGTACTTGATGCGGTGCGTGAGGAGCGCGGCCTGGACCTCGGGCGAACCGGTGTCACCCTCGGCGGTCGCGTATTCCTTGATGATCTCCTGCTTGGTGGCGGTGTCGAAGGCCATGGTTCTCCTGTGGTCGTTGCGCGGCGCTCCGGGACCTGGTGTCCCGGGCTCTCTGGGCGAGCCGCGACCCGCCGATGCCGCGCTCGTCCGAGGACAGGTGCTGCAGGTGGGGCGGACTGGCTCTCCGCGGCCGAATTCACGGCCTGTGCAGGATATCAGGCAGGTGACGGCGCGAGGGGCTGCCCGCTCCCGAGAGTGCGACGGGTCACCTCGACGTCGCGCTCCATCTGCTCGATGAGCTCCTCGATCGAGTCGAACTTGAGCGTGGGCCGCTGGAAGGCGACGACCTCGAGACGCACGGTGTCCCCGTACAGATCCAGATCGTGGGCACCGTGGACGTAGGCCTCGACGGTGCGGCGCGGCGCGCCGTCGATCTCGAACGTCGGGTTCGTGCCGATCGAGATGGTTGCGGCGGCGCCGATCAGGGGCTCGGTGCCGGTGTGCGCGACGTCCTGCTCGAGCACGGTGAGATAGCCGGCGTAGACGCCGTCGGCCGGGATCAGCCCGGCGGGCGTCGGGCCCAGGTTCGCGGTGGGGAAGCCCAGCTCGCGGCCGCGCTGGAACCCGTGGCGCACCGTGTCGGTCACGGTGTGGAAGCGGCCGAGCCCCTCGGTCGCGACGTCGATGTCCCCGGTGAGCAGAGCAGCACGGATCGCGGAGGACGAGATGCGGCCGGTCCCGGCGCCCTCGGGCCCCAGGTCCGAGACGGTCACCACCTCGAAGTCGTACTTCCGGCCGAGCTCGCGCATCGTCTCGATGGTCCCGGCGTTGGCCCGTCCGAACAGGGCATCCTCGCCGAGCACCACGCACTTCATCCCGAGCGCCTCGACGAGGAAGACGCGCACGAAGTCCTCCGGCGAGTAGAGAGCGAACTCCCGCGTGAACTCGAGGTCCAGCACCCCGTGCACCCCGGCGAGCAGCAGCAGACGGTCACGGTCCTCGTGACCGGTCAGCAGCGGCGGCTCGCCCGGCGTGCCCATCACATGCCGGGGGTGCGGCCAGAAGGTCAGGGCCACGGGCGTGAGCGAGCGGGCCTCCGCATGGCTCACCAGCTGGTCGAGCACGTAGCGGTGACCGCGGTGGATCCCGTCGTAGTTCCCGATCGAGACCGCCGTCGCCCCGAGATCGGCAGGCACGTCCTGCACGGAGTGCCAGATGGGGGTGCGGGTCACGGCGCGGTCATGTCCTTCCAGGGCCGGGCGCACACTGGCGCCCTCGAGCGATAACACCGATCCGGCGGCGAGCCGGGACGGCGGACGTCCGTCGACGCGCACGCACCGACGGCCGAGGAACACTGTAACGCCCGGCCGCCTCCCCTCAGTCCCGTCGGTCCCGCACCGCACTGCGCAGCGGACGGCAGCGGACGTCGCCGTCCGGTCGGACGTGACCCAGCTGTGACGAAGCTCGGCCTCGAGGTCATATTGCCGAGCACCCCTCCTCCGTTACCCTGAACGACAAGGCGGCGCCGGGGAGGGACCCCTGTGCCCTCCCGCGCACGACGCGGGGGCTGACACGTTGGCCGCTGGGAACGGAATCCACTCCATGACGAATGTGACCGCATCGGCCGCGACGGGCGGGCCGTCCCGACCCACCGGCCGCCACGGCCGTCGACGTGCCCTCATCATCGTGGTGTCGATCCTCGCCGTGCTCGCAGTGGTCCTCACCGGCGGGGCACTCGCCTATGCCAAGCAGTACGAGGACAAGGCCCTTCCGGGCACCACCGTGCTCGGCCATGACGTGGCCGGCAAGTCGGCCGAGGAGATCTCGACGCTCGTCGCCGAGCAGGGCAAGGGGGTCACCGTCGCCGTCACCGCCGGTGACCAGCAGGTCGACGCCACCCTCGAGGAGCTCGGCGTGAGCGTCGATGCCGACGCGACCGCGCAGGCCGCCCTCGGGCGCGACGCCTCGCTGCCGGACGTCGTCGCCTCCACCTGGTCCGGGGAGCACCCCATCGAACCGGTCGTGGACGTCGACGAGGACGCCGTCTCCACGTTCGCCGAGGGCCTCGTGCCCGAGGAGATGAAGAAGCCGGTGGACGCGAAGGTCACCTTCGACGAGGATGCCAAGACCTGGAACGCCGTCCCGGGCCGAAACGGCCAGGGCGTGGACCCCCAGCCGCTCGTGGAGGCCGTCTCCCAGAAGGCCCCCGCGCTCGAGGACTTCAGCGTCGAACAGCCGCTCGAGGAGATCGCCCCGGCGATCACCACCGAGGAGGCGGAGAAGACCGTCGGCACCATCTCCTCGCTGCTCGAACAGCCCATGTCCATCTCCAGCGCCGAGGACACGACCCACGAGGTCTCCCCGGAGCGTCGCAGCAGCTGGCTCTCCGTGGCCCCCGACGATTCCGGGAAGGCCCTCGAGGTCTCGGTCGACGAGGACGCCGTGCGCGCCTGGGTCTCCGACCGCGCCGCCGACGATTCGGTCGAGGCCAAGGACGGGATCGAGCAGGTCGACGAGGACGGCGAGGTCGTCAAGGTCGTCAGCAAGAAGAAGGACGGCCTGGAGATCACCAACTCCGATGCCGTGGCCGATGAGCTGATCGCCGCGCTGCAGGGCACCACCCCTCTCGAGGCCGCCTTCAAGACCAAGAAGATCGAGTCCGAGGTCGAGAAGGTCGACGCGCCCGAGGACGAGAAGGACGACGCCTCCAAGGACGATGACAAGTCCAAGGACGACGACAAGGACAAGCCGGCGGACAAGCCCACGGGCGAGAAGTGGATCGACGTCGACCTCAGCAACAAGACCGTCACGGCCTATGTCGGGGACACCCCGGTGTGGGGCCCGCGGTCGATGGTCGACGGCAAGGAGGGCAACGAGACCCCGGCCGGCAGCTACGAGATCTATCTGCGCTACGACCGTCAGGACATGACGAACGCGGCGTACTACCCCGAGGGCCACGAGAAGTACTACTACAACGAGGACGTCCCCTGGGTGCAGTACTTCCACCACGGCTATGGCTTCCATGGGGCACCGTGGCGCTCGTCCTTCGGCTACTCCGGGTCGCACGGCTGCATCAACATGCCCGTCTCCGACGCGAAGTGGCTGTACGACTGGGCGTCGATGGGCACCCGGGTGGAGTCGCACTACTGAGGCGTTCACCCCGATGCCGCCGAACCGGCACAGGCATCGAGTGAGCAGCGGCATCGCGCCAGCGGCGACATCGAGCCAGTTGTCACGGGGAGTCAGGCGCCACGGACGGTGGCATGACAAGACCCCTCCCGGAGGATCCGGGAGGGGTCTCGTGCGTGTCAGCAGCGGGCGTCGAGCGGGACGACGAGCACCGGGCGCCAGTGTGCGCCGTCCGGTCGCAGGACTGCGCACAGGGCACCGGAGGGGTCCAGTGCGGCCACCAGATCGTCGGCCCCTCGTGCGGGTCGCGGCCCGGACGGCTCTCCCTCTGAAGCGGATGCCGGGGAGGGGTCCTGGTCCCGTGCGATGCGCTTGCCGTCGGCCAGCTCGCGGGCCGCCTGCTCATCGACCGTGAGGACAGGGAGCACCCGCCCGGCGGTCTCCCCCAGCCCTGGCAGGGGCAGCTCGACGTCGTCGCCCTCGCCGCGCGCGGGAACGTGCAGGGCCCCGTCGACGGAGAAGGGGCCCACGCTCGTGCGGCGCAGCGCGAGGAGATGGCCGCCGACGTCGAGCGCTGCGCCCAGATCCCGGGCCAGAGCACGCACGTAGGTGCCCGAGGAGCAGGTGACGACAGCATCGAGGTCCAGATGGCCCTCGGTCTCCCGGCGCGCAGTGATCTCGAAGCGGGAGATCCGCACCGGCCGGGCGGCGAGCTGGACATCCTCCCCGGCCCGGGCGCGAGCGTAGGCGCGCTGGCCGTCGACCTTGATGGCGCTGACGGTGGAGGGGACCTGCTGGATGTCTCCGCGCAGCTGCTGCAGCTGCGCCTCGATCTCCGCATCCGTCAGGCCGGTGGCCTCGTGATGCTCCCCGATCGCCTCGCCCTCGCGGTCATCCGTGACGGTGGAGCGCCCCAGCCTGATCGTGGCCTCATAGGTCTTGTCCAGTCCCACCAGGTGCGTGAGCAGACGAGTGCCCTGGCCGATGCCGAGGATCAGCAGCCCTGTCGCCATCGGATCCAGGGTGCCGGCATGGCCCACCTTCTTGGTGTGCAGCAGCCAGCGCACCCGGGCGACGACGTCGTGACTGGTCCGATCCGGCGCCTTGTCGACCAGCAGGATCCCGTGCGGGGCGCTGCTGTGCGGGGCGCTCACGCGTCCTCGCGCTCGTCGGTCCCCTCGTCCGGATCCGCGTCCCGCTCCTCGAGGTCATCTGCCCCGTGGGTCTCGTCGGCCGCATCGGCCTCGTCGCGGGCGACCCGGTACGGCTCCGCCTCGCCGGCGTAGTCAGCGCCCTCCTTCGCCTTGGCGAGCTCGGCGTCACGGCCCCGGGCCTCGGAGAGCAGGTCCTCGATCACGCGGGCGTTCTCGGGAACGGCGTCGGCGATGAACTCGAGGGTCGGGGTCAGGCGCACGCCGGTCTGCCGACCCACCTCACGACGGAGCATGCCGGTGGCGCTGACCAGCGCAGCGGCGGTGCCTTCGCGTTCCTCGTCGGTGCCGAAGACGGTGTAGAAGAGCGTCGCGTGCTGCAGGTCGCCGCTCACGCGGACGTCCGTGATGGTCACGAAGCCGAGTCGGGGGTCCTTGACGCGGGAGTCGAGCATCGTCGCGACGATCACCTTGATGCGATCGGCGAGCTTGAGGGCGCGGGGGTTGTCGGTCATGGTCGGTCATTCTCCTGAGGGGTGCAGAGAGCGGAGTGCTCGTCGATGCGGGGATGGTCTGTGGTGGTGGCGAGCACGGCACTCGTCATGTCATGGCCGAGGGTATGCCGGGACGGGGCGGACGCGATACCCGCTCGCCCGTGCGGCCGGCAGTGGCGGCGTGCGCTGCCCGGAGAACACCGGGGCGATCGACCCCGCGCAGGCCGAGACCCCCGGCGCGCGCCCGGGACCCGAAGGGCCCAGGCGCACGCCGGGGGTGGTGCGACCGCTGCACAGGGGCGGCCGGGCACCCAGGGGCGCCCGGCCGGCTCCGCATCAGATGCGGGGCTTCTCCTGCATCTCGTACGTCGTGATGACGTCGCCGATCTGCAGGTCGTTGAAGGATCCCAGGTTGATACCGCATTCGTAGCCGTCACGAACCTCGGTCACATCATCCTTGTAGCGACGCAGGCCGGCGATCTCGAGGTTCTCGGTGATCACCACACCCTGACGGGTGATGCGCGCCTTGCCGCCGCGCTTGATGAGGCCACCGCGCACGATGGAGCCGGCGATGTTGCCGAACTTGGAGGAGCGGAAGATCTCGCGGATCTCCGCCGTGCCGAGCTCGACCTCCTCGTACTCCGGCTTGAGCATGCCCTTGAGAGCCTGCTCGACCTCGTCGATGGCGTTGTAGATGACCGAGTAGTACTTGATCTCCACACCCTCGCGGTCGGCGTACTCCGCGTTCAGGCCCTCGGCCCTCACGTTGTAGCCGATGATGATGGCGTCCGAGGCCACGGCGAGGTTGATGTTGTTCATCGTGATCGCGCCGACGCCGCGGTCGATGATCCGCAGATCCACGCCGTCGCCGACCTCGATCCCGAGCAGCGACTCCTCCAGCGCCTCGACGGCACCGGCTGCGTCGCCCTTGAGGATGAGGTTGAGCGTCTCGACCTTGCCCTCGGCCATCGACTTGGTGATGTCCTCGAGGCTGATGCGCTTGCGCGCCTTGGACAGCGACGCGGCACGCTTGGCGGCCTCGCGCTTCTCGGCGATCTGGCGAGCGGTGCGCTCGTCCGGAGCGACCAGGAACGAGTCACCGGCGCCGGGGACCGAGGTGAGACCGAGGACCTGCACCGGACGGGACGGACCCGCCTCGGTGATGTTGTCGCCGTTCTCGTCGACCATCGCACGGACTCGGCCGTGGCCGGTGCCGCAGACGATCGCGTCGCCGACGTGCAGGGTTCCCTGCTGGACGAGGACCGTGGCGACCGGGCCGCGACCGCGATCGAGGTTCGCCTCGATCGACACACCGCGCGCATCCTTCTCCGCGTTGGCCCTGAGCTCCAGAGCGGCGTCCGCAGTGAGCAGGACGGCCTCCAGCAGCGCCTCGATGTTCTGGTTCTCCCGAGCGGAGACGTCCACGAACATCGTGTCGCCGCCGTACTCCTCGGCGATCAGGTTGTACTCGGTCAGCTGCTGACGGATCTTCTCCGGGTTCGAGTCCGGCTTGTCGATCTTGTTGACCGCGACCACGATCGGCACGTTCGCCGCCTGGGCGTGGTTGAGCGCCTCGATGGTCTGCGGCATGACGCCGTCATCGGCCGCGACCACGAGGATCGCGATGTCGGTGACGTCGGCGCCACGGGCACGCATGGCGGTGAACGCCTCGTGACCGGGGGTATCGATGAAGGTCAGCGCGCGATCCTCACCCTCGTGCTCGACGCCCACCTGGTAGGCACCGATGTGCTGGGTGATGCCGCCGGCCTCGCCGGCGCCGACGGTCGCCTTCCGGATCGTGTCGAGCAGGCGGGTCTTGCCGTGGTCGACGTGGCCCATGACCGTGACGACCGGCGGGCGCGGGACGCGGTCCTCGTCGTCCTCCTCGGCGAGCTCGGCATCGAGATCGATGTCGAACTGCTCGAGCAGCTCGCGCTCCTCGTCCTCCGGGGAGACGATCTCGATCTTGTAGCCCAGCTCGGTGCCGAGCAGATCGAAGGTGACCTCGTCGAGGGACTGGGTGGCCGTGGCCATCTCGCCCATCGCGAACAGGACGGTGATCAGCGACGCCGGGTTGACGTCGATGCGCTCGGCGAAGTCCGACAGGGACGCGCCGCGGCGCAGACGGATCGGGGTGTTGCCGTCACCGCGCGGGATGGAGACGCCACCCGGCGCAGGTGCCGACATCTGCTCGAATTCCTGACGCTTCGCGCGCTTCGACTTGCGCGAGCGGGCGGGCTTGCCACCGCGGCCGAAGGCACCCTGCGTGCTGCCGCGACCGCCGCGACCACGGGGACCACCGGGACCGCCGCCCGGACGACCACCGGGGCCACCGGGACCGCCGCCGGGACGACCGCCGCGACCGCGGTTGTCTCCGCCGCCGGGACGGGCGTCGGCGAGACCGCCGTGGGAGTGCTGGCGCATGATGCCGGGAGTGGGCATGCCCGGACGGGGGCCGCCGCCGGGACGGGGCGCTGCCCCATCACGCTGCGGACGCGCCGCACCGGCCTGGTCGCCTGCGCCGCCCTGGCCCGGCTTGCGGGCCCCGGGGCGGGGCATGCCCTGCGAGCTGGCGAAGGGGTTGTTGCCCGGGCGCGGAGCGCCGCCGTCCCGCGACGGACGACCGCCGCCCTGGCCCGGCTTGCGGGCGCCGGGGCGGGGCATGCCCTGCGAGCTGGCGAAGGGGTTGTTCCCGGGACGGCCTGCACCCGGACGGGGCGCTGGACGCTCGCCGCCGGGCTTCGGGGCACCGCCCGGCTTGGGGGCGGCACCGGGCTTCGGGGCAGCGCCGGGCTTGGGTGCGGAGCCGGGCGTGGGTGCACCGGCGGACGGAGCCGCTGCGGCATCACTCTCGGGCGTCTGCTTCGCGGCCTGCTCCGGCTGTTCTGCCTGCTCCGGCTTCTCAGCCGGGGCCGGCTTCTCGGCAGCGGTGGGCTCAGCGGCGGGCGCGGGGGTCACTGCCTCGGCCGGTGCGGACTTCGCACCGGGCTTCGGCGCGCCACCGGGCTTGGGGGCTCCGCCGGGCTTGCCGGCTGCGGGAGCGTCGGCGCTGGTCTTGGCCGTCTTCTCGCCGCTCTTGGCATCGCTGCCGCCGCCCTGTGCGGGCAGCTCCTGGCGCAGACGCCGAGCGACGGGGGCCTCGATGGTCGAAGAGGCGGAGCGAACGAATTCGCCCATGTCCTGCAGCTTCTGCAGAACGACCTTGCTGGGGTGTCCGAGCTCCTTGGCGAGCTCGTGGACGCGGACCTTAGCCACATTTCTCCTGTCTCGGTCCGGCCGACAAGAGGGCTCGGACCATTAATTCCTGAGGGTGCTCATTGGTGAGTACTCATCGGATGTCCATGGTTCTTCTACCTGTTCCACGTTCGGGTGAAATCGGGGTTCTCGAGTTCCTGGGCGAGAGACCCGGTATCGACCGCGCTCCGGAAGGAGCGGGCGAAGCCTCCTCGCCGGACGGCGAGCTCGAGACATGATGAATCGGGATGGAGCCACGAACCGCGACCGGGAGCCGATCCCGAAGGATCGAACCGGACTCGCGCCGCGACGCCGTCGGGAGCGGACTCCCGCACCAGACGCATCAGGTGATCGCGCGGTGCCACCTCTCGGCAGCCGACGCACGTGCGTTCGGGTCGAGGCGATCCGGAGTGTGCGACCACTCCTCCACCTCCGTTCCGAACACCTCCGCCGAGCAGGGCACCGGACCTCGAACGATCCTGCGCACCTCGGCGAACAGCCTCCCCAGTGTAGCGGACCGGTTCGCACCGACGCTCACCCGGGAGGCATGGGCCACACCTCAGGACTCCGGGCTGACCTCCGGCCGGGCGCCCGCCTCCGGGGCCGGTGCGCTCTCCGGGGCCGGCGCAGTCTCCGGGGCGGGAGCGATCCCCGGCTCCGACTCCGGCGTGGCGAGCACGGCGGCGCGGGGCTCCGGGTCGCTGTCCGGGCGGATGTCGATCTTCCAGCCCGTGAGCTTCGCGGCCAGGCGCGCGTTCTGCCCGTCCTTGCCGATGGCGAGGGAGAACTGACCCTCCGGCACGATGGCGCGCACCGCACGGCCCACTTCGTCGATCACGGTGACGCTGGAGACCTTGGCGGGAGAGAGGGCGTGGGCGACGAAGGTCGCGGGATCCTCGTCGTAGTCGACGATGTCGATCTTCTCGCCGGCCAGCTCGTTCATCACCGACCGCACACGTGCGCCCATCGGACCGATGCAGGAGCCCTTGGCGTTCACGCCCGGAACCGTGGCGTGCACGGCCATCTTCGTGCGGTGCCCCGCCTCGCGGGCGAGTCCCGTGATCTCGACAGTGCCGTCGGCCACCTCGGGGACCTCCAGCGCGAACAGACGGCGCACCAGGTTGGGGTGGGATCGCGAGAGCGTGATCTGCGGGCCCTTGGGTCCGCGCCGGGTATCGGTCACATAGGCGCGCAGGCGTCGACCATGGGAGTAGTCCTCCCCCGGGACCCGCTCGTGCGGAGGCAGCACGGCCTCGACCTCGCCGAGGTCCACCAGGACCATGCGCGGGTCGCGGCCCTGCTGGATGATGCCCGAGACGATGTCGTCGGCCCGCTCCGCGTACTCGCCGAGCACGGCCTCGTCCTCCAGGTCGCGGATGCGCTGGAAGATCACCTGGCGTGCGGTGGAGGCGGCGACGCGCCCGAAGTTCTCCGGGGTGTCGTCCCACTCCTCCAGGACGTTCCCGTCGCCGTCGCGCTCACGAGCGATCACCGCGACCTCGCCGGAGCGCTCGTCGATGTTCACCTCCGAGTCGCGCACGGGGTGATCGGTATGCAGATAGGCGGCATGCAGAGCCGAGCGGATCGCGTCCATGAGGACGGGGAGACGAATGTCCCGCTCGCGCTCGAGGGCCCTCAGGGCACCCATGTCGATGTCCATCTCAGCTCTCCTTCGAAGGGGTGGCGTCAGCGATCAGCTGCGCGAGGTCGGCGGGCGGGTCGAACTCGACCTGCACCTGGGCGGAGGTGACCTCGGCGGCGGGGATCTCCAGCCGCTCGGAGGTTCCCGGCGGCATCTTCAGCGGACGCCCGCGATCGTCGCGGCCGGGCTCCTGACGCAGCACGAGGACGTCATCCCCCACGACGGCGAGGAGGCGGGCGCGATAATCGGTGCCATCTGCGCTGAGGGAGAGCAGGCGGCCGCGAGCGCGACGGAAGTGACGCGGCTGGGTGAGCTGACGGTCGACCCCCGGGGTCGTCACCTCGAGGACGACCGGGTCCGGGCCGAGTAGGTCGTCATCCTCGTCGACGAGTGCGGAGAGCTCTCGGGACGCGGTCGCGACGACGTCGAGGTCGGCGCTGCCCAGCTGGTCCTCCGGGCGGTCCACGATCACCCGGACCTCGGGCATCGAGCGGGGCCCTGTCACCACGATCTCCTCGAGCACGAGGTCATGCGCCGCCAGGATCCGGACTGCAGCATCCCGCAGGGCGGTGTGGGCCGACTGGCCGTCGAGGTCGCTCATCGCTCGCTCACCTCCTCCTGCCTATGGATACCTGTTCCGCCAGGGACGAATCGCCCGGTCGGGAATGTCCCCAGGATAGTGGTCGTGAGGCGCCTGCGCCTCCTTCCCGGGCCTCGATGCGAGAATCCTCCTGTGCTTCTTCCCATCGGCTCCCGCTCCGCCGCTCCATCCTTCACTCGGCGTCGGCTGCTCTCCACGGGCACCGCAGGGGTCCTGGCCCTGATCGCACTCCCCGGATGCGGCGCGATCCGGTTCGGGGGCCCCGCGACGTACACGCCTCCCCCGCCGGGCATCGACGACCTCTACCGCGTGGATCTGCTCGAGCTGCTCGACCGTGCTCTGGCCGGTGCGCAGATCCTGCGCGACGCCGCCGATGCGGCGCAGACGCCCGATCCGTCGCTGTCGGTGGTCCTCGAGGACCTGATCATCTCCTTGCCGATCCAGCGCACCGCACTCCTGACCGGGGCACAGGCCGAACGGGAGCAGGACGGCTCCTCCGATCCGACGGGCTCCGCGGCCGCGTCGTCGGACGACGCCCCGCAGGACGGGGCCGGGATGATCGCGGTGCTGGTCGAGCTGCGGGAGCTCGCCGTCGACGCGGCCCGGCAGGTCTCCGGCTCGCTCGCGCGCCCGATCGCCGCCCTCGCCGCGCACACCGCATGGAGCGCGAAGGGGCTGCAGCGCGCCATGGACGCGGGCGAGGTCCCAGCCCTGCGCGTGCCGGAGGACCTGGTGGCCTCCCGCGAGGTGCCCGACACGGATCCGCCCTCGGTCGGGGCAGAGGTGGACTATCACTCCACGCTCCAGGACGCCCAGCAGCAGGAGTGGTACGCGGGGTACGTGCACGAGGTCCTCGCCGCTCGGACGACGGACGACGAACGGACACAGCACCTCGCACTCTCCGACCGTCATCGGGAGCGGGCCGAGCAGCTCGGAACGATCGCCGAGGAGGACGGCGGCCCGGTGGTGCTCCGCCAGGCCGTGTACGCCCTGCCCGGGGGCGAGCTGGACGACGAGCTGGCCGCTCAGCTGCCCACGCTCGTGGCGCAGGGGCTCCTGGTCGACCACATCGCCCTGGTCGGTGCCGCGCCGTTCGGGCGCCGGCCGCTGCCCCTCATCGCCGCGCTCGAGGCGGCCGAGACGCTGGTGGGACGGGTGGAGACGATGGATCCGCTCCCCAGCCTCGCGGCCGAGGACCTGCCGACGAGCGACGGCGGCTGATCCTCGGCCGCGGCAGTCAGTCCTCGCGGACCTCAGCGACCACGGCCTGGACGGCGTCCTGCACCGCGACCTCGTCGATCGCTCCGGTCGCGCGATCGCGGACCTCGACGACGCCCGTCGTCAGTCCCTTGCCGACCACCACGGAGGTGGGGATGCCGAGCAGCTCGGCATCCTTGAACTTCACGCCCGGGGAAACCTTGGGGCGGTCGTCGTAGAGCACCTCGAGGCCCTGCGCCTCGAGCTCGAGACCGATCCGTTCGGCCTCCTCGAAGATCTCCTGGCCCTTGCCGGTGGCCATGATGTGCACGTCGGCCGGAGCGACCCGGCGCGGCCACACCAGGCCCTTGTCGTCATGGTGGAGCTCGGCGATCGCGGCGACCGCGCGGGTCACGCCGATGCCGTAGGAGCCCATCGTGACGACCACGGTCTTGCCGTTGACGTCGAGCACCTTGAGATCGAGCGCCTCGGCGTACTTCCGGCCCAGCTGGAAGATGTGGCCCATCTCCATTCCGCGGGTCAGACGCATCGGCCCGGAGCCGTCGGGCGCGGGATCGCCGTCGTGCACCTCGGCGGCCTCGATGGTGCCGTCGGCCGTGAAGTCCCGACCGAAGACGAGGTCGTAGACGTGCTTGTCCTTCTGGCCGGCGCCGGCGACCCAGGAGGTGCCGGGCACCACGCGCGGATCCACGACGTAGCGGATCTTCGAGGCGGAGTCGAGTCCCAGCCCCTCCGGACCGATGTACCCCTTGGTGAGCGCCGGGTGCTTCGCGAAGTCGGCCTCGGTGAACGGGGCTGCGACCGCCGGGGCGACGGCGGCCTCCAGGCGCTTCTCATCGACCTCGCGGTCACCGGGCAGGGCGATGACCAGCGGCTCGGTGGTGCCGTCGGGGTAGGTCAGGAGGTAGACGAGGTGCTTGAGCATCTCGTAGCGGGTCCACTCCCCCGTCTCCGAGACCGGCCCCTCACCGGGGAAGGCCTGGTTGGAGAACTCCGTGAGCGCCGCGATGGTGCTCGCTCCCGGCGTGTCCTCGACGTGCATCGGGCGCAGCCCCGCGATCGCGGCCTCGTCCAGGGCGGGCGGGGCGACGGTGGTCACCGCCTCGACGTTCGCGGCGTAGCCGCCGTCGGAGACCACGAAGGTGTCCTCGCCGATGGGTGTGGGGTGCAGGAACTCCTCGGAGCGGGAACCGCCCATGGCGCCGGCATCGGCCCGGCAGATCACGGTGGGCAGGCCCAGGCGTTCGAAGGTGCGCTGGTAGGCACCGCGCTGCTTCTCGTAGGAGGCGTCCAGTCCCTCGTCGTCGATGTCGAAGGAGTAGGCGTCCTTCATGACGAACTCGCGCGTGCGCAGCAGGCCAGCGCGGGGGCGTGCCTCGTCGCGGAACTTGTTCTGCACCTGGTAGAGCATGACGGGGAGGTCCTTGTACGAGTTGTACAGGTCCTTCACGGTGAGGGTGAACATCTCCTCGTGGGTGGGCGCGAGCAGGTAGTCGCCCTCGCGGCGGTCCTGGAGACGGAACAGCGTGGGCCCGTACTCCTCCCAGCGCCCGGTGGCCTCGTAGGGCTCGCGCGGCTGCAGCGCCGAGAACACGAGTTCCTGGCCACCGATCGCGTCCTGCTCCTCGCGGACGATCGCCTCCACCTTGCGCAGCACCTTCAGCCCGAGCGGCAGCCAGGTGTAGACGCCCGGGGCGCTGCGGCGGATGTAGCCGGCGCGCACGAGCAGCTTGTGGCTGGCGACCTCGGCGTCGGCCGGGTCCTCCCGCAGGGTGCGGACGAAGGACGACGACAAACGGATCATGGGCAGGGCCTCTTTCACAGCGGGCGGTTCAGCGCCACCTTCTGCGGTGGCAGACGCGGGGTCCATCGTACTGTCCGCCGGGAGCATCCGGCGTGCGCCGTACGCTGGAGGGATGCAGAACGCCGGAGGACAGGACGCCCAAGGGCCTCAGGGCGCCTCACGTCGGCATCTGCTGCGCGGCGCCGGTGTGGTCGGCGCGCTCGGGGCGGTGGGCCTGGGCGGTTACGCCCTGCGGGAGGCCGTCGCTCCTCCAGTCGACCCGGAGACCGAGATCAGCCTCTACTCGCAGACGGTCGCCTACGACGCCGACGGATCCCGCCGACTCGTGACGACCGCCCAGGAGGCTGCACACGTCGAGGCCGGTGGCGGCCGAGGCCGCGGGGGCGACAGCGGCTCTGCGGCACCGTTCCCCGGCACTCGGCTGCAGCACACGCTCGCCGAGTCCTCGGGGCCCGCTCGCAGAGCCCAGGAGTTCTGGGCGGCGACCGTGCCCTGGCGCTCCCGGCTGGAGGCCGCTCTCCCGGATGCGCCCCTCCTCGCGGACCTCGCCGCCTCCGCGCTGGCCGACCTGTGGGTGCTCTCCGACGACCTCCCGGCACCGGTGGCCGGATGGAGCACCAGCTGGCGATACATCTGGCCCCGCGACGCGGCGTTCTGCGCGGTCGCGCTCGCCCGCATCGGCCATCAGGAGCAGGCCCTGAGCGTTCTCGAGCATCTGCAGTCGCTGCAGGCCGACGACGGCTGGTTCGAGGCCCGGTACGACCCCGGCACCGGTCGCGCCCCCGATGACCGCAGTCGTCAGTTCGACGGCACCGGATTGCTTCTCTGGGCCGCCTCCGAGATCGCCGGCCAGGAGGAACCGGACTCCCGGACGGAGACCCTCGACCGGCTCGCTGCACTGATCAGCACCTCCCAGCAGGCGCTCCTGTCCGCGACCGACGACGGCACCTCGATGCCGCCCGTCTCCCCCGACTACTGGGAGGTGAGCGAGCATCGGGTGACGCTCGGGATCATGGCGGCGACGCTGGCCGGTCTGCGCGGGGCCGCCGCGCTCACCGCGGACGACCGCGCCACGGCGGCCGCGAGGCGCTTCGAGGATCTGCTGCTCGGCACGTTCGGGGCGAACGGGTTCCAGCGCTATCGTCGCCGCGGCGGCGACGATTCCGCACTGGCCTTCCTCGACGCGACCGGATGCCACGGCGTCGCCTCGCCGTCCCAGGTCCGACAGCTGCGGCAGGCCCTGGCACGCCCTGCCGGAGGGATCGCCCCGGGTGCCGCCTGGCGAGAGGACGGCGTCAGCTGGACCCCGTCGACGAGTCTGCTGGCCCTGGCCCTGGCTCGCGCCGGGGACACGGACACCGCCGGAGACCTGCTCGGGTGGCTCGCCGAGCACCGCACGGAGGCGGGCTCCCTCCCGGAGAAGGTGCTGTTCGACGGTCGGCCGGCAGCGGTCGCCCCGCTCGCCTGGACCGCCGCGAACGTGCTGCTGACGCTCGACGCCCTCGGCGAGGGGACGTCGTCAGCGGGATGAGACCTGGACAGGGCCAGGCCGGGGCCGGTGCCGGTGCCGGGACCAGCCCTCAACCAGGCGAGCTCAGCGCGTCGCCTTGAGGATTCTCAACGCGGTCTCCTCGGGGCCGGTGACGCTGAGATCGAGTGTGATCGCATCCGCAGGGGCCGGCAGGGTCGGCATCTCGAGCACCCCGCGCAGCACCTCGGGATCCACGAGCTTGGACCGGTCGGCGCGGTCCGGGGAGCCGACCCGTGCGAGCAGGGACTCCCGCGAGGCGGTCAGCCACACGGGCACGAACCGCACGTTGCGGTCACGCGCGAGGTCTCGCAGCCGATCGACGTGCGCTGCGTTCTCGGGCGCGTCGGTCAGCCAGTTGGTGAACACATGGCTGATGCCGGGCGGGGCGGCGCGGGTCGCCTCGAGGACGACATCCATCACTCGGGCTCGCAGCGCGTCGGTATTGGAGAGGGCGGGCCCTGCTCCGCGATTCATCCCCATCGGGACGAAGACCGCGTTGTTCACCAGATGGTTGTCCACGACGATCGCGCCGCTGAGCCGCTCGAGCGCGCGGGCGACGCTCAGCTTGCCCACAGCAGGCGGCCCCACGAGGATGAAGAGCCGCGGAGAGCTCTCGGCACCGGCACGCCGGGCGAAGTCTGCCGCATCTGCGGCGTCTGCGGGGACCGTGTCTCTGGAGGCGCTGCTCATGTCCTCATCCTAGGGACGACTCCGGACAGCGGGCTCAGAACAGGATCGTGCTGAGCTCGCCGACCTGGCGGAAGCCCGCGGCGGCATAAGCACGGCGGGCCGGCTCGTTGAAGTCGTTCACGTACAGGGTGACCTGCGGGGCGTGGTCCCGACGCACCTGGCGCACCAGGTCCGCCATCGCCGTGCGGCCCAGGCCTCGACCGCGCTGGTCCGGCCGCACCCACACCCCGTGGATCTGGGCCACGGGGCCGAACAGGGCACCGACGTCCGCTTTGAACAGCACCTCGCCGTCCTCGATGACCACATAGGTGCGGCCGTAGTGGATCAGGCCGTCCACGCGAGCTCGGTAGGAGCGTCCGCCGTCCCCGAGAAGCGGATCGACACCCACCTCCTCGCGGAACATGGCGACGGCTGCAGGAAAGACCGCGGCCTCCTCGCCCGGCAGCGCGGCGCGCAGGCCCGACGGGCCGACGGCCGCGTCCCCCTCCGCCACCAGCAGCGGCTGGCTCCAGCGGTATTCGCGCACGGCGGGGCCCCACTGATCCGACAGCGAACCCCACAGCTTCTCCACCGCTGCCCGCTCGCCCACCACGGAACTGCAGCGTCGGCTGCGAGCGGCGACGTACCGACCGAACTCGTCCAGCGCGAGACCGGTCGCCGATATCGGGGAGAGGTTGACTCCGTGCCACAGCAGCCCGTCGGGCCGGTTCTCGTCGCCCGCGACGGAGAACTCCTGTCCGACCGACACCGTGCGGCCCACTTCCCGCAGCCGGGCGCCGGCGAGAGCATTGGTGATCGGTTCGGTCAGGGCGTGGGCGAGCGCAGCGTCGAGGCCGCTCGACCGGACCGCTCTGACCCGCCCTGCGCGCCGGAACATGAGCGATCAGCCCACGGAGATCGACGGTGCGCCCGGTGATGCGGCGCTCTCGTCGTCCATCTCGGCGGCGATACGATTCGCCTCGGCCAGCAGGGTCTCGACGATGTCCGCTTCGGGAACCGTCTTGATGACCTCGCCCTTGACGAAGATCTGTCCCTTTCCGTTTCCGGAGGCCACTCCGAGATCGGCCTCGCGGGCCTCGCCCGGTCCGTTGACGACGCAGCCCATGACCGCGACGCGCAGCGGGACCTCGAGATGCTTGAGCCCCTCGGTCACCTCGTCGGCCAGCGTGTAGACGTCCACCTGGGCCCGGCCGCAGGACGGGCACGAGACGATATCGAGCTTGCGGGGCTTGAGGTTCAACGACTGGAGGATCTGGATGCCCACCTTGACCTCCTCGACCGGCGGGGCCGACAGCGACACGCGGATGGTGTCGCCGATGCCCTCGCCCAGCAGGATCCCGAAGGCGACGGAGGACTTGATCGTGCCCTGGAAGGCGGGGCCCGCCTCGGTGACGCCGAGGTGCAGGGGCCAGTCGCCCTCCTCGGAGAGCTGCCGATAGGCGTCGACCATGATCACCGGGTCGTTGTGCTTCACGGAGATGCCGAACTCGTGGAAGTCGTGCTCCTCGAACAGGGACGCCTCCCACTTCGCGGAGGCCACGAGCGCCTCCGGGGTGACCCGGTCGCCCGTCATCATGCGCTGGTCGATGCTGCCCGCGTTCACGCCGATGCGCAGCGCGGTGCCGTGGTCCTTGGCGGCCTGGGCGATGTCCTTGACCTGATCATCGAAACGACGGATGTTCCCGGGGTTCACCCGTACGCCGGCGCAGCCCGCCTCGATGGCAGCGAAGACGTACTTCGGCTGGAAGTGGATGTCGGCGATCACCGGGATCGGGGATTTCGCCGCGATCGCGGGAAGGGCGTCGGCATCTTCCTGGCGCGGGCAGGCCACACGCACGATGTCGCAGCCGGCGGCCGTCAGCTCGGCGATCTGCTGGAGGGTCGCGTTGATGTCGTGCGTCGGCGTGGTCGTCATCGACTGCACGGTGATCGGTGCGTCGCCGCCGACGTGGAGCGCGCCGAGCTTGACCTTGCGGGTCGCCCGCCGCGGTGCGAGGACCGGGGGCGGCGTCTTGACGGAGGGGATGCCGAGGCTCACTGAAGTCACGCCCCTATTATGACCGTGCTGCGGAGGGCTGGGGCTCCGGTCGCGACACCTCCACCGTCCCTGCACTCCCTCCGTGGCGCGACCCACAGCGCCTGACCGACCGGTTGCGGGAGGCGACGTCGCGCAAGGCAGCGGCCGCGAGGAACGCAGGAACGAAGGCGCCTCAGAGACCTCAGAGACCTCAGAGACCTCAGAGACCTCAGAGACCTCAGAGACCTCAGGGGAACAGAGTGATGGGTTTGACGATGTCGGCGTAGATCAGCAGCGCTGTCATCACCAGGAACAGGAGCGCGACGGCGTTGGTCACCGGGAGCATCCGTGACATGTCCACCGGCCCCGGGTCCGGCCGGCCGCGCAGGCGCGCGATCATCCGCCGCGCACCCTCGATCAGCGCGCCCAGCACGTGGCCGCCGTCCAGCGGGAGCAGGGGCACCAGGTTGAACACGAACAGGGCCATGTTCAGCGAGGCCAGCATGGAGACCAGGGTGGCCGCCTTCTCGCGCACCTCGAAGCCGGGCTGATCCGCTGAGGCGACCTCTCCGGCGAGCCGCGACACCCCGACCACGCCGAGCGGGCCGTTGGGGTCGCGCTCGGCGCTGCCGAACGCCGCCTGGCCCACCTCGTACAGGCGCACCGGCAGGGTCAGGATGATCTGCCCGGTCCGGGTGAACGTCGTCCACGCCATCTCGGGCACGAGCGCCGGAGACTGCGGCACGAGATCCGGGGTGCCGGCCACGCCCAGGAAGCCCACCTGCTCGGTGGCCAGACTGCCGTCGTCGGCGTAGACGGCGGAGCCGTCCTCGTCGAGCACCGGGCGCGCATCGACGATCGGCGTCGCTTCGAGGTGGAGCGTCTCGCCCTCGCGATCGACGACGACCTGCACCGGCCGGTCGCCGCTCGCGCGCACCGCGGAGGTGACGTCCGACCAGGTGTCGATCTCGTGCCCGTCGATCTGCTCGAGCACGTCCCCGGGCCGGATGCCCGCGGCCAGCGCAGGGGCCTCCTGCTCGCCCTCGCAGCTGGTCCCCTCCGGGGCGTCCGCGGGGAGCACGCACTTCGAGACCGACTGCACCGTGGGGGTCACGGCGGGCATGCCGATGCCGCTGACCATCACGGTCATCAGCACCACCGAGATGAGCAGGTTCATGATGGGGCCGCCGAGCATCACCACGAGCTTCTTGGGCACCGACAGGGAGACGAAGGTGCGGTGCGCGTCCTCCGGGTCGTACTGCGAGGTCTCGAACTCCTTGGCGTCCTCGGACATCCGCGACATCTGCTGGAGGAAGCCGGTGGAGTCCTCACGGATCGTTCCCGCGGGCTCTCCCCGGTGAGGTGGGAACATCCCGATCATGCGGATGTAGCCGCCCAGCGGGATCGCTTTGAGGCCGTACTCGGTCTCGCCCCGGGTGCGGGACAGGATCGTCGGCCCGAAGCCGATCATGTACTGGGTGACACGCACCCCGAAGAGCTTGGCGGGCACGAGATGGCCCACCTCGTGCAGGGCGATCGAGACCGCGATCCCGAGGGCGACCAGGAGTACGCCGAGCACGAACAGCAGCGCGCTCATCCCACCGCACCGCTGATCTGCTCGCGGGCCGCGGTGCGAGCCCAGGCCTCCACCCCGAGCACGCCGTCCACCCCGTCGGCCGCTTCGGCGCGAGGCCGCCCGGGATGCTCGAGCACTGCGGCGATCAGCTCGGTGATGCCCAGGAAGCTGAGGTCGCCGGCGAAGAAGGCGTCGACGGCCTCCTCGTTCGCAGCGTTGTAGGCGGCCATCGCTCCCCCGCCCTCACGGTGCGCGGCGCGGGCGAGTGCGATCGCGGTGAAGGTCCGCTCGTCGACCGGTTCGAAGGTCCAGGGGTGGGCGGCGGTGAAGTCCAGGGACGCGGCCAGGCCGGTCAGCTTCTCCGGATGCGCGAGCGCCCAGCCGATGGCGTGACGCATGTCCGGCGGGCTCGCCTGCGCGATGGTGGAGCCGTCCACGAGGGTCGCCATGGAATGGACGATGGACTGCGGGTGGACGACCACGTCGACGCGGTCCTCGGGCAGATCGAACAGGAAGCAGGCCTCGACGACCTCGAGCGCCTTGTTGACCAGCGTCGCCGAATTGGTGGTGATCACGGGGCCCATCGCCCACGTGGGGTGCGCGAGAGCCTGCTGCGGCGTGACGGTCGCGAGATCCCCGCGGCTGCGTCCGCGGAACGGCCCTCCGGACGCGGTCACCACCAGATGGTCGACCTGATCCGGCCGGACCCCAGCGAGGGCCTGGGCGATCGCGGTGTGCTCGGAATCGACCGGGAGGATCTGGCCGGGTGCCGCGGCGTCGGTCACGAGATGGCCGCCGACGACGAGGGATTCCTTGTTCGCGAGCGCCAGGCGGGCGCCGCTGGCGAGGGCTGCGAGAGTGGGCAGCAGGCCCACGGAACCGGTGATCGCGTTGAGCACGACGTCCTGCTCGCCGAGGGAGCCCGCGAGGTCCACGACCGCGGAGGCACCGGCATCGAGGCGTGGGGCGGTGAGACCGTCGGCACGACAGGCCCGCGCCACGGCCTGCTCGACGGCGGCGGCGTTGTCCGGCTCGGAGACCACGACACGCTCCGGGCGATGCCGGAGCACCTGCTCGGCGACGAGCCCGGGGCGCGCACCGCCCACGGCGAGACCGTGCAGACGGGCGACGCCGGGGAAACGGTCCAGGACCTCGAGGGTCTGGGTGCCGATGGATCCGGTGGATCCCAGCAGCACCAGCCGACGAGCATCCGGGGTGCCGGTCACGGCACGGAAGCCATCACGTCCGCGACATGGTCGAGGTAGACGTCCACGACGGCCTCGCGATAGCCCTCGGTGCCGCGGCGACGACGGAAGGCCGCACGCCGCACATCGTCCACGCTCATCGGCAGGCCATCGGTGAAGTAGGCGACGAGCTGGTCGCACAGGGAGTCCACATCGGCCTTGTCATAGGCCGGCTCCCCCTGGGCGGCGGGCGCGAAACGATCCCCGGCGGGCCGCTCCAGGCGCTCCTTCAGGGTCTCGGCGCGCTCGGTGAGCTGCGCGACCCAGGCCTCCTCGCCCTTCTCCGCGATCGCGTCGTCGCGGGACTGCAGGGCGAAGGCGTCGGAGAGACGATCCAGCGCCTCGTCGACGACACGCATGTCGTACCCGCCGCGCTCGGTGCCGAAGCTCGCCGAGGTGATGTCCGCTCCGCTGAACGAGGGATCACGCCCCTCGTAGGCGGTGCGGGCGCGGGCGAGGAACTCGTCGACCTCACGCATGTCGTATCCGACGCTGACGCGAGAGACGCGCTCGAACGATGTGCTCACCAGTGGATCCTTCCTCGGTGCTGTCGGTGTCCCACTGTAGCGGCGTGGGCCGTGTTGATCAGGGACGTGGACGGACGTATTCAGCCGTGCTTCAGCTCCCCGACGCGGCGACGGCCTCGACGCGCGCGATGCGCGCCTCGCGGTCCTCGCGGTGCTCATCGGTCTCGATGACCTCTGCGGCGAGCTGGCCGCAGGCACCGTCGATGTCCGAGCCGCGGGTGTCGCGGATCGTGGCCGAGATCCCGTTGTCGCGCAGAGTCTCGACGAACTGCTTCTCCACGAACGGATCCGAGGCGGTCCACTTCGAGCCCTTGACCGGGTTCAGCGGGATCGGGTTGACGTGCACCCAGTGCGCGCCGCCCTTGGCGATGAGGCGCTCCGCGAGCAGCTGGGCGCGATGGGCCTGATCGTTGATATCCCGGATCAGGGCGTACTCGATGCTCACGCGACGGCCCGTGGCCTGGAAGTACTCAAAGGCGGCGTCGAGGATCTCGTCGATGTCGAAGCGGGTGTTGATGGGCACCAGTTCGTTGCGCAGCTCGTCGTCCGGAGCGTGCAGGGAGACGGCGAGTGTCACCGGGATCTTCTCCGCGGTCAGCTTGCGCACCGCGGGAGCCAGACCGACGGTGGAGACGGTGATGTGGCGGGCACCCACGCCGAAGCCCTCCGGGGCCGGGGCGTTCAGTCGCCGGCACACGGTGGCCACGGGCCGGTAGTTCGCCAACGGCTCCCCCATGCCCATGAACACGATGTTCGAGACGCGGCCGGTGCCACCGGGGAGCTCGCCGCGGGCGAGCATCTTGTTGGCGATGCGCACCTGCTCGAGGATCTCCGCGGCGGAGAGGTTGCGGGTCAGGCCCATCTGGCCGGTGGCGCAGAAGGGGCAGTTCATGCCGCAGCCGGCCTCGGAGGAGATGCACAGCGTGACCCGGTCGCTGTAGCGCATCAGCACCGACTCGACCATCGATCCGTCGAACAGCTTCCACAGGAACTTCTGGGTCGCGCCGTGGTCGGCGGACTCCCGTGACACCTCGGTGAGCAGCTGCGGGAAGAATCGTGCGACGAGCTCGTCGCGGCCGTCCTTGGGGAGGTCCGTGAGGTCCTCGGGATCGGTGGTGTAGTGCTCGAAGTAGTGCACGGAGAGCTGCTTGGCGCGGAAGCCCGGCAGGCCCAGCTCCTTGACCGCCTCGATGCGCTCCTCGAGCGTCAGGTCCGCCAGATGAGCCGGGGCCTTGCCACGGCGGGCGGGGCGCAGCTGCAGCTGCCCCGGGGCGAGGGCGATCTTCTGCCCTGGGACGGCCTCGCGCGAGAGATCGGGGAGGGAGGCGGCGGCCTTGTCGGCCGTGTTCCCTGGTCGTTCGGGTGTGCTGTTCATGGCAGCAGGACCTCCAGCATGATGTAGGTGGTGGGTGCGGCGAGAAGGATGGAGTCCACCCGGTCCAGCACGCCCCCGTGTCCGGGCAGCAGGTGCCCCATGTCCTTGATCCCGAGGTCCCGCTTCAGCAGCGACTCGGAGAGGTCGCCGCAGGTGGAGACGACCACGAGCACGACGCCGAGCACCACACCGGACCACCACGGGAGGCCCAGCGCGAGCACGGCGAGGGCAGTCACCGAGCCCACGCCGAGGACCATCGAACCGGCGAAGCCCTCCCAGCTCTTCTTGGGGCTGATGCTCGGGGCCATCGGGTGGGAGCCGAACAGCACTCCGGCGATGTATCCGCCGAGATCGTTGCCCACGGGGCCGAGCACGGCCAGCAGCACCAGCAGCGGGCCCTGCTCCATCCCGAACAGCAGCAGCGTGAAGCTGCCCAGGAACGCGACCCAGGCCAGGCAGAAGACTGCTCCGGCGACGTCTCGCAGGGCGGTCAGGCCCATCGATTCCGAGACCCGCCACAGGATGAGCACGCAGACGGCGACCGCGGTGGAGATCAGCAGACCCTCGACGTCGAACACGACCGTGGAGACGGCCATGCCGATCACGCCGACCAGCAGCGGCACCGCGGGGACCCGCAGTCCGCCGTGGGCGAGCGCACGGGTCAGCTCGAGCACCGCGAGCACGATCACGATCGCCACCAGTGCCGGGAACGCCTGCGGGACGAGGAACAGGGCGGCGAGGAAGACGCCGCCGAGGGCCACGCCGACCGCGATCGCGGCGGGGAGATTTCGTCCCGGACCCCGACGTTTGGCGCGTCCGCGCACCGGTTCGCCCTCGCCCGTGACCGCCCCGACCGAGGTCGGGGCGGTCACGGGAGCGGGATCCGGATCTATGCTCACGGGGGTGCCGGGTCGATGTCCGAGACCTCAGATGGTCTCGAGCTCGGTTTCCTTGAGGGCCAGCGCCTCGTCGATCTGGTCGTTGAACTTCTTGGTCAGGGACTCGAGCTCCTTCTCGGCGCGAGTGCCCTCGTCCTCACCGATCTCCTTGTCCTTGACGAGCTTCTCGATCGCCTTCTTCGCGTTGCCGCGGGATCCGCGCACTGCCACACGGCCGTCCTCGGCCTTGTTCTTGGCGAGCTTCACGTAGTCCTTGCGACGCTCCTCGGTCAGTGCCGGGAGCACCACGCGCAGGTTGTCGCCGTTGTTCGTGGGGTTCACGCCCAGGTCGGAGTCGCGCAGCGCGGTCTCGACGCCCGACATGGCGGACTTGTCGTAGGGCGTGACGATCACGGTGCGTGCCTCGGGGAACTGCAGCGACGCGAGCTGGTTCAGCGGCGTCGGGGCCCCGTAGTACTCGACCGTGATGCCCTGGAACATCGCGGCGGTCGCGCGGCCGGTGCGGATGGAGGTGAACTCGTCCTTGGTGACGTCGAGGGTCTTGGCCATCTTGGCCTTGGCGTCCTTCAGGATGCTGGCGGTGTCGTCGCTCACGACTGCTCCTCGGTTCTGGGGGATGTTGGTGTCCATTGTCCCGCATCGTCGATGCGGGGGGCCGATCGGGCCGATGGCGGGCGCGCCGCGCCGCTGGACGGGTCGCTGCGTCGGCTGTCGCATCGCGCCGACCGGGGGCGCCGGACGGCAGGGCGGGGAGTCCTGCGAGTCCAGGAGCTCCCCACCGCAGTCCGTCAGTCGTGGGTGACGACGGTGCCGATCCGGTCGCCCCGCATGGCCCGGGTGATGTTGCCGGGCGCGTCGAGCCCGAAGACCATCATCTGCTGCGCGTTGTCCATGCACAGGCTGAAGGCGGTGGAGTCGACGACCTTGAGTCCGCGCTGCAGGGCATCGTTGTAGGTCAGGTGCTCGAGCTTCACGGCATCCGGGTTGGTGCGCGGATCTGCGTCGTACACCCCGTCCACACCGTTCTTGCCCATGAGCACCTCTTCGCAGCCGATCTCCAGCGCGCGCTGGACGGCGACGGTGTCGGTCGAGAAGTAGGGCATTCCGGCCCCGGCCCCGAAGATCACGACGCGGCCCTTCTCGAGGTGCCGCACGGCCCGCAGCGGGATGTACGGTTCGGCGACCTGACCCATCTCGATGGCGGTCTGCACACGCGTGGAGACGCCGCGCTGCTCGAGGAAGTCCTGCAGGGCGAGGCAGTTCATCACGGTGCCGAGCATGCCCATGTAGTCGGCCCGGCGTCGGTCCATGCCGCGCTGGGAGAGCTCCGCGCCGCGGAAGAAGTTCCCTCCGCCGACCACGATCGCGCACTCGACGCCCTGAGCCACCCCCTCGGCGATCTCTCCCGCGACGCGGGAGACCACATCGGGGTCGACGCCGACGGCGCCTCCGCCGAAGGCCTCTCCGGAGAGCTTCAGGAGGACTCGACGTCCGTCCTCTCTCTGAGGGAGAACAGGTATCGGTGACGTGAACGTCTGGGTCATGTCGGTCCTTCCGCGCTGGGTCCTCGGCGATGATACCGGCGCGGCCCCGCACCGATGGTGCGGGGCCGCGGGGCGGTGGCCACGCTCACGCGCGGCCGTCGGTTGCGGGGCCCTTCGGCCCTGCCCCGGGGTCTCTCAGCTGCCGACGCGGAAGCGGACGAAACCGGTGACGGTGCCACCGACCGCTTCGACGACCTTGCCGACCGACTGCTTCGGATCCTTGGCGAATGCCTGGTCCAGCAGCACGTTCTCCTTGTAGAACCCGTTGAGGCGCCCCTCGACGATCTTCGGGATGGCCTTCTCGGGCTTGCCCTCGTTCGTCGCGGTCTCCTCGGCGATACGACGCTCGTTCTCGACGACGTCCGCGGGGACCTCGTCACGGGTGAGGTACGTCGGGGTGAACGCGGCGATGTGCATCGCCACATCGCGCGCGACCTCGGCGCCGGCCTTGTCGGTGGCGACGAGAACGCCGACCTGCGGGGGCAGATCCTTGTTCGTGCGGTGCATGTACGAGTTGACGGCCTCGCCGGAGACGCGGCCGATGCGACGGACCAGGATCTTCTCACCCATGGTCGCGCCGGCGTTCGTGAGGGCCTCGCCGAACGCGGTGGCGGCGAGCTCCTCGGGCTCGGAGGCGCCGGACTCGACGGCCGCGGCCACGGCCTCGTCGCCCAGGGCGACGAACTTGTCGTTCTTGGCCACGAAGTCGGTCTCGGAGTTGATCTCCACGAGGGTTCCGGTCTGGCCGCCCTCAGAGCCCTCGTTGTCGCGGATGTCGACCGCGATGAGGCCCTCGGAGGCCGTGCGGCCCTCGCGCTTGGCGATGCCCTTCAGCCCCTTGACGCGGATGACCTCGACGGCCTTCGCCTTGTCGCCGTCGGCCTCGTCGAGAGCCTTCTTGACGTCGAGCATGCCCGCGCCGGTGATCTCGCGGATCTCCTTGATGTCTGCTGCCGTGTAGTTGGCCATGTTCCTCTTCCTTGTGGGAGATGGTGACGTGAGGTGCGGAGCGGCTGGGATCGCCGCCCGTGGAGGGGCCCGGGGACGCCGATGGCGTCCCCGGGCCCGCGATGGTCACTCGGCGGCGGGGGCCTCGGTGGGCGCCTCGGTCGAGGTCTCCTCGGCGGGCTTCTCCGCAGCGGCGGTCTCCTCGGAGGAGGCCGTCTCGGTGGAGGTCTCCTCGGCGGCGGCCACGGACTCCTCGGCCGGCGCATCCTGCTGCTGGACCTCGGACTGCTTGAGCAGCTCCTGCTCCCACTCGGCCAGCGGCTCCGCGGCGACGGCGGAGACGTTCTTCTCCCCGCCGGCTGCCTTGGCGTGACGCTCCTGCAGGCCGGCGGCCACTGCGTCCGCGATGACCCGGGTCAGCAGCGTGACGGAGCGGATCGCGTCGTCGTTGCCGGGGATCGGGTAGGTGACCTCGTCGGGGTCGCAGTTGGTGTCCAGGATCGCGACGACCGGGATGCTGAGCTTCTGCGCCTCGTCGACGGCCAGGTGCTCCTTGTTGGTGTCCACGATCCAGACGGCGGAGGGAGCCTTGCCCATGTCGCGGATACCGCCCAGGGTCTTCTCCAGCTTGTCCTTCTCGCGGCGCATCATCAGCAGCTCCTTCTTCGTGCGGCCGGAGGAGGCCACATCGTCGAAGTCGATCTGCTCGAGCTCCTTGAGGCGGTTCACGCGCTGGGAGACCGTCTGGAGGTTGGTGAGCATGCCGCCCAGCCAACGCTGGTTCACGTAGGGCATGCCCACGCGGGTGGCCTGCTCCTGGATGGACTCCTGAGCCTGCTTCTTGGTGCCCACGAACAGGATGGTGCCGCCGTGGGAGACGGTCTGCTTCACGAAGTCATAGGCCTTGTCGATGTACGACAGGGTCTGCATGAGGTCGACGATGTAGATGCCGTTGCGCTCGGTGAAGATGAAGCGACGGACCTTCGGGTTCCACCGACGGGTCTGGTGCCCGAAGTGGACGCCGCTGTCCAGGAGCTGGCGCATGGTGACAACTGCCATGATGATGTCCTCTGTTTCCTAGGCCTGGGCTCGCACGACTCGCCCGTGGGCGTCCGTGGTCGTCGCGCAGGACCTGCATTCTCGGTTGTTCCCCGGCACCGGGCGGTGACGGGCCTGGTGCCCGGGTCGCCGACCACCCCGACCGCTCCTGCGCACGAGGTGCGAGGTCGCCGGGGACCGTTGGTCGACGAGCCCTGATGGGCACGCGAAGTCATCCGGACGGACCGGATGCTGCGAACAGTCTATCGGACGCCCCACCTCGCTCGTGCGCGGGATGCGTCACGCCGGGCGCTCGGCAGGGCTGCTCACCGCGACGCCCGATGCCTGCTCTCCTCCCCACCGGGCGGCTGTCCACAGTGCGCGTCCGGACCGGGCCGACGAGTGCCGCATTCGCGAGGATGCGGGGCATGACTCCACCTCCTGCTGCGGGCCGGCCGCGCCCCGCTCCTGCGTCCCTCCGTCGCGTGGTGCGCGCGGTGCTGTGCGTGCTGTGCGTGGTGCTGGGCGTCGCGATCTGTGCGCCCGCCCGCTCCGCGCCGAGCCCGCGCTGGCAGTGGCCGATACCCGCGCCGCACGAGGTGGTGGAGGTGTTCGATGCGCCCGACCAGCCCTACGGTGCGGGCCATCGGGGCATCGACATCGCGGTCGACGGGCCGGGCGCCGAGGTCCGGGCGGTGGAGGCCGGCACCGTGCGCTTCGCCGGTGCGGTCGCCGGGCGCGGTGTGGTCTCGGTGCTCCACGCAGACGGTCTGATCTCCACCTACGAGCCGGTGCAGGCGTCCGTGCAGCAGGGGCAGGAGGTGGATGCCGGCGACGTGCTGGGCACCATCGCCCCCGAGTCCGCCACGGGGTCCCACTGCACGGAGGTGCTGTGCCTGCATCTCGGGGCCCGTCGCGGGCAGGAGTATCTCGATCCGCTGCTGCTCCTCGGCGAGCGCGGCCCGAGCGTGCTCCTGCCATGGACCGACGGTGACGCGAGCGATCGGACCGGGAGCGCGGTCCCAGACGGGCTCGGAACGTCGGCCGCACGTACTGAGCCGGTGCACTCCGGGAGCTCAGACCCGGTGCCCCCGGTGGAGCGACCTCGGACCGCAGCCTCGGGTCACTCGCGTTCGCGGCCAGGATCTGGTGCGCCGCGGCCCGCTGTGTCGTCGGAACCCCGGCCGGCGCTGCTCGCCTGACCACTGACTTCCCTGGCGCTTGTCGCGCCCTGTACGCCTCGCGGCTCGTCTCTCGAGCGTGGACGGGCGCCTCCGGGAGCGGTTCAGGCCCGTGGGTGCGCCTGGTCGACGGTGCGGCGCAGGCGGTCGGCGCTGACGTGCGTGTAGATCTGGGTGGTGGCGAGGGACGAGTGCCCCAGGAAGTCCTGGATGCTGCGCAGGTCGGCACCGCCCTCGACGAGGTGGGTGGCGGCGCTGTGGCGGAGCGTGTGCGGGGAGATGTGCTTGGCGATGCCCGCCTCCGCCGCGTGCTTGTCCAGCAGGGTGCGCACGGCGCGGTCGCCGAGGCGGCCGCCCCGCACTCCGAGGAACAGTGCCCGCGCACCCGCTGCTGTCGTCCCGGAGGCGGCGAGGACCGGCCTGCCCTCCTGCTCCCAACGCTCGATCGCTTCCAGCGCCGGCACGCCCACGGGGACGATGCGCTCCTTGTCCCCCTTGCCCCGCACCCGCACTGTCGACTGCGCGCGATCGATCCCGTGCAGGTCCAGGGCGACCAGCTCGGAGACGCGCAGCCCGGACGAGTAGAGCAGCTCGAGCACGGCGGAGTCGCGCAGGAGCACCGCGCGCTGCACGGGATCGAGCTCCGGCGCAGGCCCCTGAGAGGGCGTCCCGTCCAGGAGCTGCGCAGCCTGCTGTCCGGAGAGCACGGCCGGGAGATGGCGGCCGCGGCGCGGGGCCCGAAGCCTCCCGCCCACGTCATGCGGGATGCGCCCGGTGCTCGCCAGCCAGGTCGTGAAAGTACGCGCCGCAGCCGCGGAGCGGGCGAGAGTGCTCGCCCCGGCCCCGGTCTCCGAGCGTGCTGCGAGCCAGGAGCGCAGCGCCGCGACGTCGAGCTCCTCCACCGGGATCCGTTCGACCTCCCTCAGGTGGGCGAGCAGGTTCGCGGCTTCGCGGGAATAGGCGCGGACGGTGTGCTCCGAACGGCTCCTGCCCAGGCGGAGATGGGCGCAGAAGTCATCGACCAGCTGTTCGTCGGTGGTCCCCGGATCGCGGTTCATTCCCCCAGTCTCCCGCACCGGGACGGGAGACAGCCGATTCACCGGGCGCTGCGGGCGCGCCGCGCGAGCTCTCCGGTCATCTCCACGAGGCCGAGCAGGCAGAGCCGCGCCAGCGCCGCCTCGACCTCGGCCGGGTCGAAGCCGATCTCTGCCGCGATCCGGGCTCTGGACAGGCTCGAGCGCGGCGGCACGGCGTCCAGCACCCGTCGATCTGCGGGGCTCAGCAGGTCCAGCTCGTCCTGCACGGCATATCCGCTCTCGCCCGACGCGGGCCCACCCGGGAGCAGATCCAGGATGTCCGCCGGCTCGGTGATGAGCACGGCTCCTCGCTCGCGGATCAGCCGGTGGCAGCCGGCGCTGGCCGCTGAGCCGATCGGGCCCGGCACGGCGCCGACCGGTCGGGAGAGCTCATCGGCCAGACGGGCGGTCGACAGCGCCCCGGACCGCCAGGACGCCTCCACCACGACCACTGCGTGGGACAGTGCCGCGATCAGTCGGTTCCGGGCCAGGAATCTCCATCGGGTGGGGGCAGTCCCCGGAGGGGCCTCGCTCACCAGCAGATGCCGCTCCCGGATGCGTTCGAGCATCTCGGTGTTCCCGCGCGGGTACAGGCGGTCCAGCCCTCCGGCGAGCACGGCGATCGTCGCGCCGTCCGGGACGGCGAGTGCGCCACGATGGGCCGCAGCATCGATCCCGTAGGCCCCGCCAGAGACCACCGTTCCGCCGCGTACGGCGATGTCCGCACCGAAGCTTCCTGCGGCGTCCTCACCGTACGGGGTCGAGGCCCGCGAGCCGACGAGTGCTATGGATCGGTCGGCGACCAGCGTACCCAGCGTCCCAGGGCCCTGGAGCCACAGGCAGTGGGGCGCGGTCGCCTGGAGGTCGTCCAGGGACATCGGCCATTCGCCATCAGCCGGGGTGATGATGCGGATCCGTCGGCGCCCTGCCTCCTCCAGCACCGCCTCGACGTCGACGCTGGCCAGCCGCGCGCGCCACCGCCCCAGTGCGCGGCGGGCGCGAAGGGTCTGTGTGCCGGGGCTCGGGGCGGCGGCGTCCGCAGGGAGCGTGCCGCCCAGCCGGGAAAGCAGGTCGCTGTCGGTGCCCTCGCGGGCCAGCGACAGGGCCTCAGCGGGGCCGCAGACGCTGCGAGCCAGGAGCGCGACGGAGTCGCCCGGCTCGGCGATCAGCGACCAGGTGATGCGGGCCCGGCGGTCCTCGTCGGGCGCGTCGGTGAGCTGGTCGCTCGGCGAGGCGGGGGCAGGGCACGTGCGCCCCGGCCGAGCGGGCCGCCCAGGATGCTTCGGATCGGGAGGAACGGTCATCGAAGATCTCCTTCGCGCAGGGTGATTGCCAGGCCGATGTGCTCGGCACCGGGTCGGGGTGACCCGTCGAGGTCGGCGAGGGTCCAGGCCAGTCGCAGCACCCGGTCATGGCCGCGCAGGGTCAGCCGGCCCTGGGCGACGGCATGATCGAGCAGTCGCAGATCGGACGCGGCCGGAGCGTAGGCACGTCGCAGTTCCGGTCCGGGCAAGTGGGAGTTCGTGCTCCAGGGCAACCCCTCGTAGCGGTCCTGCTGCCGCTCTCGGGCGATGCGCACACGCTCGGCGATCGTGGCGCTGGTGTCGCCGTCCTCAGCGCGGTGGATGTCGACGGGGCCCACCCTGACCCGGATGTCCACGCGGTCCAGCACCGGTCCGGAGAGCCGGGCGGAGTAGCGCCGTTTCTGCATCGGCGTGCAGGTGCACGACTCCCCCTTGCCCGAGCCGTTCCCGCACGGGCACGGGTTCGCGGCGAGCACCAGTTGGAAGCGCGCCGGGTATCGGGTGACGGTGCGCGCTCGGTGCAGGGTGATGTCCCCGGTCTCCAGCGGTTCGCGAAGGGCCTCGAGCACCCGGGCGGGGAACTCGGGCGCCTCATCGAGGAAGAGCACGCCGGCATGGGCTCGGGAGATCGCACCGGGACGTGCGGTCCCGGTCCCTCCCCCGACCATCGCGGCGGTGGTCGCGGTGTGGTGAGGGCTCTCGAACGGGGCGGTTCGGGGCAGCCCGGCGCGGGCGTCGACGCCGCCGGCGAGCGAGTGGATCGCCGCGACGGTCAGCGAGTCATGGACGTCGAGCGGGGGCAGGATGCCCGGGATCCGGGAGGCGATCATGGTCTTGCCCGCGCCGGGAGGCCCGGTGAGGAGAAGATGATGCCCGCCGGCCGCGGCGACCTCAGCGGCACGCCGAGCCTGTGCCTGCCCGATCACGTCGGCGAAGTCTCCGCGCCGCTCGACCTCGCTCTGCGCGGGATCAGGAGCACCCGGGGCGAGGTCGAGCGCCTGGCGCACCGGGGAGGGAGGCACGTCCGCTCCGAAGCGATGCAGCAGGCCGGTCAGGTCGGCGGCGGCGTCGACCTCCAGGCCGTGCACCAGCCGTGCCTCCTGCAGGTTCTGCTCGGGCACGATCGCGCGGGTGATCCCCAGGGACCGGGCGGCGAGCAGGGCGGGGAGCACGCCCGGGATGGGCCGCACCCTGCCGTCCAGACCCAGCTCTCCCAGCAGCACGGTGTCCCCGGGGACATGCGCGGGCAGTTCGCCCTGGGCATCCAGGATCGCCACCGCGATCGCGAGGTCGAAGCCTGACCCGTGCTTGGGCCTCCAGGCCGGGGTCATGTTGACGGTGATCCGGCGCGGGGCCAGGTGGAGCCCGCTGCGGGCGGCCGCCGCGCGGACTCGATCTCGCGCCTGCAGCATCGACGGATCGGGAAGGCCGACGAGGGAGAAGGCAGGCAGCCCTGCGGAGACGTCCGCCTCCACCTCGACCAGCGTCCCCTCGAGCCCGGTGAGACTGATGGACAGCGTCCGTGCGTGCCCCATGCTCAGACCGCTTCGAGGTGCTCGAGGGAGAAGGTGCCGTCGAGGTGGGCGTGGACGGCGACCACGTCGATCCGCACGTCCCGGTGGGGTGTGGAGCGCTCCATGAGGTACTCGCCCGCCAGGCGCCGCAGCCTGCGCAGCTTCGACGGCGTCACTGCCGCCTGCGGGACGCCGGCGACGAAGGTGCGACGTGTCTTGACCTCGACGAAGACTAGGGTGGTGTGCGCGAGCGCGACGATGTCGAGCTCGCCCTGGCTCAGGCGCAGGTTGCGTTCGATGATCTGCCAGCCGCAGGCGACCAGATGCTCGGCGGCGAGGTCCTCCCCCGCGCTGCCGAGCTCCGAGGTGGTCATCTCCGCGACCCGTCGGCGACGGGGCGGAGCGGCGGGGCCCTGCAGGGGCGGTTCAGCGGCGGCGCCGATCACCCGCGCGGCTCCGCGGGAGCCCTCCTGGCGGGGAGCGTGCGGTGTGGGACCCTGCCAACTGGGACCTTGCCGTGGAGCGGAGGGCTGAGGTGCGGAGGTGAGGGTGTTCATGCGAGCCAGCGTGGCCCGCCGGCCCTCTCACGAGCGCGTCGGACAGGATCCTGGGGACAGGCACCCTGTGTGGAGGAAAGGTCGCGGGCCGTCGGGCGGCCCTCAGCAGCTCCCTGCGCGCCCGCAGCATCCCGCCGGCGGCGACTCGCGCACGCTCGCGCAGCCCGCACTGCGGCGGGATGGCCCGATCAGGGCAGGGAGATGTCCTGCTTGTTGAGCTCCTCGATGTTGACGTCCTTGAACGTCACCACGCGCACCGAGCGCACGAAGCGGTTGGAGCGGTAGATGTCCCAGACCCAGACGTCGGCCAGGCGGAGCTCGTAGAAGACCTCCCCGCCGCCGGAGCGCACCTGCAGGTCGACCTGGTTGGCGAGGTAGAAACGACGCTCCGTCTCGATCACGTAGGTGAAGAGGCTGACCACGTCGCGATACTCGCGGAACAGCTGGAGTTCGAGGTCGGATTCGTAGTTCTCGAGATCCTGCGCGCTCACCGACGCTCCTCCTTCGGCTGGGGTTCCCACTGGTCGCCCCACAGTACGCCAGCATGGCTGAGCGTCGGGAGCGGGTCCGGTGCCGGCGCGGGCGCGGGAGTCGGGTTCGCGACCGGCGCGGGCGCCTGGGGCGAGGAGCGCTTCGGGACGGTCCCGGCACCAGAGCCCAGGCGCCAGCTGCGACGGTGGTGCTCGTGGGTCCCGTGGCGGTCGATCGCCTCCCGGTGCACGGCGGCGCCGTACCCCTTGTTCTGTGCCCACGAGTACTCCGGGGCCAGGGCGTCGAGCTCGACCATGTACGCATCACGGGCGACCTTCGCGAGGATGCTCGCCGCCGATACGCTCGCGCAGTCGCGGTCCGCCGCGACCCGCAGCTCGACCAGTGGAGCGGGCCGCTCCGCCGAGCCGAGCTCGGCCGAGAGCACGTCGACGTTGCCGTCGAGCAGGATGGCGTCGATCTCCACCTCGAGCGCCTCGAGCGCTCTCAGGGCGGCACGGGTCAGTGCGGGGACGATGCCGATCTCGTCGATCTCTGCGGCGCTGGCCCAGCCCACGGAGCCGGCATGAGCTGTGTCGAGGATCGGGTCCACGAGCGCCGCGCGACGCAGCGCCGAGAGCTTCTTGGAGTCGCGCACGCCCTCGGGCAGGGCCGCGACGCGCCCGCCGACGATCTCGATCGCGCAGGCTCCCATGGCGACCGGTCCGGCGAGGGCGCCGCGCCCCACCTCATCGATGCCCACGACGACCCGGCGCCCGGGCCCGCACCGTGCGGCCAGGGAGAGCTCGGCGTCGAGGGTGGGGGCGACGATGCTCACGGGTGATCGGGGACGTCGGAGAAGGCGTCCTGTCCGTCGCCGAGGCCGTCCCAGCGGCCGATCGGCCAGAAGATGACCTGGGCCTTGCCGGTGATGTCATCCTCGGGGACGAAGGCGCTCTCGCCCTGGTCCTCGTGGTACGCGGAGTCCGCGGAGGCGAAGCGGTTATCGCCCATCACCCAGACATTGCCCTCGGGCACGGTGACGTCGAAGGCGACCTGGCAGGCCGCGGTGGCCTGATTGATGTAGGGCTCGTCGAGCTCCACACCGTTCACCTCGAGCGACGCGCCCCGCTCTGTGCACACCACGTGATCACCGGGGAGACCGATCAGGCGCTTGACCAGGTGGTCCTGGGCAGGGTCGGGTGCCAGGCCGACGGTGCTGAGCACGGCCATCAGGCGCATCCGCGGCGTGGACTCCGTGGTCGTCTCGCCGCCGATCCAGTCGTCGGGGTCCTCGAAGACGATCACGTCGCCACGGTGCAGATCGAACACCCCGGGCGTCAGCTTCGACACCAGGATCTTGTCGTTCTCGACCAGGGTCGGATTCATCGATGCCGAGGGGATGTAGAAGGGCTGGATCAGGAAGGTCTTCACGAGCACGGCGATGACCAGGGCGACCGCCATGGTCACCAGCGTGTCCAGCCAGAGCGGCAACCGTGCTCCGCGGCGAGTGCCCGCGCCTCCGCGGGACCTGGTCGAGGGGTCCTCGCCGGGTGCGGCACCCTCCGGATCGGGCACAGCACTGCGGGTTTCCTCGGACGCGTTCATCGCTTGGATACTATCTGGCGAACCTGCGTGTCAGAGCGCACCGGCGCGAGGCAGTGGCCACACGCGTCGGTCGACCTCCCCCACCACGCGCTCCACGGGGATCATCCCGCCCCCCGGAGCGCCGAGCAGATGCCGAGAATCGGTGGAGTCGCCGCGGTTGTCGCCGAGGACGAACATGCGGCCCTCGGGCACCACCAGATCGAAGTCGATCTCACTGGGCACCGTGCCCACGGGCAGATACGGCTCCTCGAGCGGATCGCCGTTCACGGTGAGCTCCCCCGCGCTCGTGCAGCACTGCACGTGATCGCCGCCCACGCCGATGACCCGCTTGACCCAGTACCGGTCGCCGTCGGCCGCGGACGGTGCGAAATAGCCGGAGCCGTCGAAGACGACGATCGCGCCACGGTGGGCCGTGCCGCGCTCGGAGCGATCGGCGAGGATCACGTCGCCGGGCGCGAGCACCGGTTCCATCGAGGCCGACGGGACGCGGAACGGCTGGGCCACGAAGTGCCGCAGTGCGACCGCGGCCACCAGCAGCAGCACGACGCAGACGGCGGCGGCCACCACGGAGTGGGGCCGCCGCCGTCCAGACGCGGAATCGCGGATCATTCCTGGATCAGGAGTGGTTGCGCTTCTCCTTGATGCGGGCCTTCTTGCCCGTGAGGTTGCGCAGGTAGTAGAGCTTCGCGCGACGCACGTCACCGCGGGTGACGACCTCGATCTTGTCGACGGTCGGGGCGTGCACCGGGAACACACGCTCCACGCCGACGCCGAACGAGATCTTGCGGATGCGGAACGTCTCGCCGATGCCGTGGCCCTGGCGGCCGATGACGTAGCCCTGGAAGATCTGGATACGAGAGCGGTTGCCCTCGATGACCTTCACGTGCACCTTGACGTTGTCGCCGGCGCGGAAATCGGGGACGTCCTCGCGCAGGGACGCCTTGTCGAGCTCATCGAGCTTCTGCATGATGGTTCTCCAGCCCTCCGCCTCAGGTCGGACAGCTTCGTTCGTGGGGCTTCCCGAGAATCGGGATGCCCCTCATGAACTGTCGATCCGGCGAGGAGCGAGCTCCTCGTGCCGGTGTGCTGAGCCTCTGGCGGCGACTCCCGTCGCCACGGACCTGCCCGACCGCTTGGTGCGCCCCTCCCCTGAGGCAGAGGAGCGCGCGGTGTGCACAAGGGGTCATTCTTCCAGTGGGGACCGGCCGTGGCAAGCCCTCATCGACATGTCAGCGCTGGTCACAGCTCACCGATCTGTCGGCTCCGTCACGCGGCTGCGTCGCGGGGCGGCATCACCGCGCCGCGTCGGGCCCCTCGAGCAGATCGGGACGGCGTTCGCCCGTGCGCTGCACGGACTGCGCATGGCGCCAGGCGGCGATCCTGCCGTGATCACCCGAGAGCAGGACCGGCGGCGCCTCGCGGACCACTCCGGCAGGATCGGTCCAGCTCGCCGGGCGCGTGTACAGCGGGTACTCGAGCAGACCGTCGGAGTGGGACTCCTCGACCAGGGACTCGGCATTGCCGACCACGCCGGGGACCAAGCGCACCACGGCCTCGGTGATCGCCAGCACGGCGACCTCGCCGCCGTTGAGCACGTAGTCGCCCAGCGACGCGAGAGCGACCTCGTAGCCGACCTCCGCGAGATGCTCGTATACCCGCTCATCGATGCCCTCGTAGCGCCCGCAGGCGAAGATGATCCATTCGCACTGGGACCATTCCTGTGCGGTGGCCTGCGCGAAGGGCTCGCCCGCCGGGTTCGGGAAGACGATCAGCGGTTCGACGTCCGCGCCGAGCGCATCCTGACCGGCGGCGCGCACTGCCGCGAACGCGTCGGCCCACGGCTCGGGCTTCATGACCATGCCGGCCCCGCCGCCCAGCGGGGTGTCGTCCACCGTGCGATGGCGGTCGTGGGTCCAGCTGCGCAGGTCGTGCACCTGCAGGTCGATCAGGCCCTCGCGGCGGGCCTTGCCGATCAGCGAGAGCTCGAGCGGAGTGAGGTACTCCGGGAAGATCGTGAGGACGTCGATGCGCATCGCGCGCTCAGCCCTTCGATCGCGAGGACGGCGCGGACGTCTCGGGCTCCGGGCCCTGCTCGTCCTCGGGCAGCGCGTCGAACAGCCCGGCGGGCGGGTTCGCGGTGACGATGCCGGCCTCGAGATCGATCTCGGGCACGAGCTGCTCCACCAGCGGCAGCTGGACGCGGCGGCGGTCCGAGGTACGCACCACGAGCAGATCCTGAGCCGGATAGTGGTCGATCCCCTGCACGATGCCGAGGTCCCGACCGTCGATGTGGCGCACGGGGAGCCCCTTGAGCTGGCTGAGGTACCAGGCGTCGGGGTCCTCGTCGGCCTCTTCCTCGGCGTCCACCGCCATCGTGAGATCGACGCCCCGCAGCGATTCGGCGTCGCTGCGGTCGGTGACCTCCTCGAAGGAGACGTACCAGCGATCCTGCTGGAGCCGGGTGCCGTGCACGGTCAGGGTGCGTCGGCCGGTGGGGGCATCGACCGCGAACGACGCGCCGCGCTGGAACCGCTCCTCGGGCTGGTCGGTGCGCAGGATCAGCGCGACCTCGCCGCGCAGCCCGTGGGCCCTGCCGATGGTGGCGACGATGACGTCGAGAGTGCTCATACCAGTCCTTCGTTGTCGTCAGCGGCAGCGCCGCTCCCGGTCTCCCCGGAAACGCGCGCGACGGTCTCCCGAGCTCGCTGGTCCACGGTGCGGGCATCCTTCACCCGGTCGGCGAGCAAGCGCGGCCTCCTATGTGGTGACCTTCGGGAATGCCAGGAGCGGCACCGCTCGGGCATGCCTGTTGTCGCAGTCATGCCGGCGATGCCGCTCCGAGAGGTCGTACGAGGCAACTCAGCGCCGGTCGACGTCGACGATGTCGACGCGCACGTCATCCTCCGAGAGGGCCGCGGTGACCGTGCGCAGTGCACGGGCGGTGCGACCCGATCGACCGATGACGCGACCGAGATCGGCTGCGCCGACCCGGACCTCGAGCAACGGGCCGCGGCGCGTGTCCTTCTCGGTCACGCTCACAGCCTCGGGATCGTCCACGATGCCGCGGACGAGATGATCGAGTGCTTCGGCGCGAGAGCTCATCTCAGGCCTCGTCGGTCGCTGCGGCCTCGGCGTCCTCAGGAGCCTCGCCCTCGGCCGGGACCTCCTCGGAGCCCGCCTCGACCTCGGCGGCCTTGGACTCCTTGGACTCCTTGGCCTTCTTCGCGCCGTCGCGGGACTCGGCGGCGGCCTTGTCGGCCTCCGCGATGAGCTCCTCGGCGGTCTTCTTCGTCTCGGCGGACTTCAGGGAGCCGGCGGCGGTGGTCTCGCCCTTGGCCTTCTGCCAGTCGCCGGTGATCTTGAGCAGAGCGGCGACCTGCTCGGTCGGCTGCGCGCCGACACCGAGCCAGTACTGGGCGCGCTCGGACTCCACCTGGATGACCGAGGGGTCCTCGGTCGGGTGGTACAGGCCGATCTCCTCGATCACGGCGCCGTCGCGCTTCTTGCGCGAGTCGGCGACGACGATGCGGTAGAACGGTGCACGGATCTTGCCCATGCGCTTCAGACGGATCTTGACAGCCACGTGGGTGGACTCTCCTTCAGGGATGTTCGGGTGAGTTCCGCCGCAGCCTGTGGGGTCATGCCGGCGCTGACGGTCCTCGGGGTGACGTGCACGGGCGGGTAGAGGGCCGGCCCATGCACATACAGGGAACGAGTATGCCAGGGATCGGCGCCGGTGCACCACCCGGGCGGATGTGCACCGGGGCACATGTCCCCCATGAGGGCCCGACCGGACGCTGACCCCCGGCTCCCGGCTCAGCCGGGCAGCGCGTCGAGGAGCTGATTGATTCCTAGCGCGACGAACAGCAGCGTCACCGCGCAGAGCGCGATGTTGCCCGCGGGCCCGTTGCGCCACCCTTGCGGCATGTGCCGGGAGTTCATCAGCACCAGCAGCGTGACCGCCAGGAACGGCATGAAGAAGGAGCCGAGCACACCGTAGGCGATGATCACCTGCACCGGTTTGCCCATCAGAAGCAGGAGCATCGGCGGGACGGTGAGCCACAGGACGTAGAAGCGGTAGTACTTCCCGCCGATGCGACGGTCGGGGTGGTCCTCGGCCTTGCCCCGGACATGGCCCCAGAAGTCCGCGAACATCACCGAGACGCCGTTCCACACCCCGAGCACTGAGGAGAAGGACGAGGCCCAGAAGCCGATCAGGAAGATCCAGCTGAACGCCGTCCCGTAGCGGTCGGCGAGCACGTCCGAGAGGTCCAGCAGCCCGCGGTCGCCCTCGTCTATCGCGATGCCGGAGGAGTACAGCAGCTCGGCGCCGACGATGAGCATCGCGACCACGAAGATGCCGGAGATGACGTACGCCATGGCGTTGTCGATGTGCATGACCCTCATCCAGCGGGGCGTGGACCAGCCCTTCTCGGTCAGCCAGTACCCGTACGCGGCGAGGGTGATGGTGCCGCCCACGCCACCGGCGATCGACAGCGTGTACACGAGCCCGCCATCAGGGATCCGCGGGACCAGGCCGCCGAGGACCTCGCCGAGGTTGGGCAGAGTGACCACCGCAGCACCGACCACGGTCACGAACATGACGCCGACCAGCACCGCGACGAGCTTCTCGAGCGCGTGATAGCGGCCCATCCACACCAGAGCGGCGCCGAAAAGTCCCGAGAGGACCGCGTAGACCATGAAGGGCATCTCCGCGATCCAGCCGATGTCGCCGAGCACCGGCAGCTGGGGCACGAGGGCGGCCAGCGGCAGCGCGGAAGCGCTCATCGCCGTCGCCCCATACACGAAGCCCCAGATCATGATGTAGGGGCCGAAGTACCAGGAGGTCCACCGGCCCACCCGGCGCCAGCCCTCGAAGATCGAATGGCCTGTGGCGAGGGTCCAGCGGCCGGCGCCCTCGACGAGCACGATCTTGATGACGACGCCGGCGACGGCGGCCCACAGCAGCGCGTAGCCGTACCGCGAGCCGGCCACCAGGGTGGCGACGAGGTCTCCGGCGCCGATACCGGTCGCGGCCACGACGAGGCCAGGGCCGATGAGCTTCCATTTCGGTGGGGCCATGCTCCCGGCGTCGTGCGGGGCCTGCGGGCGGAGCGCTTCGTCCTCGGAGTGCATTCCCCGACGGTAGCGCCCCGGCTCGTCCGGAGGACGGTTCTGAGCGGCGAGTCCGGCGAGTGCGTCACGGCGCCTGCGCCGGACCGTCACGCAGTCACGCAGTCACGCAGTCACGCAGTCACGCCACGATCCGTCCGCCCAGCACGACGTGCGTGCGACCACGCAGCAGCCGATGATCGGTGCGCGGGTCCCCGGGCAGCACGAGCAGATCGGCCGGGGCGCCGTCCTCGAGCGCCGGCACGCCCAGGAAGCGTCGGGGAGCCCACGTGGCGGCATCGAGGACCGCCGCGCCGTCCAGCCCCGCGCGCGACAGCTCATCGAGCTCGTCATGGATGATGCCGTGCCCGAGCACTCCCCCGGAGTCGGTTCCCACCAGCAGCTGCACCCCCGCGTCGTGGGCGTCCCGGGTGCGCTCGTAGCGGCCCGCACGCAGTCGGCGCATGTGCCCGGCGTACGCCGGGAACTTCTTCTCGCCCTGCTGCGCGTAGGTCTCGAACTCGTCGACGTTGACCAGCGTGGTCACGACGGGAATGCCGGCATCGGCCGCCCGGGCGATGGTCTCGTCGGTCAGGCCCGTCGCATGCTCGAGGCAGTCGAAGCCGGCGTCCAGCGCGAGCGGCAGCGTGGCCTCGTCGAACGTGTGGGTCGTGATCCGTGCCCCGGCCTCATGGGCGGCGCGGGCCGCGGCCGCGAAGTCCTCCGCATCCCAGCAGGGGGTGAGGTCGCCGGCGGTCCGGTCGATCCAGTCCCCCACCAGCTTCACCCAGCCGTCGCCGCGGCCGGCCTCCCGCGTCACCGCAGCGGGGAGGTCCTCGGGCTCGACCTCATCGGCGTAGCCGATCAGGTAGCGGCGGGTGCGGGCGAGGTGGCGGCCGCACCGGATCAGCCGCGGCAGGTCGTGCTGCTGCTGGAGGGGTGAGCTGTCGATGATCGATCCCGCGTCGCGGATCAGCAGCACCCCCGTGTCGCGGTCGGTGAGGGCCTGCTGCCGGGCGGTCTCCAGGGTGGTGCCTTCGCCGCCGTCGCCGATGCCGAGATGGCAGTGGAGGTCCGCCAGTCCCGGGACGACGACGCCGTCGATCTCCTGGATCTCCGTGCCGGCGGCCAGCTCGGGCCGCTGATGATGGATGCGGCCCTCCGCCACCCAGGCCTCGGAGAGCTCCTGCTCGGGCCCCAGCAGGATCGGGCCCCTCAGGTGCAGCACGGGCGAGGTGCGGGGGTCAGCAGTCGTGGCGCTCATGGCCCGAGCGTACCCACGCCGGCGCGGCCGCCCGCGCCGGCCTCACTTCCCGCCGAACAGCTTCTGCATCTCCGGCGGCAGCTGATTGGGATCGAAGTCCGACAGGTCCGGCGTGCCGGACTGCGTCGCTCCGCCGCCGAACGCGGAGCCTCCGGTCGACTCGCCCGCTGCGGCCTTCCGATCCAGCTCCGCCTGCTCGCGCGCGGCCTTGGCCGGGTTCTTCGACTTCGAGGTCTTCTTCTTGCCCTTCTGGGGGGCCTGCCGGCCCCGCGACTTCTTGCCCATGCCCATCCCGGGCCCGCCGGGCATGGCGGGCATGCCGCCGCCGGCCATGCCCTTGCCCATCGTGCGCATCATCTGCTGGGCCTGCTTGAAGCGCTCGAGCAGCTGATTGATCTGCTGGACGGTCGTGCCGGAGCCGCGGGCGATGCGGCTGCGACGCGAACCGTTGATGACCTTGGGGTTGTTGCGCTCCTCGGGGGTCATCGAGCGGATGATCGCCTCGATGCGCCCGATCTCGGACTCGTCGAAGTTCTCCAGCGCGTCGCGGTGCTGGCCCATGTTCGGCAACATCCCGAGCATCTTCTTGATGTTGCCCATGTTCTTGAGCTGCTGCATCTGGCTGAGGAAGTCGTCGAGCGTGAAGTCTTCGCCCGAGGCGATCTTCTTCGCGGCCTTCTCGGCTTCCTTCTGATCGAAGGCCTTCTCGGCCTGCTCGATCAGGGAGAGCACGTCGCCCATGTCGAGGATGCGGTTGGCCATGCGATCCGGGTGGAAGCGTTCGAACTCGTCGAGGCTCTCACCGGTGGAGGCGAAGAGGATCGGGCGCTGGGTGACACCGGTGATCGACAGGGCGGCACCGCCCCGGGCATCGCCGTCGAGCTTGGACAGCACCACGCCGGTGAAGCCCACGCCGTCGCGGAAGGCCTCGGCCACACGGGCGGCGTCCTGGCCGATCATCGCGTCGACGACGAACAGGGTCTCGTGAGGGTCGACGGCGTCGCGGATGTCCCGCGCCTGCTGCATCATGTCCTCGTCGATGCCCAGGCGACCGGCCGTATCGACGATGACCACGTCGTGCTGCTGGAACTGCGCCGTGGAGACGCCGTTCATCGCCACCAGCACGGGGTCGCCCACGCCGTTGCCGGGCTCGGGCGCGAACACCGGCACCCCGGCGCGGTCCCCGACGATCTGCAGCTGGTTGACCGCGTTGGGCCGCTGGAGGTCGGCGGCGACGAGCAGCGGCGTGTGGCCCTCGGACTTCATCCACTTCGCGAGCTTGCCGGCGAGTGTCGTCTTGCCAGCGCCCTGGAGGCCGGCCAGCATGATCACCGTGGGCGGGTTCTTCGCCCAGTGCAGCTCGCCGGTCGCGCCGCCGAGCACCTCCACCAGCTCGTCGTTGACGATCTTGACGACCTGCTGGGCGGGATTGAGCGCCTTGGAGACCTCTTCGCCCAGTGCGCGCTCGCGCACCCTCCCGGTGAACTCGCGCACCACGGAGACGGCGACGTCGGCGTCGAGCAGGGCACGACGGATCTCGCGGATCGTCTTGTCGACGTCCGCTTCGGTCAGGCGGCCTTGGCCGCGCAGACCCTTCAGCGACGCTGTGATGCGATCGGAGAGGTTGTTGAACACGAAGCGCTTCCCCTTGGTCGGACGGACCGCCTCAGTGTAGTGGCCGCTCCCTGATCCGAGCACACCGGGGCGCCGTCGCCGAGGCGAAGGGCACGTAGGGCGGCCCGGCTCAGGTGGCTGCGGCGTCCATCAGCGCGGTCACGATCCGGCCGACGGTCGGCGGGTCCAGGCCGCGCCCGTGCTGATCGGTGAGGTAGAGGACGTCCACCGCGCGGCGGCCCAGGGTCAGCACATGCGCGCTGCGCACCTGCAGGCGGTGCACGGTGATCACCTCGGCGACGTCGGCCAGCAGACTGGGACGGTTGCGGGCGTTGACCTGGACCACGGTCGCCTCGCGGGAGGCGCCGGGCAGCAGCGTCACCACCGGGGTGTCCTCGGTGGTGCGGGGCGGCGGGGCCGGGGGCAGCTCGAGCACGCGGGCGTCGGGACGGTCGCGGACGGCGAGCTCGCGGTCCAGCGCGCTGCGCAGCACCGAGGGGTGCGGCAGATCCGCCGGGGCCGCGGCGACCCACCAGGTGTTCACGGCGACCCCGTCCTGGGTGCCCACCACGGCACTGTGCACGTCCAGTCGCAGACGCACCAGCACACGCGCCATGGCGGCGAAGACGCCGTCGCCGTCGGGGGCGCCGACGCAGATCTGCGAGATCGGTTCGTCCTCGGTGTGCGCGGGATAGACGACCTGCGCGCTCCCGGTGCGCTGCACGGCGGTCCGGACCGCATCCTGCACGGAGCGCTGCGGCGAGAGCACGATGCGCGGAGCGGGGGCGGTGCCGCTGAGGGCATCCCGGGCCAGATCGGTGAGGTGGTCGACGAGATCCGCCCGCCAGGTGGACCAGGCCGCGGGTCCGGCCGCCACCGCGTCAGCCTCGGTGAGCGCTCTCAGCAGCTCGAGCACCTCGGGGTCGTGGTCGATCGCGTCGAGCAGATCGCGCAGGGTGGCGGGATCGGCGAGGTCGCGTCCGGTCGCCAGGCGGATGAGCGTCAGGTGCTCCCGCACCAGCAGGGCGATCGCGCGTGAATCCGCTTTGTCGAAGCCCAGATGACGGGCCGCGGTTTCGGCGAGCGGTGCCCCCTCGGCGGCGTGATCGCGCGCACCCGAGCGCTTGCCGAGGTCGTGGAGCAGGGCGGCGACCAGCAGCAGGTCGGGCCTGCCCACCCGTGCCAGGAACCTCTGCGACTCCAGGACGGTCTCCACCAGGTGGCGGTCCACGGTGAAGCGGTGCACGGCGGAGCGCTGGGGGCGGTTGCGCACCTCGGCCCATCCTGGGACCCAGCGGGCGAAGATTCCCTTCACGTCGAGCGCCTCGTAGACCTGCGCGAAGTGCTCCCCCGCCAGGGAGTCCACGAGCACGTCCCGCTGAGCGGGGACCAGCGGTGCGGTGTCCGCGTCGGCCATCCGGGCGAGCGTGGCGTCCGCGAGCGGGAGTCCCGTGGTCGCGGCGTGGCGGACGGCCGCCAGGTCGCGCAGCAGGTCCCGCGTGGACGGGTCCACCGAAACCTCTCCGGCCTGGACCAGGACGCCGTGGGGCAGGCGGGTCAGCGCCGGCCGGCGGTCGCTGCCGGTGCCTCGAGTGGCGCTCCCGCCGGGGGCGAGAGCGGCCTCGGCGGCGCGGACCGTGCGGTGCAGCTCCCAGGACACGGCGCGTGCGGCCTCGGCGAGCACGGCGTGATGGTCGTCGGCGGTGGCGTGACCGGTCAGCGCCGCGACCGAGTCCTGATCGGCCCGGCCCAGTCGGGTGCCGGCTGTGCCGGTGACGGCCTGCAGGGCGTCGCGAGCATCGCCGAGCGTCCGGGCGGCCGCATCGACCACCTCGTGATCGTGGTCGGCCAGCCAGCTCTCGGCAAGGGCACGGATGACCGTCACATCCCGCAGCCCGCCGCGGTCGGACTTGAGGTTCGGCTCGGAGGAGTGGGCGAGCGACCCGTAGCGGTCACCCCGGTCCATGGCCAGGTCGACCAGGTCCGAGACCCGCCTGCGGGCCTCCCGGCGCCAGCGCATGCGCACCCGGTGCGCGGTGTCCTCGACGAGGTCGGAGTCGCCCGCGATGACGCGCAGGTCAAGCAGGGAGATCGCCGCTCGCAGGTCGTCGCGGGCAACCTGGTCGCATTCCTCGGGGCTCCTCACGGCATGGTCCAGCGACGTCCCCGAATCCCAGATCGGGTACCACAGGGCGTTCGCGAGCCGGTTGGTCTCCGCCTGGTCGAGACGGTCGGGGTCGATCAGCAGGACCAGGTCGAGGTCGCTGGCCGGCCCCAGGTCCCGGCGTCCCAGCGATCCGATGGCGCCGAGCGCGGCCCCGGAGGCCGGCCCGCCGGCCCCTGCCCAGAGCTCGGTCAGCCAGCCGTCCACGAGGGCGGCCTGCTCGAGCCTGCGGCGGGGGCCGGCGGAAGAGTCCGCGAAGCCCTCCTGGAGCACCTGCGTGATCCGTCGTGCAGAGAGGCCCTCAGAGGGCATCCGCGTCCCGTTCGCCGGTGCGGACACGGACGACGTCGTGGACCTCGGTGGTCCAGACCTTGCCGTCACCGATCCGCCCGCTGCGCGAGGCGGCGATGACCAGGTCGATGATCGCGGATTCGTCGGCATCCTCCGCGAGCACCTCGACCTTGATCTTCGGGATGGTGTCGATGGTGTACTCCGCGCCGCGGTACACCTCGGTGTGGCCGCCCTGGCGCCCGTACCCGGCGACCTCGGTGATGGTCAGTCCGCTGACCCCGTACTCTCGCAGCGCATCGGTGACGGCCCGCAGGGCGTGCGGCTGGATGATCGCGGTGACGAGCTTCATCGGGGCTCTCCTGTGGTGACGGTGCGGACGTCCTCGGCCGTGGGATCGGTCGGGGCGGCGGGCTCTTCTGCGCCCGGCGCCGGATTCCGGGGCTCCGACGTCGATCCGCCGGCCGGGGAGACCGGGAAGGAACCGGCGCCGAGGGGTGTCGGACGTTCCCGCCGAGAGGCGAGGGCACCGGCGAGATCGTATCCGGACTCGGCGTGATGGGCGATATCGATGCCGGCACGTTCGTCGGACTCGCTCACCCTCCACCCCATCGTGTACTTCAGGGCCAGGGCGATCACCGTCGTGAGCACCCCGGAGACGATGATCGCGGACACAGCCACGAGCACCTGCACCACCAGCAGGCTCACGCCGCCCCCGAACAGCAGGCCGCCGTCCGCGGCCAGCACGCCGATGAGGATGGTGCCGACGAGCCCGCCGACGAGGTGGACTCCGACGACGTCGAGGGAGTCGTCGAACCCGAACCGGTGCTTCAGGCCCACGGCGAGGGCGCAGCACGCTCCGGCGATCAGACCCAGCACGATCGAGGTGATCGGGGTCAGCGCCGCGGCGGCGGGGGTGATCGCGACCAGGCCGGCGACCACGCCGGAGGCGGCGCCGAGGCTGGTGACATGCCGATCTCGCAGTCGCTCCACGAGCGCCCAGCCGAGCATCGCGGCGGCCGTCGCGACGGTGGTGTTCACCCAGGCGAGCCCCGCGGTGGCATCCGCCGTGCCGGCCGACCCGGCATTGAACCCGAACCAGCCGAACCACAGCAGAGCCGCACCGAGCATGACCAGCGGCAGGTTGTGCGGCTTCATCGGGTCCGTGCCGAAGCCCTTGCGAGCGCCCACCACGAGCGCCAGGACGAGCCCGGCGACGCCGGCGTTGATGTGCACCACGGTGCCGCCGGCGAAGTCCACCGGCTCGGCCAGCGCCGCGAAGGGTCCGTCGGCGCCGAGCAGTCCTCCGCCCCAGACCATGTGCGCGAGCGGCGCGTAGACCACGAGCACCCACACCGCGGCGAAGACCATCCAGGTGCCGAGCTTGACGCGGTCGGCGATGGCCCCGGAGATCAGGGCGGTGGAGATGATCGCGAAGGTCATCTGGAATCCGGCGGCGACGAGGAAGGGCACGCCGGACTCGGCGAGGAGGGACTGCTCATCGGTGCCTGCCAGCCCGATGTGTTCCAGAGGGTTCCCGAGCACGCCGCCGACGTCCGTTCCGAAGGCGATCGAGTATCCGCCGATCGTCCAGGCGATGGCGACCACGGCCATGGCCGTGAAGGACATCAGCATCATGTTCAGGACGGTGCGGGCGCGCACCATCCCGCCGTAGAAGAGCGAGAGTCCGGGGGTCATGAGCAGCACGAGTGCGGCGCTCACGAGGATCCAGGCGGTCGCCCCAGTGTCGAGGGTGAAGGGCTCCATGGTGTCTCCGAACAGGAGTGGGGCCGGCCCCGGATCGCCTCAGTGATCCGAGGTCCGCGCGGCCCGGTGGGTCGCGCTCACATCGTGCGGGGATCCTGCCCGTGCGCCTAGGGCGGAGAGGTGCCGTGATCATTCCGTGACCCGCCGTCCCGGTCGACGGACGTCCTCGAGGCGAGAGCCCCTCGAGGACGACGACCGCCCTCGGGCGACGACCCCCTCCGGCCGCATCTGCCCCGGACGCAGCGCGCCCCCGTCCCCGACATGGGGACGGGGGCGATCACGCGACGGCCCGACGACCGCGCCGCGCAGCGCGGCCTCAGTCGCCCAGGAGCGCATCCACGAAGCCGTGGGGGTCGAACGGGGTGAGGTCGTCCATGCCCTCGCCGAGACCCACCATCTTGACCGGCACGCCCAGCTCGCGCTGGACCTTCACGACGATGCCGCCCTTCGCGGTGCCGTCGAGCTTGGTGAGCACGATGCCGGTGATCTGCACGGCCTCGGAGAACACCCGGGCCTGCTGCAGGCCGTTCTGGCCGGTCGTGGCGTCGATGACCAGGAGCACCTCGGCCACAGTGTCGCCATGCAGGCCCTTCTCCGCCACCCGGCGCACCTTGCCGAGCTCGTCCATCAGACCCTTCTTGTTCTGCAGACGGCCGGCGGTGTCGATGATGACCACGTCGCTCCCCTGCGCGATGCCCTCCTTCACGGCGTCGAAGGCCACTGCGGCGGGATCCGCGCCGTCGCGGTCCGCGCGCACCGTCTCGACACCCACGCGGGACCCCCAGGTCTCGAGCTGGTCGGCGGCGGCGGCGCGGAAGGTGTCGGCGGCACCGAGGACGACGCTGCGCTCGGCGGCGACGAGCACGCGTGCGAGTTTGCCCACGGTGGTGGTCTTGCCGGTGCCGTTGACGCCGACCATGAGCAGCACGGAGGGCAGCTCGGTGCCGTCGGCGGCGTCGCGGCGGCTGGCGGCGAGGCGGCGGTCCAGCCCGGGGTCGATCAGAGCGATGAGCTCCTCGCGCAGCACCTCGCGCACGGCGGCGGGATCGTCCGTGCCGAGCACCTGGATGCGTCGGCGCAGGCTGTCCAACAGCTCGTCGGTGGCGTCGGGGCCGAGGTCCGCCAGGAGCAGGGTCTCCTCGATCTCGTCCCAGGTGTCTTCGTCCACGCTGCCGCGGGTGAGCAGGCCGAGGATGCCGCGACCGATCGCCCCGGAACGGGCGAGACGGTCCCGCAGGCGCACCATGCGGTCCGCAGGAGCTTCGGGGGTGTCCAGGACGGGCGCGCCGGCGAGGGTCGCCTCGTCGGTGACGTCGACCGATTCTTCGGCCTCAGCAGGCACCGCGGGCTCGACGGTCGCCGCAGCGTCGGCGGAGGCGGTCGAGTCGTCGGACGGAGCAGGCGCTGCCGGCTGAGCGGTCCCCGCATCATCGGCCGGCGCTGCGGGCCCGACGGGATCCGCGGTGCCGGGTTCCGTGGCGGTCTCGTCGGCCACGGTGGTCTCGGCGGCAGCCTCGGCGCCCTGCTCGGGCTCCGTCGTGGGCGCCTGCACGGACCGTTCGGGCTCTGTCGTGGGGGCCTGCTCGCTTCGCTCGGGCTTCGCCGTGGGTGCGGAGAGGGTGTCGGCCCAGCTGGGGGCGGCCGGTCGTTCCTTGGCGGCGGTCGTGCTCTGCGCCGTCGAGCCGGTGGGAGCGGACGTGCTGCTGGTGCTCTCACCTCGGCGTCCCGTCGTGTCTCCGGAGTCCTTCCGCTTTCCGCGACTGCGGACGAAGGCCCAGGCCCCCGCACCGATGACGAGGATGCTGCCGCCGCCACCAGCGATCAGGGCAAGGATGTCATTGGGATCCACGGGTCACCTCCGGGGTCGGGGAAGCCGACGATGCGGCGCGGCCAACGGCCAGTGTAGGCCGCTCATGGGAGGTGCCCGCCTGTCAGGAGGCGATCTGGAGGAGCCGGCGCTGCGGAGGCGCACGCGCTGTGGAGGACCGTCGGCCCCAGCGCTCCGGAGGACAATCCTCCGTGCGGGGCACGAAGGGTCAGCGGCGAGTGCGAGAAGTGTGCCTCGGATCGCGCTGCGCACCGTCGTCCTGCCCCGCCCGATCCCGCTCACGCAGGTGCGGAGCCGCGACCGCAGCGAGGATCCCGATCGCGACCAGGACGGCGAGGCCCAGGAAGACGATGGTGACGACGGGAAGTTCCATGACCATATTGTGCACGCCGCACCGTCCGATGTGCACAATCTGACGGTGCGGCGCGTCTCACGTGGTCGTGCTGGCCGTACGGGGTGTGATCAGCCCAGTTCGGGGAACCAGATGCTGATCTCGCGGGCTGCGGACTCCTCGGAGTCGGAGCCGTGCACGAGGTTCTGGATCACGGGGAGGTCCCACTCGCGGGCCAGGTCGCCGCGGATGGTGCCGGGGGCGGCCTCGGTCGGGTTGGTGGCACCCGCGAGGGAACGGAAGCCGGGGATCACGCTCTCGCCCTCGGCAACGATCGCGACCAGGGGGCCGGCGCCCATGTACTCGACCAGCCCGGGGTAGAAGGGCTTGCCCTCGTGCTCGGCGTAGTGGGCGGCCAGCTCCTCCGCCGTGGCGGTGCGCTGGGCCAGGGCGACGATGTCGTAGCCCTTCGTCTCGAGCCGACGGATGATCTCCCCACGCAGTCCGCGCTGGACGGCATCGGGCTTGAGCAGGACAAGGGTTCGCTGTGCGGTCATGGCACCAGGGTACCCAGGGCCAGCGGCGGAAACGGACCGGACGCGTCGGGCCTCAGCCCTCGCTCTGAGGTCCCTCTCCCCGAGCTGCCAGCACCCGGGTGTCGATCGCATCCTTCTCCCGGTCCAGCTGGTGCCCCTTGAACGCGCCGTAGACGAAGAGCGCGGCGAAGGCCGCTCCCACCAGCCACATGGCGGTGACCTGGAGGCCCAGCAGGATCGTCGGGATCTGCAGGGCCATGCCCAGCCAGTAGGGCCAGGCACCGCGCTTGAGCATCCCCGAGCACGCCACCAGGGCGAGCACGGTGAGCAGGCCCCAGATCCAGGTCGTCACGCGTTCCCCCGGGGCCAGCTGATGCGCGACGAGCACGGCGAAGAAGACCACGAAGGCCTCCACCACGAGGGTGGTCGCCGAGATCATGCGCTGCGCGCCGTGGGGACGCGTAGAGGGTGTCAGGTCCATGGACGAAGACATGGTCAGTCCTCCTCCGGGACGCCGAGCAGGTCGCGCACCTCGGCCGCGAGGGTCACCGAACCCGCCACCACGATCCCGCCGAACTGATCGCCGCCGACCTCGGAGAGGTTCACGGCGGCCTGGATCGCATCGGGCAGGCTGCCGTGCTCCAGCACGCGATCCTCGTCGTCGAAGATCTCCCGCGCCAGATCGGCCAGGACATCGGCGGGGATCGCACGGGGCGAGGACGACTGGGAGATCACGACCTCGTCCAGGAGCGGCTCGAGGACCGTGAGGATCTCCTCGGCGTCCTTCTCCTGGAGGATCCCGACCAGGCCGATGGTGCGGGTGAAGCGGAAGTTCTCGCGCACCGTCTCGACGAGCTTCTGGGCACCGGCGGGGTTGTGCGCGGCGTCGAGCAGGATCGTCGGAGATTGGCGCACCACCTCGGCGCGCCCCGGCGAGGTGACGGTCGACAGCGCCGCGGAGAGCAGCTCGCCGTCCAGCGGCGCGGTCCCGTTGCCGAGCAGCGCTTCGGCGGCGGCGACCGCGAGCAGGGCGTTGCTCGCCTGATGCTCGCCGAGCAGGGAGAGGAACACCTCCTCATAGCGGCCGGCGATGCCCTGCAGGGTGAGCATCTGACCGCCCACGCCCGGCGTGCGGGCGAGCACGCCGATCTGCTGGTCCTCGACGGCGGCCTCCGCGCCGAGCTCCATGATCCGGTCGCGCAGCACGTCGGCGGCGTCCTCGAAGGGCTGGGAGGCGAGGATCGCGGTGGCCTCCGCGGTGAGGATGCCCGCCTTCTCGCCGGCGATCTCCGCGATCGTGTCCCCCAGGTAGTCCATGTGGTCCATCGAGATGGGGGTGATGACGGTGACGTCGGGGTCGACGACCCCGGTCGCGTCCCAGGTGCCGCCGAGCCCGGTCTCGACCACGGCGACGTCGACCGGCGCGGAGGCGAAGGCCTGGAAGGCCATCGCGGTGAGGTACTCGAAGTAGGTCAGCCGCACTCCCCCGGCGGCCTCCTGCTCGGCGTCGACGATCGCCGCGAAGGGCTCGACGTCCTGATAGGCCTGGAGGAAGCCCTCCTCGTCGATGGGGACGCCGTCGATCGCGATCCGTTCGACCGGGGAATGCAGGTGCGGGCTGGTGGTGCGCCCGGTGCGCAGGCCCGCCTCGCGCAGGATCCGCTCGAGAATGCGCGCGGTGGTGGTCTTGCCGTTGGTGCCGGCGATCCGGATCGACCGGTACGCCTGCTGAGGGTCCCCCATGAGCTCCATGACCCGGGTGACGCGCGAGAGGTCCGGTTCGATCCGGTTCTCCGGCGCCCGCTCGAGCAGTGCGGCATAGACCTCTCGCAGCTCGGGCGACATGGCCGGACGGGACGTGCCCGGACGAGGAGAACTCGGCACAGGGGCTCCTGGGGTTCGTGGGGCGGATGGACCATTGATCAGTGTACGAGCCGCGCCTGGGGACCAGCGGTCCGCAGGAGGGTGTCCTTCCTCCCCACAGGGCGGTCCTCCACACGTGCAGGCGGGCCCCTGTGCCGTGCGCGCCCCCGTCCCTAGCCTTCGAGCATCATCTGCGCCGGTGCATCCGGCTCGACGCCGCCAGGAGGGCTGCGATGTCACCGCTCGGAGCCGGTTCGGCGCACGCCGCCCGTCGATCCGCCGCGTGCTCCGAGCGGCCGTCGCCCCGGAGCCTCGCGAGGGTCTGCTCGCAGGGGGCGGGTCGACGATGACCGGCTTCCGGGGGATGGACACCGACGCGGCGCGCGCTCACGGCGAGCGCCTCCGCAGCGCCTCGAGCGAGGTCGAGGATCTGCGCGGCCTGCTCGGCGTCTCGGTCCACGGGGCGCAGTGGGCCGGACCCGACGCAGACGCCTTCCGCGCACTCTGGAGCGAGCTCGCCGCAGCATCTCTCGCGTCCCTGTGCGAGGACCTGCTCGCGGCCGGGGAGCGGGTCCTGGGTGAGGCCGACGAGCAGGACATCGTCTCGGAGCAGGACGGGTCCGAGGTCGGGCCTGCGGGAGGGCCCAGCACGATTCTCGACGCCCCGGTGGAGGACTCCGCGAGCGGCTATCTCCAGGACGATCTCCCGTGGGCGCCGAACTGGTGGGAGCAGCCGCTCGAGCACGCCTTCTCCGACATCGCCCGGGCAGCGTCCGACAGGATCGGTCGGGGCCTGGACGACGGGATCGACCGGCTCGAGTCCGGTCTCGCCCACCTCGGTGTGCGGACCGACGGGATCGCGCAGTTCCAGCGCGATGCCGACCACTTCGGCGCGATCCTCCAGGACTGGGCCACCGGCGATCGCGTCCCGACCTACGCCGAGCTCGGCGCAGCCGCCGCCGTGACGGCGGGGTCGGCCGGCGTGGGCGTGTACGAAGCGTCCACCGGCGAGGACACCGTGCTCCTGGACGACCGCCCAGGAGGTCACGTGCTCGGGGTGGAGACCGACGTGAGCACCAGCCGCTCCCCTCAGGATCTTCGGGAACTCATCACCGACAACGATGCGCTGCGCGGGCGGTCGCTGGAGTCCGGCCGGATCGGGATCCAGGAAGTCCGGGCGGCGGGTGGCGCGGAGCCGTCGTACATCGTGCAGGTCCCGCCCACCGAGGGGGCGCTGGTCACCGATGTCCCCGCGGCCTACGGGGGCCAGGGGAACTCCCGGGACTGGGGATCGAATCTGCGCCTGGTGGCCGGTCAGCACCCGGCCGCGATGGACGATGTGCGTGCCGCACTCATCGCCGCGGACGTCCCCGCCGGGGCGAACGTCCTGATCGTCGGCCACAGCCAGGGCGGGGTCATCGCGAACCATCTCGCCGCGGATCCGAGCTTCAACAGCCCGACCGGGGCGACCGGGACCTACAACGTCACCCACACGTTCTCGGTCGGCTCACCGGTCCAGACCGTGATCCCGGCTCAGGCCTCCACACAGTCGGTGAACGTCAACCATGAGGCCGCCGTCGGCACCGGAGGATTCAGCGGCGATCTGATCGCCGCAGCGGACCTGGACGGGGCGCAGCCCGGAGGCACGCACCTGAGCGCGCCCACCCGGCACGAGGTGACGCTCGCCCCCTCGCCAGGAGCGGATGTCGATCTCATCGCGGTGCTCGAATCCGAGCACAACTCGGTGGGGCCGGGTCACGACCCCACAGGCGGCTACGCGGGCTCGGTGGCTCGCGCCACCGCCGGCGATCCCACACTCTCCGCACTGGAGGATGATCTGACGGGCACCTACCTGGGCGAGGGCACCTACGTCTCCCGCTCGGAGGTCGTGAGCGTCGGGCGGGGAGCGGCGTGAACTCGCCAGGATCGGCGCCTTCGGCGAGGTCCCGCCAGGGCGCCACCGACCGCAGCGCAGCGGGGCGGGGCACCGCTGCTGCGACACCCCGCCCTCCTGCGGCTCCTCCCGGATCTGCCGGGCCGGTCGGCTCAGACCTTCGCGACAGACACCGTCACGGTGCCCCCGGAGACCTTCTCGCTCGCGCTGTGCGCTCCCGCGCCGGGGGCGGCCGGGACCTCGAGCTCCACGGCCAGCACCTCGGCGGCGACCAGCTCGCGGTGGGTCGAGACGGCGGCGACGACCTGCTCGTCGCCGTCCACGGTGAGACGGATGCGATCGGAGACATCGAACCCGGCTCCACGACGCGCGGACTGGATCGCCCGCACCACATCGCGTGCAGTGCCCTCGGCCTCGAGCTCGGGACTCACCCGGGTGTCGAGCGCGACGAAGTCACCACCGCGCAGCACGCCGACGGCGCGACCCTCCATCGCGGACGTCTCCCCCGCCACGAGGTCCAGCGAGTACTCGCCCGCTGCCAGCTCGATGCCGCCGGAGGTGACCACGCCCGCCTCGTCGAGCGACCAGTCGCCGCTCTTCGCGCCCTTGATGACCGTCTGGACCTGCTTGCCCAGACGCGGGCCCGCAGCACGGGCGTTCACGCTCAGACGCTGCTCGACGCCCATGCCCTGGGCCTCCTGGCTCGCCACGTCCAGCAGACGCACGGACTTGACGTTGAGCTCGTCGGCGATGAGCGCCGAGAAGGCCTCGAGCCCGGTCGGATCGTGATGGACCACGGTGAGCTCCGCGAGCGGCAGGCGTGCACGCAGCTGCTCCTTCTTGCGCAGGGAGTTGCCGACGCCGGCGATCTGGCGCACGGCATCCATCCGGGCCACCAGCTCCTCGTCGCGGGGGAAGAGATCGGCATCGGGCCAGTCGGTGAGGTGCACCGAGCGGCCGCCGGTCAGCTGCTTCCAGATCTCCTCGGTGACCATGGGCAGCAGCGGTGCGGCCACCTGGCAGAGCGTCTCCAGGCAGGTGGAGAGCACGTCGATGGCCTGCTCGTCCCCCTCCCAGAAGCGGTCCCGCGAGCGGCGCACGTACCAGTTGGTGAGCATGTCCAGGTAGTCCTGGATCAGCTCGGCCGCGTCCGCGATCGCGAGCGCGGTCATGGAGTCCTTGACGTCCCGCACCAGGTCGCCGGTGCGTGCCAGGAGGTAGGTGTCCATGACGTCGGTGGACTCGTAGCGGGTCCGACCCCGGTAGCCCGTCGGCCGCCCCTGTGCGTCCTTCTCCCCCGCCGCGTTGGCGTACAGCCCCAGGAAGTACCAGACGTTCCACAGCGGCAGCACCACATGGCGTGTGGCGTCGCGGATCTTCGGCTCGTCGACGATGAGGTTGCCGCCGCGCAGGATGGGCGAGCTCATGAGGAACCAGCGCAGTGCGTCCGCCCCGTACTTGTCGTACATCTCGCGCACGTCGGGGTAGTTGCGCAGCGACTTGGACATCTTCTGCCCGTCCTCGCCGAGCACGATGCCGTGGCAGATCACCGACTTGAACGCCGGGCGATCGAACAGCGCGGTGGAGAGCACGTGCATGACGTAGAACCAGCCGCGGGTCTGACCGATGTACTCCACGATGAAGTCCGCCGGGTTGTGGCTCTCGAACCAGTCGGTGTTCTCGAAGGGGTAGTGCACCTGCGCGTAGGGCATCGAGCCGGAGTCGAACCAGACGTCGAAGACCTCCTCGACGCGGCGCATGGTCGAGCTCCCGGTGGGATCGTCCGGGTTCGGCCGGGTGAGCTCGTCGATGTACGGGCGGTGGAGGTTGACCTCGCCGTGCTCATCGCGCGGGAGGGTGCCGAAGGCCTCCTCGAGCTCGGCCAGAGAGCCGTACACGTCGACGCGGGGATGGTTCGGATCGTCGCTCTTCCACACCGGGATCGGGGAGCCCCAGTAGCGGTTGCGGGAGATCGCCCAGTCGCGGGCACCCTCGAGCCAGCGCCCGAACTGCCCGTCCTTCACGTTGCCGGGGACCCAGTCGATCTGCTCGTTCAGCTCGAGCATGCGCTGGCGCTGATCGGCGACCTTCACGTACCAGGAGCTGACGGCCTTGTAGATCAGCGGGTTCCGGCAGCGCCAGCAGTGCGGGTAGGAGTGCACATAGCTGGCCTCGCGCAGCAGGCGGCCGGCGCGCTGGAGATTGCGGATGATCGGACGGTTCGCCTCGAACACCTGGACCCCGGCGATCTCGTCGAGTCCCGTGCCGGCGAAGTAGTCCAGGAACTGGGCGCCTTCGTCCACCGAGACGATCACGGGGATGCCGTACTCGGCGTTGACCTGCTGGTCGATCTCACCGTAGGCGGTGGCCTGATGGACGACGCCGGTGCCGTCGTCGGTGGAGACGTAGTCCGCGACCGTGACGATCCAGGCGTTCTGCGTTCCCCACTTCTCGCGGTCCTCGGAGTAGATGGTCCACAGTGGCTCGTACTGGACGTGCTCGAGCAGCTCGCCGGTGATCCTGCGCCCGTCGAGCGCGGCCACGGCGTCCTCAGCGCTCTCGTAGCCGAGCTCCTTGGCGTAGGAGCCGACGAGCGACGTGGCCATCAGGAAGCGGCCCTCCCCGGCGGCGGTGCCGTCGGCCGCGCCGAGCGGACCGGCGGCGACCACCGAGTACTCGAGCTCGGGGCCCACAGCGAGCGAGAAGTTCGTCGGCAGGGTCCACGGTGTCGTGGTCCAGGCGAGGGCCTTGACACCCTCGAGGTCCAGCTCACGAGCCTTCTCGCCCACGAACGGGAAGGTGACCGTGACGGTCTGGTCCTGGCGCTCCTGATAGACGTCGTCGTCCATGCGCAGCTCGTGCGCGCTCAGCGGTGTCTGGTCCTTCCAGCAGTAGGGCAGCACGTAATAGCCCTCGTAGGCGCGGCCCTTGTCGTGGAGGGTCTTGAACGCCCACAGCACGGACTCCATGAACGTGACGTCGAGGGTCTTGTAGTCGTTCTCGAAGTCGACCCAGCGGGCCTGGCGGGTGACGTAGTCCTCCCACTCCTTCGTGTACTTCAGCACCGAGTTGCGCGCGGCGTTGTTGAAGGCCTGCAGGCCCATCTCCTCGATCTCGGACTTCTCGGTCATGCCGAGCTCTCGCATCGCCTCGAGCTCGGCGGGCAGGCCGTGGGTGTCCCAGCCGAAGCGGCGATCGACCTTGTCGCCGCACATCGTGCGGAAACGCGGGATGACGTCCTTGACGAAACCGGTCAGCAGGTGGCCGTAGTGGGGCAGACCGTTGGCGAAGGGAGGGCCGTCGTAGAAGACGAACTCCTCGGCGCCCTCGCGCTGGGCGATCGAGGCGCGGAAGGTGTCGTCGGTCCGCCAGAACTCCTGGATGGCGTTCTCGAGCGCGGGCAGGTTCGGCGAGGGGACGAGCGGGTCTCCGCTGACCGGGTAGACCATGGGACGGACCTCCGAGGAAGAACAGGGGACGACGGCTGGGACATCACGATGTCCGAGGACGCTCTCCGGCGCAGGGCCGGTGGCGCGGTACCACCTCGGTTGACGCCTGGTCCGCACCGGCGGACCGATGCAGGGGCGCCCCCTTGTTCCTCAGCGATGACGGGCTGGTCCCGGCGGGTTCTACTGGACCTGCGCCCGCGAGCGGGCGACGGGCTGTTCTTCCCGCGGCTCTCCGGTGATGGCCGGGTCGATGCCGATGCGGGCCAGTGTACGCGGCGGCTGCTGCGTGGTCATCCGCCCGCGAGCGGAAGAGACACGGTGAACACGGTGCGACCGGGCGAGGAGCTGAGGTCGATGGTGCCGTGGTGCGCCTCGGCGATCGCCCGGACGATGGACAGCCCCAGGCCCGTCGTGCCCTCGGCACCGGAGCGGGCGCGGTCGGCACGGGTGAACCGCGAGAACACCTCGGGGACCAGCGCAGGGTCGATGCCGGGTCCTGCATCGAGGACCGTCAGCTCCGCCCGTCCCTCCTGCGAGCGCAGCTTCACCTCGATCTCGGTGCCCTCCGGGGTGTGCTTGCGCGCGTTGGACAGCAGGTTCGCGACGACCTGGCTGAGCTGACGGGGATCCCCGAGCACCACGACGGGCTCGTCGGGCACGCGCACGTCCACCGGGTGGTCCTGGGCGGCGGCGCGGGCGTCCATCACGGCCTCCAGGGCGATCTCGCCGAGGTCCACCTCGTCCTGGACCTGCGGAGCTCGGTCGTCGAGCCGGGTCAGGAGCAGCAGGTCCTCCACGAGCGAGGTCATCCGGGCGGACTGCACCTCGAGCCGGTCCACGGACTGCTGGCCGCGCTCGCCGAGGTCCTCGGTCAGCCGCAGCATCTCGGTGTAGCCGCGGATCGCGGTCAGCGGCGTGCGCAGCTCGTGGGAGGCGTCCGCGATGAAACGGCGCATCCCGTCCTCGCTGCGCTGGCGCACCTCGATCGCCTCCTCCACGTTGTCCAGCAGGAGGTTCAGAGCCCGGCCGACGTCCCCCACCTCGGTCCCCGGGGTCGAGTGCTCGACGGGCACGCGACCGTCGATGCTCACGGTCCCGCTGCCCAGCGGTGTGCGGGCCACATCGGAGGCGAGATCGGCGACGCCTTCGAGCGGGCGCAGGGTGCGACGGATGATGAGTGACCCGCCGATGCCGGTCACGGCGAGCGCGACGGCCCCGGCGGCCAGCAGGGTGAGGTCCAGGCGCAGCAGCGTCGAGCGCAGGGAATCGGTCGGCAGCCCGGTGACGACGACGGCGCCCTGGTCGACCGGGCGCACGACCACCCGGTACGTGCCGAGGGAGAGGGACACCGGCGCCGCCCCAGCGCGCTCGGCCTCCGCCATCACCCCCTCGAGCTCACGGAGGTCCGCGGCGGGGAGCTCGCGCACCTCACCGTCCTGATCGCGCCAGACGGCCGAGTCGAGCGTGCCGCCGCTCCCGCCCTTGCGCTCGCCACGGGCGGTGAGCTCGAACTCTCCGCTGTCCGGGCCCTCGCCGGACGGCGGCCCGTGCGGGTCCGGTGCTTCGGTGGGACCAGCGTCCTGCAGCTGCTCGCGGCCGACGGCACGATCGGCGGCGCGCTGCAGCTGGGCATCGAGCTCCGCGTCGAGCTGGTTGCTGAGGCTCGCGTGGGTCAGCAGGCCCAGCGCCAGGCACACCACGGCGACCGTCACGACCAGTAGGGCCACCAGCGTGGTCCGCAGCCCGGCTCGCCGACGGCCGGGGAGAGCGTCGGGGGCGGAGCCCTCCGTCGACGACGGGACGGTGCTCACCGTATGCCCCTCAGAAAGCCGGCTTGAGCACATAACCGGCACCGCGCACGGTATGGATCATCGGCTCGCGGCCGAGATCGATCCGCTTGCGCAGGTAGGAGATGTACAGCTCGACGATGTTGGCCTGGCCGCCGAAGTCGTAGTTCCACACCGCCTCGAGGATCTGCGTCTTCGACAGCACCTTCTGCGGGTTCTCCATGAGGTAGTGCAGCAGCTGGAACTGGGTGGCGGTCAGCGCGACGGCCTCCCCGCTGCGGGAGACCTCGTGGGTGTCGAGGTTCATCACCAGATCCCCGCCCACGAGCTCGTTGCTGCCCTGCGCCACCGCGCCGGAGCGCTGGACCAGGCGATGCAGGCGCAGCAGCACCTCCTCGATCGTGAACGGCTTGGTCACGTAGTCGTCGGCGCCGGCAGCGAGACCATCGATGCGATCGGAGGGGGCGTCCATGGCGGTCAGCAGCAGGGCAGGGATGTCGGGCTGCATCGCACGGATCCGACGCAGCACCTCGACCCCGTCGATCCCCGGCAGCATCCGATCGAGGACGAGGACGTCGGGCATCCGTTCCCGTGCCAGTCGCACCGCGGCCAGCCCGTCGCCGCTCAGCGTCACCTCCCAGCCCACCATCTGCAGCGGGAACCGCAGCAGATCGGCGATGGTCGGCTCGTCCTCGACCACGAGCACCCGGACGGGGCTGCCGTCGGGGTGCGCGAGCGCGGGCAGTGCGGCGAGAGCGGACTTCGCGGAGTCGGACACTGGCGGGCTCCTGGTGAGGGATCGGTGAACGGCGATGACGGATGTCGTGTCGACACTAGCCCCGCAGGCACGCTCGACCACGCGTTGCGGGGTCCGGGCGGCCATGTCACAGAGAACCCGGTCCGCACGCACAGGGTGAGCACAGGTCGAGGATCTGAGATGGGGGCATCGGCAGAGAGCCGGCAGGCCCCGGAGAAGGAGCTGACATGGACGACGAACGCCGCGGTGCACACCGCCCGCCGACAGAGCCCTCCACGTCCGACCGCGCCTCGGAGGCATTCGAGACGACGTCCCGCCGCGAGATCGTGCCCCAGCCCGCATCGCGCCTGGGCCGTCGGGCCACCGCCGGCGCCGCAGCGCTCGGCGCCTCCGCCCTGCTGGTACTGACCTTCGGGCCGGCCGCGCTCGCCCTCGATCCCTCGCCGCCCGGCACCCGGACGGGCGAGGACAGCATGTGGAGCCTCCCGCTCGAGATCGGCCCGGCCATCGGCCCCGAGGGGTCGACGGACGCGGACTGACCCGTCCTCCGAGACCTGGTGGATCCGCGCCGTCCCGCGACCTGCCGCTCCGAAGTGAGGCAGGCCTCACTCCCGGCTCGTGCCGCCCCCGTGGGAAACTGGACGTCCCACGGTTGTGCCCCACGGGGCGATCGACGCAGAAGGAGCGAGATGTCGCTGTTCGGAGAGCCGTTCACCGCCAAGTGCCTCAAGTCCGGGATGACGGTCGAGGTCGAGGAGGGCCAATCCCTCCTGCAGGCTCTGCTCGACGCCGGCATCGACATGGACTACTCCTGCGAAGGAGGCGTGTGCGGGACCTGCGTGGTCCCGCTGGTCTCGGGCGAGGTCGAGCACATGGACGAGTTCCTCATGGACGACGAGCACGAGGACCAGATGATCACGTGCGTGTCGCGCGGCGAGGGCGAGATCGAGATCGACATCTGATCGATCGACATCTGGTCGATCGGCATCAGCTCGGGAGATCGAGACGTCCGTCCCCGTACCGACGAGCCCACGTCGTCGGTAGCTGCGCCCTCACCCGCGAAGAGTCCCCTCTCCGCCTGGTCAGCCGGCCCGGTCGGTCCGGCAGCTCAGAGCCGCGGGCCCGCGACCACCCAGGCGAAGGCGACCAGACCCATCAGCCCGGCCGCCGCACCGATCGACACCGGCACCCCGAGGCTGGGACCGGCGATGAGCAGGCCCATCACGCCGAGCGCAGCGAAGCCCAGCAGCAGGACGAAGAGCGACGGGCGGCCGACCGCCGGCTTGCCCCGGCGCCGTGCGCGCGACGGGCTGTGCAGCTGCGTCGTCGTCATCCTGCTGTCCTTCCTCCGTGGTGGGCACCGGCCGCCGAACGGGAGGCCGTGCCGAGTCCCGCTCGATTCCCTGCTCCAGCCGGGTCTCTGCTCGCAGGCGTCTGCTCGAACACTCCGAGAATCCTCTCCCGGCGGCGAGCCGCGCACATCCCGCGGGAGGCGGACATCCCCGTGCTCTCCCCCCGCCTTTCGTCGTAGACGCGCCCGAGATCATCGTCGACAGCGCCGGCATGGTCATCGACCGGCCCGGCGCGATCGTCAACGCCGCCGGTGCGATCGTCGACAGGCCCGGCGCGATCGTCGACGCCGCCGGTGCGATCGTCGACAGGCCCGGCGACGTCAGGTCCCAGGCTCCGGCACCGGCGCGCCGTCCTCCTGGTCCGAGTCCTGCGCTGCGAGCTGCGCGAACACTCCCCCGCGGGTGACCAGCTCGTCGTAGGTCCCGCGTTCGACGATCTGCCCGTGCGACATGACCAGGATCTGGTCGGCGCGGCGCACGGTCGAGAGGCGGTGTGCGATCGAGATCGTGGTCCGTCCCCGCGCGACGGCGTCCAGCGCGCCGGACATCGCCCGCTCGGTCGCGACGTCGAGCGCTGAGGTCGCCTCGTCCAGCAGGAGCACGGGCGGGTCGCGGAGGATCGTGCGGGCCAGCGCGAGTCGCTGCTTCTCCCCGCCGGAGAAGCGGTAGCCGCGCTCCCCCACCACCGTGGCGTAGCCCTCTGGGAGGCCGACGACGTGGTCATGGATCTGCGCGATCCGGCAGGCCCGCTCCACCTCCTCGTCGCTGGCGTCGGGCCGTGCGAACCGCAGGTTCTCGGCGATCGTGGAGTGCAGCAGGTAGGTCTCCTGGGTGACGACGCCGAGGCTGTCCGCCAGGGAGCTGCGGGTGATCTTCCGCAGATCGTGGCCGTCCAGGGTGATCCGTCCGGAGTCGGGGTCGTACAGCCGCGCCATGAGATAGCCGGTGCTGGTCTTGCCCGAGCCGGTGGCCCCCACCAGCGCTGTGTGCTTCCCCGCCGGCGCCACGAGATCCACGTCGTCCAGCGCAGGGGCATCGGCGCCGGGATAGGCGAAGGTGACGCCCTCGAAGCGGATCACACCGCGCACCTCGTCGGCGTCGAGGGCGACCGCGTCGGGCGCATCCTGGATGCTCACCGGGATGTCGAGGTATTCGAAGACCCGGGTGAACAGGGCGAGCGAGCTGTTGACCTGGGTGGCGACCCGCAGCAGACCGTTGATCTGGGGGAACAGCCCGGACTGCAGGGCGATGAAGGCGACCAGGGTGCCGATGGTGACGCCGCTGCCGCTGGGGTCGGCGAACAGGAGGTGGCCGCCCAACAGGTACGTCAGCGCCGGGAACAGGGCCATCAGCGTGGTGAAGACAGCCATCTGCCAGCGACCGGCCATCTCCGAGCGCACCTCGAGATCGGCGAGACCCCGGGAGTCATCGGTGAAGGCCTCGGTGAGGGCCTGCGAGCGCCCCATGGTCAGGCCCAGGAGGATCCCCGAAACCGACAGCGACTCCTGGATGCCCGCGGAGAGGTCTGCGGCCTTCTCCTGGCGAATGCGCACGATCTCGCGTCGGCGTCGGCCCACCCGTCGGTTCATCCACACCGCGAGCGGCAGGGCGACGAGGGAGAACAGCGTGAGGCGCCAGTCGAGGGCGACCATCGCCACCAGTGCCATCAGCACGCCGGCCGCGGAGGAGACGATCTGGGTCATCACCGAGGTGACCACGGCCTGCATGGATCCGATGTCGGAGAAGATGCGGGACTGGATCTCGCCGGTGCGGGTGCGCGTGAAGAATCCGAGCCCGATGCGCTGCAGGTGCGCGTAGACGGAGACGCGCAGATCGTGCATGACCGCCTGGCCCACCCGGGTCGACAGCATCGCCTGGCTGACGCCGAGGGCGCTGGAGACCACGGTCACCGCGACCAGTCCGCCGACGGACCAGCCGAGCACGTCCGCCCGCTGCTCCGGCAGGGCGACGTCGACGATCTCCCGGATCAGGAACGGGGAGACGACCCCGGCCGCGGCGCCGAGGGCGATGAGGGCGAGCACCACGAGCAGAGTGCCGCGGTAGGGGGCGAACAGGGAGAGCACGCGACGTGTGTCCGGTCGCTGACCAGGCTCCAGCTTCTGCTGCGGGCCCCGCGGTCCGCCGCCGCGCATCCCTCTGCCCATGCCGCCTGCGAGCCCCATGCCCCCGGCCGTCATCAGACCCCTTGGTGGCGGGCGACGCGGTGCGCGGCCGCCTGTGCCAGCGGCCGGACGGTGACCAGATCGAGGTTCACGTGGTGCGGAGCGCCCAACGCGTACGAGATGACGTCGGCGCAGTCCTCCGCGGTCAGCGGTCGCTCGACACCGTCGTAGACCTTGTCCGCCGCATCCTGGTCCCCGAGCCGCACGAGCGAGAACTCCTCGGTGCGCACCATGCCAGGGGCGATCTCGATGACCCGGATCGGCTCGCCGTTCAGCTCGAGCCGCAGGGCATTGGCCAGCATGTGCTCCCCGGCCTTGGCCGCGTTGTACCCGGAACCGCCCGGGTAGGCCTCCTGCGCGGCGACGGAGGTGACGAACAGCAGGTCCCCGCGCCGGCTCTCCCGGATCGCGGGCAGCAGCGCGCGGGTGACGCGGACAGCACCGAGCACGTTGATGTCGTACATGCGCTGCCACTTCTCGAGGTCCGCGTCGGCCGCGTGCTCGACGCCGAGGGCCCCTCCCGCAACGTGGACGACCGCGTTCAGGGAGCCGCCGAACAGCTCCTCGGTGCGGGCCACGAGCCCCTGGACGGACTCGTCCGAGGTGACGTCCACCGCGAGCACCTCGCAGCCGGTGTCGGCGGCGAGCTGCTCGAGCTTCTCCTCGCGGCGGGCGACCGCCAGCACCCGCCATCCGTCGGCGACCAGGCGGGCGGCGGTGGCGCGGCCGATGCCCGAGGAGGCTCCCGTAACGACAGCGGTCAGCGCATCCGCGGACGGTGCGCCCGGAGCGGACGACGACGCGGACGAGGAGGCGGAATCTGCTGCAGAAGAGGTCATGACCTCAGGGTACGCGGGCGGGCCGGGCCCGGGACGGCAGAGTTCACCACCCGGCGCTCACCACCCGATCTCGAGGCAGCCGTGGTGATCGGTCGGCTCCGTCTGCACCGTGGCATGGGCGATGCCATGCCGGGATTCGAGCAGCTCCTGGGCGGCATCGAGCACGGGGTGGGGATCCACACCGGGGGCGACGACGAGATGCACGGTGGCGACCTCCATCCCCGAAGTGAGGGTCCACAGGTGCAGGTCGTGCACGTCGGCGACCCCGTCGATCTCCTCGAGCTCGGACTGCACCCGGCTCGGATCGATGTCGCGGGGAGCGGACTGACCGAGCACGCCCAGCACCTCCTTCGCCAAGATCACGGCGCGCACCGCGATGAACGCACCCACGGCGAGCGCCACCGCCGTGTCGATCCAGGTCGCTCCCGTCCACCTGATCAGCAGCGCCGCCACCACCACTCCGACGGAGCCGACGGTGTCCGCCAGGACCTCGAGGTAGGCGCCCTTGACGTTGAGGCTCTCTCCCGCCCCGCCCTGGAGCATCCGCAGCACGATGAGGTTCACGATCAGGCCGAGCACACCCACGACGAGCATGGGCCCGGTGTCGATCTCGACCGCGCTGCCGATGCGCCCGATTCCGCCGATCACGACGAAGAGCGCGACGCCGAGCATGATCAGCACCGCGAGCAGCGAGGCGAACACCTCCAGGCGATAGTTGCCGAAGGTGCGACGGCCGCTGCGATCGGGTCGGGCGGCGAGGACCGTCGCGCTGAGCGCCGCTGCCAGGGTCACGACGTCGGCCGCCATGTGGCCGGCGTCCGAGATGAGCGCGAGGGATCCGGACAGCAGCCCGGCGATCAGCTCAACGACGAAGAAGACACCGATCAGCGCGACGGCGACGGCGAGGCGCCAGCGATGAGCAGCGCCGGCGTGCCCGGCGGCCGGGACCGAGCCATGACCGTGCGTCATGACGCCTCCTGCTCTCCCAGCTCCCTCGACTCCTCCGGCTCCCGTTCCGGGTGCTGCATGTCGCTGTGGGCGGCGTGGGAGATCGCGAGCTCCAGCAGCAGCCGCACATGCGGGTCATCGAGCCGATAGAACGCCCTCCTGCCGGCGCGGCGCACAGCGACGATGCGGTGCGCGCGCAGCAGCTTGAGCGCATGGGAGACCGAGGATTCGGAGTGCTGGGTGACCTGTGCAAGGTCGCTCACGCACAGCTCCTCCTCGAGCAGCGCGATCAGCAGTCCCAACCGCGACGGGTCGCCGAGCAGGGAGAAGACATCAGCCAGGTCGGCCATCGCGGACGACCCCGGGAGCCTGCCGCGCACCTCCTCGAGATGCTCGGCGAGGCGGGATGCGGCGCTGATCGCCGCGGCCGGTTCGACCCGTGCGTGGGTGTCGAGCGGGCCGGATGCGATCACCTCACGCACATCTGAAGAAGTGTTCATATGTTCAGTGTCGCATAGATCGTCGGCACTGCGGGAGAGCTCAGACGCCCTGCAACTGCGTCTCACCCGCCACCTCGAGGTCGCCGGAGACGCGCCCCTTCGACAGTTTCGTCATCACCGCGGCGATCGCTCCGTCGCCGGTGACATTGGTAGCGGTGCCGAAGGAATCGATCGCGATGTACGCCGCGATCATGAGACCGACGGCGGCTTCGCCGAACCCGAGGATCGAGGACAGCACGCCTGCTGCCGCCATGATCGCGCCACCCGGCACGCCCGGCGCCGCGATCATCACGACACCCAGCATGAATACGAAGCCCACCAGGGCACCCACGTTCAGCGGCATACCGGTGACGATCATGATCGCCACGGCGAAGGTGGTGATCTTCAGCGTCGACCCGGCCAGGTGGATCGTGGCGCACAGCGGCACCACGAAGTCGGCGATCGCATCGGGGATCCCGTTGCGCTTCGCGCATTCCGTGGTCACCGGGATCGTCGCGGCCGACGAACTGGTGCCCAGCGCCGTCATGTACGCCGGGAGCATGGTCCAGAGCATCTTGAACGGATTGCGGCCCATCGCCCAGCCGGCCACGCCGTACTGCCCCAGGAGCACCACCACGGTCATGGCGAACACCAGCAGGATCACGGCGAGGAAGGTGCCGATCACGGTCCAGATCTGACCGTTCATGGTCAGCCCGAGGAACATGCCGAAGATGTAGATCGGCAGCAGCGGGATGATGATCGCCTCGATGATCCGCACGATGATGGTGCGCAGCTGCTCGAAGGACTCCTGCAGCGCACCTCGCTTCACCAGGGTCAGGCCGATCCCCAGGCAGAAGGACAGGATCAGCGCCGTCATCACGTCGAACACCGGCGGGACCTCGACCTCGAAGTACGCCGCGATCGCAGAATCCTCCGGGTTCTCGAGCGAGCCGATGCTCTCTCCGTTCAGCATCATCGGCAGCAGGAGCAGCGACAGGCCGAGCGCGAACATGCCGCACAGGACTGTCGACAGGTACGCGATCCCAGCGGTCGCAGCCAGCATCTTCCCCGCACCGCTGCCGAGCTCGCCGATCGCCGGCGTCACCAGCCCCACGATGATCAGCGGGATGAGGAACCCGAGGAATCCGGAGAACAGTCCGTTGAAGGTCGTGAAGACCCGGGCGACGGCCTCGGGCATCACGAGCCCGAGCAGGATTCCGAGCACGATGGCCACGAGGATCCGCGGCAGGAGCCCGAAACGGGGACGGCGAGGGACGGGAGCAGCGCTGGTCGCGCGCTCACCGTCCAGAGATCGGGCAGCGCTGTTCATGGGGGTCCGGTTCCTGTACGGGGGCGGGGACCGCCACAGCGTAGACGGATCGAAGGCCGCGCCGCGCCGCAGCGCCTCGAACCGGGCCGGGCGAGCCGCCCGATCAGGCCGCCCGCACCGTCGGCCCGGCCTGCTGACCCGACCGCCACGACCACCCGCGCACACATGTCGCGACCTTTCCTCCACACATACGGGTTATCCACACCTTTCCCCAAATCAGCCCAAAGTCTTGTTCCCGCGAGGCCCACGCTATAGAATCGAGAGACATCAGAGGGCGCCACTCAGATGCTTATTTGACACTCATCAGAATGCTCTGAGGCGCGTCGAACATCCGTGAGGCTGATCGATAAGGAGGTGAGGACAATTTCTGCAGAGCGCCCTGCCGCACCACGGTCCACCCCCGTCGACGACTCAGCATCCCGCACGCCCCCATCTGCCGCATCACCTGTCGGCCCGATCGACACCTCCGCCCCCGCATCGGCCTTCAGCACGGGCCGCGATCCGCGTGGCACCGCACGACGCACGACGACTCGCCGCGCTCCTCGCCGCCCGGTCAACGCCCGCACTCGACTGACCAGAGAATCACTGGTCAAGCGTGGCAAGCTCACGTCCAGGCCAGCCGCGGCCGCATCTGCAGAGCGTCTGTTGGAGATGCAGCGTGCCGCATCACGGGACCGAGCCGCCCTGCTCGCCCAGGCCTCGGCCTTCTGGGTCGATCGTGACGATGACGGCCTGGCAGACGACCGAGCCGAATCGGATCTCGCCGTCGCGATCGCCCTGCGCACCACCACGTCCCGAGCCACGCGCCTGCTGCAGGATGCCCATCTCGCCGTCGACGGGCTTCCGGCCACTTTCGCCCGCCTCTCCCAGGGCGACATTCCGACGGAATGGTTCGACCGGATTATCCGCAATGCGCGAGATCTGACGATCGACCAACGTTCCGAATTCGACGAAATCATTTCCGAATGGGACTTGTCGTCCATTCCCGCGGAGCGGTTCTACGACGAATTGCGTCTGCTGCGCTCCTGGTACGACGCCGACGGGGCACGCACCCGCCCCGAGGAGACGCGCGACGTGGCGCTGGAATGCTCTCCCGTCGATGACGGCACGGCCTGCCTCCGCATCACCGGACCGATCCCCGAGATCCACGCCCTCGCCCAGCGTCTGGACGCTGCGGCAAGAGCCATCCAGGCGCAGCAGCGCCACGCGCTCGAGGATGGCACTCCGATCCCGTTCGACCTCGATGGCGACGTCGCCCGTGAACTGTCCGCGATGACACTGGCGGAACTGCGATACGCCGTGATCACCCGGTCCGTCCTGGACACCGGCGGCGTGCATGTCCCGGCACCGGCGCACCGCATCAACGTGGTCGTGCCGGTGCTCACCCTGATGGGACTCTCCGATGCCCCTGCCACCTATGACGGCGTGGTCCCCCTGCCGGCCGACATGGCTCGGAAGCTCGCTGCGCAGGAGAGCGTCTGGTTTCGGGTGCTGACCGATCCGACGCGCGGCGAGTTCCTCCCCCTACCTGCTGATCAGTACCGGCCCACCGTCGCGATGGTCGAGCACCTGAGGCTGCGGGATCCCGTCTGCGCCGTGCCGACCTGCACGCGAAGAACCAGCAGTGACGCCGAGAACGACCACATCGAGGAGTTCGACCACGCCCATCCCGCGCGAGGCGGACCGACCAGCATCAGGAATCTTCATCGACTCCACTGGGGCCATCACGATGACAAGACCCGTCGACTGATAGACCCCGAGCGGAACGATGACGGCTCGACCAGCTGGACCATCGGCACGCCGGTGCGCGCCCGGATCACGACCGCGCCACGACGGGACCTGCTCACGCCGTTCATCTCCACGGCCCTGGCTGATTCCTGGGACCGCTATCAATGGTTCCTCGAGCTGGATGCCCTGGACCGATCGGGATTCATCGACCAGTTCCTCCGCGAGGGCGGACCGGAAGATCCCGCACTCGACGACGCTCCTCCCCCGCCCGAGGACCTCGGGGACCCGCCCTTCTGACAGACAGCAGCCCTTGCCGAACCGCTCGATCCCGGCTCTCGCAGACCTTGTGAAGCACTTCTCAGCCCACTAAGCTCGCGCGAGTGCCTACGTACTGGTCGATCGCCTCGGCATCATTCCGCCAGTACTCGACCTACCGGATGGCGACCGCTGCAGGGGTCTTCACCAACACCGTCTTCGGGTTCATCCGGGCCTCGATCATGTTCGCGGCGATCGCCAGTGCCGGCGGCGAGCTCAACGGGTACACGATCGCGCAGGCCGCGACCTATGTCTGGCTCGGTCAGGCGCTGCTGGCCCCGATCGAGGCCTTCGGCACCCGCGAGGTCTCCCAGCGTGTCCACCAGGGCGATGTGGCGATCGACCTGCTGCGTCCCACGTCATTCCTCGGCCTCCACTACGCACAGAAGCTGGGTCGCTCCGGATTCCTGCTGCTGGGACGGGGCATCCCTCCCCTGGTCGTCGGAGCACTCGTCACCGGCCTCGCCCTGCCCGAGAGCCCGCTGTCCTACCTCCTCGGCGCCTTCTCCCTGCTGCTGGCGATCACCGTGGCGTTCCTGGCGGACATGATGGTGAACCTCGCGGCGTTCTGGCTGCTGGAGACCCGCGGTCTCACCATCGTCTACAACGCCGTGATGAACCTGCTCTCGGGCTTCCTCATCCCGATCCTGTGGTTCCCCGACTGGTTGCTGACGATCGCCCGCGCCACGCCCTTCCCCTCCATGATCCAGACCCCGATCGACACCCTCTCCGGCAGAGTCCCTCCGCTCGAGGCGCTCCCGCTGGTGGCGACCCAGGCGGGCTGGCTGATCGTCCTCGCCCTCATGGCTCACCTGATGCTGCGGGCCGGCGTGCGGAGCGTGGAGGTGCAGGGTGGCTGAGCGTTCCCGACGCCCCGATCCGGCGGATCGTCAGGTGTCCAGCGCCAGGATGGTGGCGACCCTCTACGGGTCGCGGATCCGGTCCCAGGCCACGTTCCGCACCAGCTTCGTCACCGACGTCGCGGGGCAGGTGCTCATCGTGGCCACCGAGTTCCTCGAGCTGTGGGTGATCCTCTCGCAGGTCGGCACGCTGGGCGGGATGACCCTCGCCCAGGTCGCCGTGGTCTACGGTCTCGGAGCCCTGGCCTTCGGCATCGGAGACCTCCTCTTCGGGGAGATCGACAACCTGTCCTCATACATCAGATCCGGGAAGCTCGAGACCCTGATGATCCGCCCGGTGCCGCTGCTCCTGCAGATCTCGAGCCTGGACCTGTCGCTGCGCCGGATCGGACGCATCGTGGTGGGACTCGCGATGTACGGGACCGCCCTCGCGATCGCCGGCTTCTCCCCGACGCCGTCGGCCCTCGCGCTCGCCGTGCTCGCTCCCCTCGCCGGCGCGCTGCTGTTCGGAGCCCTCTTCACGATGGCCGGCGCCCTGCAGTTCTGGCTCGTGGACGGACGCGAGTTCGCCAATGCCTTCACCTACGGCAGCAACTACGTCGCCACCACACCCGGCGCCGTCTTCGCCCTGCCGATGCGCGCCTTCTTCACCTTCGTCGTACCGGCGACGCTGATCGCCTACGCCCCCACCCTCGCGCTGCTGGAGATGCCCGGGCCTGCGCTGGTCCCGTCCTGGGCCGGCTGGATGGGTCTGCCCGCCGCGGTCCTCGTCTGGATCGTGGCCGGCCTGCTCTGGCGCGCGGGGGTCCGCAGATATACAGGAGCAGGTGGATGACCATGCCCAGCACGACGCCCGAGAACCCTGCCGAGGCAACGTCCGGCGGACGCGCATCAGCCGACGGCCCCGCATCAGCCGACGGCCGCGCGCCGACCGAAGGCCCCGCACCTGCCGACGGCCCCGTGATCGAGCTCCGCGGCCTGCGTCGCGACTACGTCGTGCGCGCTCCCGTCCCCGGGGCCCGTCGTCGACGCCGGCAGACAGTGCGAGCAGTCGACGAGATCTCGTTGGCGATCGCCCCCGGTGAGGCGGTGGGCTTCGTCGGCGCGAACGGTGCCGGGAAGTCGACGACGATCAAGATGATGACCGGGATCCTCCGGCCCAGCTCCGGCAGCCTGCGTGTGCTGGGCAGGGACCCCGTCCCCGAACGGCGCCACCTGGCTCGGGAGATCGGGGTGGTCTTCGGCCAGCGCTCACAGCTCTGGTGGGACCTCCCACTGCGCGACAGCTACAGGATCCTCGGCTCGATGCACCGCCTCACCGATCGCCGGCGCGACGAGCGGCTGGCACGCCTCGTCGACGGCCTGGACCTCGGGCCGTTCCTGGGGCGGCCGGTGCGCCAGCTCTCGCTCGGCCAGCGCATGCGCGGCGAGGTCGCGGCCGCACTGCTGCACTCCCCGCGCCTGGTCGTGCTCGATGAGCCGACGATCGGGCTCGACATGGTCTCCAAGGAAGGGCTGCGCCGCTTCCTGCGCGAGGATCGCGCCGAGCGGGGGACGACGCTCTTCCTCACGACGCACGACATGAACGACGTGGAACGACTGTGCGAGCGGATCGTCGTGGTCAACTCCGGGACGGTCGCGTACGACGGCGCCCTGGAGACGTTCCGGCAGCATCTCGGCGCGCCCCGCGAGCTGATCGTGGACCTGGCCGAACCGGTCGACATGCTGACCCTGCCCGGCGCCTCGACCACCTCGGTGAGCGAGGCCGACGGGATCCGTCACCGGATCCGCTTCGCGGGTGCCGAGCTGACCGTCCCGACGCTGCTGTCCGCGATCAGCTCCGAGGCGGACGTGCGGGACCTCTCCCTCACCGAGCCCGCGATCGAGGACCTGGTGCGGCAGATCTACACGCACGGGGCACGCCCGGGACGGGCATAGCCCCTCGCATCTCGCAGTGCGACACGCCCGCCAGTCCCTACCTGCGGTGATGACCGACCTGGGCGAGTGATAATGGCCGACTATCGCGCACCCGGAACCGTGTCTTGCCCACCGGTCGGAACGGAGGATCATGGCCCGCTCGTACGCCACCGTCGGCCAGATGCTGACCTACGCCGTGGACCGATCGATGAGCTCCCCGGACCTCGAGGCCTCCGCCGAGCAGCACACCCGGGTCGAGGTGATCCTGCGCAACATGCTCGAATTCGTCCTGATGTCCCCGCGCAGCCGTGATGCCTTCCTGCACACCATCGCCCGCACCGACCACACCACCGGCAGCATCGTGGCCTCGCCGCGGCTGCGCCGGGTCTCCCCCGATCTGCTCGCGGAGATGCTGCCCACCAGCTCCGAATCCGATGACAGCGCCAGCCTCGCTGTCGCCCTGCGAGTGGGCGGGCCGTTCAGCACCAAGGAGCTGCGGGCCATGCGCGGCGCCCTCGGCACCTCCCCGCACCACCTCCTCCTCGCGGTCTCGCGCCGCAGCGATTACTCAGACCTCGATGGGCAGGTGCCCGAGGGGGTCGTGGTCACCAGCTGGAGACGGCTGGGCCGACGGATGCCCAAGGCGGATCCGGGACATGCGCACCTGTGGGCGACGATCGGCGAGGTGGGCGAGAACGCAGGCCGACCGCTCGTGCAGTTCCCCGTCGAGCCCAAACGTCTGCTCACCAAGACCCGCACCGCCCGCGAGTTCCGCGCCCACCTCGACGTGCTCCACCAGGCCAGCCGTACCGTGCTCGGCGCGAGCCCCCGCTTCTCCACCCGTCGTGGCCAGACCGAGGCCCATCTCCAGGCCGGGGTCAGCCGGACTCGCACGGGCCTCGAGTTCAGCGAGGTCGAGCACGGCTCCCCCGTGCACCTGGTGCGCACCGGGTCGACACCGATCCCACTGGGGATCGGTCTGCTCGAGAGCGAGGAGGAGCTCGACGCCGCCCGCGAGCGTCTCGCCGTTCTCGATCGCCGCAGCGCCTGGCGCAGTGAGAACTCCGGCCTGCCCGATCTGGGCGAGCTGATCGGCACGGCGGCCTCCCCCGAGGTCGAGGGGGCGCGCCTGCTGCTGTGGGCGATCTTCAACCCCCTGCTGCTGCGGGATCGCGGCTTCGATCTGGCCCCGGCCCGGCGCCAGCCCGCCTTGTCCTCGACCACTCTGAGCCTGCGCCTGCAGCGCCGCGGGGACGACAGCGGCACGCTGTACCGGATCTGGGTGGGCGGTGACCGCGACTGGAGCAACCTCATCCCGCGCGTCACCCGCGAAGCCTCCACGGACCGTGCCGAGGAGACCTACGCGGTCGCACCACGCAAGAGCCAGTCGACAGCGGACTTCGTGTGGGAGGTCCACCGCGCGCTGCGGTCGCTGACCATCGTATGAGGTGAGCGCCCTTGAGCGTTCACGCACTCCAGAGCGTTCACGCACTCCCAGAGTGTTCGTGCACTCCCAGATCGTTCGTGCACGCCCAGAGTGTTCGTGCACTCCCAGATCGCTCGTGCACTCCCGGATCGCTCACGCACCTCGTCGTGGGGGAAGATGGTCCCATGGCGGAGACGAACGAGAACACGAACCAGCATCCGAACGAGAACACCGTCATGCACGGCGAGTACAAGGTGCGCGGAGGGAAGCTGGTCGCGGTCGACGTCACGGTCCAGGACGATCGGATCGCGACCGCCCACGTGTTCGGTGACTTCTTCCTCGAACCCGATGACGCTCTCGAGGAGCTCAATGCCGCCCTGAACGGTATGGCGACAGAGGCCACCGCCGCGGAGCTCGCCTCCGCGCTCACCACACGGATCGAGTCCCTCCCCTATCCCGTGCAGCTGATCGGCTTCGACGCCGAGGCCGTCGCGATCGCCACCCGCCGGGCGTTGGGTCATGCCTCCAGCTGGGACGACCTCACCTTCGATGTGATCGGTCCGCAGGTGCTGCCGCCGGTCATGCATGTCGCCCTGGACGAGGTGCTGCCGCTCGAGGTGATCGCCGGCCGCCGACGCCCGCACTTCCGGATCTGGGACTGGGACACTCCGCTGGTGGTGATCGGCTCCTACCAGTCGGTGCGCAACGAGATCGATGCCGAGGGGGCGGCGAAGCACGACATCGGGGTGGTGCGTCGGATCACCGGAGGTGGCGCGATGTTCATGGAGCACGGCAACTGCATCACCTATTCGCTGGTGGTCCCCACCTCCCTGGTCGAGGGCCTCAGCTTCGAGCAGGCGTACGCCTATCTCGATGACTGGGTGATGGGCGCTCTCGCGGAGATCGGCGTGAAGGCCCGCTACGTGCCGCTCAACGACATCGCCTCCGAGCAGGGCAAGATCGGAGGCGCCGCCCAGCGCCGCTTCGCCGGCGGTGTGCTGCTGCACCACGTCACGATGAGCTACGACATCGACGCCGACAAGATGGGCGAGGTGCTGCGGATCGGTCGAGAGAAGCTCTCCGACAAGGGCACTCGCAGCGCGAACAAGCGCGTGGACCCGATCCGTTCACAGACCGGTCTGCCCCGCGACCAGATCATCGAGGGGTTCCTGGACTACTTCCGCTCCCGCTACGACACCGTGGACTCCGGCTACACCGAGGACGAGCTCACGAAGGCCCGCGAGCTGGTGGCGACCAAGTTCAGCACCGAGGAGTGGACCCACCGCGTGCCCTGACCCGGCTCCCGCAGCCACCGGCCGTCGGTGGTCGGCCGTCGGTGGTCGGCCGTCGGTGGTCGGCCGTCGGCCATCGGTGCGGAAATGCGGAAATGCGGAGATTCGTTGGTGCGGCGGTGCAGCGGTGCGGCAGCGCGAGCCCGTCACCGCAGTCCGAGCTGGGCGTGGAGGCCGCGGTAGACCCCGGTGCGCAGCTCGATCGCGTAGGCCTGGATCTCCCGAGCCGGCATCCCGGAGGCGGCCGCTGCCTCGATCTCCGCCTCGGCGTCGTAGCTCACCCGGACGAACTGGATCCCGAAGGGGACCTGGACGTCCCCGTCGGGATCCCCTTCGAGGATCACGTAGGAGGGCGTCGGCTCGTCGAGCGGGTTGCCCACGCTGCCGACGTTCACGAGCGTGGCGCCCGGCTGCGCCGAGACGAAGGCGTCATGGATGTCGCCGTAGGCGACGACGTCGGCCCGCCCTGCATCACCGGTGAAGGGCGTCGGCTCGAACATCATCGCGAACGTCTCGTCGTCGGGCTCGCGGTGCACTCGGGTGAACTCGTCGATCGGCGAGGCGTGGACCAGGCGCACCCGTCGGCCCGAGAGCCGCAGGTCGAGGCTGCCGGGGAGGGCATGGAGCCACGCACGGTCCTGCGCCGTGAGCTCGGCCCGCCACCATCGCAGCCCGTCGCCGGACAGCTCTCCGTCCCCGGCGAGGAAGGCCTCCCAGTTCCCGCGCACGGTGCTCTCGCAGCGCTCGCGGGTCAGCGCCGTGCAGGCCGAGCCGCGCGGCCCCTTGCCCACGACATCGCCCAGATTGATCACGCGATGGATACCGCGAGAGGCGATATCGGCGAGGACGGCCTCGTAGGCGGTGAGGTTCCCGTGCACGTCCGAGACCACGGCGATGCGTTCGACAGGCATGCCGTCACGGTACGTCGATGCCGTGGCGGCACGCGAGGGCGCTCACACTGCTGACGTCTGCGTTGCACTGAGACGAAGACCTGGAAGAATGAGCCCCATGACCGATATCGCGCCGCGCCCTGACTCCACGATCCCCGACCGTCCCTCCCTCGAGGGTCTGGAGGAGAAGTGGGACGGTGTATGGAGCGAGCGGAAGCTCTACGCCTTCGAGTCCGACACCACGCGCGAGCAGGTCTTCAGCATCGACACCCCGCCGCCGACGGCCTCCGGCTCCCTGCACGTGGGTCACGTGTTCGGCTACTCCCAGGCCGACATGATCGCCCGCTACCAGCGCATGCGCGGGAAGAACGTCTTCTACCCGCTGGGCTGGGACGACAATGGCCTGCCCACCGAGCGCCGGGTGCAGAACTACTTCGGGGTGCGCTGCGATCCCTCGCTCCCCTACGACGCCGACTTCACGCCCCCGCAGGAGGGCGGCGACAACAAGTCCTCGAAGGCCGCGAACCAGCTGCCGGTCTCACGACGCAACTTCATCGAGCTGTGCGAGCGACTCACCGAGATCGACGAGAAGTCCTTCGAGGACGTCTTCCGCACGCTCGGGCTGTCCGTGGACTGGAATCACAGCTACCAGACCATCAACGCTCACTCCCGGGCCACCAGCCAGCGCGCCTTCCTCGAGAACCTCGAGGCCGGCCAGGCGTACCAGGCCGAGGCCCCCACCATGTGGGACGTCACCTACCGCACTGCGGTGGCCCAGGCCGAGCAGGAGGACCGCGACCGCGAGGGCGCCTACCATCGCCTCGGCTTCACCCGCACCGACGGGACCGGCGAGAAGGTCGTCATCGCCACCACCCGTCCCGAGCTGCTGCCGGCGTGCGTCGCGCTCGTCGCCCACCCGGACGACGAGCGGTACCAGGCCCTGTTCGGCACCACCGTCACCTCGCCCCTGTTCGACGTCGAGGTGCCGGTGCTCGCGCATTCCCTCGCCCAGCCCGACAAGGGCGCGGGCATCGCCATGATCTGCACCTTCGGCGATGCGAACGACGTGACCTGGTGGCGCGAGCTCGAACTGCCCACGCGCTCCGTGGTGGGCCGCGACGGCCGCTTCCTGCCCGAGGCACCGTGGATCTCCACCCCGGAGGGCCAGGAGCGCTATGCGGAGCTGGCCGGGCTGACCGTGTTCAGCGCGCAGAAGCGCGTGGTGGAGATGGCCACCGAGTCCGGCGACCTCACCGGCGAGATCGAGAAGATCAGCCACCCGGTGAAGTTCTACGAGAACGGCGACAAGCCGCTCGAGTTCGTCACCTCCCGCCAGTGGTACCTCACCAACGGCGGCCGCGACCAGTCCGAGGGCGGTCTGCGCGATGCGCTCATCGAGCGCGGACGCGAGCTGACCTGGCACCCCGCGTACATGGAGTCCCGCTACCGCAACTGGGTCGAGGGCCTGGCCGGCGACTGGCTGATCTCCCGCCAGCGCTTCTTCGGCGTGCCCTTCCCGGTCTGGTACGCGGTGGGCGAGGGCGGCGAGACGGACTACGGCACTGTGCTCACCCCGGGCCTGGAGGAGCTCCCGATCGATCCCACGATCGACGTGCCCGCCGGATTCACCGAGGAGCAGCGGAACCGGCCGGGCGGCTTCGTCGCCGACCCCGACATCCTCGACACCTGGGCCACCTCCTCGCTGACCCCGCAGCTCGCGGGCGGCTGGAACTCGGACCCGGGCCTCTTCGACACCGTGTACCCGATGGATGTGCGGCCGCAGGGCCACGACATCATCCGCACGTGGCTGTTCTCCACCATCGTGCGCTCCCACCTCCAGCAGGACTCCCTGCCGTGGAAGCACGCCTCGATCAACGGCTGGATCCTGGACCCGGACCGCAAGAAGATGTCCAAGTCCAAGGGCAACGTGGTCACCCCGATCGGGCTGCTCGAGCAGCACGGCTCCGACGGCGTGCGCTACTGGGCGGGCCGTGCCCGCCAGGGCGTGGACACCGCCTTCGACGAGGGCCAGATGAAGATCGGCCGACGCCTCGCGATCAAGATCCTCAACGCCTCGAAGTTCGCCTTCGGCTTCGGTCAGGCGCCCGCCGATCCCGCCGGTCGTCTGGCCGCGGATCCGGCCGCGGTCACCGAGCCCTTAGACCGCGCCCTCCTGGCCCAGCTCGGGAAGGTCGTCGAGCAGGCCACGGTCGCCTTCGACGACATGGACTACGCCCGTGCGCTCGAGGTCACCGAGCCCTTCTTCTGGGCGTTCTGCGATGACTACATCGAGCTGGTCAAGGAGCGCGCCCACGGCAACTCGCCCTCGGGCGAGGCCGGCGCGGCCTCGGCCCGCGCAGCGCTGTCCATCTCGCTGGAGGTGCTGCTGCGCCTGTTCGCCCCGGTGATCGTGTTCGCGACCGAAGAGGTGTGGTCGTGGTGGCGCGAGGGCAGCGTGCACACGCAGCCCTGGCCGGTCGCCGAGCCGCTGTTCGACGCGGCCGCCGGGCAGGACGCCTCGTTGGCGGACTCCGTCGCCCAGGCCGCGATCTCCGTGCGCCGCATCAAGTCCGACGCGAAGGTCTCGCAGAAGACCCCGATCCTGCGGGTCAAGGTCGTCGCCTCGGCGCCCGTGCTCGCGCATCTCGAAGCGGCCTCGGCCGATCTCACGGCGCTCGGGCGGATCGAGTCGCTCGAGCTCGTTGCTGCGGAGACCGACGAGATCCTCACCGAGGACGTCGAGCTGGGCGAGCCGCCCGTGAAGACCCCGCGCGCGAAGGGCTGAGGCGCAGGGGCCGACGGCTCGTCGGTGTCAGCGCACGATCTCCCGGTGCCCGGCGTCCACGCGCCGGGTCCACCCGCGCGCATCGAGATGCTCGAGCAGCGGGATCATGACCCGGCGCGTGGTGCCGAGGGCTCGGCGGGCCTGGGAGGCCGTGAACGGCGGGGGCAGGCGAGCGAGTTCCCGCATGGCGAGGGCGGGCGCGCTCGGCAGGAGGATCACCTCCCCGCTCAGGCGCAGCACGCGTCCCTGACGGGCCGCCGCGGCGAGCTCGCGAGCGCCCAGCCGCAGCTGCACCAGGTCGTCGGCCTCCGGAGCCCGGAAGGGCCCGTCCCCCAGACGCCGTTCCAGCTCGGCGATGCCGGTCTCCGCAGCGCCGAGGCCGGAGGTCTCCTGCGCGTCCTGCACGCGGCCGTCCCAGAACCGCAGGTCGGCGGCGCCCACCACGGCGTCCAGCAGCACCGGATCGGGCAGGTCGAGCGCGTCGATCGCGGCCTTCCTCGGCACGCCGGGCGAGAGGGCGTCGGCTCGACGGTCGGCCTCCACCTGTGCTCGCAGCCCAGCAGCCCAATCCTCCAGCGCCGCGGCGTCGACGAGCCAGTCCCCGGCGGCGCGCACGCTCGTCGGCAGCTGCGAGGGCACGTGGATCCCGGTGCGCGCGAGATGCTCGCGTCGCAGCGCTCCCCGGCGGGAGACCTCGATGCCGACGTCGCCGGTGGCCGGCATCGCCTCGAGGGTGCGGATGCGCCGTGTCCCGTCGCCGCGACGTTCCAGGCGCGGAGGGTCCAGGTCCAGCACCTGCACACCGCTGCGGACCGATGCGCTCCCGCTGCCACGCAGCACCATCCGATCGCCCACCCGCAGTGGCAGCGCACGGGACAGGGTGAGGCGGGCGTGACCCTCCCCGAGAGGCCGCACCCGGGCGGGGACGGCTGCGGTGCCGATGTGCACCGTGAGCTCCGCGGGCGCGTCGGCGAGCCCCGCGCCGCCCACCCGGCGCACGTCGAGCAGGGAGGACGTGGCCCAGGAACCGGGTGTGAGCAGTGCGTCCCCGCGGCCGATCTCGTCGGTGCCGATCCCGCGCAGGTTCACGGCGACCCTGTTCACGGGGCCGATCGACTCCACCGCGTCGCCCCGGGTCTGCAGCCCGCGCACGGTGACCTCGCCGCCGCGCTGCTCGCCGCACAGCTCCAGACGGTGGCCCCGGGTGAGGGTCCCGGCGGCGAGGGTCCCGGTCACCACGGTGCCCGCGCCTCCGATCGTGAAGGACCGGTCCACCCACAGCCTCACCCGTTCCTGCGCGGACGGTTCGCGTGCGGTGGCGACCAGAGCGTCCAGCGTGTCCCGGAGCGCATCCAGACCCTCCCCGGTGGTGCTGGCGACCCCGACGGCGGGAGCATCCTCGAGGCCGGTCCCGGCGAGCTCGCGACGGGCCTCGGCGAGGACCTCCCCGACCCCGTCGGGAGCCAGGTCCAGGCGGGTGATCACGAGGATCCCCTGGTCGATGCCGAGGGCCGCGATCGCGTCGCGGTGGTCGGAGGACTGCGCGCTCCAGCCCTCGTCGGCCGCGATCACGAAGCACACGATCGGGGCAGGGCCCAGCCCGGCGAGCATGTTGCCCAGGAACCGCTCATGGCCCGGGACGTCGACGAAGGACACCTCGCGTCCCGAGGGCAGCACGGTCCAGGCGAAGCCTAGATCGATGCTCAGCCCGCGCTGCTTCTCCTCCGCGAACCGGTCGGGGTCGCTCCCGGTCAGCGCTCTGATCAGGGTGGACTTCCCGTGGTCGACGTGACCGGCGGTGGCGATCACCTGCCTCATCGGCGGTCCGGCTCCCCCGCCGCCGCGAGAACCGCGCGCGCCGAGTCCACGGCCGCGACGAGGCGATCGTCCTGCTCGGGCGGGACGGTGCGCAGGTCCAGCAGGCAGTCGCCGTCGCGCACGGTGGCCACGACGGCGAGGTCCCCGGTGCGCAAGGGAGCAGCGAGCTCGGCCTCGAGGGCGACGGCCCAGCCGGGCAACGGCACCTCGGCGCCTCCTCCCCCGCCCACGCGGCCATCGTGCGGGATGAGCCGGCCCCCGAGCCGCTCGGCGACCCGAGCGGTCCGCTGGTGCAGCTGGTCCGGGTCCGCATGCAGGGAGTCGATCACCGGCGGGGCGGTTCCGGTCAGGGTGGCCTCGAGAGCGGCCAGGGCGAGCTTGTCCGCGCGCACGGCCCGCGCCAGGGGGTGGCGGGCCAGGCGGGCGATCACGTCGGCCCTGCCCAGCAGGATGCCGGCCTGGGGACCGCCGAGCAGCTTGTCCCCGCTGGCGATCACCAGATCCGCGCCGTCCCGGAGTGCGGAGGCCGCATCGGGCTCCTCCGGCAGGTGCACGTCGGGCGCGAGCAGTCCGCTGCCGAGGTCCGCGAGCAGCGGCACTCCGGCCGCGCGGCACGGCTCGGCGAGCTCAGCGATCCCGACCTCGCTGGTGAAACCGATGATGCGGTAGTTGCTGGTGTGGATGCGCAGCACGCAGCCGGTCCGCTCTCCGAGCGCTTCCGTGTAATCGGCCAGATGGGTGCGATTGGTGGTGCCGACCTCGTGGATCCGGGCACCGGCCGAGGCGATCAGGTCCGGGAGACGGAAGCCCGCCCCGATCTCGATCAGCTCGCCGCGGCTGATCACGACGTCCGCCGTCCCCGCCAACGCGGTGGTGGCGAGCACGAGGGCTGCGGCACCGTTGTTCACCACGAGCGCGTCCTCCGCCTCCGGGCAGGCGGCGAGCAGGGCGGCCCGGGCGCCGGCGCCGCGGCGAGCCCGAGCACCCGTGGCGAGGTCGAACTCGACGTCGGTGTATCCGGCGGCGTCCAGGACGGCCTCCCGCGCCGCGGCCGACAGCGGTGCCCGACCGAGGTTGGTGTGCACGATGACCCCGGTGGCGTTGAGCACCGGGCGCAGGGAGGAGGACGGGCGGTCCCCGATCGCGGCGCGCACATCATCCAGCACCTGCTCCGGGGCGATCTCACCGGCTCGTGCACGGGCCTGCGCGGCGCGCACGATGTCCCGCACCACCAGGTCGCTCATCGTTGCGCTCGCACGGGCGACCTGCGGATGCGCGAGCAGGAGGTCGGTGCGCGGGATGCGACGGCGGGGGTCCTCGACCGCCTCCGGGCGCTCCACGGACTCGGGCACGGGAACCTCCTCGTTCGGGCCGACGGCGGCGGTTCGCCGCTCCCGCGGCGGCATCAGGCGGGTGGCGGAGGCGGACGGGAATCGAACCCGCCAGACCGAGATGCTCGGTCTCACCGGTTTTGAAGACCGGGGCGCCCACCAGGACACGTACGCCTCCACGGGTCAAGGTATCACCGCCCCACCAGGTGCTCCGCACTGAGGACAGTGCTGGGGAGAGTGCAGGGGACGGTACTCGGACCAGCGCTGGGGAGAGTGCCGGGAGAATGCCGGCCTGTCCGCCGGAATCCGGCCGAGAACCCGTCGAGGGACGGCCGAGATCCGGCCGAGAGCCCGCTGGGATCAGGTCGAGAACGGCATGCGGATGGGTAGGCTCCGAGCATGAGCGACTCCCCGATCTCTCCTGTCAGCACGCCCTCCGCCACGACTCCGACGATCCGCCTGACGACGATGGCGCACGGCGGTGGCTGCGCCTCGAAGATCCCGCCCGGCGAGCTCGAGGAGGTCGTCGCGGCCCTGTCCGGCCAGCAGTACGACTCGGTTATCGTGGGACTGGACGACGGCGACGACGCCGCGGCCGTGCGCATCGACGGCGGGACCGCTGTGCTCTCCACCGCGGATTTCTTCACGCCGGTGGTCGATGACCCCTTCGACTGGGGCCGCATCGCCGCCGCGAACGCCCTGTCGGACATCTACGCCATGGGCGGGGACCCCGTGGTGGCGATCAACCTGGTGGGCTGGCCGCGCGGCGTGCTGTCCTTCGACCTGCTCCGCGAGGTCCTCGCGGGCGGTCTGCAGGTCGCGAAGGAGGCTGGCGTACCGGTGATCGGCGGGCACTCGGTCGATGATCCCGAGCCCAAGTACGGCATGGCTGTCACCGGCACTGCGGATCCGGACCGTCTGCTGCGCAACGACGCCGCCCGGGCCGGGCTGCCGATCACGCTGACCAAGCCGATCGGCGTGGGCCTGCTGAACAACCGGATGAAGACGACCGGCGACGTCTCCCAGGCCGCGATCGCGAGCATGACTTCCCTGAACCGGGATGCCGCGAAGGCAGCGCTGGCCGCCGGGGCCGAAGCGGCGACGGATGTGACCGGCTTCGGTCTGCTCGGGCATCTGCACAAGATGGCGCGGGCCTCCGGTGTGGGCGTCGTGCTCGACCGGGCCTCCGTGCCGCTGATCGACGGGGCGGCCGAGGCGCTGCGCGACGGCTACGTCTCCGGCGGGACCCGTCGCAACCTCGAGTGGGTGCGCGAGAGCGTGCGCCCCGGAGCGGGCATCACGGAGGACGATCTGCTGCTGCTCGCGGATGCCCAGACGTCCGGCGGGCTGCTCGTGGTCGGCGAGGTCCCGGGGTACCCGATCATCGGCGAGACGGTGGAGGGTGCGGGGATCGACGTGCGCTGAGCCGTCCCCGCGCGCTGACCGGCGCGGCCAGCGGTCCCGGAGCTCCGACGCGAGATTCCTCGGAGCCCACCCCATCGGTGCCCACCCCTTCGAGACCCACTCCTTCGGGTACTACTCCATCGGTGCTGCCGACCCCGGCACCTGCGACTCGGAGTCCGATCCGGGCTGCTCCGGAGCTGCCGGGCGGGGGCCGGTGGTGATCGAGTCGTCGGTGATGCCGGCGGCACGGCGCTTCTCGAGGCGCTCGCGCTGCGGTTCGATGACGCGGCGCGGATCCTTGACCGATTCCAGCCCGGCCTCGAGCACCCCGAAGCGAGTCAGCGCCGAGGCCGAGGCGAGCGCGAGGCCGCTGAGGGTCGCGATCCCCCGGTGGCGTCCTCCCAGGAGCGTGCCGAGACCGCCCGCGATCGCGAGGCCCTCGGAGAGGCGGAGCTTCCACCCTGCGCCGCCGGTCTCGAGCGGTTCGGCTTCCAGCGGATGCATCTGCTCCTTCGTGAAGCGCATCCCGATCAGGTCCCCCGCGACGCCGAGCACGGCCAGGGTTCGGGCAGGTCCGGCCTCCGCCGTCGGGGTCGTGATCATGGCTGCGCCGCCTGCGGCCATCCCGGCCGAGGACACGAACACATAGGCCAGACCCTTGCGCGAGGCAGCCCAGGTCGGCACCGCAGTATCGCCCAACAGGACGGCCGTGTACGCCGCCAGCGGCGCGCCGAGCACGGCGGCGCCTGCACCGCCCGCGCCCTCCGCGACGCGCAGCAGAGGTCGGAGCCGGCCCAGCGGCAGCCGCTCCCCCGTCATCCGGTCCATCTCACCTGCGGCGGCGACACCGGCAGCGGTGCCGAAGGCCGAGAGCAGCCAGGTGCCCATGCTCATCGGCGAGGTCGGCTTGAACACGCGCAGCATGTTCAAGAACCGCTCCGGGCGCCCGAGGTCCATGACCAGTGCCGGCAGGCCCACCCCGACGGCGCCGACGGCGGTGAGGCGTGCCGTGCGGCGCAGCCCGGCACGGCCGGTCAGGGATCCGCCGGCGCCGAGCAGCGCGGAACCGCCCGCCAGCCCGCCGACGAAGAGGTACAGGCCGATCGGCCACTCCCACGGCGGAGCCTTGACGACGGGACGGCCGTAGTAGGAGCTGAACTCGACGTCCTCGACCATCGGCATCTCGCGCGAGCCGTCGCCACCACCGGCCTGGCCGGGGCGGCCCGGCCGTCCGGAGCGGCTGCCGAGACCCCCGCCGCGTCGACGCCTGCGCCGGGGCGGCTCCGGGGGCCGGTAGGAGTCGTACTCGGAATGGGCTGCGTGCGTCACCGACGCCCTCCGAGGAAGGCGAGGGCGGTCGCGGCGACCATCCCGAGAGCGGCGACGCCGGCGGTCCGGTACATCTGAGGGAGCTCCTTCGTGGGCACCTGGGGGTCCGGCGGCAGGCCGTAGACCTCCGGCTCGTCCAGCAGCAGGAACACCGAGCCGATCCCGCCCACGCCGTCGTGCGGGTTAGCGCCGTACAGGCGCGCCTCGGTCATGCCCTGGGAGTGCAGCTGCTGCACACGCTCCTCGGCGCTGTCGACCATGTCCTCGCGGTCGCCGAACTTGATCGAGGTGGTCGGGCAGGTCTGCGCGCACGCGGGGGTCTCGCCGACGACGAGCCGGTCGTAGCAGAGCGTGCACTTGTTGGCGGTCCCGTGGTCGGGATCCTTCTGCTCCCCCTCGTCGCGGGAGGAGCGCGGGGAGATGGTGCCGTCGTCCCGACGCTCGATCACGCCGAACGGGCAACCGCCCACGCAGGTCCCGCAGCCGTTGCAGACGTCCTGCTGCACCACGACGGTGCCGAACTCGGTGCGGTGCAGCGCGCCGGTCGGGCACACGTCCAGGCAGCCGGCGTTGGTGCAGTGCTTGCAGACGTCAGAGGACATCAGCCAGCGGAACTCGGGGGTGTCCGGCGGGGTGGTGTCCTCACCGGTCAGGTCATCGCCAGGACGGCCGCCCGGGGTGGAGGGGGCACCGGGGCGCGGTCCGCTGGAGCGGGGGCCCACCGTGGGCATGCCCAGGCTGACGAGGCGTCGGCCCGACTCCTTGGCCTCTTCGATGCGCTCGGAATCCTGCTCCACGAAGGCCACGTGGCGCCACGTGTTCGCACCCAGCTCCCCGGTGTTGTCGAAGGAGGAGCCGAGCAGCTCGAGGTCCCCGTCGGTCGGGTTCTGGTTCCATTCCTTGCAGGCCACCTCGCAGGCCTTGCAGCCGATGCAGATGGAGGTGTCGGTGAAGAACCCCTTGCGCGGATGCTCGTGCTCCCAGCCGGAATCGGCGCCCGGGCGTCCTGCGGATTCGATCAGCGATCCCATCAGTGCTCCTCTCCAGAGGCGGTGTCGGCCCCTCGGGGGTCGTCGACCGCGAGCTCAGCGGACGGCTCAGCCGTGGTCGGACCGATGTCCAGCGTGCTCTCCGCCGTCGTCGGACTGATCCCGGCCCGATCCTGGAAGTCTGCCACCAGATCACGCAGGGCGGGCCCGCGCGGACGACGGCCGGGGCGCAGGGCGCACGCGATCACCTTGGAGTTCTGGATCTGCGTGTTGGCATCGAGGTTCATCCCGATCAGGTCGTTGACCGCATCACCGGAGACCACGGCCTCGGTGCCCTGCGCCCAGTGGTACGGGATCCCGATCTGGTGCACCGTGCGGCCGGCCGCCTGGAGCGGCCTCATGCGTCGGGTGACCAGCACCCGGGCCTCGATCGCGGACCGCGGGGTGATCACCGTCGCCCAGCCGTTCTGCTCCAGCCCGACCTCCTCGGCGAGCTCCGGAGAGACCTCGCAGAACAGCTCGGGCTGCAGCTCGGCCAGGTACGGCAGGAAGCGGCTCATCCCGCCGGCGGTGTGGTGCTCGGTGAGGCGGTAGGTGGTGAACACGTACGGGTAGACCTCGCCCTCGGCCGCCGTACCGGTGATGCCCGGGGCGTTCATGTTGTCGCGATCCGTGATGGTCATCTGGGTGGGGTTCGCCTGCTGGCCGTACAGCGGGTTCGGGATCGCCGACTCGACCGTCTCGTAGTGCGTGGGGAGAGGACCGTCGACCATGCCCGAGGGCGCGAACAGCCAGCCGCGGCCGTCGGCCTGCATGACGAATGCGTCGTTCCCGGCGAGGGCGGCAGCGCCGCCCTCGTCCGCATCCCCGAGGTCGTGCGGATGCTTGTCCGCCGGGAAGTCCGGGATGTCCTTGCCGGTCCACCGCTGGGTGTCCTCGTCCCACCACACATACTTCTTGCGCTCGCTCCAGGGCTTGCCGTCGGCGTCGGCGGACGCGCGGTTGTAGAGGATCCGACGGTTCGCGGGCCAGGCCCACGCCCACTCGGCCGCGGTGCTGTCCTGCTCGCTGCCGGGCTTGCGCCGGGCAGCCTGGTTGACCCCGTCCGCATAGACGCCGGTATAGATCCAGCAGCCCCCCGCGGTGGTGCCGTCGGCCGTTATCTGGGTGTAGGACGACAGGGGCACGCCGTCCTGCTCGCCGCCGACGTGATAGCCGTTGATCTCCTTGAGCACGGACTCCGGATCGGGCTCACCGTGCTCATCGGTCGGGTAGTCCCAGGTGAGGTCGAGCAGCGGCCGGTCTCGGGGGTCGGTCGAATCCCGCAGGCGCTCGCGGAGGCGCTGGCCGAGCTCGAACATGAACGCCAGCTCGCTGCGGCAGTCCCCCGGCGGGGTGACGGCCTGCTGGCGCCACTGCACCAGGCGCTGGGTCTGGGTGAACGATCCGGCCTTCTCGGTGTGGTTCGCGGCGGGCAGGAAGAACATCTCGGTGGCGATGTCCTCGGTCTTCAGCTCGCCCGACTCGATCTCCGGCCCCTCCTTCCACCAGGTGGCCGATTCGATCATGGAGAAGTCGCGCACCACCATCCACTTCAGGTGCGACATGCCCAGGCGCTGCATGCGGCCGTTGGCGGAGCCCACCGCCGGGTTCTGACCCAGCAGGAAGAATCCGTCGAGCCCGTCCTCGAGCATCCGCATCGTGGTCTGGTACGTGCCGTGGGCGCCGGTCAAACGCGGCAGGTAGTCGAACGCCCAGTCGTTCTCCGCCGTCGCGGCATCGCCCCACCAGGCCTTCAGCAGGTTCACCGCGTACGCCTCGGACTCCGCCCAGAAGCCCTTCTGGGACTTCGAGCCGATCGAGTCGACGTAGTCCTCGAACGAATCATGGGCGCCGGCCTTGGGCATGGGCAGGTATCCGGGCAGGAGGTTGAACAGGGTGGGGATGTCCGTGGAGCCCTGGATCGTGGCGTGGCCGCGCAGGGCCATGATGCCGCCGCCGGGGCGGCCCATGTTGCCCAGCAGCAGCTGCAGCACTCCGGCGGCGCGGATGAACTGCGCACCGCCGACGTGCTGCGTCCAGCCCACGGCATAGGCGAAGCAGGTGGTGCGCTCCGGTCCGGAGTTGTCCGTCATCGAGCGCGCCAGGTACTCGAAGTCCGCGCGGGAGATGCCGCACGCCTCCTCGACCATCTCGGCGGTGTAGCGGGCGTAGTGGCGCTTCAGGATCTGGAAGACGCACCGGGGGTCCTGCAGCGTCTCGTCACGGGCCGGCTCCCCGTGCTCGAGCTGCGGGCCACCGGACCCGTGGGACTCTCCGTGGGATTCGCCGTGAGGCACGCCGGTGGCCGTCGAGGCACCGTGCCCTCCGTCGGCTCCGTCAGCTCCGTCGGCAGAGGCATCGGCGTACTGCCACGAGGCGTTGTCGTAGGTGCCCGTCGCGGGGTCGAAACCGGAGAAGAGCCCGTCGAGGTCCTCGGAGTCGGCGAAGTCGCCCTCGATGATCGAGGAGGCGTTGGTGAACGCCTTGACGTAGTCCGTGAACCAGAGGTCATTCGCGATCACGTGGTTGATGAGCGCGCCGAGCAGCACGATGTCCGTTCCCGCTCGGATCGGCAGGTGCTTGTCAGCGTTGGCGCTGGTGCGCGAGAACCGCGGATCGACATGGATCACCCGAGCACCGCGCGAGCGCGCCTCCATCACCCACTGGTAGCCCACCGGATGGGCCTCGGCCATGTTGGAGCCCTGGATGACGATGCAATCGGCGTTGGCCATGTCCTGCAGGTACTGCGTGGCCCCACCGCGTCCGAACGAGGTCCCCAGACCGGGGACCGTGGCGGAGTGTCAAATGCGGGCCTGGTTCTCCATCTGGATGGCACCGGCCGCGGTGAACAGCTTCTTCGCGAGGTAGTTCTCCTCGTTGTCGATGGTCGCGCCGCCCAGCGACGCGATGCCCATCGCCCGCCTCAGCGGGTGCCCCTTCTCGTCCTCGTCCTCCCAGTGGTTGCGGCGCGCCTCGAGGAAGCGGTCCGCGATCATGTCCATGGCGGTGTCGAGGTCGAGATCCTGCCAGTCCGTGGCGTACGGGGGGCGGTAGCGGACGGTCGTGATGCGGCGCGTGGAGTTGACCAGCTGCTCGCTCGCGGCGCCCTTGGGGCACAGCCGACCGCGTGAGATCGGCGAATCAGGGTCGCCCTCGATCTGGATGACCCGGTTGTCCTTGGCGAAGACCTTCTGACCGCAGCCCACGGCGCAGTACGGGCACACGCTCTGCACCACGGTGTCCGCCTCGCTGGTGCGGGGCGCAGTGCTCCGCGTGGCCTTCGAGGTGACCGCAGCTCCCCGGCCGAGTCGATCGGCGCCGCGAAGCTGCCGGATCACCGGCCATTCGAGGAACTGGAAGCTTGTCACGCGACTCACATTACCAGTCGGCGGGGGCGTCAGGCATGGGAGGGGCCCTCGTCGCGGATCCGCTCGTGATGGCGGATCACCTCGGTGACGATGAAGCGCATGAACGCCTCGGCGAAGACCGGATCCAGGCCCGCGTCATGGGCGAGGGTGCGCAGGCGGGCGATCTGCTCCTGCTCGCGGGATGGATCCGCCGGGGGCAGTCCGTAGGTCGCCTTGAGGACGCCCACCCGCTGGGTGTGCGCGAAGCGCTCGGCGAGCAGGTGCACGAGGGCGGCGTCGATGTTGTCGATGCTGCGACGTTCCTCGACGAGGATCTCGCGCGCACGATCGACGGGATCCTCGCCGACCGTGGCGCTGCGCGGGGGCTGGCTCATCAGGCGGACCGCTCCTGTCGCGGCTCCTGGACCTCGCGGTCGGAGTCCTTGCCGGTGACCATCAGCGGCGCCCGCCCGTCGGTGATCACACCCGGCGTGATGACCACCTTGACGATGTCCTCCCGGGAGGGCACGTCGAACATGACCTCCTGGAGGGAGTCCTCGAGGATGGCGCGCAGGCCGCGGGCACCGGTCCCGCGCTCGATCGCGCGGTCGGCGACCGCCTCCAGCGCGCTCCGCTCGAAATCGAGTTCCACGCCGTCGAGCTCGAACATCTTCTGGAACTGGCGGACCAGGGCGTTGCGCGGCTCGGTGAGGATCTGGATCAGGGCATCGCGGTCCAGGTTCGACACGCTCGTGATGATCGGCAGACGGCCGATGAACTCGGGGATCAGACCGAACTTGAGCAGGTCCTCCGGGACCAGCTTCGCGTACAGGGCCTCCTGCTCGAGCGGGGTGTGCAGGTCGGCACCGAAGCCGATGCCGCGCTTGCCGATCCGGGAACCGATGATGTCCTCGATGCCCGCGAACGCCCCGGCCACGATGAACAGCACGTTCGTCGTGTCGATCTGGATGAACTCCTGATGGGGGTGCTTGCGCCCGCCCTGCGGCGGCACCGCGGCGACCGTGCCTTCGAGGATCTTCAGCAGCGCCTGCTGCACGCCCTCCCCCGAGACGTCGCGGGTGATCGACGGGTTCTCGGACTTGCGGCCGATCTTGTCGATCTCGTCGATGTAGATGATGCCGCGCTCGGCCTTCTGGACGTCGTAGTCCGCGGCCTGAAGGAGCTTCAGCAGGATGTTCTCGACGTCCTCGCCGACGTAGCCGGCCTCGGTGAGCGCTGTGGCATCGGCCATCGCGAAGGGCACGTCGAGCATGCGGGCGAGGGTCTGGGCCAGATAGGTCTTGCCGCAACCGGTGGGACCCACCAGCATCACGTTGGACTTGGCGATCTCGATGGCGGAGCTGTCCGACGCGCTCGCGCCGCCAGAGTTGCCGGAGCCGCCCGCACTGCCCGAGGTGCCAGAGCTGCCCGAATCAGCCTCTTCCGCGAGCGCGGCGGCGGCGCTCTTCGCCGTGGGGCCGGCGGAGTCCGCCTCCTGGGCGCGCACCCGCTTGTAATGGTTGTAGACGGCGACGGCCAGCGCGCGCTTGGCGGGCTCCTGGCCGACGACGTAGTCCTCGAGGAACGCGAAGATCTCCTGCGGGGTGGGCAGCGCGGCCTGCTCCTCGGAGGCGGGCTGTGCGGCCTGGATCTCCTCGGCGATGATCTCGTTGCACAGTTCGATGCACTCTTCGCAGATGAACACCCCGGGACCGGAGATCAGCCGTTCGACCTGCTTCTGCGACTTCCCGCAGAACGAGCATTTGAACACGTCGGCCCCGTCGCTCGTGCGCGCCATGCTCCGTGTCCTTTCGTCAGGCCCTCACCATGTCATCCGTCCATGCCCGGGATCCGAAACCGGATCTGCGGACCGCACCACGGTACCCCGGCGTGCGCCGGGGACGCGGGAGGCTGGGCCTCGGATCCTGCTGCGTCGGACGGCCGGGCGGGCCGCCCTGGAGGCGACGTCGTCGGCCCCGCGGAATGCGGTGCGCACCCACGGGGCCGACGACGTCTTCCCGGTCAGCGGGAGAGCTGCGCGCGGGGCTCCTTGCGGGATTCCAGCACCTGGTCGATCAGCCCGTAATCGAGGGCCGACTTCGCGGTGAGGATCTTGTCGCGCTCGATGTCCTTGCTGACCTGCTCCTTGGTGCGGCCGGTGTGGTCGGCGAGCGTCTCCTCGAGCCATTCGCGCATGCGCATGATCTCGTTGGCCTGGATCTCGAGGTCCGAGGCCTGGCCGCCGCCGCCCTCGCCGCCCATGGCGGGCTGGTGGATGAGGATGCGCGCGTTGGGCAGCGCGAGGCGCTTGCCCGGGGCGCCCGCGGCCAGTAGCACCGCGGCGGCGGACGCCGCCTGGCCGAGGCACACCGTGGTGATGTCCGGCTTGACGTACTGCATCGTGTCGTAGATGGCCGTGAGGGCCGTGAACGAGCCGCCGGGGCTGTTGATGTAGAGGGTGATGTCGCGGTCAGGGTCCTGGGATTCCAGGACGAGCAGCTGGGCCATGACATCGTCCGCCGAGGCGTCGTCGACCTGGACGCCCAGGAAGATGATGCGGTCCTCGAACAGCTTGGTGTACGGGTCCTGGCGCTTCATGCCGTACGCCGTGCGCTCCTCGTACTGCGGCAGCACGTAGCGCGAGGTGGGCATCCCGCCGGCCTGGGCGGTCGGCATGGCGCCGATGGTGCGGGGATCGAAAGTCACGGGGTCTCCTTGCGTGAGAGGTGTCTGAGGGTGCCGGGAGGGACGGTCAGTCGTCGGTTCCGCCGCCGCCCGTGACGTCGCTCGCCCCGGTCACGATCTTGTCGATGAAGCCGTACTCGAGGGCCTCGGTCGCCGTGAACCAGCGGTCGCGGTCGGAGTCCTCGGTGATCTGCTCGACGCTCTTGTCGGTCTGCTCGGCGATCAGCTCGGCCAGCTGCTTCTTCATCGAGAGGATGAGATCGGCCTGGATCTTGATGTCGGTCGCGGTGCCGCCGAGGCCGCCCAGCGGCTGGTGCATGAGCACGCGCGTGTGCGGGGTCGCGAAGCGCTTGCCCTTGGTGCCCGAGGACAGCAGGAACTGCCCCATCGACGCCGCCATGCCCATCGCGACCGTGACCACGTCCGGCTGGATGTACTTCATGGTGTCGTAGATGGCCATGCCGGCGGTGATCGAGCCGCCGGGGCTGTTGATGTAGAGGTAGATGTCCTTGTCGGGATCCTCTGCCGCGAGGAGGAGCATCTTCGCGCAGATCGCGTTGGCGTTCTCGTCGCGCACCTCCGAACCGAGCCAGACGATGCGCTCGCGCAGAAGGCGCTGGTAGACGTTGTCGTCCAGACCCATCGGGGTGTCACCGGCCGCGTCGCGGGGCGCGGAGGCGTGGGTGCTCTGTGAGGACACGGAGGTCACGGGTTCTCCTTCATAGCGGGATTCGTCGATGGCACGACTCTAGGCGCTGCGCGCACAGGGGCGGGACACTGTTCGCCGCAGGCGCACTGCCCCGGGGATCCCGACGGGCTCCCCTTCGGGTGGAGGGTCGCGACCAGGGCTCGTCGTGTGGCTGCCATCTCGCCGGTTCGTCAAGCCCGGGCGGGTTCTGGTCACGTTGACCCTCGGTCGCGCAAAGATCCCGTCAAGTCCGATCCCCGGCTGTTCCAAGCCTGCTGTTTTCCAGGTCGCAGGCCCCTACGTTGGTCTCATCGCAACACGGTGATCGCCGGACGCAGGTGATCACGTCCCCACAGTCCAGACGCATCACCCCGTAGGTCACTCCGGCGCACCGAGTCGGGACCGGAAGGAACGATCCACACACATGGCCAAGCACAACTCGCACCGCATCGCGGGCCGCGCCCAGACCCCCGCTCTCCACACCACCCGCGCGGCTCGTGGTCTCGGTGGCGCCGCCGTCCTCGGCACCGTCGTCGTCGGCACCGCCTTCGCCGGCAGCGCCGCTGAGGCGGCCCCGGCACCCGCGGCCGCCCCGGCCGCCCCGGCGGCAGCAGCCCAGGCCGCTCCGGCCGCCCCCGCTGCGACGGCCCCCTCGGTCAAGCTCGACACCAGCAGCAAGCTGCGCTGGGGCTCGCGCGGCAACGCGGTCGAGGCCCTGCAGTCCACCCTGAACGCCAAGGGCGCGAACCTTGCTGAGGACGGCGTCTTCGGCCCGCGCACCCACTCGGCCGTCAAGAACTTCCAGTCCTCCCAGGGCCTGCAGGTCGACGGCGTCGTGGGCCCGAAGACCTTCGGTGCGCTCGGCGGCTCGGCGACCTCCGGCGGCGGCGCCTCGGCTCCGGCCTCGACCTCCTCGACCTCGAGCAACACCAGCTCCATCGTGAACGCAGCGCGTTCGGCGGTCGGCTCCCCCTACAGCTGGGGCGGCTCCTCGCTCGGCGGCATGGACTGCTCGGGCCTGGTCAACTACGCCTACTCGGCGGCCGGCATCGACCTGCCCCGCACGAGCAGCCAGATCGCCAACGGCGGCAAGTGGATCTCGCAGTCCCAGGCCCAGCCCGGCGACATCGTGGCCTACTCGGGTCACGTCGCGATCTACGCCGGCAACGGCCAGATCATCGACGCCTCCAGCTCCAAGGGCAAGGTCGTCGAGCGCGGCCTCTGGGGCAACCCGATCGGCTTCGTGACCTACCGCTGATCCTCTCAGCACCTTCACGAGGGCCCGGACTCCACGCGCAGGGAGTCCGGGCCCTCGTGCATGGTGGGGCGTTCGACGCGGAGCCGGCGGCGACCGGCCCGGCTCACCGCCGGGGGCGATAGACGCGTCCGCCTGCGGCGCTCACTGCTCCCTGTGGCCACTCCACGAGCTCCCAGCGCACGCGCCGTCCGCCCGGGACGTCGAAGATCCGGGTGCCGTCCCCCAGGAAGACGGGCGCCACGAACACCTGCATCTCGTCGAGGAGGTCATGCTCGAGCGCCTGTCGAGCGATGTCGGCGCTGATGATCTGCACGTCCTTCTCCCCGGCGATCTGCCGGGCACGGCGCACCGCCTCGCGCACATCGCAGTCCATCGGCGCGATCGCCGGATCGTCGGCGATCTCGTGAGGCCGATGGGTCAGCACGATCTCGGTGCCGGACCAGGCACCTCCGTACGCCTCCGCGGTCAGCTCACCGCGTTCGTCGGCCTGTGCGCGGGCCGCGTCGTACCCACGGCGCCCCGAGATGATGACGCCGACGGGCTCCGCGAGGGCCGCGATGCCGTCGACGCTCTCCGCGCCCTGCGAACTCTCGGCAGCGGCCTCCTCCAACCAGCTCATGTCGTGCCCCGGACCGGCGATGAAGCCGTCCAATGATGCTGTGAAACCCCAGGTCACCGATCCCATGTCTCCCCCGTGCCCGCCTCCGCCGTCGGGACGCCCTCATCGGGGCACCCTCGTCCCGGCCCTCGGGCTCGTGGGCCGGTGGCGCCACGTTGTCACCCCGGGTGCCGGGGCACAAGACCGACGGGTTCTCCGGGCGCCTCCGAGGCCTCGGCGCCCCACGGGGACGGCCGACGGGCCGCCACCCCGGTCAGGGTGACGGCCCGTCGACGACGTCCCGGCTGGATCAGCCGGGCGTGAGGATCACTTGTCCTCGGACTTCTCAGCCTTCTCAGCGGACTCGGCCTTCTTGGCCGGAGCCTTCTTCGCCGGAGCCTTCTTGGCAGCAGCCTTCTTCGGCTCAGCCTCGGTGGCCTCGCCCTCGGCCGACGCCTCCTCGGAGGCTGCGGCCTTCTTGGCCGGCGCCTTCTTCGCGGGCGTCTTCTTGGCCGGCTCGGCGTCCTCGGAGGCAGCAGCCTTCTTCGCCGGAGCCTTCTTCGCCGGGGCCTTCTTGGCCGGTGCCTTCTCGGCCGGCGCGGCGTCCTCGGACGCTGCCTCGGCCTCGTCAGCGGACTCGCCCTCGGCCTCGGCCTTCTCCAGGCCCAGGTCCAGCACATCGCCCTGGGCGTTCTTCACGGTGACGTCCGCCAGGACGACCTCGAGAGCCTTGGAGCGCTGCACCTCGCCGAAGATCTGCTCGAGCTGGCCGGACTGGGCCAGCATCTGCAGCAGCTGGTTGGACTCGATGCCGTACTGCGCCGACAGCTGGGTCATGTAGTTCATGAGATCGTCCTGCTCGACGCTGACCTCGCGGGTCGCGTTGATCTCGTCCAGCAGGAACTGGGCGCGGACGGCCTTGGTGGTGTCCTCGCGGATCTCCTCGCCGTGCGGGTCGCCGGCCTCCTTGCCCTCGTTCTCGAGGTGAGCGTTGATCTCGTCCTCGACCAGGGCGTCGGGGACCGGGATCTCGAGTTCCTCCAGGAGCTTCTCGAGCAGGGCGTTGCGTGCCAGGGACACGCGGTTGCCCTCGGCGTCGGCGGCGGCCTGCGTGCGCAGGTCGTCCTTCAGCTCGTCGATCGTGTCGAACTCGGAGGCCATCTCGGCGAACTCGTCGTCGGCCTCGGGCAGCTCGCGCACCTTGACGGACTGCGCGGTCACGGCGATCGCCGCGTCCTCGCCCGCCCGGTCGCCGCCGGCCAGCTGAGAGGTGAAGGTGGTGGACTCGCCGGCCGAGAGGCCGGTGAGGGCCTCGTCGAGGCCCTCGAGCATGTTGCCCTCACCGATCTGGTAGGAGACGCCCTCGACGGACTCGATCTCCTCGTCGTCGATGGTCGCGGTCATGTCCAGGGACACGAAGTCGCGGTCCGCGGCGGGACGGTCGACGCCCACGAGGGTGCCGAAGCGCTCGCGCAGGGCGTCCAGACGCACGTCGACGGCGTCGTCGTCGACGGTCGGCTCCTCGATCTCGACCTCGAGGGTCGAGAAGTCGGGCAGGTCGATCTCGGGGCGCACGTCCTGCTCGACGACGAAGACGAGGTTGCCCTCCTCGGAGCCGTCCAGGCCCGGAATATCGCTGACCTCGACCTCGGGGCGACCGACGGGCTTGATCTCCGCCTCGGCGGCGGCCTGCTGGTAGAAGTCCGGCAGGGAGTCGTTGACGGCCTCCTGCAGGATCGCCGGGCGACCGAAGCGCTGCTCCACCAGGCGAGCGGGGACCTTGCCCTTGCGGAAGCCGGGGATCTGCACCTGGTCGGCGATCTTCGTGGTGGCGGCCTCGATGGCCGGCTTGAGCTCGTCGAAGGGCACCTCGACGGTGAGCTTCACCCGGGTGGGGCTGAGCTTCTCGGACTCGGTCTTCACTGGTCAGGTCTCCCTGTGGATGGTTGGTCTACGGTCAGTTCTCACGGCGCTCCGGAGCTCGCACGCGGCGGCCACCCGAAGCGGAGTCGGGGTGACAGGATTTGAACCTGCGACTTCCCGCTCCCAAAGCGGGTGCTCTACCAAGCTGAGCTACACCCCGGAGGGCAACCCCAGCGATATTACCCGCTCCCCCGCCGCGACGCTCGAATCGGTCACGTGCCCTGTGAGGAGATGCATGTCGCGTGGAGAACACTCCGATGTGCGACGACGCCGCCGATCTGATTCAATGGGGAGGTCATGCGGGCGTAGCTCAATGGTAGAGCCTCAGTCTTCCAAACTGATTACGCGGGTTCGATTCCCGTCGCCCGCTCTCCGACGAAGAGCCGTGGCCTCCGGGTCACGGCTCTTCGGCATCCGGGGAAGGTGCCGCGCCCGCCGCCCGAGCGCCGTCGCACCCGGCGCGCACGAGCCGGACGATCGCGGTCTCCCCGTCCTCCCCCACGACGAATCCCCGCTCCGCCCATGCAGAGGTCGCCTGCGCGACGGCGAGCGCGGACGGGGCCTGCCGGCGATGCATCTCCAGCAGCAGCACGCCACCCGGGGCGAGCCAGGACGGCGCCCCACGGACCAGCACGCGCACCTCGTCCAGCCCGTCGGCCCCGGAGACCAGGGCCGCCGCCTCCTCGTGCTCGCGGGCCTCGCGCGGCAGCAGATCGACCGCCGCACTCGGCACATAGGGCGGGACCGCCACCAGGAGATCCACGCTTCCAGCCAGCTCCTGCGGCAGGGCGCCGAGGCCGACGCCGTGGTGCACGGCGGCCGCGGAGGGAAGATTCGTCCGGGCATACGCAAGGGCCCGTTCGTCGCAGTCGGTCACGTGCAGCTGCACGCCGCTCACACGGCGGCCGACGAGTGCGGCGACGGGAGCGACCCCGCAGTACGCCTCCACGACCACTGGTCGAACCCGGGTGCGAGCCTCGGCGATCGCCGCCTCGATGAGCAGCACCGTGCGCTGACGCGGCACGAAGACGCCCGGCCCGACGTCGAGGACCTCTCCGGCGATCTCGACAGCACCGACCAGATGCTCGAGGAACTCCCCGGCCTCACGGCGGACGATCAGTCGTTCCAGGTCATCGCCCGCGGCCGCCCGGCGCAGGATCGCGGCCTCGTCCTCTGCGAACACGCAGCCGGCTCGGCGCAGGCGCGCGACGAGCCGATCACTGCGGTCCCGCGTCGGCGTCGTCATCGCTCACAGTGTTCCCCGCCGGGACCCGCGGCGCCAGACCCTGCGTGACCGGCGAGGCCCGCACGGCGAGCGGATCGTGCGCACCACCCTGTCCGAATTCCGCTGGTGTCGCAGGCCGAGACGCGGTTCACTGGGTCCATGACCCCGATGACCGATGACGAGCGCTATGCGGCGATCCGCGCCCGGGACCCCCGTTTCGACGGCATGTTCTTCACCTGCGTGCGCTCCACGGGCATCTTCTGCCGCCCCTCCTGCCCGGCGCGCACCCCGCGGCGCGACGGGGTCGAGTTCGTGCCCTCCGCCGCGGCGGCAGTGGCCGGCGGGTTCCGGGCCTGCAAGCGCTGCGGGCCGATGGCCCCTCCCGGCAGCCCCGACGACGACCCGTCGGGATCGCTCGCCGGGCGGGCACTGCGGCTGATCGACGACGGGCTCCTCGACGAGGACGGCACGGTCCCCGACCTCGCCGCACGGCTCGCCGTCTCCGAGCGCACACTGCATCGCGCGCTGGTCGGCGTCACCGGCGCGGGTGCCCTCGCCCATGCCCGGATGCGCCGAGCGCGCCGGGCGCACGAGCTGGTGGTCGGCTCGACGCTCCCACTGGCCCGGATCGCCCATGCCTCGGGCTTCCGCAGCGAACGGCAGTTCCACGAGACCTTCTCGCAGATCTTCGGCCACGCGCCGTCCGTGGTGCGCGAACGTGCCCGGCAGGGGCAGAGCGCGGAGCCCCACGATCCCGAAGCGGTCTCGGTGCTCACCGCACGGCTCGCCGTCCGCCGGCCCTTCGACGGAGCAGGTCTGGCTGCCTGGTTCGCCCATCGCGCGGTCCCCGGCGTCGAGGACGTCACCGGCCTGGTCTGGACGCGCGCGGTGCGGCTCCCCCACGGTCCCGGTGTGCTGCAGGTGGACCTGGGGGCCGACGGACCGCTACCGGTCACGCTGCGCCTGGCCGATCTGCGCGATCATGCGCCCGCGATCTCGCTGGTCCGTCGGCTGCTGGATCTGGACGCGGATCCGATCGGCATCGATGACGGCCTGGCGGCGGCGCTGCCTCGGCTCGCACCGATGCTCTCCGCCCGGCCCGGTGTGCGCCTGCCCGGGACATCGAGCCTCCCCGAGGCGCTGCTCTGGGCGATCACCGGGCAGCAGATCGCGACCTCGCGAGCCCGGGAGCTGATCATCGCCGCCACCGACCTGCTGGGCGCCGAGCTGCCGGCGGCGCTCCATCTGGCGGGGGTTCATCGCGCCCCGGTGGATCCCGTTCTCGCCGCGAAGGAGGCCGATCAGTGGTTCCGGGGGCCCCGGGCCCGCCGCGACACGCTGAGGCACGCGGTCGCGCACGTCGCAGGCATCGACGCCGCCCCAGCGGGCGAGGGGTCCCGTGAGGACCGAGGGCGCCGTGCGGACGGAGGGGCCCGGGCGGACGGAGGGTCCTGGGCGGACGGAGGGTTCGGGTCCGCGCAGCCCGTCGCCGAGCTGCGCCGGCAGCTGCTCTCGCTGCGCGGGATCGGCCCCTGGACGGCCGACTACGTGCTGCTGCGCGGGGTGCGTGCCGTCGACGTCCTCCCGGCGCGCGATGCCGCCCTGCTCTCCGCCGCCCGCGACCTGGGACTCGCCGAGGACCATCCCGGTCTCCTGCGCGCGCTCGAGGTCGCCTCGCCCTGGCGCTCCTACGCCGCGCTGCACCTGTGGCATCACCAGGCCGCACTCCGCACCACGGGCCACGCCCCGCAGAAGAGTGCGCACACCACCCCCTCGGAAGGACACAGCTCATGACGGCTCCGCACACCCCTCCAGATCCCGACCTCCCCGTCGGCACCGCCGAAGCGGCTGCGTCGACCCCGCCCGGGGCCCGCCACCGCCGGGTCCGCACCCCTCTGGGCTCGTACCTGATCGCTGCCGAGTCGGGCGCGGTCACGGGAGTGTGGCGCGAGGAGCAGTCCCATTTCCCGAGCTCCGATCGACTGGGCGAGGAAGCACCGTCCGGCGACCCGCTGCTGGACGCCGCCGAGAGCCAGCTGCTCGCCTACATCGCCGGCGAGCGCGACGGGTTCGACCTCCCCCTCGCGCCGCGGGGCACCCCGTTCCAGCAGTCCGTCTGGACTCTGCTGCAGCAGATCCCGCGCGGCGCGACCACCACCTACGGGCAGCTCGCCCGGGAGCTCGGGCGTCCCCGCGCGGCCCAGGCGGTCGGCGCGGCCGTCGGCTCGAACCCGATCTCGATCGTGGTCCCCTGCCATCGCGTGCTCGCCACGGGCGGGGCCATGACCGGATACGCCGGGGGGATCGAGACCAAACAGGCACTGCTGGTCCTCGAGGGCGCCCTGCTCGCGTGACACGATATGGACATGACCTCGCCCTCCGTGCCCACCGCGCCTGAGCCCTTCCGCTTCCCCGTCGCCGCCCGCTACGCCGGGATGGCGTCCTCCCCGCTGAAGGACATCTTCGCGCTCGCCGCCCGGAAGGACGTCGTCTCCTTCGCCGGCGGCATCCCGGACCCCGCGCTGTTCGACCTGGACGTGGTCGCCTCCTGCTACGAGTGGGTGCTCGCGCACCAGGGCCACCGGGCGCTGCAGTACGGGGTCAGCGAGGGCGAGCTCGAGCTGCGCGAGCAGGCCGCCCGTCGGCTCTCTCGGGATCTTCCCACCCACGCCTCCCAGATCCGGGTCACCTCCGGCTCGCAGGAGGGGCTGTTCGTCGTGGCGCAGGCCCTGCTCGAGCCGGGCGACGTGGTCCTCGTGGAGTCGCCCACCTATCTCGCCGCGGTGCAGGCCTTCGCCGTGCACGGCGCCCGCATGATCGGGGTGGAGACGGACGACGACGGAGTCGTGCCCGAAGCGCTCGACGAGGCGATCCGCACCCATCGTCCGCGCATGGTCTACCTGATCCCCACCTTCCAGAACCCGACCGGGCGCACCATGCCCGCTGAGCGGCGCGAGGCCGTGGCGGAGGTGCTGCTGCGCACCGACGTGCCGCTGATCGAGGATGATCCGTACGGCGCGCTGAGCTTCTCCGGCAGCACCTGGGCCCCGATCGCCTCCCTGCCGGGGATGAGCGAGCGCACCCTGCTGCTGAACTCGATGAGCAAGCTCATGAGCCCGGGCGTGCGCATCGGTTGGATGCGGGCAGAGGGATCGATCCTGGACACCCTCGCCGTCGCGAAGGCCGCGATCTCGATGCAGTCCTCCGTCGTCGACCAGCTCACCGTGGCCCGGTATCTCGAGACCGCGGACCTCGACGCCCATGTGGCGACGGTCAGCGCGGTCTACCGCGAGCGCCGCGATGCGATGGCGACGGCGATCGCGCCGGTGCTGCCTGCCGGCGCCCATGTCACCCACCCCGAGGGCGGCATGTTCCTATGGGCCTCGCTCGGCGAGGGCTACGACGCCCAGCGCATGCTGGCCGACGCCGTCGCCGCCGGTGTCGCGTACCTGCCCGGCTGGTCGTTCTTCGCCGATCACCCTGATCTCTCGTCGATGCGCCTGAGCTTCGTGACGCACTCGCCGGAGGTCATCGAGGACGCCGTGGGCCGCCTCGGCGAAGTCATCGCGCAGCACGGACAGCGCTGATCTGAGGGCCCGGGCCGCTGTCTCGGGCCCTCAGGCCGCCGCTGCCCGTTCCGCGGGCTTCTGCCAGCGCAGGGTCACCCGGAATCCCTCCCGACGCCGGATCGAGGCACCGGGCAGCACCTGCTCCGCGATCCGCCGGAGATCGTCGAGCGAGAAGTCCGGCTCCTTGACCGGGGTCAGGAGCCCCTCCCCCGGATCGCGGACGGGCCGAGGATGCTTCACGACACCGATCAGCGGATTCGTCAGCGCGTTCGCCACATCCCAGACCTGGTCGACCGCGCTCCGCGGCACGGTCAGGGTGACCACGAGCAGTCGCCCGCCGGGCCGCAGCAGGGCGCGGGCGTCGGCCAGCGCCTGCGGCAGATCCATGTGGTGCAGGGAGGCGACCATGGTGATCGCGTCGTAGAGGCCGTCGACGTCCTGCTCCGCCGCGTGCTCCGCCAGCGTGCGTCGGCGGACGCGCACGGTCGGCTCCTCATGGAAGCGGAAGGCGGTCGCGTAGGCCATCTCCTGGTCCGGATCGATGCCGTCGACCTGACCGGCTCTCGTCGCGAGCGCTGCCACCAGGTCCCCACGGCCGCAGCCCACGTCCAGCACACGTTCGGGGCGTGGCGGCAGGGAGCGCAGGATCCAGGGGTGGAAGTGGTGGTTGTGACTCCACGGATGCCGGGCGTTGAGCGTCTCGAGACGGCGACCGGTCCAGCGGATCACGGGGTTCGGTGTGGTGCGGATGTTCATCGTCGTCGTCCGTCCTCTCAGGCCCGCAGGGCGCGCAGACGCCCCCGGGTCATCATGGTCAGCAGGGCGGTCAGCACGGCGCAGGCGCCCAGGAGCCAGGCAGCGCCCGCCGTCCCCAGCGTTAGCAGCAGGCCGCCCGCCAACAGCGCGAGCACCAGGGCGTCGGCCTGCCAGCCGAGCATCAGCAGCACCGAGATGTCTCCCTGTGGGGTCGGCATGGGGGTGCTGAACGCGAGCGGCATCTGCCCCTTGGCAGCGTCGCGGGCCCGTCCGGCGATCAGCACCGGGGCGAGAGCCGGCGGCAGCAGCACCGCGTCGACCAGTCCGCTTGCGTCTCCCGAACCGCCGCTCACCAGGGCGCCGACCGCACCGCCGACAGCCCCGAGCACGGCGAGCAGCAGCAGGGGGGCGGTCGCGTGCAGGAGCACCTGCCGAGCGGCCGTCTGACCGAAGAGCTGCGGCGCACCGAGCGTCTGGATCCCATGCCGGATGCCGTCCACCATGGTGCCGCTGGCACTCCACAGGCCGAGGGTTCCTGCCGCCAAGAGGAACCAGGACAACGGGCCCGTGATCATGCTCGATCCACCGATCGCCGCGGCGGCGAGGAGCGCTCCGAGCACCCCGCCCACCAGACGCTCGGGATTGCGCAGCCAGGCGATCGCATCCCGTCGGGCATAGAGCAGCACGAGCGGGCCGGACCCGATCGCACACAGCCGGCGCCCGGTCGAGGGCGGGAGCCGGAACGCCCCGACCGTGCCGCCGAGGTCCATGGTCGAGGCGACCACGGTCGCGGCCTCCCAGCGCAGGGCCTGCTCACGCAGCACGACCCCACGCAGCCGATCCAGGAGCGGCACCGATATCCCGACAGCCAGGGCCCCGGCGACGAGCAGGCCTCCGGCCGACGCCGCGGCATGCTCGTCACCCGTCGGATAAGCGCCGCCCTGACCGACTCCGACGGGCAGCAGCATGATGGCGCCCGACGCCGCCGCGAGGCCCAGGGCGAGCAGGCGGCGAGCAGCGGTTCCGAGCAGCTGACCGCTGAGCCAGGCGACGCCCAGCAGCATTCCTCCGCCGCCGGCGGCGAGCATGAACAGCAGCAGGTCTCCAACGTCGCTGGCGGAGACCGCGACGAGGGTGATGGCGACCAGCACGGCCGGGACGGTCAGGGCGAGCACGGGCGCCAGCAGGGCACGGGCGAAGGGGCGCCACAGCACGGCGCGTCGGGGGATCCCGCTGCTGGCGAGCGAGGCAGTGAAGAAGGGAGAGAGCAGAGCGGGGCCGCGCACCGCGCCGAGCAGCACGAGTGCAGCGGCAGCGGCGAGCGGGATCGCCGTGCTCGCCTGCGGTGCCCGATCCAGCAGGAGCAGGGGCAGCACGTCGGGACGGGCGAGGGCCTGCCCCGCCGCGCGCACCACAGGGACCCCGATGAGCAGCAGGGTCAGGACGACGAGGTAGACGACGTAGAGCAGGTCGCCCCGGCTGCGGGTCCCGCTGCGCTGGGCCCACACCTCCCGCACGGCGGCGAGGGCGATGCGGGAGTCTCCGCGGCGCTGTGGACCACCTCGCGCCTCGCGCCGCCTCCGGGCCACCGCGCCACGAGGGCTGCCGGCGCCGCGAGGGCCGCCGGCGGTGCGAGGGCCGCTCGTGCCACGAGGGCCACCGGTGCTTCCGGTCACCGCTGCTCCTCGAGATGGAGTCGGGACCCGGCGAGCTCCCCGAGCAGGCGCGGACTGTGGCTCGCCAGGACGACGGCGGTCCCGTTCTCGGCGCGCGCCCGGATCGCGCCGATCACCAGGTCGAGACGCTCGGGATCCAGGCGCTGCTCGGGTTCGTCCAGCAGCAGCACCCGGAAGGGTCGGGCGAGGGTGAGCGCCAGGGCCACCAGCTGGGACTGCCCGCTGGAGAGCTCGTGCGGGAAGCGGGCACCGAGGGCGTCGATCCTCAGCTCCGCGAGCAGCTCCTCTCCACGGGACCGGGCCGCCGCGGCACCGGTGCCCCAGGTGGCGGCGATGAACTGGAGGTGCTCGAGGACGGTGAGGTCGCGTGCGGTCTGCGGTGCTCCGATGAGAGCCGCCAGCGCGGTGCGGAAGACCGGGTCGCGGTCGTCAGGACGCCGGCCGACGATCTCCACGCTCCCGGCGGTGGGCTCGAGGAGGCCGCCGAGCACGCGCAGCAGTGTCGTCTTCCCGGACCCGTTGGCTCCGGTGAGGCCGAGCACCTCGCCGGCCCGGACGCTGCCGGAGGCCTCGAGCAGCAGCACGTTCCCGTCGGAGACGACGCCGACGCCCTCGAAGCGGACCGGGCCCGTCGACGGATCGTCGACGCCGGTGGCATCTGCTACGCGGGTTCTCATGGGCCCATTCCACCCCACGGCGGCCGGCCGGCGCCTCCGACCTCGGTCGACGATGCGGCATCTCGACGTCGGGCGCCGGACGTCGGGCGGCGGTCATCGGACGTCGGGCGCCGGCCGATCGGGCGCCCTGACGGAACCGGATCTGCGCCGTATCCGCCACGTTCCGCGGAGGCTGTCGGTGCGCCGTGAACCGTCCGCTCGCGGTGTGATGTACACGGAAACGTCATGCTCTGGATATCGTGTCAGAACCATGAGATGGTGGGCAAGCGCTGTCGTAGGCGCTGCCAGCCTGTTCCTGCAGGTCGAGCAGCGCTCGAGCCGCTTCCGATCCCAGTCCGCGAACCCGTCATCGGGTCCAGCGCGGCCCCGGGACGGAGCGACCGCCCTGGGTCATGCAGACCTGCGGTACCGATCGCGCGCAGGCCCACCGAGGAGGTACCCCCTTGTCCGTTGCCACTCCCCCCGTCGATACCGCTGCCCCGAAGCCCGGAGACGTGCTCACCCATCCGGTCCACGGCCCGGTGCGCATCGTCAACTCCTGCACCCGCGTCGTGCGCGGGGAGGACCGTGAGTACGTCGACATGGAGGTCATCGGGGACGAGATGCGGATCTCGGTGCCGGCCGACGGCAAGGACGTCATCGGCCTGCGCGCTCTGCTCGAGGAGAAGCAGATCGGCGAGCTCATCGAACAGCTCTCCCAGCCGATCGAGCCGCCCGAGAAGAAGGCCTCCTGGGCGCACCGCATCAAGACCCTGACCATGCAGCTGCAGTCCGGTCGGCTCTCCGACCGCATCGACGTGATCCGCGGAATCCTCGGGGACTCCGGGGGCGCTCCCTCCAGCCTCGCCGAGCGGAACCTGCTCAAGCAGGCCGTCGGTCCGCTGGCCGCGGAGATCGCCATCGCCCGCAAGGTCACCAAGGACGAGGCCGAGGCCCTGCTGCACGAGACCGCGGAGCGCGCCGTCGCCGCCGGAGCTCCTGCCGCCGCCTGACCGCCTCCGGGGCACGACGCATCCGTCGTCGCGTCGCCCCGCCGGTCGCACCGCCGCACCTGCTGCCCCGCCTCACGGACTCCGGGTTCCCCCGGACGGCGTGACGCGGGGCAGTGTGCGTGCGAGCCAGGCTCCGCCGACCAGGCACAGTCCTCCGGTGGCGGCGCTGGCCACCACGATCGGAGCGACCAGCACGATCCCCGTCACGAGCAGGGGTGCGGCCAGCCTCCCTGCCCCGAGCATCGTGTTCCACCAGGCGAGATAGCCGGTGCGCCCGTACACGGGCGACACGTCGATGCCGAGCGTCATCACGATCCCCGAGCCCAGACCGTTGCCGACGCCGATCAGCAGGCAGGGAACGAGCAGCGCGATCAGCGCGAGGGCCTCGCCGCGCCCGTCCAGCGCGGTTCCGAGGATCGCGAGCAGCGTGAAGCCGGCGCCCATCGTCAGCGCGCACGGGACCGCGACGGCCACCCGACCGAAACGATCCATGAGCGTTCCGGCGGGGATCACCAGCAGGATCTCCAGAGCGGCGCTGACACCGAACACGACCGAGATCCATACCGAGTCCACTCCGAGCGAGCTGCCCAGCAGCGGCACGATCACCGGACGGTTCACGCGTGCCATCATCACCGGGGCGATGCCGAGGCCCACTCTCACCATGCGGCCTAGCACCGCGCGGTCCAGACGCACGCGGGCCGGGCTGCGCCGGGAGCGCGGACCGCTCCCCTGCCCGGGCGCCCGCTGCGTCTCCCCGGGAGGCAGGAACACCGCGATCATCACGGTGCCCGCGGCGGCGGTCACGGCGAACAGGAGGAAGACCCCCGCCTCCGACCCGAGAGCCATCACCAGGGCGCCCAGGAGCGGTCCGATCACCTCGCCGAGGCGGATCACGCCGCCGAACAGGGTCATCCCCCTGGCACGCATCGCGGCCGGCAGGGCCGTTCCCAGATACGCCTGCCGGCCCAGCTGCCAGACCTGGATGCTGACCGCCATCACCAGCAGGAGCACGATGAAGGTCACCTGGTGCCCGAGGCCGGGCGCGCCGTGCAATGCCGGGGCGAGCAGCACGTAGGCGGCGAGGTTCGAGACGACCAGGAGCACACCGGTGCTCACCAGGGCGAGGCGGGCGCCCACGCGCGAGATGAAGCGGCCCGCAGGGATGGGTCCGAGGAACGAGGTCAGACCGAAGATCGTGGTGATCGCGGCCGCCTGCCAGGCCGCGAACCCCAGGTCGAGGGCCATCAGCGGGATCACCGGCATCAGAGCGGCCAGACCCGCGAACTCCAGCAGGGTCGGCGCATAGACCGAGGGGGCGAGCGACCACAGCACCTGCTTCGCGTCCGCCCGACGCCCGTCGGGGGCGGTCGGCGCAGGAGTGGTCACCCGGCGAGCATGTCATCGGGTACTGAGCCTGGGCAAATACTTCCAGGAAGCGGACGGTCCGTCCGCGGACGTCAGCCGCGGTAGGCGCGCGTGGTCGCGGCCTCGCCCCGGCGCGCGGCCGCTTCGTCGACCCCGGCGGCGATGGCCTCTGCGGCCCAGCGCACCGACCAGGCGCGCACGTGCTCGATCCCCTGCTCCCCGCCGAGCCACTGGGGCGTCGGCACCGGGACGTCGAGCAGGCAGCTCGCCCGCCACCCGTCGGTCTCCGCGGCGAGCGCGAGCAGCGCGATCTCCCAGTGCACCGCGCCCAGCCCGGGGCCCACCCGCTCGAACTCCTCGCGGGGAACCAGCCGGGTGTGGCGCAGGAGCAGCGAGGTGGTGCCGTCGTCCTCCGGATCCAGCCGGATCAGCAGAGGATCGATGCTGCCGCCGTGCTCCCAGGTGAGGGAGATCCGGTGCGGTGCCTCGACCGCGAGCACGCGACCTCGGGCGCCCCGGGGAGCCTCGAAGGCACCTCCTTCACGCAGGTCACCCACGACCGGACCGAACCAGCCCGCGAGCAGCTCGGGTCGGGTCAGCAGCGGCCAGAGCTGCGCCGGGGACCGGGTGATGTTCGTGGTGAGGGTCATCGAGGCGCGCACGACCGGGCGCCCGTCCTGGACCTGCTCATGGATCTCGAGTTCGCGTCGCACCGCGTCGACCACGGGCAGCGACTCCGTGACAGCCATCTTCTCCTCAGAAGTGTCGGAACCGCTCCGCACCGGCGCGCTCGCACGGGCACGGACACCCGCAGAGTAGCCGACCGGCCAGGGCCCGCGCCATGGCGCGGCGCACTTCCTGGACGTCGATCCCGACGCGCACGCCGCGCTCTCGATCGGCCCTTGTGACTCGAGACCACGTCGAGCGGCAGAGTGAGCTTTCGGCGAGCCCTCCCCGTAGCATGACGGCCGTGACTGCCGAGACCACTTTGCGACCGTCCGAGCTCACCGCTCACCTCTTCGACCTCGACGGCGTCATCACGCCGACGGCGGAGGTCCACATGCGGGCCTGGGCCCGCATGTTCGAGGGCTTCCTCTCCGATCGTGGCGTGACGGAGCCGTACACCGATGCGGACTACTTCGCTCACGTCGACGGGCGGCCCCGCTACGACGGGGTCCGTGCTTTCCTCGCGTCCCGCGGCATCTCCCTGCCCGAGGGCGAGGACGGCGATCCCGGAGACCAGGCTGTCGGCGAGGAGACCGTCCGTGGGCTCGGGAACCGCAAGAACGACCTGGTGCTCGCGCTGATCCGCTCAGAGGGCGTCGCGCCCTACCCGGGCACGGTCCGCTACCTCGATGCGCTGCCCGAGGGTGCGCGGCTCGCGATCGTCTCCTCCTCCCGCAACGCCGAGGAGGTGCTGCGCGGCGCCGGTCTGCTCGACCGCTTCGAGCACATCGTCGACGGGAACGTCGCAGCCCGCGACGGCATCCCCGGCAAGCCCTCCCCCGACACCTTCCTGCACGCCGCCCGGCTGCTGGGCGTGGGGGCAGCGGACTGCGTCGTCTACGAGGACGCGGTCTCCGGTGTGGAGGCCGGGGCCGCCGGCCGGTTCGGGGCCGTGGTCGGCGTGGATCGGGGTGCTGGGGCCGACGCGCTCGCCGGGGCCGGAGCCGATCTCGTCGTCCAGGATCTGGAGGAGCTCTCATGACCCGCCTGCGCTCGCTGCCCGCCGATCCCGTCGACCGCACCCATCTGCCGCTGGACGAATGGCGGCTCGTGGAGTCGCGGCCCGGAGGCGACCTGGGGCATCTGGAGACGCTGTTCGCGACCGCCAACGGCTATCTGGGGATGCGCGGCACGCCCCCGGAGGGCCGCGACGTGTCCAGCCACGGCACCTTCCTCAACGGCTTCCACGAGACCTGGCAGATCAACCACGCCGAGTCCGCCTACGGCTTCGCCCGCACCGGGCAGACCATGATCTCGGTGCCGGACTCGACGGTCATGAAGCTGTACGTCGACGACGAGCCGCTGCTGCTGTCGATCGCGGACCTCGTCGACTACGAGCGGTGGATCGACTTCCGCGAGGGCGTGCTGCGCCGCGAGCTGATCTGGCGCACCCCGGCCGGCAAGCGGGTGAAGGTCGCCACCTCCCGCATGGTCTCCTTCACCCAGCGCCACCTCGCCCTGATGACCCTCGAGGTCACGATGCTCGACGGGTCCGCCCCCATCGCAGTCTCCTCACAGATCATCAACCGCCAGGACATGGCCGACGACTACGGCAAGGGGGTCGACGGCGGCCCGATCACCGACAAGCACGATCCGCGCCAGACCACCGACTTCACCCACCGGGTGCTGGTGCCGCAGCAGAACTGGCACAGCGAACGTCGCATGCTGCTGGGCTACCGCACCTCGACCTCCGGGATGACCCTCGCCGTGGGGGCCGACCACACCGTGGAGTCCGACGCCGAGGTCGAGCAGCTGGTGGACACCAGCGAGGACCGCGGCCGCCAGGTCATCCGTGCCCAGCTCGAGGAGGGCAGCACGCTGACGGTCCGCAAGGCGGTCGCGTATCACTCCTCCCGCTCGGTCCCCCATCGTGAGCTGTTCGACCGCTGCCGCCGCACCCTGGACCGGGTCCGCGACGAGGGCTTCGAGGTCCAGTACCAGGACCAGCGCGACTATCTCGCGGACTTCTGGGAGCGATCGGACGTCCAGCTGCCGGGCCAGCCCGCGGAGCAGCAGGCGACCCGGTGGAGCCTGTTCCAGCTCGCCCAGGCCTCCGCGCGCTCCGACCAGTGGGGCATCCCCGCCAAGGGCGTGACCGGCTCCGGGTACGAGGGCCACTACTTCTGGGACACCGAGGTGTACGTGGTGCCCTTCCTGACCTTCACCGAGCCCCGCTGGGCCCGCAACGCCCTGCGGTTCCGCAGCAACCTGCTGCCCAAGGCGCGCGAGCGTGCCCGTGAGCTCAACCAGCGCGGGGCGCTGTTCCCCTGGCGGACCATCAACGGCGACGAGGCCTCGGCCTACTACGCGGCCGGCACCGCGCAGTACCACATCAACGCCGACGTCGCCTATGCGTTCTCGCAGTACGTGGACGTCACGGGAGATGTGGACTTCCAGCACCGCGACGGCGTGCGGGTCCTCGTGGAGACGGCCCGGATGTGGGCGGACCTGGGCTTCTGGCGCTTCCGGGCCGATGGCAGCACGTCCTTCCACATCAACGGCGTCACCGGGCCCGACGAGTACACGACCGTGGTCAACAACAACATGTTCACCAACGTCATGGCGCGGTACAACCTGCGTCGTGCCGCCCGGGCCGTGCGGGAGCTGCGCGGGGCGGACGCCACCGCGTACGCCGTGCTGCGCACCGAGCTCGACCTCGACGAGCTGGAGCTCGAGCAGTGGGACGCCTGCGCCGAGGGGATGTACGTCGCCAAGGACGAGTCCCTGGGCATCCATCTGCAGGAGGACCGCTTCCTGGAGCGCGAGGTGTGGGACCTCTCCAGCACTCCCCCGGAGGCGTTCCCGCTGCTGCTGAACTTCCACCCGCTGGTGATCTACCGCTTCCAGGTCCTCAAGCAGGCGGACGTGGTGCTCGCGCTGTTCCTGCGCGGCAGCGAGTTCACGGCGGAGGAGAAGCGCGCCGACTTCGAGTACTACGACCCGATCACCACCGGCGACTCCTCGCTCTCGGCCGTGGTGCAGTCGATCATGGCCGCCGAGGTGGGACACCAGACGGCCGCCCTGGACTACTTCCGCGCCGGGCTCTTCGTCGACCTCGGGGATCTGCACCACAACACCTCCGACGGCGTGCACATCGCCTCGGCTGGCGGGGTGTGGAACGCCCTGGTGCACGGTTTCGGCGGCATGCGGCACGACGAGGGGCGGGTCTCCTTCGATCCTCGCCTGCCCGCGGACTGGCCCGAGCTGAGCTTCCCGCTGACCGTGCGCGGCTCCCGTTTCCGGGTGCGGGTGCAGCGCGAGGAGATCTCCTTCACGCTCGAGACGGGCGCCGAGCTCGAGGTCTCCGTCCGCGGCGAGCCGGTCCTCGTGACCTCTGCCGGCGTCAGCACCCCCCTGTCGGACCAGGGGCCGATCCTCGACGACGCCGTGCTCGCCACGCCCGTGGGCCTGGGCGACCAGCGCGCCGACGGATCGATCATGACGTCGTACGTCCCCAAGGACCCCGAGGATCCATGGGAGTACCCCGTCACGACCGACCCCGACGACCTCATCGAGGAAGGCTGACCAGCCTGCGACGTCGGGCCCTAAGGCCCACCTGAGCACCCTGGTCCGGGGCGCGGTGGCATAGGCTCGCGCCGCGCCCTCCTCGGCGCCCCATCCATCCGCCATCCCCGGAGCACGAGCACACGGTGACCCCTTCCCGCCTGCGTCGACCGCAGCCGATGGTCGAGTACGCCCGACCCCGGCTGAGCGTCCTGCATGTCCTGAACCGGGTGCGGATGAGGCTGCTGGACATACAGGTCTGGGACGTCTCGGGCACGATGACCTTCTACCTGCTGCTGTCGGTGTTCCCCGGGGCGGTCGCCGCGGTCTCGATGACGTCGATCATCGGGGTCGAGGGCGCGACGCTCGATGCCTTCACCTCGATGCTCGCCGAGGTGTTCCCGACCCTGGATCCCGGCCCGTTCCTCGCCGCGATCAAGGCCGTGTCCTCGACCAGCGGCGGTGTGCTGGGGCTGACCCTGGGCACCATCGGTTCGCTGCTGTCGGCTTCCAACGGCGTCGCCGCCTTCCACCGGGCCCTGCACCGCGTCTACGACACCCGCGAGGGCCGCCCGTTCCTGTGGTTCCGCACCATCGTGTTCGGAGAGACGGTGCTGATCGTCGCCGTGATCATGCTGGCCTTCGGGATGATCGTGGTGGGCGGCGAGGCCTCGCAGCGGATCGGCGAGTTCATCGGGATCCCGCTGATCGCCTTCCACGCCTGGAACCTCGTGAAGTGGCCGATCCTCCTGGTCATCCTGATCATCGCCGTATCGCTGGCGTACTACCACTTCCCCAACGTGCGCCTGCCCCGCTACCGGGTCATGACCCTGGGGTCCACGGTCACCGTGCTGGTGCTGTTCGGCGCCGCGCTGCTGGCCGGGCAGCTGATGGTCTACGCGACCCGTTTCGCGGAGGTCCTGACGGTGCTGAACGGCCTCATCGCGATCATGCTGCTGCTGTGGGCGGCGAACATCGTGATCATCTCGGGAGCGGCGCTGGACGCGGAGTTCCTGCGGGCCCGCCAGATCGCCAGCGGCGCCGAGGCGTGGGACGTCATCGCGCTCGAGCACCATGCCACGCACGCCCTGGACTTCCTCGCGGCGGATGCCGCGCAGGCGGAGGCCATCGGTCGTGAGGTCGCCGACGCCGCGAGGACCGGGGCTCCGCTGCGCCGGCGGCGCAGCGTGTGGATCGTCGACGCCGACAGCCCGCTGGCCGTGAACCCGCCCACCAGTCATAGTGCGATGACCTGGTCCGACCATGCTCCCGACGGGGCACCTGCCGCACCGCCTGCCCCAACGACCACCGATACTGCGGGTCCCACCGATCCGCCGGCCTCAGGAGATTCGCCCGCATGACCGTCCGCCCGATCACCATCGTCGGCCACCGCGCGCTCGCGCAGCGCACCCGCAAGGTCCGTGAGATCACCGACGACATCCGCACGCTGGTCGCGGACATGTTCGAGACCAACGACGCGGCCGACGGCGCCGGGCTCGCAGCCACCCAGGTGGGCTCCCGCTGGCGTCTGTTCGTCTATTCCTGCGCCGATGTCGACGAGGTCCGGCAGCGCGGCGTGGTCATCAATCCGCAGCTCGAGCGCTTCGGCGGGATCGAGCTCGATGAGGAGACCATCGAAGGCTGCCTCTCCGTGCCGGGCGAGGGCTTCCCGGCGGCGCGGCACCGCGGCGCTCGCGTGACCGGCATCGACCTGGAGGGCGAGCCGGTCAGCGTCGAGGACGAGGGCGGCGTCCTCGCCCGTGCCCTCCAGCACGAGGTCGACCATCTCGACGGCACCCTCTATCTGGACCGCCTCACCCCGGCCCGCAAGCGCGAGGCGCTCGATGCGGTGACCGCACGGGGCTGGAGATCCCGAGGCCTGCTCTCCTGGGATCCCACGTCTCTCGAGGCGGCCGACGTCTGATCCCGACCGGGCCCGCCTGCTCCCCGCAGAGCGGTGTCGGGCCGTGCGGTGCCGGGCGGAGCGTTGCAGCGACGGGCAGCGTCGGGCGGGGGCGTGCAGGGTCGAGCGATGTCCGGCCGTGTCGTGGGAGCCACCCCTCATCACGGGTCCGGGAATGGCTGTCGCCGCGCAACGCTGGCTATCCTGGATCCATGGAACGCCCGTGCCTCTCTCGTCGTCATGCTCTCCTCCTGCCCGCCTCCGCCGCCGGGCTCGGCACCCTCGCAGCGTGCGGCCCCGGGGACGAGGGCTTCGGTGACGCACAGCCCCTGCGCGCGGATGACGGCGGTGTCTCGCTGGACGACGTCCCCGAGAACGAGAGCACGCTGGTCAACTTCGGCGGCGAGCAGCCCTTCGTGCTGCTGGTGCGGGGCACCGGCGAGGACATCACCGCGTACTCGGGCTACTGCACCCACAACGGCTGCGCCCTGAGCCAGAAGCAGGACGAGCTGGACTGCCCGTGCCACGGCTCGAAGTTCGACTCCTCCAACGGCGAGGTGCTCGTCGGCCCCGCCACCCGTCAGCTGCCCGAGGTCTCCGTCGTCGTCGAGGAAGGCCTCGTGCGTCGTGCGGGCTGATCCGCGGGCCGGCGCCGGCAGCACCGGTCCCACCGAGGCGAAGCCTCCCCGGGAGATCGTCTCCTTCGTGCGTCGTGACGAGCGCCTGTCCCCGCGTCGGCAGAACGCCTGGGACCGGCTCTCGGAGGACTACGTGCTGGATCTCCCGCGCGGCGAGCGCGACACGGTCCCCGACGAGACCGCGTACCTGGACCTCGAGCAGCTGTTCGGCCGGCGCGCCGAGCTCGTGGTCGAGGTGGGCAGCGGCCTGGGCGACAACATCGTCGCCGCGGCCGTCGACCATCCCGAGCGCGATCACCTGGCCGTCGAGGTGTACCGGCCCGGCCTCGCCCAGACGCTGAGCCGGATCGACAAGGCCGGACGGCCCCGGAACCTGCGCCTGCTGCCCCTGGATGCCCAGCGCAGCCTGCCCGTGCTGCTGCCCGAGGGCTCCATCTCGCACCTCTGGGTCTACTTCGCCGATCCGTGGCCCAAGGCCCGCCACCACAAGCGGCGCCTGATCAACCCGCCGTTCCTGGACGCGGTGCTGCCCCTGCTGGCCGATGGCGCCGATTTCCGCCTGGCCACCGACTGGGCGCAGTACGCCCATCACATGCGCCACGAGCTCGATGCCCGCGACGAGCTCGAGCTCCTGCATCCGGATGGCCCGCGCCCCGGCTCCGAGAGCAGCGACACGCTCCCCGAGGGGCTCGCGCACACAGGATGGGCACCTCGATTCGAGGGTCGTGTGAAGACCAGCTTCGAGAACAAGGGACGCGCCGCCGGACGCTTAATATGGGACCTCGCGTACGTACGGGTGCCTCGGCCCTCGTCGGATGCCACCCATGGAGCCTCGTGAAGAGCCTCAGGATCTCCGCCGCGCCCGACGCGTCGCCTGCTTGAGAGTGAGTCCGTATGAACGCCCCCGAGAACATCGATCTCCCCGCTGACTGGGAGGACGACGACCAGCCCGATCCCGGTCAGCGACGCGGCCGCCGGATCGCCCTGATCGCCCTGGGCCTCGCCGCCCTGCTGGTGCTCGGGCTCGTGATCGTGGTCGCCTCCTACCTCCACGGCCTCAACAGCGCCTATGAGAAGCGCACGGTCGTGGACATCTCCCGCGGGCCGTCCGACGGGGAGCGTCCCGAGGACGGCGTCGGACAGAACTTCCTGCTGCTGGGTTCGGACAAGCGCTCCGCCGAGGCCGCGAAGGCCGAAGGGGTCAGCGGCCAGCGCTCGGACGTGATGATGCTCGTGCACGTCCCCGACGACGGCACCGAGGCCTACATCATGTCGTTCCCGCGCGACCTCTACGTCGAGATCGCCGGCCATGGCACGGACCGCATCAACGCGGCTCTCGCCTTCGGCGGCCCGAGCCTGGCCGTGTCGACGGTCGAGAATTACGTCGGGGTGCCCGTCGACCACGTCGCCCTGATCGACTTCGACGGCATCGAGGGCATGGTCGACACGCTCGGCGGCATCGACGTGCAGGTCCCCCAGGACTTCGAGGCGGGCGGCCACCAGTTCACCGCAGGGACCCAGAGCATGGACGGCGAGGAGGCGCTGACCTTCGTGCGCCAGCGCAAGCAGTTCGCCGACGGCGACTTCCAGCGCAACCGCAACCAGCAGGCAGTGCTCAAGGGCATCGCGGACAAGCTGATCAGCGCCGACACCCTCAGCTCCCCGGCCAAGATCACCGACACCGTCGAGTCGATCTCGCCGTTCCTGACCACCGATGACGGGCTCAGCGGCTCCGCGATGGTCCAGCTGGGGCTGTCGATGCGCTCCGTGCGCGGCGGCGATCTCCATTTCCTGTCGGTCCCCTACGGCGACCCGTACACCACGCAGGGCGGCGCGAGCGTCGTCGCCACTGATGAGGAGTCCATGGACGTCCTGCGCGAGGCACTGCGCGAGGACGACATGGGAACCTATTACGCTGAGCACGCAGGGGCTTACTGACCGCGGGCCCCATCAGCCTGTCCGCCCGTCGCACCACCCATCGCTTGGAGGAACCCGTGGCCAATCCACTCGTCAAGATCGCCGTGCCGCTCGCCGGAGTCGCCGCTGCCGTCATCGGGAACAAGGTGGCCGAAGCAGGATGGGGCGCAGTCTTCGGCGAGGACGCCCCGACGGAGAAGACCGTCAAGAACTCGCAGAAGGATGTCAAGAAGCAGCGCAAGCAGGCGAAGAAGGACGGCCAGCCGAAGCCCGAGATCGAGGCGATCCGGGATCCTGCCGAGGATCAGCCGATCTGGAAGGCCCTGCTGTGGACCCTCATCTCCGGCGTCGTGCTGCAGGGCATCAAGCTCGCCGCGGAGCGCGGCACCCGCAAGGGCGTCGACTCGCTGACCTACCGTCGTCCGCGCAGCAACCGCGGCTGATCGCCTGTCGGCTGACCGGTCGTGCAGCCGGGCGCGGTGCCGCCGCAGCGATCGCAACGGGGCGCCCCACGGAGTCCGCGGGGTGCCCCGTGCGTCTGCGGGTGGTGTCCGATCGGCGTCGGGCCCAGCCCGGTCGTGAGGCTCAGAACTCCGGGACGTCGACCCCGTCGTGGTAGGCATCCAGCGAGTCCCCGGTGACGAGGAAGCCCACGCGGCGCACGAGGGAGACGGCGTGGTCGCCCAGTCGCTCGTAGAAGCGGATCAGCAGCGTCAGATCCACGATCTGGGCGTTGGTGTACCCGTCGCCGCGGGCGATCTCGCGGGAGACCTCGAGCATCAGGTCATCGAGCTCGGCGTCGTCCTTCTCGACCTGCGCCGCCAGGGCCAGATCCCGCTCGGCGATCACACGGGCGGCGTCCCGGAGGGCGATGCCGCCCAGCTCGGACATCCGGGCGATCTGCGCACGGTGCTGCTCGGGCACGGCAGGTTCCGGGTGCGTCCGACGGGCCACGAGCGCGACGTGCGCGCACAGGTCCCCCATGCGTTCGAGCGACGAGCTCATGCGCAGGGAGGCGACCAGCAGCCGCAGATCCGTGGCCACCGGGGCCTGGCGCGCCAGCAGCTCGACCGCCTTGGAGTCGAGATCGATCTGGCGCCGATCGATGTGGGGGTCGGCGGCGATGACCCGCTCCGCCAGGGCGAGGTCGCCCTCGAGAAGCGCCTGTGTCGCCTCCTCGAGAGCCCTGCCGACCAGGTCGGCCATGTCGAGCAGGTCGTCGACGATGTGCCGCAGGTCGCTCTGATACGCCTCGCGCATGGGTAGTACTCCTCAGTCCGGTGGGCCATCGCCGGCAAGTATCGCAATCGCGGGTGAACGGAGAGATCCGCTCGGTGAACTCCGTGCGACGCCGTCATGAACTCCTCTCCCCGGTTGTCCGGGAACGACCGACGCAAGCGCAGGCCGCAGCGCTGTAGGCCTAGGCTGTCCTCGTGCCCCTGACTGTCCTCCTCCTGCTCGCCGGCGCGATCGGTCTCGTGATCGGCTGCGCAGCGACGCTGGCGTTCCTGCGTTCGGACCGCCGACGGACCGCCACGCCCCTCGCGGTGCGGCAGGGGATCCCCGAGCCCGCGATGGAGGTGCTGGCGATTCTGTCGTCCGCCTACGTGGTGCTCGACGCGAGCGGCGACGTGCTGCGGGCCTCGCCCCTCGCCTACGCCTACGGGATCGTGCGTGCCGCCGAGGGCGATTACCCGCGCCTGGCGAACCAGGAGCTCATCGCGCTCGCGGCGGACGTCGGCCGCAACGGAGGCTTCCGCGACGAGCGGCTGTCCTTGCACCGCTCGAGCCAGGCGGCGACCGACACCGACGCCGTGATCGACGTGCGCATCGGATCGCTCGGTGAGCACGGGGCACTGCTCCTGGCGGACGATCTCACCCGCGCGGTGCGCGTGGAGGAGACGCGACGCGACTTCGTCGCCAATGTGTCCCATGAGTTGAAGACCCCGGTCGGGGCGATCACGCTGCTCGCCGAGACCATGGAGGACGCGGCCGAGGATCCGGACGCGGTGCGCCGTTTCGCCGATCGCATGCAGGCGGAATCGCGGCGTCTCGCGCACCTGGTGCAGGAGATCATCGAGCTGTCCCGGGTGCAGGGAAACTCCTCGCTGCCGGATGCGGAAGCGGTCGAGATCGATGACGTCGTCGCCGACGCCGTCGCGCTGAACCGGAACTTCGCCCTCGGCTCCTCGATCGAGGTCGCCGTGGGCGGGGCCGGCGGACTGCGGGTCTTCGGCTCCGCGTCGATGCTCACCACCGCCCTGTCCAACCTCGTGTCCAACGCGATCTCCTATTCGGATCCGCAGACCCGGATCGGGGTGTCGGTGCGGCGCGAGGGCGGCATGGTCGAGCTCTCCGTCAAGGACCAGGGCATCGGCATCTCCAAGGAGAACCTCGAGCGGGTCTTCGAGCGGTTCTACCGGGTCGATCGCGCCCGCTCGCGCAGCACCGGCGGCTCGGGCCTCGGACTGGCGATCGTCAAGCACATCGCCACCGACCACGGCGGCGAGGTCACGGCGTGGTCGATGCGCGGCCAGGGGTCGACGTTCACGCTGCGCCTGCCGGAGATGGGCGAGACCGGAACGATCACGGCGCACGCCGCAGAGGACGTCGCTGAGCCCGCCGCGCACTCCGCGAGCCGGGCCCGTGCCGAGCGACCGCCCGGCCCCGAGCACGCCGCACGGACCAGGAACGGCCGCGCCTCCGCGGCCACCGACGCAGCCGGATCCGACGGATCCGGCACCACCTCACGGCACGCAGCGGATGACCGCCGGCCGGGAAAGGGAGACTGACATGACGCGCATCCTGATCGTGGAGGACGAGGAGTCGTTCTCCGATCCCCTGTCGTACTCGCTCCGGAAGGAGGGGTACGAGGTCGCAGTCGCCGACAACGGCACCGACGGGCTGCGGATCTTCTCCGCGCACGGGGCCGATCTGGTGCTCCTGGACCTCATGCTCCCCGGGGTGAGCGGCACCGAGGTGTGTCGCGAGATCCGTCGCACCTCGAGCGTCCCGGTCATCATGCTGACCGCCAAGGACGACGAGTTCGACAAGGTGCTGGGGCTCGAGCTCGGCGCCGACGACTACGTCACCAAGCCCTACTCCTCCCGTGAGCTGCTGGCTCGCATCAAGGCGGTGCTGCGTCGCGGTCAGGACTCCGCGGACGCCGACGAGGACTCGACCCTGCAGGCCGGCCACCTCATGATGGATGTGGAGCGGCACGTCGTGCAGGTGCGCGGAGAGGACGTCGCCCTTCCGCTGAAGGAGTTCGAGCTGCTGGAGATGCTGCTGCGCAACGTCGACCGGGTCCTCACCCGCGGCCAGCTGATCGACCGGGTGTGGGGCGCGAACTACGTCGGGGACACCAAGACTCTCGACGTGCACGTGAAGCGCCTGCGCGCCAAGATCGAGGACGACCCGAAGAACCCGGTCCACCTCGTGACCGTCCGCGGACTGGGCTACAAGTTCGAATCCGCCGGGTCCTGAGAGACGCTGCGCGGGCGCTGTGCCGCCCGCGCACGACGAACGCCTCGCAGNNCTGCGAGGCGTTCGTCGTGCGGTGCGGACCCTGCCGAAGCGGGGCCGGCCCGCGGTCGGATCAGCCGGCGGGCGGCGGACCGAGGTGGCTGAGAGTGGTGTCCGCGACGGGCACCGAGATGGTGTCGCTCTGGCCGTCGGCCGAGACCTCGAGGTCGAAGACCTCACCGGGCTTCACCGGGAAGTCGGAGAGCGGGATCTCCTGCTGGCCCTCGTCCGCGCCGAGGTCGACGACGCCCTCCGCAGGGACGGAGATGCTGGCCGAGAAGAGGGTGCTGCCGCCGGACATGCCCGTGAGCTCCACGGAGACGTCCTCCTTGGCGTAGCTCACGACGGAGCCGTGGAAGGTCGCGGTGCCATCGTCCTCGACCACGACGATCGCGTCGCGCACACCCGCGAAGACCGCACCGGCCTGCTCGATGTTCGCGTTGGTGCCATCGCCGGCCTGGTAGAACTCGTGCGTCTGCACCGGGCTGAAGGACGTGCAGCCGGAGGCGGCGAGGGCAAGGCCCAGGGCGGCTGCGGAGAGCACGAGACGGCGAGAACGCACGAAGGACTCCTGTTCGAGTGCCGCAGAGGACGGCAGGAAGATCTGGGGACAACTCTGACAGGTTACCCCACCCGGGCCCCTCGCTCAGCACACGGCACCCGCCCAGGCGGCCCCGGCCGGCGGTGCGTGCGACATACGCCCGCCAAGCATCCGTGAACCGCCCGTGAACTGCGGATTCATGGGGAAGCGCGGATATTATCACGACCCACCCCTGCTAGACTGGTCGGCGGAAAGGGGACCCACCACATGAATTTTGCTGTCGGCGAGACCGTCGTCTACCCGCATCACGGGGCCGCACTCATCGAAGAGGTCAAGACCCGCACCATCAAGGGCGAGGATCGCACCTACCTCAAGCTCAAGGTCGCCCAGGGCGATCTGACCATCGAGGTTCCCGCCGATAACGTCGACCTCGTCGGCGTGCGCGACGTCGTGGACAAGGAGGGCCTCGACGAGGTCTTCGAGGTGCTGCGTCAGCCCTACACCGAGGAGCCCACCAACTGGTCGCGCCGCTACAAGGCGAACGTCGAGAAGCTGGCCTCGGGTGATGTCAAGAAGGTCGCCGAGGTCGTGCGCGACCTGTGGCGCCGTGATCAGGACCGCGGCCTGTCCGCCGGGGAGAAGCGCATGCTCGCCAAGGCCCGCCAGATCCTGGTCTCCGAGCTCGCACTCGCGGAGAAGACGGACGAGGCCAACGCCGAGTCCATCCTCGACGAGGTCCTCGCCTCCTGACCGGGTCCGCTCCGTGACCTCCGTGACCGAGCAGACGGTCGGCGCCGTGCGGCCGATCGTCCTCGCTCTCGCGCCTTCCGCTCCGGGCCTGTCCGAGGGTGTCGTCGCCCCCTGCCTGGAAGCGGTCGGCGGCGCTCGGCTGATCGAGAGGCTGCTGGACACGCTGGCCGAGGCCGGGCTGGTGAGCCCGCTGGTCATCTCCTCGCAGAGCGCGGCCCCGGCGCTGCGGGCCCTGCTGGGCGAGCGGGCTGGCGTGCTCCCCTCCTCCGGCGGCCGGCGCGGAGCGCTCGCGCTCGCTCTCGCCGAGACCGACGAGGACCTCCTGCTCCTCCACGACGCCGAGCGGGCGCTGACCCCGGTCTCCGTGGTCTCGGCCGTGCTGGACGCCGTCGCCGACGAGGTCGATGCGGTGCTCCCCGTCGCCGCGCTGACGGACTCCGTCAAAGCAGTCCATGCACACGGGCTGCGCAACATCGATCGCTCCACGCTCGCCGGTATGCAGAGTCCTCGCCTGCTGCGGCGCACGCTGCTCGAGCGTGCTCTCGCACAGCCCGGTCGCGGAGGTCTCGAGGACTCCCCCGACCCCGGCTCCGAGCTCGACCTCGATCGGGTGGCCGCGCGCGGCTCGCGGGCCGGGAGCCCGCAGGAGCGCTACGACGAGATCCTCGCCGCGCTCGACGTCGGTGCGCGCGTGCGAACGGTGCATGGGTCGCACTCCGGGTTCGCGGTGCTGGATCGGCTGAGCCTCTGGCAGGCGCAGATCTCGCTGGGGCTGGCGAGGGACACCTCGCACCGGCACGGATTGGCTCGTCAGGCCTGAGCCGACACGTGGAGCTGGAGCCGGGGCCGTCTCAGCCGTTCCGGCGGCTGCGCCACACGGTGCGGAACTCCTCCGCCATGCGCAGCGGCTTCGACAGCGTGCGCTGCGGCAGAGAGGTGGCGAGCTCTCCGGGATCACGACGCAGCCGTCGCGCCAGCCGCCGAGGCTTGCTCGAGATGCGCTGGCGCAGATCGGGCAGATAGTCCTCCGAGACGTCCAGGCGGGTCACGGCACCGCATCCGCTGCACTGGATCTCCGAGACGAAACGTCCGGCGTATACGACGACGTGCTCCGCCTCCTGATCACAGGCGGTGCAGCGCAGGAAGCTCTCCTGGATGGCCATCAGATCCTCCTCACCCGGTCCTCAAACCTAGCGCGGTGACCACGTCCTGCGCCAGGAGAAGGTCCTGGGCATAGGTGATCTTGAAGTTCGTCTCCTCGCCCCGCACCCAGGTCACGGGGGCCGCCGTGTACTCCTCGGCGCACGAGGCGGTGTCGGTGCCCACGAACCCGTCCCGGGCCGCGGCCTCGTAGGCGTCCAGGATCGTGGCGGCGTGGAAGCCCTGCGGGGTCTGGACCCGGAGCAGGGCATCGAGGGTTCGAGGGTCCCCCGGCGCGAGCCCGTCGGCCCCCTGGACCGGAGCGATCCCGGTGACCGGGATCCCGGGAACCGCTCCCCCGTGCTCGCGCGCCGCATGCAGCACGGCGGAGGCGAGGCCGTGGGAGACCAGCGGGCGCGCGGCGTCGTGGATCAGCACGGTGTCGATCGTGCCGGCATCGATGCGGTCGGCGAGATGGCGCAGCGCCATCAGCTCGGAGTCCTGGCGGGTCTCACCGCCGGGAATGATCTCCAGCGGCCGGTCGGTCTCGCGGGCGGCGACGAACCGGGCGTGCTCGAGATCCTCGGGGCGCACCACGAACACGAGGATCCCCACGCCCTGAACGGCGCCCAGGGTGTTGATGCCCCAGCTGGCGATGCTGCGCCCGGCCAGCGGCAGGAAAGCCTTGTTGATCCCCGCACCCACTCGAGTGCCCGAGCCACCGGCGAGCACCACCCCGGCGGCGCGTCCGCGGCGGCGCAGGGCTCGGGATCGTCGGGTCTGCTTCACGCAGGCATCGTAGACGGCGAGAGACGATCCTGCGTCACCGGCGCACTCATGACAGAATCGACCGTCGCCGGGTGCCTCCGCACCCCGATGAACCTGCCACACCCGGGTCGGCGACTGCTTCCCCGACCTCGACCACCTCAGGAGATTCGAATGCTCACCATTGCCATCGTGTGCGGCGCGGGGCTCGCCACCTCAGCGCTCGTCGCGGAGCAGGTGCGTGATCACATCGCTTCCCGAGGTCGTGACGCGCATGTGGTCCAGGCCACCGTGATGGACCTGCTCTCCCCCGATTTCCAGGCCGACGTCGTCGTCAGCACCGTCGACCTCCCCCCTGCTCTCGGAATCCCCCGGATCTCGGGCATGCCCATCCTGCTGGGCACCAACCCGAAGGTCACCTACGACGACATCGATCGCGTCCTGGCCGAGCTCGATGAGCAGGGCGGGGCCCGGTGAGCGCTGCGTCGCTGCTGCCGCGGGTCGGCCTCGGGGTGGACGTCCATGCATTCGCCCCGGAGGGCTCCCGGCGGGAACTGTGGATCGCGGGCCTGCACTTCGCCGGGGAGCGAGGGCTCGCCGGTCACTCGGATGCGGACGTGGCCTGCCACGCAGCGTGCGACGCCCTCTTCTCCGCCGCGGGGATCGGGGACCTCGGCACCCATTTCGGAGTGGATCGCCCTGAGTGGGCCGGCGCCTCCGGCAGCAGACTGCTCATCGAGGCCGCCCGACTCGTGCGGGAGGCCGGCTTCGCGATCGGGAACATCTCGGTGCAGGTGATCGGCAACCACCCCCGCCTGGCACCGCGCCGCGACGAGGCATGCGCAGCCATGAGCACAGCCGTCGGCGCCCCGGTCGCCGTCTCGGGAAGCACGACCGATTCCCTCGGCCTGACCGGTCGGGGCGAAGGGGTGGCCGCGATGGCGACGGCGCTGGTCGTCGCCGAGGAGGAGAACGCATGACGATGCCCAGGACCGATCTGCCGCTGTCCGCGGACGACGTCGAAGACGCCGCGAAGCGTCTCGCGCCCGTGCTGCACCGCACCCCGCTGCAGCGCAGCGAACGGCTGAGCGCACTGGCCGGGGTGTCGGTCTGGCTCAAGCGCGAGGATCTGCAGTCCGTGCGCTCGTACAAGCTGCGCGGCGCCTATCTGTTCATCGCCTCGCTGAGCCAGACCGCCCGCGAGGCGGGTGTGGTCGCCGCGAGCGCGGGGAACCATGCCCAGGGCGTCGCCCAGGCATGCCATGCCCTCGGGATCCACGGGCGCATCTACGTGCCCGGCAGCACGCCCCGCCAGAAGCGTGAGCGGATCACCGCGATCGGCGGCGATCTCGTGGAGCTCGTGCTGGTCGGTGACACCTTCGACGATGCCGCCGAGGCTGCGGCCGACGACGCCGAGCGCACCGGCGCCACTCCCGTGCCACCCTTCGACCATCCGCTGATCATGGCCGGGCAGGGCACCGTGGCGCTCGAGGCCGTGGACCAGCTGCGCACGGAGCACGGCCGCGAGGTCGGCACGATGGTCCTGCCCGTCGGCGGCGGCGGGCTGATCGGCGGGTGCGGCACCTGGCTGCGCGAGCGCACCCCCGCGGTGCGGATCGTCGGCGTCGAGCCCGCCGGCGCGGTCTCCATGGCCGCCGCGCTCCGCGCCGGGCATCCGGTCGCCCTGCACGACATGGATCGATTCGTCGACGGGGCCGCCGTGCGCCGCGTGGGTGCGGATCCGCTGCGCATGGTCCAGGCGATCGAGCCGGAGCTGATCGCGGTCGACGAAGGCGCGGTGTGCACGGAGATGCTCGAGCTCTACCAGGTCGACGGGATCATCGCCGAGCCCGCCGGAGCCCTGGCCGCGACCGCCGTGGCGACCGACGCGATCGAGGCGACCGAGGCGGCTGACGCGACCGACGCGACCGACGCGATCGACCACGTGGCTCACGACGACAGCGTCTCCGCCTCCCCCGACGAGGCGACCGGGGACGTCGTGGTGGTGATCTCCGGCGGCAACAACGACGTCTCCCGGTACAACGAGGTGGTCGAGCGCTCCCTGGTGCACGAGGGGCTCAAGCACTACTTCCTCGTGACCTTCCCGCAGGAGCCCGGCGCACTGCGGCGTTTCCTGGACCGGGTGCTGGGACCCAACGACGACATCGTGCTGTTCGACTACATCAAGCGCAACAACCGCGAGGAGGGGCCGGCGCTCGTGGGGCTGGAGATCGGCGACCGCGCGGACCTCGAACCGCTGATGGGCCGCATGGCCGCCTCGAACATGCAGATCGAGCGGGTCGACCCCGCCGATCCGATCTACCGCTACCTGACCTGAGGCCCCGCCCGCCGGGCCGTCGCCGGGCCTCAGGCCCGGCGGCCCGTCGGCCGCTCAGGGCCCGGCGCGCGGGGCACAGCACTCAGGCGCCGACACTCGGGGCCTGCGCTCGGTGACCTGCACTCCGGCGCCGGCGTTCGGAGCCCTGCGCTCGAGGCCCGGCGCTCAGGCCTCGGGGTAGGCCTCCACGTCGGGCGTGATCGACCCCGAGCGCGCCTCGACGGCCGAGCGCACGATGTCGTCCAGGCCGTGCTCCGACTTCCAGCCCAGATGCTGGGCGATGCGGTCGCCCGAGCAGATGAGGCGCGCGGGGTCACCGGCGCGCCGCTCCCCGCGCTCCGGGGTGATCTCGATGCCCTTCGCGCGGGCGATCGCGTCGATCACCTCGAGCACGCTCGAGCCCTCGCCGGTGCCGACGTTGAACACACGATGGGGACGCTCCTCGCCGCGCAGGTAGTCGAGCGCGGCGATGTGAGCGTGCGCGAGGTCGAGGACGTGCACGTAATCGCGGATGCAGGTGCCGTCCGGGGTGTCGTAGTCGTCCCCGAACACCACGGGAGCCTTGCCCTGCTCGAGACGGTCCAGCACGATCGGCACCAGGTTCATCACCGCGGTGTCGGCCAGCTCGGGCCACCCGGCACCGGCCACGTTGAAGTACCGCAGGGCGACGGTGCGCATGCCATGGGCGCGCTCGGCGTCGGCCAGCATCCACTCCCCGACGTACTTGGTCGCGCCATAGGGGTTGATCGGCTGCGGGGTGAGGTCCTCGGTGACGAGGTCGACGTCCGGCACCCCGTAGACCGCGGCCGAGGACGAGAACACCACGTCGCGCACCTCGGCGTTCGCGCACCCGGCGAGCACGTTGGCGAGGCCGCCGATGTTGTCGTGCCAGTACATCTCGGGGTTCGCGACCGACTCGCCCACCTGCTTGTGCGCAGCGAAGTGGATCACCGAATCCGCGCCGCTGGCCCGGAGGTGGAAGGCGATCTTCTCGCTCGCGTCAGGGGCGGTGATGTCGAGTTCGACGAGCTCGGCACCTGTCGTGCGGGTTTCGATCCCGGTGGAGAGGTTGTCCACCACGACCACCTTCTCCCCCTTGTCCAGGAGGAGTCGCACCACGTGCGATCCGATGTATCCGGCGCCACCGATCACGAGAGTTGTCATGGCACGAATCCTACCGGGACCCATGCACTGCCCTGCTCCGCCGTCCGGACGCTCAGCTCCAGGAGCTGGACACCGGGCGTCCCTCGGCGTAGCCGGCCGGGCCCTGCAGGCCGATGACGGCCCGCTCGCGGAACTCGGCGGTGCTGCCCGCTCCGGCGTAGGTGCAGGAGGAGCGCACACCGGCGGTGATCTCGTCGAGCAGGTCCTCGACGCCGCCCTTGCCCTCGGCGAGGAACATCCGCGAGGTCGAGATGCCCTCCTCGAACAGTCCCTTGCGGGCGCGGGCGAAGGCGTCCTCGTGAGCGGTGCGGTGCGACACGGCCCGCTTGGAGGCCATCCCGAAGTTCTCCTTGTACCTGCGGCCCTTCTCATCGGTGCGCATCTGACCGGGCGACTCGTAGGTGCCGGCGAACCAGGAGCCGATCATCACGTTGGAGGCACCTGCCGCGAGGGCGAGGGCCACGTCGCGCGGGTGGCGGACGCCGCCGTCGGCCCACACGTGGCCGCCCAGGCGGCGTGCTTCGGCGGCGCACTCGAGCACTGCGGAGAACTGCGGGCGGCCCACGCCGGTCATCATCCGCGTGGTGCACATGGCGCCCGGGCCCACCCCGACCTTGACGATGTCGGCGCCGGCCTCGATGAGCTCGCGAGTGCCCTCGGCGGTGACGATGTTGCCCGCGGCGAGGCGTACGGCGGTGCTCTCGCGAGGGCCGATCACGCCACGGGCCGCACGCAGTGCCTCGAGCATCTTGTCCTGGTGGCCGTGGGCGGTGTCCAGCACGATCACATCGGCGCCGACCTCCACGAGCTCGGCGACCCGGGCGGCGACATCGGCGTTGATGCCCACGGCGACCGCGACACGGAGGTTGCCGTCCGCGTCGACCGCTGGACGGTAGATGGTCGAGCGCAGCACGCTGGTGGCCGTGAGCACGCCGCGCAGCGCGCCGCCGTCCGCCTCGGCCTCCACGACGATCGCGGCGTCGTGATGGGTGGCGGCGATACGTGCGTGCAGCTCGGCGGGGGCGGCATCGAGATCCTCGGGCGTGAGGACCGGCACATCGGTGCTGAGCACCTCCCCGACCGGGGAGAACGAATCGCGTCCGACGATCTCCTCGGCCGAGATGGTGCCCAGGGGGCGACGGTTCTCGTCGATGACGACGACGATGCCGTGCGGGCGCTTGGGCAGGAGGTCCGCGGCCTGGCCGAGGGTGCCGTCCACGGTGAGGGTCAGCGGATGGTCGACGATGTGATCACGCTGCTTCACGGAGCGGATGATCGAGTGCAGTCGCTCCGGAGCGAGATCCTGGGGCAGCACCGCGAGCCCGCCGCGGCGGGCCATGACCTCGGCCATCCGTCGGCCGGAGACGGCCGTCATGTTCGCAGCGATCAGGGGGATCGTGGTGCCGGTGCCGTCATCGCTGCTGAGATCGACGTCGAAACGCGACGTGACCGCAGAACGCGCAGGAAGGAAGAAGCAATCGTCGTAGGTGAGATCCGTCGACGGGGTGTGGAGAAGACGCATGGGACCATGATACGGATCGGCCCTGATCGTGCGACCTCCACGAGGTTCTCACAGGCCGCTGCACGTGAACCCCGCACGAAGAATCTAGGATGGGGCGCATGACGGACCCCTCCTCGGCCTCTCGGCGCAGGCGCCGTCGATCCGGTAGACATCAGGAGCCGGTCCGACGCGCCGAGTCCAAGCCCTCACCTCCGGACGCTGCGCGCAGGAACCGCGCCGCCGCGTTCGGGTCGACGAACCCCAAGCGCACCTGGATCGGCAGCACCGCGTCGTCCGCGGGCTCCGCTGAGTCAGCAGCCTCTGCTGAGCCTGCTGAGTCAGCTGCCCCTGCGAACCCGGAGGCCCCGTCCGCCACCTCTCCTGCCGCTCCGTCGTCGGCGGACCGGTCTGCCGCGGCAGCCGCAGCGGGGTCCGCCCCGGCACCTCGTCGAGCGTCCGCGGAGCGCCCCCCGCCTGCTGAGCAGGCAGCGACCGCAGCCGTGCCCACGGCGCCGTCCGCGCCGTCGCCCAGCGCCCCGTCGCCCCCAGCAGCGTCGGCTGAGCCGGCTGTGTCGGCTGCGTCCCCCACCGGCACGCGCTCCGGCGACGTCCCTCCGAGCGCGTCCCCGGTCCCCGCCGAGAGCCCCACCCGCACCGGGGGCCACCGCTCCGGGGCGCGGGCCTACCGACGCGACACGTCGGCCCCCTCCGCTGAGCCCGCCACCACGGCTCTGACCCCTGTCTCCCCCGCACCCGGCGGCGAGACCACGAGCCCCCCGCCCGGCATGCCGCCTCGCCGTCCGCGCGGCCGCCGCGCCGCCTATCCGCTGCCTGCGGTCGAGCCGACGCGCTCGGCCCCTGAACAGGACGCTGACGCGCACAACGCCTGGCTCACCGATCCCTCCGCCGCCGAGCAGGACACCAGTTCCACGGGGCTGGCTCCCCATACCGCGAGCGAACCGGCCGCTCCCAGCGACCCCGGCCCGACGACCGCCTCCGGCCGGCAGGCCCCGTCGCCGGCCCGCTCCGCCCAGCCCACCGTGGTCCCCGGGCGCACCGCCTCGGTCTCAGCCTCCTCCGGGGCCACGGAGCACCCCTCACCGCCGGCGTCCGGGTCACCGGTCGTCCATCGTCCGTCCGCGCAGAGCCCGGCGACATCCCCCGAGGGCGGCGACTCGTCGAACGGGACCACCGCCGCTGCCGGCACCACCGCTGCTGCCGCTTCCGCGGCGGCTCTGCCCGCAGCCGCAGATGTCCGGCTCCGGGCCGACGGCTCCGACGCGTCGGGGTCGACGACTGAGGCAGCATCGGCATCGTCCTCCGGCTCCGGGGACGCTCGCGGCCCCGGCTCGTCCCGGACCGGCGGTGCCGGCGGGTCCCGCAGCTCCCACGGCCCCGCCGATGCCCCTGAGGACGGGTCCGGCTCTCTGCCGAAGGTCGCCGGATGGACCGTGCTGACCACGCTCGTGCCCGGCACCGGGCTGCTCACCACCCGGATGCGACGGCTGGGCTGGGTGCTCCTCGCGCTCCTGGTGCTGGCCGTGATCGTGCTGACCGCCGTCCTGGTGTTCGGCGATCCGCTGCGCACCGGCATGATGATCGTGACCAACCGTGCGCTGCTGATCGGGATCCTCGTCGCCGCCGGTGTGGCGGGCCTGGTCTGGGCCGCGCAGATCGTGCTCGCCAATCTGGCCCACACCACCAGGCAGCGTCTGCATGGCGCCAAGAAGTATCTCGCGCTGGCCCTGGCCGCGCTGATGGTCGTCGCCATCGCCGTGCCCTTCGGTCGCGGAGTGCAATCCGTGTGGGCCGTGCAGGCACTGCTGGGCTCGAAGTCGGTGTTCGGCGGGCAGGAGGGCGGCGAGAGCCCCATCGTCAAGGGCAAGGACCCCTGGGCGGGCACCGATCGCGTGAACATCATGCTGCTGGGCCAGGACTCGGGCGAGGACCGCACGGGCACCCGTCCCGACACCATCATGATGGCCTCGATCGACACGTCCACCGGCAAGACCGCCCTGTTCTCGATACCCCGCAACCTCGAGGGCGTCCGCTTCCCCGAGGGCACTGCCGCCGCCGAGGAGTTCCCCGACGGCTTCGACTACTTCGGCAAGAACCAGGACCTCATCAATGCGGTCTGGACCTGGGCCGATGATCGTCCCGACCTCTTCCCCGACGATCCCGAGCCGGGCCTCACGGCGACCACCTGGGCCGTCGAGGAGACCCTGGGCCTGGAGACCGACTACTACGCGATGGTGAACCTGCAGGGCTTCGAGGACCTCGTCAACGCCATCGGCGGAGTCGATCTCGTCGTCGAGCGCCGCATCCCCATCGGCGGCGGCACCAACCAGGCCACGGGAGGGAAGTACCCCATCGACGGGTACATCGAGCCCGGCGACCAGAAGCTCGACGGGTTCCACGCGCTCTGGTACGCCCGCTCCCGAGAGGGCTCCAACGACTTCAACCGCATGTGCCGTCAGCAGCGCATGGTGCGCGCCGTCACCGAGGAGGCGCAGCCCGCCACGGTCGCCGTCTCGGTCCCGGGTCTGGTCACCGCCACCGAGGAGAACATCCAGACGAACATCCCGACGTCCGACATCGATGCCTTCGTGGACCTCGCCCTGCGTGTCAAGGAGGGTGGGTTCACCTCCTACCCGATCACGCCGGACGTGACCAATCCGGGCAACCCGGACTGGGATGAGCTCAAGAAGTGGTCCGCCGCGTCGATCGAGGACTCCATGGAGCAGGACGCCCCGGAATCCGTGGTCGGCGAGACCGAGCCCGGCTCGACCGCTCCGGCGGAGACGGCGGAGGATCCCGAGGAGAGCAAGGCCGAGGGTGGCGAGGCCGAGGAGCCGTCGGCGGACGAGAGCTCGACCGATGCGACGTCCGACGACGACGAGAAGACCGATGACGGGCCCGAGATCGACAAGGATCCGCTCCGCTCCTGCCTGCCTGGCGCCGAGGAGGGCTGACCCGCTCGCGCAGTTCGCGAAGGTGGCCGGTGCGCGGATGAGCGCGCCCCGACATGACACGACACGACACGAGGGCCGGACCTGCACAGGCAGGTCCGGCCCTCTTCTGCGGCGCGGTGCGCGTCAGTCGATCAGCTGCAGCAGCGCGTTCTCGACCAGCTCCGGCATCGCCGGGTGGATCCAGTACTGGGTCGTGGCGATGTCGCGAGCGGTCTGCCCGGTGCTCATCGCCTGGATCAGCAGCTGGACGAGCGTCGTGGCGTCGGGGCCGATGAAGTGAGCGCCGAGGATCTCGGTGGTCTCGGCGTCGGCGACGAGCTTCACGAACCCGGTGGTGTCCTCCATCGCCCATCCATAGGCGATCGAGGCGTACTCCTGCACCGCGACCCGAATCTCCCGGCCGCTCTGCCGCGCCGCGGCTTCGTCCACACCCACCCAGGCCACCTGCGGATGGGTGAACACACCGCTGGGGATCGGCATGGTGTCGGACCGGCGCATCTGCTCGGGATGGAGCACGTTGTGCCGTACGATCCGCTGCTCGTGATTGGCGACGTGCTTGAGCTGATGGGCGCTCGAGAGGTCGCCGAAGGCCCAGACGCCCTCGAGCACCGCTCCCCCGCCCAGCACCCGCTGGTGCTCGTCGACCTCGACCCGTCCGTCGTCGGCCGTATCGATCCCGGCGGCCGCGACGTCCAGCAGATCCGAGTTGGGGCGCCGGCCGACGGCGACCAGCAGCTCCTCGGCCTCCAGCACCACCTCCGCACCATCGCGCCGGCCGCGCAGCTCGACCCCGGCGTCGGTGCGCCTCACGGACGTGGTCGACAGTCGGGTCTCCAGGCGCACCCGCTGCGCGAGGAGATCGGTCAGGCGCGAGGAGATGTCGGCGTCGGCCCCGCGCAGCACCTTCTCGGAACGGGCGATCAGCGTGACCTCGACGCCGAGGGACGCGAAGACGTGCGCGAACTCGACGGCGATCACCCCGGAGCCGAGGATCGCGAGCGAGGCGGGCAGGGAGTCGATCCGCATGATCGTGTCCGAGGTGTGCGGGGCGGCGTCCGCGAGCCCGTCGATCGGCGGCAGCACCGGCCGGGAGCCGGCGCCGAGCACGAAGGTGTCCGCGGAGATCGTCCGCTCACTGCCGTCATGGCCGCGCACCTGGACGGTCTTCGGACCGATGAAGGCGGCGGTGCCGCGAAGCAGGGTGAGGTTCGCGTTGTCCTCGTGGTCGCTGCGGTACTCCTCACCGCCCTGCGAGATGGGGTCGATGCGGCCGAAGACGCGATCGCGGATCGCGGGCCAGTCCACGCCCTGCAGCTGTTCGGTGAGGCCGAAGCGGGCGGACTCCGCAGGGGTGGCGGCAAGATCCGCAGTGTGCACGAACATCTTGGTGGGGATGCACCCGAGGTTCAGGCAGGTCCCGCCGAACACGTGGTCCGGCCCCACGCCGCGGTCGATCTGCACGATGCGGCGCCCGGCCAGGTCGGGGCCCGGGAAGGAATTCGCGGAGCCGGAGCCGATAAGGGCGATGTCGAAATGCTCGGTGTCAGTCACCGCCCCAGGCTAGCGGTCCTGCCTGCTCCGCACGGAGATGGGAGGACAGCTCGGCGGAGGCCTCCAGCAGGGCGAGGCCGCGAGCGGTGATCCGGTCGCGCGAGACGTCGAGGGCGGCACGGAGCGATGTGGGCTCCCCGAGGCCGTGCATCTGACCGAGCACGATCCTGATGTCCGCGAGTCGATGGCCGCCACGTCGCAGCAGATGGACGAGTTCGGCGTCGTACGCCTGCTGCGGCGGGTATCGGCGATGGCCGCTGCCCTGCTCCCGCACCGCCGAGATCAGCCCCTCGGCCTCCCAATGGCGCAGCGTCGCCGGGGAGACGCCGAGGCGGCCCGCGAGCTCGCCGATGCCCAGGACACGCGTGCCGCGGCCGAGGCGCCCCTCGCGATGCATCTCGAGCTCCCCGATCGCCTGCTCGACCACCGCGAGAGTGGCGCGATCGCGCAGCAGCCGATCATGAGCGCGATCGACCCCGGTGAGCGCTGCGTCCAGATCCTCACGTCCCACTGCCCTCATGATCTCCAGCGCGGGCGCGTGGCCGATGGCACGACGCAGCGCGAGGAACGCTCGCAGGGCACGCGCGTGACGCTCGGTGTATCGACGGTGCCCCGCGGCGCTGCGTGCGGCGACCGGCAGCGCGCCCGCCTCCTCGTAGTTGCGCACGGCCTGCGCGGACAGGGAGTGCTCGCGGGCCAGGTCGACCGGGCGCATGTGGACCTCCTTTGAAGGTTCTGCCGTCCCCGACGATGAGGATCGAGCCCAGGCTTCAACGGGTTTTTCAAGGATACGATCAACCCCGGCAGCACCTGCATCGGCCGCACGATCTCGACGCCCTGGAGAACTGATGACCGCCCACGCTCCCTCACCCCGGCCCCTCGCCTTCGACGCCCACGACGTGATCCGGGTGCGGGGTGCCCGGGAGAACAACCTCCGCGGCATCTCACTGGACCTGCCCAAGCGCCGCCTGACGGTGTTCACCGGTGTCTCCGGCTCGGGCAAGAGCTCCCTCGTGTTCGGCACCATCGCCGCGGAGTCGCAGCGGATGATCAACGAGACCTACAGCTCCTTCGTGCAGGGATTCATGCCGTCGCTCTCCCGCCCGGATGTCGATGACCTGCAGGGACTGACCACCGCGATCATCGTGGACCAGGAACGGATGGGGGCGAACGTGCGCTCCACCGTGGGGACCGTGACCGATGCGGGCGCCTACCTGCGCACCCTGTTCTCCGCTCTCGCCGCACCGCACGTGGGCGGACCCGGTGCCTACTCGTTCAACGTCCCCAGTGTCACCGCCTCCGGGGCGATGACCGTGCAGAAGGGCGCGAGGACCATCGCCGAGAAGACCACCTTCTCGCGGGTGGGCGGCATGTGTCCGCGGTGCGAGGGCATGGGCGAGGTCTCGGACGTCGACCTGGCAGAGCTGTACGACGAGGACAAGTCGCTGGACGAGGGCCCGTTCACGATCCCCAACTACGCCGCCGGCGGCTGGTACGTGAAGGTCTTCGCGTCCTCCGGCTTCTTCCCCTCCGACAAGCCGATCCGGACCTTCACCACCCGCCAGCTCCACGACTTCCTCTACAAGGAGCCCACGAAGGTCAGGATCGACGGGGTCAACATGACCTACGAGGGCCTGATCCCGAAGATCCAGAAGTCCATGCTCTCCAAGGACCGAGACTCGATGCAGCCGCACGTCCGGGCCTTCGTGGACCGGGCCGTGAAGTTCATCGTGTGCCCCGACTGCGACGGCACCCGGCTCGCCGAGCACGCCCGCAGCTCGCGGATCGACGGGCTCTCGATCGCCGACGCCACGGCGCTGCAGATCACCGACCTGGCGGCCTGGGTCGAGTCCCTGCGCACGCTGCACACGGGGCCGAAGGTCTCGCCGCTGCTGACGAACCTCTCCGCCCTGCTGGACTCGTTCGTGAGGATCGGCCTGGGATACCTCTCCCTGGACCGCCCGTCGGGGACCCTTTCGGGCGGGGAGGCCCAGCGCACCAAGATGATCCGTCACCTGGGATCGGCGCTGACCGACATCACCTACGTGTTCGACGAGCCCACCATCGGGCTGCACCCGCATGACATCGCGACCATGAACCAGCTGCTGCTGGCCCTGCGGGACAAGGGCAACACGGTGCTGGTGGTCGAGCACAAGCCCGAGACCATCGCGATCGCCGATCACGTCGTCGACCTCGGACCGCGTGCGGGCTCCCACGGCGGGCAGCTGCAGTACGAGGGCGACGTGGTGGGGCTGCGCGCCTCCGGCACGCTCACCGGGCGCCACCTCGATCAGCGGGTCACCCTCAAGGAGCAGCCGCGCCGGGCGACCGGCGCACTCGAGATCCGCGGGGCCGACCAGCACAACCTGCGTGCCGTCGACGTCGACATCCCGCTCGGTGTGCTCACCGTGATCACGGGCGTGGCCGGTTCTGGGAAGAGCTCGCTCATCCACAGCTCGCTGCCCCGGGATGCTGACGTCACCGTCGTGGATCAGGGAGCGATCCGCGGCTCCCGACGGTCCAATCCCGCGACCTACACGGGCCTGCTCGACCCCATCCGCAAGGCCTTCGCGAAGGCCAACGGCGTCAAGCCCGGACTGTTCTCGAACAACTCCGAGGGGGCCTGCCCGGTCTGCCGGGGGGCCGGGGTGATCTACACCGAACTCGGATTCATGGAGACCGTCTCGACCGTCTGCGAGGAATGCCAGGGGCGCCGGTTCCAGGCCGCAGTGCTCGAGTACACGCTGGGGAGCCCGGAGGAGGGCGGAGCGAAGAGCATCGCCGACGTGCTGGAGATGTCGGTCGAGCAGGCGCTCGCCTTCTTCACCGCCCGCTCGTCCCGAGTGCCTGCCGCGGCCACGGTGCTGGGACGTCTGGACGAGGTGGGGCTGGGGTACCTGACGATCGGTCAGCCGTTGACCACCCTCTCCGGCGGGGAGCGCCAGCGGCTCAAGCTCGCCACGCACATGGGCGCGACGAGCGGGATCCTGGTGCTGGACGAACCCACCAACGGGCTGCACCTGGCGGACGTCGGCACCCTGCTCGCCCTGCTCGACCGGCTCGTGGAGAGCGGAATGACGGTGATCGTCATCGAGCATCATCAGGCCGTCATGGCCCATGCGGACTGGCTCGTCGACCTCGGCCCCGGTGCCGGGGTGGACGGCGGCCAGGTCGTGTTCGAGGGCACCCCGGCACACCTCGTCGCCGAGGCCAGCACCCTGACCGGTGAGCACCTGGCGCGATACCTGCGCGGCGGAGCAGGAGGCTGAGGCGCGGCGCAAGCGCGACGCAGGCCCGGGGCGCGGGCTCGAGCGCTTCGCGGGTACGGCGGCGGCCGGTCCGAGGCCGGTTCGAAGCCGGTTCGAGGCCGGTTCGAAGCCGGTTCGAAGCCGGGCCGAGAACGGGCTGCGGAACAGTCGATGCCGTGCTGCCGAAGAGACGACGAGACCGGGACTCGCGCCCCGTATCCTGGCGATGTGTCCGCTCCTGCTCCCCCAGCCCTGATCGGTGCTCTCGACGTGCTCCGCTGCCCCCAGTGCGGTGCGACGCTCGAACTGGTCCAGCGCAGTCTGCGCTGCCCTCAGCGGCACACCTATGACCTGGCGCGCGCCGGGTACGTGTCGCTGCTCAGGGGCAACGGTGCGATCAGCGGGGACGACGACGAGATGGCCCGCGCCCGCGAACGGTTCCTGGCCTCCGGCGCCTATCGACCGTTGCTCGAGGCGATCACCGACCTCGCGGCCGACACCGTCCCGGCGCTCAACGCCGCGGCACCCTCGCCCGCGGGCTCCACCGTGTCCGAGGGAGTCGGAGGATCCGATCGAGCCGGCTCCCGCGTGCCGACGGTCCTGGACGCGGGCTGCGGCCCCGGCTACTACCTCTCCGGGATGCTCGATCGCTTCCCCACCGCACGCGGCATCGGCTTCGACACCTCCGCCCGCTCGCTGCGGTTCGCCGCCCGCTCCCACCCGCGAGCGGCGGTGCACAGCGGCGACGTGTTCGCCCCCTTACCGCTCGCCGACGGCAGCGTCGATGCGCTGCTGGACGTGTTCGCTCCGCGCAATCCCGCCGAGTTCGTCCGCGTGCTGCATCCCGAGGGCCGACTGATCGTGGCTCGGCCCGCCGCCGAGCACCTCGCCGAGCTGCGCGCCCTCGTACCGGGGATGGTCGCAGTGGACCCGCAGAAGGAGGAGCGCCTGCACGCCGCCCTCGATCCCCATTTCGACCTCGAGACCCAGCGCACCGTCCGCTGCGCGGTGCCGTTGGATGCCGCGAGCGCACGCGATCTGGTCGCGATGACTCCGAGCGCACGCCACATCGACGCGGCGGCGCTCCCCGAGCGCCTCGAGGCCCTGAAGAACTCCCCCTCGGCGACGCCGTTCACCGTGACCCTCTCCGTGCTCCTCAGCAGCCACCGACCCCGCCGAACCGCTCCGCCGCTCAGTCGCTGGACCGCTGAGCCGCAGGGCCGCTGAGTCGCAGGACCGCTGGCCCGCTGGCCACCATGGATCGCATGGGTCTGGTCACCGAAAGCACTGTCGTGCCTGGCAGCGCGGTCCCGGTCCCGACATACTGGAGCAGCGGTCGGAGCCCTTCGCCCGCATCTGACCAGGTACGGAGGACCCATGACCCCACGGCACGCCGTGTTCATCGACTTCGACGGAACTCTCGCCGAGCACGGAGTGGCGCCGCACGAGCACGCTGAGGCGGTGAGGGCGGCACGCGCCGCCGGGCACGCCATCCTGCTGTGCACGGGTCGTCCGGGATCGATCGTCGCGCCCGAGGTCGCGGAGCTGTTCGACGGCGTCATCTCCTCCGCAGGGGCCCATGTGCAGGTCGAAGGGGAGGTGCTGCGCGACGATCGGTTCCCCGAGCCGCTGGCACGTCGCGCGGTCGAGCTGCTGAGCGGCTACGGAGCCACCTTCGCTCTCGAGTCGCCCGAGGCCCTGTGGTGCACCCCGGACTCCGCGGCACGGATCCGTGCCCGGCCGATCATGCCGTCCCGCCCCGGAGGCTATGGCCGAGGCACGCAGGACATCATCGATGCCGTCCGCGTCCCCGAGGACCTCGTCTCCTGCTCCTTCGCGAAGATCTCCCTGTGGGGCTCCCCGATCCCGGTCGAGCAGCTCGCCGTGGAGCTCGGTCCGGACGTCGGCGCACTGCCGAACTCGATCGCGAGCGATGACACCGCCTCCGGTGAGATCCACCTGGTGACGATCGACAAGGCCGACGGGCTGCGGCAAGCCGCCGCTCACCTCGGCATCGGCCTGTCCGAGACGGTCGGGATCGGTGACGGGATGAACGATCTGGGCATGCTACGGGTCGCGGGCACGTCCATCGGGATCGAGGGGTCCCGTCCGGAGATCCTGGCGGTCTCGGACTTCACGGTTCCGCGCCCTGCCGACCTCGGGATCCTCCCCGCCTTCGAGCGTCTCGGTCTGATCTGATCCGACCCCGCCCGGTCCGGGCGGGTCAGCTCCTGCGGCGGAGCCCCACCAGCACCAGGCCGGTCGCCGCGACGAGTGCCCCCGCTCCCAGCATGATCACGCTCTGGGGCAGGAGATCAGCTCGGAACTGCTCCTCGAAGACCTGCACGATCGGCCCCAGGAAGGTCGCCTGGTCGACCTTGTCGGGCACGACCGTGTCGATCGAGCGCGAGAGCGTCAGGGCCGCGAACCCGGCGCAGATCGCCCCGATGCCGGCGAGGGTGACCATCGTGCGGCGGTGCGCCGCGATCACCAGGGCCAGCACCGCGAGGACCAGCGCGATCGGTCCGAGACGCGGCGCCCAGGGCGTCAGTGCCGTGGCATGGGTCAGCAGCGGCACGTCCGGGATCCGGGCCAATGTGATGGTCGCGCTGTCGGGCCGCGGGATCTCCACCAGCGGCACGTTGTCCTCGACCCCGGTGAGCACGGAATCGATCACCGGCGCCAGGTCCACATCGAGGTCCGAGGCGCCGGGCGTGAACAGTGCGCCGTGCAGCTCGACCATCGCCACGTCCCAGAGCGTCCCGTAGCCGTCGGTGTCGGTGAGGCGGTTGCTCTGTTCCTGCAGCACCGGGGTGATGCGTTCTGCCAGCCAGCCGGGCACGTTCCCGCCCTCGAGGATCTCCTCCACCGCGCTGTCGGTGAGGGTGCGCTGCAGCTCGGGGTCGTCCGCGAGCGGCTGCGTGATCTCGAGGAAGCCGTCCTCGTCGACGACGTGGTCGCTGAACCAGACGGCAGGCAGCCAGAGCGCCCCCAGGATCATGGCGGCGATCAGCAGCAGGACGGCGAAGAAGTCACGAGCGGTGGTCACCCGGATACGGTACCGGCCGGCCCTGGGTGCGTCGGCGGGCGTGGGCCCGGGCCGCGACCGGTGGGGAGCTCTCTGCGGTCCGGGCACGGCGGCAGCGCCCGGCCCAGGAATGCACCGGGAACGGGAGCGGCCCCGTCTCACCGAGGTGAGACGGGGCCGTCAGCGGGGTCCAGGGCTGGACGCCCGAGGGGGAATCAGCTTCCGACGCGGATGAAGGTCCAGCTGCCGGAGTAGATGTTGCGCTCGGAGGTGTCCACGCGGGAGTTGCCCGCGTCGACGAAGGTGTTGCCTCCGACGTAGATGCCGATGTGGCCCGGCTTGTAGACCAGGTCGCCCGGCTGCGCCTCGGAGCGCGGGATGACCGTGCCGGCGGCGGCCTGGTCGGCCGCACCGCGCGGCAGGTTGATGCCGTGCTGTGCGTAGACCCACTGGACGAAGCCGGAGCAGTCCCAGCCGGAGGTCGAGGTGCCGCCGTAGACGTAGGGGGTGCCGATGCCGCTGCGGGCGGTGGCGAGGATCGAGCTGCCCTTGCCGGCGGACGGCGCCGGGCTGGACTTCTCTTCCTTCTTCTCCTCGGACGAGCTGTTGTCAGAGGAGGAGCTGTTCGAGGAGTCGTCGCGGCTGGAGCGCTCGTTCGAGCGATTCGCGGAGTCGTCCTCGTCGCGGGTCTCGGTGGTGTCCTCGGCCTGGTCCTGGTCGTCGGCCTGGTCCTGCTCGTCGGCGCTGTTCTCAGCCTCTTCCGCGGCGGCCCTCTCAGCGGCTTCCTGCTCGGCAGCACGCTCGGCCGCGGCCGCGGCGATCTCCTCTTCCGTGGGCCCGACCTTGACGGAGAGCGTTCCGGCCGCAGGGGTCAGCTGCGGAGTCTCTTCCTTCGCCGTGGACGATGCCTTCCCCTGAGCAGGGATCGAGGTAAGCGTGGTGGCCGGGGCGGCGACAGCGGGAATCACGGCGGAGGCGGCCTGCGGCGCGCCTTCGGCCTGGGGTGCGTCGGCCTGCGGCTCGGCGGTCGCCGCAGCGGCACCGCCGAAGAGCATCGCGGCGGCCATGGCGGCTCCGGCGGAGGCGCGCCCGGCGCGGACGGCAGGCGTCACCGTGCGCATGGCGCGGCGGTGAGTGTTGTTCGCAGTCTTCGACACGTTTCGGCTCCCAGCCCCAGGCATCAGCCCCGCGCTTCGCAGCTCTTCCCTACTCCGTATCCGGTGCGCGGTGGGGCTCTCCAGACGGAATGCCGCGGCTCGGACGCCTCGGCACGTGTACGACCTTAGGGGGTGGGACCTCGCCTCGTCGCCCTGACAGAAAGGTCTGGGGAAGAGTTTGACGGAGCCTTTACCCAGCGACCGTCGGCGTCACATGGAGTTGGCCGGCGACGACCTCGGAGACCGCGACCTCTCCGCCGACGGGGCCGCGCAGGACCACCGTCCCGGCAAGCCTCTCGGCCTGCACGTCGGCGCCAGGAACAATGCCCTGACGTGCAAGTTCTCCAAGCAGTTCGACGTCGCTCTGAACCCGCTCGCCGATCCTGCGCAGGCAGACCTCGACCGTCTGGCCGTCCTCGACGGCGTCGATCAGCTCTCGGGTCGCCGAAGCAGAGTCTTTACCGTCCTCGGTGGTGCCCGTCTCGCTGATGCCGAGCGCCGACAGGCCCGGGATCGGGTTCCCATAGGGATCGACGTAGGGCGGCTGGAGCTTCTCCGCGAGGCGTCGCTCCACCTCGAGGCTCATCACGTGCTCCCAGCGGCACGCCTCCTCGTGGACCAGGGCGTAGTCCAGCCCGATCACATCGAGCAGGTGGCGCTCGGCCAGGCGATGCTTGCGCATCACGTCGACCGCGACGTCGGTGCCCTGCTGGGTCAGTCGGATACGGCGCTGATCATCGAGGTGCAGAAGACCGTCGCGCTCCATGCGGGCGACGGTCTGGGAGACCGTCGGGCCCGAATGCCCCAGCCGCTCCGCGATCCGGGCGCGCATCGGTGCGACCCCCGCCTCATGGAGCTCGAACACCGTCTTCAGGTACATCTCGGTGGTGTCGATGAGATCTCCGCTCACGGGGTCCCCTCCTCAGTAGGCATATGGCAGCTCGGGACAGCTTAGTCCGAGACACGGACGTTCCGCTCCGAGATCGCGGCAACGAGCCCGGTCGGTCGCCGCAGGATGCGTCCCGATCACGTGCAGCCCGTCCTCCCACGGTGGTCCCTCCCCGAGAGATCCCCGTGGGACGGATGCTTCTGGAGGGAGGCCGGACACGGCAGTGCCCCGGATCCGTGGAGGGATCCGGGGCACTGCTCGTCGGGCTGCTCGGCCTCAGCTGATCCGACGTCGAGCGTGACCGCTCAGGCCAGGCCCTTGACGATCTCGCGCATCAGGTCAGCGGTCTCGGTCGGGGTCTTGCCGACCTTGACCCCGGCGGCCTCGAGGGCCTCCTTCTTCGCCTGGGCGGTGCCCGCGGAGCCGGAGACGATGGCGCCGGCGTGGCCCATGGTCTTGCCCTCGGGGGCGGTGAAGCCCGCGACGTAGCCGACGACGGGCTTCGTCATGTTGTCCTTGATGTACGCCGCGGCGCGCTCCTCGGCGTCGCCGCCGATCTCGCCGATCATCACGACGCCGACGGTCTCGGGATCCGCCTCGAACGCCGCGAGGGCATCGATGTGGGTGGTGCCGATGACCGGGTCGCCGCCGATGCCGATGGCGGTGGTGAAGCCGATGTCGGCCAGCTCGTACATCATCTGGTACGTCAGCGTGCCGGACTTGGAGACCAGACCCAGCTTGCCGGTGCCGGTGATGTTCGACGGGGTGATGCCCGCGTTCGAGACGCCCGGGGTGATCACGCCGGGGCAGTTCGGCCCGATGATGCGGGTGGTGCCCTTGCCCTGGGCGTAGTTGAAGAACTCGGCGGAGTCCTTGACCGGGATGCCCTCGGTGATGATCACCAGGAGCTCGATCGCCGCGTCGATGGCCTCGAGCGCGGCGTCCTTGGCGAACTTCGGCGGCACGAAGACCACCGAGACGTTCGCGCCGGTGGCCTCGATGGCCTCGGCGACGGAGCCGAAGACGGGCACCTCGGTGCCGCCCTCGAAGGCGACGGACTGGCCCGCCTTGCGGGGGTTGACGCCACCGACGATGTTCGTGCCGGAGTCGAGCATGCGCTGGGAGTGCTTCATGCCCTCCGAGCCCGTCATGCCCTGGACGATGACCTTGCTGTTCTCATCGAGAAAGATAGACATGTCGGGTCCTGCTCACTTTCCTGCGGCGGCGAGCTCGGCAACCTTCGCGGCGCCGCCGTCCATGGTGTCGGCCTGGGTGACGAGAGGGTGGGCGAAATCGGCGAGGATCTGGCGACCCTCCTCGACGTTGTTGCCGTCGAGGCGCACCACGAGGGGCTTCGTGGCGGCGTCGCCGAGCTTCTTCAGGGCGCCGACGATGCCGTTGGCGACCGCGTCGCACGCGGTGATGCCGCCGAAGACGTTCACGAACACTGCGCTGACCTGCTCGTCACCGAGGATCACGTCGAGACCGTTGGCCATCACCTCTGCCGAGGCGCCACCGCCGATGTCCAGGAAGTTCGCCGGCTTCACGCCGTGGGACTCCCCCGCGTAGGCGACCACGTCGAGCGTGGACATGACCAGGCCTGCACCGTTGCCGATGATGCCGACCTCGCCGTCGAGCTTCACGTAGTTGAGGTCCAGGGCCTTGGCCTTGGTCTCCAGCGGGTCCTCGGAGGCGGTGTCCACGAGGGCTGCGTGGTCCTCGTGGCGGAAGCCCGCGTTCTCGTCGAGGGTGACCTTGCCGTCGAGCGCGATGATCTCGCCGGAGCCGGTCTTCACCAGCGGGTTGACCTCGACCAGCGAGGCGTCCTCCTCGCGGTAAACGTCCCACAGCTTCTGGAGCACGGGGGCGACCTTCGCGCCGGTCTCGGCGTCGAACTTCGCCGCCTCCACGATCTCCTTGGCCTTGGCCTCGTCGATGCCGACGTTGGGATCGACGGCCACACGGGCGAGGGCCTCGGGCCGCTCGACGGCGAGCTGCTCGATCTCCATGCCCCCCTCGACGGAGCACATGGCGAGGTAGTTGCGGTTGGCCCGGTCCAGCAGCAGCGAGAAGTAGTACTCCTCGGCGATGTCGGCACCGGCGGCGACCATCACGCGGTGCACGGTGTGCCCCTTGATGTCCATACCGAGGATCTCGGAGGCCTTCTGCTCCGCCTCCTCGGAGGACTTGGCGACCTTCACGCCACCGGCCTTGCCGCGGCCACCGGTCTTCACCTGGGCCTTGACGACGACGACCGGGGTGCCGAGCTTCTCGGCACCGGCCTTGGCAGTGGCAGGATCCTCCGCGACTACTCCTCCGAGCACGGGAACACCGTGCTTCTCGAAGAGATCGCGGGCCTGGTATTCATACAGGTCCACGGGGTTGCATTCCTCTCGGTATCGGCAGAGGGCGGCTGGCCGTCGCGGCCACGATGCCACCCCTGGGAACGCTCTCAGCGTATCCCTTCCTGAACAGGTCATGGCACACGGCGGCCAGGGTGCGCCCAGTCTCACGTCCCGGGACCGGACGTGGGCCATCCCACGCCCCGTTCAGCTCGCACGGATAGCATGGACGGATGAGTCGACGATCCCGCAGCCTGGCCACGCGCGTGCGTGAGCATCTTGGATTCAGCGTCGTCGCGATCGGTGTCCTGTTCATCGTGCTGCGACTGCTGGGGGTGCGCTCCACCTTCGCGGGCTTCGCGCTGTCCGTCGGGATCACGCTCGCCCTGAACGTCGGCCTCTCGTACTACAACGACCGCCGTGCCCGGAACCCCCGACCGCAGCAGGCCACCCCGCGAGGCGGCGGGGACATCCGCTGGCGCGAGGACGACCGTGGGGACCGCCCCGTGACCCGTCGTCCGCGCGACGACCGCTGAGTCGAGGAGACGCCATGGCCGATTGGAAGACGTACGCGAAGGCTGCCCGCAACACGGCGCGCAAGCAGGCCCCCGGAGCACGCGATGCCGCGCAGCGCACCACCGCGCGGGCGAGCGGATATGCCCGAGCCGCCGGCCGCGCCCTGGATGAAGGGCTCCGCAACCGTGACCCCGACGCCGCGCCGCGCTCGGACGACGGGCCACGCGATGACGTCCGGCGCGATGCCCCGCGACACGACGCACGACGGGACGACACCCGACGTGAGGCGTCTTCCCCTCCCACGGCCACTCGCGAGGAGGCCCCCGGAGCACGGGAGGCAGCCTCTCCCGACGCGGCGGCCCCCCGGAACAGCTCCCGGTCGTTCCGCGATGACGCGAAGATCTACGCGGCCGTCGCCGGCCGCACCGCACAGCGCGCCGGGAAGCAGGCGCGTGAGGCGGGCATCGGCGGGCGCATCGGCCGGGCCGTCCGCGACGCGCTCCTCATCGGCGTCTCCCTCCTGGTGATCTGGGGCGTGCTGTACGCCGCCGGGCTCCCGATCCCGTTCGGCGCCGTGATCATCGCGGTGGTGATCATCGTCCTCATCGCTCTCGCCGGCGGTCTCTACGCCCAGTTCGCGCGCGACCGGAAGGGCGCGACCGCGCAGTCGGAGTCAGAGTCAGAGGCGGAGGCGGAGCAGCACCCGTCCGAGAACTGAGGGCGGACCGGGCGGTGCGCACCAGCCGCTCGGCGTCCAGGGACCTCCGCCCCGCCACGGCACCGTGCCTGGTCGTAGTCTGGAAAAGTGCCTGAGCTCTCCTCCGCCCCCTCCCCCTCCGCACGTCCGGAGCGCCCCGCCCCGAGCCGTCGGTCCTGGCATCGCCGGGCCGCCCGACCAGTCACCTGGTGGATGCTCGCGCTGATCGTGGTGGTCCTCGTCCACCCCTGGATCCCCCAATCGCGCTGGCTCATGGTGCACATGGTGACCCTCGGTCTGATCACCACCTCGATCATGGTGTGGGGTCAGCACTTCACCGAGGCTCTGCTGAAGACCCGTCTCGGGGACGAGACCCGCGCCCGACAGGTCACGCGAATCCGCCTGCTGACCGCGGGCATCGTGGTGACCATCGCCGGCATGCTCCCCTCCTGGCCATGGCTGGTGCTGCTGGGCGCGCTGATGGTCTCCGCCGCGCTCGTCTGGTACGCGATCGCGCTGGGTCTGCAGGTCAAGGCCGCGCTCGCACCGCGATTCGTCTTCACCGTGAAGGCCTACATCGCCGCCGCATCCCTGCTGCCGCTCGGTGCCGTGCTCGGGTCGCTGCTCGCCTTCGAGGCCGGGGAGCCCTGGCAGGGCCGGCTGCTGCTGGCTCACCAGATCCTCAACGTCCTGGGGTTCGTGGGGATCACTGTGACCGGCACGCTCCTGACGCTGTGGCCCACGGTGCTGCGCACCCGCATCGATCTCCCTGTGGCGCGCCGGGCCGCACACGGCACGACCGGGATGCTGATCGGCGTGCTGGGTGCTGTCGTCGGGGCGCTGCTGGGCTCGCCGATGGTCGGCGTGATCTTCCTGCTCGCCTACGCGGCGTCCTTCGGCTGGGTCGTCACGACGCTGGTGCGGCTCAGCATCCAGTCGGCCCGGCAGGAGCGGACGGTCCCTCTCCCACGGTTCCCCCTGCTCTCGATCGCCGCCGGGGTGGCCTGGTTCGCCGTGGCCCAGCTGGGGCTGCTGACGCTGTGGTGGCGTCATGCTGACTCCCCGCTGTCCAGCTCCCTGCTCGCCGCGGACGTCCAGCAGCTCACCGCGCCCTTCGTCGCCGGTTTCCTGCTGCAGGTGCTGCTCGGGGCGATGAGCTACCTCCTGCCGGTGACGATGGGCGGTGGGCCCCGGGCACTGAAGGGCTCGCTCGGCATGATGAGCCGCTTCGCGACGGCCCGCGTCGTCGCCTACAACCTGGTGGTGGCGCTGGTCGTGCTCGCCGGTGCCGACGGCACCGTCGCGGACGGCGTGTTCTCGATGCTGACCCTGGGCACTGCGCAGATCGCCGACGTCGGTTCCTGGACCCGCATCCTGCTGTCCCTGCTGGGCTTCGTGGTGCTGGTGAGCTTCCTGGTGCTGATGATGCTCGCGGTGCGCGCGAGCGTGCGACTGCGCCGCGAATCGCTGCCGACCCCGGGGATCGGTGCACCGAGCGCCTCAACGCCTCCGGCGTCGCCAGCGGCCCCGGCACCCTCAGCGACCCCAGCAACCCCGGCAACCCCAGCAACGTCAGCCTCGTCAGCCTCGTCAGCCTCGTCGAAGCCTCCGGCGTCCCCGGCAGAGCGCACCGTGAACCGTCGTGCCCTGTCCGGTGTGCTCGTCGGCATCGGCTCCGTGCTCGGCGTCACGGCCCTCGGCACCTCGCTGGACCGCTCTCTCGGAACGAGAGCCGGCGGCGACGACGGAGCAGGCGTCTCCCCCGCAGGGTCCGTCACGCCCACCGGCGAGACCACCACGATCGCCGTGAGCATGGCGGAGATGCGGTTCTCCCCCGACGTGCTCGAGGTGCCCGCGGGGGATTCCCTCGTGATCGAGCTGAGCAATGACGACGAGCAGGACGTGCATGACCTGGTGCTCGCCTCGGGCGTCTCCTCCGGTCGGCTGCGCCCCGGGGAGTCGACGACCGTGGATGCCGGAGTGATCGAGCACGATCTGGACGGCTGGTGCTCGATCGCCGGCCACCGCGCGATGGGCATGACCCTGCAGGTCGTCACCGGTGAGCGCGGCTCGGAGCATGACCACGCGGCGAACATGACCGGTGCGGACGAGCTGGCCCGCATCCCCCTGGACCTCCAGTCGGCTCCCGGCGCGGAGCACACGCTGTACGACGCCCGCCTCCCCGAGAGCAGCGGTCCCGAGCAGCGCCTCACGCTGGAGGCGGTCGATGTCCCCGCCGAGATCGCCCCCGGTCTGGTCATGGATGCCATGACCTATGCCGGCACGGTCGTGGGGCCGGTGATCCGCTCCGAGCTCGGCGCCCGCCTCACCGTGGATCTCGTCAACCACGGCGCGATGGGACACTCCCTGGACCTCCACGCCGGCCAGGTCGCCCCCGATCAGGCGATGCGCACGATCGCTCCGGGCGAGAGCCTGGAGTACGCGATCACCACCGACCATGCCGGCGCATGGCTGTACCACTGCTCCACGATGCCGATGAGCGTGCACGTCTCCGCCGGCATGCTCGGCGCGCTGATCGTGCCGCCCGCAGGTCTCGCCGCAGCGGACCGCGAATACGTGCTCGTGCAGTCCGAGCACTACCTGGTCCCTCCGGGCGCCCCCGGAGCCGCGGAGACGATGCACGAGGGCGCGCTGCCGGTGAGCTCGGCGAAGATCGCCGCGGAGCAGCCCGATGCCACGGTCTTCAACGGTCACGCCACGCAGTACCTGGACGCACCGCTCGTGGCGAAGGTCGGCGAGCGGGTGCGCGTGTGGGTGGTGGCGGGAGGACCCTCACGAGGAGTGTCCTTCCACGTCGTCGGCGCCGTGTTCGACACCGTGTTCAAGGAAGGTGAGTACCTGCTGGCCCCGGAGAACGAGAACGCCGGAGGCGCCCAGGTGCTGGACCTCGCCTCTGCCCAGGGTGGCTTCGTGGAGATGGTCTTCGAGGAGCCCGGCACCTACACCGCCGTCAACCACTCCATGGTCGAGATGGAGCGCGGAGCGCGGGCGCTGATCACCGTCACCGATTGACGGATGCGCCCACCTAGACTCCGGCCATGGCCTTCACCGTTCGCCCGCTGACCACCGACGATGCGGACGCCGTGCACGCCCTTCTGCGCCGCTCCTCCGACTGCCGCCGAGAGATGAGGCGCCGCGATGCGACGATCGAGGACGGTCTCGGCCTGCTCGGCCCCTGCGTCCCGCTTGAGGGGTCCGGGGCGAGGTGCACGCACGGCCTGCTCGACGCGGAGGGCACGCTGCGCGGGATCTGCGAGACGGTCTCCCACTGGCCCGCGCCGGGAACAGCCCACCTCTCCCTGCTGCTGGTGGACGGTTCGGCCCGGGGCCGCGGGCTGGGACGGCTCCTGCACGACAGCGTGGTCGCCCAGCTGCGGGCCGACGGGGTACGGCGCCTGCGCACCGACACGCTCACGGCCGCTTCCCCAGGCGTCCCGAGCACCGCGGAGACCGAAGAGACTGAAGAGACTGAAGAGACTGAAGAGACTGAAGAGACTGAGGGTCCCCGAGAGCGGGACCCCGTCGGCTTCTGGGAGCACCTCGGATATAGGCCGACGGGCGCACCCCTCGCCGCCCTCGACAGATCGGTCGAGCACCCCGCACGGACCTTCCTCCGCGAGCTGGTGCCGGTCGTCCCGGAGCCACGCGCCGGTCTGCATCATCTGGAGCTGTGGACCGCTGCCCTCGCAGTCACCGCGCCGAGCTGGCACTGGATGCTCACCACGCTGGGCTGGACGGCGGAGCCGGTCCCGGGCTGGGACACCGGGAGGATCTGGCGTCACGACGACGGGTCCTACCTCGTGCTCGAGCAGTCCCCCGACACGCTGGGACGGCGCTCCGAGCGACGCGGCCCCGGGATGAACCATGTCGCGTTCACCGTGAGATCCCGCGCAGAGCTCGACGCCCTGCGCGCCGAGGCCCCGGCACACGGCTGGACCGAGCTCTTCAGCGGTGCGTACCCGCACGCCGGCGGGCCGGACCACACCGCCTGGTACGGCGAGGACCCGGAGGGCATCGAGGTCGAGCTGGTGGCAGCGGTCGTGCCGGCAGCTGCCCCGGACGGTGCGGCCGAGGACTCCTCGCGGAGCTAGAGCTTCGTCATCGGCGCGTAGCGCAGCAGCAGGCGCTTGGTGCCGTGGGGCGGTTTGAACTGCACCTCGATCTGGGTCTTCTCGCCCTGGCCGGAGACCTCGGTGACCGAGCCCATCCCGAACGTGTCGTGGGTGACACGGTCGCCGACGGCGAGCTGAGGCATCTGCGCCGCGGAGACCGGCTTGCGCCCCGAACCGAGGCTGGGACGCTTCACATCGCTGCGTCCGCCGCCGAGTCCTCCGCTGAAGGACGGGCCGCGCTGGTCGCCCGCGGAACGGAATCCACCGCCGTAGCTGCTCGACCCGGAGCCGCCGAAGCCGGCACCGCTCAGCGAGGACCCGGCCCGGGCGACGTCGAGCACGCCCTCGGGGATCTCGTCGAGGAACCGGCTGCCCGGCATGAACTGGGACTGTCCCCAGGTGGATCGCATCTGGGCGCGTGTGAGATAGAGCCGCTCGCGGGCACGGGTGATGCCCACGTAGGCCAGACGCCGTTCCTCCTCGAGCTCGTCGGGATCCCCCAGCGTGCGGTTGTGGGGGAAGGTGCCGTCCTCCATCCCGGTGAGGAAGACGACCGGGAACTCCAGGCCCTTCGCGGTGTGCAGGGTCATCAGGGTGACGAACTGGTCCTCGGAGCCGGGGATCTGATCGGCGTCGGCCACCAGGGCGACCTTCTCCAAGAAGCGGTCCACCAGCGAGGCCTCAGGGTCGTCCGGGGCGTTCAACGCTGCATCCGGCGCAACGTCGGCTCCCGGTGCGACGTCGGCTCCCGGTGCGACGTCGGCTCCCGGCCGGGCCTCCGCGTCCGGCTGCGCAGCTGCAGTCCCGTCCGCCTCCGCAGTGACCGCGATGCCCGCCGCTGCGGCAGGCTCCGTGACTGTCGCGGCGGCGTCCTCGTCCTCGTCCTCGGAGAGGGCTTCGAACTCGCTGGCCGCGGCGTCGGCGGCCTCCGTCTGCGCTTCGAACTCCGCGGCGACGCTGATCAGCTCGGCGAGGTTCTCCAAGCGCGATTCGTCCTGCGGGTCATCGCTCCCCTGCAGCTCGGCGTAGTAGCCGGAGCGCTGCAGGATCGCCTCGACCAGTTCTGCCGGGCCGTCGCCCCGCTCGGCCATGTCCTGGAGGTCCTCGAGCATCGCCACGAAGCTGCGCACCGCGTTCAGCGAACGGGTCGCGATTCCGGGAGCCTCCTCGGCCCGCCGCAGCGCCTCTCCGAAGCTGATCCGGTCGCGCTCGGCGAGCATCGCGATCGCCGCCTCCGCACGGTCGCCGATACCGCGCTTGGGGACGTTGAGGATCCTGCGCAGATTGATCTCGTCGGCCGGATTGGCAAGAACCCGCAGGTAGGCCATTGCATCCTTGATCTCACGGCGCTCATAGAAGCGCGTGCCGCCGACCACGCGATACGGCAGGCCCACCCGGATCAGCTGGTCCTCCAGGGCACGCGACTGCGCATTGGCGCGATAGAAGATCGCGATGTCCCCGGCGGAACGGCCGTCGTCGACCAGCGCGTCGATCTGGCGCCCGATGTAGCGGGCCTCGGCCTGCTCGTCGTCAGCCACGTAGAGGGTGATCCTGTCGCCCTCACCGTGGTCGGTCCACAGGTTCTTCTTGCGCCGGCCCTGGTTCTCCTCGATCACCGCGTTGGCCGCGGAGAGGATGTTCTGGGTGGAGCGATAGTTCTGCTCGAGCACGATCGTGCGCGCGGAGGGGAAGTCCTTCTCGAACTCGACGATGTTGCGGATCGTCGCACCGCGGAACGCGTAGATCGACTGGTCGGAGTCGCCCACCACGGTGAGGTCGGCGCGCGGGTCCTCCCCCACCAGCTCGCGGACCAGCTGGTACTGGGCGGTGTTGGTGTCCTGGTACTCGTCCACCAGGAGGTGTCGGAAGCGGCGACGGTAGCCCTCGCGGATCCCCGGGTTCTCCCGCAGCAGCGTCACCGTCAGCCCGATGAGATCGTCGAAGTCCACCGCGTTGGCCTGCCGCAGCCGCTCGGTGTAGTTCGTGTAGATCCGCGCGAGCGTGCGTTCGAAGGGGTTCTTCGCGCTCTCGGCCTGGTCGGCGAAGTCGATCGGATCAGTGAGATCGTTCTTCAAGGAGGAGATCCGCGAGGCCAGGGCGCGCGGCGCGTGCTTCTTGGTGTCCAGCTCGAGATCCTTGGCGATCGTCGTGATCAGGCGCAACGAATCGGCGCTGTCGTAGATCGTGAAGGAGCTCTTGAGCCCGGCGGCCTTGGCGTCGCGCCGCAGGATCCTCACGCAGGCGCTGTGGAAGGTCGAGACCCACATGCTGCGAGCGACGGGGCCCACCAGTTCCTCGACGCGCTCACGCATCTCGGCGGCGGCCTTGTTGGTGAAGGTGATCGCGAGGATCTCCCCGGCCATCGCCTCCCCGGAACGCATCAGGTGCGCGATGCGACGGGTCAGCACACGGGTCTTGCCGGAGCCGGCGCCCGCGACGATCAGCAGCGGGCTGCCGCGGTGCTCGACGGCCTGCAGCTGAGCGGGGTTCAGGCCGTCGGCGAGCTCGGACAGGATCGCCGGATCCACTCTGCGTGGCATCCAGGGTCCGGGCGTCACGGACTCGCGGTCTGCGAGCTCTGCAGGGTGCGGACCGTCCCCGAGAGGCTGCGCGTCGCGGCGCAGAGGCGCTTCGTCGAACGGCGGCTCGTCCTCGTAAGGAGGCTCGTCCTCGTAGGGCGGTTCCTCCTCAGGAGGCGGCTCCTCCTCGGTGAGCTGTCCAGTGAAGCTCCCTCCCCGGGACAGCGCATCGCGCCCGTCGGCCCCGTCGTGCTGCGAGGTCGACGGGGTCACCTTCACACCGTCGAGGCGGCGGAAGGAGTCCGGCAGGGAGAGATCGTCGAAGAGTGAGCTCATGAGGTCTCCAGGATAGGCACGGGACCCGACAGCGCGTGCGCCGCCAGGTCCGGTGTGGACGGCGGGACGTCGGTGGAGGATCGATGGATCCGCACGATCCGAGGAGGGTCAGGCGCCGATGCGGAACACCGCGACGATCACGTTGAGCACGATCGCGGTCGGGATGCCGAACCAGACGAGGGAAGGGGTCTCCTCGCGGCGGCTGATCGCCACGACGGAGAAGATCGCCGCGATCGCCGCGAACAGCAGCTTCAGGGCGAACCACAGATGACCGGTGCCACCGGTGGCCATGGACAGCCCCATCATCACGATGCCGATCACGAGGGCGGTGGCGGACGCGTGGGCGATCGCCTTGTTCGGCTGCCGGGTGCCGGCGGCGGCGACCCACAGCCCGAGCGCCACGGCCCAGGAGAGCAGGTGGAGGACGACGAGAACCGAGAGCACGAAGGACATGCCTCCACGATACGGGGACGCACCTGAGAGCTGCCCTCCCCCACATGCGAGAATCGCCGCATGTCAGCGGCATCCGACGGCTCCCCCGACTTCCCACGCGCGGCCGGCTCGTCCGGCTCGTCCGGTGCATCCGGCCCCGAGGGATCCGAGGGCTCCGCGGAGCGCGACGGCACCGCGGGTTTCGAGGAGCGCCACGACACTGCGGGTTCCGTCGGCTCCGTCGGGTCGGCCGTCCCCTGGGTGCCTGCAGACCTCGACCTCGCCGAACGCCCAGGCATCCCCGCCTCGAAGATCGTGCTCGGCGCCCTGTCGCTCGTACTGGTGCTCGTGGTGCTGATCTGGGCGCTGCCCTGGGCGACCGGCGCGAGCTGGGCGCAGATCTTCGGCACGCTCGCCGGGGCTCCCGTCTGGGCCGTGCCCGCGGTGACGCTGCTCGGGGCCGCCGCCCTCGTGCTCGAGACGGTCACCGTGCGCACTGCCGTGACCGGGTCCCGCTATTCCTCCGCTCTGCTCGGGCACACCGCGTCTGCCGGACTGGGTCTCGCCCTGCCCGGCGGGTCCGTGCTGGGTCTCGGGTTGATGGGGTGGATCCTGCGCCGCGCGGGCCTCACGATCCCGGTGATCCTCACCGGGATCATCGCCGCCTCGCTGGTCGAGATGGTGACCACCTCGATCCTCGTCCCCCTCCTGGGACTGGGCGCCTACGCCGTGAGCTCGACGCTCGGCATCACCGGCCTGTCCCTGCCCGGCGCGCTCTGGGCCGCCCTGATCGCCGTGCTGGGTGCCATGGTCGCCCTCGCCCTCCTCGTGGTCGTGCTGCGGCGGGGATCCCTGGCCGGGATCCTCGGACGGCTGGACGGCCTTGTGCCCGCGCACGTCGCCGCCGGGATCCTCACCCAGCGCAACGCCCTGGTGGAGATGCTGCGTCAGCGGCCGCTCATGCTGCTGCTCCCCACGCTCGCCGCACGGGCTCTGCAATGGACGGCGCTGCTGCTGGCGATCCACGCCGTCGGTGCCGACGTCCCACTGCTGCTCACGGTGGCCGTGTTCGCGCTGGGACGGGTGATCTCGCTGGTCCCGATCACCCCCGGCGGGGCCGGCATCGCCGAGACCGTCGGTGCTGCCGCCCTGGTGGCCCTGGGGGTCGGAGCGGCCGACGCCGCCGCCGCGATGCTCCTGATGCTGGTGACGACGCTGGTGGTGCCGCTCGTGGCCGGTGCCGTCAGCACCGCGATCGCCTTCACGCTCCCGGCCGTCCCCCGCCGAGGAGCCTGACCGCCGCGAGAGCTGACTTCGGCCGGATCCTGCCCCGCCGGGCCACGGAGCGCCCGAGCCAGGATCCCCCTCGTCGTCATACTCAGGCGTGTGGATCCGTCGGGTGCACGCGGAGAGCGGCGGAGAGCGCGAGCGAGGACTGCGAGGATTCCTCGGCGCTCGTCGTCGGCGGTCAGGGACCGATCGACTCCAACCAGTCATCGAGGATGTGCACGGAGCGGGCACGCGCGTCGGCGTCCGAGAGGAAGACATCGTGGCGAGCTCCCTCGATCGCCTCGATGCGCACCTGCGGGCCCAACCTGCTGGCGGCCGCAGCAAGGCTCCGCACATCGAGCACGGAGTCCGCCCGACGCATGCCCTCGGTGAAGCGCGTGCCGATCCTGGTGCGGGTCGAGTGCAGCACGAGGACGGGGATCGTGAGCGGGCCGGCCGCCCGCAGGCGACGCTGCCCGTCCATCACGGCGGCGAAGGTATCCGCCGGGAAAGGGTGTCCCCGGGGCGGTTTGAGCGAGAGGTCGTAGTCGTACCGGCCGCCGAAGTCGCGGTGGGTGGTGCGGGCGTAGTGCGTCGAGCCGGGCGGGAGTATCGGCCGTGCCCGCAGCCGCTCCGCGAGCAGGCGGACGGGCCTCGACGCGACAGTGCGTGTGCCCGGCCCCAGGTGCATCTCGAGCCAGGGGGAGTTCAGCGCCAGCCCACGGACCGTCCCGGGTCGGCGCTGCGCCCAGAGCGCGGCGATCAGGCCACCGGCGGAGTGGGCCAGCAGGATCGGCGGCCGGTCACGGCCGATGATGCGCAGCGCCTGTCCGATCTCCTGGTCGTATCTGCTGAGGTGGTCCACCGACGTGGGCGTCTGGCCCGGCAGCAGGCTGCGACCGTGCTTGCGCAGGTCCAACGCCCAGACGTCATGCCCCCGCGCTCCGAGATGCTCGAGCAGGCCGCGATCGAAGACGTAGTCCGACCAGCCGTGAAGGACCAGTACGGGAGGAAGCTCCTCTCCCGAGCGTCCCGTTCGGGCGCCACCCTCGGTGTTCGTCTCCTCGTGATCGGACCGCGCCCGATCGTCCCCGGACCGCTCCCGGCTGTCGTCGGACCGGTCCCGGTGGATGAGGGTGGCGACCACCGGCCCTTCGGCGTCGGACCCCAGCTCGAGCCGGATCGCCGAATACCCCTCGCCGAGGACCGTGTCCGAGCTCACTCGTCGTCGGTGCTGTTCCGCAGCAGGTCGATGACCTCGTCGCGACGGTAGCGGCGATGGCCGCCGAGGGTGCGCATGTAGGTCAGCTTCCCGGCCTGTGCCCAGCGTGTCACGGTCTTGGGGTCGACGTGGAACATCTTGGCCACCTGCGCCGGGGTCATCAGCTCGGCGCCGGGCGGCACGCCGGTGTCGGCGCTCTCACGCTCGGGGTCCGGAGATCCGTTCATGTGCTTGCGGCCTTTCGGAGCTGGAGGTCCAGGAGAGCGCGCCGGATGGAGTGGCGCGGTGCTCCTCCGCGGCCGCGGACACGGCCTACTGACGAGTCACGTCCCAGAAACATACGACGCGAAGTGTCAAAAGCCTAGACGGTCACCGCGCGGCACTGGTAAACATCTGGCCTGGGTCGGCCCAAGATCGAGGTCGTTCCTCTCCACCGGCCCGACGCCTATGAAGGGATGTCGGGCACGTCCGGGTGCCCGGGGTTCGCCGGAAGCGAGACCTTGCATGTACTCTTGGGTTCCGAATCAATGCCATCTTCCGGGTCGACAAGAACACCCGGCAGCCGACGCACAGGGGGTCAGATCCATGGGTCGCGGCCGACAGAAAGCCAAGCACACCAAGGTGGCACGGGACCTGAAGTACTACAGCCCGCCGACGGACCTGACCGCGCTGCAACGAGAGCTGCAGTCTCAGCGGAGCGAGTCGTCTGCCGACGGCGAGGACCTGGCCGAGAACAACGACGACTGGGCTGACGAGGACGCACCGTCCGCCCATCGTCGCTGAGGACGCACCCGCAGCTGCAGCATCCTCCGGACAGTACCGGGGACGTCGCAGATCCGGGACGCAGGAGCATCGTCCGCACTCATCGGCTGGACCCGTGACCATGTTCGAGGGCCGACCCGTTCCGGGTCGGCCCTCGAACTGTCTGCGGAGCCGTTCCTCAGGCCCAGCCCGGGTGCTGTCCGGCCAGGAGCACGGATCCGCCCTCGACGCCCTTGGCGCCGGCGATGACCCGTTCGAGCGTCGACCCGGGCTCGGGCAGCGAGTCCTCACCGACGACCTCGCCGATCACCCGTGCACCGAGCCCCCGCTCGGCGAGCACGGCGATCGTGGCGTCGGCCTGCTCCGCGCTCACCAGAGCGACCATGCCGATCCCCATGTTCAGCGTGCCCTCGAGATCGAGCTGGGGCACTGAACCCCAGCGCGAGATCTGCGAGAACACGGCGCCCGGCTCCCAGCGGGAGCGCTCGACCCGTGCGGCCGAGCCTCGCGGCATCACGCGAGCCAGGTTGGCCGCGAGGCCACCACCGGTGACGTGGCTGAGCGCGTGGACAGCGCCTGCGGTGCGCGGGTCGGCGAGCACGGCGAGGATGTCGGCGGTGTAGATGCGGGTGGGTTCGAGGATCTCCTCGCCCAGCGTGCGACCGAAGTCCTCGACGTGGGTGTCCAGGGCGACGTTCTGAGCGCCGATCACGGCACGCACGAGCGAGTAGCCGTTGGAGTGCAGGCCGGAGGCGTCCATCCCGATCACGACGTCGCCGTGGCGCACGCGCTCCGGTCCCAGCAGCTGGTCCGCCTCGACGACGCCGACGGCTGCGCCGGCCACGTCGTAGTCCTCGGCGGCCATCAGGCCAGGGTGCTCGGCGGTCTCGCCGCCCACGAGCGCGCAGCCCGCGTCCCGGCAGCCCTCGGCGATGCCGCGCACGATGTCCGCGATGCGCTCGGGGACCACCTTGCCGCACGCGATGTAGTCCGTCATGGCCAGCGGTGCCGCGCCCACCACGACGATGTCGTCGACGACCATGCCGACGAGGTCGCGGCCGATGGTGTCGTGCACGTCCATCTCGCGCGCGATCGCGATCTTCGTGCCGACGCCGTCGGTCGAGGAGGCCAGCAGCGGACGCCGGTAGTCCTTCAGCGCGCTGACGTCGACGAGGCCGGCGAAGGCGCCGATCCCTCCGAGCACCTGCGGGCCATGGGTCGCCGAGACGGCCTCCTTCATGAGCTCGACGGCGCGATCGCCGGCGGCGGTGTCCACACCGGAATCGGCGTAGGTGATCGCGGGGGCGGTGGGGTCCGTGGTGTTCATGCGTCCTTCCCGACGGCGATGGAGCGGTTCTCGTCCTGTGACGAGCTGTCCTCTCCCGAGGTGATGATGCCCTGGGCACGGGCGACCGGTTCGGGGAGCGTCACCGGGTACTTCCCCGAGAAGCAGGCGGTGCACAGGGAGTCGGCGGGCTGGGTGGTCGCGGCGACCATCCCCTCCTCGGAGATGTATCCCAGCGAGTCCGCGCCGAGCGAGCGGGCGATGTCCTCGATCCCGAGGCCGTTGGCGATCAGCTCCGCCCGGGAGGCGAAGTCGATGCCGTAGAAGCAGGGCCAGCGCACCGGCGGCGAGGAGATCCGCACATGCACCTCGGCCGCGCCGGCCTCCCGCAGCATCCGCACCACGGCGCGCTGAGTGTTGCCGCGCACCACCGAGTCGTCGACGACGACGAGGCGCTTGCCGGCGACGACCTCGCGCAGAGGGTTCAGCTTGAGCCGGATGCCGAGCTGGCGGATGGTCTGCGAGGGCTGGATGAAGGTGCGGCCCACGTAGGCGTTCTTGACCATGCCCTGGCCGTACGGGATCCCGGACTCCTGGGCGTAGCCGATCGCCGCGGGAGTTCCGGATTCCGGGGTGGGGATGACCAGGTCGGCCTCCACGGGATGCTCGCGGGCGAGCTGGCGGCCCATCTCCGCGCGCGATTCGTTGACGCTGCGGCCGGCGATGCGGGTGTCGGGACGGGCGAGGTAGACGTACTCGAAGACGCAGCCCTTGGGCTTGGCGGGCATGACCTGCTCGGAGCGCAGTCCCTGCTCGTCGATGACGAGCATCTCGCCGGGGGCGACCTCGCGCACGAAGCTCGCACCGCAGATGTCCAGAGCGGCGGTCTCGGAGGCCACCACCCAGCCGCGCTCGAGCCGACCCAGCACGAGCGGACGGATCCCCTGCGGGTCGCGCGCCGCGTACAGCGCGGTCTCGTCCATCAGGGTGAAGCAGTAGGCGCCGGCGAGACGCGGGAGGACCTCGCGCAGGGCGTCCTCGAGGGGCCCTTCGGTGTTCAGCAGCGCCGTGACCAGCGCGGTGTCCGTGGTGTTGCCACGCGCGAGCTCGCCGCTGCGGGGCATGCCGTGCCGCTCACCGATCAGCGCCTGCAGCTCCTCGGTGTTGATGAGGTTGCCGTTGTGCGCGAGCGCGACCGTGCCGTCCGGTCGCGGGCCGAGCGTCGGCTGGGCGTTGGACCAGATGGAGCCGCCGGTGGTCGAGTACCGGGTGTGCCCGATCGCGATATGACCCTGGAGCGCCTCCAGGGAGGCCTCGTCGAACACCTGCGACACCAGGCCCATGTCCTTGTAGACCAGGATCTGGGAGCCGTCGGAGGTTGCGATGCCCGCCGATTCCTGCCCTCGATGCTGCAGGGCGTAGAGACCGTAGTAGGTCAGTTTCGAGACATCCTCACCCGGGGCGAAAACGCCGAAGACGCCGCAGGAATCCTGCGGGCCCTTCTCGCCGGGGAGCAGGTCGTGGGAGAGATTTCCGTCGCCGCGTGCCACCGCACCATGATGACACAGAGCCCGCCGCCGTCGACCCGTCGTCCGTGAGCGGGACGAGACCCGCCCCTCGGTGTCGGGGACGTGCACGCGCCAGTGTCGCCGGGCGGCTCCCAGCGTGGGGACTCGTGACCCGAGGACGCCCCATGACGTCCCTGACCTGCCGCTCAGCGTCCTCGTGGGCCCGAGGAGCGATGGCGGAAGGCGTCGATCGCGGCGGCGATGGCCGCGAGCGGCACGCCGATGAAGACCGCCGAGGTGAGCATGAAGTTGAGCACACCGGTGGCGTCCACGAAGTCGAACAGCGGCGAGATCAGCAGGGCCACGACCGCGGGGACCGCGATGGCCAGCGTCACCCAGAACCCCAGGGCCGGAGTCCGTCGACGGCGCACATAGATGCTCGTCGAGCCGGCGACGGCGGACCTCTCCTCCGCAGCGGTCTTCTGCGCAGCCTCGTCCGCAGCGGTGTCCTGCGACTGCTCGTCCGCAGGGGCCTCCTGCGTCGCCTCGGGTGTCACGCCCGCCTGTTCGCCCCCGGCTTGGTTCTCCGGATCGGCCGGGTCGTCGTTCCTGATGTCGTCGTCGTTCACAGCACTCCTGCGGCATCGACCGCGGCGGTCACGACCGCGGGGTCGGTCTGGGTATCGGGGGCTTCCGCTTCGCGGGGAGCTCCGGGGCGGCGGCGCGCCGAGAGGTGCACGTCGGCCACCCCGCTGCGCTGCACGAGGTCGGCGATGTCTGCGGGGCGGACTCCCCCGCCGGCGCACACGTCGAGGATGCCCTCGCCGGCGTCGACCATCGCCCCGAGGTCCTCGGCGCCGTCGAGGGCTCGGACGGCGCCGCCCGAGCTCAGCACCCGGTGGAAACCGAGGCCGAGCAGCGTGCGCACCGCGTCGACCCGCGCCTCGGTGCCGGGCAGGGCGTCGACCGCCCGATGGCAGGTCAGCATCACGCCCCGCACGGCCGACTGACCGGCACGCAGCGCGGCATCCCGCACCGTCTCGATCGCGGGGATGTCGAGGGCTCCGTCAGGAGTGAGCGCGCCGAGCACCACTCCGGCAGCACCGGCGAGCACGGTCTGCTCGGCCTGGCGAGCCATCTCCTCGATCTCCTGCGCGGTGTAGGCGAACTCCGCGGGCCGGCCCAGGAAGTCGTCGTCGCCGGCGCGGGAGCGGATCAGCACGTGCACGTCGAAATGCGGCTTGGCATCCCGGGCGGCGACCATGGCCGCGGCGCGCTCGGTGCACTGAGCGACGAACTCGGGCGGCGGGGTGGTCCCGCCGCGGGCGAGGTCCACGCACAGCTCGACCCGATCCGCACCGCTCAGCGCGGCGGTCTCGAGGCCCGCCAGATCCTGGACGGCGATCTCCACGGCGATGCTCATCGGGGCTCCTGTTCTCCGTCTTCTCCGTCCGCCGCCTGCTCCCGCGCGGTGCGCACGGTGCGGCGGGGGCCTGTCAGGGGCAGCAGCTCGGAGAGGTCGCTGCGCTCTCCGCTGGCGCGGACGCGCCCCTCATCCACGGCATCTCCCCACGTCAGCTCGCCGCTGACGAGACCCAGCCAGGTGCCGGCGTCGGTCTCGACCACGGCGGGCGGGGTGCCCCGGGTGTGTCGGGTCCCCGTGATCGCCTGGACCGCAGCGAACGGCGGGACCCGCAGCTCCACGGCTCCGCCGGGGAACTCCTCGGCGAACAGCTCCAAGGTGTGCCGGACGGCGGGTGCGAGCACCGCGCGCGGAGCCTCGGGACCCACGGCCCACGCGGCCAGCGCGCTGCGTCCGGCCTCGGGATCGGTACGTCGGGTGACCACGTCAGCGGGTTCCCGAGGGCAGCAGGTCGTGGACGGCGATGGTGGCGGTCCGGTCCGGGCCGACGCCGATCGCGCTGATCCGGCAGCCGGCGAGCTCCTCGAGGCGCAGCACGTAGTTGCGTGCGTTCTCCGGCAGCTCGTCGAACGTCCGTGCCTCGGAGAGATCCTCGCTCCAGCCCGGCAGCGTCTCGTAGACCGGCACCGCGTGGTGGAACTCGGTCTGCGTCATGGGCATGTCGCGGTGGATCACGCCGTCCACGTCGTAGCCGGTGCAGATCGGCACCTCGTCGATGCCGGTGAGCACGTCCAGCTTGGTCAGCACCAGATCGGTGCAGCCGTTGATGCGCACGGCGTGGCGGATCATCAGGGCGTCGTACCAGCCGCAGCGGCGAGGGCGGCCGGTGTTCACGCCGACCTCACCGCCCGTCGTCTGCAGGTATTCGCCCCACTTGTCCTCGAGCTCGGTGGGGAACGGCCCGGCGCCGACGCGTGTGGTGTACGCCTTGACGATTCCGATCACCCGGTCGATGCGGGTGGGGCCGACGCCGGTTCCGGTGCAGGCGCCCCCGGCGGTCGGGTTCGAGCTGGTCACGAACGGGTAGGTGCCGTGGTCCACGTCGAGGAAGGTGGCCTGGCCGCCCTCCATGAGCACGACCTCGTCACGATCCAGCGCCGAGTTCAGCAGCTCGGTGGTGTCCACCACCATCGGGCGCAGGCGGTCGGCGTAGGAGAGCAGCTCCTCGACGACCCCGTCGATCTCGACGGAGCGGCGGTTGTACAGCTTGACCAGCAGCTCGTTCTTCTGACGCAGCGAGCCTTCGATCTTCTGACGCAGGATCGACTCGTCGAACAGGTCCTGCACCCGGATACCCAGGCGGCCAATCTTGTCCATATACGCCGGGCCGATGCCGCGACCGGTGGTGCCGATGGCGCGTTTGCCCAGGAAGCGCTCGGTGACCTTGTCGAGGGTCTGGTGGTACGAGGCGACGATGTGGGCACTCGCACTGATCCGCAGGCGGGAGGTGTCCACACCGCGCTTCTCCAGCATCGCGATCTCCTCGAAGAGCGCCTCGAGGCTGACCACCACGCCGTTGCCGATCACCGGAGTGACCTGAGGGGAGAGGATCCCGGCGGGAAGGAGCTTGAGCTCGAACTTCTCGTCTCCGACGACCACCGTGTGGCCGGCGTTGTTGCCTCCGTTGGGCTTGACGACGTAGTCGACTCGTTCTCCGAGGAGGTCGGTGGCCTTGCCCTTCCCCTCGTCACCCCATTGGGCTCCGACGATCACGACGGCGGGCATGGCAACTCCTGGAATACGGGGGATAGCGGGAACCAGCGGAACGAGCAGTGACGGAACGAGCACTGACGGATCGAACCCGTGGATCGTACCAAGCACCGCCCGCACCTCGCCTGGACGAGGTGCGGGCGGTGAAGTGCGCCATGCTCCGGCGCGGAAGCGGGTCGAGATCGACCCCGGGGAATCCGGGGGCAACCTCTGAACAGCCAGGAGGAGCCCCTGGGAGTCAGCCCAGCAGGCTGGGATCTGCCTCGCGGAGGAACTCGGTGACCCGATCGCCCTCCACGTCATCGCCCAGACGGCGCGACGTCTCGCCGAGCATCGCGAGCGCCCGCAGGAAGCCGCGGTTGGGAGCGTGGGACGCGGGGATCGGGCCCTGGCCTCGCCATCCGGCGCCGCGCAGTGCGTCGAGCCCGCGGTGGTACCCGGTCCTGGCGTAGGCGTAGGCGGCGACCTCGTCGCCGTCGCTGAGGGCGTCCTGCGCGAGGGTGGCCCATGCCAGGGGCGATTCGGGGTGACGCGCGGCGATGTCGCGAGGATCGCCTTCTTCGAGCTCGGCGGCCACCTGGACGTCGATGAAATCGTCGGGAAGACGGGTCTCCGGGATTCCCAGAAGGTTCCCGCTGGTGAGGTTATCGGTACGATCAGCCATGCACGCATCGTAGGCGCTGTCCGCCGATGACCTCTCGGAGCAGATGGATTCACCCCATGTCACGTACGCAGGACGGCTCGGAGCTTCTCACCGGGCCCGGAGCCGGCGGGCTGCTCCGCTCAGCCGTCGGCAACTCCGGCGGCGTGCTGCACAGCTGGCAGCTCGATCATGTCGACCACCGTCCCGGCCGCAGCACCAAGGCGCTGTACCGCACCATGGTCTCCTGGCCCGAGCTCGACGGCCCGCAGGCTCCCGCCCGCGAGGAGCTGTTCGGGGCGAGCGCCCACATCGGCGAGCGCGAGAAGAACCTCTACGTCGCCGAGCAGACGCTGGTGATGACCGACGGCGATATCAACGTCCGCGTGTGGCGCTACCCCCACGACCCCTGGCTCCCGATGCTCCCGCTGGTCTGCTACCCGGATGTGGTGGGTCGCACCCTGCACGATCTCGGAGTCGCGCTGGGCCCGGATCCCGCCGTCCCGATCGCGATCGACGTGGTCTCCTATCGTCCCGGCCGACGCGCGGTGCTGCGCGCCAGCCAGGGTGATCACGCCGTCTTCCTGAAGGTCATGCAGCCCCATCGCAGCGAGGAGATCGTCGAGCGTCACCAGCGTCTGCTCGCCGCCGGCGTCCCGGTCCCCGCGGTGGTCGCCCATCACAACGGGCTGGTCGTGCTCGAGGAGCTGCCCGGCCGGCCGCTCGCCCGCGCGGTGATCGACGAGGGCGTGGACGCGTGCCGGGCAGAGGACCTCGTGGCTCTGCTGGACCGGCTCCCCGCCTCGATGTATACGCTGCCCCTGCGGCCCCCATGGACCGATTCGGTCGACTTCTACGCAGGGATCGTGAGCTCCTCGGTCCCGTCCCTCGGCCCGCGGCTGGATGCGCTGGTGCGCACCATCCGGGAGGGTCTGGGCGCGCTCGAGCAGCGCATCGACATGGGCCCGCACGACGTGGTCCACGGTGACTTCTACGAGGCCCAGGTGTTCGTCCAGGACGGGAAGGTCGTGGGGCTGCTCGACATCGACACCGTGGGTCCCGGCCGACGGTCCGACGACCTCGCCTGCCTGCTCGCCCATCTCAGCGTGCTCGCCGACTACGGCAATGCCGGGCGCATCGATCGGACGATGCAGGAGCGCGTCGAGGGGGCCATCCACAGCTGGCGCACCGTCTTTGCCGATCGGGTGGACCCCACGGAGCTCGCCCTGCGTTCCGCGGGCGTGGTCCTCTCCCTGGCCACCGGTCCGCATCGTCAGCAGGAGGCCTCCTGGGAAGCGGCGACCGAGGCGATCGTGCGGGTCGCCGAGGAATGGGTCTCCCAGGCCCGTGCGGCGGAGTCGGAGCGCATCGCCGCCGCGAGCGGCCCCGCCGCGCAGATCCCCTCCCCGGTGCAGCCTGCTGACCCCGACAGCCCGAGCGGGGTCGCTCCGCAGCCGCCGGCACCGGCGGAGCAGGACGGGACGCAGCCGCAGGCCCAGGTGCAGCCGGAGTCGCAGTCGCAGTCGCAGTCGCAGTCGCAGTCGTTGGCAGGGTCACCTCCGCAGCCCGGAGGCGGCTCTCCCTCCGGTGCGCTGCCGCAGTCGGCGTCCTCCACCCCGCCTCCTGCTGCGCGGCTCCCCCACCCGGTGGCCGCAGAGGCCCCGGAGGCCCCGGGCGCCCCCGCCGCGACCCCCGGCGACGAATCCCCCACGCAGGAGCGCCGGATCGACACGATCCAGCCCTACTGAGCGCTCGCGTCCGTCGGCCGGGGCCGTGTGCCACCATCGGAGCATGCGTGCAGTGCTCCAGAGGGTCGACGGTGCTCAGGTCGAGGTCGATGGCGAGGTGATCGGCTCCGTCGAGGGCGAAGGCGTGCTGGCGCTGGTGGGCGTGACGCACGATGACGGCCCCGCCCAGGCCGCCACGATCGCACGGAAGATCTGCGAGCTGAGGATCCTCGACGGTGAGCGCTCCGTCGTCGACTCCGGCGCCCAGGTGCTGGTCGTCTCACAGTTCACGCTCTACGGCGATGCCCGCAAGGGCCGTCGGCCGTCATGGAGCGCAGCCGCCCCGGGCCCTGTCGCCGAACCGCTCGTGGAAGCCGTCGTCGAGGCGATCCGCGAACGCGGGGTGACGGCCTCGACCGGCCGCTTCGGCGCGATGATGCGGGTGGGGCTCGTCAACGACGGCCCGTTCACCATCCTGGTCGAGGCGTAGGCGGGATCTGCGAGCCCGGCGGTGCGACCAGACCACGAGCGCGGCCGCAGGGCCCTCAGCGCCCGCAGGGCTCTCAGCCCAGCAGCATTCCGGAGAGCTCCTCGACGGTCCGGGCGACCGGCAGCCCGGCGCTCAGCTCGACCTCTCCCCCGTATCCCCAGCCGACCAGCACCGCGGGCAGTCCGTGCGCCGCAGCCCCCTCGGCGTCGTGCAGCCGGTCCCCGATCATGACGGCGGCGGGCACCTCGTGCGAGGCGGCCTCCGCGACGGCCGAGCGGAGGTCAAGCCGATCCAGGACGCTGGCGATGACCGCGGACTTGTCATCGCGGCCCGTGGCCCGATCGGTGCCGCCGATCAGCGCGAACTCCCCGTCCAGCCCTTGGTGCGCGAGGAGGCGCCGGGCGGTGGTCTCGGGCTTGTTGGTCGCCACGGCCACCGTGCGCCCCCGCGCCGTGAGAGAACGGACCAGCTCAGGGATCCCGGCATAGGGCGCGGCGGAGAGCAGGCCGCGCTCCTGGTAGTGCGCCGAATAGGCCAGGCGCAGCTGCTCCGAGCGCTCCGGAGCGAGGCCCAGCGTCCCTTCGAAGGACTCCGTCAACGGCGGGCCGATGAAAGTGCGCAGCACCTGCTCGGAAGGCAGCGGCTCCCCGCACTCGGCGAAGGCGTGGGCGAGCGCTGCGAGGATCCCGGGCCCGGAATCGACGATCGTGCCGTCAAGATCCAGGAGGACGACGGGGACATCGGTGAGGCGGCCGGGCGCGAGAGCGGTCATGGAGCCGAGACTAGATGAGCGGGGCACGTCGATGCTGTGAGCACGACATGCGCGCCCCAGCAGCCCCGCGTACCCTGGGAGCATGACCTACACACTCGTGCTGCTCCGCCATGGCGAGAGCGACTGGAATGCGAAGAACCTGTTCACCGGCTGGGTGGACGTGCACCTCACGGAGAAGGGGCGACAGGAGGCCACGGAGGGCGGCGACCTCATGAAGGAGGCCGGCATCCTCCCCGACGTCGTGCACACCTCCCTGCAGCGTCGCGCGATCATGACCGCGAACCTCTCCCTGGATGCTGCGGACCGTCACTGGATCCCGGTCAAGCGGGACTGGCGCCTGAACGAGCGTCACTACGGCGCCCTCCAGGGCATGGACAAATCCGAGATCCGCGAGAAGTACGGCGAAGAGCAGTTCATGGCCTGGCGCCGCTCCTACGACACCCCGCCGCCGGAGATCGAGTTCGGCTCGGAGTTCAGCCAGGACCAGGATCCGCAGTACGCGGACCTCGGCGACCAGCTGCCGAAGGCGGAGTGCCTCAAGGACGTCGTCGAGCGCTTCCTGCCGTACTGGGAGGAGGGCATCAAGCCCGACCTCACCTCCGGCAAGGTCGTGCTCGTCGCCGCCCACGGCAACTCGCTGCGCGCCCTGGTGAAGTACCTCGACGGCATCTCCGACGAGGAGATCTCCGGGCTGAACATCCCCACCGGCCAGCCGCTGGTGTACGAGCTCGACGAGAACTTCCAGCCCGTCGAGAAGGGCGGCCGCTACCTCGATCCGGTCGCCGCGAAGGCCGCCGCCGAGGCCGTCGCCAACCAGGGCAAGAAGTAAGCCCTGCAGCTCATCTGAGCGACGCCACGAGGGGCCCCTCGTGGCGTCGGAACGCACCGTTTCGCGACCACACACCCTTCCCCTGCCCAGCACCCGTCCTGCCCCTGCCGGACGCCCGCCCCTCCGGTGTCGGGGCGGGCGGTGACCGGCCACGGCGTCGGGGCGCCGAGGGGCGACCCGGGTCACAGTCAGCGCTGCACAGGCGATACGGTGGCCCCATGACAGATCGCCGTGCCGCGCGCCCCGACCACCTCGGCGATCCGCCGACCTCCGTCCGGGCGGCCGACGAGCTCGGCCCCGACGACGTCGCCGCTCTGCTCATCGCACCGTCGGCCCCCGACCTGCTCGACCAGCTCGGGATCACCGGCCGGGACCGCGAGGAGCTGCTGCCCCTGCTGCCCCGAGCGGTCGCGGACGAGGAGATCCTCACCGAGATCACGCGCACTGCGAACCTGCTGCGTGCTCGCGCCGGACTGGACGTCCCCGAGGTCCGCCTCGAGGAGCTCGCCTCGACGCACGACCGCCTCCAGGAGCGCCTCGCGCCCGGCGAGGGCCTGATCGCGATCCTGGCCCTCGCCGTGGGCACGAGCACCGTGCGCACCTGGCACGAGGCTCGAGGACTGGGCGCCGAGCTGTCCTGGGAGGTCCTCGCCGACCTCGGCCAGCAGATGCGCGTGCACCGTCGTGCCAGCGGGCGCCTCGGGCTGCACCAGCGCGGCTGGACGGCGCTGAACTGGGCGGGCCGACTGGTCCACCTGGGACGTCTGCAGTTCGACCTCCATCGGGTCGACCCGGGCACTGAGCTGGAGCGCTGGGCGGTCGGGACCCACATCCCCGCCCGCGGGCCCCTCACCCCTGACGAGGTGGAGGCCTCCTTCGAGCGCGCCACCGCCTACTTCACGAACCACTACGCGGACCTCGACGAGCAGCGCCCGCCGTCCGCTCCACGCTTCGGCACGGAGTTCTTCTGCGATTCCTGGCTGATCAACCGCGCCCTGGTCGAGGAGCTGGGCGTGTCCTCGAACATCGGCGCCTTCGTCGATCGCTGGGAAGTCCTGTCGACCTCGCCGAACCCCGACGGCGCGGCGTTCTTCGTCTTCGACGAGCGTCCCCCGTACGACGCGGCCACCTTGCCGCGCACCACCCGGCTCGAGAAGGTCGTCGCGGAGCGCCTCGCCGACGGACGGGGCTGGGACAGCGGCATCGGACGCCTGGTGCGCTGAGACGAGTCCGCGCGGCCGGACCGACCGGGACTCAGACCTCCCGGAGGCCGCCGTCGTAGAGCTCCAGGACCCGGTCGTACGCGCTGGGCAGATCCAGGCCCCGGGTCATCGAGAGCCCGAACGCGCTGCGGGTCAGGGCGAACCCCACCTGCACCACGATCGCCGCGCACAGGCGGGCGTCCTCGGGCTCCATGCCCTCGTCGAGCATCCCCTCGCTGAGCACCTCGACCAGCTCGGACTGCACCTCGATGAGATTTCCCGAGGAGATCGTGTGCAGGTGCGGCTCCTTGGTCATCACGAGCTTCTTGAGCTCGCGCAGCTCCGGATCGGCGGGGATCCCGGCGAGCACGTCCCTCAGCACCGCGCGGAGCGCGTCGCGGGGGCTCGCCACCTCGAGCTGTGCCCTCAGCTGCTGTGAGAGCTGCACGGCTTCGCCGGGGACCACCCCCAGCACGGCCGCATCCTTCGTGACCCAGTGGTTGAAGAAGGTGCGGGTGGAGACCCCGGCCTTCCGCGCGATCATCTCGACGGTCACCTGCGTGAAGCCGTGCTCGGCCACGAGCTCGACCGCTGCACGGTGCATCGCGATCCGGGTCTGGCGCTTCTTGGTCTCGCGCAGACCCAACCCGTCCTCGGGGGGATCGTCGGGACTGCCCGGAAGCGGGTCGGGGGGCATGGAGGGTGTCGCTGCGTCAGTCACCCCTCCATCGTAAGTCCGACGGATCACAGAAATTGCACTCGCTGAAATAGTGCAGTCGATGTAACAGGTCGCTAGACTGTTCCGGTCGAGGCTCAAGGATGCGCTGCGACCGTCGGACGAGTTCTTCCCGCCCGAGAACCACTCCGCCCATCCGCCATCGCCCTCCGAGGAGCTCCATGAGCACAGCATCGACCCCCGCAGCACCTCCCGGCACTGCCGCAGCCTCCGGCCCCACCGCGGCCCCGGCCGCCCCTGCCCCCTTCACCGGCCTGGATCGTCAGGGCAAGCTGGTCTTCGTCGGCCTCATGCTCGGCATGTTCGTCGCCTCCATGTCCCAGACGATCGTCGGCCCCGCGATGCCCCGCATCGTCGCCGAGCTGGGCGGCGTGGAGCACTACAGCTGGATCGCGACGGCCGCGATGCTGGTCTCCGCCGTCGCGGTCCCGATAGTCGGCAAGCTCTCGGACCTGTACGGGCGCCGCTGGTTCTACCTCGGCGGCCTCGCCATCTTCATGCTCGGCTCGATCCTGGCCGGCATGGCCACGGACTTCTGGTTCCTGGTCTTCGCGCGCGCCGTGCAGGGCCTGGGCATGGGCACTCTGATGCCGCTGAGCCAGACGATCATCGGCGACATCATCCCCCCGCGCCAGCGCGGCAAGTACCAGGGCATCATGGGCGCCGTCTTCGGCGTGACCTCGGTGGTCGGCCCGCTCATCGGCGGCTCCGTCACCGACCACCTCGGCTGGCGCTGGCTGTTCTACATGATGCTCCCCGTCGGCGTGATCGCCTTCGTGTTCATCCTGAAGTTCCTGCACCTGACCGCCGAGACCCAGCACGGCAAGGTCGACCTCCTGGGCATGTTCACCCTCACCCCCGGCATGGTCATCGCACTGCTCGCCACCACGTGGGGCGGCGGGGACTACGCCTGGAGCTCCCCGGTGATCATCGGGATGTACGCGGTCGCCGCAGTGTTCCTCATCGCCTTCGTGATCATCGAGACCCGGGTCCCCGAACCGCTGCTGCCGATGCACCTGCTGATGCGCCCGATCGTGGCACTGTCGGTGGCCGCGTCCTTCGCGATCGCCGTGGCCATGTTCGGCGCGATCATCTACATCCCGGTCTACGCCCAGGGAGTCATGGGCGTCTCCGCCACCAACTCCGGCGCGATCCTCATCCCGCTGTCCGTCGCCATGATCGTCACCTCGATCCTGGTGGGCCTGCTCATCTCCAAGACCGGTCGCTACAAGGAGTTCCTGGTCCTGGGCGGCGCGGTCCTGGTGGCCGGCTACTGGCTGCTCTCCCGCATGGAGTACGGCGACTCCCAGCTGAAGCTGACCATGGCGATGATCGTCATCGGCCTGGGGCTCGGTCTGTCGATGCAGGTGTACACGCTGGTGGTGCAGAACGTCGTCGCCCAGCGCGAGCTCGGCGTCGCGACCGCTGCGATCCAGTTCTTCCGCAATATCGGCTCGACCATCGGCACCGCGGTGCTCGGCACCGTGATGACCGCGCAGATGTCCAGCTCCATCCAGACGCAGCTCGAGCAGATCCCGCCCGAGAAGATGACTGCGCTCCAGCAGTCCGGAGGGTCGGTGGACAGCTCGGGCCTGGAGAGCGCCGTGCTGGATCCGACCGCTCTCGAGAAGCTCCCCGATTTCCTCGTGGAGCCGATCCGGATGGGCATGGGGGACGCCATGCACATGGTGTTCCTGACCGCGCTCCCCTTCGTGCTCATCGCCCTGGTGCTTTCGCTGTTCATCAAGCAGGTGCCTCTGCGCGAGACCCTGCACACGGTCGAGGAGACCCCGGTGCAGCCCGGTTCGGACGCCGCGGCGGACTTCGCCGGCACGGGCAGCGAGTCCCAGGAAGCGCACCCGCACACCGGTGAGCTGGCGGCCGTGGGCGCCTCCGGCGAGGCACCGGCCGGCCACGACGATGGCAACCACGACGGCGGCGGCCGGGGCGGCTACGACAGCGACCGCGGGTACGACGGCGGCGGCCACGGCGACCACCTGGCGCAGTCCTCCGACCGCTGATACCACCCGCCGGGCCTGTCGAGCGCCCGGGCTCGGGCTCTCGGGCTCTTGGAGCAGCCCCCACCGACCCACCGGTGGGGGCTCCTCTGTCCCTGAGCCGGTCGGATGCTCGTTACTCCTCAGTACCCGGGGGCAGTAGGCGTTGAGGACGCCTCACTCCGCCTGTTTCGCCGGGGTGCCCATACCGTCGGGCTGCCAGACGCGCCGGGATGCCCACACCGTCGGGCCGCCTGTTCCCCGGGGCACCCGCGCCGTCGGGCTGCGGGACGCGCCGGGCTCCACAACGCGGGCCTTGCGGAACCGTCTCCGGAGGCAGCCGCCCGCTACCCGCAGCCATCGTTCTGCGTGGAAGCCGCCGTTCTGCTTGCCGGAGCGACAGCGCGAACCTTTCGATCCTGCATCCCTTCTCTCCCTCCCAGCCGCTTTCCCTGCCCTGCCCGGCCCGTACGTGGCACCATGAACCGGTGCTCCTCGTCGATCATTTCCCGCCCACGATCCCGCCCGCCCTCGAGGGACGGTTCACCTCGCGTCTCCCTCTGGAGAGGGACGTCGACCCAGTCGCCGCGCTCGTGACGGCAGGCATCCGACGCCATACGCCTGACGGGGCGGCTGATCCCGACGGACTGCGCTCGCGCATGGTCGGACTGAAGTCCTGGTCCCGTCGCCAGGTCGTGGTGGTGCCCACCGCGCACGACGGCTCCCCCAGCACGGATCGCGCGCCGGTCGCCTGGATCGCACTCGAGGACCGTGCCTCGGGCCGCACCAACGTGCAGTTCGTGGTCGACACCGAGGTCCCCGATCGCGATGCCCTCGCCGCCTCCCTGCTGGACTGGGCCGTCGAGGTCGGCGGGTCCTTCGCCCGCCACCGGGGACTCGGCTCCACTCAGCTGTCCTGCGATGCGAACGAGCTGGACACCGATCGCAGCCGTCTCCTCGCCGCCGCGGGCTACGACATGGTGCGCACCTGGCTGCACATGCGTCGGCCGGTGAACGCCGGCGAAGCGATCACCACTCGCGAGCCCCGCGCAGGCACTCGCGTGCGTCCGGTCCATCGCCATGAGTCCGGGCTCCCCGTCGCGCAGGACGTGCGGACCGTGCACCGGATGCTGGAGGAGTCCTTCGCCGATCACTTCAACTCCTACCGGGAATCCTTCGCCGAGTTCGTCCAGCGTCTCATCGAGAGCCCGGACGAGGCCGCCTGGGACCACTGGTGGATCGCGGAGGTCGAGCGCGAGGGCCAGTGGCTCCCCGCCGGCGGACTGGTCGCCGCGCGGATGTCGGCGACGCCGACGCTCGGCGAGGGCACTTACCTGGAGTACCTCGGGGTGCACCGCAGCGCACGCGGGCACGGCATCGCGAAGTCCCTGCTGCGCGCCGCGACCCAGGACGCCGCCGAGCGCGGCCGCACCCACGTGGATCTCGAGGTCGACAACGACTCTCCCACCGGCGCGGACGGCCTGTACGAGTCGATGGGCTGGGAGACCTACGAGCGCACCCAGTCCTGGCATTCGTCGGCCGACGCGCACCCCTCGCGCCTGCTCGAGCCGCCGCGGGACTGACACCCGCGGCTCTCTCCGCCACGTACCCGAGACACGCACCCGGGCCAGGCCGGGACGGGACGGGCTGCACATGCACACCAGGCCATGCCGAGCCACACCAGGCCATGCCGAGCCACATCGGGAAGACCACGTCAGGCCGCGCCGCGCCACGCCCGCCACGCCAGACGAAATGTGAGCTGGGGACCGATGTTNNAACATCGGTCCCCAGCTCACAAAAGCGTGACGGGTCGGGCCGTCACGCCCGGTCGATCATTCCCACTCGATGGTTCCCGGCGGCTTGCTCGTGATGTCGAGAGTGACGCGGTTGATCTCCCTGACCTCGTTGGTGATGCGCGTCGAGATCCGGCTGAGCACGTCGTAGGGCACCTTGGCCCAGTCGGCGGTCATCGCGTCGTCACTGGTGACGGGTCGCAGCACGACGGGGTGGCCGTAGGTGCGGCCGTCTCCCTGCACGCCCACGGAGCGCACCTCGGCCAGCAGCACCACCGGGCACTGCCAGATGTCGCGGTCCAGGCCCGCGGCGGTCAGCTCGGCGCGAGCGATGGCGTCGGCGTGGCGCAGGATGTCCAGGCGCTCCTTGGTGACCTCGCCGATGATGCGGATGCCCAGACCGGGGCCCGGGAACGGCTGACGCCAGACGATCTCGTCGGGCAGGCCCAGCTCCGAGCCGACGGCGCGCACCTCGTCCTTGAACAGGGCGCGCAGCGGCTCGACCAGCTCGAACGAGAGGTCCTCGGGCAGTCCGCCCACGTTGTGGTGGCTCTTGATGTTGGCCGCGCCCTCGCCGCCGCCGGACTCGACGACATCCGGGTACAGGGTGCCCTGGACCAGGAAGGCCTTGGCCTCGGCGTGATCACCCTCGATGACGCCCCGCTCGCGCAGGATGTCCTCCTGGGCGCTCTCGAAGGAGCGGATGAACTCGTGCCCGATGATCTTGCGCTTCTGCTCGGGATCGGTGATACCCGCCAGAGCGGTGAGGAACTGCTCCTCGGCATCGACCATGATGAGCTTGGCGCCGCCGGTGGACTCCCCGAAGGCCTTCTCGATCTGCTCGGACTCGTCCTGGCGCATGAGGCCATGGTTCACGTAGACGCAGGTGAGGCGATCGCCGATGGCGCGCTGCACGAGGGCCGCGGCGACCGCGGAATCGACGCCGCCGGAGAGCCCGCAGATCGCGGCGCCCTCGCCCACCTGGGCGCGGATCCGGGAGACCTGCTCCTCGATGACGTTGCCGGTGGTCCAGCTGGGCGCGATACCGGCGCCGTGGCGCAGGAAGTTCTCGAGCACCTCCTGGCCGCGGTCGGAGTGGCCGACCTCGGGATGCCACTGCACGCCGTAGAGCTGCTTCTCCCGGTTCTCGAAGGCGGCGACGGGGCTGCCCGACGAGGAGGCGATGACGTCGAAGCCCGCGGGGGCTGCGGTCACGGAGTCGCCGTGGCTCATCCACACGTTCTGGTCGACGTCCTGCGCGCTGAGCAGCTGCGAGGAGGCGTCGAGGGCCTCGAGTCGGGTGGCGCCGTATTCACGCACGCCCGTCGGGGCGACGGTGCCGTCCAACGCGGCGGCCATCGACTGGAAGCCGTAGCAGAGCCCGAGCACGGGCACGCCGGCCTCGAGCATCGCCGGGTCCAGGCGCGGGGCGCCATCGGCGTAGACGGAGCTGGGCCCGCCGGAGAGGATGATCGCGCGTGGCTGCTTGGCGAGGATCTTCTCCACCGGCATCGTGTGCGGCACGACCTCGGAGTAGACCCGTGCCTCGCGGACACGTCGAGCGATGAGCTGGGCGTATTGCGCTCCGAAGTCGACGACGAGGACTGGGCGCTGGTCGGTGTCGGTCACGATGCAGAGTCTACGGGCGCACGCGGCCCGGATGCGTCACCTGGGGGCCGGGAGGAGCGCAATACTCGTCACGCCCGTGCCCGAGCGGAGAACTCTCGTCGCGGGCACGGCATCCCGGACCGTGCCCGCGAGACAGCCCCGGCGAGGAGCCGAAGGCATCCCGGGTGGCGCGTCGAAGGCTCTCGAGCGGGGCCGTCGAAGGCATCCCGGTGGCGCGCACCTCAGGAGCCTGCTCAGACGCCCGGGGCCCCGTCCGCCGAGTCCGGGGCCTTGTCCTGGAGGGTGGGGCGACGCTTGAGGTCGGCATCCACCGACTGGTGCGTCCACCGCTCGCCGAAGAACGAGAGCACGGGGATCACGCCGAAGAACATCAGGAGCACCATCCGGGGCAGGCCCCAGCGCATCTTCGCCCACAGGTCGAAGCTGAGGATCACGTAGATCATGTAGATCAGGCCGTGGATCGGGGACCAGGTCTTCGAGATCTGTGCCCAGGTGTCGGAGGTGCTGGTGAAGATCGCCTCGCCGCCGAACACCACATAACGCATGATCATGATCGACACCAGCACGAGCAGTGCGATGCCTTCCACGATGGAGGCCACACGGAAGCGGGCGAAAGAGGTCCGAATGGCGACTTCGTCCAGGGGGCGAGAGGGGGGCACGGGTCACACGTCCTTATCGAGGGTCGAGCCGGCCTGCACGGAGGCCGAGGCGGTGGGGGCGGCGGACGCCGCGGCAGCGTCAGCGGTGGCGCCGACGGAGGGATCGTCAGTGGTGGCGCCGACGGAGGGATCGTCAGCAGCCGCCGACGACACGGCAGGGCCGACAGAGGGATCGTCAGCAGCCGCCGAGGACACGGCAGGGCCGACGGAGGGATCGGTGGAAGTCGCCGAGGACGAGGACGCAGCTGAGCCGGGCTCGGCGGAGCCTGCGACCGATCGCTCGAGGGCTTCACGCTGTTCGGCGAGCTCGTCGAGATAGGCGGTGCGCACCGACCGCCACCACAGGAAGAGGAAGAAACCGCCGAACAGCACCCACTGCAGGGAATAGCCGATGTTCTGCCAATTCAGCCCCTTGGAGAAGGCGGACTCCGCCGGGGGCATCGGCTGCATGCCGTCGGCAGGCTCGGTCACGGCGACGAATCCGGCATACATCGGCGAACCCCACTCGTTGACGAGCAACGGGGTCGCGATCTCGTCGACGACACCGTCCTCCACTCCCCCGACGGCGGATTCGCTGGCCTCGAGGCGGCCCGTGACCTGCACCTGGCCGTCGGGGACCGGTGGGGCGAGAGAGGCGTCGATCTCCCCGTCGTCCCCGGTGACCTCGTCGGCCCGGACCCAGCCGCGGGCCACCGGCAGGAGCGCTTCGGTGCCGTCGTCGAGGTCGACGTGGAGCGCGGCCACGATGATCGCGGCGTCCTCGCCGTCGATGGACCGCCCCGGCACCACGACCTGGTCGTCCGCCGTGAAAGCACCGGTCGCCGTCACGATGTCCCCGACGATCGCATTGGTCACCGCGTCGCCGACGCCGAGCACGTCCTCGATGTCGCCGAGCTGTGCGGGGCCGTCCGCCTTGTCGGTGATCGCGCGGTGAGCACGGTCCCACTGCCAGCCTGCGAGCAGGCCGCAGACGAGGGTCGCCACCACCATCAGGGCGAGCAGGCCCAGGAATCGGGGACGGAGGGCGACGCGGAGCATGAGGCTCATCGTACGAGTCGCACCTGGGACCCGGCTAAGACAACAGGGGCTGGGGAGGGAGATCTGTGCGACGTCGGCGGGGCCGCCGAGACTCCCGCCCCCGCCCGGCTCCGAGGGTCCCGACTCCGAGGGCGGAGGTCCCCGCCGTCGGCGGCCGAGCGCGCCTATGCTGGCTGCTGTGACTCAGAGTGTGTATATCGCCAGTCCCGAGGGGACGACCGGGAAGTCGATGGTGGCCTTCGGTCTGCTCGAGGCGCTCGCCTCCCGCTCCGACCGGGTCGGCGTCTATCGACCCGTCGTGCAGGCCGACCGCGCGCGCGATCATGCCGTCGACCTGCTGACGAGCCATCCGGCCGTCGACCAGGAGTACGACGACGCGATCGGCGTGGATCACCAGCTGCTGCTCTCCGATCCGGACACCGCCCATGAGCGCATCCTCAGCCATTACCGCGACCTCACCGAGCGCTACTCGATGCTCGTGGTGCTCGGCAGCGACTACGACGATCTCGCCAATCCCACGGAGCTGACCTTCAACGCGGAGGTCGCAGCGAACATGGGGGCCCCGGTGGTGCTGGTCGTCTCCGGCCTGGATCGCACCCCCGAGCAGATCGCCTCCCTCACCGCAGTGTCCGTCGGCCAGTTCACCGCGCACCACGCCACCCCGATCGCCGTCGTGGTCAACCGTGCCCCCCTCGATGCCCTGGAGGAGGTGCGCGAGGCGACTGCAGCGAGGGTCGAGGGCGCGCTCGTCTCCGTGATCCCGGAGAACCCCGTGATCATGGCCCCGACCGTGCAGGAGGTCCACGACGCCGTCGGAGGCTCTCTCCTGCAGGGCAACCCGGAATGGATGGGCCGTGTGGCGATCGGCACCGTGATCGCCGCAATGAGCCTGCCCAATGTGCTCAGCCGCCTCACCGAGAACTGCACGGTGATCGCTCCGGGCGACCGTTACGACCTGCTGCCGGGCCTGATCATGGCGCAGCAGTCCGGCACCTTCCCGGCGCTCTCGTCGATCGTGCTGACCGGCGGCTACGACGTCCCCGGCGAGGTGAGCCGACTCATCTCCGGCGTGCAGCAGGACCTTCCGATCATCGCGTCGGACCTGTCCACGTTCGACACCGCGGTGAAGGTGGCTAGCACCCGCGGGCGTTTGAGCGCCGACAGCCCCCAGAAGATGGACGCCGCCCGTCGTGCGGTCGCCGAGCACCTCCCCACGGCCGACGTGCTGGCGGCGCTCGAGGTGAGCCGCAGCGAGGTCGTCACCCCGATGATGTTCGAGTTCGAGCTGCTGGCGCGCGCCCGCGGCGAGAAGAAGACGATCGTGCTGCCCGAGGGCGAGGACCCCCGCATCATCGCCGCCGCGGAATCGATCCTCGCGCGGGGCGTGGCCGACCTCATCCTGCTGGGTGAGGAGAACCAGATCCGGGCGAGGGCTGCCCAGCTGGGACACGACATCTCCGAGGCGGAGATCGTCTCGCCGCAGTCCGAGGAGCACCTGTCCCGGTATGCGGCGGAGTACGCCCGGCTGCGGGCGAAGAAGGGCGTCACCCTGGAGCAGGCCCGCGAGAGGATCCAGGACGTCTCCTACTTCGGCACGATGATGGTGCAGATGGGCGAGGCCGACGGGATGGTCTCCGGCGCGGCGCACTCCACGGCGCACACCATCCGCCCCTCCTTCGAGATCATCAAGACCAAGCCCGGCGCGAAGATCGTCTCCTCGGTGTTCCTCATGGCGCTCGAGGACCGTGTGCTGGTCTACGGCGACTGCGCCGTGAACCCCGATCCCACCGCCGAGCAGCTCGCGGACATCGCCGCGCAGTCCGCCGCGACCGCCGAGCAGTTCGGCATCAGCCCGCGGATCGCGATGCTCTCGTACTCCACCGGCACCTCCGGCACCGGGGCCGACGTGGACAAGGTGCGCGAGGCCACCGGCCTGGTGCGCACGGAGAATCCCGACCTCGACGTCGAGGGACCGATCCAGTACGACGCCGCCGTGGACGCCTCGGTCGCCAAGACCAAGCTGCCGGACTCCTCGGTCGCCGGCCGCGCCACGGTGTTCGTCTTCCCTGATCTGAACACCGGCAACAACACGTACAAGGCGGTGCAGCGCTCCGCCGGGGCGATCGCCATCGGGCCAGTCCTGCAGGGACTGAACAAGCCGGTCAACGACCTCTCTCGTGGGGCCCTCGTCGAGGACATCATCAACACGGTGGTCATCACCGCCATCCAGGCCCAGGCGGAGCCGTCGCCCGGTGCCGGCACCGCCTCCGCCCTCTGATCCCACTGCCCAGGAGCTGACACGCCCATGACCGATCCCGCCGCAGAGGCCCGCGTCCTCGTCATCAATTCCGGTTCCTCGTCGCTGAAATTCCAGCTGCTGGACCCCGAGACGGGCACGGTCGACGCCTCCGGGATCGTCGAGCGCATCGGCCTCGAGCGCGGCGTCGCCTCCCTCACCGCGGGCCAGCAGGAATCGAGCTTCGAGGGGGACGTCCCCGACCACGGGCAGGCGATGACGATCGTGCAGTCCCTGTTCACCGACGTCGGGCTCTCCTTCGCCGATGACCGGATCCGCGCCGTCGGCCACCGGGTGGTTCAGGGCGGAGCCCGTTACTCCTCCCCGGTCCTGATCGATGAGCAGGTGCGCTGGGACATCCACGACCTCGGCAAGCTCGCGCCCCTGCACAACTACGCGGCGGTCGACGGCATCGACGGGGCGAAGGCGCTGCTGCCCGACGTCCCGCACATCGCCGTCTTCGACACCGCGTTCTTCACCGCGCTGCCCGAGGCCGCCGCGAACTACGCCCTGAACCGCGAGGTCGCCCGGGAGTACAGGGTGCGTCGCTACGGAGCGCACGGCACCAGCCATCAGTACATCTCCCGCACGGTCTCCGATCGGCTGGCGGCCGAGGGCCGCGACGTGTCGAGCCTGCGCCAGATCGTCATGCACCTGGGCAACGGCGCGTCCGCCTCCGCAGTGCTCGGTGAGCAGGCGGTGGAGACCTCGATGGGGCTCACCCCGCTCGAGGGGCTCGTGATGGGCACGCGCACCGGCGACATCGATCCCACGATCTACCTGCATCTGCATCGCCGGGCGGGGCTCGACGCTCCTGAGATCGACGACATCCTCAACAAGCGCTCGGGGATGATCGGGATGTGCGGGATGAGCGATTTCCGCGATATCACCGCCGCCGTCGAGGACGGCGACGAGGCCGCGATCCTCGCCATGGACGTCTACGTGCATCGCCTGCGCAAGTACCTCGGCTCCTACACCTTCGTGCTCGGCGGCCTGGACGTCCTGACCTTCACCGCCGGTATCGGCGAGAACGTGCCGATGGTGCGTGAGCGCGTGCTGACAGGCCTCGAGGACCTCGGCATCGAGCTGGATCTCGAGGCGAACGCGGTGCGCAGCAAGGAGGCACGGGTGATCTCCACGCCCGCCTCGAAAACCCTCGTGATGGTCGTGCCGACGAACGAGGAGCTGTCCATCGCGCAGCAGGCTGCCGAGGTCGCGCGCGAGAGACGCGACGGAGACGTCCCGCGCGGAGCAGAGGACGCTCGCGGAGAGGATTGAGCCTGGGGCCGGCCCGTGTGCGCGGGATGCCCTCGCGCCGGGCGAGCGCGGCGAGACCTGCTCAGGCGTCCAGCGCGCGGAACATCTCGCCTGCCAGCTGGTAGCCGAGCTTCGCCTCGTCCAGGTAGTCCTCGCGCACCCGCGGATCCACGATCTCGTCCAACTGTGCCCGGTAGGCGTCCTTGACCCGCTTGGGGGCGTCGATGTCGCTGAAGTCCCACATCGTCAGCTGCTCGCGCGGCACGCCGTAGTGGCGCGCGACCAGAGCACCGATCGCCTGTCCCCCGGAGAGGTCACCGAGATAGCGCAGGTAGTGGTGCGCGAGCAGCTGCGGAACCGACGCCTCACGGATCCGCACCGCGTACCGCTGCGTCACGGGCAGGGGCGCGTCGATCCCGTCGTGTTCACCGAAGCGTCGTGCGAAGTCCTCCCGGATCGCCGCGGCGCGAGCGAAGCGCGGATCGTGGAAAGCGGCCGCGAGCGCGTCGTGCTCGGCGGCCGCGGAGATCGCCTCTTCGAGGGCCACGTACACCGGCAGATACTGCGAGAGCAGTCGCCAGTAGTCCTCCTCCAGCAGCTCGCCGCCCATCAGGCGGGTGATGAAGCCCTTGTTCTCCGCGTCGGAGTGCTCCTCGCGCGTCGCCTCCCGAAGGAGGGTCGAGAAACTCGTGGCCGGATCCTGCACCGCAGTGCTCTCCCCCGCTGTCGTGGTGATGGCCATATGACGCTCCTCGTTCTGCATGGTGCGCCGGAAGAGAGCGATCGATCCGGGGCCGGAGTCCGGCAGACTGTCCGGCCGTCGGACCGGTGAACCGTCGAGCCGTCGGACCGTCGGATCGTCGGATCGTCGGATCGTCGGATCGTCGCCGAACATCTACCCGAACCCATTTTCCTGACGCTGTGTCAGATCGAGTATGGGGTGCGGTCGCTGCGGTGACAAGAGGCGTCTCAGGATCCGAATGACCTCATCGCCGCAGGCGACGTCGACCGGCAGTCCTCGGGCCGCCGGCCACCACCATCGCCCTCACCGAAACCGGCATCGGCGCCGCCCGAATCCGCTGCCGACGAGCCGCGGTGCGTCAGCGGCGCGACCGCACGACAGGTCTCGTCCGAATGAATTATGCAACACCTTCGGTCCGTAAACAAGTGCGGCAGCCCGCTGTGCCGACAGTGGCCGCTCTGGTCCCGGCACCGTCCGGCCATGGGTAGTCCTCCCCGTCTCGCGAGAGCGCTCCAGCCCGTATTCTGTGGGGATCATCTACGGCGTACCCAGGGGGAACTGATGGCGTACCAGCAGCCTTACGGCACCTACTACGAGCCGCGCAGGAAGCGGGGCCTGAAGCGGATCATCTTCGGCAGCCTGGGCATCATCGCCAACGGCATCGGCCTGCTCGTGATGCCCATTCTCGCCGGTGTCGTCGTCATGATGATCGCGATGCTCTCCGTGACCCCGGTGCCGTCCGGAAGCGATTCCGTCACGTTCGACGCCTCGTCGTCCTCGCTGCACTTCGTGTACGTCCCCACGACCGAGGCGAACTCGGCGTCATGCACGGTCGAGGACGGTGCGGGAGTCAACTGGGAGCCCGAGGTCACCACCCTGACAGCGACCGTCGACGGCACGGAGTACACGCCGGTGGGTCAACTGGACGTCACCTCCGATCAGGAGGTCACCATCACCTGCGCTGGAGCCGGCGACGTCGCGATCGGTGAGGTCGGAGTGGGCGGCACCCTCATCGCCCTCGTCATCGGCCTGGTGATCCCGATCGTGCTGGGCCTGCTCGCGATCGCACTGCTGGTCTGGGGGATCATCGCGCGCGTGCGGTCCTGACGCCGAGCGTCCCCGAGGGCCCGGGCTCCGCGGTCATCCTCAGGGGGCGGGCGCCTGCTCGTCCCGTGAGGTCGACCGCGGACCCCTATCGTCCGGACCGCCCTAAGGGTTCTGTTCCCCCCGAGGGCCCTGTTCGTCCTGACGCTCCTGCGGGGCCTGTTCGTCCTGACCCTCCTGACCCCACTGACCCTCCTGAGGGTCCTGATCCTCCGGAGGGTCCGCGGAGTCCGCGGTCAGCGAGAAGCCACTCCGGTAGACGCTCGTCGGGGTGTAGACCGCAGAGCTCCCAGAGAACACGGCAGGGGTGGTCAGCGAGGCCCAGGCCTCCGGGAGCTCCGTCTCGTACGCGGGCGTCTGCGGGTCAGAGATATCCGTCAGTTCCGGGGTATCCGTCAGTTCCGGGCCATCCGGCAGCTCGGCACCGTTCGACACCTCTGCTTCGCTCGACACCTCGGCGCCGTCCGGTTGACCGACGCTGTCCATCCGGTCCGGTTCCGCGGGCACCGTCGGCAGCGCAGGCGAGGCCTCGTCCGCCGCGGCGTCCGGTTCCCTCTCGGCCGGCTCCGTCTCGGCCGGCTCCATCGCTGCCGACGGGGCCTGCGAGGGAGCCGGCTCCTGGTCCATCCGCGTCTCCGGGGCTGCCTGATCAGGCGTCGTCGCCGCGCCGATCGTGCTCGCCGGGCTCAGCGGGGGCTCCGCTCCCAGCGGGGACCCCGGGCTCTGTGGGAGTTCCGGGCTCAGCGGGGACTCCGGGTTCTGCGGAGGTTCCGCGCTCTTCTGGGTCGACGCTTGCGCGCGGCCCTTGGGTCGCCACGGCTCGACCTTACGACGCATCGTCACCGTGGTGCGCCCCGGCGTCGGCCAGGAGTCCTGCCGTGTCCCGTCAGTCGACGGGGAGCGGTCCCGACGATTCTTGGAGCGCTTCCGCGAGCCTGTCCGCGTGCCCACCACGACGAGGACGACTCCGAGCAACACCATCCAGACGAGATCCACTGCCCCACCCCTCTCCCGAGGTTCCTCTCTGCGTCGTTCGGCATCCGCGGATCTGTGCGGAGGCATCGCAGAGTCCGATCACTGACGAAGCCCGTCGGCCTCACGCTCTGCCGCCTCGCAGCATGCAGCGGCCCACCCCTGAGCGTCGACGATCAGCTCATCACGCCACGGGATGCCGAGCGCCTGGGCCATCTGCCAGCGGTGCTCGGCGCCCAATTCGGAGAGCTCCGTCGACGGCACACGCAGCAGCTCCTCATCCATCGTCGAGGCCCCAGGTCCACCTGATGATGCTCCGGAGGGTGTCCGGGTGCGTGTCTCCTGAATGCGCCGACGGCTGCCCAGCCGGACGAGCATCCCGGGCACAGCGGACAGGACGAAGAGCGCCAGCACGAGGCTGGGGAATCCGCTGGCCGGATCGAACACGAAATATTGTGCGTACCTGAACTGCGACCAGCTGTGGAGCACCCCGGTGTAGCCGTCGTAGACCCACAGAGAGGCCGCGACGGCCAGCACGAGCGCGATCACGAGCCGCCAGGGGCGCAGGATCCGTCCCGCGCCGTCACCGGCCGCGCGGACGTTCTCGGCGCGGTCGCTCATCGGCTCACCTCCTCGCCCTGGTCCTGGTCGTCGTCGCCCAAGATCTCGTGCTCCGCCCGAACGGAGTCGTAGAGGGAGGTCGGCGTGTAGACCGACCCCGAGGAGGCGGTGAATCCGCTGCTCCAGATGCTCGAACCCGAAGCGTCGTGCGACATCGACCCGTCAGCCGACGAGCGCGTCCCCGCCGTCGGTGACGGCTGGGCAGCGGGGAACGGCGGCTGCTCAGCGGCGAACACCGGCTGTCCGGCGCTGAACGCCGGCTGCTCTGCAGCCGACGTGGACTGCTCCAGCCCCACGTCACTCGCGTCGCTCGGGTCCCTCGGATCACTCGGGTCACTCGGGTCGCTCGACGAGGCGAACGCGTCCTGCGTGGCCGGCGCGTCCTCGGTGCGCGGTTCTGCGGCGGAGCACCGCGTGGAGTCCGAGCTGGACCGCGTGGACGGACCGGCATGCAGCGCCCGGAGGATCTCCAGGAGTGCACGGGCACCGCCCTCGGTCTCGTAGACGGACTTCCAGGGGATGCCTGCGGCGCCGGCCATGGCTTTCAGGTCCTGGACGCTCATCAGTCCCTCACCTGCGCCCGCGCCGTCGTCGGATACGAGGAGGTCGTCGTCACCGAAGGTCACGGACGAGGAGCGCTGCGTGCGGGTGACCTGCCAGGAGATCCCGCCGCTCAGTGCCGACGAGCCCCCGCTCGACCAGGAGGACGTGGAAGTCCAGGCAGGGGGTGCTGTCGAGGAGGGCCGGCTGCGGGAGGCACGTTGCCGGAACCTTGCGATCCCCCAGGGCAGCACCGCGAGAACGAGCAGCAGGATGATGAGCGCGACCACGGTGAAGCGCTCCATCAGGAGCACGTAGATCCACCACGGCAGGACGGGAGCCAATGCAGCGTATGCGGCACCCGCCACCAGGAAACCAGGGTTCGCATACTCCTCGTACATCGGGCCGAACAGCAGCAGCATGCACACTGCGACGCACAGCAGCCCCAGGAGCAGCGCCAGCGTCGGCATGAGGCGGCCCTGCCGCCTGCCCCGCGCGGCGGTGCCGGAGGGCACGCCCCCGGCCCGGATGGTCATCGCGCGCTCGACTCGAGGATCACGCGGTGGTCACGACCTCGACGCGCTGGAACTCCTTGAGGTCGAGGTACCCGGTGGTGGCCATCGCATGACGCAGGGCACCGACCAGATTGGTAGAGCCGTCGGCCGCGATCGACGGACCGAACAGGATCTGCTCGAGCGGTGCGACGGTGCCCACGTCGACGCGGTGACCACGGGTGAGCGTGGGGTGGTGCGCCTCGCTCCCCCAGTGGTGGCCGTGGCCGGGAGCCTCCTCGGCGCGGGCGAGGGCGGCACCCACCATGAGGCCGTCGGCGCCGCAGGCGATCGCCTTGATCAGATCGCCGGAGCGCCCCAGTCCGCCGTCGGCGATGACGTGCACGTAACGGCCGCCCGATTCGTCCATGTAATCGCGGCGAGCTGCGGCGACGTCCGCCACGGCGCTCGCGAGGGGGACGGAGATCCCGAGGGTCTCCTGGGTGGTCTGCGACGCGCCGCCGCCGAAGCCGACCAGCACGCCGGCCGCCCCGGTGCGCATGAGATGCAGAGCGGCGGTGTAGGTCGCACAGCCGCCGACGATCACGGGCACGTCGAGCTCGTAGATGAATCGCTTGAGGTTCAGCGGCTCCCGGCCGGTGGAGACATGCTCGGCGGAGACCGTGGTGCCCCGAATGAAGAACAGGTCGACCCCGGCGTCCACGACGGTCTTCCAATGCTCCTGGGTGCGCTGCGGGGAGAGAGAACCGGCGGCGGTGACGCCGGCGTCCCGCAGCTGCTGGATCCTGTCACGGATCAGTTCAGGCTTGACCGGCTCTTCGTAGATGTCGCGCATGACCTGCACGACCTCGTCGTCCGAAGCGCTCGCGACCTGCTTGAACTGGGCGGAGGGGTCCTCGTACCGGGTCCACAGGCCCTCGAGGTCCAGCACGCCGAGCCCGCCGGCCTCGCCGAGCTGGATCGCGGTCTCCGGCGACATCAGCGAGTCCATCGGGGCTGCGAAGATCGGGATGTCGAAGTGGTAGGCGTCCACCTGCCACGCGGTGGAGACGTCTTCGGGGTCTCGCGTACGACGGGATGGCACCACCGCCACGTCGTCGAAGCTGTAGCTGCGGCGTCCCCGCTTGTTGCGGCCGATCTCGATCTCGCTCATCACACCGGGAGTCTACCGTCGGCCGGATCAGAACCGGGCATCAGCGCCGCGAACGGCCCCGGACAGGCACGGGCGCTAGGGCGTGTCTCCCATATGTGAGGGGGTTTTGCCTTGAGGGTTGAGGGATGGCTACTACTGCAGCGTCCCGGGATCGGGCTCTTTCGGATGAGCAGTGGGAGCGGATTGAGCCGTTGCTGCCCTCGAACGAGGGTCGTAAGGGGCATCCGTTCGAGAACAACAGGATGATCGTGGAGGGCATCATCTATCGTGCTCGGACCGGTATTCCGTGGCGGGATCTGCCCCGGGAGCGGTTCGGACCCTGGCAGACGGTGTGGAAGCGCCACTACCTCTACGCGCGGCTGGGAGTGTGGGACGAGATCCACGCGGTACTGATGGCTCAGGCTGATGCTGGCGGGGACATCGACTGGACGGTGTCGGTGGACTCGACGATCAACCGTGCCCACCAGCACGGGACCAACACCACCCGCCCTGACCAGCCCACAGGGGGCGAAGGCGAACCACAAGAATCTGGCGCATGAGGAGCCCGAGGGGCATGCGGTCGGCCGCTCCCGCGGCGGTCTGGGTAGCAAGATCCACGCCGCGGTCGATGGCAATGGGATGCCGCTGGCAATCGTGCTCACCGGCGGTCAGCGCAACGACGGTGCGATGCTGGTGGAGGTCCTCGATGACATCCGCGTACCTCGCCAGGGCCCTGGCCGGCCTCGGACCAGGCCCGATGCGGTGGTCGCGGACAAGGCCTACTCCTCGGGCAAGATCCGCAGGATGCTCGCCGCCCGGGGCATCAAGGCGGTGATCCCGCAGAAATCCGATGAGATCGCCTCCCGCAAGACCAAAGGCTCGCGCGGAGGTCGCCCGCCTGGCCTGGACCAGAGAACTTACGCCGGTCGCAACGTCGTCGAACGACAATTCGGCCTAGCCAAGCAATGGCGCGCCATCGCCACCCGCTACGACAAGCACGCCATCAGCTACCGAGCCGGCGTCGTCCTCTGCGCCGTCATCGCCTGGCTACGAAAATGAGAGACACGCCCTAGCTCTTGTCACAGCGGCCAGCTGGTGTTGACGTCGGGCGTCTTGCCCTTCTTCTTGAGGAACTCGTTGAAGTTCTCCGCCCAGGTGCGGTGCCAGCCGACCTGCTCGCGGTGGAGGTCCGCAAGGGACGAGGCGGCGATCTGGGGGTGCTTGGCGACGATCGCCCGCAGCACGTCGAGCGTCGCGGAGACGTCGATGTCGGCCGTATGCAGCCGACCGTCCTGCTGGATGTCGAAGTGGGCCAGGAGGTCGGTGAGCGTCCGCTTGCCCTTGCGGTAGCGATCCACCCCACGGTCCACCACCAGCGGATCGATCACCGGGGCGATGTCATGGCCCAGTCGCTGGGCGAGCGTGGGCAGGCCCAGACGGGTCAGCTCGTTCTCGAGGATCGCGAGGTCGAAGCCGCCGTTGAACGCGACGAGCGGGACGTCCTTGCCGAGGGCGTCGGCGATCATCGTCACGACCTCCTCGAGCGCCTCGGTCGCCGTCATGCCATGGGCGCGGGCGTGCTCGGTGCTGATCCCGTGGACCCGCTGGGCAGGCTCGGGGATGTCCATCTCCGGATCGATCAGCCAGGTCGCGACCGTCTCGCTCTCACGGCCGGGCCCCACCGAGTGCACGAGGGCCACCGTGACGATCCGGTCGGAGGCCACATTGGTGCCGGTGGTCTCGGTGTCGAATCCGAGCAGGGGCGCATCGGTCCAGGACAGGGGTGCCGCAGTCATGGGGCCAGCCTAGATGCCGGGGCCGACGTTCCTGACCCGTCGTCCACAGGACCCACAGGACCCTTTCCTCCCGCGCCCCTCCCCGGGCCGCGGACCTCCGCTCGGGAGGCCCGGTCCCGGGCAACTCGCGCCGAAGTGCAGCGGCGGACGCCTCGTCTCAGAGCTGGGCGATGTCCACCGCCATGGTCGTGCCCAGGACGACAGGCACCAGGAGGGGAGCCACCACGCTGAGCACGATCGCGAGGACGCCGCGGATCGCCCCGCGGTTCCCGACCAGGCCGACGATGCCCAGCACGATCGCGGCGATACCCATCACGGTCCACAGCAGCAGTGATCCGAAGGACCCGAGCACCGCTGTCTGATACCAGGCAGGGGTGTCGCTGAGGTGATAGCCCGAGGCGGTCTCCATCGGCACCACCGTCAGCCCCACGAAGGCCATCGTTGCGATCGAGCCGAGCAGCGCGATCAGCGCGAGCCCGAACCCCCAGGACGAAGCGACTGCTCGACCGCGCCGCTCCGGGGCAGGCGCATCGGAAGGCGCGTCGGTGCCGGCGCCGGCGGCGGGCTGCCAGGACGTATGGGGCGTCTCCGTGGAGGACGGGCCGACTGCGGACTGCGTGTTCTGCAAGCTCATGAACTCGATGCTAGGAGCCCGCTCCGGCCGCGCTCCATCCAGGGAGCCGTCCTGATCGGCGGGGGCTATCCCCACCGACGGAACGCGTCCGTGCGAGGCTCGGTGCGAGACTCGGCGCGAGGCTCGGTGCGAGACCCAGCGCGAGGCCTGGTGCACGGCTCAGTGAGAGGCGTAGTTCGGCGCTTCCATGATCGCTGCCATGTCATGGGGATGGGACTCCTTGAGCCCGGCCGCGGTGATCCGCACGAACTGCCCGCGGTCCTTGAGCTCGGGGACCGTGTTCGCGCCGACGTAGAACATCGACTGATGCAGCCCGCCCACGAGCTGGTGGACGACGGTGCCGAGCTGACCCTTGTAGGAGACGCGGCCCTCGATGCCTTCGGGGACGATCTTGTCGTCACTGGGCACATCGGCCTGGAAGTAGCGGTCCTTGGAGAAGGACTCCTTGCCGCGTGAGGACATGGCCCCGAGCGAGCCCATGCCCCGGTAGGCCTTGTACTGCTTGCCGCCGACGAGGACGACCTCGCCCGGGGACTCCTCGGTGCCGGCCAGCAGGGAGCCGACCATGACGGTGTCCGCCCCGGCGACGAGCGCCTTGGCGATGTCGCCGGAGTATTGCAGGCCGCCGTCGCCGATCAGCGGCACGCCCGCCGGCCCGCAGGCCTTGGACGCCTCGTGGATCGCGGTGACCTGTGGGACGCCGACGCCGGCGACCACGCGCGTGGTGCAGATGGAGCCCGGGCCCACGCCGACCTTGACGGCGTCGGCCCCGGCATCGACCAGGGCCTGCGCGCCCGCGCGGGTGGCGACGTTGCCGCCGATCACCTGGACGCCGGCGAAGAACGGATCGGCCTTGATCGTGCGGATCATCTCGAGCGACAGGCGCGCGTGCCCGTTCGCGGTGTCGACCACCAGCACGTCGACGCCGGCCTCGCACAGGGCACCCGCACGCTCGAGCGAGTCGCCGAAGAAGCCGACACCGGCGCCGACCAGCAGCCGGCCCTGGCTGTCCTTGGAGGCCTCGGGGAACTGTTCGGACTTCACGAAGTCCTTGACCGTGATGAGACCGGTGAGACGACCGGACTCGTCGACCAGCGGGAGGCGCTCGCGCTTGTTCTTGCGCAGCAGCGCGGTGGCCTCCTCGGGCGTGACATCGTCGGGAGCGGTGAACAACTCCGTGGTCATCACGTCGGAGACCTTGGTGGTGGACCATTCGGCGACCGGGATGAACCGCAGGTCACGGTTGGTGCAGACGCCGAGCAGCTGGCGGGAGGGATCGACGACGGGAAGGCCCGAGACGCGATACTGACCGCAGATCGAGTCGAAGTCCTCGAGGGTGGCGTCGGGCCCGATGGTCACGGGGTTGGTGATGCGGCCGGTCTGGGTGCGCTTGACGAGGTCGACCTGGTGGGCCTGGTCCTCGATCGAGAGGTTGCGGTGGAGGATGCCGATGCCGCCGTGCCGCGCCATCGCGATGGCCATCCGCGATTCGGTGACCGTGTCCATCGCAGCGCTCGCGAGGGGCACTTTCAGCGAGATCTCCCGCGTGAGCCGACTGGTGGTGTCGGCGTCCGAGGGGATGACATCCGTCTCCCCGGGCAGCAGCAGCACGTCGTCGTAGGTGAGTCCGATGAAACCGAAGGGATCCGCGCTCGTCATGCACCGATGGTAGCGGCGCGAACGCTGCGTGTGCAGACCCGATCACCGCCACCGGGATCATCCGGCGCGGTGATGACCAGCAACGATGAATCGCGTGGGCGGGATCACGCCCGGAGGCGGAGACAAGGAGCGCCAGATCACGTCCGCACCACCGAGCCGGACGACCCACCGGGGCCTCGCGCGCGGGGCACGTCCGGGAGGGGCACCGGGGTGGCATCCTGATCTACAGTGACGGCGCCCCTCGGGGGCGCTGCACGACCCTGCCCCCAGTCCTCACACACCCCGGGAAATCGACGATGCCGCCTTTGAAGGCCCAGCCCCCCATCGATGCTCCTGTGACGGCCGGGTTCCTCGGACCCGACCGCAACTGGCATCTCAGCGCAGGCGCGGTGACGGCAGTCACCGTGATCGCCTTCGCCATCTGGTCGTTCGGTCACGCCGGCGCCGGCGTGAGCCCGCCCCTGCTGCTGCTGGCGATCGCGTTCGGGCTCTTCATGGCCTTCAACATCGGCGGGAACGACGTCGCCAACTCCTTCGGCACCAGTGTCGGAGCAGGCACACTGACCATGAAGCAGGCGCTCATGGTCGCGGCGGTCTTCGAGGTCTCCGGCGCCGTGCTCGCGGGCAGCTCGGTCACCGAGACCGTGCGCAGCGGCATCGTCGACATCGACAGCATGCACGTGGACCCGCAGTCCTTCGTCTACATCATGATGTCCGCGCTGCTGGGCGCCGCGGTCTGGCTGCTGCTGGCCACGAAGATGGGCTGGCCCGTCTCGACCACGCACGCGATCATCGGCGGGATCGTCGGCGCGGCCGTCACCACCGGGCTCGTCACGGGCACCGGCGGCCTGGAGATGGTGCAGTGGGGCGAGATCGGCCAGATCGCGATCTCCTGGATCCTCTCCCCGCTGCTCGGCGGCATCGTGGCCTTCCTGCTCTTCGGAGCGATCAAGCGCCACATCCTGGCCCCCGCCGCCCGGGCGATCGCCCTGGGATCGCACGGCTTCGACGATGCCGAGGACGACGACGATGACGATGACGACGAGGAGGACGAAGAGCGTCGACACATGCCCGCCTCCGAGCGTGTGAGCGAGCTGCAGCAGGCGGCCTTCGCCGAGTCCGCGGCCCTCGACCTCACCCCGGGCGGCCCCGGCGCGGAGCTCGTGGAGCAGGCCGCCGGCCTCTCCAAGAAGAAGCGCAAGGCCGCTCGCAAGATCGAGCGCAAGGCCGCGTACCACGCGCTGGAGAAGCGCGTCCCGCCGCTGGCCGCGGGTGCTGCCGTCGTGATCGCGGCGATGCTCGTCTTCAAGGGGCTGAAGAACGTCGGCCTGGATCTCTCGCTCGGCGGCGGCATCCTGCTGCTGATTATGGTGGGCATCGCTGTGTGGATGGCGGTCACGGTGTTCGCCCGTGCTCTGAAGAAGCAGTCGATCTCCCGCGCGACGTTCATCATGTTCAGCTGGATGCAGGTGTTCACGGCCTCGGCCTTCGCGTTCAGCCATGGCGCCAACGACATCGCCAATGCGGTGGGTCCGTTCGCCGCCGTGCTCGATGTGCTGAGCACCGGTGAGATCTCCGAGGAGGCGGCCGTCCCGACAGCGGTCCTCGCCGCCTTCGGCATCGCCCTGATCTCCGGCCTGTGGTTCGTCGGCCGTAAGGTGATCGCGACCGTCGGCTCCGGACTGACCTCGATGCACCCGTCCTCCGGCTTCGCCGCCGAGCTCGCTGCGGCGGCCGTGGTGATGCTGGCTTCCGTGCTGGGACTCCCGGTCTCCTCGACGCACATCCTGATCGGCGCCGTCCTCGGCGTGGGCATCGTGAACCGTGCGGCGAACTGGAAGCTCATGAAGCCGATCGCCCTTGCCTGGGTGATCACGCTCCCCGCCGCGGCCAGCATCGGCGCTGTCGTGGTGCTCGTGCTGCGCGCGATCTTCTGAGCCGCATGCGGCCGGACTGACACGCATCGCCGGCCGCGAGGCACCGGCCAGTCCGGGCCTGGCCCGGACGTGTCGGTCCAGCCGGGCCGCATCGGTCCAGCCGGGCACAGCACAGCACAGCACCGCCGGATACAGCCCCGGCCCGCCAGGTTCCCGCTCTATTCGGGGTCGGTGGGTCGGGGCTCCTCCTTGCCCCCGAGCACCCGCCGCACGCGGTCGAACTCCGCGCGGAACGCTTCTTCGTCGTGCTCGTACTGCGGTCGCCAAGGCATGCCCAGACGCTCGGCGAGCTCGTGGTTCGACCGCGCGATCCGCCGCCGACGGTTCTCGCGCACGAGCACACCGCGAGGCGGGGCGGGGCGCAATCCGGCCGCGGTTTGCAGTGCTCGCAGGCCGTCGAACGATCTCGCGTCCCAGCCGATCTCCTGGACCACCCATTGGCGGTCCTCCGGCTCCCCGTGGCGCGGTCGGGCGCGCAGGCCGATCAGAGCGATGCTGCCGCGCTCCGCCTCCCCCACGGCGTGGTCGACCTCGGAGATGTCGGCGCGGTCTGTGGTGCGCAGCCCCTTGCGCAGCGTGAGCGTGCCGGCCGCCTCATCGAGATGGACCACGCGATGGGTCACGAGCATCGGCACGATCGCCCAGAGGGCGAACAGGGCCCACAGCAGGAGCGCTCCCGTCAGCAGCTGCACCCATGCCGGGGAGAGGAGCTGTTCGAGCAGTCCATCGTGGCCGCCCCGGAGCCGGCCGAGGCGCCACTGCTGGAGGCCGGCACCGGCGAAGGGCGAGAGCAGCACAGAGATCAGCGGCAGGCCGATGAGGGCACCGGGCACATAGCGCGCGGCGACGGTGGGGCCCACGATGACGGCACCGCTGCGGGTCCGCCGCGGGCCGGGCTCCGGGACGGCGGAGTCGGGGATCTGCGGGGTGCTCACGGCGACAGCGTACGTTCCGCGCGCAGGGAGTCTCCTGGTGGCGGCCGGGCCGGACCGCGAGCGCACGGACCATCAGGGATGACCGCCAGGTACCGACAGCCAAGTACTGGCAGCCAGGTGCCGACAGCCAAGCGCCGGCAGCCCGTGGTGAGTCACGCCCCTGCAAGCTGCCGACCGCTGCGGAAGCGCCGCTCCTGCCCCGTGATCGGGTCGAGGAACGCGAGCGACCGTGCGAGCAGCTGCAGCGGGAGTCCGGGGACCGCGTCGCCGTCCGTCGACGGGCGAGGCTCCGGATAGAGGTCCTCCCCCAGGATCGGCGCGCCGCGGGAGGAGAGCTGCGCCCGGAGCTGATGCGTGCGTCCGGTGCACGGGTGCAGTCGCAGCAGCAGCGTGCCGTCGGTCTCCGAGGTGGCCACCTCGAGCAGTGTCCGCACGTTCGGCTCGCCGGGCAGCACCTGCGTGATCAACTCTCCGCGCTGCTTGACGAGGCGGTCCAGGAGCATCACCCGCTCCCCCGGGGTCGTCGGGATCGACGTCTCCGGTCCGAGCCGCACTCGCGCCTCGTACCCCTTCGCCACCTCGGCGCGCGCGAAGAGCTGCTGGTAGGCGGAGCGCTCGTCGGGCACGATCCCGAAGGCGAGCACGCCGGCAGTGCGACGGTCCAGGCGGTGCAGGGGCACCAGGGTCTCGATCCCGGTGGCCCGGCGCAGGCGCACCAGAGCACTGGAGAGCACATGCGCGCCTCGCGGCATGGTGGCCATGTCATGGGGCTTGTCGAGCACGAGCAGGTGCTCGTCACGGTGGATGATCGGCAGCTCCGCCTCGGGGACGTGCTCCTCGCGCAGCTCCCGGTGGAACCACAGCTCGTCCTCCGGGCCGACGGGGGCATCTGCGGACCAGGGGCTGCCGTCCGCGTCCACGATCTCGCCCCGGACGAATCGTGCATCCAGCGGCGTCGCCTCCGCCACCGCGAGCGCGGGGAAGCGTTCGAGCAGCGCCTCGAGGGCGGGACGTCCCTCGGCCGCGTCGCGCGGGACCCTCCAGCGCACGGCGTCCAGTCCCTCGCGCTGGGGCAGGGGCGGCGGCCGACGGCGGGCGCGACGACGGGCAGCTCGTCCCGGCTGCTCGCTCACAGCCCCCACACGGCGAAGGTCAGGACGTTGTGGGCGGTGTAGAACACCGCGAGCAGGAGGAGCAGGAGGTTGGGGTGGCGATCCACGACGCTCATCGCCTGCGGGGCCTGAGAGCGCAGGTCCGCGGCAGTGATCACGTCGACGTGGTCGATGCGCACGCCGGCCTCGCGGGCCCGCTGCAGCGTCATCTCCTGGGCGCGCGGGCCGAAGAAGCGGCTGGAGACGGCGAGCATCCGGCGCCCCTGCCGGTCCATGACGTACACGCCGTCGTAGGTGGTCTCCGACGCCTCGAGCAGCTCTGCCGCCGAGGCGCCGCGGTCGATGTCGCGCACCGCGATCACGCGACCCACCTCGTCCCAGCGTGCCGCGCGAGTGCGCCGGGCGAGACTGCGCAGCACGAATCCGTGCGCGTCGATCTGCAGCCAGGCGGTGAGGATCCGCAGGCACACCACGGCCGTGGCGGCCGCGACCAGCACCCACAGCAGCAGGGGCAGGGTGAAGACGATGTCGTGCATCAGCGCGGGGTCGCGCCACAGCCGCTGGCCCACGAAGCTGATGATCACCAGGAACTCGAGCACCACGGCGAACACGAAGCCCGCACCGAGCGTGCCGAGCACGACGCCGACCGGGGGCCCGAAGGTCCGCGTGGGCAGACTGTCGTCGCCCGCGGGATGCACGAGATCAGGGCTGCTGCTCACGGGTGCTCCTCCCACGGTGGTCGCACAGGGACCTGGCCATCTTAGGCCGCGACGACCCTCCAGACGTGATCCTCGCCGCAGGTCGGACGCCCGATATGCCGACGGGCGGGCGGACCGGGTCTCCCCGTTCCACCCGCCCGTCGGACGACGTCGAGCGACCTACCGGTCGGCTCGAGTGAGGATCACTCCTCCTCGTCGTCCTGCTTCTCGATCACGAGGGTCTCGGTCGTGAGGACCATCCCGGCGATGGAGGCGGCGTTACGCAGCGCGCTGCGGGTCACCTTCACCGGATCGATGATGCCCTCGGCGACCAGATCGACGTAGTCGCCGGTCGCGGCGTTCAGGCCGTGACCGACCTGGGACTCCTTGACCTTCTCGACGACGACGTAGCCCTCGAGGCCGGCGTTCTCGGAGATCCAGCGCAGCGGCTCGACGACCGCACGGGCCACGGCGCGCACGCCCACGGCCTCGTCGCCCTCGAGCCCGAGGCCGCCCTCGAGCACGGAGGCAGCCTGGACGATGGCGCTGCCGCCACCGGCCACGATGCCCTCTTCGATGGCAGCGCGGGTCGCGGAGACCGCGTCCTCGATGCGCATCTTCTTCTCCTTGAGCTCCACCTCGGTGTGAGCTCCGACCTTGATCACGGACACGCCGCCGGCCAGCTTCGCGAGGCGCTCCTGGAGCTTCTCGCGATCCCAGTCGGAATCGGTGTTCTCGATCTCGCCGCGGATCTGCGCGACACGATCGGCCACGGCCTCGTCGTCACCGGCGCCGCCCACGATGGTGGTGGAGTCCTTGGTGATGACCACACGGCCGGCCTGGCCGAGCACGTCGGTGTCGACGGTCTTGAGGTCCAGTCCGAGGTCGGCGGTGACGACCTGGGCACCGGTGAGCACCGCGATGTCCTGCAGCATCGCCTTGCGGCGATCGCCGAACGCGGGAGCCTTGACGGCCGCGCCCTTGAAGGTGCCGCGGATCTTGTTGACGACCAGCGTGGACAGTGCCTCGCCGTCGATGTCCTCGGCGATCACGAAGAGCGGCTTGCCGCCTTCGACGACCTTCTCCAGCAGCGGCAGGATGTCGGCCACGGCCGAGATCTTGCCCTGGTGCAGCAGCACCTGGGCGTCCTCGAGGACGACCTCCTGGCGATCTGCATCGGTGACGAAGTGCGGGGAGATGTAGCCCTTGTCGAACTGCATCCCCTCGGTGAAGTCCAGCTCCATCGCGGTGGTGGAGGACTCCTCCACCGTGATGACGCCGTCCTTGCCGACCTTGTCGAACGCCTCGGCCAGCAGCTGGCCGATCTCGCGGTCCTGGCTGGAGACGGACGCCACGGAGGCGATCTGCTCCTTGCCGTCGACCGGGGTGGCGATCTCGCCGAGCTTGTCGGAGAGGGCCTCGACGGCCTGCTCGATACCGCGCTTCAGGGCCGACGGAGCGGCGCCGGAGGCGACGTTGCGCAGACCCTCGTGCACGATGGCCTGAGCGAGAACAGTGGCGGTGGTGGTGCCGTCACCGGCCACGTCGTTGGTCTTGGTCGCGACCTCCTTCGTGAGCTGGGCACCGAGGTTCTCGTAGGGATCGTCGAGCTCGATCTCACGGGCGATGGTCACGCCGTCGTTCGTGATGGTGGGAGCGCCCCACTTCTTGTCGAGAACGACGTTGCGGCCCTTGGGGCCGAGCGTCACCTTGACGGTGTTGGCGAGCTTGTCGACGCCACGCTCGAGAGCGCGGCGCGCGTCCTCGTTGTAGATGATCTCCTTGGGCATGTGTTTCAGCCCTCGATGATCGCGAGGATGTCGCGCGAGCCGAGCACGAGGAACTCGTCGCTGCCGTACTTCAGCTCGGTGCCGCCGTACTTGGAGAAGACGACCTTGTCGCCGACCTTGACGTCCATGGGGACGCGCTCGCCCTTGTCGTCGAAACGACCGGCGCCGACGGCGACGACCTCGCCCTCCTGGGGCTTCTCCTTGGCGGAGTCCGGGATCACGAGGCCGGAAGCAGTCGTCTGCTCGGCCTCGAGCGGCTTGACGACGACGCGATCCTCGAGGGGCTTGATGGAGACCGACATGCGGCTCACTCCTTCATGAAGAGATGACTCTGTGAGTTCTAAGGGCAGGGAGCCCGATCCCGGTCGTCGTCGCGGTGCCGACCGAGGAGGTTCCCTCTGCGGCAGCTTCTGGCACTCTCGGCCGTCGACTGCCAACGGGACAACTGTAGGACCGCGCTGGCACTCATGCAAGACGAGTGCTAAATCGACGTCCGGGACCGCGGCGCGGGCGGTGGCCGACCCCCTCGCGGTCCGTCACGTCACAGGCCCGCCACACATCGCGCAGATCACCATTGCGCACCAGGTCACCTGCTTATTGTGAACCTGGCAACCAGTGGGCTCCGAAGCCTGGAGTCCTCAGCCCGCGCACGGTAGAACTGACAGCAGAGACGTTGCCGTGGCCCCTGCGATCCAGGGCGCGGCATCCCGCCGCTCCGACCCAGAGGAGATTTCCCCCTGATGGCCATTCTTCGTGCCTTCGGTGCCATGCTGCGCCGCCGTTCCGATTCCCAGCTCGCTGAGGACATCGTCGCGGCCGGGAACGCCGCCCGCCACCAGCACGGCCAGGACCCGATCACCCCCGGCCCCGTCAGCAGCCAGGGCGTCCGTCCCTACGGATTCGGCTACTGAGGAGTCGGCTGCACAGCCACTGATCGCCTGAGCCCCTGTGGAGAGGATCCGCGGGGGCTTCTTGCTGCCCTGAGCCGGAAAGCGAGGGAGCGGATCAGCGCCCGGCCGCGTCGACGATCGCGGCGACCTGCTCCGGCCCGAAGTCGTAGACCGGGGTCTCCGGATCTGCCGAGGTGTCACCCGCGTTGGGGAAGATCGAGGTGACCACCCGGGGCGCCCCGGCACCGAGCTCGACCAGGCTGGCTCCGGATTGGGCCCGGGACTGCTCGTGCTCGCCCGCCGTCACCGGGTCCACGACGTTCGTGATGCCGGGGACCACGTGCAGCGGGATCCCGGCGATCGCCCCGGTCATCTCGTGGTGGTAATGGCCCGAGAGCACGATCCGCACGTCGGAGCCCTCGAGCACCGCGGCGAGCTCGTCGAGCCCGTCGAGGTCCAGCGCCCGCAGCAGCGTCGTCGCGCCGACCAGCGGAGGATGGTGGATCGCCAGCACGGTGCCACCCGCGGCGGGTTCGTCGAGCACCCCGGAGAGCCAGGTGAGCTGCTCGGGATCCAGATGTCCGTATCCCGCCCCCGGAACGCTCGAGTCGAGCACGACGATGCGTCCTCCGGTCTCGAGCGGGATCACCCTGTCCTGGACCGTCGTGCCGCGGTCCCCCAACGCGATGGTCTCCCCGTAGGCGACGGAGACGTCATGGTTGCCCATCACCACGGCGAGCGCGGCGCCCTTCTCGGCGGCGAAGGGGTCGAGGATCTCGTGGAGCAGGCGGTAGCTCTCGGGGGTGCCGTCCTCGGAGGCGTCCCCCGTGTGGACGATCGCGTCCAGGCCGTCGACCGCGGCGAAGCGGTCCAGCAGCCCGCGCAGGGCAGCCGTGGTGTCGATCCGGTCGTAGTGCCGAGCCGCGGGATCACCGTGGAGGTGGGTGTCGCTGAGGTGGAGGATGCGCATGGTGCCACCGTAACGAGCGCAGATGACGGGGCGGTGACGCGCAGCCGACGCGCACGGGCACGGGCATGCGGACGGGCGCGGGCACACTCACAGGTAGAGGCACAGGCACAGGCACAGGCACGGCACGCACGCACACGGGCACTGGCACTGGCACTGGCACTGGCACTGGCACTGGCACGAAAGGCACGGCACGGCACGGCACGGATCAGCCGAGCGCGCCCACCCATTCGCTCTCGCCGTCGTCGAACACCTGGAGCTTCCAGATCGGCAGACGCTGCTTGACCGTGTCCACGAGGTCGTCGCAGGCCACGAAGGCCTGTTTCCGGTGCGGCGCGGCGACCGCACAGGCCAGGGCGCTGTCCCCGATCTCGAGCGGCCCGTAGCGGTGGGCGACGGCGATCAGCGTGTCCGGATAGCGCGCGGAGATCTCATGCGCGACCTCGAGCATCACGGCTGCCGCGCCGGGGTGGGCCGAGTACTCCAGCCGCTCGACGCCGCGGCCTCCGTCGTGGTCGCGCACGACGCCGTCGAAGGTGACGACCGCGCCGCAGCGGGGATCCGCGACGGCCTCGACCATCCGGGCCACGGAGACCGGCTCCGTGGTCACCTCGGCAAGGCGGACGCGCTCGGCGGCTGCTCCCATCGCCGGGTCGCCCTCGATGCGCAGCGGCTCGGGCTCGGTGCCGGCGCTCATGCGTGGCCCCCGCCGTCGCGCTGTTCGAGCAGGTGGTCGAGGATCGGGTCGAGCACCGTGATCCCGTCGCGCACTCCCCCGCGGGAGCCGGGCAGGTTCACCACGAAGCTGCGCCGGGCCATCCCGGCCAGCCCCCGGCTCAGCAGGGACGTCGGGGCCTTCTCGGCGCCGAGGCGGCGCACGGCCTCAAGGATGCCGGGCATCTCCCGGTCGAGCAGCGGAGCGGTCTGCTCGGGGGTGACGTCGGTGGGGCTGATGCCGGTGCCGCCGGAGGTGATGATGACGTCGATCCCGGCGTCGATCGCCACGGAGAGGGCGCGACCGACCTCGGGGCCGTCGCTGACGACCTGCTTGTCCGCTGCCTCCAGGCCCCTGCTCTGCAGCCACTGGAGCAGCAGGGGGCCGGTGCGGTCCTCGTAGCTGCCGTCGGCCGCGCGGGTCGAGGCGATGATGACGCGGGCGGTGCCGCTCAGCGCCGGCGCGGCGTCGGGGTCCTCACGCACTGCGCAGTCCGCATCGGTGCGTCGGGCGGGCATCTGCTTCATCTCTGCTCCTCCTGGGACCCTTGCTGCGCAGCGTCCGTGGGCGCCTCTGCAGCGGCCGACGGCCCCGTTCCCCCGCAGTCTTCTCGACCGCTGCGGGTCCAGTCGCCGCTCTTGCCCCCTGACTTCGCGAGCACCTCGACGTTCTCGATGCTCGCCAGATGGTCCACGGCCTTGATCATGTCGTACACGGTCAGCGCCGCGACCGTGGCCGCGGTGAGCGCCTCCATCTCGACGCCGGTGACGCCCCTGGTGCGTACGCGGGCCGTGATCTCCACCCGGTCCTCGGCGGGCACGAGGTCGAGCTCGACCCCGCTCAGGGGCAGCGGATGGCACAGCGGAATGAGATCGCTGGTGCGCTTGGCCCCCATGATCCCGGCGATCCTCGCCGTCGCAAGGGCTTCCCCCTTGGGCAGGTCGCCGCTCGCGATGCGGCCGACGACATCGGGCCGGGTGCGCAGCACGGCCCGTGCGGTCGCCTCGCGGGAGGTGACCGCCTTGTCGGTCACGTCGACCATGTGCGCCGAGCCGTCGGCCCGCACGTGCGAGAGGTCGTGGGACACGTCGTTCATGAGTCTCCTCCAGGGATCAGCACGGTCTCCAGCATGTCGCCGTCGTGCACCATGTCGGTCCCGACGGGGACGATCACGAGGGCATCGGCGGCGGCGAGCCCGCCGATCAGGTGCGAGGACGCCCCACCGACCAGGCGCACCCGACCCGATGGCAGGAGCCGAGCCCGACGGTACTGCTCGAGGGCGAGTGGGGAAGGTTCCGGGAGCTCGACCCCCACCGGGAGACGCAGACGGGTGCGAGGCGGCGCCCCGAGAGCCGGCCGGGCGATCAGCTCGCAGCTCAGCAGCGCGGAGACCGGGTTGCCGGGGAAGGCGAGCCAGGGCACTCGCCGCGCGGGCAGATCGAGGGTGCCGATGCCCTGCGGGCCCCCAGGCTGCATCGCGACCTTCGGGAAGGCCATGGTCACGCCCGCGGACCCGGCCGCGTCCCGCACCACCTCGAACGCTCCTGCGCTCACGCCGCCACTGGTCACGACGAGGTCGGCGTCGTACGAGTCGACCAGAGCGCGCAGTCGGGAGAGCAGTGCGGCCGCATCGTCCGGGACGGCGGCACAGTGCACGACCTCCGCCCCGGCCGCAGCCAGTGCCGCGGAGAGCCCCGGCCCGTTGGCGTCGAACACGCCTCCGGCCACCGGGGAGGCACCCGGGACCGCGACCTCGCTCCCGGTGGACAGCACGATCACCCGCAGCCGTGACTCGACCTCCACGTCGGCCAGGCCGCAGGCGGCGAGGTGGGCGATGCGGGCCGGCGTGAGCACCTGGCCGGCGCGCAGCACGGTATCCCCGGCGTGGGTGTCCGAGCCGCGACGCCGCACGTAGCGCCCGGGGTCGCGCGAGACGGGAGCCAACGTCACGGTCCCGTTCTCGCTGCCCTCGGGCTCCCCGCCGCGCCCGGGCTCGAAGCGTCCTGCTGCGCTCTCCTCGACCGGGATCACCGCGTCGGCGCCCTGCGGGATCGGTGCTCCGGTCATGATCGGTCGGGCGGTGCCGGCGTGGAGAGTGCCGGGGGCGTCCCCGGCCGCGATCATGGGTCCTCGCGGCATCGCTGCCGAGCCGTCGGCGGTCAGGGCGGCCTCGAGGTGCGCGGTGCAGACCGCGTAGCCGTCCATCTGCGAGTTGTCATGGCCGGGCACGTCCACCCGGGAGCGGGCGTCGACCCGTGCCACCCGGCCGACGGCGAGCGCACCCAGCGGCAGCACCTCGCCGCTGCGCACCGGGGCGAGCAGCGCGAGCGCGTCGGCCACATGGTCGGCGAGCGGGATGCGCTCGGCAGCGGTCATCGTGTCCACTCTCCGATCGAGCAGGGTGAGTCGAGCAGTGCGATCCCTCAGGGCGATCCGTGCAGGGTGCAGGGCCGTCGGGGTCGGCGGCCCCTCCAGTATCCCGCCTCGCGGCGCGTGTGTGGCCGATGCCTTCCTCCGGGCCCCGCGCCGGATCACGCACGGTGTCACACGGACGCCTATCCTGGAGGGACCGGATCCGCCGGCAGCTCGAACCGATCACCGCCGAGGAGGTGCTGTCGATGGCCGCTCGCCGCATCGGCCTGGGCATGCCCAAGCTGCGCACCACGGACGAGACCGTCTCGACCCTGCCCGACACCTCGGACCGGCCCGCGACGACCGCGCTCGCGGACCGCTTCGGCCGCGCCGCCACCGATCTTCGACTGTCGCTCACGGATTTCTGCAACCTGCGCTGCACCTACTGCATGCCCGCCTCCGGCCTCACGTTCCTGAACAAGGAGCAGATGCTCTCGGTCGACGAGGTGGTGCGGCTGGTGCGGATCGGCGTGGAGCGTCTGGGCATCGAGCAGGTGCGCTTCACCGGCGGTGAGCCGCTGACCCGCCCCGACCTCGAGGAGATCATCGCCGGCGTCGCCTCGCTGCCGCAGCGCCCGGACATCTCGCTGACCACGAATGCGATCGGTCTCGACCATCGCGCGGCACGCCTGCGGGATGCGGGACTGGATCGCATCAACGTCTCCCTGGACTCCGTGGTCTCCGAGACCTTCGAACGGCTCAGCCGCCGGCCGCTGCTGCACCGTGTGCTCGCCGGGATCGACGGGGCGCGCGAAGCGGGGCTGGATCCGATCAAGGTCAACGCCGTCCTGCTGCCTGGCGTCAACGACCACGAGCTGCCCGACCTGCTCGACTGGTGCCTCACCCGGGATCTGCAGCTGCGCGTGATCGAGCAGATGCCGCTGGATGCGGACCATATCTGGGACCGCTCCTCGATGATCTCCGCGGCCGACGTGCACGAGATGCTCGCCCCGCGCTATTCCCTCGCCCCCGTGGCCGAGGCGCGCGACGGCGCCCCCGCCGAGCTGTTCGAGGTCGCCGACCGGGCCACCGGCCACCACCGGGGCCGGGTCGGGATCATCGCCTCGGTGACCCGCCCCTTCTGCGCCGACTGCCGACGCACCCGGCTCACCGCCGAGGGCCGCGTGCGCACGTGCCTGTTCTCCCGTGAGGAGACCGACCTGCGCGGCGCGCTGCGCTCCGGAGCCGACGACGAGGCCATCGCCGAGATCTGGCGGGCCGCCCAGTGGGGCAAGAAGGCCGGCCACGGCATGGATCGCGACGACTTCGTCCAGCCCGAACGCCCCATGAGCGCCATCGGCGGCTGAACGCCATCAGGCACATGGCCCGTGTGCCGCCGAGCCGCTCCACGTCACTGCGAGGAGAGACATGACCCCCACCGAGACCGGCTCTGCCCACGCTCCCGCCATCTCCGTCCAGCTCTTCGCCGGCGCTGCCGCGGAGTACGGCGCCGACACGGCGACCGTGCACGGAGCCACACTGCGCGAGGCGCTCGAGGACCTCTTGCGCACGGCCTCCGCGGACGCGGCCCGCGTGATCGGACGCTCGAGCATCCTCCTGAACGCCGTGGCCTGCACCGACCACGACCAGGCGCTCGCGGAGGGCGACACTCTCGATGTGCTTCCGCCCTTCGCCGGCGGCTGAGGCACGACAAGGGGCCCCGAACGTCTTCGTTCGGGACCCCCTGATCAGGTGCCGTCAGTCGTCCAGCTTGGCCGATCCCTCGACGTAGCCGATCGTCGTCCAATCCGGGCGCTGGAAGCCCCACGCACCATAGTTCGCGAGGTCGTCGTTCTGCACGTAGAAGTCGTAGGACTGCCACAGCGGGATAGTCCCGGCAAGCTCCCACAGATTCGCGTCGATCTGATTGATCAGGTCGAGGCGAGCATCCGGGTCCGTCTCGATCGCGGCCTGGTCGATGAGCTTGTCCGTCTCCTCGTCGCCGATCTTGCCGAAGTTCTGCTCGCCCTCGCTCTTCCAGATCGAGTCGCCCGAGGAGAGGAACGGATTGCCGACCCAGCCGAACAAAGTCAGATCGAACTCGCCGGGGATGACGTACTTGGAGAAGAGGTCCGTCGGCGGAACCTTCTGCACCTTCATCGTGATGCCGACCGCCGCGAGCTGCTCCTTGACCACGGGCACGACGGCCTCATTGGTCTTCGAGCCGTCGTTGTAGACGTAGGTGATCTCGATGGGCTTGCCGTCCTTGGTGGCCAGGTCGTCCTCGAAGGTGTAGCCGGCGTCCTCGAGCAGCTTCTTGGCGGCGTCGGGGTCGTACTTGCCCAGGTCCCCGGCGTTGTCCTGGTATCCCTCCTGATTCGTCACCAGGAGGTGGTTGTTCAGCGTCTCCGTGTCCTTCGGGTACGGCATGGTCGAGTTGACCGACAGGAAGACCTCCTCGCGATCGATCGCACGGAACATCGCCTGGCGCACGGCCTGGTCAGCGAGCGGTCGGCCTTCGGTGCCGTTGAGCGTGATGTGGGTCCAGTTAGGACCGGCGGCCTTGCGCAGGGACACGCCGTCGCCGATCATCGGCTCGACCACGGAGTAGGTGGCCGGGACGGTGGTCTCGATGACATCGAGCTGACCGTTCTGGAAGCTGGTCGCGGTTGCGGCGGGATCCTCGATCGTGGTGAAGAGGACCTGCTTCAGCAGGGCCTTGTCGCCCCACCAGTTCTCGTCGGGCTCGAGCAGCACGGTCTTGTTGCCGGCGTCGATCTTGCCGACCTTGTAGGGGCCTGCCGTCACCATCGGCTCTGCCTGCCAGCCGGTGTTGAAGGCGTCGGCGGATTCGGCGAGCGAATCCGGCATGACGGCGGCGAGACCGGTCCAGTCGGCGTACTTCTCCTTGAAGGTGATCACGGCGACGAGGTCGCTGTCACCCTGCTCGATCTTCTCGACCTTGTCGTAACCCTCGGACGACGCGACCCCGTATTCCTCCTTGGAACCATCCATGGTCTTGAAGACGTTCTCGATCGACTTGTAGTCGATCGGAGTCCCATCGGACCAGGTCATGCCCTCGTTGAGTTCGATCTCCATGACCTGCGGATCCTCGGAGGTGAGCTCAAGGCGCTTCGTGTAGAGCGGGTTTGGCGTCACTTTGCCCGCCGCGTTCGACGTCCAGATCTCGAGCGGGAATATTGCTCGAAGCATGTCGCTGGTGTTTCGCTCATTGCCGTCGGAGTGGAACGGGTTCCAGTTCGCGGGGAATGCGTTGTTCGCGAGACGCAGCACGCCGCCTTCGCCGAGCTCGTCACGCTCCTTGGCGTTGATGTCGTTCGCGTCGGCGGCGATCTGCTCGCCGCCACCGCCGTCGGAGCCGCCGCTCCCGCCGTTGCCCGGATCCTTGCTGCACGCGGCCAGAGCCGTCATCGAGACGGTCATCGCCGTCGCCCCCAGCATCGAACGCCTCGTCAAACGCATGTGCTTCTCCTTCATTAGCGGACGGCGAGATCTTCGTGCCCGCTCTCGATGGTCCAGACCTTCAGGTGATCCCTGGCCGCGACCTCCGTGGTCGCGCCGTCTCCTGCAGTGCACTCAGTCTAGGCGCGGACGTGTTCTACGACACGGGAGAAGCACTCCCCTGTTACCGGTTCGCAACACAACGTTTCACGCTGACCGGTCCGGGCACGGGGACGACGGACGACGCCAGTCGGCATCACCCGTCGTGGGACCCGTCATCACAGGTCAGGCGGTCGGATCCGGGCTCGAGGCGGTCTTATCGGCGCCGTCGAAGGCACTGCGGTCGATGGCTTCGCGCCGGCGGGTGCGCGCGACCTCGGGATCAGGGATCGGCACCGCCGAGAGCAGCTCGCGGCTGTAGGGGTGCTGGGGGTCGGTGAAGACGTCCTCGGTCTCCCCGAGCTCGACGATCCTGCCCCGCTGCATCACGGCGATGCGATCGGAGATGTGGCGGACCACCGAGAGATCGTGAGAGACGAAGAGGAAGCTCACGCCGAGCCGGGCCCGCAGGTCCGCGAGCATCGCGAGCACCCCGGCCTGGACCGTCACGTCGAGGGCCGAGGTGGGCTCATCGAGGATGATGAGCTTCGGATCGCAGGCGAGGGCGCGTGCCACGCCGACGCGCTGGCGCTGACCGCCGGAGAACTCCGTGGGGAAGCGGGCGGCGTGCTCGGGGAGCAGGCCGACCATGCTCAGCAGCCAGTCCACCCGTTCGTTCATCCGCTCGGCGCTGTATCCCTGGACGCGCATCGGCTCCTTGATGATGTCGGCGATCGGCATGCGGGGATCCAGGGAGGCCATCGGATCCTGGAACACCATGGTGACGTCCGAACGCAGAGCTGCTCGCTCCTTGCGGCTCAAGGAGCCGGTCTCCGTGCCGTCGATGCGGATCACGCCCTGCTGCGGGGTGCGCAGCTGCATGATCTCCATCAGGGTGGTCGTCTTCCCGCAGCCGGACTCCCCCACCAGGGCGAGGCATTCGCCCTGACGGATGTCGAACGAGATCCCATCGACAGCTCGCTGCTCGCCAACCTTGCGACGCACGATCGCGCCCTTGGTGATCGGGTAGACCTTGTGGAGCTCCTCGACCTCGAGGACGATCGGACGCTCCTCACGGGGCGCGATCTCCTGGCCGTCGTCCCCGGGCTCGGCGAGCTTCTGCAGTGCCGCGCCGGCGACGCTGCGGGACCTCCCGGATTCGCCCGCGTCGACCCGTGGGACGGCCGCCAGCAGATTGCGGGTGTAGTCCTCCTGCGGGGTGTAGAAGATGTCATCGACCGCGCCGAGCTCGACCATCCGGGAGTCCTTCATGACCAGGACCCTGTCCGCGAAGCCCGCGACGACGCCCATGTCGTGGGTGATCAGCACCGTCGCGGCGCCGATCATCTCCTGCGCGGACTTCAGCAGGTCCATGACCTGGGCCTGGATGGTCACGTCCAGAGCGGTGGTGGGCTCGTCCGCGATGATCAGCTCGGGCTCGTTGGCGATCGCCATGGCGATCATCGCGCGCTGACGCATGCCGCCGGAGTACTCGTGGGGGTACTGGTTCGCACGACGCATCGGCTCGGGGATGCCGACGGCCTCGAGCAGCTCGACCGCACGCTTCTCGGCCTGTTTGGCCGAGGTCTCCGGGTGGTGGATGCGCACGACCTCGGCGATCTGCTGGCCCACCCGGAACACCGGGGTGAGGGCCGACAGCGGGTCCTGGAAGACCATGGAGATGGTGTTGCCGCGCAGCTTCGAGAGCTGCCGGTCGTCCATCGCGAAGAGATCCTGGCCCATCATCTCGATCCCGCCGGTGATGGTGGCCGTGCGCGGGAGCAGCCCCATCACCGCGAGCGAGCTCACGGACTTGCCGGAGCCGGACTCGCCGACGATCGCGAGCGCCTCTCCCTTGTGGACCTCGTAGCTGAGGTTCTGGACGGCGTGGACGGTTCCGTACTCGGAGGGGAAGGTGACGCTCAGGTCCCTCACGGACAGGATGGGTTCAGACATTCTTTCCCCCTCAGAGCCGGCTGGAGCCGCTGGTCGGATCGAGGGCGTCGCGCAGCGCTTCGCCCATCAGGTTGATGGAGATGACCAGAGCGGCGAGGACCGCGGCCGGCGGGATCCAGGTGTACGGCGCGGAGATGTTGTAGTCCTGCAGCACGGTGCCGAGCGAGACCTGCGGGTACTGGATCCCGAAGCCGATGAAGGACAGCCCGGTCTCGCCGAGGATCGCAGCGCTCACTCCGAGCGTGGTGTCGATGATGATCCAGCTGGCCACGTTCGGGATGATGTGCCGCGTCATCGTGATGATCGGGTGCACACCCATGAACCGGGCCGCCTCGACGTACTCGGTGCGCACCAGCTGCTGGGTCATCGCACGGAGCACACGAGCGGTGAGCATCCAGGCGAACAGCGCCAGCAGAGGGATCATCCACAGCCAGCTGGCGCGCTGCAGCGCCGGGCTGAACAGCATCAGCAGCAGGATCGAGGGGACCACGAGGAACAGGTTGATCAGATTCACGAGGGCGCCGTCGGCGAGGGCACCCCACTTCCCCTTGTGGCTGACGTAGCCGGCCACGATCCCCACCACGAGGGCGAGGAAGGCGGTCAGCAGTGCGGTACCGATGCCGATGACGAGCGAGATGCGCAGGCCCTGCATGGTGCGGGCGAAGATATCCAGGCCGTTCTCGTTCACGCCGAACCAGTGGTAGGCGCTGGGCCCGGTCAGGGCATTGCGCAGATCACGTTCGAACGGCTCGTACTGGTAGACGATCGGGCCCACGATCGCCATCACGATCAGCACGACGAACACGATCATGCCGACCCAGGCATTGCGGTTGCGGAGGAACCGTCGGCGCAGCAGTTCGCCACGGCCGAGCGATTCGATGGCCGGGGCGGCGTCGTCCGGCAGCGCGGTGTCGACGGCGGTAGTGAGATCTGCCGTGCTCCCGATCATCGGGTTCTCTTCGGGGTCCGTGCTCGCTCGCAGCTTGGCGGCGTCGTCGGTCCCGCGGATGTCGTGGGGATTCGTCATCGTCTCACCGGATCCTCGGATCGAGCGCGCCCTGCAGGATGTCTGCGAAGGTCGCGGAGAGCAGGGTCAGCACAGCGGTGTAGAAGACCACGCCGGCCGTGCCGTTGACGTCGGCCATGCCGATCGCGGAGATCACGAAGCGCCCGATGCCCTGCCAGTTGAACATCAGCTCCACGAACAGGGAGCCGGAGAAGGCGCCGCCGACGGCGAAGGCGAAGTACTGCCCCATCGGGATGAGCGCCATCCGCAGCCCATGACGGTTCATCGCCTTCCCGCGGGTGAGGCCCTTGGCGCGCGCGGTGCGCAGGTAGTCGCTGCCCAGCACGTCCAGCGTGGTCACCTTCATGTACCGCGAGTACGAGGCGGCGGCGGTCACGGCGAGCACGATCGTGGGCATGATCAGCGCCTTGATCTGGTAGCTGATCGAGGCCCACGAGCCCGCTTCCAGGAGTGGATTGATCGGGTTGATGGCCGGCAGGCCCCAGCCCGTCGCATCCATGATCGTCTGGTTCGTCTGCTGCACGATGAGGATGATGACCGGGGTGGGCAGCGACAGGATGAAGAAGGCCAGGAGCGTCGAGAGACGATCCCCGAGGGAATCGCGGCGCACCGCCGCGATCATGCCGAACAGGATGCCCAGGAAGGTGCCGATCGCGGTGCCGATCACCACGAGGCGGAGGCTGATCGGGATCCGTGTGGCGAGCTCGTCGATCACCGGGACCATCGACTTGTTGGTGCCCGTGGTCACGCCGAAGTCGCCGCGGACCAGACCGCCCAGCCAGTTCGCGTAGCGCTCGAAGATCGGGGTGTCCGGGTTGACGTTGCGCACGTCCAGGTACATCTGGGCGGTGGCGGGAGGGACGGGCTCCGTCGCGATGGGCGGGTAGAGCACTTCCTCCGGATGCATCATCCATGCGGACAGCAGGTACGCGAAGCTCGTGGCGACGAACGCCAGGATCACGTAGGTGAGCACTCGTAGGGAGACGAACCTAAACACTCTGTCTCCTCAGCATGCGGTCGATCATCCGAGAGCTTTCCTTCCGTACGTCTTCGAGGCGTTCGCACGAGGTGTGCCTCGCCGCCGGACGCGGGCCGAATGGGCTGGGCGGCGTCCGCCATCGGCCACACCCGCGTGATCCGATGCGTCCCGACGCTCCAGCTGCGGGTGTGCCCCAGGTCTCCCTGGCAGCTTGAGCACACTGTAACGCCCGAGCAGGTGCCACCCTGCCCCACACTGACCGACTGGTACCTGGCGATCACGGAGTTATGCTCGAATCGTGACCTTCCTGCACCTGCTCGTGCTCGCGCTCGGCCTCCTCGCGGCGATCGCCGGCTCCGATCTGCTGAGCCACCGAGGGGTCGGGCCCTGGCCGATCGGCCTGGTCGCCCTGCTCCTGGTCCCGATCGCAGGATGGTTCTACAGCCCGTGGATCGCGGCCCTCGCGCTCGGTCTCGCCCTTGGCACCGGGATCCTTCTCGTCGCCTCGTGGACGAGGACGTTCATGACCCGTCGCCATGCGCGACGGGAGCAGGCGCGGCGCCTCACGGACGCGAAGGCCCGGCAGCTGGACGGCGAGGTCGAGCACCGGCGCTGAACGCCCTGCGACGCCAGGCCGTCACAGCGGCAGGATCAGCACCGTCTCCTCCGGGACGGTGCCCGCCGCCTCCGGCGATCCCGCCCCGTCGGCCCCTCCCAGCAGCACGATCGCGTCGGCCCGTCCGTACGGCGCGAGCCGCCGACCGGGCAGCAGGTCCACGCACTCCCGACCGTGGGAATCGTGCCGCAGACGACCCGGCAGCGCATGCAGGACGCCGGCCCGGCGCGGCCTGGGCAGCGGGTCCGCCGCGCCGCGGAGCACGCGACGCGGCGCGGCGCGCTCGCCCACCAGCAGGGGACGCACGAACAGGTGGTGCCCGACGAGGGCACCCACCGGGGTGCCCGGAAGATGGATCACCGCGGTGCCGTCCGCGAGGTGCCCGAAGCCCTGAGGCCCACCGGGACGCAGGCGGAGGTGCTCGAAGCGTGAGCCTCCGCTGCCGCGCTCCCCGAGCAGGGTCTTCACGACGTCATAAGCCCCATGACCGATGCCGCCGGTGGTCAGCACGAGATCGCTGTGCGCGGCGGCCTCCTCGAGCGCCGCGGTCAGGTCCGCATGGGTGTCCGTGCTGTGGACTGCGCGGGCCTCGATGCCGTCGGCCCTCAGCGCCGCCCCGAGCATCTCCCCGTTCGATTCCCGCACCGCGCCGACCTCGGCGCGGCCCGCAGTGCCGACGAGCTCGTCCCCCGTGACGACGATCCCCACCGCCAGCGCGCGCTCGACCGGGAGCGTCTCCACTCCGAGCGCACGGAGCAGTCCCACCAGGCCCGCTCCCACCCGATCGCCGGGGCGCGCGAGCACCTCGCCGGAGGAGACCTCCTCCCCCACCCCGCGGATGTGCCGGCGGGCTGCGGGCACCTCCTGGAGGGACAGGGTCACGGTGCGCGGGGAGGGGCCGAAGGGGTCAGCGTCGGTGGCCTCGACCTCGACGACCACGTCCGCCCCGCCGGGGACCGGGGCGCCGGTCATGATGCGCGCCGCGGTGCCGCGGGCCAGCTCTCCGATCGCGCCCGGCCGCGCCGGTATCTCCGAGCTCACCGGCAGGGTGACGGAGCCTGCAGCGAGGTCCGCGCGGCGCACGGCGAAGCCGTCCATCGCGGCGATCGGTGTCGACGGGAGATCTTCCGGGCTCGCGACCTCAGCGCCCACGACTCGGCCGACGGCGTCGTCCACGGGCAGCTCGAGAACTGTTCGGGGCAGGTCGATCTCCCGGCGCACGAGGTCGCGCCACTGCCAGGGATCCCTGGATGCTGCGTTCATGGTGCTCCTGCGTGCGAGAGGGGGTCACCACCATGATCGCTCACCGCCGAAGTGCCCGCCTCCCGAAGTGACGGCTCCGGGGTGCATGATGGAGGCATGCGAGAGATCCGATTCGACCGCTTCGGCGGCCCCGAGGTCCTGTCCCTGATCCCCGATGCTCCGATGCCGGAGCCGGGGCCCGACGAGGTGCTCGTGGAAGTGGCCTTCGTGGGGCTGAACCCGCTGGACTACAAGATCCGCGACGGCTCCTCGGGAATGTCCCGCGACCTGCAGCTCCCCGCGGGCACCGGACGCGAGATGGCAGGCACCGTGATCGGCGCCGGCGCGGGCCTGGACGAGGCGGAGCTGGGCTCCCGCGGGCTGAGCGTCGGCACCCGCGTGTTCGGCATGCGGGCCCCGGGCGACCCGCGCGGCGTGGCGGCGGAGGTCATCGCGATCGGCGCGGACGATCTCGCCCCGATCCCCGGTGAGATCTCGGACGAGGACCTCCCCCGCTGGGCGGGCCTGGCGCTCGCCGGCCTCACGGCGATCGCGGTCATCGACGACTCCGCGGCCATCGCCCCTGGCCAGACCGTGCTCGTGCACGGTGGCAGCGGCGGCGTGGGCCAGCTGCTGATCCCCATGGCGATCGAGGCCGGAGCCTCCCAGGTGTGGGCGACCGGCCGCGCGGACAATGCGGAGCGCATCCGCGAGCTGGGCGCCGTGCCGATCCCGTACGACACCGGGAACTGGCAGGAGGAGATCCACCGTCTCACCGACGGTCGCGGGGTCGACGTCGTGCTCGACACCCACTACCACTCGACGTTCGTGCCCAGCCTCGACCACGTCACCGAAGGCGGACTCGTGGTCACCCTGCCCACCCTCGCGGATCTCACCCCGGCCCACGAGCGCGGTGTCGAGGCGACAGTGCCTCGCATCAAGCCCGGTCGCGACCGGCTCGACCGCCTGGTGCAGGGAATCCGTGCCGGCCGCTATCTCCTGGAGGTCTCCCAGGTGCTGCCGCTGGACGAGATCGCCCGAGCACATTCGCTGCTCGAGGACGGACACACCCGCGGCAAGCTGGTGCTCGCCGCACAGTCCTGAGACTCAGGACACATGTCCAACGGGTAGCCTGTCCCGCATGGCTTCCCCCTCCCCCGACGTCTCCGACGCGGCTGTGCGCGAGCTCGAGCCCGTCCTCCAGCCCGCAGGGTGGGCGCTGCTGAACTCGCTCCCGCCCTACCGCGAGCAGGAGGCACTGACCCTCGGGGCCCGGCTGCGCGCGGAGGGCCATCCTCCCGAGACGGTCTCCGCCGTGATGACCCAGGCCCGACTGCGGGCCAGGGCGGCCGACAAGTTCGGGGAGTTCGCCTGCTCGATGCTCTTCACCCCGCACGGCCTCGAGCAGGCCACCCGGCTGCCGATCGCCGCGATGCACGCCGAGCGCTTCCAGCGGGCGGGCGTCGCCTCGGTCGCCGACCTCGGCTGCGGCATCGGCGGGGACGCGATGGCCCTGGCCGGTCTGGGCATGGAGGTCCAAGCCGTGGACCGCGATCCGCTGGCGGTCGCCGTCGCCACCGTGAACCTGCGCCCCTTCCCCAGCACCACGGTGCATCTCGGCCGGGCCGAGGACCACGATCCCGCAGCGGCCGAGGGCATCTGGCTGGACCCGGCGCGCCGCGCCCCCTCCCGCGGCAGGACCCGCCGTCTGCACGACCCCGAGGAGTACGAGCCGCCGCTGTCCGCCGTGCTCGAGCTCTCACGTCGGCTCGGCCAGGACGGCGACCCCGGCCCCCTCGGTGCGAAGCTCGGTCCCGGCATCGACCGTGCCGCGCTCCCGGCAGGCATCGAGACCCAGTGGACGTCCTTCCACGGGCAGGTGCTCGAGGCCACTGCGTGGTTCGGTCCGCTGGCCAGGGAGGGCGTGCACTCCTCGGCAGTGCTCATCGATCGTTCCGGCGCCCACCGTCTGGATCGCGGGTTCGACGCCGTCGCCGATCCGTCGACCGGCCCCGTCGGCGACCATCTGTACGAGCCCGACGGGGCGATCATCCGCGCAGGTCTGATCGGCCGCCTCGCCGAGGACCTGGAGGCGCACACGCTCGATGAGACCATCGCCTACCTCACCGGCGATCGACGCGTGGACACGCCTTTCGCCCGCGGCTACTCGGTGCGGGACGTGATGCCCTTCGGGCTCAAGCGTCTCTCCTCCTATCTCCGCGAGCACCGCCTCGGCGTGCTCGAGATCAAGAAGCGCGGCACGGCGGTGGAGCCCGAGGAGCTGCGGCGCAAGTTGCGCCCGCGCCGCTTCGGCGACGAGTCCGCCACGCTCGTGCTCACCCGCATCGCCGGCGAGCAGTCGATCATCATCGCCTCGCCCCACGGCGCGCCCGCGCCGTCGACCCGAGGGGGCTCCTGACCATCTCGGAGACCCCCGCGGCGACCTCGGCAGCACCACCCGGCGACGACGCTGTGCATGCGCAGCGTCGATGGGTGGCTGTCGTGCTGCTCCTGGTCGCCCTCGGCGCGATCGGGCTCGCCACTCTCGGAGCGGCCGCTGACCGGGGTCCCGGTGCCACCTTCGTGGGCAGCACCCTGGAGATGGGCGAGGAGGAGGCGGAGCCGCCCCCGTCCCAGCCGGACTTCGAGCTGCCCACCGATCTGCAGCAGCCTCCGGAGCCTCGCTCCGGAGGGTCCGGTCACCTGCCGCTGATCCTGCTGATCGTCACCGGGACGGCGCTGGCGGGCCTCGCGCTCTGGCTGGTGATCCGCATGCGCCGACTCGCGCGACCCGCCCCGCCGCTCGCTGCGGAGCCCGCCGAGGAGGAGCTCACGGCGCAGCAGGCACGCGCAGCCCTGGACGACGCCCGCTCGCATCTGTCCACGGTGGTCAACGCGCACGACGCGGTGATCGCCGCCTGGCTCGCCCTGGAGCGCGCCATCGCCGAGGCCGGGGTGACGCGCCACCCCTCGCGCACCACGCTCGAGTTCGTCGTCGAGGTGCTCGGCACCCTCGACCTGGATCGTGGCTCCCTGGACCGGCTCGCCCACCTGTACCGCAGGGCGCTCTTCGACCCCGAGCCGCTCGGCGAGCCGGACCGTGACGAGGCGCTGGACCTCCTGGATCACCTCACGACGGGCCTGGACCGCGAATCGGCCGGAGGACCCCGATGAGCGACGACCTGAGGAACGAGCTGCTCCCGCTGCTGTGGCGCCTCGGCGCAGGCGTCGCCATGGCGCTCACCGGAGTGGGCGTGTGCGCAGTGTTCGACCTGCTCATCCCCCTGCCGGGACCGATCGCAGCAGGCCTGGTGATCGGCGCCGCATGGTGGGCGCTGCATGACGCGCCGCCGCGAGCCGACGACGTCGACGCCCCCCGGGTCGATCTCGATGCCGATTACGCCCTCCCCCACGCGCGGGACATGCGCGTGCGCCGGCTCGAGGACCTGATCCACGGCGCGCAGCCCTCCCGCCGGATGACCTCCCGGGGGCTCGCCCGCACCCTGGGGGACATCGCCGACGAACGTGCGACGGACCCCGCGGCAGCGCCGCTCAGCGACGGACTGCGCCACCTCATCGCGGAGGCCCGCCACCCCGATGCGGAGAACCATCCCGTCGGCCCGATCGACCGCCGCACTCTGCACCGCTATCTACGAGAGCTCGCCACCGGCGAGGAGAGGGACCGATGAACCATCCCAGCCCCATTCCCCTGAGCGAGGCGACCGCCCTCACCGCGGCGGTCCTCGACGCCGTCGAGACTGCCGTGGTCGGAAAGCGCAGCTCCCTCGAGATGGTCCTCACCGGCATCCTCGCCGGCGGTCATGTGCTGCTCGAGGACCTGCCCGGGCTCGGGAAGACCCTCGCGGCGCGCTCCTTCGCACAGGCCCTCGGGCTCCCCTTCACCCGCGCGCAGTTCACCCCCGACCTGCTCCCCGCGGACCTCACCGGCGCCGAGGTCTTCGACCAGCGCACCGGCGAGTTCGTCTTCCGTCCCGGGCCCGTCTTCACCGGTCTGCTGCTCGCCGACGAGATCAACCGCACGCCGCCCAAGACGCAGTCCGCCCTGCTCGAGGCGATGCAGGAGCGGCAGGTCTCCGTCGAGGGCACCACGCGCAAGCTCCCCCAGCCCTTCCACGTGCTCGCCACCGCCAACCCCGTCGAGCACGAGGGCACCTACCCGTTGCCCGAGGCGCAGCTGGACCGCTTCCTGCTGCGGCTGTCCTTCGGCTACCCCACCGCCGAGCAGGAGTGGGATGTGGTCGCGCGACGCATCGACCGTCGTCGTGAGGAGCAGGTCGTGCCCGAGGTCCTCGACGCCGAAGGTCTGCTGGCCGTGCAGTCCGCGGTCGAGGACGTGCACGTCGAGGACTCCGTGGGCCATTACGCCGTGGAGCTGGTCGCCGCCACTCGAGAGCACCAGCATTCCCTCGTCGGCGCCTCGCCGCGCGGCACCCTCGCGCTGATCACCTGTGCCCGCGCGCTCGCGGTGATCCGGGGCCGCAGCTATGTGGTGCCCGAGGACGTCAAGGCGCTCGCCCATCCGGCGCTCGACCACCGGGTCACGGTGAAGCCCGAGCTGTGGCTGCAGAATGCGACCGGCGCCGGCGTCGTGGAGTCGGTGCTGGGGCAGGTGGCGGTGCCCGCCGCGGCGGAGCCCGCCGGGCAGGCGACGGCGGGTCATCCGGCGTGACAGCCACTCCCGCGACGGCGGAGCCTGCTGCCGAGCGACCGCTGGTCCGGACGCGACCGACCGCGGCGCTCCTCCGCGCTGCCGTGGTGGGCTGCGCAGCGATCACCCTCGCCGTGCTCGCCGGGAAGCCCGTGCTGATCCTGGCGGGACTCCCCCTGCTGGCCTGGGCACTGGTGGCTGTTGCTCGCCGTGTGAGGCGCGGCGAGGAGCTCGGCATCCCCCTGCCCTGGATCCACGCAGGCAGACGCACCATCGAGGAGGGCGCATCCACCTCGGTGACGGTCACCTCCGCGCCCGACACGCTCCTTGCGGCCACCGTCCCGCTCGCGCCGCATGCCGATTTCGCACCGCGCTACGGCGCGGCCGCCGGGGACGCCTCGGTGCGGCTGCGGCTGAGCGCGCAGCGGTGGGGGCGGGTGCACGTGGGACCGGTGCACGTGCTCGTCACGGACCCCCTCGGCGCCTTCCGCGCCCAGGAGCAGCTGCCCCCGTTGGACGTGCGAGTGGTGCCGTCCTCCACGGTGCTCGATGCCCCGATCGAGGTTCCCACGCCGATCGGCGTGAGCGGAGTGCATCTCTCGCGGCGCCGCGGCGACGGCACCGCGCTGTCCGAGGTGCGTGCGTTCCGTCCCGGCGATCGACTCCACCGGATCAACTGGCGAGTCTCCCAGCGCACCGGTGAGCTCCACACGAATGCGACGTTCACGGAGCAGGACACCGAGGTCCTGATCGTCACCGACACCATCTCGGACGTCGCCCCCGCGCCCTGGGCCGATGACGATGCCCCCACCAGCTTGGACATGACGATCCGCGCGACCTCTGCGGTGGCTCGCCACTACCTCACGGCCGGCGACCGGGTCTCGGTGTTCGACATCGGGCATCTCATCGGGCCCGTCCGCGCTGGCACTGGGCCGCGCCAGCTGCGTGTGCTCACCGACGCCCTGGCCCGCGCCAGCAGGGATGACCAGCAGACCCGCCCCATGCGGCGCCTGCGTGGGGTGCGCCCGGGCACCCTCACCGTGGTGTGCAGCCCGCTGCTGCACCCTGAGGTGATCACCCAGATCGGCGAGATGGTGGCGCACGGGGCCGACGTGATCGTGGTGGACACGCTGCCTCCCAGCATCGGCGACGTCTCCGTGCTGCAGGGGAAGCCCCTGCGCCGCGACGGACGGATCTCGGACCGCTTCTGGCCCGAGGCCTGGGCGACCCGCCGCCTCCTGCGCAGAACCACGGTGCGGGAGCTGCGCGAGGCCGGGGTGCCGGTGACCGCATGGGAGGGCCCCTCCTCGCTCGCGCCCGTGCTGCAGTCGCTGTCCGTCGCTCGTTCCGCCCCGCGGATGAGGAGGTCCTGATGCGTCTGTCAGCTCTCGTGGATCCGATCGCGAACCTTCTCCTGGACCTGCAGAAGGTGAGCCGCACTCAGTGGATCCTCCGACTGATCGGTGTCGCCGCGATGGTCCTCGCCCTGTTCGGCGCACTGCCGGCGGGAGTGTTCGCGAACTTCCTCGCCGGATTGGTCTCGACGCTCGCTCTGTGCGCGCTGCTCATCCAGGTGTTCCGCCCGGATACCGATATCGGCGTGGCGAGCCCGCTGCTCATCATTCTGGCCCTGCTGAGTCAGTCCGAGGTCTCAGCACTGCAGGCTCTCGGGGTCGGGGCAGCCATGCTGGTCTCGCACGCGGCCTTCGCGCTCGCCGCCACCATTCCGGCGCACGGGGTGTTCGAGGGCTCCGCCTGGCGTCTCGCCCTGCGCGCGATGCTCCCGGTGATCGCCCTCAGCCTGATCGCGGCCCTCGTGGTGATCGCGCTGTCCGGGATACGACTCGGGCCGTGGATGCTCGTCGTGGGCATCGCCGCCGTGATCTCACTGTTCCTGCTGGTGCTGCCCCGTACTCGATGACGCCCGCCCTGGCCGGTCGGGGGCGGAGCTGCATTCGAGCACCGGCGGCTGCGGTCAGTCCCCCTCCATAGCCCACTGTTTCCCCTGCGCAGCGGCCTCAGATCTCGCGATGCGTGGCGTCGGGGTCCTGCGGGCCCTCGGTCTCCGCGGTGCGCTCGGGCACCCACGGGTCGCCCTCCTCGTCCACCGGCACCGCGCCGTCCACGAGCCGGGATTCGAGCGATTTCGAGTAGATCGGGACCGGATCCGACGCCACCTCGATCGTGCCGTCGATGTCCTGCCACTCACCTCCCGCCACGGAGAACTGCCCGCTGAACGTCGTGGTCAGGGTGACGTCGTACCACCCTTCGAACGCGTACTCCGCCGTGATCTCCTCCGACGGATACGGGGCGCCCGCCGTTGACGTCGTGATCGTGCTGCCGTCCCCGAGGTCCCAGTGGAACGAGACAGGAATCGCTCGCACTTCCACCGGCACCCCGAGCACCTCGGTCGCCAGTGACTGCATCTCGTCGTCGGTATGGAGCACATTGACCATGTGCACCGGCAGCCAGCCGTCGTCCGGCCCAGCACTGGCCACCAGCGGTTCCACCGGCATCGCCTGGAAGTCGCTCAACGACACCGTGATCACCACTGGTTCAGCAGCTTCCCCTCCACCCGCTTCCGGGGTGCCTCCGCGCGCCCTGCAGTCGAACCCGAGCAGCTCCTCACTGGACTGATCGGCACTGACCCTGACGGTCTCCGTACTGACGTATCCCTCACCCTCGCCCGACAGGATATTGAGGAGGTTGGCAGCCGCACACGCGTTAGTCGTTCCCGAACAGCCGGTGGCATCCCCGCCAGCGTCAGCACCCGGGTACAGGTCGAGACAGTCGTACTCGCTGTTCACGCCCAGCTCGCGTGAAATCACTTGGGGAGCAGCATGAACACCGCCGCCATCAGTAGATGCTCCCCTCGATTCTGAAGTATCTGCCGAACAGTTAGCCACCTTCTTGTCCGCAAATAATTCAAGCCGACTATCCCCGGATTCGACATACATTGAAGTACCGGACGAGTCGCCTCCGGTAGAACACTCTGCATACGCGACCGACGGGACTTCCGAGTAGACACAGACCGCTAACGCTATTGCGACCAAAATCGCCACCACATGCAGGCGACCGCCTAGCTTTTCGCATTTACACATCTTCGATCGACAATGACGCATCGGACACAATCCACCCCTCACCATGCCACACCATTCCCCCACCGAAAACGTAATCCCTGGCAGGAACATCGCGCTCGTTCCGCCCAAGCGATGGCTCTATATGCGCGGACACCGATGCACGGTAGGCCACCATTACATCAAAATCCTCATCGTCGCGTTCACTGACGAGATTCACATCTTTAATAGTTGCCGACGTCCACAGTTCGTCATCATCAGCAAGCTTCCGGATTTGCTCAACATTCCCTCTACATAAATCGCAGTCAGATCCCGACAGACTATCTAGCACGTCAACGTCACCAGCCTGGTAACTCCAGATCAGATGAGCCGCAAAGAACCGAAACGTCTGCTCAGCACCCTCGGGTGTGTTCTCGTCCATACCCGGGAAGTCAGCAGGATCGGGAGCTGGGAGGTCGGCCGCGGCGCTCGTCGAGCCGCCAGCGGCGTCGGCCCCCTCGGCATCCCCGCCGCCATCACTGACCGGCGACTCGCCGCCGCCGTCGCTCGGGGCGTCGGCGACGACATCGGCCGGCGGATCGGTCCGGGCACTCTCCTGCCCTTCGGTGCAGGCGGAGATCCCGCACGTGAGAGCGGCAGCGGCCACGGCGGCGAGCAGTCGTCGGGACATGCGGGAACCTTCCAGCTGTGCAATGGATCACCGTGACACTAGCGGCATCCCGCCTCCCCCGCTGCGGGTCGCCTCCGGTTGTGGATAACCCGGCCGTGTCCACACCGCTCCCTCGGGCCCATGCGGCGACTCGCGCCTATTCCCCACCCGAGCGGCGCGTGAGAAGCCTCCCTGGCCACTGCCCCGGCAGCGCACACAGGACTAGCGTGATCCCCATGTGGCAGATGATGGATCTCCTGTACGGGCACAAGAAGGACATGGTCACGCCGGAGGCCGCCCTCCCAGGCCGGGACCAGTACCCCTACCCCCTCGCGCGCGAGCACCTCGTGCTGGGCACCGACATGCTCGGCCCCGACTCCCCGGTCGAGCCGCACCCCTGGCCGGTCGACGCCGAGGAGATCATCCTGGCCGGCGGCTGCTTCTGGGGGATCGAGCGCATCGCCTGGCAGACCCCGGGGGTGCACACCACCTCCTCCGGGTACGCCGGCGGATATACGCCGTACCCCACCTACGAAGAGGTCTTCTCCGCGAAGACCGGGCACGCCGAGGCCGTGCGGGTCATCTACACCGGCGGCCACGAGACGCTGCGCGCCCTGCTCACCTCGTTCTGGGAGCAGCACGATCCCACCACCGCGAACCGGCAGGGCAATGACGTGGGCACCGAGTACCGCAGCGCCGTGTACTGGACGTCCGAGGCCCAGGGCGACGTGGTGCGCGACTCCGCCCACCGCTACCAGCGCGCGCTCGACGAGGCCGGCCGCGGCAGCATCACCACCGAGCTGACGCCGCTGGCGGAGGCCGGGAACGGCATCTACTACACGGCTGAGGCCGAGCACCAGCAGTACCTCGCGAAGGTTCCGAACGGCTACTGCAACCACGGATTCAACGGCGTGGCCTGCTCGCTCGCCTGAGCGACGGCGACACCCGAGTGCTCAGCCCGGGCCGTCGAGATCCGACAGGTCCAGCACGAACCGGTAGCGGACATCGCCACGGGCGAGCCGCTCCAGTGCCTCCTCGACCTGCGCGGACGGCAGCACCTCGACGTCGGCGACCACGTCGTGGTGCGCGCAGAATTCGAGGAGCTGCGCGGTCTGCTCCATTCCCCCGCTGCCGCCCGACGTGAGCTTCTTGCGGCCGATCAGCAGGTCCGTGGTCTCGATGGTGACGGGGCCGAGGTACCCGAGCTGCGCCAGGGCGCCGTCGAGTGCGAGCAGGTCGAGGAACGGTGCGAGGTCGTGGGCGACGGCCACGGTGTCGAGGATGACGTCGAACCGCCCCTGCGACGAGGCCATGGCCTGCGGGTCGCCGGAGACCAGGAGATCTGCGGCTCCGAGCCGCCGCGCGTCCTCGGACTTGTCCGCGGAGCGGCTGATGACGGTGGTCTCGGCGCCGAGCGCCACGGCCAGCTTCACCGCGAGGTGCCCGAGCCCGCCCAGGCCCACCACGGCGACGCGCGCCCCGGGCCCGACGGCGAGCGCCCGCAGCGGTTCCCACACGGTGATCCCCGCGCACAGCAGCGGGGCGGCGGCCGCCGGGTCCAGCCCCTTCGGCAGGCGATGGGCGAAGTCCTCGCGCACGACGTACTCGCGCGCGAAGGCGCCGAGGGTCGGCGTCCCGTCGCGGCGATCCACTCCCCCGTAGGTGAGCGTGGGGAACTCCCGGCAGAAGTTCTCCTGGCCCGCCGTGCACATGTCGCAGACCAGGCACGCGTCGACGATGTTGCCGACGGCGACGGCATCCCCGACCCGGAACCTGCGCACCGCGGGACCGATCTCCGTCACGACGCCGGTGAACTCGTGCCCCGGCACCAGCGGCCCCTCGGAGTCGTCACCGCCGCCCGCCCCGTGCTCGTGGAGCGCATGGAGGTCGCTATGACAGACACCGCAGTAGTCGACGCGCACTGCGATGTCGTCGGCCCGCAGGTCACGACGTTCGACCAGGGTCCTGTGCAGCGCGGTGGAGGGCGTCGCCGTCGATCCGTCCGCTGCCCATGCATGAGTGCTTCGCATCATCGCTCCCTACAACAGACTGTTCGGTCTGGTTAAGTATGCGCCTCTTCACCCACCACGGCAAACAAACCGTTCTGTTGAATACAGTGGAGCCATGACGAAGAAGGAGCTGACCGCGCGGGGCGCGGCGACCCGGCAGCGCATCATCGACGCCGCGACGGAGGAGTTCGCCCAGCACGGCATCGCCGGGGCGCGGGTGGAGCGCATCGTGGCGGCCGCCCGCACCAACAAGGCTCAGCTCTACGACTACTTCGGGAACAAGGAGGGCCTGTTCGATGCGATCTTCGGGGCCTCCCTGGAGCGGATCGTGGACGTCGTGCCGATCGACTCCTCGGACCTCCCGGACTGGGCGGTGCGCCTGTACGACGAGTACCTGGAGCATCCCTCACTCATCCGCCTGGCCACATGGGCTCGCCTCGAACGCCGCCCCGCAGGGCACCTCGTGGACGAGCCGGACAGGCTGGATGATCGGAAACTGCGCTTCATCGCCGACGCCCAGGGGGCGGGGCTGGTGCGCGCCGGCGAGCCGTTCGACATCATGGCACTGGTCATCGGTATGTCCATGGCCTGGTCGCCGGTCAGCAATGTCTATGCCGCGACCGCGGAGGAACCGGTCGAAGTCCATGACTCCCGCCGAGCGCTGCTCCGCGAGAGCGTGCGTCGCGCAGTGATGACCGACGCGCAGTGACGAGCAGCTGAGGACGCGCGACGCCCCGCCGGATCAGGCCCCGCAGGAGCAGTCGGACGTCGTCTCCGAGCCGGTCGCCCTCGGAAGACCGTCTCCGACGTCCCCACCCATGAGGTTCCGTCGCGACCCGATGTCCGGGCCCCCTTCAGGGCGCGCCGGAGCGGGGGCGGCGCCCATGAGCTGGGCCGCGAAGCCGCCCGCCTCTCGCGGCATCGGGGCTCCCGGGGCTCCGCCAGGCCCGCAGCCCGCGGCGGCCGCCGAGCGGGGCGCACGAGCCTCGTTGCCCGCCTCGGCGAAGCGCTGCATCTGCTCCGTGGTCGGATAGACGGCCGTGACCACGATGTCCAGGCCCAGCAGGGTCACCGGGAGGGCGCCCTCCCCGGCGGAGTCGAGCAGAGCTCGCACCGGCTCGCACTGCTCGAAGGCCCAGGCATCCTCGTCCTGCAGGTAGACGGTGATGGGGTGGCCGGCCACGGCGAGCGCAGCGGCCTCGTCGAGGAAGGACTCCTGCTGCTGGACATCGGGCGGCGGCGAGGGCAGGAAGATGTCCAGTGCAGCAAGTCGGCCGGTCTCATCCGCATCGTTCATGCCACCACGGTATCCCTCCGAGCGCGCGGTCATCGGTGGCCGCATCGTCCTGGACCCCGCGCGGAGCGGGCCAGGAGGCTCCGGTCCGGGGATCAGGCCCTGACGGCACCGGTCTCGGCGCGACCGGCGGCGTCCAGCGTGCGTCCCAGCGGTCGATAGTGCTCGACCACCGCCTCGCGATATGCGTCCGCGTCGCCGGCCTCGAGGGCGGTGAGCATGGCCTGGTGCGCATCGACGGTGACCAGGATGTCGTCCGCCTGGGCGATGTTCAGCATCGGCACCGCCGTCGTATGGATCTCCCAGAAGGCCTGGGCGAGCTGGCGCAGCAGGCTGTTGGGCAGGCGCGAGAACAGGGCGTTGTGGAACGCCGCGTCGGCCTCCGGGAACGGCTGGCGGCGCCCGGCGAGCTCTCGCATCTCGGCCACGTGGCTCTCGAGCTCGGGGTTCACGGAGCCGCGATAGATCTCCACGAGCTGATCGGCCACCGAGAGATCCAGCGCGATGCGCAGCTCGACCACTTCGCGCAGTGCCCGCAGGTCGTTGCCGTCATCGAGCCGGGCACGGAACAGCAGCCCGTCGACCAGCGGCGCGAGGGACAGCTGGCCCACGAAGGTCCCGTGCCCGTGGCGCACCTCCACGATGTCCAGCGACGCGAGGGTGCGCATGGCCTCGCGCACCGAGGAGCGCGAGATCTCGAGCCGTTCGCACAGCGCGGTCTCCGTGGGCATCGGGTCTCCCGGCACCAGCCCCTCGGCCAGGATCAGGTCCTGGATGCGCTCGACGGTGCCGTTGCCGGCCCCCTTGGTGCGAACCATGTCGTCTCCTCCCCCGGCGCAGCGTCACCTCTGTGACGTCTGCTCCATCATGCCGTGCCGGACCCTGCGGCCGCAGGTCGGCCCGGATGGTCACTGCTGCGTATCGAATCCCGGAATCGTGGTGGCGATCAGTGATCTCTTCCTGTACTGTCCCGGTCATCAGACATCATACGTCTGATCTTCGCAGGGTGGCGATTGTCGTCGGACTGCGAGGACGGCGTTCCCCCGAACCCGACGCCGCACGCGCCGGGGACCACTCCTTGAAGGGATGCATCAACGGTGATCATCAATCACGTCGATCGACTCGGCCGGCGCAGCTTCCTCCGCGGCTCCGCCGCCCTCGCCGGCGCCGCGGGTGTCGTGGCCGGCATCGGCGCCTGCGCCCCGAAGAAGGCCGGCGGCAACGCCGGATCCGACGGCGGCGGCGCTCCCGCCGGCGACGCGGATCCGGACGGCCATCTCAGCGCCGCCATCAGCTATGAGCTCGGCACCAACGGGTACGACCCGATGACCACCTCGGCCGCGCTGACGGTCGCCGTCAACTGGCACACCCTCGAGGGCCTCACCGAGCTGCATCCCGTGACCCGCGAGGCCTATCCGGCACTGGCCACCGAGATCCCCGCCGCCGAGTCCACCTCGGTGGACGTGACGCTGCGGGACGGCGCCACCTTCCACGACGGCTCCCCCGTGACCGCGGACGACGTCGTCTTCTCCTTCGAGCGGGTCATGGACCCGGAGAACGCGTCGCTGTATGCGCAGTTCATCCCCTTCATCGAGGCGGTCGACGCGAAGGACGACACCACCGTCACATTCACCCTTTCCACTCCCACCGCCGTGTTCGGCGATCGGCTCTCGACGGTGAAGATCGTGCCGAAGGAGGCCGTCGAGGCGGACCCCAAGGCCTTCGACTCCGACCCGATCGGCTCGGGCCCCTGGAAGATGACCGACAACGGCGCCGCCTCCAAGGTCATCGAGTTCGAGCGGTTCGACGACTACACCGGCCAGATGCCCGCCCAGGCAAAGACCATGAGCTGGGAGATCATCCCGGACGCCTCGACCCGCACGAACGCCATCCAGTCCGGCACCGTGCAGGCCATCGACTCCGTCCCCTACCTCTCGATCGACCAGCTGGACTCCAGCGGGGAGGTCGAGTCCGTCGGCGGTTTCGGCCTGCTGTTCGCGATGTTCAACAACTCCGAGGACAACCCCTTCCATGACCTGAGGAACCGTCAGGCGTTCCTCTACGCCATCGACATGGACAAGGTCATCGAGACCGGTGTCAGCGGCCAGGCGGAACCCGCCAGCTGCTTCGTGCAGAAGGACCACCCGAACTACAAGGAAGCCTCCACGGTCTACTCCCTGGACGCCGACAAGGCCAAGGCCCTGTTCGAGGAGACGGGCCTGACCTCCCTGCGCATGCTGGTCACCGATCACGACTGGGTCCAGCAGTGCACCCCGATCATCCAGGAGTCGCTCACCGCGGTCGGCATCGACGTGTCCTTCGAGCAGAAGCAGTCGGCCGACGCCTACAACACGGTGGACGGGGATCCCGACGCATACGACGTGATGGTCGCCCCCGGCGACCCCTCGGTGTTCGGCAACGACCCCGACCTGCTGCTGCGCTGGTGGTACGGCGCCGACGTCTGGACCGACGGTCGTATGCACTGGAAGGGCCAGGACTCCTACGACGAGGTGCAGGAGCTGCTCACCCAGGGCCTGGAGACCGTCGACGAAGACGAGCAGGAGCAGGTCTGGGGACAGCTCTTCGACCTGCTCTCCGAGGAGGTCCCGCTGTACCCGCTCTTCCACCGCGACGCCCCGACGGCCTGGGACCCCACCACGCTGGTGGACTTCCAGCCGATCTCGCTCACGGGCCTGAGCTTCATCGACGTCGCCTCCACGACGGCGGAGTGACCCGCTCGGGGCGGGACGGAACGGATCCGTCCCGCCCCGTCGGCTCCCGCGGGCCCCGTCGGCCCTTTTCCTGACCCACTGATCGACCCCCGGAGGGCCTCGTGTCCCAATTCGTCCGACTCATCGGGCGGCGCCTCGTCGCGCTTCCGCTCATGATCCTCGGCGTCACCCTGCTGGTGTTCGTCATCATGTCGCTCTCGCCCCAGGATCCCGCGCGCCGTGCGCTCGGTGAATCCGCCTCGCCGGAGGCTCTTGAGCTGTACCGCGAGGCCAACGGCCTGAACGACCCGCTCATGGAGCGCTACTTCTCCTTCCTCGGCGGTCTGTTCCGCGGTGATCTCGGCACCACGACCGGCAACACCCCGGTCACCGAGATCGTCGCCAAGGCCCTGCCGATCACGCTGCAGCTGACCTTCCTGGGTCTGGTGATCGCGATCGTGCTCGCGGCCGTGCTCGGTGTGCTCGCCGCTCTCTTCCGTGACCGCTGGGTGGATCAGGCGATCCGCGTGTTCTCCGTGGCCTCCCTCGCCACGCCCTCCTTCTGGCTCGCGCTGCTGCTGATCCAGTGGCTCGGGGACATCCCCGGCGGCTGGTACCTCTTCCCCTCGCTGGTCTCCGGCTGGGTCGGGTTCTTCGAGGATCCCGGCGTCTACCTGAACAACATCGCCCTGCCCGCGCTGGCGCTGGGCATCCCCGTCGCCGGATCGCTCACCCGAGTGGTCCGCACCGCGATGGTCGAGGAGCTCGACCGGGACTACGTGCGCACCGCCATCGGCGCCGGCATCCCGTACCCGATCGTGGTGAGCCGCAACGTGCTGCGCAATGCGCTGATCACCCCGATCACCGTGCTCGGCCTGCGCGTCGGCTACCTCATGGGCGGCGCCGTGGTCATCGAGATCATCTTCAACATCCAGGCCATGGGCCAGCTCATCCTCGACGGCGTCACCCGCAACGACGTGTTCCTCGTGCAGGGCGTGACCCTCGTGGTCGCCATCGCCTTCATCCTCGTGAACATCGCCGTGGACCTCCTGTACGTCGTCGTCAACCCCCGCATCAGGAGCATCTGACATGCGACCGAAGCTCGGAGCCCGCCTCCAGCCCCTCAGCGGCCGCCCCCTGGCCCCCTTCACCGCCCTCCCCCTGCCCAGCCGCATCGCCGTGCTGTTCCTGGTGCTGCTCACACTGCTGGCGGTCTTCGCCCCGCTGATCGCCCCGCACGGTCCGCTCGCGACCGGCACCCCCGTGCAGCCTCCCAGCGCCGACCACTGGATGGGCACCGACTCCATCGGGCGCGACATCTTCTCGCGCGTCGCCCACGGCGCCCGCTCCTCGCTGCTGATCGGTCTGGCCGCGACCGCCGCCGCCCTGGCCGCCGCCGCTGTGCTGGGCTCCTTCGCCGCCACCGCTGCGAAGCTCCCCTCCGAGATCCTCATGCGGGCCCTCGACGTGGTCATGTCGTTCCCGGGCATCGCCCTGGCCGCCGTGTTCGTCGCCGTGTTCGGCACCTCGCTGCCGGTGCTGATCTTCGCGATCGGCTTCCTGTACGTGCCGCAGCTGGCCCGGGTGGTGCGCGCCAACGTGCTCTCCCAGTTCGGGGAGGACTATGTGGCGGCCTCGCAGGTCATGGGTGCCTCCACCCCGTGGATCCTGGTCAAGCACGTGGCCCGCAACTGCATCGCCCCGATCATGGTGTTCGCGACCGTCCTGGTCGCCGACGCCATCGTGCTGGAGGCCTCGCTGTCCTTCATCAACGCGGGCGTACAGCCTCCTGCCCCGTCCTGGGGCAACATCCTCTCCCAGGGCAAGCAGCTGCTGCTGGCGGGCTACTGGTGGCCGACGTTCTTCCCCGGCCTCGCCATCCTGCTCACCGTGCTCTCCTTGAACATCCTCTCCGAGGGCCTCACGGATGCGATGGCCAGCCCGCGGATCCGCACGAAGGTCGACGTGGGCGCCGAGGAGGCCGCCCAGGCCGGTCGGGCGACGCCCGCCGCCGCGACGCCGGCCCTGGCGTCGGACGACGCAGACGACGCAGTCGACGCGGACGGCAACGGGATTTCCGAGCCCAGGACCGAGTCCTGGACCGGGACCGGCGAGCGTCCCGCAGCGCTCGGTGCGACCGATCGGGAGACCTCGACGCGTCTGCTGCACGACTCCCTCGCCGCGCTCCGCGCCGCCGAGCTCGCCCGCCCGGAGCGCGAGATGGTCGATGCCTCCGCGCCGCCCCTGCTGGATGTCCAGGACCTGCACGTCGCCTTCCCGGAGGCCCACGGCGAGACCGACATCCTCGACGGCATCTCCTTCCAGGTGCGTCCCGGCGAGACCATGGGCCTGGTGGGCGAGTCCGGTTCGGGCAAGTCCGTCGCGAGCCTCGCGATCATGGGACTGCTGCCCCGCACCGCCCGGATCAGCGGGAAGATCATGCTGGGCGACGTCGACCTGCTCTCGTTGCCCACCAAGAAGATGAACGCCCTGCGCGGCCACGAGATCGCGATGATCTACCAGGACGCGCTGAGCTCCCTGAACCCCTCGATGCTGATCCGCTCGCAGCTGGCGCAGCTGACCCGCCGCGGCGGCACCCGCAGCGCGGCCGACCTGCTCGAGCTGGTGGGCCTGGATCCCCAGCGCACGCTCGCCGCCTACCCGCACGAGCTCTCCGGCGGCCAGCGCCAGCGCGTGCTCATCGCGATGGCCCTGACCCGTGATCCGAAGCTGGTGATCGCCGACGAGCCCACCACCGCTCTCGACGTCACCGTGCAGAAGCAGGTCGTGGATCTGTTGAACTCGCTGCGCGAGGAGCTGGGATTCGCGATGGTGTTCGTCAGCCACGATCTCGCCCTGGTCTCGCAGCTCGCCCACCGCGTGACCGTCATGTACGCCGGGCAGGTGATCGAGCAGGGAGATCAGCACGACCTGCTCACCGACCCCCGCCACGAGTACACCCGCGGTCTGCTCGGCTCGGTGCTGTCGATCGAATCGGGCGCCCAGCGCCTGCACCAGGTCCCCGGCACCGTCCCCTCACCGCGCGACTTCGCCCTGGGCGACCGCTTCGCCCCGCGCTCGCTGGATCCGTCGGCCGATCCCACCGTGCGGCCGCGCCTGCTGGAGGTCGGCGGACCCAGCCACCTCGTGGCCAGCACCGGCGACGTCCCCGCACCCCTCGAAGGAGAACTGCGATGACCGAGACCACGGCTCCGAGGACACCGGCCGCTCCGACCGCCGGTGACGTGCCCACGATCGAGCTGCGCGACGTGCACGTCGTGCACAAGCTCCGCACCGGCAGCCTGCTGCACCCCGACACGATCCGCGCCGTCGACGGCGTGAGCGTGTCCGTGCGTCGCGGGGAGGTGCTCGGCATCGTCGGCGAGTCCGGATCGGGGAAGTCGACCCTGGCTCGCGTGATGACCGGCCTGCAGCCGGTGACCAGCGGGACGGTCCGCTTCGATGGACGTCCCTTCAGCCGCTCCCGCGAGCGCCGTCGCGAGCTCGGCCGCACGGTCTCCGTGGTCTTCCAGGACCCGGCCACGGCGCTGAACCCCCGCCTCCCGGTGCGCGAGACGCTCATGGATCCCCTGCGGGTGCACGGCGTCGGCACGGAGAAGGAGCGCCTCGCCCGGGTGAAGGACCTCCTGCACCTGGTGGGGCTTCCGCAATCCGCCCTCGAGGTGCTGCCCCGACAGATTTCCGGCGGGCAGCGCCAACGCGTGGCGATCGCCCGCGCCCTGGCGCTCGAGCCGCAGATCATCGTCGCCGATGAGCCCACCAGTGCCCTGGACGTGTCGGTGCGCGCCCAGGTGCTGAACCTGCTCATGGACCTGAAGCGGGAGCTCGGCCTGGGCCTGGTGTTCATCTCGCACGACATCAGCACCGTCCGCTTCGTCTCCGACTCGATCATCGTGATGAACCACGGCAAGGTCGTCGAGCATGACACCGCCGAACGGATCTTCACCGACGCCCAGGACGACTACACCCGCACGCTGCTCGCCGCCGCTCCGTCCCTCCTGTGAGGCCGGCGCGGCGGACCGCACCCGCGCGGCCCGCCCGCTCGTCCTCTCGTCCCACCGATTCCCCCGCACCCCTGATTTCCCGCTCACCGCACGCTTCTCGAAGGAGCACCTCGGACATGACCACCTCGCAGTCCTCCCCCGCCACCACCGCCTCCTCGGCCGCTCGCCTCACCGGCGTCGTCCCGCCGCTGCTCACGCCGCTGACCGCCGAGGGAGAGATCGACATGGTCTCCCTCGAGCGCCTGGTGGCCCATCTCCTGGAGGGCGGGGTCGACGGGATCTTCGCGCTCGGCTCGAGCGGCGAGGTCGCCTACGCCGACGACGCCCGCCGTGCGCAGGTGCTCGAGGCCGTGACCGGCTTCGTCGCGGGCCAGGTGCCCGTCATCGCCGGTGTGATCGACATGCAGACCGACCGTGTCCTCCACCACCTGCGCGAAGCCGAGCGCTTCGGCCTGGACGGCTATGTGGTCACCGCCCCCTTCTACGCGATCACCGGCCCCGAGGAGATCGACACCCACTTCCGCACGATCGCGGCCGCCGCCGACGGCCCGATCTGGGCGTACGACATCCCCGTGTGCGTGCACACCAAGCTCTCCGCCCCGCACCTCCTGCAGCTGGGCCGCGACGGCGTGATCACCGGGGTGAAGGACTCCAGCGGCGATGACGTGGGCTTCCGCCGCCTGGCCGCCGCGAACCGCGCCGCCGGATCCCCGCTGACGCTGCTGACCGGCCACGAGGTCGTCGTCGACGGCGCCTACCTCTCCGGCGCCGACGGCTCCGTGCCGGGCCTGGGCAACGTGGACCCCGCCGGCTACGCCCGCATGCACCGTGCCGCGCAGGCCGAGGACTGGGCGCTGGTGCGCCAGGAGCAGGACCGCCTGGCCGCGCTGTTCGAGATCGTCTTCCAGCCCACCGACAAGGTGGGCCCGGCCGCCGGCATCGGCGCCTTCAAGACCGCGCTGCGGGAGCTCGGCATCATCGCGACCAACAACGTCTCCACCCCGATGTCGCCGCTCGAGGGCGAGGCCGTGGGGAAGATCCGCACCATCCTCGAGCAGACGGGTCTGCTGGGCGGCGCGCATGCCTGACCCGGTCCTCGCCCTCGACCTCGGGGGCACCAAGATCCGTGCCGCCCTGGTCAGCGGCGCGGGTCCGGTCGACGCCGTCGCGCGCCCGATGGGGAAGCCGCCTGCAGGACGGCCACCGCGTGTGGAGCGGGTCGCCACCGTGGCCACTCCCGCGACGGAAGGACGTGCGGCGATCCTCGAGGCCGCTCTCGCCCTCGCCGAGTCGGTGCGGGACGGCGCGGACATCGCCGCCGTCGGCATCTCCTCCGCCGGGGTGATCGATGCGGCCCGTGGCCGCGTCACCCATGCCACCGGGTCCCTGTCCGGCTGGGCGGGCACCGACCTCAACGGGCCGTTCGCCGCCCGCTTCGCAGTGCCCGTCAGCGTGCTGAACGACGTGCACGCGCACGGGATCGGCGAGGCCCGCTTCGGCGTGGGCCGCGACCGCTCCTCCCTGCTGCTGATCGCCGTGGGCACCGGGATCGGCGGCTGTCACGTCCTCGGCGGCTCCGCCGTCCTGGGGTCACGGGGCGCCGCCGGGCACGTCGGCCACCTCGCGGTGCCGGAGGCCGAGGGGGTGCCGTGCCCGTGCGGGCGGATCGGCCATCTCGAGGGTTTCGCCTCCGGTCCGGGCATCGTCCAGCTCGCCCGGCGCCTGCGCGCCGAGGCCCTCACCCCTGAGGAGGCGATCGGCACAGGGCCGACCGGCAGCGACGGATCGCATCGCCTCGACCGGCGCCGTGGCGACGTCGGCCCGACGAGTCCGGCGTATGCAGACGGCCACGACCTCGCACGTGCCGCCCATGACGGAGACCCCGTCGCCCTCGAGGCCTACCGTCTCGCGGGCTTCGCCACAGGCCGGGTGATCGGCGGCCTGCTCAACGTGCTCGATGCGGCGGCGGTCGCCCTGGCCGGCGGCGTCTCCGACGCGGACGGCCCCTGGAGCGACGCGGTGCGCCAGGGCATCGCGCACGACGCGATGGACGTGGTCGCCGCGACCCCGGTGCTCCCCGCCGAGGCCGGCGCCCATGCCGCCCTGCTCGGCGCCGCCGCCCGTGCCCACGACGACCTGCTCGCGCCCCCGAAAGGCTCCCCATGCATCCCCTGATCGCCCCGCTCGAGGGCACGCTGATCGTCTCCTGCCAGGCCTATCCCGGTGAGCCGATGCGCGATCCCGGCACCATGGCGCAGGTCGCCGCCTCGGTCCAGCGCGGCGGCGCCACCGCGGTGCGCGCCCAGGGCCTCGAGGACATCCGCGCCGTGAAGAGCACCGTCGACGTCCCCGTCATCGGCATCTGGAAGGACGGCGCCGAGGGCGTGTTCATCACCCCCACTCTCGAGCACTGCCTCGCCGTGATCGACGCCGGGGCCGACGTCCTGGCTCTGGACGGCACCCGCCGTCCCCGACCCGACGGCCGCACCCTCGCCGAGACCGTCGCGACCGTGCGGGAACGATTCGACGGACCGATCATGGCGGACTGCGACGACGTCGACAGCGCCCTGGCCGCCGCCGAGCTCGGCATCGACCTCATCGGCACCACCCTCGCCGGCTACACCGACAGCCGCCCGCCGGTCGACGGCCCCGATCTCGACCTCCTCACCGAGCTCGCGGCTCGTCTTCCCGCCACGAGCGTGCTGATCGCCGAAGGGCGCGTGCACTCCCCTGCCCAGGCCGCGGCCGCTCGCGCCGCCGGCGCGTTCGCCGTCGTCGTCGGCACCGCGATCACCCACCCCACGAGCATCACCACCTGGTTCCGCGACGCCGTGACCACCGCCTGACCCGACAGAACGATCCCTCCCCGACGAAGGAGTCACCTGATGGACATGACACGACGAAGCATGATCGGCGCCGCCGCCGGGCTCACCGCACTCGGCGCAGGGAGCGCGAGCGCCCTCGCCCTGCCCCCGGCGAAGGAGAACGGCCGCCGACACGGCCTCTACGAGGAGCAGGTGCTCGCCGCACCAGGCGACCACGGCGTCCAGAACTTCCGCATCCCGGCGCTGGCCGTCGCCCCGAGCGGCGACCTGCTCGCCGCCTACGACAAGCGGCCGGTGGGCGGGGACTCCCCCTCCCCGAACTCCCTCTGGCAGCGCCGCTCCCGCGACAACGGACGCACCTGGGAGGAGCCGACGGTGATCCGCGCGGGCGTGGAGTCCACCGAGCCCGGCGAGAAGCTCGGCTACAGCGACCCGTCCTACGTGGTCGATCGCGAGACCGGCACCATCTTCTGCTTCAGCGTCTTCTCCAAGGACGTCGGCATGTGGGACAGCGAGTACGGCAACGACGACGAGGACCGCAACATCGCCAGCGCCACCGTCGCGACCAGCCACGACGACGGGGAGAGCTGGGAGTACCGCTCCCTCACCACGATCGTGAAGCCCGAGGACTGCCGCGCCACGTTCGCCTCCTCGGGCGCGGGCATCCAGGTGCGCACCGGCCCCTACGCCGGGCGTCTGGTGCAGCAGTACGCGGGCTGGTTCCGCCAGGCCGACGGCAGCGAGGACGTCAAGGCGTACTCGCTGTACTCCGACGACCACGGCGAGACCTGGACGATGGGCACGCCGGTCGGCACCGAGATGGACGAGAACAAGGTCGTCGAGCTCTCCGACGGCACGCTGATGATGAACTCCCGGGAGAACGTGCGCACCGGTCGCCGCTGGGTGGCCCTCAGCCACGACGGCGGCGAGACCTGGGAGGGCCTGCACCGCGACGAGTCCCTCGTCGATCCGGGCAACAACGCGCAGATCACGCGCGCGTACCCGGACGCGGCCCCGGGATCACGCAAGTCCAGGATCCTGCTGTTCTCCCATGCCGACCACGAGCCCGACGACCGCGTCAACGGCACGATCGAGATCTCGACCGACGACGGCGCCACCTGGGAGCGCAAGCGGGTCTTCCAGCCCGGCGCCTGCCAGTACTCGGTGATCATCCCGATCCGGCGCGGCCTGTTCGGTCTGCTCTACGAGGCCGAGGATGAGGCGATCACTTTCTCGCGCCTCGACATGAACTGGATCCTCTCCCGCTGAGGGGCGCCGCGCGATCGGCGCGGGCACGAGGAGGGCGGCGGCACCGTGATGGTGCCGCCGCCCTCTCGCTGTGGCTCAGCGCTGCCCGTCAGGGAGCTCAGCGCTGACCGGGCTGGCGCGGGTTCGCGTAGTCGATCGAGAACTGCGGCGTCCTGACGGTCTCCCAGTGCTCCGGGTTCTCCGGGTCACCGAGCGGTCGCAGGGCGGCCACCTCGAGCACGTACGTCCCGTTCTTCGCGCTGCGCGGCTTCTCGTTCTTCAGCACGAAGCTGCCGTCCCAGGCGAAGACCTCGGGCTCCTCGCTGCGACCCACGTGATCTGTCGCCTCGATCGTGCCCACGGAGGGGTTGACGATCTTCAGCGCGCCGTCCGCACGCACCTCGTACGCACGGATCTCGAGCCGCTCGGCCGGGTACGCCAGGAAGTACGCGAGGTACGGGACGTCACCGTCCTCCATCGTGTAGGTGTGTCCCCCCTCCGGGTCCAGCAGCACGCCGTCGTCACCGTCGGTGACCCCGAGGGCGGGCAGCCCCAAGCCGGCCTCGTCGAACACGGGCAGCGCCTGATAGTCGCCCGAGAGCCCTGCGAAGGGGACGACCATGTCGTCCTCCGCGCCGCTCAGGGTGATCCAGCCGCCGTAGATGATGCCGTCCTCGCCGAAGTCCTCACCGAGGGTGACGTCGAGCTGCGAGGTGCCGTGGGCGGGGACCGTCAGGACGGACGCCGCCGGCTCGGCGATCCCTTCGGCGTCGTAGAACTCCGGGTCGGTGGTGGTGGGCCCGGTGGCCACACCGTGCCGAACACCGACCTGGTAGGTCTGCTCGGTCTCGGAGTCGTTGCTGACCTCGAACGTGACGGTCGTGGGGCCGTCCTCTCCTTCGCCCAGCGAGATCGTGGGCTGCTCCACCGTGGTCATGGAATGCACGGCGCCGACCATGTCGAGCAGTCCGGCGCCCTGACGGTGAACCGGCTCGAGGAGCCCGGCGTCCGGGGAGAGCGACCAGGTCAGCGGGTCCGCAGAGTTCATCATCGCGGTCTTCACGTCCAGCGGAGCGAGGTCCGGGGAATCCTGCAGCATCAGCGCTGCAGCGCCGGCGACATGCGGCGCCGCCATCGAGGTGCCGGACTTGGTGCCGTGCCCGCCCTGCTCGAGCGGGAGCGTCGACCAGATCGACCCGCCCGGCGCGGCGATGTCCGGGGTGAGCTCCAGCTCGGCGGTGAGGCCGTAGGAGGAGAAGTCGGAGACCATGCCGGCAGTGGGATTGTCCAGCACGATGGTCCCCTCCTGCCAGGCCCAGGTCACGTCGCCGTCCGCGAGCGCCTCCTGCAGGGCGAGGCCGTCCTCCTGACCGGCCATGACCACCGGGATCGTGATCGCGGGATCACCCTCGACCGTGGGGTTCAGCGTGCCCGGGGCGTTGTCGTAGAGGATCACGGCGTCGTAGCCGGCCTCCTGCCCGGCCAGCGCCTTCTCGTAGAAGGAGCACACCCCGCGCTCGACCAGGAGGGCCTGGCCGGAGCCGTCGGCAGGCGTCACGGCGGCCGGGTCACAGGCCTGAGCGGCCTCCGAGCCCGGTTCGCCCGCGGAGATCAGCGCGAGCTCGCCGGAGGTCGGCGTCGTGGGAGCGCCGGTGGCCTCTGCGTATCCGATCTCCGACCCTGCCGCGGTCGCGAAGGGTGAGCGCACCTGCGTGCTGTCCACGGAGGCGACGGTGATCGCACTGGAGGCGACACCCGGAGCCCCGCTGGAGAAGGTGCCGGCGGCGCCCTCGTTGCCGGCGGAGATCACGACGGTGATGCCGCGGGCGGTGAGCGAGTCGGTGAGCTGCGCGGTCGGGTAGTCCTGCCAGGTCATGAAGCTCGCACCGAGGGACATGTTCACCACGTCCACCCCGTCGGTCGCGGCCTGCTCCATCGCCCCGAGGATCACGTCGGTGCTGCTGGAGCCCTCGCAGCCGAACACCCGATAGGACATCAGGTCGACGTCCGGGGCGGCGCCCAGCACCTCGCCGTCCGCGCCGATGATCCCGGCGACGTGGGAGCCGTGGCCGCCGCAGTCATCGGGGAACTCGTCCGGGACGGGATCCTCTCCGGTGCGGGAGTCGTAGTCATCGCCCACGAAGTCGTAGCCGCCCACCACCCGGTCGTTCGGGAAGTCGGCCTGCTCGTCGTCCACGCCGGAGCCGCCCAGATCAGGGTTGTTGTAGTCGATCCCGGAGTCGATCACCGCGACGGTGACTCCCTCGCCGGTGAGCCCGTCGACCTGCTGGATCTGGTCGACGCCGGTCATGGCGTTGCCGGCCCGGTCGTCCGGCTCGGCATCGATCGGATCGGGCATCGGGACCTCGAGCACGGGGTACACGGCGGTGACGCCCTGGACGGCACGGAGCCGGTCCACGTCGCCGTCCTCCATCGCGACGCTCATACCGTTCCAGCCCGACACGAAGGTCTCCTCGACCTCGAGCTCGATCTGGGCCGACTGCGCACGCTCCTGGACCTGCTCCTGGGAGCGCGTGTTGTGCGACGAGTTGCCGCCGCGCAGCACGGGCTGTCCCTCGACCTCCACGAGCCAGCGTCCCGGCACGGCGGTCTCAGCCGCGTCGAGCGTGCCGGTCGGGGTCGGCGCCTCGACGCCGAGCTCGGTCGCGGTGCCGAGCGGCTCGGGGGAGTCGCCCTCGGCGAGTGCGGGCGGGGCCACCAAGAGACCGGCGACGAGCGCCGCACCGGCCGTGGCCGCGAGCACTCCTCTGGGTCTGGGCAGGGCAGGACGGTTCACGTGCATCGTGGCATTCCTCCGGGGGACGGGATGAAGCGGGTGCCGCGCCTCATCACGCCCGGGGTCCCGGTGCACACCGCCACTGTGCACTCCATCACAGATGGGCGTGATCCGGGCCCGCTCCGCGGAATCCGTGACGGAGACGAGACCAGCGCACCCGCGCGAGCGGCCCCGTCGGGGAGGCGGCGTATACCCTCGCAGCGTGGACCTCCCCGCCGACACGACCGCGCCAGCGGCCCCTCCGCATGCCCGTCCCGGGAGCGCGTCGGAACCGGCCGACGCCGCAGCGCGGACGACGGCGCTCGTGCGCCGTCTGGTCCCGACCCTGCTCGCGGTCATCGCGTCCCTCGCCTACGGGATGCAGGGCACCCAGCAGTTCCGCCACCTCGTGGCCAAGTCCTGGGATCTGGGGATCTTCACCCAGCTCGCCCGGGACTACGGCGAGCTGCGGGCACCGATCGTCCCCATCAAGGGCGACGACGTGAACCTGCTGGGGGATCACTTCCACCCGATCCTGGCCCTGCTCGCCCCGGTCTGGTGGGTGTGGCCGTCGGGCGAGGCACTGCTGTGGACCCAGGCCCTGCTGCTCGGGGTCTCCGCGCTCCCGCTGACCCGGCTCGCGATCGACCGGCTCGGCCCCGCTCTCGGCTCCCTCGCCGGCGGCGCCTATGTGTTCTCCTTCGGCCTGCAGGCCGCAGCCTCCGTGCAGTTCCACGAGATCGCGTTCGCCGTGCCGCTGCTGGCCCTGTCGCTGACGGCGCTGCTGCGCGGGAGGGTGCTCCCCGCGATCCTGTGGGCGGCGCCCCTGGTCCTGGTCAAGGAGGACCTCGGGCTCACGGTCGCGGTGCTGGGAGTGGTCATCGCCCTGCGCCATCGCGCCCACCGGGCCGAGGGCATCGGCCTGGCCGGCTGGGGTGCGGGCTGGTTCCTGCTGTCCACCTTCGTGATCCTGCCGCTGCTGAACACCGCCGGGCAGTACGACTACACCGACAACCTCGGGTCACCGCTGGAGGTGCTCTGGCCACCGGCGAAGTGGATCCTGGTGCTCATGCTGCTGCTCGCGGCCGGGGTGATCGGCGCCCGCTCGCCGCTGATCCTCCTGCTGCTGCCCACGCTGGCCTGGCGCTTCGCCGGCACCGTGGACTTCTACTGGAGCTGGGGCTGGCACTACGACGCGCTGCTCATGCCGATCGTGCTCGCAGCGATGCTCGATGCGCTCGGCGACCGTCGCACCGGGCGGGCGACCGCCTGGGCACGGCGGGACGCCCCGATCCCGGTGGCACGGATACGGGTCACCGCCGTGGCCGCTTCCGCGGCGGTCACGCTGATGCTGGGCGGGGCGATGCCGGTGCTGGACGTCGTGCGCCCCCACCAGTGGGAGCCCACCTGGCGCGCCGAGCCTGCGGCGAGTGCCCTCGAGGCGGTGCCCGACGGGGACGTGCTCGCGGTGGACATCACACTCATGGCGCATGCGGTCCCCGACCACGACGTGCAGTGGATCCACGGCCCCAATCAGCGGGTCCCGGACTGCGTGCTGAGCGACGACTACGCGTTCTCCTGGGCCGACGGCCCGCCCGAGGACATCGCCGACTGGGCGCAGCAGACCTGGGGCACCGACTTCGAGACGGTCCATGAGGAGGGCGGCTTCCGGGTGGCCTGCCGTCCCTGAACGGGGCACTGCCGGGGGTGCCCGCCGGTGCGGCCCACCGGTGCCGCCCGCCTGTGTGGCCCACCGGTGCCGCCCGCCTGTGCCGCCCGCCCGTGTGGCCCACCGGTGTGTCCCGCCGGTGTGGCCCACCGATCGGGTCAGTCCACCTTGAGGTGCCGGGTGCGGCGGGCCCGGGGATCGACCTGGGCCTGCTCCCGCTTCGCCTTCACCGACTCCACCCGCAGCCTCCATGGCGAGTACCGTTCCGCGGCGAGGGCGATCTGCAGGCCGCGGGAGAGCGCCTGGTCCGTGGGGGTCGCGGGCAGCGCCGCCAGCGCGGCGGCATGCTCGGGCAGCAGATGCGCCACCCCGCAGGCGCTCCAGCGGGCGGCGACCTGGGTGATCTGGCTGCGGGAATCGAGCATCGAATGCCCAGCGCCGTTCACCTCCAGGAGACGTGCCCCCGGGATCCGCTCAGCGACGGCACGGGCGATGCTCGGCGGGGCGACGAGGTCCTGGGAGCCGGAGATCACGAGGGTCGGGGCCGTGATCGCCGGCGCGAGCTCGTGCAGGTCCAGCACCTCGGAGGTGAACGGAGGCGCCGACCGGGCCCGCTCCCCCGCCACGCTCAGAGGGTCCAGCGGCCCGCCGTCGGCGTGACGGCCCTTGCCCAGCTCGGTGTACCCGATGCGTGCCGTGAGGTCGTGCTCCATGACGTACGGGGTGGACTGCAGCCATCCCTGGTCGAGCACCTGGCGCACACTGTTCCAGGTCAGCTGCCCTCGCCCCAGGGCGAGCAGATCCACCAGGTCGCGCACGGCCGCGCGGCCGCCGTGCTCGTGCACCGCGAGCACCGCCGGCCCGGCCCGATGTCCGTCGACCACGCCCTCGGCGACCAGGCGCCGCAGCACCGCGGCCGTCGTGGAGGTCGAGGGGACCGTGCCGTCCCAGTACATCGCCCGCATCGTCTGCTGCGCGATGAGCTCATCGTCGGCGCTGGTGAGCGGGGAGTCGAGCACGAGGGAGTGCACGCGCTCGGGATGGAACACGGCGAGCGCCTGCGCAAGATACGCGCCGTATCCCGCGCCGTAGACGACGACTCTGGGGGCCCGCGCGTGATCGAGCACGGCGAGCAGGTCCCCGATCACCTCGCGCAGCGTCATCCCCTGGACCGGCAGGTCCTGCCCCAGCGCATCCAGTCGGGACAGACCGACGCCGCGATGCTCCATCATCAGCACGTCCAGGCCCCGCCCCGCGAGGGAGCGGCGCAGCACGTCATAGGGCAGCACCGATGCCCGCTCGGGACCGTCGGGGATCAGCAGCACCGGCACCTGTGGCTGCGCGACAGACGGTTCGCCCGCCGTCGCCCCGTCGGCCGCAGCCCTGCCCGAGCCGCTCCTGGCTCGTCGTGGCCGACGCGGCACGGCCCGCGCGTAGCGCAGGGGGAACAGGCGTCGGTCCTCCGCCGAGATCTCCCGGTAGACCGTCATCAGGTCGTTGCGGATCTGCAGGAGATCATCCTGCGCGGCACGATCGAACAGGTCGACGGAGCGCATGGCGGGGAGCTTCACGCTCCGATCGTGTTCCACAGGAAGGTGTACAGCAGTGCGTTCATCCGCGCCGCCTGCTCGTTGGTCGCCGCTCCCCCGTGCCCGCCCTCGGTGTTCTCCCACGAGCGGACGTCCGCACCCAGGGACTCCATCGCGGCGGTGAACTTGCGGGCGTGCCCGGGATGGACCCGGTCGTCACGGGTGGAGGTGAGCAGGAACGTCGGCGGATAGGAGGGGCCGGCGTCCGCACGCAGCAGATGGTAGGGGCTGAAGGTGCGGAGGAACTCCCAGTCCTCGGTGTCCGGATCGCCGTACTCGGCCATCCAGGACGCCCCGGCCAGCAGGTGCGAGTACCGCTTCATGTCCAGCAGCGGCACCTGGATGATGACCGCTCCGAACAGCTCGGGGTACTGGGTGACCATGTTGCCGGTGAGCAGGCCGCCGTTGGAGCCGCCGCGCACCGCGAGGTGGTCGCGATCGGTGACGCCCCGCTCGACGAGGTCCTTCGCCACGGAGGAGAAGTCCTCGTAGGCGCGGTGGCGGTTCTCGGTGAGCGCGGCCTGGTGCCAGCGGGGCCCGTACTCGCCGCCTCCGCGGATGTTCGCCAGCACATAGGTGCCGCCCCGCTCCAGCCAGGCCTTCCCGATCGCTCCGAGGTAGCCCGGGGTCAGGGAGATCTCGAAGCCGCCGTAGCCGTACAGCAGGGTCGGCGAGGGGGTCGTCGACTCCACGCGGTCGGTGCGCGAGATCTCGAAGTACGGGATGCGGGTGCCGTCGTCGCTCGTCGCGAAGTGCTGGCTGACGTCCAGGCCCTCCGCGTCGAAGCGGGCGGGGGTCGACTTGATGGTCTCGAGCGCTCCGGGCTCGCCTCCACCGGCGACCTCGGAGAGATCCCCGAGCAGCAGCGTGGTGGGCTCGATGAATCCGGTGACGGTGACCCAGATGCGGTCATCGATGTCGGCGTCGACCGCGGCGACCCCGATCGATCCCTGGAGCTCGGGATACAGGTCCCGACGCACCCAGGTGCCGTCGTCGTCGCGGGTGTGCACCTCGAGGCGGTGCACCACGTCCTCCAGGACGGAGAGCACCACGGTGGTCCGTGTGATCGTCATGTCCTCGAGGGAGGTGGATCCGGTGGGCTCGAACAGCACCTGCAGCTCGGCCGTGCCGTCCAGGAAGCCCGCGAAGTCGCCGACCACGAGGGACCCGGCGGAGTACGTCTCCCCGTCCAGCTCCCAGTCGCTGCGGGGGCTGAAGATGCCCAGGTCGCGGTGAGCGGTCGCCTCGAGATCCCGCGGCACCTCGAGCGTCGTCAGCACCGGCGGGTCCTGCTCGCGGTCGACCACGTGGATCGTGCTGTCGTAGAAGGCATGCGCCTCGATGACCCAGTCGCGCTCCCAGCCCGGGGTGGAGTCATGGGCGGCGAAGACGGCCATGTCGGTCTCGGCGACCTCGTGCACCAGCTGCGCCTCGGCGAGCGGAGTGCCGCGCGTCCACAGGCGTGCCTGGCGGGCGTAGCCGGAGCTGGTCAGCGTGCCCTCGCCGAAGTCGGTGCACACCCAGACGGTGTCCACGTCGATCCAGCCGAGGCTGCCCTTGGCCTCGGGGCGGAAGAATCCGCCCTCGGACTCGGGCACGAACTGGAGCGTCTCCAGGTCGAACTCGCGGGTGACATCCGCGTCCGAGCCGCCGTGGGAGAGGTCGACGAGGGCGTGGCGGTACGGCTCGCCGTCGGCCAGGCCCGTCGGCCGCAGCAGGCGCGCACCGTGCCACACCCAGTCCTCGCCCTCGGCCTCGTTGAGCGCGTCGACGTCCAGCAGGACCTCCCACTCCGGGGCATCGGTGCGATAGGACTCGAGCGTGGTGCGTCGCCACAGCCCGCGCTCGTGGTCCGCGTCGGTCCAGAAGTTGTAGAGGTGCTGGCCGCGCAGCACCACCCCGGGGATCTTGTCCTTGGCGTCGAGGATCTCGCGGATCTCGTGCTGCAGGGTCTGCGCGAGCGGTGCGCCGTCGGGGTCACGCGGGTCGGCGACCGCGTCGAGCTCGTCCTCGGCCCGTGCGTTGTGCTCGCGGACCCAGGTCAGCGCTTCCTGCCCGGTGACGTCCTCGAGCCACTGGTGCGGGTCGGTGGAGCCGTCGGCGGCAGGGAGCTGCGGACGACTGGTGGTGGTCGCCGCAGCGACATCGCTCTGGGGGCTGGCATCGTTCATCGGGTCTCCTTCAGGACGGCGGCGGAACGGTCTGCATCGGTCGTGCGCTCGGCATCGAGGGCATCGATCGCCGGCTCCCGGGCGGCGGCGCTCGTGGACAGCAGGACCGAGGTCGGGACGTCCCCGACCTCGCGGCCGCCGGACACGTCGGTCCGGCGCGCCCGCACGGCCGGCAGCACGCCGGTGGCGGGGTCGATCGCGACGGCCCGAGGGTGCTCCCGGGGCGACGTCTCGGTGCTCATGGGGCCAGCCTACGGGCACGGCGACGCCCGGCAGCACGACTTCCTGAGGCTCGTCGCGGCGTGGAACACTGGCGCCATGCGCCGACGTCATCTTCTGGCCCTGACCCCCGCTGCAGCGCTCGCCGCCTGCACCGACTCCGGACAGGATCCCGCAGCCGACGGCACCAGCGACTCCGGCGGCTCCTCCGACCACGGGGGATCCGACGGCGGCAGCTCGGACGGCGGTGCGGAGCCCACGGCGGATCCCACCACCGAGCCCGAGCCGACGGCCGCGGAGCTGCTGCTGGACGAGCTGAGCCCGCGCGAGATCGCCGGCCAGCTGGTGCTGGTCGGGATCCCCGCAGGCACCGAGATCCCCGCAGAGGTATGGACCGACCATCACGCCGCCGGCATCTTCCTGCTGCAGGTGTGGAAGGACCCCGCCGCAGTGGAGTCCGTGGTGAGCAGCGCCCACGACGGCGTCGGCGACGGCGTGGCGCCCCTGATCGCGGTGGACCAGGAGGGCGGGCAGGTGCGGATGCTGCGCGGGGATGCCGCCCGACGCACCCCGTCGGCCGAGACCCTGGGAGCTGACAGCACTGACAGCGGCCGGGCCGTGACGGACGCGTACACGAGCATCGGCGAAGACCTCGCCGCGCTCGGCATCCACGTGGACCTCGCTCCGGTCGCCGACGTCGTGGACCCCGAGCTGGGCGATGCCAATGAGCCCGTCGGCGGGCTGGGCCGCGGCTTCGGCACCGAGCCCGAGCACGTGGGCGAGTGCGTGCGGGCCGCGGTCGAGGCGCTGACGGCGCAGGGTGTGGCGGCCACCCTCAAGCACTTCCCGGGCCTGGGCCGGGTGGAGCAGAACACCGACTTCTCCGCCGAGGGCATCGAGGACACCGTGACCGGCCCTGATGACCCGTTCCTGGACTCTTTCACCGCGGGGATCGACGCCGGTGCCCAGCTGGTGATGATGTCCTCCGCGATCTACCCGGAGCTCGAGCCGGGAGTGCCGGCGATGTTCTCCTCCGTGGTCATCACTGATCTGCTGCGCGATCAGCTCGGCTACGACGGGCTCGTGGTCACCGACGACATCGGCGCCGCGGAGGCCGTCGCCTCGGTGCCCGTCGCCGACCGTGCCACGCGCCTGCTCGAGGCCGGCGGCGACCTGGTGCTCACCGCCGATGCCTCGTTGACCGGACAGCTGGTCGACGCCGTCGAGGACTGGGCGGGGCAGTCCACCGCGCAGGAGGAGCGCGTGCGGGAATCGGCGCTGCGCGTGCTCTCCCTCAAGCAGGACCTGGGTCTGCTCGACGGCTGAGCCGAGCCGGCCGGACCCGCTGAGCCCGTCGGACCCGCCGGACCCGCCTGATCCCCGCACTCGCCGGATCGCCGGGTTCGCCGCGCTTGCCGGGCTCGCCGGGCTCGCCGGGCTCGCCGGGCTCGCCGGGACCGTCCGGGTCCGAGCCGCTCCGTGCGTCCCGCCCGATCAGTCCTTGTCGAGCGTGATCAGGTGGTTCAGCGTGCTGTAGCCGGAGTCGCTGCGGGAGATCGACCAGTCGCCGGCGTTCTCGATCGCGCTGGCCAGGAACTCACGGGCCGAGGCCACGATCGTCACCAGGTCGTCGTCGGTGCCGGCCTCGCCGATCTCCTCGAGCTCCCCGGCCCGGTCGTACTCCTCGATGCGGGCGAGCTGCGCGGCGATCGCGGCGGAGAGCGTGGACCCCGCACCACGCACGCGCCGACCGGGGACGCGATCGGCGCGCAGCAGGTCGGTGCCACCGGGATGCACCAGCACATCGACGGCGTCATCGTGCTCGAGGCGCCCGCCGGTGACCAGCACGGCCTGCGGCCCGAGGGCCTGGAGGGCCAGCGCCTGCTCGCGCATCTCGTCCAGCGAGGTCGCGATCGGCCTGCCCAGCAGCTGCGCGGCCTCGGCCATGTTCGGGGTGAGCAGGTCCACCAGAGGCACGAGGGAGTCGCGCAGCGCGCGGGCGCCCTCGGCGGAGATCAGCGCGGACCCGTCGCTGCCCACCATCACCGGGTCGAGGAGGAGCCTCCCCAGCCGGTCCCGGTGCTCGCGCACCGCTGCGGCGACCGCCTCCACGACAGCGGCGCTGCCCAGGGCACCGATCTTCGTGGCATCCAGCAGCAGATCCGTGGCGACCGCATCGATCTGGCCGCGCACCACGTCCCCGGGGAGGTAGTGGATCCCGCGCAGACCCTGCGTGTTCACGGCGCAGATCATGGTCGCAGCGCTCGCGCCGTACGCTCCGAGAGCCGTGAACGTCTTCAGATCCGACTGGAGACCGGAGGCACCGTCGGAGTCCGAGGCGGCGATCGTGAGGACCAGGGGTGGGCGCATGCAGACTCCATCCATCGGGGCCGGGGCGGGCAGGGGGCTCCGTCGGCCGTGTGCCCGGAGAGTACCAATCGCATCTGGCCTCGGCCGCGCGGGGATCGCCGAGAGACCGACCACTGTCCGGTCAGGGCACCGAACGGGTGGTCCGTGCGAGAATCGCCCGGGGCAAGGGGCCCGGATCGGGGCATGGGACCGGCTGCGCCGGGGAGGTGACGATGACTGAGAATCCGCACGGCGACGATCTGCGGTCCGCGGGCTCGGGCCTGCCCGACTTCACCGGCGCCGAGCCGGACGCGCTCCCGGACCACGAGGGGCAGCAGCACGTCCCCGACCTGAGCGATCCCAGCCCGCGCTCGCGCCGACGCACCCTGGCCACCGTGCTCTCGATCGTCGGCTCCGGCGTGGTGCTCCTCGCCGTGCTGGCCCTGGTCCTCTCGCAGACGGTGTTCCGCTCGGTCCTGGACCAGGATCCCGAGGCGTACGACACGGCTGATCGCACCGGAGAGGGCCATTCGGAGTACGTGCCGAACCCCGAGGATCCCGACATCGCCCCGCCGCCGCCGATCTTCACGGAGAAGCCCACCACGGACTGCACCGTCCCCGAGCCCTCCCCCGCCCAGCGAGCCGATCCCGGCACCATCCGCGGCGGGGACCTGCAGTACACGATTCCTCCCACCTGGAAGTTCGCCTGGGGGTCCGGTGCGCTGCCGTACATGACAGAGGTCGACGCACAGGGCCGGAACGTCGAGGGCAGCTGGTACAGCGTCGTGAACCTCGGTCGCGTGGTCTGGCCCGAGGAGGAGGGCGGCTATCCGGGCATGGAATCCGCCGCCGTCTCGATCTTCCAGTGCTACGCGACCACCTCCGGGGTCGTCGCCTACTTCGGTGACCATCCCGAGGTGACGGACTACCGGTCCGAGGCCTTCACCGTGGACGGCAGTCCTGCATGGATCGTGCAGGCCACCTATCATTTCGAGGACCCGGCGGTGCTCTCGACGACGGACTCGTCGGTGGTGACCGCCGTCGTGGTCGAGGGGCCGGACGGGCCGAGCGCCCTGGCCAGCGACGTCGCGGCCGACCAGCCCGAACACGTCCAGGAGCTCGAGGACATCATCGACAGCCTCGAGGTCGTCGAGTGACGTTGCCCCGGACAGGGCATCGACGAAGGAGCATCCCGTGCACACCGGACCGCAGCACACCGGCACCCCGCCGCCGACCCCCGGCGGCGGTCGAGGTGGCCCGCTGCTGGTCGGCGTGCTCTCCTTCGCGCTGGTCTTCCTCCTGATCGTCGGCGCCACCGTCGCCTATCTCGTGCTGCGTCCGTCCGGACTGGGGGGTGCCGGTGAGCAGACCACCACCGCGCACAGCTCGGCCGCCTCGGCGACCGGGAGCGCCTCCCCCGAGCCCACGGAGGTGGTCGAGCAGCGCTGCTACTCCCCCGAGTACGAGCGGACCTCCACGAACCCGTCCGGGAAGCTGCGCGGCGGCGGGCTGCAGTTCATCCCGCCCGCGGAGTACAGCGGCCGTGGGTCCACCGGCCCTGCCTCCTTCCTCAACGACACCCAGATCGCCCGCGGCGAGGTCGAGAAGAACTGGTACTCCTCGGCCACCGTCGGCCTGGTCCAGTGGCAACCCGGCATCGACTATCCCGGCAACGAGGCTGCTTCTCAGCGGATCGCCAAGTGCCTCTTCACCGACGGCAGCTGGGGCGGCAAGGCGACCGAGCGCACCTGGGACGACGAGGTCACCAAGCCGGTGACGGTCGCGGGGATGCCCGGCTACGAGACCACGGCGGTCGTGAACTTCGGCCACGACACCCTCGAGCGGACCGATGCCACCGCGATCCTGGTGGTCGTGCTCGAGGCGGACGAGGGCCCCAGCGCCCTGGTCCTGGAGCACGCCGTGGGCGTCACCGAGCATGAGGAGGCGGACGAGGAGGCCTATGAATCCCTCACGGGGCTGGGAAGCTGACCGGACTCAGACGACCGCCGACGCGAGCCGACAGAGGTTGTCCAGCAGTCGCATCGGCACCGGCCGCTGCTCCCACTCCTCGAGCGTCAGCTCCCGGCTGCGGGAGCGGTAGACGTCCTCGACGTGGTGCATTTTCTCCATGAAGTCGGTGCCGCCGATCATCATCGAACTCTCCATGTCCAGCAGGAACGAGCGGATGTCCATGTTCGAGGAGCCGATCACCGTCACGGCGTCGTCGATCGTGACGTGCTTGGCATGCAGGATCGTCGGCGCGCGGTAGAGCCAGATCCTGACGCCCGCCTCGAGCAGCGCCGCGTAGTAGGAGCGCTGGGCGTGGAAGACCAGGAACTGGTCGCCGATCTCCGAGACGAACAGCTCGACCTCGACCCCGCGCCGCGCGGCGGTGACGAGTGCGGCGAGCATCGACTCCTCGGGAACGAAGTACGGGCTGACGGCGATGATCCGTCGGCTCGCGGAGTAGAAGAGCTGATTGAACAGCGCGAGGTTGTTCTCGAACACGAAGCCGGGCCCGCTGGGCACCAGCTGGCATTCGTAGCTGCCCGAGGTGTCCGTCGGCGCCTGGACCAGGTCGTCCTCGGTGAGCATCTCCGCGGACTCGTAGTACCAGTCCGTCGCGAACAGCAGGTTCATCTCCGAGACGATCGGCCCGCGGAACCTGGCCATGGTCTCCTGCCAGTGCAGGCCGCGCCGGATGTTGGACTTCTTGTCGTAGTGGGCGGCGATGAGGTTCTGGCTGCCCATCCACCCGATCTGACCGTCGAGGATCAGCAGCTTGCGGTGATTGCGCAGATCGGGTCGCTGGAAGGCGCCGTCGCGGAAGGGCTTGATCGGCATCATCGGGTAGTGCTCGATGCCGTGGGCGTCGAGATGACGGCGCATCGCCCGGTAGACGGACCCGTGGCTCAGGGAACCCCAGTGGTCGTACAGCACACGCACGGTCACGCCGCGGTCGGCCGCCTCGGCGAGGGCATCGAAGAAGTCCTGCGTGACCTCGTCCAGCGCCATGGCGAAGAACAGCACGTGCACCTCGCGGGTCGCGGCGCGGATGTCCGCCGTCATGCGGGCGATCGAGGTGTCGTAGTCGATCTCGAGATCGGCCGAGTTGTTGCCGGTCAGCGGAAACGCGCCGAGCTCCCGGTTCAGGCTCACGGCGGACTGCAGCCAGCTGGGCGAATCCTCGTCGAGCTCGCTGTCGGGGAGGTCCTGCGCCCGCACGTGCATCAGACGGTTGATGACCTTCTGCTTCTCACGACGCTTGCGGGGCAGCTCGGCCTTGCCCAGGAGCAGGTAGAGCGGGAAGCCGACCAGCGGGAGGACCATGATCGCCATCAACCAGGCGAGGGCCGACCCGGGGCGACGGTTCCGGGGAACCACCACCAGGCCGACGAGTCGCAGGAGCACGTCCAGACCGAGATAGACGTAGGTCACCACGACCACGCCGTGGTCCTGGATCCATTGCCAGAGCTCGGCCACGGGGAGCTCCTCTCTGCGGGATGGTCCTCCCGGCCGATTCGCCCTGCGTTCGACCAGATACGTCACGGCGGGCCCCGAGGACGGGGCCCGCCGTGCAAGCATACCGATCGGACACCGCGCGGCCGTGCCGGTCGCGTTCGCTGCCGATCAACTGCGGTCGATATCAGTCACCGCGGAGGATCGAGAGGATCCGCAGGATCTCGATGTACAGCCACACCATGGTGGCGGCGATGCCGAAGGCGCAGCGCCAGGCGTAGACGCGGGGCACACCCGCGTTCGAGGCCCGCTGCACGTCCTCGAAGTCCAGGACCAGCGAGTAGGAGGCCATCACCACGGCGAGGCCGCCGATGACCAGCCCGAAGACGCCCTCACGCAGGCTGCCGCCGGACGCGAAGATGTAGACGATGTTCACCACGCCGAACAGCAGGTAGGCGACCATCGCGACCATGAAGATCTTGGTGAGCTTCGGGGAGCTGCGCAGGACGCCCATGCGGAACAGCACCAGCACGGTGCCGGCCACGGCGAGGGTGCCGAAGACCGCTTGCAGGGCGATGCCCGGGAACGCCGCGCCCAGCACGGCGCTGAACCCGCCCAGGAGCAGACCCTCGAACGCCGCATAGGCGAGCACGAGGATCGGCGAGGGCTGCTTCTTGAAGATGTTCACGAGGGCCGTGACGAGGCCGCCGATGAGGCCGACCACGAGGGAGACCTGCGCCAGCATCATCCCGGCGCTTGCGCCCTGTTCACCGGCCACCAGGCCCAGGACCGTCGGCAGCACGCCGACGGCGAAGCCGACGACGACGATCAGGCCGAGCGTCGCGGTGATCGCGTTCAACGCGTCACGCAGGGTCATCCGGCCGGTGTCGTGGCCGCCCGCGGACGGACGGGCATACATGGCCTCGAGGTTGTCGGGGCTCTGCTGGTCGAAGCCCGAGGACCATTGGGTCCCCTGGGACTGTCCGCCCTGCGACTGGCCGAACTGGGGGGCGGTGTAATTCTGCCCCTGCACAGCCTGGTCGCGGCCGAACACGATGTTGTGGCGTGCCATGGCGCTCCTCACAAGAGTTGGTGGGCCGACGTCGGGGACCACGTAAAGAGCTCCCCGGCGCGCCGACCCCTCTACTGTATCGACGATTCCCGTGCCGGACCTGGAAGCGGACTCCGCTCTCAGCGAGAAGCCCGCGTTCAGTGCGCGGCGCGGAGCGCCTGGTCGAGGTCCTCGAGCAGATCGCCGATGTCCTCGATGCCCACCGCCAGTCGCAGCAGCTCGTCCGAGATGCCGGCGTTCTCGCGCGCTGTCGGGGTCATGGCCTCGTGGGTCATCGTGGCGGGGCGGCAGATCAGCGACTCGACGCCTCCGAGGCTGACCGCATAGCCCGGATAGCGCAGGGCCCGCACGAAGGCGACCCGATCCAGGCCGGGAGCGAGCTCGAAGGAGAGCACCGCACCGCTGCCGGTGGCCTGGGAGGCGTGGATCCTCGCCTCCTCCTCGCTGTGCGAGCCCGGGTACCGGACCGTGGCGATGTCGTCATGGGCGCGGAGGTGCTCCACGATCGCTCGCGCGTTCTCCTGCTGGCGCTCCAGGCGCAGCGGGAGTGTCTTGATCCCCTGGATCAGACGGAAGGAGTCTCCCGGGGAGAGCACGCCGCCCTGCGCCTTCTGCGCGAGGGCGAAGGCCTCCGCCAGCCTCTCGTCATCGGTGGTGATGGCCCCGGCCAGGAGATCGGAGTGGCCCGCGAGGTACTTGGTGGCGGACTGCACGACGACGTCCGCCCCCAGCTCGAGCGGGCGCTGCAGCACCGGGGTCATGAAGGTGTTGTCGACGATCACGATCGCCCCGTGGCGATGAGCGAGCTCGGTGAGGCGGCGCAGGTCGGTGATCCGCAGCGTCGGGTTCGCGGGGGTCTCCATGAAGACCGCCCTGGTGGCGGGGGTGAAGTCCTCATCGGTCAGTGCGCCGAGATCGTCGACGAAGCGTCCGGTGACGCCGCGCCCGGGAAGCACCTGGTCCACGAAGCGGTAGGTGCCGCCGTAGACGCTCGCCGGCAACAGCACCTCGTCGCCCACCTCGAGGGTGGACAGCGAGGCGGCGGTGGCGGCCATGCCCGAGGCGAACGCGAAGCCGTGGGCGGCACCGTCGAGCGTGGCCAGGACCGTTTCGAGCTGCGCCCGGGTGGGGTTGGAGCCGCGCTGGTAGGCGTAGGCGCCGTCCTCGCTGCCGGGGTCGAGCTCGTACGTCGAGGCGAGGTGGACCGGCGGGACGACGGCACCGAACTCATGGTGCCGGAGCGTCTGCACGGCGGCGGTCTGGATGTGCACGGGGCCCTCCACAGGTCTCACGTCGGGACGGGCCCCGGGTGCCGGTCGGCCCGGGCGCCACGCGTCGGGCGCCACGTCCACAGTAGGCACGTCGGGCGGTGACCAGGAGCACCGGATGACCGAGTGTGACAGCACCGACCCGGCAGGACGCGCAGGTCCCAGCAGGGTCGGTGCTGACTCGGAGAAGGCGGAGCGCCCCGGAGCGGGGCCCGGGGCGCTCGTCGGGTCGGGTGCGCGCTCAGACGCCGACGGAGACCTCTTCGCGGGCCTCGACCGCGGGGATGGAGCCCGTCATGGTGTCCTCGTGACGGCTGAGCACCTCGAGGGTGCGGCGGGCACGCACGCGCAGCGCCACCAGGGTGGTGACGACCATGACGAAGCCGACGCTCGCCAGCACGATCGAGACCGCCATCGGCGCCTCGAAGCCGAAGCCGGCGGCGATCACCGCACCGCCGAGGGCGGCGCCGAGCGCGTTGGCGACGTTGAAGGCGGCGTGGTTCAGGGAGGCGCCGAGCACCTCGGAGCGGTGCGCCACCCGGATCAGCCAGGTCTGCATCGCGGGGTTCAGCGACGAGTTGGCCGCGTTGACCAGGAAGAAGCCGATCAGCAGCGCGACCAGGGAGACGTGAGCGACCAGGAACAGGCCCACCAGCGCCGCGATGTACAGCGGGAAGCCGATCATCAGGGTGCGCTCCAGGGAGCGGTCGGTGGCGGCGCCGCCGATGAGGTTCCCGACGGTCATCCCGAGGCCGGCGGCCGCGAGCACCCACGGGACCGCGGCGGCCGGGGCACCGGTGACGTTGGTGGTGATGTCGGCGACGTAGCTGAACACGGCGAACCCGCCGGCGAAGCCCACCGCGGCGATGCCCATGATGATCCACAGCTGGAGGCGCTTGAGCGCGACGACCTCCTCGACCATGCGCCGGCCGACGGGCTTCGCCTGGTGGGGCACGGTGCGGTAGAGGGCGACCACGGTGACCAGGAAGATCAGCGTGATCAGCAGGTAGACGGCTCGCCACCCGGCGAACTGGCCGACCGCCGTCAGCACGGGCACGCCGATCAGGTTCGCGACGGTGAGGCCCGACAGCGCGAGGGCGACGCCCTTGCCCTGGTTGCCGGGACCCATGAGGGAGGCGGCGAGCAGCGAGGCGACGCCGAAGTAGGCGCCGTGCGGGATGCCGGCGAGGAAGCGAGCCGCGACGGTGAGCTCGAAGGTGGGCATGACCGCCGAGAGGATCGTCCCGACGGCGAGCGCTGCGGCAAGGGCCACGATCATCGAGGACCGGCTCCAGCGCACGGAGAGCACGGCCAGGATCGGGGCGCCGACCACGACGCCGAGAGCGTAGGCGGAGATCGCGATGCCGGCCCGGGCGATGCCGCCCTCGGGGTCGGTGGCCATCTGGTCGCCCAGCAGGCCGTGCGCGAGGCCGGGCAGCAGACCCATGGTCACGAACTCGGAGGCTCCGATGCCGAAGCCGCCCAGGGCGATCGCGAGCAGGGCGAGACGGCGGCGCGCGGGGGTCAGCTCCGGCTCCGAGCGCGGGGCGTCGGGCGGGACGGTGCGGATGTCGTCGATGGCGGTCATAGAGGTTCCTCGGGCTTCCGAAAGCGGGTGTTCACGGACGGGCTCCATCGACCCGGGGTCCAGAGTAAGCCAACGCTGTTGCGTTACGTCAAGAGGGTCGGGAGGCTGATCCGGATCACATCTGCTCCGGGTGCCCGCCGAGCGGTTCTGCTGCGCCCATCGGGCCTGGTCCCGGGCAGGTCGGGCACACCGGAGCGGTCCTCGCCCGCCGGCCCGGCTCGGGGCAGGCGCTCGTGCGAGGATGGGCGCTGTGAGACCGACAACTCCTCTGGACCGCGTCGCCGGGGCGCATGACGCCGCGGTGCTCGCCGTCGCTCGGCGGGGCGACTCGGTCTCACGAGCCGATCTGGCCCGGGCCCTCCAGGTCACCCCGCAGGCGATCTCCAAGATCCTCGGCCGCCTGATCGGCCGCGGTGTGATGACCGAGGCCGGCACGATCGTCTCGGGCCCCGGCAAGCCGACCACGCTCTACCGGATCGTGCCCTCCTCGCGCCGGGCGATCGGCCTGCACCTCACCCGCTCCCGCGTGCGGGGCGTGGTGGTGGACCTGACTGGTGAGATCCTCGAACGCCGCGAGCTCGAGATCGGGCGCCTGCAGCCGGTCCCCGAGCTGATCGAGACCCTCGCTCTCGAGGCTCGCGCACTCGCCGAGGTGGGCAGCGGGGAGCTGCTCGGCGCCGGGGTGGGGATGCCGGGGCCGGTGGACTGGGGCGAGGGCGTCTACCGCGGCACCGCGCAGCCGGATCCGTGGCGGGGCGCCTCGATCCGGCAGCTGCTGCTCGAGGAGCTGGGCCTGCCCGTGCTGCTGGACCACGACTCCCGTGCCGCCCTCGTGGGAGAGACCTGGTCCCAGCCCGGACTGCTCGACGACGCGGCCCTGGTGCTGGTCGAGGACGGGATCGGCGCAAGCCTCTGCCTGGACGGGAACATCGTGCGCGGGGCGCATTCCCACGCCGGCGAGGCCGGGCACACCGTGGTGCGGATGGACGGGGTGCCCTGCAGCTGCGGCCGACACGGCTGCGCACAGGCCGAGTACCAGGCTGCACTGGAGGCCGGGGACGAGGAGCTCGCCGCGAGGATCCTCGCCACCATCGTGGTGAACCTGGTGCGGCTGGTGGACGTGGATCGCGTGGTCCTCGGCGGACGCACCGTCTACACGCACCACTCCGCGTCCATGGATGCGATCCGGGACGCACTCGCCGTGGGCCTGCGCGCCGAGCCCTGGGTGCACGTCGAGGTCATGCTCTCCACCCGCGGCACCGACCTCATCGCCGTGGGCGCCGCCTGCGAGGTGCTCGAGCACGAGTACGGGATCCCGCAGGCGCTCGTCGGCCCCGGCTGAGACGCCGCGACGGCGTCAGGCGCGCGCGCCGAAGATCGCCGACCCCACCCGCACGATGGTCGCGCCCTCCTCGACCGCGATCTCGAGATCGCCGCTCATCCCCATCGACAGCTGCGTGAGCTCCGGCGCACCGAAACGCTCGCGCGCCTGGTCGCGCAGCGCGCGCAGACCGCGCAGCGAGGCGCGCACCTCGTCGGCATCGCTGGTGTTCGCGCCGATGGTCATGAGTCCCACCGGACGCAGGTTCTCGCTCGCCCGGAGCCGCTCGAGGATCGGGCCGACGGCCTCCGGGGTGGGCGCGTACCCGCCCTTGGACTCCTCACCGGAGGTGTTGACCTGGATGAGCACGTCCCGGACAAGGCTGGCGTTCGCGGCACGGCGCTCGAGGGCGTCGGCGATGTCCCCGCGATCCACACTGTGGATCAGCTCCGCGAAAGCGACCACGTCGCGAGCCTTGTTGGTCTGCAGACGGCCGATGAAGTGGCGCGGCACCTCGTTGCCCGCCAGCAGCGGGTCCGCGTGCTTGGCGATCTCCTGGGCCCGGTTCTCCCCCACCGCGATCGTGCGGTTCCGCTGCCGGAGCAGGTCCACGACGACGGCGATCTCCTGCGGGGTGCGGGTCTTGGTGGCCAGCAGCAGGGTGATCTCGCTGCTGTCGCGGCCCGCGCGCTCCGCGGCGGCGTCGATCCGCGAGAGCACGTCGTCGAGGCGGGCGATGAGCTGGTCGGAGGCGGAGGAGGTGGTCATGCCCCCATTGTGGCCGAGATGCCGCCGTCCTCGCATCCGTGCCCCCAGCGGGACTCGAACCCGCACTGCGCCGCTTTTAAGGCGGCCGCCTCTGCCGATTGGGCTATAGGGGCATGCCGGGAAGGTGCCGCCCGGGCATGACCCGTGGTCCCTCGTCCGGCGCGCCCACTCTATGCTGGATCCCATCATGACCGCTGTGATCCGGTCCCTCGCGGACTCCCTGCGACGGTTCGGCGACGACCGGCTGGAGGCCCTGCTCGTCGCCCGACCGGATCTCGTCTCGCCCCTTCCCAAGGGACTCGGCCCCCTCGCGGCCCGCGCCGCCGGCGCCACGTCCGCCCGTCGGGCTCTGCACGCGCTCACGCTGCCCGAGCTGCATCTGGTGGAGTCGCTCGCCGTGCTCGAGGACGGCGCCTCGCCTGCGGCGCTCGCCGCCTCCGTCTCCTCGGACCCCGCGACCATCGGTCCCTCCCTCGAGCGTCTCACCACGCTCGCGATCGTGTGGGGAGAGGACGAGCTGCACCTGGTCCGCCCGCTGCGCGAGAGCCTCCGCGCCCCCGCCGGCCTCGCCCCCTCCTCGCCCGACGATCCCGCTCCCGAGCAGGCGGAGCGGCGGGTCAGCACCGCCCGGGAGACCATGGCCGAGGCACTCGACGCTCTCACCTGGGGGCCTGCCGTCGTCGAGGGGCACGGACGCCTGGCCACCGCGCTCCGGGAGGCGGGCATCGTGGTGGCCGACGGCGACGGCGGGCTGCGGATCCCCCGGACCGTGCACCTCGCCCTGCGCGGTGGTCGGGTGCGGCGCGGGTTCGCCGCGCAGCGCCCCTCCCCCGAAGGCACCGAGCTCTCCGAACGGATCCCCGGCTCCCGCACCGCCCAGGCCGTCGAGCGGGCCTTCGAGTCGCTGCGTCTGCTGGGCACCGTGCGGAGCTTCGACGACGATCCCCCCGGCGTGCTGCGCAGGGGCGGCCTCCCCCAGCGCGACCTGCGGCGCCTCGCTGATCGTGCGGGGGTCTCCGTCCCGGCCTACGCGACCGTGCTGCAGTCCGCCTGGCAGGCCGGCCTGATCGGCCACGACGGGCAGGAATGGCACCCGACCCGCGACTGGGACGCGCACCGGGTCCAGGGCGCCGAGGAGCGCTGGGCCGAGCTGGTGCTGGCCTGGGCGCTGGGCCATCACCTCGCCGCCGTCGTCGGCACGCCCGACGCCACCGGCACCGGGCGATCGCTGCTGTCGGACCTCACCCGGCGCGATGGGGTGCGCACGCGGCGCGGCAGCCTGCTGCGCACCCTGCGCACCAGCCCGGGCATCGACGCCACCACCCGGTCGCTCTCCCTCTGCCTGGCATGGGCCTTCCCGCTCGTCCCCGCCGACGTCATCGAGGAGGAGTCGTCCGCCCTGCTCACCGAGGGCGCGGCTCTCGGAGTGCTCCACGGCGGCGCCCTGACGGGCCTCGGCCAGGAGCTCGTGCTCGCTCTGGACGAGGACGTCACCCAGGCCGATGCCCGCCTGGCCGGGGCCCTGCGCGAGGCCGCGCCCCCACCGGTCGAGGAGGTGCTGCTGGACGCCGACCTCACCGTCGTGATCCCCGGCCGGCCCGCCGAGCGGCTTCTGCCCCTGCTGGACTGGGGCGAGGTGGTCTCCCGCGGAGGCGCCTTGACCCTGCGTCTGACCACGGCGTCCGTGCGCCGGGCGCTGGGCAGCGGGCGCGATGCGGAGGCGCTCCTGCTCCTGCTCGAGGAGACGTCGCGCTCCCCGATCCCGCAGGGCCTCACCTATCTGCTGCGCGATGAGCAGCGCCGCCACGGCCGCGTCCAGGTCTCCCGGGCGACCACCGTGCTGACCGCCGAGGCCGAGGTCCTGGACCTGCTCCAGGTCGCGCCCGAGGCCTCTGCGCTCTCCCTGCACCGCCTGGCCCCCACGGTCGCGGTGACGCTCTCGGATCCGGGCTTCGCCCTGCAGATCTCCCGCCAGGCGGGTCTCGCGCCCCAGGCCGTGGGGCCGGACGGGCGCACCGTCGGGCCCGAGGTCTCCCATTCGCTGCCCGGTGGCCCGGTCGATCCCGATCTCGTCACCGTCGGCGGCCCTGAGCTGGCGCTTCCGCCCGCCCAGGCAGTGACCAGGATCCGCGCCGCCGAGGACGGCGCCGTCGATCTCTCCGTCACCGACCGGCTGCTCGAGGCGATCGCGCAGGAGGCGGAGATCCCGCTCGGCATCGTGGACGGCCGCGGCGGCGTGGTCGTGAAGCGCGCGCGTCCCCTCTCCCTCGAGGGCGGGCGGCTGCGGGCACGGGAGGCCGGGAGCGACGAGGAGTTCACGGTGCTCGTGCACCGGGTGACCCTGGGCTGATCCAGGCTGCTCCCGCCGGCACGTCCCCCGATGAAGGATGGGGAGTGCTCCCCATCGCTTCTCAGCGGGCTCCCAAGGTTATGATGTCTCCGCCGTAGCGCAGGTCACCCCCTGCGCCGAGGCCGACAGCCAGATCAGTCACCGACCCGCAGGAACCTCGAAGGGACCACCACCATGACCGACCCGAACTTCGCCGCTGCCGCACCCGCCGGCGGCGCTCCCGTCAGCAAGACCAAGTGGATCGTCCAGCTGGTCGTCTCCGTGCTGTGCCTGGGCAACATCGTCACGCTGATCCTCGCGATCCTCGGCCTGGTGAAGGCCGATACCGATCTCGAGACCGCGAACAAGTACTACAAGTGGGGCTGGATCGCGTACGTGATCTTCCTGGTGCTGTGGATCATCGGCATCATCCTCTACTTCGTCTTCGTCGCCTCCGTGGTCGCCAACTCCGGCTCCTACGAGACGTACTGAGCACGAGTCGGCGCCTCTCCGCGTCGACGCTCCACGACGAAAGGCCCGGACCTCGCGGTCCGGGCCTTTCGTCATCCAGGAGGCCGGGAGGACGCGCCGCAGTGCGACGCATCCTCCCGCAAGGATCAGTCCTGCTTGGTCTCGCGACGATCCTCGGACCACTCCACGTGGAAGGTGCCCTCGGCGTCGACGCGCTGGTAGGTGTGCGCACCGAAGTAGTCGCGCTGGGCCTGGACCAGGGCGGCGGGCAGGCGCTCGGCGCGCACCGCGTCGTAGTACGACAGGGTCGAGGAGAACACCGGCACCGGGTACCCGCTCGCGGCGGCGAAGGCCACCACGCGACGCCATGCCGGGATGCACTTGGCGATCTCGGTGGTGAAGTACTCGTCGCTCAGCAGCAGCGGCAGCTTCGCGTCGCGCTCGTAGGCCTCGGTGATGCGGTTCAGGAAGCGGGCGCGGATGATGCAGCCTCCGCGCCAGATCCGGGCCATCGCCCCGAGATCGATGTCCCAGTCGTACTCCTCGGCGCCCGCGGCGATCTCGTCGAAGCCCTGCGAGTACGAGACCAGCTTCGCGGCGTAGAGCGCCTTCTGCAGGTCGTCGATGAACTGGGCCCCGTCGGCGATCTCGAGGGACTGCGCCTCGGCGGGCAGCACCTTGCGGCCGGCCTCGCGCTGCGGCGTGGAGCCGGAGACCGAGCGGGCGAAGGTGGCCTCGGCGATGCCCGTGACCGGGACGCCGAGGTCCAGGGCCGTCTGCACGGTCCAGGCTCCGGTGCCCTTCTGGGCCGCGCGGTCGAGGATGACGTCGACGAACGGCTTGCCGGTCTCGACGTCGGTGTGGTGGAGCACCTCAGCGGTGATCTCGATGAGGAAGGACTCCAGGTCGCCCTTGTTCCACTCGGCGAACACGTCGCCGATCTCGCCGGCGTTCTTGCCGAGCGCCTTGGACATGAGGTCGTAGGCCTCGGAGATGACCTGCATGTCGGCGTACTCGATGCCGTTGTGGACCATCTTCACGAAGTGGCCGGCGCCGTCGGCACCGACGTGGGTGCAGCAGGGATCGCCGTCGACGTGGGCGGAGATCTTCTCGAACATGGGGCCGAGCCGGTCGTAGGACTCCTTGGTGCCGCCGGGCATGATCGAGGGGCCGTTCAGGGCGCCCTCCTCACCGCCGGAGACGCCGGAGCCCACGAAGTGCAGGCCCTTCTCGCGCAGCGCGGCCTCGCGACGACGGGTGTCGCCGAACAGGGCGTTGCCCGCGTCGACGATGATGTCGCCCTCGTCCATCAGACCGGCCAGCTCGTCGATCACGGCGTCGGTGGGCTTGCCCGCCTTGACCATGATGATCGCGACGCGCGGCTTCTGCAGCGAGGCGACGAAATCTGCCATGGACTCCGACGGGTAGAACTCGCCGTCGGCTCCGTGATCGGCGATGACCTTCTCGGTCTTGCCGACGCTGCGGTTGTGGATCGCGACCTTGAAGCCGTTGCGGGCGAAGTTGCGGGCCAGGTTGGAGCCCATCACCGCCATTCCGGTGACACCGATGTCGGCGACATCAGCGGGGGACGGAGCAAAGCTAGCCATGGGTTCTCCTCAGATCAGGTGACTGTCGAGCCGGGCCGGGGCGCAGCGCCGAGACGCTCGGCGGACGGCGGGCCCGGTCCATCAGGCCCCATTCTAGTGACCTGCGGGCGCGGGCGGCCGAGCGTGCCAGCGCTTGCCTCAGGAGTCACGTTCTGCGAGTCGTGTTCCCCACGGCCGGAGCCGCCGTGAGCACGCTCGATCACCCTCGACGTGCGGAGGTGGACTCTCCGACCTACGTCGACTGCGACGAGCAGCGCCGGCGCGGTACCGTGAACGCGTCCAGCAGGGGCGACCTTCCCCTTCCACCGGCGTCCCGACCGCGAGAGAGAGCCACATGATGAGTCTTCCCCCGCACGATCCCTTCGCCCAGCCGTCACCCGGCACCGGACCGGCCGGGCAGCCGTCGGCCCAGGACCCCTCGCAGGACGGGTGGGGCCAGCCCGCCCCGCAGGCACCCTCACAGGGCGGATGGGGTCAGCCGTCGGCCCAGGAGCCGGCGCCGCACGGACCCGGTCAGCCTGCGGCCCCTGGGTCCGCTCCGAACGCGAACGCCCCCTGGGGCCAGGCCCCGGCCCCGGCGGCCGGTGGCCCCGTCTCCGGCCCCGCTCCGGGATCTGACCTGGGCGCCGATCTGGGCGGAGCGCTCCAGTTCGCCGGCAACGCTCTGCTGCGCAACCCGGTCGCCTTCCTCATCGCCGGGCTGATCTACAGCGTCGTGGCGTTCGTGCTGATCGCCGCCGCGATGGGTGTGGGCTTCGTCGTCATGATCCCGCAGCTCGAGCAGACCGCGCCCTCCGACACCGCGGACCTGGGCGCGATCCTCACCTTCTACGGCATCGTCCTGGTCGGCGCCCTCCTGACCGTTCCGGTCACGCTGCTCTGGCAGACGGGCTCCGCGCGCGCCGGAGGACTGATCCTCGACGGCGGACGCCCGAGCATCGGCCAGGCGATGGCGGGCCCGATGCGCATCTTCCTCACGGCGCTGCTCGTGGGAGTGATCATCGTGGTCGGCACGATCCTGCTCTACATCCCCGGGCTCATCGCCACCGTCATGCTCATGTTCGCGATCCCGGCCGCAGTGCGCGGCGCGTCCCCGGGTGCCGCGATCAAGGAGAGCTTCACGCTCGCGAAGAACAACCTCGGCACCACGATCGTCACGTATCTCGTGCTCACCGTGATCACCTCGGTCGCCAGCATGCTCGTGATCACGGTCATCGCCCTGGTCCCCTTCGCCGTCCTGCTCCAGCTCGGCATGTACGAGCGGCTGAGCGGACGCGCGCTGCCCGAGCCCGCGCGCGTCTGAGCCGCGCCGACCCTCGCGCGAGGGGCCGATGGGGAGAGTCCCGACTCACCCCGTCGGCCCCTCTGCTGTTCCCGCTGCGCGCGTAGCCTGAGGGGATGACCGACGGTTCCCTCATCGTCCAGAGCGACAAGTCCCTCCTGCTCGAGGTGGGGCATCCGCAGGCGCAGGCCGCACGCGCCTCGATCGCCGCCTTCGCCGAGCTCGAACGCGCCCCCGAGCACGTCCACACCTATCGCATCACCGATCTGGGACTGTGGAACGCGCGCGCCGCCGGCTACGACGCCGAATCCGTGGTCGCCGCCCTCGTGGACAACTCGCGCTACCCGGTCCCCCACTCGCTGCTCATCGACGTCGCGGACACGATGGACCGCTACGGGCGTCTGCAGCTGCAGTCCCATCCCACCCACGGTCTCGTGCTGCACGCCCTGGACACGGCCGTGCTCGAAGAGGTCTCCCGCGCCAAGCGCATCCAGGGCATGCTCGGCGCCCGGATCGACGAGGCGACGGTCATCGTGCACCCCTCGGAGCGCGGCGCGCTGAAGCAGGCGCTGCTCAAGCTCGGCTGGCCGGCCGAGGACCAGGCCGGCTATGTCGACGGCGAGGCCCACGCCATCTCGCTGCGCGAGGACGACTGGTCCCTGCGCCCCTATCAGCAGGAGGCGGTGGACGGCTTCCGCCACGGCGGCAGCGGCGTGGTCGTGCTGCCCTGCGGGGCCGGCAAGACCCTCGTGGGCGCCGGCGCGATGGCCGCGATGCAGCGCACCACCTTGATCCTGGTGACCTCCACGGTCTCGGCCCGGCAGTGGAAGAGCGAGCTGCTGCGCCGCACCTCCCTCACCGAGGACGAGATCGGCGAGTACTCCGGCGCCACCAAGGAGATCCGACCGGTCACGATCGCGACCTACCAGGTCCTCACCATGAAGAGGAAGGGCGTCCATCCGCACCTGGAGCTGATGAGCGCCCGCGACTGGGGCCTGATCGTGTACGACGAGGTGCATCTGCTGCCCGCGCCCGTCTTCCGCATGACAGCGGATCTGCAGGCGCGGCGACGCCTGGGCCTGACCGCGACGCTCGTGCGCGAGGACGGCCGCGAGGGCGAGGTCTTCTCCCTGATCGGCCCGAAGCGCTACGACGCCCCCTGGAAGGACATCGAGACGCAGGGCTACATCGCGCCAGCGGTCTGCACCGAGATCCGGGTGGCGATGCCCTCCGCAGATCGCATGACCTACGCCATGGCCGAGGCCACCGATCGTCACCGGCTCGGCGCCGCACATCCTGCGAAGCTCGACGTGGTCGAGAGGATCGCGGAGCGCCACCCGGGCGAGCCGATGCTCGTGATCGGCCAGTACATCGACCAGCTCGAGGAGCTCGCAGCGCATCTGGACGCGGATCTCATCACCGGCCAGACCCCGGTGCGCCGCCGGCAGGAGCTGTTCGACGCCTTCCGCAGCGGGACGATCACGCGCCTGGTGGTCTCCAAGGTCGCGAACTTCTCGATCGACCTCCCCGAGGCGTCGGTCGCCGTACAGGTCAGCGGCGCATTCGGCTCCCGTCAGGAGGAGGCGCAGAGGCTGGGACGGCTGCTGCGTCCGAAGGCCGACGGGCGCTCCGCACACTTCTACACGGTCGTCATGCGCGACACCCAGGACCAGGACTTCGCCGCCCACCGCCAGCGCTTCCTGGCCGAGCAGGGCTACGCCTACACGATCCTGGACGCCGACCAGCTCGGCGCCGCGGCCGACGCAGGCTGAGCAGCGCGCCCCGAGTCATCCCGGGCCTCCACGCCCTACAGTGGTGCGCACATCACTTCCTCCTGAGGAGAGCACCTCTGATGACACAGCCTTCTGACGACTCCACCCGCCCCGAGGCCGCCCGCACCCCGCAGGACGCGCCCCTCCCGCCGGAGTCCCCCGCTCCCGGGCGCGCTCCCGAGCCGGCGCCCCGTGGCGCCGGCACCACCGCCGAGCGCCCCGCCGACGCCACCGCACCCACGGGCCAGGAGCCCGCGGGCACGCGCCGCAAGGACTCCCCCCCCACCCCGCCCGCCGAGGCCCCCAAGAGCGGCGGACGCACGGCCATGCTATGGATCTCCCTGATCCTCGGTGCGATCGTGCTGGTGCTGCTGCTGATCTTCGTGATCCAGAACAGCCAGAAGGCGAGCTTCGAGTACTTCTCCGCGACGTTCGATCTGCCTCTCGGGGTCGCGATGCTCCTGGCGGCGATTGCCGGCGCTCTGGTCATGGCGCTCGTGGGCTCGGTGCGGATGGCGCAGATGAGCTGGACCATCCGCAAGATGCGCAAGCAGCAGGAGAAGATCCAGCGCGCCGCGCGCTGAACGCTTACAGCCGACGTTCAGCCGATTCCCACTCGCGAGGAGCACGGTGGCACCATGAACACGACTGCAGATCAGGAATTCGAGGCCCGCTTGCTCGTCGTCGACGACGAGCCGAACATCCGTGACCTCCTCGCGACCTCGCTGCGCTTCGCCGGTTTCGAGGTCTTCACGGCCTCGACCGGCAACGAGGCGATCCGCGAGGCCACCGAGCATCAGCCCGACCTCGTGGTGCTCGACGTAATGCTCCCGGACATGGACGGCTTCACCGTGACCCGTCGTCTGCGCGATCGCGGCGAGCAGTACCCGATCCTGTTCCTCACCGCGCGCGACGAGACCCAGGACAAGGTCGCCGGTCTCACCGTCGGCGGCGACGACTACGTCACCAAGCCCTTCAGCCTGGAAGAGGTCGTCGCCCGGATCCGGGCCGTGCTGCGCCGCACCCACGGCGGCCACGACGCCGCGGTGGACAGCTCCCTCGTGGTGGGCGATCTGCGCCTGGACGAGGACTCCCACGAGGTCTACCGCGCCGACGTGACGATCGAGCTGTCCCCCACCGAGTTCAAGCTGCTGCGCTACCTCATGCTCAACGCCGGTCGCGTGGTCTCCAAGACCCAGATCCTGGACCACGTGTGGGACTACGACTGGTCCGGTGAGGTCGGCATCGTGGAGTCCTACATCTCCTACCTGCGCCGCAAGATCGACGTGATCGGCGAGCCGATGATCCACACCAAGCGCGGCATCGGCTACGTGCTGCGCGCCGCCGAGAGCCACTGACGATTTGGCGCTGCCGACCCTGCGCACAGAACGGCCCGTGTCCCTGTGGACCCGGATCGTCGCGCTCATCTCCCTGCTGCTGGTCGTCGGCGTCGTCATCACCGGAAGCCTCTCGCTCTTCCTGCTCAACCGCACGCTGATCGAGTCGGTCGACAACAACCTGTACGCGAGCACCGGCGAGATGCTCACGCTCGCGCAGCACCAGCTGGCCGACGACAGCGACACGACGGCCTCGACCGCGTACACCCCGGTGGAGTACGCGGTCGAGATCCGCGACGACAGCGACCAGATCATCCACCACGACGTCAACGCGACCACCGAGCTGACCTTCCCGGACCTGTCCGATGACCAGATCATCGCGCGCGGGGGCAAGCCCTTCACGATCCTGGACTCCTCCGAGAGCCGGTGGCGTGTGGTCGCGATGGTCAACACCGGCCCGGACGGCGGCAGCGTGTACGTCGCCCTCCCCCTGGCCGGGGTGGATCGCACGATGCACGAGATGGCGCTGGTCATCGTCCTGGTCGGGACTCTCGTGGTGCTCATGGGCATGGGCCTGGGCGGCTACATGACCCACCGCTCCCTCGAGCCCCTGCAGGATGTCGAGGCCACGGCCTCCCAGATCGCCGGCGGTGACCTCTCCCGCCGTGTGCCGGTCACGTACACCAGCCTGGAAGTGCATGCCCTCGCGCTGTCGCTGAACGAGATGCTGGTGCGCATCGAGCAGTCCTTCGCCGCGCAGTCCGCGTCCGAGGAGCATGCGACGCGCTCCGAGGCGAGGATGCGGCGCTTCGTGGGCGACGCCTCCCATGAGCTGCGCACTCCCCTGGCCGCGATCCGCGGTTTCGGCGAGCTGTATCGGATGGGTGCGCTGGGGACCGACGAGGACGTCGCCTCGGCGATGCGTCGCATCGAGGACGAGGCCCGACGGATGGGGTCGCTGGTGGAGAACCTGCTGCGCCTGGCACGCCTGGACGAGAACCCCGATCTGGCCCTCGAGCCGGTGGATCTCACCGATGCCCTCTTCGACGCCGCTCAGGACCTGCGGGCCCTGGACCCGGACCGCCAGGTCATGGTGGTCTCGCTCTCCGGGACCCCGGTCTCGGTGCAGCCCCACCTGTCGATCGGCGTGCTGGGCGATGAGGCCTCGCTGCGCCAGGTGATCCTGAACCTGGTGGGCAACGCGAACCGCCACACCCCCAAGGGCTCCCCGGTCGAGATCGCCGTGGGCTACACCGCGGAGAGCACCGTGCGGGTGGAGATCCGTGACCACGGTCCCGGCATCGACGACGACCAGCGCGAGAAGGTCTTCGAGCGCTTCTACCGCACCGACGCCTCCCGGGCGCGCTCGGCGACGCAGGGCGGCGGCGCGGGTCTCGGCCTGTCGATCGCGGCGACCATCGTCCAGCAGCACCGCGGCGACATCGGCGTCACCGAGACCCCCGGCGGCGGGTCCACCTTCTGGGTCGAGCTGCCGAGGGCCGAGGTCGATGAGGAGCATCGTGTCGAGCCTGATCAGCTGCACGCCCTGACCAGCCCGGACTCGCCGACGGGGCCCTCGAGCCCGGCCACCTGATCCGGCGGGCTCGACGAGTTCGGCGCGTTCGACGGGCTCGGCGCGTTCGGGGAGTTCGACGGGTCAGCTGCCGTCCACCAGCACCTGCCCCCTGAAGCCCGCCTGCCCGGCCGCGCGGGAGAGGTTGTCCAGGTGGTCCAGCAGCTGCTCGGCGGCACGCAGGCCCGCCTCGTCGTGCGCTTCGATCCGGGGCGGGGCCGACGGATCGTCACGAGTCATCCGGAATGCGCCGGGCAGAGCGTCCTGCGCCGAGGGCAGCGGGTCGACATGGCCGCTCAGCCCCACGATCAGGTCCCTCGGCACGGGAGTGAGCCCCAGCTGCGCGGCGTGGTCCGCGCTGCGCCGAGCACGGGCACCTGCGCGGTCGCGCAGTCGGACCCGCAGGCCGGAGCGGATGAGGATCCGCGTGAGTTCCCCGGCGTCGATGAAGCGCACTCCGGCCGCCTCGAGGCCGGGGCGAGCTCGCTCCGGCCAGTCGTAGTGGTCCAGGTCGAAGGAGCGCGGGGGCAGCCCTGCCCGGGCCGCCGTGCTGTGCAGCTCGGCGAGCGAGGTGTCGGAGATCAGATGGCCCCAGACCATGCCGTGGCGCGGCCACCTGGGCGTATCGGCGTAGACGGTCATGGACGAGCTCCCGGTCGAGAGGATCGTGCGGAGGGTGAGAAGCGCGAGGATCGTGCGGAGGGCGAGGATCGCGGAGATCCTAGGGAGCGCAGGGTGCGCGGGGATCGATCGGTCCTCGGCGATCGCGATGTGCTCGATCCTGCCAGACGGCGCAGCACGACCTCGAGCGGGCCTCGCCGGCCGCGACGGCGCAGGGCCTGCGCGAGCAGGATCATCACCAGCCAGGTCGCCACCATGAGCGCCGCGGCACCGGCGCTGCCGAGCCGCGCGCCCAGATCCAGGGTGTACGGAGGGAAGAGGGCGTGGGCCACGAGCGACTGGCCCACGTAGGCGCTCAGCGAGACCGCGCCGAGCGCCTCGATCCCTCGCACGGCCGCGACGACGACCCTCGGGGCCGATCCCCCGTCGGCCGCGTCGCGTCGGAGGGCGGCCCCACCGGATGCGTGACCGGCTGCGTGACCGGATGCGTCGTGCGGGGCGACGGTCCCGTCGGCCGACTGGGTCTGCCGACGCACCCGCTCGGCGAGCAGTGCCAGCGCTGCGGCGAAGCCCAGGGCTCCGATCAGGCCCGTGTACTGGTGCACCACCCCGATGGAGCCGAGCAGGAGCACCGCGTCCAGGACCCGGTGAGCGGGGTCGAGGGCGAGCACTGCGGCCAGGGGCACCGCTCCGAGCAGTCCGATCCCGAGCCCCCAGCGGGCGATGGGGACCAGCAGGTCACGGTTCGCGACGACCTCCTCGAGCATCCGCAGCCGAGCGGCGATCACCCCGATCGCCATCGGCGAGAGCAGACCGATGTCGTCGATCAGGACGGTGGCGACGTCGGCCCCCGCCTGCTCGGTGCGCAGGCGCAGAGCGGTGACGTAGTCGGGTGCGGCGGCCGAGGCGTAGCCGTCGCCCCCGAACAGACCTATCGTGCCGTCGGCCCATCCCCACACGCCGAGCGCGGGAAGGGCGGCGATCGCGACCACGGGCATCACGGCGCGGTGCCGTGTCACGAGCACCGCGCAGAGCATGCCCACCATCGCGTAGGCCACGATGATGTCGCCGCTGAACAGCAGGATCGCGTGGGCCAGTCCGATCGCGAGCAGCACCACGTGGCGCCGCAGCATGCGCAGGATGAAGCGGCCCGCGCTCTCGCCCCGTTCGCGGGAGCGGCGGTGCAGGATCCCGATGCCGTAGCCGAACAGCATCGCGAACAGCGGGAAGCCGCGGTTGTCGATGGTCAGGGCGAGGAGCACGTCCACCACACGATCCAGCACGGTGGCGTCCTGCTGCTTGAGCAGAACGGTCCAGGTCGAGCCGTGCAGCCAGCCGACGGTGTTGGCGAGTGCGATCCCGAGCAGGGCGAGGCCCCGCGCGAGATCCGGGCCTCCCGCGCGGTCGCTCAGCGGCACCGATCCGCCGCCCGCGACCAGGGACATCAGGCCCTGTCGGCCGGGGTGCCCTGGTGGTGACGCAGCAGCCACCGCCCCTTCTCCTGCACCCACAGCGAGCTGCGGTGCACGAGGCCGTCGGCCGAGCTGGTCGAATACTGCAACAGCACCACACCGGGGGCGATCTCGTCGGCCACGAACTCGGACGCGTCGACGCCGCGCAGCGGGGCGAGGTGGGCGAGGATCTCGTCGCGGTCGTAGCGGCGTCCGCTGGAGCCGGTCTCGGTGAAGTCCGCGTGCAGCAGCTCGGCGGCGCTCGGGGCATCGGCGCGCAACGCATCACTGAGCAGGGCGAGCTCGCGGGCGGTGATCTGCTCGAAGTCGGTGGCCCCGGGGGCGTCCTCGGTGAGCACCGTGTCTTCCGCCGCGGTGCTGCAGGTGGCCGGGGCGGGGTCGCCCGCGTCCTGGCCGAAGAGGCTGAAGAGGTCATCCTCCGGGGGCGCGAGGGGCCGATCGGCGGTGGAGGCGGCCTCCGATGTGGATGACGGACCCGCCGAGGTCGAGGTCGGGGGCGCCGCCGGAGCCAAGGTCGGGGCCGTGCGGGGGTTCGCCGCCTCCGAGGAACCTGCGGAGCCGCCCCGGTATCCCGGGCCGACCTGGGGATCCTGCTTCTTGGAGTAGGCGGTCGCGGCGGCGTTGGCGCGCACGTCGGCGGCCTCGTTCATCGCATGGCCGGAGTGGCCCTTGACCCATTCGAACTCGACGCTGCGGTCGACGAGGGCGCGGTCGATGGCCTGCAGCAGCTCGACGTTCATGACGGGCTTGCCGTCCTTCTTGCGCCAGCCCTTGCGCTTCCAGCCCGGCATCCACTTGGTCACGGAGTTGATGACGTACTGGCTGTCACACAGGATCAGCAAGTGCTGGTCGGCGTCGACGGCGGTGGCCTCGAGCAGGTCGAGCACCGCCTTGAGCTCGCCCATGTTGTTGGTGCCATGGGGCCAGCCGCCCGCGCGCCAGGTGTTCTCGTCGATGTACCAGGCCCAGCCGGCCGGGCCGGGATTGCCCAGGGCGGAGCCGTCGGCAGCAGCAGTGATGGTCATGGGCCCAATCGTTCCACAGGCGGCGGACCTCCCCAGCCGCAGCGGGCCCGCACGCGGCGCGATGCGGGGTTCCTCTCGCCGCGTCGCGGTCAGCGCACCCGGGCGACGGTCATCCCTGCGGTGGCGGGCGGATGGTCCATGGCGAGCATCGCATCGGGCAGGTCCTCGACGGCGAGGAGTCTGCCGACGACGGCTCTCAGGTCGAGGCGTCCGCTCGCGATATCGGCCAACAGGTCCCGGTACTCGGAGACGGCCAGGCCGTGGCTGCCCAGGATCTGCAGCTCCTGGCCGATCACCTGACCCATCGGCAGGGAGGGGTCGGCGTCCTCGCCCAGCAGGAGCCCCACCTGGACGTGGCGACCGCGCGGCCGCAGCGACGCGATCGCGGCACGGGCCGTGCCCGCGGACCCTAGTGCGTCGAGGGTGACGTGGGCGCCGCCTCCCGTCGCCTCGCGGACGCGGTCGACGATGTCCGTGCCAGAGACCAGAGGCGTCGCGCCGAGCTCGGCCGCCGCCGCCAAGGCGCTGTCGGAGACGTCGATCGCGATGACGTCGGCGCCTGCCGCGAGCGCGACCATCACGCAGGCGAGGCCGAGCCCGCCGCAGCCGAACACGGCGACCTTCTCCCCGACGGCGACCCGCGCCTGCGTGCGCACCGCGTGATAGGCGGTGCCGACGCGGCAGCCGAGCCCCGCCGCACGGACCATGTCGATCTCTTCCGGCAGAGTGACGAGGTTGTGGTCCGCTTCGATGACCAGCACCTTCTCCGCCCAGGAGCCGGGGAGGTCGAAGCCGGGCTGGCGCTGTCCCGGGCAGACCTGGGGTGCTCCGGCGAGGCACTCCTCGCAGCGGCCGCAGGCGAGGATGAAGGGGGCCGTGACCCGGTCCCCCGGCGCGAAGCCGGTGACGTCCGCGCCGACCTGCTCGACGATGCCCGCGAACTCGTGCCCGGGGACGTGGGGCAGCTGGACGGAGTCGTCATGGCCCTGCCAGGCGTGCCAGTCGCTGCGGCACACTCCGGTCGCGTGCACCGCGACGACCGCGCCGCGCGGCGGGCACACGGGATCAGGCATGTCGACCAGAACGGGTCGGTCACGGAACTCGTCGTAACGCACAGCTCTCATGAGTCCATCCTCGCGCACAGCCGTCGCTCGATGCTCCGCCGATCAGGCCGGACGCTCGAGCCGTTTCTCAGGCGGCCTGCGCCCAGGCCCGCGATCGCCACCGCAGGACGAGGAGCCCGGCCCCGAACACCGCAGCCCCGGCCAGGACCGCCGGATACTCCTGCGCCGGCCCCGCCACGGGTTCCCGACCCAGCAGCGCCCCGAGGGCGAGGGGCAGCATCCTCACCCCGAAGGTCACGGCCGTCACCACGACGTACATGCCGAGGTAGGAGACCAGCGCTCGTGCCCACATCGCCGTGGACGCGTCGTGCAGGGCGTCCCGCCCCACCCAGATGTGCGACCACACAGCCGCCGACGCCCAGATCACCACGTCCTGCCAGTACGCGAGGGTCGGGACCGGCAGCGAGAGACCGCCCGCGCTGACCCGTCCGAGCGTCGCCGGATCACCCCTCCGCCCTGCGGGCCGACGAGGATCACCACGGCAGCGGCGAGCAGGAGCCCCAGCTGCGTGAAGAGCACGACGCGCACCCGGGCCCTCACCCGGGCGGCCCGTGAGATGCCGAGCGTCCCGCTCAGCCATCCCTCTCGAGCGGGGTCTCGCGGGGCGGCGGCGACGGGCACGGAGACGGCCAGCAGGATCAGCACGTTCCCCAGTCGTGCGAACTGTCCGATCGCAGCGAGAAGGAGGAGGGCGGCGACCACACCGCTCCCCCAGAGCAGCGGCCGCTGGAGGGTCAGCTCCAGGCGGAGGGCGCGGTCGCGCGGTGCCGTCGACGGTCTGCCCAACGTCGCGCTCATCGGCGGACCTCCCCGATGGCGCGCCCGGCACAGGCCGCGAGGGTCAGGCCCACGAGATCGGGGAGGTCGGGTTCGCGCAGAGCAGTCCCCGGTGCCAGGCCGACGGAGTCGTCGGTCGCGATCAGCGCCTCGGCGGCGCCGCTGCGCCCGAGCGGACGCGCCCCCAGCGGGATCTGCGGAGCGCCGGCGGGGTAGGTCGCCACGACGTGGGCCTCCAGGAGCTCGTCGACGTCGCCCTCGAGCACCGTGCGGCCCTCGTGCAGCACCACGAGATGGTCGACGAAGCAGTCCATCCCCTCGAGGTCATGCGTCGAGAGCAGGACGGAGCGGGAGTCGTCGTCGGCCAGCCGATCGCGCAGCAGATCCACCAGGGTGCTGCGGGCCAGAGGGTCGAGCCGGGTGAGCGGTTCATCCAGCACGAGCAGCCGTGGATCGGTGGCGAGCGCTGCGGCCACCGCGAACGCGGTCGCCTGCCCGGCGGAGAGCGAGCCGATCATGGCCCGCGGGCGGATCCCGGACGCCTGCAGCATCCGCGGGAAGAGGCTGGTGTCGAAGGGGTCACCCAGGCAGCGTCGCAGCGCGATGACGTCCTGCGCGGTCCACTCCTCGGGGAGCACCGGGGCGTCGGGCACGACGCCGACGCCTTCGGGGCAGGCCCGATCGGCAGGGCCGACGGTGCGACCGAGCACCTCGATCGATCCGGCAGCCGGCCGCAGGGCCCCGGTGAGGGCTCGCAGCACGGTCGTCTTGCCGGCTCCGTTGGTGCCCACCAGTGCGGTGACCTGTCCTCGGGGCGCGGTGAAGCTGATGTCGTGGAGGGCTGGGGTCGGTGCCCGGTAGCGGCTGCGGGGATGGGGGATGTCCACGGCCAGCTGCTGGACCCGGATGGCCGGGGCGACGGGGCACTGCGGCTCCACGGGACGGCCGGAAGGCTCGGGGCGGATCATGCTGCGGCCCGCATCCGTGTGGCCGCACCGGAGTCGAGCACGTCGCTCCAGGCGCGTACGCGGCGGCGCAGCACCAGCAGGAGAACAGCGCCGACCACGATCACCCCCGCCCCCATCACGAGGGAGGGCACGGCAGGACTGCCGGAGAGCTCGAGCATGCTCAGGGGCAGCCCGACGAGCATGGCGCTGAGCAGACCGGCGCCGAGGTAGACGATGATGCTCAGCACGGCCATCGAGCGGGCCGGCCGGTGGGTGGTGCAGTCGCCGCCGACGACGATCGCGGTGAGCAGCAGGACGACGGCGGCCTGTCCCGTGCCGACCAGGACGAGCAGGCTCTCGGAGAGGCCGGGCGGCCCCGACAGGGTGAACGTGGCGCCGGGCCGCACGGTCGTCCCGAGGTCCAGTGCCGGAGCGATGAGCAGCCAGAGCGCCGAGGTGAGCAGGAGGACCATCGTCTCGACGCCGATCAGCGCCACGCGTCCGCGCACCCGGTCCGCCCGGGAGAGGCCGAGACTCGCCCTCAGCTCCGCGCGCTCGATGGTGTCCGCGCGCCCATAGCGATACCAGGCCAGAGCGGCCCAGAACGGAAGCACCGTCATCAGACCGTCGGTGATCACGACGGCGACCACGACGCTCAGCACGCACAGGGCCATGGTGAGCCCGAAGCGGCCGCTGTTCAGGCGGGCCTCCATGACGAGGGCTCGTCGGATCGAGATCATGCCGTTCCCCTCCTCGAGGTGGTGGCCGTGGAGGATGCACGGTCCGGTGGACTCGCGGCCCGCAGCCAGTGCGTCACCAGCTCACTCATCCCCGGGCGCCGCAGGTGCGCTCCGGGCGGCAGCCCGGCGGCCCCGTCGAGGTGCACGAGGCCACGCGTCGTGTCGCCCGTGGTGACGGGCCCGATCAGCGGCTCGAGACCGTGAGCGTCATCGGAGGTGTTGCCGGTGCCGGCCTGCTCGAGCACGAGGAACTCGTCGCGCAGCGTCTCCACATCGCCTTCGAGCGCCGTCCGCCCCTGCGCGAGCACCACGAGATGGTCCACGAAGCGGTCCATCCCTTCGAGGTCATGGGTCGACAGCAGGATGGTGCGATCACCGAGCGCCATCAGGTCACGCAGCTCGTCGACCAGCTCGATGCGTGCCAGCGGATCCAGGCGGGCGAAGGGCTCGTCGAGGATCAGCAGACGGGGATCCTGGGCCAGGGCCGCGGCGATCGTGAGCTGGGTGAGCTGGCCTCGGGAGAAGCCGCTGAGAGGCCTGTCGACCGGAACACGATGATCCGTGAGATAGGCGTCGAAGCGCGCGTGGTCGAAGCGCGCAGCCGTGGCGCTGTGCGCTCGCGCGACCTGGCGCGCGGTCCAGCGCGGCGGGTAGGCGGGGGCATCCGGAACGACGGCGACACCGCTCGGCATCGCGACGCGGGCAGGCCCCATCTCGGTGCCGAGCACCTCGAGACGTCCGGCCGAGAAGGGCAGGGCGCCGATCAGCGTGCGCAGCGTGGTGGTCTTGCCGGCGCCGTTATGCCCGACGAGCGCGGTGACCTGCCCGGTCGGCACGCTCAGGCTGAGCTCGTGCACGGCCCGCAGCGGTGCTGAGTACGGGCGGCCGAGAGACGGCAGCTGCACGGACAGCTCCTCGGCTCGGACCGCGTCAGACGGGGTCTCGTCCGCGCCGAGCGCGAGTGGATCCAGGCCGCCGTGCGGCTCTGGGGGCATCGTGCTCATCGGTCCTCCTCCTCGAGGGCATGGGCCAGGCGCTCGTGCAGCTCGTCGGCGTCGATCCCGGCGGTGCGAGCGGTTCGGGCGACCTCGGCGAGCGCGCCGTCGATGCGGTCGAGGGCTCGGTTGCGCAGCTGCTCGGGCTGCTGCGCGCGGACGAAGACTCCCTTGCCGCGCACGGCGTCGACCAGCCCGTCGGCCACCAGCTCGTTGTAGGCGCGCGTGGTCGTGATGACACTGACCCGCAGGTCACGGGCGAGGGTCCGGATCGAGGGCAGGGCCTCTCCGGGGGCGAGGCCCCCTCGCAGGATCATCTCGGCGAGGCGGGCTCGAATCTGCTCGTAGATCGGCTCGGGGTCGGAGGGGTCGAGCGGGATGTGCATGCGCACCACTCCTCCGAGCGTTCACGTCGACCGAACCGACTGCCTCTACTGTTCATATTCACTATGGACAGTAGAGGCGGAGGGTGTCAAGGCTCGATGATGAGCATCGGGGGTGCCGGAGGGCGCCGGCCGGCACTTGCGGGCGCTGACGGGCACTGACGGGTCAGGCGACCGGCTTCTCGTAGGTCCCGTGGACGTGCTCGCGCACGAAGCCGAGGGCGTCGTAGAGACGGGTCGCGCCGGTGAGCGAGTCGGCGTCGACCTCCAGCTCGGCCGTCACGTACCCCGCCCGGGCCGCCGCGCGCAGCGAGCGGGCGATCACGGCGCGGGCGATGCCTCGGCCCCTCGCTGCAGGGCGCGTGCCCACCAGGGCGATGTGCAGCACGCCGGGCTTGTCCTCCGAGGTGATCACGTAGCCGAGCACGGTCCCGTCGGCGTCCGTCGCGATGCTCGAGAGCTCACGACGCGAGGTGTGGGAGGACCACCACACGCTCCAGCGCTCCGCGGTCACCGGGGCCGAGCCCCAGTGATCGGCGAAGGCGTCGAGATGGGCGAGACGAGTGGCCTCCTCGTCCGTCTCGGACGGGGCGCTCACCTGGACGCCGGCGAGGTCGATCTCCGGGATCTCCGTTCCGGGCAGTCTCCGCACCATGGTCAGCCAGCTGCGAGCCCGCCGGTAGCCGCGCTGCGCGAGGAGCGGACGCACATCGGCCCCGCCGGTCAGCGGAGCATCCGCCGAGGTGCCATCCGCGGGGTCCCGGCCCCCGGGGGACCGGAAGACCGCGGTCTCGAGGCCCGGATGGCGCTCGGCGGCGAGCTGCGCGGCGCGGGCCTCGGCCCACTCGAACAGCTCCGTGCCCAGGCCCTGCCGGCGGCGGGTCGGGTCGACCGCCCCCATCAGCTGACAGCGCACCCGTCCCTCACGGTCGGTGGCGGTCGAGACGTCGACGGCGCCGAACGCCACGAGGTCCTCACCGTCGCGCACGGCCAGGGTGTCCAGGGCCAGGTCGAGGCCGGGCATGGTGAGCCACTCGCGGATGCTGGGCTCCTCGGCCGGTTCATCGCCGTCGTCCGCCGCGTCCACGCGGTTCATGAGCGCGGTGAGCGCGGGGACGTCCTCGACGCTGAGCGGGCTCCGGGTCAGGGGGTCCCGAGAGGCCTGGGCCGTCGGAACGGCAGGGGTGCTCCTGTCGGACTGGCTGGACTGGTCGGTCTGGCCGGTCTGGTTGGTCTGGTCGGACTGGCTGGTCAGGCCGGTCTGGTCGGTGGGGGCGGTGCGCGGGGCCATGGACGTCACCGGTCCAGTGTAGGGAGCCGGTAGACGCTCACGTGGCTGCGGGACTCCCCCGTGAACTCCGTGCGGTCCCAGTCCGCCCAGCGGTCCTCGAGGGTGAAACCGGCCAGCTGCGCCATGAGGTCGAGCTCGGAGGGCCAGATGTAGCGCTGCGGGGTGCGATCCATGCGCGCCTCGCGGGAGCCGTCCACCGGCGCGTCGAAGCGCACGTGATGGGAGACCAGGATCTGACGGAGCGTGTCGTACGTGTCCACCAGGAGATAGCCGGGCTCCGTGCGCTCGAGGGTGCCTCCCGTGCCCGGGGTGAGCGAGCGGAGGTCGGGCACGCCCAGCTCGATCACGAAGCAGCCTCCCGGCGCGAGATGCCGCGCGGCGTTGCGGAAGCACTCGACCTGCTGCTCCTGGGTGAGCAGGTTCCCGATCGTGTTGAACACGAGGTAGACGAGGGAGAACCCCTCCCCCGCCGTCGTGGTGGTCATGTCGCCGTGCACGACGGGGACCTGCTGTGCGTCGACCTTCTCCCGCAGCCGGGCGACCATCGCCTCGGACAGCTCGATGCCGGTGACCGCGATCCCGGCCTCCCGCAGCGGGATCGCGACACGGCCGGTGCCGATCGCGAGCTCGAGGGCGCGGCCGCCGTCGGCGAGCGACGAGAGGAGTTCGACCGTCGGCCCCAGCACCTCGGGAGCGAACATGCCCTCACCGGGGGTGTCGTACTCGGCGGCGGCATGCGCATCCCACAGGCGTGACTGATCGACCATGCCCACATCCTGACGCAGGCCGCCCGGGGCGTCACGGGATTATCCGTGGCGTCCCGGGCGGCTCGTCGGCTCAGCGGCTCGTCGGCCCGTCAGCTCAGCAGCTCGACCCAGCCGTTCAGCGTCTCTTCGGGGTCAGGCCTCCCGCTCGTAGGCGGCGGTCTTCTCCTGCACGGACCGCAGGCGGGCGAGGTCCAGCTTGCGGCCGCGCTCGAAGTCGACGATGCCGTTCTTCTCCTGGAACACGTCGGTCATCTGGGTGTAGCAGTAGGCGAACATCAGCGGGTCCTCGAGCAGCACCCGGGTCAGCCCCTCGAAGCGCGTGTAGAGCTCCTCCTCGCTGCGGATCCGTTCGCCGTAGCCCCAGGACTCGGCGGCGTTGTTGCCGGCGCGGGCCGCCTCCTCGGCCTCTTCGGCCTCCTTCCGGTTCCACCAGATGCCGCCGTACTCGGAGACGAAATAGGGCTGACCGGCGTAGGGCAGGGAGAAGGCGCCGTCGGCGAAGGGCATCTCGTCCGGGCCCAGGTCGCGCCGGTTGGCGAAGGGTTCGCCGTCGGCGAGACCGGACTGCTCGACGCGGAAGCGCTCGGGGTCCTGCTCGTAGGAGTGGGAGTCGTAGACGTCGGCTCCGCGCACCCGGTGCGAGTACCCGGAGGTGTCGAGCACGGGACGGGTGGGATCAGCGAGCTTGGTCGCGTCGTACATCGCCTGGGTGACCACGTCGAGCTGGGTGATCCGGTCGTGGATCACCTGGTGGGTCTCGTTGAGCGGGCACCAGCCGATGATCGAGGGATGGTTGAGGTCGCGCTTCACGGCCTCGACCCACTGGCCGACGAAAGCTGCGGTGGGCTGCTGGTTGTCCCCCGTGGGCCCGAACCCGGAGACGCCCCAGTCCCCGAACTCGCCCCAGGTGAGATAGCCGTGCAGATCCGCCCAGAACAGCATGCGCTGCTCGAAGACCTTCTGGTGCAGTCGTGCCCCGTTGAAGCCGGCCTCGAGGGCGAGACGGATGTCGGTCGTGATCGCGCCGTCGGTCGGGGAGGTCATGAACGACTCCTCCCAGTAGCCCTGGTCGAGGACCAGGCGCTGGAAGACCTTCTCCCCGTTGATCCGGAACTCGTGGTCGCGCAGCGACGTCGAGCGCAGGCCCGCATAGGAGCGCACCTCATCGAGCACGGCACCGTCGGCGCCGAGCAGACGCACGCTCAGGGCGTAGAGCTCAGGAGCTCCGGGGCCCCACACGCGCACCGCGTCCTCGGGGATCGCGAGCTCGAGGTGCGGGGCCAGGTCCAGATCGGCGCGCACCTGCGCGCGCGCCACCTCCGCGCCGCCCGGCACGGAGGCGACGACCTCGAGGCGGGTGCCCGCGGTGGTGCGGGCCAGGGGCACATCGAGCGCGAAGGACCGTCCGGCGAGGGAGGGCAGGATCCGCAGCGAGCGGATCTCGTCGGCCGGGACGCCCTCGAGCCACACGCTCTGCCAGATGCCGGTGGTGCGGTGATAGTTCGCGGCCGTGGGCGTGAAGTCGTGGGACTGCTTGCCGCGAGCCTGCGGGACACCGTGAGGGTCGCGGGCCCGCACCGTGATCTCGACCTCCGCGCCGGGGCCGACGCCGTCGACGACGGAGAGGTCCGCGGAGAACGGGGTGAAGCCGCCACGGTGCCGCGCGACCTCGACGCCGTCGGCCCAGACGGTCGCATCGTGGTCCACGGCCTCGAAGTGCAGGATCGGGCGCAGGCCCTCCCAATCGGCCGGGACGGTCACGGTGCGGCGATACCAGACGGCCTCGAGGTAGTCGCGGTTGCCGATCCCGGAGGCGGCGGTCTCCGGGGCGAAGGGCACGAGGATCTCGGAGTCGAGCCGGCGCTCGAGCAGTCCCCGCTCACGGCCCGAATCGCCCTGATCGATCTCGAACGCCCAGGGGCCGTTGAGGGTGAGCCAGGCGGGACGGTGCAGCTGGGGGCGCGGGTGCTCGGGGCGCGGCACGTCGGTCACGGCCGACAGCGGCGGATCCAGCTGTGCGGCGAGCTCGTCGGCGCGGGAGAACAGGGAGCTCAGGTGCTCCGGAAGGTCAGGATTCTGGGCGTTCACGAACGGCTCCTGGGATCAGTGGTGCTCGGCGCTGAGTCACCGGCGCCGCGGGGCGCCGGCAGGTTCTGTCGGGAGCCAGTCAAGCGCACCGGGCCCCAAATTGCAACGTGGGAAATCCGTTCGTCAGACCGCGGCGCTCTCCGCGTCGACGGGCCGGGTGCTCGCGCGCTGCACCAGGCGATGCGCGATCACGTTCTCCGCGCCGGCGGTCCGGCTGCGCTCGACGCCGTCGATCGCGGCATCGAGGGCGGCGGCGATCAGGGCATCGAGGTCAGGGGCGATGGTGGTGAGCGCGGGCATGGTCCAGGCCGCCTCGGCGACGTCGTCCCAGCCCACGACGGCGACGTCCTCGGGCACCCGCAGCCCGTGCTCCCGCAGGGCGGCGAGCGCACCGATCGCCATCAGGTCGTTGCCGGCCACCACGGCGTCGATCTCGATCCCGGCCTCGAGCGTGCGACGGACCTCCTCGCATCCCTCCTCCCGGGTCCAGGAGGTGGCGCTGCGGAGCAGGTCCGGATCCTGCGGGAGGCCCGCGGCGCGGCTCGCTTCCTGGAATCCCGCGAGACGGTCGGCGCCGGTCGAACGCGCAGCGCTGTCGGCACCGAGGAACAGCAGCCGTCGGTGGCCGGTCGCGACGAGATGGCGCACCACGTCCCCGGCGGAGCCGACGTTGTCGATCGCCACGTGCACCACGCCCTGGGCGGCGGTGAGGGTCTCCCCCAGCAGCACCACGGGCGGGCCGGAGCGCCGTTCCAGCAGGTCTGCGGGCTCGAGCGCGGTGGGCGAGATGACCACCGCATCGACCGGACGGGCCGTGCGGCCGTGCACGTGGGCGCGCTCCACCTGGGGGCTGTGCAGGGACACCTCGACGCTCACGGTGTACCCCCGCTCGCGTGCGGCCGCCTGCATCCGCTCGGCCAGACGGGCGAAGTAGGGATTCTGCAGCTCGGGGACCACCAGGGCGATCGAGCGGGTGGGGCCGCCGCGCAGCTCGCGGCCGACGTGGTTGGGCACGTACCCGAGCTCGTCGATCGCGGCCAGGACCTTCTCCCGGGTGTCGGCCCGCACGACGGGGCGCTCGTTGACGACGTTCGAGACGGTCTTCCAGGAGACGCCCGCATGCTGTGCGACGTCCTTGATGCTCACCCTGCGAGCCATCTCGTGCCCCTTCCCTGCGGTCCTCCGACGGCCGTGGAGGTTCTCACGTGGGGACACTACCGGCCCTGCACGGCGCGCAGCGTCAGGTGTTTCTCACATCCCCGGCCCTGATCATTCCCCCTGGACAGCAGCAGGTCTAGCGTGGGTCCTGCGTGCCGTCATCCCGCCGCGGCACAGGTCCCACTTCTGGTGGTGACTGCGCAGCGTCCGACGCGCTGCCACGGCAGTGCTCCGGCACATGACGCATCGGGCGGGATCTGCATCTTCAGAACGGAACATCCGTGACCTCCCCCGATTTCGCACGCCTCGGCGTGCCCTCTGTCCTGGTCGAGGCGCTCGCGCCCCAGGGCATCACCCAGCCCACCCCCATCCAGGCCGCGACGCTGCCGGACTCCCTGTCCGGGCGCGACGTCCTGGGTCGTGGCCGCACCGGCTCGGGCAAGACCTACGCCTTCCTGCTGCCCCTGGTGGCGCGCCTGATCGCCGAGCCGCGCCGTCGCGTGGCGCGTCGGCCCCGCTCTCTCATCCTCGCCCCCACGCGCGAGCTCGCCTCGCAGCTCGCTGACTCGCTCAAGCCGCTCGAGGCGGCCGCGGGACTGCGCAGCGCCGTCGTCTTCGGCGGGGTGGGCCAGAACCCGCAGGTGAAGGCTCTCGCCGGCGGTATCGACGTGCTCGTCGCGTGCCCCGGCCGACTCCTGGACCTCATGGGCCAGGGGCATGCCGACCTCGGCGGCATCGAGGTCACCGTCATCGACGAGGCCGACCACATGGCCGACATGGGCTTCCTGCCGATGGTCCGCAAGATCCTCGACAAGACGCCGCCCAAGGGTCAGCGGATGCTGTTCTCCGCGACCCTCGACTCGGGCGTGAACAAGCTCGTCAAGCAGTTCCTGCACGAGCCCGTCACCCACTCGGCGGACCCGGCTTCGAGCCCCGTCGGCACCATGGAGCACCACGTGCTCGAGGTGGAGCCCGCGGCACGCTTCGACGTGCTGCGCGATCTCGCCGCCGCCCCCGGACGCACCATCATGTTCACGCGCACCAAGTACGGCGCGAAGAACCTCGCCCGCAAGCTCAGCGCTCGCGGGGTGGACGCCGTCGATCTGCACGGCAACCTCTCGCAGAACGCGCGCACCCGGAACCTCGAGGCCTTCGGCACCGGCGAGGCCACCACGATGGTCTGCACCGACATCGCCGCCCGCGGCATCCACGTGGACGAAGTGGCCCTCGTGGTCCATGCCGATCCGCCCGTCGAGCACAAGGCGTACCTGCACCGCTCCGGTCGCACCGCCCGCGCGGGCGAGTCCGGCACCGTGATCACGGTCCAGACCCCGGAGCAGAAGCGCGACGTGAGCGATCTGATGCGCAAGGCCGGCATCAAGCCCACCGTCCACCCGCAGGTGAACCCCGCCTCCACCGTGCTCACGCAGCTCGCCCCCGGTGAGCGCACCGAGATGCACGAGCCGCGCACGGCCGATCCGGTCGAGCGGCCCGAGCGCTCCGCCGGCCGCGGTGGCCAGGGCGGTCGCGGTGGTCAGGGCTCCGGTCGCGGTGGCCAGGGCGGTCGCGGTGGCCAGGGCTCCGGCCGTGGCGGTCAGGGTGGCCAGGGCTCCGGCCGTGGCGGTCAAGGAGGCCGTGGTGGTCAGGGCGGTCGTGGCGGCCAGGGCGGTCGTGGCGGCCAGGGCTCCGGCGAACAGGGCCAGCGCTCCGGCGGCGGTCGTCGCGGAGGCCAGGGCGGCGGCCGTCGTGAGGCTGCTCCGGCGCGCTACTCGACGAGCTCCGAGGGGTCGCGCGGCGGCGACAGCGTCAGCGGCCTCGCCGCGTTCTCCTCGGGTCGCAGCCGATGAGCGAGGCCGGCGCCGGACGGCGCCGGGCCGACTCGCCCGCCCAGCACAGCATCGACGAGATCCTCGCCGCCTCCCGTGCGGGAGTGGAGAGGGTGGAACCGGCCGCGCTGCCCGCACTGATCGAGCAGGGCGCACACGTGATCGACATCCGACCGGTGACCATGCGGGAGCCCGAGGGACACATCCCCGGCGCCACCGTGATCGACCGCCTGGTGCTCGAGTGGCGCCTGGACCCGAGCAGCGCAGACCGCATGAGCGAGGGTCCGGAGCACGAGGACCTGGTCATCGTGGTCTGCAACGAGGGGTACTACTCCTCGCTCGCCGCTCGTGACCTGCGCGATCTCGGATTCCACCGAGCCACCGATCTGATCGGCGGCTTCCGCGCCTACGCCGGGGCCGAGCAGCCCGTCGCCGTGGAGCCCACGCGCTCCGTGCGCTGACCCCTCCTACGGCGAACTGATCGGGCCCGGCACCTCAGGTGCCGGGCCCGACCCGTTCCTCAGGTCAGCTCGCGCTTGAGGATCTTCCCGGTCGCGGTCATCGGCAGCGTCTCGAGGATCACCACGTCCCTGGGGTACTTGTAGGCGGCCATCTGCTCCCGACCCCAGTCGCACAGCTCGTCGGCGCTGATCGTGGCGCCGTCCTCGAGGATGACGTGCGCCTTGACCTCCTCGCCGACCCGCTCGTCGGGCACACCGACCACCGCGGCGAGCGAGACCTGCGGATGCGAGATCAGCACCTCCTCGATCTCCCGCGGATACACGTTGTACCCGGCCCGCACGATCATGTCCTTGGAACGGTCGACGATGAAGTAGAAGCCCTCGTCATCCCGCCGGGCCAGGTCACCGGTGCGGAACCAGCCGTCCCGCATCACCTCCGCCGTCTCCTGCGGGCGCCCCATGTATCCGCTCATCACATTGTGGCCGCGCACCACGAGCTCTCCCACCGCATCCGTCTCGGTGACCTCCGCCCAGTCCGGGTCGGAGGGGTCGATGAGCTTCACCTCGACGCCCCACACCGGTACCCCGATGGAACCGGGTCGAGGCCGGTCCGCCAGCGAGAAGCAGGCCACCGGCGAGGTCTCGGACAGGCCGTACCCCTCCATGATCGAGACCCCCAGCCGCTCACGGGCCGCCGTGAGGATCTCCACCGGAAGGGGCGCCCCGCCGGACACTCCCAGGCGCAGGGTCTGCACGATCCTCGCCCTCTGCTCGTCACCGTCCTCCAGCGCGCGCAGCAGCCCCCACCACATCGTGGGCACCCCCGCGAACACGGTCACCTCGTGCTCCACCAGCAGTTCGAGCACCTGCTCCGCGTCGAAACGGGGCACCAGGACCAGGGTCGCGCCCATCGAGAACCCGGCGTTCAGGTTCACCGTCGCGCCGAAGGTGTGGAACAACGGCAGAGCCACGAGGTGGGTGTCCTCGCCCGGCTGGGAACCGAAGAGCCGGTTGCAGGTCAGAGCGTTCATGAGCTGGTTGGAGTGGCTGAGCTCCGCCCCCTTGGGCCGCCCCGTGGTGCCGGACGTGTAGAGGACCACGGCGGTGTCGGTCTCGCGGGTCTGGACGCTCTCGAAACTGGAGGGCAGTCCGGCCACCGCCTCCGCCAAGGTGGGGACGTCGTCGTAGGGGCTGGGCGCTGAGGGATCGGCGGTCATCATCACCAGGTGCGGCGGGGAGGCAGCGGCCAGGGCGCCGTCATGCCCGTAGCGACCGATCGGCAGGTCCTCCGACCCTTCGAAGCAGAAGAAGGCCTTCGCGTCGGCGTCGTCCAGGAAGTAGGTGATCTCGCGAGCCTTGCTCAGGACGTTCAGGGGCACCACCACGGCCCCCGCCTTGAGGATGCCGTAGTAGACGATCGGGAACTGGGGGAGGTTCGGACAGCTCAGGGCGACCCGGTCGCCAGGGCGGATGCCGAGGGAGCCCAGGAGATGGGCGACCTGGTTCGCGGCGCCGTCGATCTGCGCATAGGTGAGGCGCGCGGACCCCAGGATGAGAGCGACTCGGTCAGGACAGGTGCGCGCGCTGTCCTCGAGCACGACGGAGAGGTTGTACACGGATCGACTCCTTCGAACGTCCTGCCTCGATGTGCGCCAACGCACGGTGTGCGCCCACGGTACGACTGCCCTCCCCCGCATCCGGGCCGTTCACGGGAAGTCGTCCGGGCCAGGGCGTGTCCGACGGAGCCGACGACTCGCTCACATCGCCATTTCGTTCCTTGCGCAACTGAGGAACCGACACCAGACTCGAGGCATGGACCATCCCTCGGACCCGGAGGCGCCTCCGGCGCAGCAGACGGCCCGGGCCCGACGCGACGCATCGCGCCCGGCAGGCCGCGCACTGCCCGACGCCCCGGCGACCGGTGCAGCCGACGCACCCCATGCACCCACCGAGCTGCAGCTCGCCGCCGCGGCCGACACCTTCGCGATGCTCGCCTCCCCGGCCCGTCTGCACCTGGTGCAGCTCATGAGCTCCGGGCACTTCGACGTGGGCGCACTCGCCGCACAGGTCGGGCTGAGCCTGCCCACCACCAGCCAGCACCTCAGCAAGCTGCGCCTGGCCGGCATCGTCTCGGCCCGCCGCGAGGGGCGCCACAGCTTCTACACGGTCGAGGATCCGCACGTCCTGTCGCTGGTGGAGCAGATCTTCGAGCACATCGCCCCGGATGGCACCCTCGCCCCCGACCCGCCGATCAAGGACTCCCGCGCATGACCACCTCGAGCCCCGCCGCCCCGACCCGAAAGGTCGATCTACGGAAGTTCGCCTGGCTGTCGATCATCACCGCGATCCTCACGATCGTGCTGAAGACGAGCGCCTGGGCGATGACGGATTCCGTCGGCCTGCTCTCCGACGCCGCCGAATCCACGGTGAACCTGGTGGCCGCCGTGGTCGCGCTCATCGCGCTGACCGTCGCCGCTCGCCCCGCGACAGACCGCTTCCTCTTCGGCCGCGCGAAGGCCGAGTACTTCTCAGCGGCCGTCGAAGGACTGATGATCTTCGTGGCCGCAGCGGTCATCCTGGTCACCGCGGTCGAGCGCTTCGTGAACCCGCGCCCGCTGGAGAACCTCGGCATCGGCCTGCTCATCGTGGTGGTCGCCTCACTGCTCAACGGCGGCGTCGCCCTCGTGCTCCTGCGCGCCGGCAGGACCCACAATTCGATCGCCCTGCGCGCCGACGGCAAGCACCTGATGACCGACGTCGTCACCAGCGCCGGCGTGCTCGTGGGCGTGGGCCTGGTGGCGCTGACCGGCTGGGAGCGCCTGGATGCGCTGGTCGCCTTCGCGGTCGGCGTGAACATCATCGTCACCGGCATCGGGCTGCTCTCCGAATCGATCTCCGGCCTGCTGGACAAGGCACTGCCGGATGAGGACCACGAGGTCATCACCGAGATCCTGCGTCGGCGCACCGATGCGACCGTCACCTTCCACGGACTGCAGACCAGGGAGGCCGGCCAGGAGCGCTTCATGAGCGTGCACGTGCTGGTGCCCGACGACTGGACGGTCAAGGAGGGGCACGACTACATCGAGGCGCTCGAGGACGAGCTCAAGGCCTGCCTGCCCGAGCTCACGGTGCTCACGCATCTCGAACCGATCTCCGATCCCGCCAGCTACGAGGACATCCCCGAGGCCCACGTGCCGATCCACGACGACGGATCCAGCCTGCGACCACCCGAGACGTGAGCGGGCGGACGCCGCCCGTAGGATGACCCGACGTGCACGCCGACCCGGGGGAACCATGAGCAAGAATCCGCAGGACGCCCACCACCCGCGCCCGTCGCCGCCGGTGATCCGCGGCGAGCTCGCCCCTCCGGGATACGCCGACCCGGGCCACACCGAGCCGGGCGCGCACCCCTACGCTCCGCTCGCGGGCAGCGCCGCGCCCCTCCGGCCTGCCGCCGTGCCCTACCGACCCGCCGCCGTCCAGCCGTACGCCCAGCCCGCCGGCCACCCCGGCGCAGGCCCCTATGGTGCTCCTCCTGGCCCGGTGCCGATGCTCCTCCCGCTGAAGAGCGTCGGCGCAGCCTTCGTGCTCACCTTCTTCTTCGGACCGCTCGGAATGCTGTACTCCACGGTGGGCGGGGCCCTGGTGATGATCGGCGTCACCCTGGGCCTGGCGGTTCTCACCGGGATCGTCCTCTTCGTCATCTCGCTGGTCACCCTCGGGATCGGCGCCGTGCTGGCGATCTTCGCGCCTATGGTGGGGCTCCCGGTATGGATCGCGAGCATGATCTGGGGATGCCTCGCGGCGAGCCGGCACAACGAGAGGGTGCAGGCCCAGCTCGCAGCCTTCGGCGGCCACCGACCCCCGGGGTACTGACACCGGCGGCGGATCCGAGGCGGAGCGCCTCGACCTGGACGCCGACGCCTCGACCCCCGCAGCGCTCCCGCTGCAGCCCACCCTTCCGAATGCCCCGTCGGCCGCGCGCCGACGGGGCGTTCGTCGTCTGCCCGCAGAGTTCGCCCTCGAGGCCGACGAGTGCCCTGCATCACGGGCAGCGGGGGCACTCCAAGCCCCTGTTACCTCTTATGACGGACATCGTTTGCGCTTATGCATGGGGTGGGCGCACGATGGGCGCGCATCCACCGTTCGCACCAGGAGCACGATGACCATCAGCGCCCCCGTCGGCCCCACCACCGTCCATGAGGACCTTGCCGCGCGCCTGCGCGCCGAGGTCGGCGCGCACGCCGTGCAGGACTCCCCGTCGGAGATCTACCAGGGTGACCGCGCGGTGCGCGCACCGCAGGGGACGCGCTTCGTCCTCGTCCTGCCCGATGACGTCGCCGGTGTGCAGGCGACGCTGCGCGTGGCCCACGAGACCGCCACCCCTGTCGTGCCGCGCGGCGCCGGGACCGGACTCTCAGGCGGCGCCACGCCCACCCAGGGTGCCATCGTGCTGAGCCTCGAGCGGCTCACCGCCGTGCGCGAGATCGATCCGGTCGACGAGGTCGCGGTGGTCGAGGCCGGGGTCATCACCGCTGACCTCTCGACGGAGCTCGCCCCGCACGGCTTCTTCTACGCTCCCGATCCCGCGAGTGCCGCGATCTCCACGATCGGCGGGAACATCGCGACCAACGCCGGCGGCCTGCACTGCGCGAAGTACGGCGTGACCCGCGAGTCCGTGCTCGCGCTCGAGGTCGTGCTGGCCGACGGCACGCTGCTGCGCACCGGCCATCGCTCGCTCAAGGGCGTGACCGGATTGGACCTCACCCAGCTGCTCATCGGTTCCGAGGGCACGCTCGCCGTGGTCACCTCCGCGACGGTGCGGATCCGCCCGCTGCCGGTCGCGCGGCGCACGCTGCTGGCCCGCTTCGCCGATTCCGCCGGGGCGGCGGCCGGGGTGGGGGCGATCTCCCGCAGCCCGGTGCGACCGGCGGCGACCGAGCTGATCGACGGCGGGACCCTGGCGGACATCGACGCGCACTCCGGCTCGTCCCTCGCCCGCGGCACCGACGCGGTGCTCCTCCTCGAGCTCGACGGCTACGGGATCAGGGAGCAGACCGCGGATCTGACCCACGCGCTGGAAGCCGTCGGCGGCGACGTGCTCGTCATCGAGGACGAGCAGGAGGCCGAGCGTCTGTGGGAGCTGCGACGTTCCGGCCGTGGCTCGGGCGCCGGCGGGCACCGGCTCGGCGAGGACATCGCCGTGCCGAAGTCTCGCCTCGCGGAGATCTTCACGGAGCTCGCGGTGATCGGCGAGCGCCATGGGGTGCAGACCTCGGCTCTCGCCCATGCAGGGGACGGCAACCTCCATCCCCTGCTCGCTGTGGACCGGGAGGCGTCCGAGGCGGCGGACTCCTCGCTGCCGCCCACCCTGCTCGCCGCGGCCGACGACCTGGTCCGTGCTGCGATCGACCTCGGCGGCACGATCAGCGGCGAGCACGGCATCGGCACCTCCAAGCAGGGGTGGCTCGACCTCGAGCTCTCCCCCGTCTCGCGAGCTCTGCAGCTCCGCCTGAAGGACGCGTTCGACCCCCAGCACCTGCTGAATCCCGGGAAGGCCCTGTGATGACCACGACCTCGATCTCCCCCGCCCGGCTCGCCGACGGGCTGCTCTCCGACCTCGGCCGACGGGAGGACAGGTCCCGCGGCTTCGGGCGGAGGGTCGCCCCGCAGCCGGGCGACATCGCGCTGAACGGCGGCGCCCCGAGCGCGGACCTGCTGCCGCTGGCCGCGATCGGCCGCGCCTCGGCCGAGCTCTGCGCCGATCCCACGGCCCTGGCCGCCGCCCTGCAGTACTCGGTGCCCTCCGGCATCGGGGACCTGCGCAGCTGGATCGCTGAGCGCGAGAACGTCCCCGCCGACCGCGTGCTGATCACCAACGGGGCCTTCCACGGACTTTCCCTGCTGTTCGATGCGCTGCTGGACCGCGGCGACCAGATCATCGTCGAGGACCCCACCTACCCGCTGATCTTCCGCGACCTCCAGCACCACGAGCCCGAGCTGCTGCCCCTGCACCTCACGGCCGACGGCTTCGACATCTCCGCGCTCGAGGCCCGGCTGGAGGCCGGGGCCCGGCCGCGCCTGCTCTACACGGTGCCGGAGTTCCACAACCCCACCGGCTTCATCACCCCGGCCGAGCAGCGAGCACGACTGGTCGAGCTCGCCGAGCACTACGGTTTCGTCATCGTCTCCGACAACGCCTATGCGGGGCTCGGCTTCGACGGCGTCGAGGTGCCGGCCGACTACCCGCTGGACAGCGACCTCGTCGTGCACGTGCGCACCTTCTCCAAGACGCTCGGCCCCGGGCTGCGCCTGGGCTGGCTGGTGCTCCCGGACTGGCTGGTGGGCCCGGTGACCCGCCTGCGCGCGAACCAGGACCAGCACTCCTCGGCCCTCGTGCAGGCGATCGTGGCGCGGATCGTCGGCGCCGGGGCCCACTCCCCGCAGGACGGAGGGCTGGACGCGATCGCCGCGCGGGCCCGCACCGCCTATGCCGAGCGCTTCGACCTGGTCGCCGGGATCCTCGAGGAGCAGGTGCCCGGCGGGGTCGAGATCGATCACCGCACCGGTGGCATCTTCCTGTGGGCGCGTCTGCGCGAGAGCGGCATCGACCTCGCGGCCGCCCAGCAGCTGGCCCGCACCCGCTACGGCACCGACGCGGTGCTCGGGCGCTTCTTCCACCGGGACCGCCCGGACGACGACCGCGGCGGCCTCCGGATCGGCATCAGCCACCTCGAGCCCTCGCAGCTGCGCCTCGGCGTCGAGCGGCTCGCCGCCGCCCTCTCCGACCCGGAGGCACGGCGATGAGTGCCTCCACGCTCTCCCGCCGCCACCTGCTGCAGACCCTCGGAGCCGGCTCCCTGGGCCTCGCGGCGCTGCCGCTGGCCGGCTGCGCCCTGCCCTCCGCGTTCGCCGACGGCGGGGAGGGCGACGCGGCCGATGACGAGCTGACCTTCCTCATCTCCAACCTCGACGGCGGATGGGTGCCCTCCAAGAGCGCGATCTCCAGCTACGAGGCGAATGTCTGGCAGCAGCTGACCGACAAGCTCGTGCACACCGACGCCGACGGGGTCGTCTCCCCGTGGATCGCCGAGTCCTGGGAGCAGGACGCCGACTCCACCGAGTTCGTCCTGCACCTGCGCGAGGGCGTGACCTTCTCCGACGGCACCCCGCTGGACGCGGCCGCCGTGCTCGCGAACCTGGAGTCCTGGGCCGTCGGCCGGCCTGATGACGGACTGGCGCCCGTGGGCCTGTTCCCCGGCGGCACCTACGAGGGCGCCGAGGCGCTGGACCCGCTGACCGTGCGCGTCACCTTCACCGCGCCGACGCTCTCTTTCCTGCCCACCCTCGGATACCACGGCTGCCAGCTGATGGCCCCCGCGAGCATCGCCGCCTCCCTCGAGGAGCAGTCCGACCTCGCGAACCAGATCGGCTCGGGACCGTTCGTGCTGGACACCTGGGCCGGCAACGACCACGTGCGCCTGGTGCGCCGGGAGGACTACGACTGGGCCCCCGAGGTGCTCGGGGCGAGCGGCCCGGCGACGCTGTCGGCGATCACCTTCCGGGTGCTGCCGGACGACACCCTGCGGGCCTCCGCAGCGCGTGCCGGCCAGACGGACATCGCCTACAACGTGAACCCGCAGGTGCTGGACTCCTTCACCGAGGCCGGCTTCGTGATCGAGGTGCCCCGCTATCTCGGATTCGTCCACGGCTTCAGCCTCCGCACGAACGTCGCCCCCTTCGACGACGTGCGCGTGCGTCAGGCCGTGACCCGGGGCATCGACCGCGACGAGATCCTGCGCACCGTGTTCACCGACGCCTGGGAGAGCGCGACCAGCTGGCTGCAGGCCGGCGTCCCCGAGACCACGGACCTCACCGAGCTGTTCGCCTACGATCCGGGCCTCGCCGCGCAGCTGCTGGACGAGGCCGGCTGGACCGATCGCACCGAGGACGGCTTCCGCAGCAAGGACGGCACCGAGCTCGGCTTCACGATCTATCCCACCCCGTATCTCACCGGCTCCGTGCCCGAGGCCGAGCTGATCTCCCAGCACCTGGGGCGGCTCGGGATCCGCGTGTCCACCCAGCGGCTCGACATCCCCACCTGGACCGAACGCGTCACCAACAACCCGGAGCAGGGTATCTCCCCGGTGACCCGCAGCTTCGTGGACGTCGGCACGGTCGCCGGGGTCATCACCGACGAGGGCGAGGACTGGTTCGCCGTCGGCACGTCCGACGAGGAGCTGGTGCGACTGCGCGACGAGGTCGCCGGGGCCGCCGATCACGACGAGCGCGCCGCGATCGTCGAGCAGCTCTCCCGCCATGTGCTCGAGCAGGCCTACTTCATCCCGCTCGAGCAGAACGTGCAGCGCATCTACGTGCAGTCGCCGCAGCTGAGCGGGATCACGTTCAACGCGGTCGCGATCCCCTCGTACCACGCCGCGCGCAAGGACCCCTCATGAGCACCACCGCGACCCTCCCCGAGAGCACGGAGGCGCCCAGGCGCACCGTCCGCTCCTCCCGCGGCCTGCTCGGCGCCGCGGTCGGGCGCAGCGCCCAGGCGCTCGTCGTGATCGTGCTCGCCTATGTGCTGGTGTTCCTGGTGCTGGCCGCGATCCCGGGCGACCCGGTCTCCGCGCAGCTCGACAACCCGCAGGCCGGATTCAGCGACGCCGAGAAGGCCCGGATCCGCTCCTTCCACGGACTCGACCAGCCCGTCTTGGTGCAGCTGGTGGTCTCCCTCGGCCATGCGGTGCAGGGCGACCTCGGTCTGTCGATGGCCACCTCGCAGCCCGTCACCCAGGTGATCGGCGCCGCGATCCCGTCGACGCTGCGACTCGCGGTGACCGCGCTGGTGCTCGCGGTGGCCCTCGCCGCCGCACTGGGCCTGGCCACCCGGCTGCTGCCCGAGGGGCGGCTCAATGACCTCGTGCGCTCCCTGCCCACCCTGTTCCTGTCCACCCCGAACTTCCTCATCGGCCTGGTGCTGATCCAGGTGCTCGCCGTGCAGCTGGGTCTTTTCAGCCTGGTCGATTCCGAGGGCTTCGCCTCGACCGTCGCCGCCGCGCTGACCCTCGCCATCCCGGTCTCCGCGCAGATCGCCCAGGTGTTCATCACCGCGCTGGACGAATCCGCCGGCCAGGACTACGCCGAGGTCGCGCTCGCTCGCGGCCTCCCGCCCGCCCAGGTGGTGCTGCGCCACCTGCTGCGTCCCTCGCTGCTGCCCACCGTGACCGTCGTGGGGCTCGTGATCGGTGAGGTGCTCGGCGGCTCCCTGATCACCGAGACCATCTTCGGGCGGGCCGGCATCGGCATGGTCGTCCAGAAGGCCGTCGCCACCCAGGACGTGTCGGTGCTGCTGGCCGCCGTGGTGCTCTCCGCGCTCGTGTTCGTGGTCGTGAACCTCGTGATCGACCTGCTCTACCTGCTGCTGGACCCCCGCCTGCGCCCCTCGGAGGTGTCCCGATGACCACTGCTGCCCTCACCCCCGGCCGCACCGCCTCGCAGGCCGCCGCCCGTCGGTCCGGCACGGTCCCGGTCTCCGTCGTGGTCTCCGCCGCGGTCATCGCCGTGGTGCTGCTGTGGTCGCTCGTCCCGGGCCTGGTCACCGGGCACGATCCCGCGGTCGGCGTGCCGGACGACAAGTTCACCGCGCCTGGTGCCCGGTACTGGCTGGGCACCGATCACCTCGGGCGCGATCTGCTCACCCGGATCGTGCACGGCTCCGCCTCCTCGATGACCAGCGCGCTGGTGGCGGTCGCGATCGGCGTGATCGTCGGCGGGGTGCTGGGACTGCTGGGCGGTTACCTCGGAGGCTGGGTCGACGCGGTGATCGGCCGACTGGTCGACGTGCTGCTCGCGATCCCCGGCTTCCTGCTCGCCGTGGTGGTGGTGACGGCGCTGGGATACGACACCCGCAACGCGGCGATCGCCACCGGCATCTCCGCGGTGGCCGTGTTCGCTCGCCTCATGCGCGCCGAAGTGCTGCGGGTGCGCACGAGCGTGTTCATCGAGGCCGCCCGGGTCAACGGCGGCTCCACGCTGCACATCCTGACCCGGCACGTGCTCCCCAACGCCCTGCGCCCGGTGCTCTCCCTGGCCGTGCTGCAGTTCGGCATCGCGATCCTCGTGATCGCCGGGCTCGCCTTCCTCGGGTACGGCGATCCGCCGCCCGCCTCCGACTGGGGTCTGCTCGTCTCCGACGGCCGCGAGCACCTCCTGCATGCCCCGTGGCTGGTCCTGGCCCCGGGCTGCGTCATCGCCGTCGTCGTGCTGTCCGTGAGCCGTATCAGCCGCTGGCTGGACCAGGAGAGGAACCGATGAGCACCCTCGAGAACACCCTGCCCGCCCCGGTGCGGACCGCCCCGGAGGAACCGCTGCTGCAGGTGCGCGATCTGAGCGTCGCCTACGGTCCGACCGAGGTGGTGCACGGCGTCTCCTTCGCCGTGGGAGCGGGGAAGGCCCTCGCCCTGATCGGCGAGTCCGGCTCCGGGAAGTCCACGATCGCCCGCGCCGTGCTGCGCCTGCTGGGGTCCCGTCGGGCCCGCGTGGACGGCTCGATCACGGTGCAGGGCCGCGAGGTCACGACCCTGCGCGACCGCGAGTTCCTGCCGCTGCGCGGCCGGGTGCTCGGCTTCGTCCCCCAGGATCCCGGCTCCTCCCTCAACCCGGTGCGCAGCATCGGCTCCCAGGCCCTCGAGGCCGCGGCCCTGGTGCCCGGGGCCGGGCGCCGTGAGGAGCAGGAGGCCCTGGTGCGGGGCGCGTTCGAGCGGGTGGGCCTGCCGGACCCTCAGCGGATCATCGAGTCCTTCCCCCATCAGCTCTCCGGCGGTCAGCTGCAGCGCGTGCTGATCGCGCTGGCGATCCTGCCCGGGCCCACGCTGCTGGTGGCCGATGAGCCCACCAGCGCCCTGGACGTCACGGTCCAGAAGCAGATCCTCGACCTGCTGGACTCCCTCCGCCGCGAGCTGGGGATCGGGATCCTGCTGATCACCCACGACCTCTCGATCGCTGCGCAGCGGGCCGACGAGGTGGTGGTGCTGCAGCAGGGCAGGATCCAGGAGGCCGGGCCGACGAGCTCCGTCTTCACCGCCCCGTCCGCGGAGTACACCCGCTCGCTGCAGGCCGACGTGCCGGGGCTGAACCCCGATCGCTTCGCCGACCTGCGCGCTGAACGCGATCAGAAGCATCCGCTCACCGGTGACCAGAGGCCGGTGGAGCCCGACGGACGCCAAGGAGCGGACGCGCAGGTTCGGGTGAGCGGCATCTCGCGCACCTTCCGCACCCGCTCCCGCGAGGTGGCCGCCCTGAGGGACGTCTCCCTGTCGATCCCGCGCGGGCGCACTCATGCCCTGGTCGGCGAATCCGGGTCGGGGAAGTCCACTGCGGCCCGCGCCCTGCTGGGGCTGGAGACCGTCGACGCCGGGACCCTTCGGGTGGGCGAGCACGAGGTGCGCGCCCAGGACCGTCGGGCGCTGCGCGAGGTGCGCCGTCACCTGCAGATCGTCCACCAGAACCCGTTCACCTCGCTCGACCCGCGGTTCGCGGTCGGCCGCATCGTGCGCGAACCGTTGGACCTCTACCGCGTGGGCACGCGCGCCGAGCGGGAGGAACGCACCCGATGGGCGCTCGAGGCCGTGCGGCTGCCCCAGGAGCTGGTCGGGCGTCGGCCCGGAGCGCTCTCGGGCGGCCAGCGCCAGCGCGTCGCGATCGCCCGGGCCCTCGCGCTGCGACCGAAGGTGCTCGTGCTCGATGAGCCCACCAGTGCGCTGGACGTCACCGTGCAGGCCGGCATCCTCGACGTGCTCGCGACCCTGCAGCGCGACCTCGGGCTGACCTACCTGTTCATCTCCCACGACCTGGCGGTGGTGCGGCAGTTCGCCGACACCCTGAGCGTGCTGCGACGGGGCGAAGTGGTCGAGAGCGGCGAGGTGACCGCGATCTTCGACAGCCCCCAGCACGCATACACTCGGGAGCTGCTCGCCTCCGTGCCGGTGCGCGGCGCCGCTGGTGTCCCTGGTTCCCCCGACGCCCCCGACGCCCCCGGTTCCCCCGGTTCCCCCGGTTCCCCCGGTTCCCCCGGTTCCCCCGGATCGACCGGACCCCTCCCCCGAGCTCAGGAGCTGCAGATATGACGACCATCGCACGCACCGGAACCGCCGTCGAGGTCGAGTGGCTCCACGTCCCCTGGACCGATCCGCGCGCCACGGCGCTGCGCGACGCCATGGATGCCGAGGTGGGTCCGCGCTATGCCGCGATCCGTGGCGCCGGCGTCGTCCCTCCTGGCCGGCCCACCGGCGACGACGTGGCCACCGTGCTGCTGGCGCTGATCGACGGGGCCCCCGCGGCCACCGGGACGCTGCGCAGGCTGCCGGATCGCTGGGAGATCAAGCGAGTGTTCGTCAGCCCCGATCACCGCCGACTGGGCCTGGCCAGTGCAGTGCTCACCCAGGTCGAGAACGCGGCACGGGAGCGGGGCGCGACGGAGATCTTCCTCCAGACCGGCAACCTCCAGCCCGCCGCGATCGCGCTGTACGAGCGCGAGGGCTGGCAGCACGCGGAGACCTACGCGCCCTACAGCCCGACCGACGGCATCAGCGTCTGCTTCCGCAAGAGCCTGGAGGCCGGCGCGCAGCAGCACTGAGCCGACTGCTGCCCGGGATCCTCAGCCGTTCACCACGCGCGCGAGCTCGCGGTCCGAGGTGCGGAGCGCCTCGCGGTCGTAGGTCGAGCCCGTCGCGAGGATCTCCTGGGCGCCGGTGCGCTCGATGATCTGCTCGAGCCGGCGGCGCACCGTCTGCGCGGATCCGGCGACGGTGGTGGCCAGCCCCTTCTCCACCCGTCGCGATTCGGTGCCGCTCCAGGTCGCGGCGTTGATCCGATCCACCGGCTCGAGCGCCTCGAACACGCCCGTGGTCCGTGAACGGGCCATCGCCCAGATCTCGGGCAGGGCCAGTTCGAGGGCTTCCTCGTCGGTGTCGGCGACCAGCGCGTCGAGAGAGACGATGATCTGCGCGCTGCTGCCCCGGTGCGGACGGAACTCCCGCCGGTAGGACTCCAGCCGTGCAGGCAGCTCCGGGGAATCCAGGATCGGTCCGCCGATCACCACGGGCAGGCCGAGCTCGGCGGCGGCGTCCATCCCGGTGCCGGTCGCCAGCACGAACAGCGGCACGTCACCGGCGTCCGCCGGCCAGGCGGTGACCGGTGCGGCCCCCTCCAGATGGTCGCGCACCGCTGCGATCTCCTGGGCGAACGACTCCGGCGCGACCTCGAGCCGTCCGAGCGCTTCCCGCACGGGCTCGGTGAACCCCAGCGACCTGCCGACCCCGAGATCCACGCGGCCCGGATACAGCGCAGCGAGCATGAGGAACTGCTCGGCGACGACGAGCGGGCGATGGTTCGGGAGCATGACGCCGCCGGAACCGAGACGGATCCTCGAGGTGCGGGCACCGATCGTGCTCAGCAGCACGGCCGGGGAGCCGCTCGCGATCCCGGGCACCGCGTGATGCTCGGCCACCCAGAACCGTTCATAGCCTGCACTCTCCACCGCGACGGCCCGTCGGGCCGAGTGCTCCAGGGCGGACGACGCCGGATGGCCACGGCGCGTGCGGGAGCGGTCGAGCAGGGAGAGCCTCATGCCGTGATCAACGCCGGTGACCGCCCAGAACTTCCCGGATCCACGGTCGAGAACGTCTCATCCCGTGCCCTGTCCACGGGCTGCGGAGCGTGGCTAGGCTCGAGCCATGAATGCCCCTCACGTGCCGCTGTCGATCCTCGATCTCGTCTCCATCTCCGAAGGGATGTCCACCCGGGAGGCGATCGCCGCGTCCATGGAGGGGGCACAGGTCGCCGACCGTCTGGGCTATGAGCGCTACTGGTTCGCCGAGCACCACAACACCAACAGCCTGGCCTCCAGCGCCACCTCGCTGCTGATCGATCGTGCCGCCTCGATGACCGAGCGGATCCGCGTCGGGTCCGGTGGCGTCATGCTCCCCAACCATTCGCCGCTCGCCGTCATCGAGCAGTTCGGCACGCTCGTCCAGTTCCATGGCGACCGTATCGACCTGGGTCTGGGCCGAGCTCCCGGCACCGACCAGCTCACCGCGCAGCTGCTCGCCCGGACGTCGGCGGAGCCCCAGGCCTTCATCGCCGCAGTGGAGCAGATGCGGGACTGGTCCCGCGAGGAGCCGCTCGGCGACAGCCTGCCCATCACGGCGGACGTCGCCCGCGGCACCGAGGTGCCGATGTGGATCCTCGGCTCGACCGCCAATGGTGCTCGCCTCGCGGCGCAGCTCGGCATGCCCTTCTCCGTCGCCTCGCACTTCGCCCCGTTCCAGTACCTCAAGGCGCTCGAGACGTACCGGGAGAACTTCAACCCCCGTGCCGAGGCCGCGCAGCTCGAGACGCCGCGCACCATGGTCGGGGTGAACCTCGTGGTCGCCGAGACCGACGAGGAGGCGCAGCGCCATTTCAGCACCCTGCAGCAGATGTTCCTCGGCGTGGTCACCGGTCAGCGGAAGAAGATCCAGCCGCCGACGCCGATCGAGGAGGTCGCCGCACCTCATCTCGTCCAGCAGGTCGACCAGACCCTCTCGATCCGCGCCGTCGGCTCCCCTGCGACCGTCGTGCGCCAGCTCGAGGAGATCGTCGCGACCACGCAGGCCGACGAGCTGATCCTCACCGCCTACTACTACGACCCGGCGGATCGTCTGAAGGGGCTCGAGCTGCTCGCCGAGGCCTGGGGCCTCTGAGCCGGGGTTCCTCCGAGCCGAACGGCACGGCTCAGAGCGCGCGGAGCTGTGCCATCACGCCGGCATGATCGCTCGCCTGGATGCCGTCGACGTCGTGCGAGTGCGCCGCATAGGCGTCGGCGGCGACACCGCGGGTCATGATCCAGTCGATGCGCGGCCCGTCGGTCGTCGGCTCCCCGTAGTCCGGGAAGGTGCCGATGTCCTCGCCATGGATCTGTGCTGCGTTCTGCCGAGCGTCCTCGAACCCCGCCTCGCGCAGCACCTCCCACGCCGGGCTCGCGCCGGAATCGGCGTTGAAGTCGCCCATCAGGATCACGGGCGCGCCGTCGGCCGCCTCGAGCAGGCGGCGCGCCACCAGGGCTGCGCCGTTCATCCGCGCGAGCGGTCCGGCGTGATCGAGATGAGTCACCGCGATCAGCAGCTCCCGGCCGGTGTCCCGGTCCTGGACCCGTGCCCATACGGCGATCCGCGGGCAGTGGCCGTCCCACCCCACTGATCCCATCAGCTCCGGCTGCTCGGAGAGCCAGAACTGGTCCCAGCCCAGCAGCTCGAAGCGCTCACGCCGCAGGAACAGCAGGTTGTGCTCGTCCCGGCCGCCTCCCTCCCGTCCGAAGCCGAGCCGCAGATGCGTCGAGGCGAGAGCATCCTCGAGCACCGGGAGCTGCGAGGGCAGCACCTCGAGCGCGCCCACCACGTCGGGATCGGCGGTGCGCAGCAGATCGACGAGCACGGGCGCCCGCTGGCCCCAATGGTCCGGTTCCCCGGGGCGGGTGGTCCCGGTGTCCATGCGGATGTTCTGCGAGAGGATGCTCAAGGCGGGAGAGGGCGCGCTGGGGAGGATCATCACCCCATCCTGTCGCAGCTGCCGTGTCCCTGTCATGGCTTCTCCTCTATGACGGCACATGACACCGCGTGACGACTCGCTGCACGACCACCGCTGTCGACGTCGCATACTTCCCCTATGAGCGCTCTGGTCCTGCAATCCGATTTCGGTCTCGACGACGGCGCGGTCAGCGCCATGTACGGCGTCGCCGTCGGCGTCGAGCCCTCCCTCCGGATCCACGACGTCACGCACAACATCCCGCCCTACGAGATCTGGGAGGGCTCCTACCGTCTCGCGCAGGTGCTCACCTACTGGCCCGAGGGCACGGTGTTCGTCTCCGTCGTCGACCCCGGCGTGGGCTCGGATCGTCTCTCGGTGGTCGCCCGCACGGCGACCGGGCACCTCGTCGTCACCCCTGACAACGGCACCCTCACCCATCTCGAGCGCATCTTCGGCGTCACCGAGCTGCGGGAGATCGACGAGACGCGCAACCGCCGCCCCGGTTCGGAGGAGTCCTACACCTTCCACGGCCGGGACATCTATGCCTTCACCGGTGCGCGGCTGGCCTCAGGCGCGACGAGCTTCGAGGAGGTCGGACCTGTCGTCGACCTCGAGCGGATGGTGCGCCTGCCCATCACCGAGCCCGAGCTCAGCGACGGCGCGGTGCAGGGCACCATCGACACCCTCGACGTGCGCTATGGCTCCCTGTGGACCTCGATCCCCCGCACCCTGTTCCGCGAGCTCGACGTCGCACCCGGCGACCGCGTGACGGTGCGGGTCCGCCACCACGACACGGTGGTGCACGCCGCACAGATCACGTACGCGCGCAGCTTCGCGGCCGTCGAGGTGGGCGAATCACTGCTCTACGTGAACTCTCTGGACCGTATGGCGATCGCCATCAATCGAGGTCACTACGCCCGAGCGTTCTCCCTCGGCACCGGCACCTCGTGGCGTGTGACCCTGGTGCCCGTGCGCTGATCCCCTCTCCGCTGCCCACGAAGGACTCTCCATGAACCGCACCTATTCCCCCGTCACCCAGGTGGTCGCCATCGGCGTCGGGGCCGCCCTCTTCTTCGTCCTCGGCCGCTTCGCCGCGATCCCGACCCCGATCCCCAACACGTCCCTCAACATCCAGTACGCGATCCTCGCCGTCTTCGCCGTGCTGTACGGACCGCTCGTGGGTGCCTTGGCGGGCTTCATCGGACATCTCCTGATCGACGTCACCGGGTACGGCATCTGGATCAGCTGGGAACTCGCCTCCGGTGTCTTCGGGCTGGTCGTGGGCGTGCTGCTGCTCAAGCACGCGATCACCGATGGCGAGTTCGGGAAGGCGACGGGCCTCCGCGTCAACCTCGCGATCCTCCTGGCGAACGCCGTGGCCTGGCTGCTCATCGCACCCCTCGGGGACGTCCTGATCCACTCCGAGCCTGCGAGCAAGGTATGGGCACAGGGCACGCTGGCCTTCATCGCGAACTCGGTCACGGCCTGTGTGCTGGGCACGATCATCCTGTCGGTCTATGCACGCACGCGTACCCGGACCGGATCCCTGAGCCACGACCAGTGACCGTGTCCGACACCGGTGGCGCATCGGACGAGGCCCCGCTGATCGAGCTGGCGGGATATTCCTTCCAGTACCGGGCCCAGTCCGAGCCGACTCTGCACGACATCGATCTCACGGTGCGGCGCGGCGAGAAGATCGCGATCGTCGGTGCCTCCGGGTCCGGGAAGTCCACCTTGATCAGCGCGATCAACGGGCTGATTCCTCACCATCACCGCGGCACGTCCAACGGTGCGGTGCGTGTGGCCGGGAACGACCCTGCCATGGTGCCGTTGGCCGCCACCGCGTCCGTTGTCGGCACCGTGCTGCAGGACAGCAACAGTCAGTTCGTGGGCCTCACCGTCGCCGAGGACATCGCCTTCAGCCTCGAGAACCAGCAGGTCCCACACGCTGAGATGCCCGCGCTCATCACGAGGGCCGCCGAGCTCGCCGGCATCAGCGATCGCCTCGACGACTCCCCGCAGAACCTCTCCGGCGGCCAGAAGCAGCGCGTCGCGGTCGCCGGCGTGCTGGTCGACGACGTCGAGGTGCTGCTGCTGGACGAGCCGCTCGCGAACCTCGATCCTGCCAGCGGTCGAGCCGCCATCGAACTCCTCGACGACCTGCACCGTGACCAGAGGAAGACGATCCTGCTGGTCGAGCACCGCCTCGAAGACGTCCTGCACCGCGATATCGACCGGCTCGTGCTGATGGCCGACGGTCGCATCGTCGCCGATGCCGCCCCGGACGTCGTCCTCGCCTCCGGTCTGCTCGAGCAGCACGGCATTCGTCCGCCATTGCACATCGCCGCGCTGAGATATGCCGGGGCACCGGCCACGGCCGAGCAGAGGCCGTCCCGCAGCACGGACATCGCCTTGACGGCGCAGCAGATCACGGCCGTGCGCGACTGGGTCGCGACTGCGGGGTCCTCCCTGGCCGCCGAGCCGGAGGCCGCCGAGCCGTCGCCCGCACTCGCCCCCGCACTGGACCTGCAGGACGTGCGCTGCGAGGTCCGTGTCAGCCCTGAACGCACCTCGGTCCTGCTCGACGGGATCACCGCCCAGGTGCACCGTGGCGAGATGCTCGGCGTGCTCGGCTCCAACGGGGCCGGGAAGTCGACCCTCGCTCGCGTGATCTGCGGCTTCGAGAAGCTCACCGGCGGAGCGCTGCGGATCGGCGCGGCCGATGCGAGCGGATGGAGCCTCTCGGATCGCGGCGAGCACGTCGGCTTCGTGCTCCAGGAGCCGGGTCAGATGATCTCCCGTCCTCTGGTCTCCGAGGAGATCGCGCTGGGCCTGCGCGCCCGCGGGGAGGACGAGGAGGAGATCGCCCGTCGCACCACCACCGTCCTCACGGCCTGCGGGCTCGCCCCGTTCCGCTCATGGCCCCTCTCGGCTCTGAGCCACGGCCAGAAAAAGCGCGTGACCATCGCCTCCGTGCTCGCGCTCGGACCCGACGTCCTCATCCTCGACGAACCGACCGCCGGACAGGACTTCGCGCACTACACCGAGTTCATGCAGTTCCTGCGCACCCTCAACGCCGACGGCACCACCGTCGTCCTGATCACGCACGACATGCATCTCGCGGTCGAGTACACGGACCGCGTGCTCGTGCTGTCCGACGGGCGCCTGCTGGCCGACGCCGACCCCGCCGTCGTGCTCACCGACCCGGACCTCACCCGTCGCGCCGACCTCGTGACCACCGGACTCTACGAACTGGCCAGGCGCTGTGGTCTCCGTGATCCACACACCCTGGTGCACCGTTTCGTGGCGGTGGATCGTGCTGCGCGGGAGGAGGAGCGATGAGCAGCCCCCTGCTGGGATACATCGACCGTGACGGCCCCCTGCACACCCTCTCCGGGGTCTCGAAGCTGGTCCTCTCCCTCGGCGTCGTGCTGGGTGCGATGATCGGCTTCGACGTCCGCTACCTCGCCGCCGTCTCGGCAGGTTCGATCCTGCTGTGGGCGGTCTCCCGTGTGCGACTGCGGGATCTCGCCGTCGTGCTGTGGCTGATCGCCATCTTCATGGTCCTGAACAACATCGGCATCTTCCTGTTCGCTCCCGGCTACGGAACCGACCTGTTCGGAACCCGCCATCTGCTCCTGGAGGGGCCCTGGCGCTGGGACGTCACGGCCGAGCAGCTGTTCTACCAGCTCGCCGTCACTCTGAAGTACGTCGCCGTGCTCCCAGCGGTGCTGCTGTTCGTCGCCACCACCAGACCTCCGGAATTCGCCTCCTCCCTGGCGCGGGTCGGGGTGCCGTATCGCATCGCGTACGCCGTCTCCCTCGCCCTGCGCTACATTCCGGACGTGCAGCGCGAGTTCCGCACGATCTCCCAGGCGCAGCAGGCTCGCGGGATGGACACCTCGCGTGCGGTGCGCCTGCCCACCAGGCTCCGGAACCTGACCTCCGTGCTGATGCCGCTCCTGCTCGGCACCTTCGACCGTATCGAGTCGGTATCCGCCGCCATGGAGCTGCGGGGCTTCGGCCGGGCGAAGGGACGCACCTGGTCCGTCCAGACACCCGTCCGTGCCGCCGACGTGTTCGTGATCGTCGTCAGCATCGCGCTCGTGGCGACGCCGATCGCTCTGCTGGTGGTCAACGGCGGACGGTTCTGGAACCCGTTCCTCTGAGCGGACGGCGGTGCCGCCTCCTGACGCACGGCGCCCTCCCACGGCATCCTGCCCGCCTGGTGCACGGCGCCCTCCCCACCGCGTCCTGCCCGCCTGGCGCACGCCCCGGTTCCGGCGTGCGAAGGGCCCCGACGCTCCGGAGAGGATCGGGGCCCACAGCGCTCACGAGGAGCGGCCTGCGTCGAGTCGACCTCGACGTGCTGGTCCGCCACCGCTCGGGCATCGAACGGTCAACGTCCCAGCGCTCCTCTCATTCGCTCGACATCCCCAGCAGGTTCGGGATGAACATCGAGATCTGCGGGACGAACACGATCAGCAGCAGGCCGGTCACGAGCGGCACGTAGAACGGCAGCAGGCGCGTGATCACCGGCTCGACCTTCATGCGACCCACTCGGGCGCCGACGAACAGGATCACGCCGACCGGCGGGGTGATCGTTCCCAGGCACAGGTTGAACGTGAGCATCAGGCCGAAGTGGATCGGGTCCACGCCCAGTTCGAGTGCCACCGGCAGGAAGATCGGGGTGAAGATCAGGATCGCCGGGGTCGGGTCCATGAACATGCCCACGATCAGCAGTGCCAGCATCATCAGCAGCAGCACGACGATCGGAGAGCTCGAGACCCCCAGCAGCGCCGTGGAGATGAACTGCGGGATGGTCGCATAGGCGAGCACCCACCCGAGCACTCCGGAGACCGCGATCAGCAGCAGCACCACCGCAGTGGTACGGGTGGCCGAGAGGATCACGGCCGGCAGCTTCTTCACGGTCAGCTCGCGATAGATGAAGCCGAGGATCAGGGAATAGACGACCGCGATCACGGCGGACTCGGTCGCGGTGAAGAACCCGGCCACGAGACCGCCGATCACGATCACCATCATGAACACGGCGGGCACCGCCGCCAGCAGGGTGCGCAGTGCGACGGCGAGAGTGAGCTCACCGCGCGCGGCCCCGTTGTCCGAGCCCACCAGTTCGGGGCGTCGCTTCGCCGCCACCCAGACCATCACCAGGCAGGCGAGCATCCACACCACGCCCGGGCCGTAGCCGGCGGCGAACAGGGTCGCCACCGAGGTGGAGGACGCCAGGGAATACACGATCAGCGTGTTCGACGGAGGGATCAGCATCCCGGAGGGGGCGGAGGCCACGTTCACCGCAGAGGCGAAGGCCGGGTCGTACCCCTCCTTGCGCTGCCGCGGGCCGAGGATGCCGCCCACGGCCGCAGCCGAGGCCACGGCAGCGCCGGAGACGGAGCCGAACAGGGCGTTGGCGACGACGTTGGTCTGTGCCAGTGAGCCGGGCATCCGCCCCACCACGACCTTCGCCGCATCGATCAGTCGCGCCGCGACGCCACCGGTGTTCATGAGTTGACCGGCCAGCACGAAGAACGGGATCGCGAGCAGGGAGAACGAGTTCGCCCCGGTGAACATCTGCTGGGCCGAGACGAAGACGGCCGGTTCGACGCCCATGACGGCGATGAGCGCCACCACCGACGGCAGGCCGATAGCGATCGCGATCGGGGCGCCGAGCGCGATGAGAATGACGATGCCGATGATCAGGATGATCCCGGCGAGCATTGCGGGATCCATGATCAGCGCTCCTTCTCGGTGTCGGGGAGGGTGCCGGAGCCATCGGACGATCGCTCGACCGGGTGTGCGTCGGCTCCCTGCTCGTGGACGACGGCGGCCGCAGCCGCGGCGCCGGAGCTCTCGGCCGCCTCGTCGTCGGTCTGCTCGAGCGGCGCGAGCTCATCGCCGCGCAGCGCGAGGAGGAGATCCTCGAGGGCGAGCCAGCCGATCATCACACCGGTGACCGGCAGGGCGAGGTACATGTGCCCCACGGTGAAGGGGAACCCGGGGATCACCTGGTCCCAGGACATCGACATGCCGCGGAGACCGCCCCACACCATGACCAGCACGGCGAAGGCGATGATGCAGATCTGCACGAGCACGATGAGCACGTGGCGGGAGACGCCCGGCGCGCGCTGGGCCACGACGTCGACAGCGATGTGGCCGCGCTCGCCGAACACCAGCGTGGCAGCGAAGAGGCTCAGCCACACGAACATGTACTGGGCAGTGACCGTGGTCCAGGGGCTCGGTGCACCGAGGACCTGGCGGGTGAAGACCTGCCAGACCACGACCACCACGAGCACCGAGAACAGCGCGATGCACAGCACCTTGAGAGCGGAGAGCAGTCCGTGACGAAGAGTGGACATCAGGCACCATCCTTCTCGGAGAGCGCGCGGATCGCGTCGTACAGCGCGATGTCCTCGGGGTTCTCGAGGATCGACTGTCCGGTCTCTTCGATGATCGGGGCGAAGGCGTCGGGCTCGGAGATGATCACGCCGCGATCGAGCATCTCCTGGGTGGCCTCCGCGGTCTCCCGCTTCCAGATCTCGACGAACTCGCTCTGCGTCTCCTTCCAGGCTTCCCGCACCGCCTCGCGGTCGGTCTCGTCCATGTCCGCGAGCAGGTCGGTGTTGGCCAGCATGAAGTCGAAGCCGACGAGATGGTTGGTCATGGTGAAGTGCTTGGCGACCTCGTAGTGCCGCTGGGTGACGTAGGAGATCTCGTTGTTCTCCGCCCCGTCGAGCACTCCTGCCTGCAGCCCCGTGTAGACCTCGCTGTAGGCCATCGGTGTGGGCACCCCGCCCATGTTGCGGATCAGACGCAGGAAGATCTCGGACTCCTGCACACGGATCTTCATCCCGGCCAGGTCGTCGGGCGATTCGATCGGGCCGCCGGAGGTGTAGAGGTGGCGGCTGCCCTGGGTGTAGCCGCCGAGCACGGTGAGGCGCTTGTGCGGTTCGAGGGAGGCGAACAGGTCGCCGACGATCGAGTCGTCGAGCATGACGCGGTTCTGGTGGTCGATGTCGTCGAACACCCCGGCCACGTTCATGGGCAGGAAACGCGGTTCCGAGTTCTCGATCTGAGTGCCGGAGATGACGGCCATGTCGATGGCGCCGTCGGAGACCAGCTGGACCGTCTCCTGCTGATCGCCCAACGAGTTGTTGGCGTAGACGCGGGCTCCGTAGCGGCCGTCGGTCGCGTCGGCGATGCGCTCGCCGAAGGAGACCAGCGACCCGTAGCTGGGATGCGATTCCGCCTGCCCGAGGGAGATGGACAGCACCCTGTCCACGTCGGTGACGGCTCCCTCCTTGGTGGCGCAGCCTCCCAGGAGGGCGGCACCGGCACCGGCGATAGGAAGAGCCTTGAGGAATCCTCGCCGGCCCACTCCTCCCAGCGTTCCGGAGCGGGAGCCGGCGAGCGAGCGGGGTGCTCCTCGTCGGCGGGGCAAACGTGATCGCACTGCATTCCTCCTCGAATGGGCAGCTCCGGCCGGAAGGCGCGCGACGATCACCGCACTGCAGCGTCGTCGTCCTTCCCGGGGCGTGCCGGTCGGACAGGGCTCCCGGTGACCCAGGAGCCGCGGCCTCGCGCGAGACGACGTTCCTCGGGCTTCCGAGATCCGTCGTCGAAGGGCTGCTGTGCCCGATGGCCGCAGCGCCCGGTCGCTTCGCGAAGCCGACCTCGGACAGAGTGCCAGCCGCCGGGAAACCGGTCTCACCCCTTGCCGACGGTTGCCATGGTTGCGGCCCGAGCAGGCAATTCCGCCGCTGACCTGGGAAAGCGCTACCCATCGGCGCCGGCGGTCAGCGGCTCGGCTCAGGGCGTGGCGTCGACAGATCCCCAGCACCCCAGGCAGTACCAGCCGCACGCACAGCGAAGGGCCCCGATCCTCCGGAGAGGATCGGGGCCCTTGGTGCTCTGGTGGGAGCGACGCGATCAGCCGTGAGGCTGGATCACATCATGCCGCCCATTCCACCCATGCCGCCCATGTCGTCGCCGCCGGCCGGGGCCTTGGGCTCCGGCTTGTCGGCCACGACGGCCTCGGTGGTGAGGAAGAGGCCCGCGATGGACGCTGCGTTCTGCAGCGCGGAGCGGGTCACCTTCACCGGGTCGATGATGCCGGCGGCGAGGAGGTCCTCGTACCCGCCGGTCGCCGCGTTCAGGCCCTGGCCGACGGGAAGGCCCTTGACCTTCTCCGCGATGACGCCGCCTTCAAGACCGGCGTTGACCGCGATCTGCTTGAGCGGTGCCTCGACGGCGACCTTGACGATGTTGACGCCCGTCGCCTCGTCGCCCTCGAGGGTGAGCTTGTCGAAGGTGTCCTTGCCGGCCTGCAGCAGCGCGACGCCGCCGCCGGCGACGATGCCCTCGTCCACAGCGGCCTTGGCGTTGCGCACGGCATCCTCGATGCGGTGCTTGCGCTCCTTGAGCTCGACCTCGGTCGCCGCGCCGGCCTTGATGACGGCCACGCCGCCGGCCAGCTTCGCGAGGCGCTCCTGGAGCTTCTCGCGGTCGTAGTCCGAGTCGGAGTTCTCGATCTCGGTACGGATCTGCGACACGCGGCCGGCGATGCGCTCGGCGTCGCCGGTGCCCTCGACGATCGTGGTCTCGTCCTTGGTGACGACGATCTTGCGCGCCTGGCCGAGGTGCTCGAGACCAGCGGTCTCCAGCTTGAGGCCGACCTCCTCGGAGATGACCTGGCCGCCGGTAAGGATGGCCATGTCCTCCAGCATCGCCTTACGGCGATCACCGAAGCCCGGGGCCTTGACGGCCACGGACTTGAAGGAGCCCTTGAGCTTGTTGACGACGAGGACCGCGAGGGCCTCGCCCTCGACGTCCTCGGCGAGGATCGCGAGCGGCTTGCCGGCCTGGATGACCTTCTCCAGCAGCGGCAGCAGGTCCTTGACGGAGGAGACCTTGGAGGACAGCAGGAGGATGTAGGGGTCCTCCAGCACGGTCTCCTGGCGCTCGGCGTCGGTGACGAAGTAGGGCGAGATGTAGCCCTTGTCGAACCGCATGCCCTCGGTGAGCTCCAGCTCGAGGCCCATGGTGTTGGACTCCTCGACCGTGATCACGCCTTCCTTGCCGACCTTGTCGAGCGCCTCGGCGATGAGCTCGCCGATGGCCGGGTCGGCCGCCGAGATGGCGGCGGTGCTGGCGATCTGCTCCTTGGTCTCGATCTCCGTGGCCTGCGCGAGCAGGGTCTCGGAGACCGCGGCCACGGCCTGGTCGATGCCGCGCTTGAGCGCGATCGGGTTGGCGCCTGCGGCAACGTTGCGCAGGCCTTCCTTGACCAGTGCCTGGGCAAGGACGGTGGCGGTGGTGGTGCCGTCGCCCGCGATGTCGTCCGTCTTCTTGGCGACCTCCTTGACGAGCTCGGCGCCGATCTTCTCGTAGGGATCGTCGAGTTCGATCTCCTTGGCGATCGACACGCCGTCGTTGGTGATGGTGGGGGCGCCCCAGGACTTCTCGAGGACGACGTTGCGGCCCTTGGGGCCGAGGGTGACCTTGACGGCGTTGGCGAGCTGGTTCATTCCCCGCTCGAGGCCGCGCCGGGCCTCCTCGTCGTAAGAGATGAGCTTGGCCATTGTGGAATCTCTCCCGTGTGGTGTGGTGTCCACCCGACCCTGTGCCCGCGACGGACGAGATCCCACGCCGTGTTCATGTCCCACGGCGCCGGATCCCTCACGGGGCCGGAATGTTCGTGGTCGAGCAGCAGTGCCTGCTGTCCGATCAGGCTCCCGACTCCCGAGGGCGACTGCCCCGAGGGGCGCTGTCACTCTCGATCACCGAGTGCCAGATCATCATAAGCACTCGGAGGGGGAGAGTGCTAACTCCGCAGGGTCGGATTCGTGCTTTCTGCTCTGGGCCGACGCCGGAGTGCAGAGCCGACGACCGCCCGCATCCCCGGATCTGCCCCGGACCGGCCGCCGCGCACAGCACGACGCGCGCCCGCCGACCCCAGGGGGAAGGCAGGCGCGCGTCGCATGCTGGAACAGAAGGCGTGGCGACGAGCGGATCAGCCCTCGCCGTCGCCCCCGTCGTCGCCCGCATCGGGCTCGTCGACCGCCACGAAGGTGATGCGCGCGTCGTACTCGTCGCTCTGGCGGGCCTCTCCGGCGCCGACCTCCTCGGCCAGGGCCTTCGCGGTGTCCGCATCCTCCGCGTCGCGGTAGAACACGATGGGCTCCTGCTGGACGTTGTCCGCGGTGTTGAGGCTGATGTCGGACCAGCCGGCATCCTCGAGGTTCTCCTGCCAGGTCCCGGCCAGGCCGTTGATCCCGCCGGCGTTGACGACCAGCACGGGGGTGGACTTGTCCGGCTCCGCCGCAGGCTCCTCCTCGTCGCTCTCCTCGGCCTCGGACTCGGACGAGGAGTCCTCGCTCGCGGCGGGAGTGGTGGGGTCCTGCGCACGATCATCGCCGCCGCCTCCGCGACCTCCGATGACGAACAGGAGCACGATCAGCATCACCAGCGCGGCGCCGATGATGATGATGTAGAGCAGGTTCTGTCGCCAGAACGGCTCCTCGGCGCGATGGGCGCCGTGGAACGAGACGGCGTCCGCCTCGTCGTCGAACCGGTCCGGCGGGTAAGGATACTGGGAATCAGCCACGGCCCCATTAAACCTGCTCGATCCGTCCTGCGGGTGGAGCACACGCCCCGGCACCCGGTCCGTCAGGCCACGCGACCGGAGTCACGCACCGGCGGGACGCCGTCCTCGGAGGTGCGCCGGTCGCGCAGCCGGTTCACGACGGCGGGGGCCGCGCGCAGGGCCGAGGGGTCATCGAGCAGGGCGTTGAGCCGCACGTAGTACGCCACCTTGGAGATGCCGATCTCCTCGCGGATGGCTCGTTCCTTGGCCCCGACGTAGCGGAAGGTGCGGGATTCGAGCGCGAGGATCATCCGGTCGCGCTCGGTCAGTCCGTCCTGCGGGGCCGACGGCGCCGGACCGGTCACCGGATCGGGTGCGTCGCCGGTCTCCGGGTCCCACAGCGCCGCATCGGTCGCCTCGCTCTCGCGCGGGGCGCGATCTCGATCACGGGCATGGTCAGCGGACATGGTTCGAGGCTACGCGGGAGCGGACCGCTGCCGAACTCGGCTCGCCGCGTTCCCCCGACGGGTGGAAGACTGCTCACATGCCGACGCCTCTTCCCGAGACCATCAGTGCCGACTGGGCCCAGGCCCTCGCCCCCGTCGAGGACAGGATCCACGCCCTGGGAACGTTCCTGCGCTCCGAGATCGAGGCCGGCCGCGGCTACCTCCCCCACGGCGATGCCGTGCTGCGGGCCTTCACCCGCCCGATGGCGGACGTGCGCGTGCTCGTCGTCGGTCAGGACCCCTATCCGACGCCCGGCCATCCGATCGGGCTGTCCTTCGCGGTGCACCGTGACGTGCGGCCGCTGCCGCGCTCGCTCGCGAACATCTACACCGAGCTGGAGACCGACCTGGGCATACCGCGTGCGAGCCACGGCGATCTCACGGCCTGGCAGGATCAGGGCGTGCTGCTGCTGAACCGGGTCCTCACGGTCACGCCGGGCGCCCCCGCCTCGCATCGACGCCAGGGCTGGGAGCTCGTCACCGACGCCGCGATCCAGGCGCTGGTCGCCCGCGGCGGGCCGCTCGTGGCGATCCTGTGGGGGCGCGATGCCCAGGCCCTGATCCCAGCGCTCGGTGACGTGCCGTATGTCGCGAGCCCGCACCCCAGTCCGCTGTCCGCTTCCCGCGGATTCTTCGGCTCGCGCCCCTTCTCCCGGGTCAACGAGCTGCTCGAGGCGCAGGGCGCCGCACCGATCGACTGGCGGATCCCGCAGTGAGGACCCGGGTCGGGGACACGACCCGCGTCGCCGGGCCGCCCGGCGGTCGCGAGGAGTGGTCCCCCGGCCCGGCGGGCGATGCGCCCTGCTCCGCGGAGGATGCCTCCGGCTCTGCGGGAGATGAGTCCGCGGCGAGCGGCGGGCCTCCTCGCCGACGGCGTGCCGTGCGCGCGGTGCTCCTCTGCACCGGTCTCCTGTGCCTGGCACTCGTCCTGGCGATCGGCGGCGGAGTGACCTATCTGGTCATCCAGCGCGATGCCGCCACGTCCCCGGAGACGGTCCCGCTGGAGGTGGACGGCATCAGCACCGTGGTCCCGACGGGATGGTCCGAGGTCGAGAACCCTGAGTTCGTCTCCCTCCAGGTGCTCTCGGCACTCGCGTCCCCCTCCGAGGATCAGCGGGTCGCGATCGCTCGCGAGACGACGGGCATCCGGGATGCCGCTGGCTTCTGCTCCGTGCTGCTCGACAGCGCCAAGGAGCAGGGCCTGGCGACGATCTCCGCCGAGGTCCTCGACCCGCTCATGGTCGACGGTGCTCGCGCGGCGCACAGTCGGTGGGTCTCGTACAGCGAGGACCGATGGCATCAGGGCGATGCATACTGCATGGCAGATGCCCAGAGCGTCGTCGTCCTCCTCGCCGAGGGCTCCTCCCCCGACGGCGCCGGCCCCGCGCCTGTCGCCGACGTCATGCTCGATACGTGGACCTGGGTCCGCTGACATGAGGCCCTGACCCCCGCCCCATGGGCCCCCTGACTCTCCCTGGCTCTCGTTGGTCCCTGACTGAGACACTCCCCCGGGTCGAGTAGCCGGGATGCTCAGGACTCCGTGGTCCACGACCAGGTGTCCAGGACCTTCTGGGCCTCGGAGACCCCTGCGGCCTCGGCCTCCGGCCCGCTGGTGCGTCCCAGCACCACGACGATGTGGAACTGCCTGGGCAGGCACCACAGGTCCTGGACCATGGTCTCCTCCGTGTCCGGGGCGGGCGCGATGGTCTGATAGTGCGCTGCGACGCGACCGTCCACCTCGACCTCGGGCATCTCGTGGAGTCTCAGCGCCTCGGCCTGATCCTGGCACTCCTCCTCGATCCCGTCCTCGACCACGTAGTCCATGACGGCCATCTTCGAGTTGTCTGCAGCGTCGAGGGTCGTGAGGACGTACTCGAACGAGGAGATGTCCTCCGACGGGTCCTGGGGCGCCCAGTGCGCGGGATAGGAGAACGTGTACCAGCCGGTATCGACCTCGGTCATGGGCGTCGGCGCCTGGTAGGTCGGGAACTCCGGGGCGGCGGCGGGCTCCGGCCTGGTGCTCAGCACGAGGTAGGTGACCGTGCCGACGGCGAGCAGCGTGAGCAGCAGCGCCGCGATCAGGAAGCCTGCGATCAGCAGGATCAGGGGACGGCGGGTCCCTGCCGGCCTCGTGGGCTGGTGCGTCATGAGTCCTCCGCGGGCAGGCCGTCGACCGTCCACTCCCAGCTGTCCAGGATCCTCTCCACATCCGGCATCGACTCGGGGCTGTCATCGTCGCTGAAGGTCTGGGCCACGAAGAGGACCACCCCGTCGGGCTTGGGGATGCACCAGGTGTCCACCACGCTGGAGGAGTGCTCCCCGTCCAGGTCGGTGGCGACGGCGCGATGGTGGAGAGCCTCACGGCCGTCGACGTCACGAGCACTGATCACCTCGTTCTGGTCGGCCCCCAACCCCTGGCTGTCCGTGCGCGCGGTAGCGTCCGAGCACTCCCCTGCGGCCGACATCGCCCCGCTGCGGTCCAGGACCGTCACGTACTTCGTCGTGTCGTCGTTCCTGAGCTCGAGCACCTGATCGGGATCGGGAAGCTCGACGCCGGTCGTGGTCCGGTGCCAGTCCACGGGGTAGCCGAAGGCGTATGTCGCGCCGGTGAACGTCGTCGTGGCCTCCGCAGCCCGCTTCTGCAGCACGAGATAGGTGATGCCGCCGGCCGTGGTGGCCAGCAGCAGGAGCACGGAGGCGGTGAGGCATCCGATGGAGAGGAGCAGCGCGACGGTCAGCCTCCGAGATCTCGTCGTGCCCGCCGACTGCGCGTGATCGCTCATCCGTTCCCGTCCCGTGCTCGCCTCCGCTGCACCGAGGGGTCCCGGGCTGTCGCGCATCCTACCGACCGCTGCACCTGCTGAGAGCTGTCACCGAGGCGGGCCAGGTGGGCCGGGCCTCACGCCACGAGTGCACCGGCCAGTGTCGCCCCTGCCAGGACGAGTCCGCCGACGATCGCCAGGATCCCGATGATCTCCATCGGGATCCAGAACACCGAATGCGGGCCGTGCCGACCGATCGCACGGCGCCCGTCGGTGAGGACCCGGCTGTTTCAGAGGTCGCGCAGCCGAGCGGTGATCCCTGCGGGCCCGTGGGTCTCCACCACGACCCGCCCATGCCATGAGCACCGTCACAGATCCAACGGCCCGCGGGATCGATGACGGCAGGAAAAGTGTGCCCGCACCCCTGGTCCGCGCCATCTCGTGACCTGCCGACCAGACCGGGAAGGGATCCACATCGCGGGCTCGGGAGTGGACCGCTGGAGTGCCTGGTGTCAGACTCTCGGAGGTTCGTCCCCGTCCGCGTACGGCTCGAGCCGTACCTGGGCGCCCCCGCGAGCCCGTGTCGACACCGAGGGAGTGGATGTGGCAGAGCCACGATCATCAGCTGAGGAAGCACGCGATCCGAGCACCCCGCCGGAGCGCCTTCTCGAACTGACCGAGAAGCACCCTCAGCTGCAGAGGACGATCGTGCTGAACCCGTCGTGCCCCGAGGTGGCGCGATCGTGGATCCTGGCGACGAACCCCTGGGCGAAGAAGGCGTACGACGAGGCCATGAGGGCCGCAGAACCGTCCGACGGCTCCGGCGACCCCGACGACTCCGGCGGCTCCGACGGCTATGACCTTGACGAGACCCAGGCGTCCCCCGTGATCCCCGACCAGGACGACACGCAGATCTCGCCCGCAGTCACCGACCAGGACGACACCGAGACGACGGAGAGCCCCGCTCGGCCTGAGGTCGCGGCGGCTGGTATTCGCGCCACCGGCTCGCCCGACGCTTCCGAGGCCTCCGAGGCTTCCGAGGCCTCCGAGGCTTCCGAGGCCTCCGAGGCTTCCGACGAAGCGTCCGTCTGGGGCGACCTCGCGTCGGCCGACGCCTGGAGCGCGTCCTCCCCGGCAGAGGGGTCGGCCCCCTCCCCCGCCGGTGCGGCGTCACCCGACTCCGCGCCCGCCGCTCCCACGACCGGCGGCGTGCGTGTGGCCCCGTCCGCCCGTGTCGTCCCCCTCGGCCCCGCAGGGGCGTCCCCCGCGACCAGCCCCTCCTCAGCATCCCGTTCGGACGCCGCACCCGCTGCAGGTGCCGGCGCAGCCGTCACTGCGGGAGCCGGCGCAGGCATCGCTGCGGGAGCCGGCGCTGGCGTCGCCGCGGGTACGGGCCTGGCTGCTGGCACCAGCGCCTCCCGGGCCGCCACGTATCCCGACTATCCGACTCCCGACTATCCGACGCCCGACCCTTACGGCGTGCCGCCGCACGGTCAGACCGGCCCGACTGCGGCCGCCTCGGCAGGCGGCCCTCCCACCGTGCCACCGGAGGCCGACTCCGATGGCTCCGGCTCGAACGGTCGACGCGCCCTGTTCGCCTGCGGCGGCTGCCTGCTGCTGGCGCTTCTGCTGGTGATCGTCGGTGCGTTCGTGGTGCGGGCCTGGGTCAGCGACGATGGCGAGGATTACCAGCGCACGAGTGCGACCTCGGCCTCCGAGGCCCCCTCGGAGTCGCCGACCGAGGAGCCCACCACCGAGGAGCCCTCCGAGGAGCCCGTCTCCCCAGCGCCCGACGACGCCGAAGACATCACGGCGCTGAAGTCCCCCACCGGAAACATCGTCTGCCTGCTCGAGGACGACTCCGTGGCCTGCTCCGTGCTCGAGCGGGACTACGCCGACGCGAGCCTCGAGGACTGTGACAACGGCCCCTTCTCCATCCAGGTCGGAGCGGAGGACGCGGCGACCGCCTGCGGCAAGTCCTTCCTCAGCGACTCCGCGCAGACCCTGGAGTACGACGAGAGCGCAGCCCACGGCGACGTGGCCTGCACGAGTCGTTTCGACGGGATGACCTGCTGGAACGTGATGACCGGCCACGGCTTCACGGTGAACAAGGTGACCTACTCCCGCTTCTGACCGCTCATGGAGCCCCGTCCCGGGGCCGGTGACGGCACCGCCCCGCAGGGCCACAGCGAGGCCACGACGGGATCACAGCGGGTCCAAGGACCACAGCGGAAGACCCCATCACGCATTGCGCCTGATGGGGTCTTCCTGATCGAGCTGGAGACGGGAATCGAACCCGCAACCACCTGTTTACAAGACAGGTGCGCTACCGTTGCGCCACTCCAGCGGGTGGGGTCGGCCGACGGATCGGCCGACCCCAGAAGTCTAGAGGAGCCCAGCGGGCTCCGCGGACGAGCTTCTCAGCCCTCACCACCGTCGGAGGCCGCGGCGTCCCCACCGGCGGCGAGCGCCGCCTCGCGCAGGGCGCCCTCGGTCTGCCAGTCCTGGAACTGCGTCCCGTCGATCTCGACGTAGGGCGTGCCCTCCGTCTTGTCGGCCGCATAGGGATCGGCGATCTGGTTCACCCAGGGACGGTAGGTCTCGGCATCGATCGACGCCTTGACGTCGGCCGAGGCACCCGCCTCCTCCGCATAGGCCCAGATCTCCTCGTCGGTGAGGCCGGCGGAGTTCTCTGCAGGCTGGTTCGCGAACAGCAGCTGCATGAAGGCCAGCGACGCCTCCGGGTCCTCCTCGTAGACGGAGACCATGGCGGCGGCCGTCCGGGAGGAGTAGTCGCCCGTGGTCGAGGCGAAGTCCAACATGTTGCGCGGCACGAGGTGGAGGGTGATCTCCTCGTCCTCGACCATCGACATGACGTCCTCACCGTTGACCTCCTCGAACTGCCCGCAGATGGGGCACATGAAGTCCAGGTGCAGTTCGACGACCGGCTTGCCGGAGTCCTCGGGGGCACCGAAGGTCAAGTACGGCTGGTCCTCGCTCATGCCGGTCGGCACGGTGGGTGCGGGCTCGGGCTGCATGGAGCGGTAGACGAGGAAACCGATGGCGCTCGCGATGACCAGCGCGACCACGACGATCGCGGCGATCACCACAGTGCGCACGGAACGCTGCCGGCGCAGCTCGGCCTGACGCTGCTGGCGGAGCTTCTCCCTCTGTGCCTCGCGGCGCTCCTGCGCTGACTGCGAGGGCGCTGACTTCGATGATCCGGACGCGGCCATGAATGCTCCTCACCCCGGGACGGGGCTGCGGTGGGTGACAGGTCGGGGGAAGTTTAACCGGGGTTCCCTGAGCGCCACCGGAGGGATGAGGCACCTCACGGACAGGCTCGGCGTCGCTCAGCGCCTCCAGATCGCGATGTCCTCGAGCCGGGGGCCGGAGGGGAACGGGAAGTAGTCGACCATGCCCTCGCGGGCCAGCAGGGTGAACACCACGGCGCCCACCAGCGCCAGCAGCAGCACGAGCACCACCGAGGTCCACACACGGTCCGGCGCTGCAGCATCGACCATGCGATGAGCGCCGTTGCGGGTCGTGCGGCTGCCCAGGCCCACCCAGGTGATCAGGAGCGTCACCGCCATCGCGGCGCCGAAGGCGACTCCGTCGGGCGGGGCCGAGCGCTCCAGCAGAGTCCATCCCGCATCGATCGCGATGCCCACCAGCACGCCGAGGATCAGCGGGAAGATGGCCTGCAGGACGATCTCGAGCAGGCCCAGGAGAGCGGCGAACGGGCTGATGAGGCCGGCGGCCCACAGCGGACCGGAGCCGGTGGAGCCGCGCATGCGGCGGTCCGCGATCCGTCGGTGCGAACGCTCCCAGGTGCGGGCGAGGGTGCCCAGCAGCACGAACGCGATGAGGGAGACGTACGGCGCGAGCGCAGCGAGGGCGATGATCAAGAGGTGCCCGAGCCACACCAGCACCGGGCGGCGCGGAGGCCGCGGAGCCGGGGCGGGCCAGCCCTGCTGCATCGGAGCCATCTGGCCCCCGCCCTGGACCGGGTAGCCCGGCGGCGGCCCCTGCTGCAGCGCCGAGGGGTCGTACGCGGGATGCTGCGCCGGCTGCGCGACCGTCTGGCCCGGGGCCGGGTAGTGCGCGGCCTGCCGAGGGTCTGCGGCGTACTGCTGCGGGGCTCGCTGAACCGGGTACTGCGAGGTCACACCGAATCCGCCGGTCTGCTCGGGCGGCGGCGGGGCCGACGGGGGCACGACGGGCATCTGCCGGGTGGGCGGGCCCATCACGGGCAGGGCTTCCGTGGGAGCGTCCTCCGCGTCGTACCCCGAGCCGCCGAGGGACAGCGCCTCGGTGGGCGGTTCATCCGGGGTGCCGACGCGCGGCAGGGCCTCCGTCGGCGGCTCGTCACCGATCGCCTCGTGGCTGTGCGGAGGCCGCGGGTCGACACCACCAGTCCCGGGCCCGTCGGCGGCTGCGGCCGACGCCGCGCCGACCGCACCAGCGGCAGCCGCACCGGCTGCACCAGCACCAGCACCAGCACCAGCGTTCGTCGCGGCCGTGCCCACGGCATCGGTGTCCTCGCCGGCAGCCCCTCCTGCCCCCGTCACCGGGAGCGCGGCCGTAGAGCCATCGGTGTTCAGCGCCTCCGTCGGCCCGGCGTCCTCGTAACGGCTGAGGTCCAGCTCCGTGAGCCGCGCGAGCAGATCCTCGGGGGCGGGGCGCTGGGACGGCTCGGACTGCAGGGCGGAACGCAGCCAGGCGGCGAGCTCGACGGGCAGGCCGTCCACGTCGATCTCGCCGCGCTCGGCACGCAGGAACACGAGGTCGGCGCGGCCGCTGCCGAAGGGCTCTCGGCCCGTCGCGGCGAAGGCCAGCAGCGCTGCCCACGCCCACCAGTCCCCCGCTTCACCGGTGTGATCGGTGCGGATCACCTCGGGGTCCAGGTAGGCGGCCGTGCCCATCACGAGCCCGGTCGAGGTCAGGCGGGACTCCTCGGCGGCGATCGCGATCCCGAAGTCGATGATCACGGGGTCCAGCCGGTCGCCGTCGGGATCGAAACCGGTGAGGTCCTCCTCATCGGCACCGCGCAGCAGCACATTGCTGGGCTTGAGGTCGCGGTGGATCACACCGGAGCGGTGGATCGCGTTGAGGGCGTCGCCCATCACCAGTCCGATCTCGCGGACCGCCTCGGGATGCAGGCCGCCCTGGGTGCGCACGGCGTCCTCGAGCGTCGGGCCGGGCACGAACTCGGTGACCACGAAGGCGTCCGAGGAATCCAGCTCCGCATCCAGGATCCGCACGATGTTGTCGCTGCGCACCAGCTTCTGGGCGGCCACTTCGCGGGAGAGGCGCTCGCGCGCTCGAGGATCGTCGGAGATCTCATGACGCAGCAGCTTGATGGCCACCTCGTGGTCATCCGCATCGAACGCCCGGTAGACGATCCCCATGCCGCCGGCGCCGATCCTGCCCAGGATCTCGTAGCCGGAGTCCTCGGCGAGCGTGACCAGCCGTGGATCACGGCGCTCGCCGCGAGGGGACCCGTGCGATCCGGTGGATCCCGCGGAGCCGGGAGGCGGAGTTTCGACCATGTCCGCCATGCTACGAGGCGCGGCGGCCGGCAGGCATCCGCTTCACCGCTCCCGCACACAGTCACCACCGCGGATCCCTGCACGCTCCTGTTCCGCACTCGCATCGAACCCGCTCCGCACGCGCATCGCGCCCTCAGTGCACGCGCGTCGCGCCGTTCCGCACCGCGATGCGGCACCGCCGGGAGGTGTCTGCCCCACCGTGAGAAGATCTCCCTCGCCATGCGGTGCGCGTCGTCACACCGCGAACCGTTCGATCCCCCGAGTCGTCCGCTCGCACACATCACCCCACCCGAGGAGAGGGCCGCCATGCGCTCCAACCTGTTCGACGCCTCCAACCAGGAACGCCAGACCACGGATCGCTGGGCGCTGCAGTCCCCCAAGATGCTGCGCTGCTCGCTGAACCCGCAGGCCCCCGAGATCATCTCCTCCGCCGGCGCGATGGTCGCCTATCAGGGCCAGATGGACTTCTCCTATCAGGGTTCCGGCGGCGGCATGAAGCTGCTGAAGAAGATGGCGACCGGCGAAGGCGCGAACATGATGCGCACCCGCGGCCACGGCGAGATCTTCTACGCCCGCCAGGCCAACGAGATCTTCCTGATCCAGCTCGAGGGCGAAGCCCTCACCCTGAACACCCGGAACATGCTGGCCTTCGACTCCTCCATCCAGTGGGACATCCGGTCGCTCGGCGGGGCAGGGTTCATGGCGGGAGGACTGTTCAACCTGTTCCTGCAGGGGCAGGGCATGGTCGCGGTGACGTCCGACGGGCCGCCGATGCTGCTGGACTGCTCCCAGCAGCCCACCTTCGTGGATCCGCAGGCCGCCGTGTGCTGGTCCGCGAACCTGCAGCCGCAGATCAAGAACGATTTCAAGATGGGCTCGCTGATCGGGCGCGGCTCCGGCGAATCATTCCAGCTGGCCTTCCACGGCCCGGGCTTCGTGGTGGTCCAGCCCTCCGAGGGACTGCCCGTCGGCACCGGCTCGTGACGCCTCTCCTGACTACCCATCAGGGCTCCGTGCCTACGATGGACGGGTGAGCATCGCACCACCCACGGCCCTGGCCGACGAGCTGGCCGCGCTCGGCCCCGTCGGCCGGTCGCGCGCCGCGACGTCGGCGGCGAGGATGTTCGCCGCCGACGTCTCCGTCGCCCCTCCGCGCATCGATCCGGTCCCCGTCGTCCTGGACGCCGAGGAGTGGGAGACCCTCTCCTCGGGCCTGGTGCAGCGGATGCGGCTGCTCGATGCGCTGTACGCGGATCTGTACGGACCGCGCACGGTGCTCGGCACCGACGTCGCCCCCGCGGCAGAGCTCCTCCAGGATCCGGCCTACCTGCGCTCCGCGATCGGTATCCCGTCCGCCGGTTCCGCCCATCTGTTCGCGCTGAGCTGCGTCGTCTCCCGCACCGAGGAGGGCAGCTGGGTGGTGCACGAGGACCACCTCGACGTGCCCGAGGGCGCCGGCACCGCCCTGGAGCTGCGCCGGGTGCTCTCCCGCTGCGCACCGACCCTGTACGGCTCGACCGCGCTGCGCCGACTGCACCCCTTCTTCGACACCGTCCGCACGGCACTGCATCACCGTTCCCGTGCCGAGGGGCGTGCGGGACGCACCGTGGTGCTCACCGACACCGATCCCGAGGACCCGCTGCGCGCCTTCGACCACAGCTGGCTCGCGAACCTGCTGGGCGCGCCTCTGGTCTCCGTGGGCGACCTGCGCACCGGGTCCGGCACGCTGACCCTGCGCCGACCGGGCCTGGAGTCCGATTCCGGGGACACGGTCGACTCCCTGGTGCGCCTGCTGCCCTCGCACCTGCTGGATCCCCTGGATCTGGGGCCGACGCCCTACGGCGGAGTGACCGGGCTGGTCGAGGCCGCACGCTGCGGCGATCTCCAGATGCTGAACCCCTTCGGCACCGGTCTGCTCGAGAACCCTGCGCTGCGGGCCACCCTGCCGGATCTGTGCCGTCAGATCCTCCACGAGGACCTCCAGCTGCGGCCGGCAGGTCCGGCGGATCCGACGGGTCCGGCAGGTCCGGCAGGTCCGGCAGGTCCGGCAGAGTCTCCGGGTCCGCCAGGATCGGCAGATTCTCCGGGTCAGGCAGGTCAGGCACCGATGGGCGCCGGCTGGTTGTCGGTGGACCCCCACGGCGGCGACCAGCTCGTGGAGCGGCCCGTCCGTCTGCAGCTGCTGGTGATCGCCTCCGAGGACGGTTTCGACGTGCTCCCCGGCGGCGTCGCCCGCACTGCGGACGACGGCCCCGAAGCACTCAAGGACATCTGCGTGGCCGTCCCGGAGCCCTCCTCCCTGCCGGATGATCCCCGCGATCTCCAGGAGCCCCGCCCGGACGACTCCGCGCTGAACGGCTCGACCCTCGAGATGAGTGCACAGGGGAACGGTGGCCCCGCCAGCCACGGAGTCCTCGCCGCCCCGCCCGCGATGACCCGGTCGATCGGTTCGGACCTGTTCTGGTTCGGCCGCTATCTCGAGCGGGTCGACTCCACCGCCCGGCTGCTGCGCACCGTGCTGGACACCTCCAACGACCTCGGCTCCGAGCACAGCCGCGCTGCCACCACGGCCCAGGCGGTGCTGCTCGGGGCGGTCACCCACGTCACCACGACCTATCCCGGGTTCCAGGCCCTGGATCCGACGGATCCCGACGCCGTGCACCGGGAGATCCTGAGCCTGCTCACCGACGCGGGCCGGCCCGGCTCTCTCGCCCAGTCCTACTCGTCGCTGGCCCACACCACTCGCACCCTGCGGGATCTCGTCTCCGATGACGTGTGGCCGATCATCGCGCGGATGCGCGGTAGCTTCGGCACCTTGAACGGCTCGGACCTGCAGCCGCTCGAACAGGGCCTGACCGACGTGGTCGACGGCTGCCTGACCCTCTCGGGCGCGGTCGCCGACTCCATGCCCCGCAACCTCGGATGGGATTTCACCGAAGCCGGACGAAAGCTCGAACGGACGATGGGGCTGCTCGCGCTGCTGCGCGTCGCCCTGGGCCATCGCCGTTCCCGCGCCGCCGAGATCCGCATCGCCACCGCGATCGCCCAGATCACCGAGTCCGGGGCCTCCTACCGGCGCTCGTTCCATGCGGCCGTCCAGCCCGAGCTCCTCCTCGAGCTGCTGCTGCACGACACCACGCTGCCGCGATCGATCGCCTTCCAGATCGAGCGCCTGGGGTCGACCCTCGATCGCCTGCCCGAGGTGGAGCCCGCCCCGGAGCTGCGCGCGCCGTGGACCTCGCTGCGCTCCCGCATCGCCTCCTGGGAGCCACGGTCCCTGTTGCGCCCCGGCAGCGGGATGCTGGTCGAGGGCGGCGAGAGCGGAGGGGCGCCGACGGCGATGCTCGCCGAGGTCGACTCCGCGATCGCCTCGCTGCGCGAACTGGCGACCGCTCTGGAGGACCACTACTTCCGGCCCTCGGAGGCCACGTCACGATGGGGGATCGACGATGTCTGAGAATCCCGGACCCGCACGCCGTGCCGCTCCGAAGATCCCGCTGCGCCACGACGACGAGCCGTCGGCCCCGTCGCTCGACTACCGCGTTCACCACCTGACCAGCTATCGCTATGCGAAGCCGGTCTCGCGCAACTACGGCCGCGCCCACGTCGAGCCCCGCGCCACCCCGCACCAGCGGGTGCTCTCCCATGAGGTGGCCGTGGATCCGGCGCCGGCTCGGCTCACGGCCCATACCGACTTCTTCGGCAACTCGTCGACGTACCTGCTGGTCGACGGCATGCACGAACGGCTCGATGTGCACTCCCACGCCTTGGTGACCGTGGCGGAACGACGGTACGGCGCCGACGCGATGTCCCGCCCGTGGGAGCTGTGCGGCCCCGAGCACTGGGGGCCGCTGCTGCCCGCGGAGAGCATCGATTTCGTGCACCCCTCGCCGAGGATCCCCGCCGGGACCGCCGCCAGGGAGCTCTCCGACGCCGTGTTCACCCCGGAGCGGCCCATCGGGGAGTGCCTGGCCGAGCTGACCGGCCTGATCCACACCGACTTCACCTACGACTCCTCGGCCACCACCGTCGCCTCCACCCTGCAGGAGGTGCTCTCCGCGCGGCACGGCGTGTGCCAGGACTTCGCGCACGTGGGCGTCGCGGCGGTGCGGGAGGCCGGTCTCGCCGCGCGCTATGTCTCCGGCTATCTGCGCACCGCGCCCTCCCAGGCCGGGGCGCTGGTCACCCAGCCCGCCGGCGAGATGGTCGGCTCGGCGGCCTCCCATGCGTGGCTGAGCGTGCTGGTGCCCGGGATCGGCTGGGTGGACATCGACCCCACCAACCGCACCTTCGTGGATCAGCGCTTCGTGACCACGGCCTGGGGCCGGGACTACGCGGACGTGCCGCCGCTGAAGGGCATTGTCGTCGGCCCTCCCGGATCCCGCAGCACGCTCGACGTCGCGGTCGAGGTGGTCCCGGTCGACGCCTCGGCCTCCGCCTCCGAGAAGCCGGTCGCGACGACGGGCGCGTCGGCCCCCACCCCGGAGTAGTCCGTCGAGCCGCCGTCGTCGTCGAGGGACGACATCGGGAATCGCCGTCAATGTCGGGAGTCGCCGTCGGTGGTCGTCACCGGGGGACGCCGTCGTCGGGGGTCGCAGCCGTCGTCAGGAGTCGCCGTGGCGGCCGGAAGTCCCCTCGCGAGGAAGATGACCGACAGTGAACGTCTGCGCACGCTAAGTCAGCGCCGGGCGTCCCTCGTCCCCAGCACCCGTACGACGCCGGCGACCTGCGTTCTTGCCGCAGAACAGGCCTGATCTCGAGCGGCTTCGCGGCGTCGAGCCGCTCACATGCACCGGGGACGGAACGAATTTCGCGTATACAGTGGTGCGGAAATCAGCGCGCCCTCGACGACGCCTTCGACGACGCACCAGACCCGGCGCCACGGCGCCACGAGACCGAGGTGAGATGTCCTCCTCCCAGAAGCCCTTCCGTCTGGCCGTGATCGGCTCCGGCCCCGCCGGCGTGTACGCCGCCGAGACCCTTCTGCGCACCCCGCAGGTGAAGAACGGGGAGCTCGAGGTCTCGATCGACCTGTTCGACCGCTTCCCCGCCCCTTTCGGTCTGATCCGCTACGGCGTCGCGCCCGACCACCCGCGGATCAAGGGCATCATCACCGCCCTGCACCGCATCCTGGGCCGCGGCGACATCCGCTTCCTCGGTGACGTCGAGTTCGGCACCGACCTCACCGCCGAGGATCTGCGCACCCACTACGACGCGGTCATCTTCGCCACGGGCGCCCTCAAGGATGCCGACCTCGACATCCCCGGCATCGACCTCGAAGGCTCCCACGGCGCCGCCGACTTCGTGGCGTGGTACGACGGCAACCCCGACTACCCCCGTACCTGGCGGCTCGACGCGGAGTCGGTCGCCGTGATCGGCAACGGCAATGTCGCACTCGACGTGGCGCGCGTGCTCTCCAAGAGCGCCGACGAGCTGCTGCGCACAGAGATCCCCGAGAACGTCTACGAGGGCCTGCAGGCCGCCGCGACCACGGACGTGCACATCTTCGGCCGTCGCGGTCCCGCCCAGACCAAGTTCTCCCCGCTCGAGGCGCGCGAGCTCGCCCACCCCAAGGGCCTCCAGGTCGTCATGGACCCCCGCGACGTCGAGCAGATCACCGACGCCGAGTGGGAGGCCATCAAGGCGGACAAGCGCACCGACCAGGTCACGCGGACCTTCGTGGGCTGGCTCGAGGAGCAGCAGCGCCGCGAGGCCGCCGGCGAGGAGCCGACCGACAAGGACGGCAACCCCGCGCAGCGTCGCCTGCACATGCACTTCTGGCACCGCCCCGTCGAGGTGCTCGGCGAGGACGGCAAGGTCACCGGAATGCGCTTCGAGCGCACCCGCCTCGACGCCGAGGGCCGCGTGCAGGGCACCGGCGAGTTCCTGGACTACGAGATCGGTGCGGTCTACCGCGCCGTCGGCTACCACGGCTCGGAGCTGCCCGGCATCCCCTACGACGCCGCACGCGGCGTGATCCACAACGACGCCGGCCGCGTCACCGAGGCCGACGGGACCGTGCTGCCCGGCGTCTACGCCAACGGCTGGATCAAGCGCGGACCGGTGGGCCTGATCGGCGCCACGAAGTCCGACGCGATCGAGACCATCACCTCGCTGATCGAGGACATCGACGCCGGCGTCCTCGCTGCGGCCCCCGAGCGCGATGATGACGCGATCCTGCGCCTGCTCGAGGACCGCGGCGTCCAGTACACGACGTGGGAGGGCTGGACCGCCCTGGACGAGCACGAGAAGTCGCTCGGCGCCGCCGCGGTGGACGCCGACGGCGAGCCCCGCGCCCGCGTCAAGGTCGTCGAGCGCGACGAGATGGTGCGCGTCTCCCAGTCGGGGATGCCCCAGACCTCGAACGCCTGATCCGCGGCGGCAGGAGTCGGCAACCGCTCCCGCCGCCGCGCTCACCCCTTTTCTCCCCGGAAGGCCGCCGTGCTCGCCCTCGGATCCGTCCTCGCCCTGCTCGCGGCCCTGCTCCACGCGGTCATCTTCGTCCTCGAGTCGCTCGCCTGGGGCAGCCCCCGCGCTGCGAAGGTGTTCGGGGAGCAGAGCGAGGCCGAGGTGGCCGCGACCCACGACCTGGCGTTCAACCAGGGTTTCTACAACCTGTTCCTCGGCGTGCTCGCCGCACTCGGCGCCGTCCTCGCCCTCGCCGGGCTCAGCACGGTGGGCATCACGCTCATGCTCGCCGGCACCGGGTGCATGCTCGCAGCGGCCACGGTGCTGCTGCTCAGCTCGCCCGCGCATCGCGGCGCTGCCGTGCGGCAGGGGACGCTTCCCCTGCTCGCGGTGCTCGCGCTGCTGCTCGCCCTCGCCGTCTGAGCGCGCCGCGGTCTGAGCTCGCCGCCCGCCCTCGCCGTACGCCCTCGCCGTCCGGGCGCGGCCGCCCGTGCTCAGCGGCGGATGCCGGCGAGGTAGTCGGCGATGCGGTCCATCGCGTTGGCGAGCAGCTCCGTGCTGGGCAACGTGACCAGGCGGAAATGGTCCGGCGTGGCGAGGTTGAAACCGGTGCCGTGGGTGACCAGCAGTTTCTGCGTGCGCAGCAGGTCATAGGCGAACTGCTCATCATCCTCGATCGCGTACATCTCGCGGTCCAGCTTCGGGAACATGTACAGCGCACCCTGGGCCTTGACCACGCTGACCCCGTCGATCGCGCTGAGCCCCTCATAGGCCACGTCGCGCTGCTCGAGCAGGCGCCCTCCGGGCAGGAGCAGCTCGTTGATCGACTGATAGCCGCCCAGCGCCGTCGCCACCACGTGCTGGGCCGGCACGTTCGGGCACAACCGCATGTTCGAGAGCACGTCCAGGCCCTCGATGAAGCTGGTCGCATCATCCTTGGGTCCGTACAGCGCCATCCATCCGGCGCGGAAGCCGGCCACGCGGTACGCCTTGGACAGCCCGTTGAAGGTGATCGACAGCAGATCGGGCGCGAGGGACGCGATCGGGGTGTGGACCGCATCGTCGTAGAGGATCTTGTCGTAGATCTCGTCCGCCAGGATCATCAGGCCGTGCGTGCGGGCGACCTCGACGATGTCGCGCAGCACGTGCTCGGGGTACACGGCGCCGGTGGGGTTGTTGGGGTTGATGACCACGATCGCCTTGGTGCGCTCGGTGATCTTCGAGGCGATGTCCTCGACGTCGGGCCACCAGCTCTCCTCCTCGTCGCACACGTAATGGACGGCACGGCCCCCGGCGAGCGCGACCGACGCCGTCCACAGCGGATAGTCCGGCTGCGGCACGAGCACCTCGTCGCCGTCGTCCACCAGTGCCTGGCACACCATCTGGATCAGCTCCGAGACGCCGTTGCCGAGGTAGACGTCATCCAGCCCGATGCCGGGCATGTCGCGGGTCTGGTAGTACTGCGCGACCGCACGACGGGCCGCAGGGATGCCCTTGGAGTCGGAGTAGCCCTGTGCGGTGGACAGATTCTTGATCATGTCGACGAGGATCTCGTCGGGGCACTCGAAGCCGAACGGGGCGGGGTTGCCGATGTTCAGCTTGATGATCTTGTGCCCCTCTGCCTCCATGCGCGCAGCCTCTGCGGGCACCGGGCCGCGGATCTCGTAGCAGACGTCGCGCAGCTTGGAGGACTGGGTGAAGATCATCGGGGGCTCCTGGCCTGGTCGGGGGTGGGATCAGGCTAGCGCTCCGACCGGCCCCACGAGGACGACGACCGACCCACGGACGTGCGTCGGCCCCGCCGCCGACAAGCGCACCGGCGCCGACGACGGGCGCACCGCCGCCGATGACAGGACCGACCGGGGGCGCACCGCCCCGCGCGGTCGGCCGGACGTCACTCCAGGTGGATGCCGTTCGCGGGTCCGATCGGCAGGTCCAGACCGTAGAACACGAGGAGGACCGCGACCCATACCGTGAAGAACACGAGGGTGAAGGGGACCAGACGTGCCACCAGCGTGCCGAGGCCCGCGCCCGGCTCGTACCGGCGCACCATCCCCAGCAGCACGATGAGGTAGGGGCTGAGCGGGGTGATGATCTGCGTCGAGGAGTCGCCGATCCGGAAGGCCGCCTGCACGAAGGCGGGCTCGAGGCCGGCGAGGCCGAGCATGGGTACGAACACGACCGCCATCAGCCCCCACATCGAGGTGCCGGACGTGATGAAGAGGTTGGCGACCGCGCACAGCACCACGAAGGCCAGGATCACGGGCAGTCCGCCGAGCTGCGCCGACTCGAGCCAGGCCGCCCCGTGCACGGCGAGATAGGTGCCGACCCCGCTCCACTCGAACAGGGCCAGGAACTGTGCGAGGGCGAAGGCCACCACGAGGAAGCTGGTCATGGATCGCAGGCCCTGCCCCATGTGACGGGCCACGTCGCCGCCGGTGCGAATGGTGCCCAGCCGTGCGCCGTAGACGATGCCCGTCACCGAGAACACCACGACGATGAGGAACACGATGGACCCCATGAACGGCGAGTCCGGCAGCAGCCCGCCGCCGTCGCTCCGCCATGGGGAGAACGGGATCACGGCGATCGCCACGATGAGCGCGACGAGGCCTGCCAGCGTCACACCCGCCCAGACCAGCGCGCGCTTCTCCACGGGCTCGACCGACGAGCTGACGTCCTCGTCCCGCTCCCCCGTCCTGGCCTTCGGTCGCTCCTTCTCGCCGGACGCCGCGGTGCCGCCCGGAGAGCCGTCGGCCTCGGCCCCGCCGCCGCTGCTCGGGCCGGTCGGCGCACCCTCGTCCGGGTCGTCGATGGCCCTCGGGACACCGGCCCTCTCCAGGCGCGGCTCGAGCACACGATCGATGAGAGCGCCGCAGGCGAGCACGAGCACCAGGGAGGAGGCGAGGTTGATCCAGTAGTTGGAGACCACGGTGACGGGGGTCGCCTGGAGCGCATCGGGCAGGGCACCCATCACGCCGGAGGTGATCCCGGCGAAGTTCGCGTCGATCGGTGAGGGCAGCATGGAGGTCGAGAACGAGGCGCCGACGGCTGCGAAGCCGCCGATCAGTCCGGCCACGGGGTGGCGGCCGGCGGCGGCGAACACGAGTGCGGCCAGAGGCGGGATCACCACGAACGAGGTGTCGCTCATGAGGTTCCCGTTGACTCCGACGAAGGCGACGACATACGGCAGCAGCCAGCGCGGCGCGGACCCGAAGAGCCCTCGGATCGCGGCACTGAGCAGGCCCGAGCCCTCGGCGATGCCGACCGCGAGGACGATCGGCAGCACGTTCACCAGGGGTGGGAAGCCAATGTAGTTCTCCCCCATCGTGGTCGTGAACCAGGTCAGCCCCTCGCCACTGAAGAACGAGCGCACCTGCAGGGGATCGTCCTCGCCGGGCACCTGCACCTGCGCCCCGAGCGCCCCCAGCACCGTGGTGAGCACGGCGGTGAGGAGGAACAGTCCGGCGAAGAGCACGAGCGGGTCGGGCAGGCGGTTCCCGATCCGCTCGACCCGGTCGAGCACGCGGTCCAGGCGCTTCGGACGGACGGGCGCGGCGGAGGCGGACATCGAGCTCCCACGGGGCGGGCGTCTCCCGCTGCCGGGAGGCGCGCGAGGGCCACGCGCAGGGCCTCATCATAGGACCGGGAAGTCCGCCGGGATCGCCCGTCCACGCTCGCGAGGAGCACGTTCCGTCTCAGGACCGACGCTCCCCTTGACGTCCGAGCCCGTATTTAGTTTCATGGTTTCAGTTAAGCGCTCAGCGCAGTTCCTCTCGCCCGGCACCGCTCGCCCCGCACCGTCCGCTCGGCAGCGCCGGTCCACCCCGCACCGTGCGCCACCCCGCCCCGTCCGCCTGTCCGTCCCGTCCGTCCCGTCCGTCCCGTCCGTCCTTCCGGAGGCCCCCGATGACCCCACGTCCTACTCCCGGCTCCGCTGCGGAGAGTGCCGTCACGGCCCCCGCGCCCGGGGCCACCCAGCGTCTGCACCTGGCCGCCGCGGGAGTCTCGGTGGTCCTGGACGTGACCGAGGGGCGCATCCCCGCCCTCCTCCACTGGGGCGCCGACCTCGGCATGCTCGGCGCGGCCGGGCTGGACGCGGTGTGCACGGCGAGCATCGAACCCGTCCCCCACAACGCGGTCGACGTCCCCGTCCGGGTCGGGATCCTTCCCCAGCAGTCCGACGGCTGGATCGGACGGCAGGGCCTGACCGGGTCCCGGCCCGACGGCTCCGGCTGGGCGCCGCGGCTGGCCACCCAGTCGATCTCGGTCGACGGGACGCCCCTGCGCGCCGCGCACGCCGAGACCGGCGCGGCCCTGGTGCGCTTCGAGCTGGCCGACGAGGAGCTCGGACTCGCCGTCGCCCTCGAGGTGGAGCTGCTGCCCACGGGCCTCCTGCGACAGCGCGCCACCCTCACCAACACCGCCGCGAGCCCGTACGCGCTCGAGGAGCTCACGCTGACCGTGCCCGTCCCCGGCGACGCGGACGAGCTGCTCGACTTCGCGGGCCGCTGGGGCAAGGAGCGCACGCCCCAGCGCAGCACCTTCACCGTCGGCACCCACCTGCGCGAGAACCGCCGCGGCCGCACCGGGGCCGATTCCGCGCATGTCCTGCATGCAGGCCGTCCCGGCATCGGCTTCCGCCAGGGCGAGGTCTGGGGCGTGCACACCGCGTTCTCCGGCAACCACCGCCACCTCGCCGAGCAGATCAACACCGGCGACCGGCTCCTGGGCGGCGGCGCGCTGCTGGTGCCCGGCGAGGTGGCGCTGGGCGAGGATGAGAAGTACACGAGCCCCTGGCTGTATGCCTCCTACGGGGAGGGTCTTGATGCGGTCGCCTCTCGCTTCCACCGCCACCTGCGGGGGCGCGAGCACCACGTGAGCACCGATCGTCCCGTGACCCTGAACGTGTGGGAGGCGGTCTACTTCGCCCACGACCTCGACACGCTCACCGCCCTCGCCGATCACGCCGCGGATCTCGGTGTGGAGCGCTTCGTGCTCGACGACGGCTGGTTCGGATCCCGCCGCGACGACACCCGCGGCCTCGGCGACTGGGTGGTCTCGGCCGACGTCTGGCCCGACGGCCTCGGCCCGCTGGTCGACCACGTCACGGGTCTGGGCATGGAGTTCGGACTCTGGTTCGAGCCCGAGATGGTGAGCGAGGATTCCGACGCGGCCCGCGCCCATCCGGAGTGGATCATGTCCCCCTCTGCCGACCGACTCCCCCTGCCCTCGCGCCACCAGCAGGTGCTGAACCTGTCGATCCCCGAGGCGTTCGAGCACGTGAAGACCCAGATGAGCGCCGTGCTGGACGCCTACGACATCGGCTACATCAAGTGGGACCACAACCGCGACCTGCTCGAGGCCGCGACCCGCAGCACAGGCCGGGCCGCCGTCCATGAGCAGACCCTCGCCGCCTACGCCCTGATGGATGCGCTCAAACGGGATCATCCGGGGCTGGAGATCGAATCCTGCTCCTCGGGCGGCGCCCGGGCGGACCTCGCCGTGCTCGAGCGCACCGACCGCGTGTGGGTCTCCGATTGCATCGATCCCCTCGAACGCCAGCAGATGAACCGCTGGACCGCGCAGCTCCTCCCGCTCGAGCTCATGGGCAGCCACATCGCCTCCGGGGCCTCCCACAGCACCGGCCGCCTGCACAGCCTCGACTTCCGCGCGGCGTCGGCCCTGTTCGGCCATCTCGGCATCGAATGGGACCTCACGCAGGCCGACGCCGAGGAGATCACCGCGCTGCGCGGCTGGATCCGCCTCTACAAGGACCGCCGCGCACTGCTGTTCACCGGCGACCTGGTCCGGGCGGACCGCGGCGACAGCCCGCTGTGGCTGCACGGGGTCGTCTCGCCGCAGCGCGACCGCGCCCTGTTCACGCTCGCCGCCGTCGGCCGCTCGGACCGCTCCCAGCACGACCGCCTGCGGTTCCCGGGCCTGGACCCCGAGTCCCTCTACCGGATCCGCCCCCTCCCCTCCGAGGCCCGCACCTCGAGCCTGATCCCGCCGCGCTGGATCCAGCTCGCCGAGGAGGCGGCCGAGGACGGCGGCCTCCTGGTGCCGGGCTCGGTCCTGACCGTCTCCGGCCTCGCCGCTCCGCTCCTCGACCCCGAGCAGGCGCTCCTGATCGACATCACCCGAGCAGAGGTCTCCTGACCTCTGCCCCTGCACGGACGGGTCCGGGCGGTCCGGCCCCGTCGAACCGAAAGAAGGTAGCCATGTCCACCGCGACGACGTCGACGCGGTCGGCCCCGACACGACGCCGACGGAAGGACGATACGAAGCTGGCGCTGCTGTTCATCGCGCCCGCCACGGTCGGCCTCCTGGTGTTCCTCGTGTGGCCGCTGCTGACCGGTCTGTACTACTCCTTCACGGAGTACACGACGCTCACCCCACCGCAGTGGGTGGGGCTGCAGAACTATCAGAAGCTGATCGCGGATCCGATCTTCTGGAACTCGCTCAAGGTCACGGTGCTCTACGTCCTGATCAACATCGGGGTCCAGACGATCGTGGCGCTGCTGATCGCGGTGCTCATGCAGCGCCTCACGCAGTCCACGATCCTGCGGTCCCTGGTGCTGGCCCCGTATCTGGTCTCCAACGTGGTCGCAGCGATCGTGTTCCTGTGGATCCTCGACTCCCAGCTGGGCGTCTTCAACATCTTCCTGCAGTGGATCGGCTTCGACCCGATCTCGTTCTGGTCCAGCGAGACCTGGGTGATCCCCACCGTCGCGCTGGTCAACGTGTGGCGCCACATGGGCTACACCGCGCTGCTGCTGTTCGCGGGCCTGCAGTCCATCCCCGCCTTCCTCTACGAGGCCGCGCGCACCGAGGGCGCCGGAGAGCTCACGCTGTTCCGTCGGATCACGCTGCCGCTGCTGCGTCCGATCCTGGCGCTGGTGCTGATCATGACGATCATCGGCTCGTTCCAGGTGTTCGACACGATCTCGGTGACGACCCAGGGCGGCCCGGCCGACGCCTCGAAGGTGCTGCAGATGTACATCTACGAGAACGCCTTCGGCCAGTACCAGTTCGGCTACGCCTCGGCGCTGTCCGTCGCACTGCTGGTGATCCTCATGGTCATCACCTTCGCGCAGTACTGGATGACCAATGCCGGCAAGTCGGACCTGGACTGACGGGAGAGAGCACATGACCACGACAACGCATCCCGCCCCCGCCGGGTCCCCGCGCATCGCGGACCAGGACCGTCCTGTCGCACGGAAGCCGAAGAACGGCATCCCGTGGGGCAAGATCGCGGCCTGGGCCGTGATGGTGATCTTCCTGCTGATCACCCTGTTCCCCTTCTACTGGATGCTGCGCACGGCACTGTCCAGCAACAACGCCCTGGCCACCGATCCGGGCAGCCTGCTGCCCGTGGGGCTGAACTCCGGCGGCTTCGAGCGGGTCTTCGGCCTGCAGGACGTCGAGACGGCGATCTCCCAGGGCGGCAGCGGTGCCTCGATCAACTTCTGGCGCTACCTGCTGAACTCGGTGGTCGTCGCGACCGCCGTCACCGTCGTGCAGACGTTCTCCTGTGCGATGGCGGCCTACGCGTTCTCCCGCCTGCACTGGCGCGGTCGCGACACGGTCTTCCTGATCTTCCTGGGATCGCTGATGATCCCGCAGATCTTCACCCTGCTGCCCAACTTCATCCTCATCAAGCACCTCGGCCTGGTCGACACGCTGCTGGGGATCATGCTGCCCACCCTGTTCATCTCGAGCTTCGCGATCTTCTTCCTGAGACAGTTCTTCAACAACGTCTCCCGCGAGGTCGAGGAGGCGGCCCTGATCGACGGGGCGAGCAAGGCGCGCGTGTTCTTCGTGCTGATCCTGCCGATGTCCAGCGCCCCGCTGGCCACGCTCGCGCTGCTGACCTACATGACGGCGTGGAACGAGTACTTCTGGTCGCTGATGGTGTCGTACACCGATCAGTCCCGGGTGCTCACCGTGGCGCTGGGCGTCTTCCGCGCCCAGGCGCCGGGCACCGGCCCGGACTGGTCGGGGCTGATGGCGGCGACCCTGGTCGCGGCCGCACCCATGCTGCTCCTCTTCGCCCTGTTCGCGAAGAAGATCGTCAACTCCATCGGCTTCAGCGGGATCAAGTGAGGTGCCCCAGATGAACTCCCCGATCCACCGAGCAGGCACTGCTCTCCCCACCCCTCCCTCTGCGCTGACCCGTCGTCGGCTGCTGCAGGGATCGGCCGCCCTCGCGGTCGGCACCGTCGGCGCCGGTGCCCTGTCCTCGTGCGGCAGCGCCTCCGGCCCGGCGGGCTCCACCGAGATCGACTACTGGCTGTGGGATGCGAACCAGCTTCCCGCCTATTCCGCGGCGATCGATCGCTTCATGGAGCTGAACCCCGATGTCTTCGTCCGCGTCACGCAGCTGGGCTGGGACGACTACTGGACGAAGCTGACGGCGAGCTTCGTGGCCGAGTCCGGCCCCGACGCCTTCGCCGACCACCTCGCCCGCTATCCGGAGTTCCTCAAACTGGGCGTGATCGCCCCGCTGGACGGCCTGGGCCCGCTCGACGAGATCCCGGCGGACCACTTCCAGGACGGTCTGCAGGAGCTGTGGACCGGGCAGGACGGGAAACGGTACGGCCTGCCGAAGGACTACGACACGATCGCGGTCATGTACGACAGGACGATGCTCGAGGAGGAGGGACTCTCCCCCGAGAACCTCGAAAACCTCGACTGGAATCCCGAGGACGGCGGCACGTTCGAGAAGATGCTCGCCCGCCTGGCGCTGGACGAGAACGGTGTGCGCGGTGACGAGGAGGGCTTCGACCCCGAGAACGTGGCCCGCTACGGGATGGCGGCAGACGCCGCGGTCGACTACACGGGCCAGTCCAGCTGGTCCGCCTTCGCCCTGTCCACCGGCTGGACGTTCACGGATGCGGACACCTGGGGAACCCGATTCAACTACGACGACGAGCGCTTCGCCGCGACCATGGACTGGTACTTCGGTCTCGTGGACAAGGGCCTGTTCCCACCCTTCGGCGTCTTCGGCGATTCCAGCCCGGCCCAGACCCAGCTGCAGTCGGGCAAAGCCGCGCTCGCCCTGGCGGGGTCGTGGATGATCACCACGTTCAACAACATGGAGGGCATGGAGCTGGGCATCGCCCCGCTCCCCTCCGGTCCGATCGGCACGCCCGTCTCGATGTTCAACGGACTCGGGGACTCGATCTCCTCACAGTCGGACAAGAAGGAGGAGGCGGCCCGCCTGATCGCGTTCCTGGGGTCCGACGACGCGCAGCAGATCATCGGCGAGCGCGCCCCGTTCTTCCCCTCGACCGATGCCGGCACCGAGGCGGCGATCGAGTCGTATGCCGCGGAGGGCCTGGACGTCACTCCGTTCACCGACCGGGTGAAGAACGGTGAGACGGGGCTGTATCCGCTCGTGGAGAATTCGGCCACGATCATGACGACCATGCAGTCGGCCTTCGACCAGTGCTGGATGCGCCGGATCGACGGGGCCGATTTCGCCTCATACAACGACCGGGTAAACGACCTGTTCGAGTGAGCCTCGGCGCTCAGCGCGCACCTCCGGCTGACGGCCGACTCCTGCGACCTGGAGCCGGCCGTCAGCCCGTTCCAGCCATCAGGCCGTTCGAGCCGTCAGCCCGTTCGAGGATGCACCGGGAACTGCACGGTGCCTGCGGCGCTGGCCGTCAGGTCGTGCGCGGGGCGACGCCCACGAACTCCTGGATGGCGATGACGGCGGCGCCGCGTGCCCATTCGTCGAAGTCCCCGCTGAGGGTGCGCACCACGAGGTCGCGCTGGCCGCGGGCCGTGGTCTCCCGCAGGGTCTGCTCGAAGACGGGCCGGGCGGCCTTCAGCAGGTCGACGTTCTCGCCACCGAGCACGATCGCCTCGGGGTCCACGACCGCCACCAGGCCAGCCGCGGCGAGCGCGACCATGCGCGCGAGGTCCTGCGCGACCTCCAGCGCCGCCGGCTCCTGCTCGCGCACGAGCGCCCGCAGCTCCTCGATGCCCTGATCGGGCTCGAGCACGCCCTGCTCCTGCGCCCGGGCCACGACTGCGTCGGTGCTGGCCACATCCCGGATGGCGAGCGGACTGCCCTGCGGGTCCTGGCCGACCACGACCCGGCCGGTCAGGCCCGCCATATGATTCCGTCCCTCGAGCACGCGCCCGTCGATCACGGTGCCGATGCCCACGCCGGCGCCGACGGTGAGCACGGCGAAGGAGTCGTAGGACCGCCCGATGCCGAACCAGTGCAGGCCGTTCACCATCGCGACCAGATCGTTCTCGACCACCACGGGCAGACCCACCCGCGCTTCGAGGAGGGCCGCGAGCTCGACCGGCTGCTGCCATCCCAGCAGGTGGGCGTTGACCACGGTGCGTCGGCGCGCGACGAGTCCGCCCAGGCTCACTCCGATGCCGGCCAGGCGCGGATGCGCCTCGATGATGGCTTCGACGGGCGCGAGCATGGCTTCCAGCAGCTCGTCCACCGTGGTGCCCGTCAGGGGCAGCACGAGCTCCTCGAGGGTGTTGCCGCGCACGGTGGTCACGACGGTGTGCACCTCGTCGGCCGTGACCTTGACGCCGATGAACAGGGGCCCGCGGTTCTCGACGATGTCGAGGGGTTCGTGAGGGCGGCCCTTGGGGCGCACCACCGCGGTGAGCGGGTGCAGCCGGTCCGCCTCGAGCAGGTCACGGGTCACGCGGGTGACCGTGGGGGCCGAGAGCCCCAGACGCTTGGTGAGCTCGCTGCGCGAACGGGGGCCGAAGCGCAGCAGATCCCGGTACACGGACCTCATGCTGTCGCTGCCCAGATCCGCGACGGCGCTCACCCCTGTGCTCTCCTGCTCATCGCTCCCGGACATGCGGAGAGCCTATCGTCCCAGGTGCTGCGGCCGACGCCTGTCCGCTACATGCCCCGGTCCCGGGGCGAGCAGCTGCTCGAACTCCGGTCGTCCCCGACGTGGCCGGGCCAGTCCGATAGTGTCGAGGTCACCCACCCGCCACTACCCCCATCGGATATGCCGAGCCTTCACGCGTCACCGTCACTGTCGACATCCGCCGTCACCTCTCCCCGCTCCTGGTGGCGACGCCACCTCGGAGCGGAGCTCGATCCCGACGCCACGTGGCGTCCCGGGGTGAGCCGGGAGCCCGCGCATCCCGGGGTGCGCGGCACGATCCACCAGCTGCAGCTCCGGAACGATGGCATCGACCTCGTCGCCGAGCTCTACCGGCCGCTGTCCGTGCCCTCGACCGGCGTCGTGGTGGTGGTCCCCTGCTACGACACGCCGCCCTTGTTCGCCGAGCCCACGGCCCGCACCGAGCTCGCCGATCTCGATCCCTCGGCGGCGGCCCTGGGGCTGCAGCTCGCCGCCGTCGGCCACAGCGTCCTCGCCGTGCCCTGGCGATTCGAGCAGATCGCCGCACATGATCCGGTGCTGGCCGAGGAGTCCGGCGCCGCCGAGCGCTACGGCCCCCTCGCCGCGCGTCACCAGCGCGAGCAGGGAGGAAGCCCCATCGGCCGCAGCGTCGCGGACCTCATGCTCGCCGTGACCGCCCTGCAGGAATCCGGGCTCGCGGACGGCTCACGACTGGCGACCTTCGGGGACCGTCTGGGCGGTGGTCTCGCGCTGCGCCTGGCGGCGCTCGACGAGCGGATCGAGGTCGCGGCCGTCCACGAGCCACGGCTCGATGCCGCCGACGTCGCGGAGCCGGACCAGAGCTCCCACCCGGGCCACGTCCCGTTTCCGGGCCAGGGACCGGAGCACGAGGAGCGCCAGGAGGCGGACGACCTGCTCTCCCTCATCGCGCCACGCCCGCTCCTGCTCGCCGGGAGCACCCACGGCGGCGCCCGCCAGGGCTTGGAGCCGATCCGTCGGGCCCGACGGCACTGGCCGGATCAGGAGGGCCCGGACCTGCTGCGGCACGAGAACGAGCACGCACTGCCGCATCATGTGATGGCCGGCATCCGGGAGTGGCTGCGCGACCGCACCTGCTGAGGAACCCCGTCCGGTGAGACAGCACCCGGTGGCGCCGGGCACCGAGATCCGGTGGAGTCGACCCGCCCCGGTCTGCCATGCTCGGTGCAGACCTGCCCGACGCCGCCCGGAGCGCTTCCGCGGCGCGGGCGAACACCCACGACGCACAGGGAGCCCCATGAGCGAGACCGCGGCGGATACCGCGACGGACGAGCAGTCGATCTACACGGCCTACGAGATCGACTTCATGCTCTCCCTGCGACCCACCGAGAGCGCTCAGCTCTCCCGCGAGCAGGTGGGACTGCACAGCGCCCCCGAGGAGGCCCGCGAGTTCGTGACGGCGGCCGTCACCTCGGGGCTGCGCGCCCGCGGGAAGGTGGATCGCTCGAGCGACGGCCAGTGGCTGCTGGGCGAGGAGGGCCAGGTGGTGGCAGGGATCCTCACCTCGGCCGATCGCTGGCTGGGCCTTGCGCTGTCCGAGGGCGACGCCATGCGGATGGCGTTCGTGGTCAAGGCCGGGCAGGCCGTCCTCCTGCTCACCCAGGACGAGATGGACTCCTTCCTCATCACCTCCCTGCCGGATCCTCAGCACGTGCCGTCGGCGGTCGCGGACATCGTCACCGCCTTCCTCGACGACGGTCGCGAGCGCACCGCCTCCCTGCGCCGCGTGGACCTCTCCGCCCCGGAGGACGAAGTCCCGCTGATGATCCACGTCGAGCAGGACGGCACCTGGCGATCCGGCCACCTGCCGCTGGACTCCGACGGCATCCTCACCGTCTCCGGCACCGAGCGCGGCGAGCTCACCGAGACCGTGCGCCTGCTGTGGGAGGACGGCACGAGCAGAGACCCGGGTACCGCTGCCTGAGCGGCATGGTCTGCTCGCCGTGGCCCGACCGGCGCACTCCGGTCCCTGCGGCAGGCCCAGCGGCCCCGCCCCTGATCGCGTACCTCCGCTCAGGGGCGGGGCCGCTGCTGTCGGCGCAGCTCTCGTCGCAGCGTACGGAGGTCGTGCCCGGAGCGTCGGCCGTACGTCCAGACAGGGCGGTCGAAGACCGGCATGACGACCTGGGTGCCATCCGTCAGCCGCAGCGTCGCCGTCAGCCAGTGCACCGGATGGACCACCTGGGTCCGCACCGCACTGATCTCGTGCCATGCCACGTCGCGGCTGCTCAGGGCGCCGACCACGCGCAGGCCGTGCTCGGAGATCTCCACGCGGGCACGCGCCGTCGCCAGCGCCACGATCGCGAAGCGCACGCTGAGCAGGAGTGTCAGAGCGGTGGTGACCCCCAGGGGGAGCATCACCAGGAGCAGCCCCATGCCCGGGGCGCGCCCCGCGTCGACCGTGAGGGCGAGCAGCACGAGCGCGACAGCCATCACGAGCGCGCCGGCACCACCGGCCGCCGCGACCAGGGTCCGCATCAGGGTGTCCCGCAGCGCGTCGGCCGGGAGCAGGACACGAGGCCGGCGCAGGCTCTCCACCGGGCGCACGGCGGCATGACCCGCCGGCGATGGCGCTGCGGGCGGTCCCAGGTTCTCGATCATCCGCTCGACCGTCGCGCTGCTGCGCCGGAAATCGGGCAGGACAGGCAGGACAGGATGTCCCTCCGGTCCCGGGCCGAGATCCCGCGGAATCGTCATGTTCGCAGGCTAATGACGCTCTCCCCGCCCGGCGATGGGCCGAACTCCCCATCGCGCAGTGGCCCCGGTCGCGCAGGTCTCCATCGCGCAGGTCTCCATCGCGCAGTGGCCCTCGGTCGCGGGGCCCGCGCCGCCTGAAGGGGATTCCCATGGTCGGGTGAGAAGTTCCTGGCCAGACGACAAGGTCATGGCCGGGCGAGAAGCCGTGGCCCCGGCGGGTGATGAGCCGTTGCACAGCTTCGCCCTCGTACGATGCGCGCCCTCGGCCGTGGTGCGTACAGTGCGGAACATGGCCTCCTCCGGTTCTTCCAGCCCTCGATTCCGTCGCCCGGCACCCCTGTTCGACTCGGTCGCCGAGGCCATCCCCGGAGAGCCGGACCCCTCCACCTCGACGGACCTGGCCCACGATTCGGCGCAGGCCCTGCTGCACGGGGTGTTCCACAGCTCCGACCCCGAGGTCGTCGAGCGTGTGCTGCGCCTGGCCGCCCAGGACGGTCTGTCCGATCTGGCCGCGCTGTGGTCCAGCTCCCCGGCGAGCACCCTGCCCGGCGCCCTGTGGCGCCTCTACGTGCTGCACACCTGGGTGCAGCACAGCGGGGACGACGTGGTGCGTCGTTACCGTGCCGGGTCCCGGACGGTGCCGGGACTGCGCTACCTCTCGGGCTTCTCCGAGCCGCCGGACGTGATGCACGTCCAGCGCACCATGGACGACATCCTGCGCGGAGCGTTCGTCGGCGACCTCGGCCTCGCCCTCACGCGTGCCGGCGCGGTCGCGACCATCCTGGCCCACGGCACCGCTCAGCTGGCGGATTCCGATCGCGACCCCGACCGCACCCTGCAGGCGGAACGGCTGCTCAGCACGGGCGAGGAGCTCGCCATGGCCGGTCGGCACGCGGAGGCCGGTCGCCTGGATTGAGCGGCCTCCGCCGGCGGTGCGTCCCGGTGAGGCTCGCGCCCCTGTGCGGCCGCCCGCCGCTGCCCGCCCGCCGCACGGCTCGCGCCACCCGCAGACGTGGCACACGCCATTCCTCCCCGGGGCCCGGCTGGATGCATGCCGCCGCCGTGTCCTACGATGTACGGGCGTCGGGCCGCGGTTGCCCCGGGCTCCAACATCTGCCGCTTCGAGCGGCCTTCGCGCCGACAGGCGCATCCCGGTCCGACGCACCAACTTCAGGAGCATGTCGCCCCTCCTCACCCGAGGGTGCGGACTGCGGGGACAGCGCCACCGGGGCGCGAGGAGGCGGCCACAGGTGGTGCAGCTCTTCGCTCGTCGGAGCGAACGCTCGATGAACGATCTGTTCGGCGAGCTCGCCGAACTTCTCGTCCAAGGCGCAGACACCCACTCCCGCCTGCTCGGCCATGGCTATCGCGAGCGCACTCGCATGGCTCCCGCGCTGCACGATCAGTCCACCCGCGCCGAGGAGCTGTGCCATCGCATCGCCCAGCGGCTCGCGCAGTCGCTCATCACGCCGTACGAGGCGGAGATGCTCTACGACCTGGCGCTGACCATCGCGGACACCGTGGACTCCATGGAGCACACGGCCGAGCTGCTGGTGCTCTCCCGCGTAGGGGCCGTGCCCGAGCCGCTGCTCGAAGCCGCTCAGGGCATCGAGCGCGCCGCGGAGCTCACGGTGGTCGCCACCTGGACGCTGACCCGCGTGCGGGACATGGGCGACTACTACCCCCAGATGCGCAAGCTGCGCCGCCAGGGCGACCGGCTGGTCCGCCAAGCGCTCGGCGAGCTCTACTCCCGCGGCGGCGCCACCTCCGAGCTGCTGCCCCTGCACGACATCGCCGAGTCGATCCGCCGCACCGTCGAGCTGCAGGAGCGCACCGCCCGTCTCGCCGATCTGCTGCGGGTCAAGGACGCCTGAGTGACCCCGGCCCTGCTCGTCCTGGTGGTCGTGCTCGCGCTGGTCATGGCGTTCTACAACGGTTTCCACGACGCCTCCAACGCCGTCTCCACGGCCATCACCACCCGTTCGCTGCGTGAATCCACGGCGCTCGTGATGGCCTCCCTGCTCAACCTGCTGGGCGCGCTGCTGTGCATGATGCTGCTGTCGGTGACGGCGAGCTGGGCGGTCGAGCTGCTGGGCCTTGGTCGGCTCACCGAGTCCACGGCCGGCGCCCCGGACGTGCTCGGTGCGGGCCTGGTCGCGATCCTGCTCGCAACCCTGACCTGGGAGGTTCTGACCTGGGCGTTCGGCATGCCGTCGTCCACCTGGCACGCCTTCTACGGAGGCGCCGTGGGAGCCTCGCTCGCGATCGGCGCGGCCGCTGCCTGGGATCGCCTGGTCACGATGCTGGTGGTCTCGGTGGTGGGGCCGCTGCTCGCTGCGGGCCTGTCCTATCTGCTGATGCGAGGGCTGCTCGCCCTGGCCCGCGACGAACGGGTGCGGGTGGGCCACCTGCGCTTCGCCCAGACGGTCTCCGCCGGGGCGGTCGCCACCGGTCACGGGCTCAGCGATGCGCGCCTGCCGCTCGCGGTGATCGTGGTGGCGCTGTCCGTCTCCGGGACCTCCGGCGGGGCATCGCTGGCGATGATGAGCGCGGTCGCGGTCGCCCTCGCGGCCGGCACCCTGCTGGGCGGGCGCCGCATCATCCGCACCATCGGCCGCCGTCTCACCGACCTCAACGTCGCCCAGGGCCTGGCCGCGGAGTCCTCGGCGGTGATCGCCATGTCGGTGGCGATCTTCGGCCACGACTCCCCCGTCTCCTCCTCCCACGGGCTCGCCGCGAGCGTCGTGGGCGCCGGCGTCGCCCGCGGGCCGCGACACGTGCACTGGAACGTGGCACGCACGATGGTGCTGGTCTGGGTCGCGACGCCGATCGTCACGGCGGTGCTGGGCGCCGCGGTCGCCGGGGTCCTACTGGAGCTCCGCCTGGGCTGATAGTCCGAGCCGAACGTTCCTGCCTGATCGCCGCCTGATCGCCGCCGCCCGGGGATCTCGGAGACTCGACGGCTATCCTGTGCGCGCCCCACCCCGAAGGAGTACTGATGGCCGACGGCGAGTCCACCACGCCCGCCCCGCGCAGACGACCGACGTACGGACGCCCCGCACCGACGACCCCCGGTCCGACCGACGGGGCCCCTGGTGCGGCCGACGGCTCCTACGGTGCCGGTGGCGGCGCCTACGGTGCGGCCGACGGAGCCTACGGTCCGGCCCACGGCTCGGCCGGCGGTCCCTACGGCGCTGCCGGCAGTCCCTACGGTGCGGCCGACGGAGCATCCGGGAACAGCGCACCCCAGTGGGGATCCTCCTTCGGATCCGCGGCACCGGGCTCGGACCGGTCCCCGTCCGCAGACGGCTCTGTGCTGGCCTCGGGCCCACTACCCGCGCAGCCGCCGAACTCGGCCCCGCCGCGCAAGCGCCGCGGGCTGCTGCCGCTGCTGATCGGTCTCGCACTGCTGGTGCTCATCGCGCCGATCACTGCCATCGGCGGGCTCGTGTGGGGCTTCAGCTCGCTGGGAGGCGATGCGTCGGACGGCCCCACCGTGATCGAGGGCTCCACCGGCGAGCTCGAGATGAGCGCGAACCAGATGCTTATCCTCTACGTCCCCGCGGAGGACGCCGACGCGACGACCTGCACCGCGGAGGGCACCTCGGCGAACGCGGTCACCACGGTGCCCACCTCGGGCGAGGTGACCTTCGGCGACGGCGTGGCGTACTCCCAGACCATGGGCGTCGCCGCTCTCGAGGACACCACCGTGACGATCACGTGCGAGGGCACGGACGCGCCTGCCTACCTCGGCCCGTACAACCTGCTCTCGGTCGCCGCGCCGATGCTCATCGGTCCGATCATCGGCATCGTCGCCGGGCTCATCGGCCTGGTCCTCACGATCGTCGGCATCATCCTGCTGGCTCGAAGCCGCCAGGCCTGACCCAGCTCGTGCCGGAAGTCCCGGACGGCAGGCGCGACTCCCCGCACGGCCCTACTCTGGGGAGATGCGCATAGAGATCGTCATCTTCGACGGGTTCGATCTGCTGGATGCCTTCGGGCCCCTCGAGCCGTTGATAGCTTCCGGGTGCGAGGTCGAGCTCGTCCACCTCGACGGGCCTCGACTGATCCGGTCTCAGCAGGGCGTGCGCGTCGAAGCGACGGCTCGGCTTGGCGCAGGCGATCTGACGGACGGTCTCCTCGTCCCCGGCGGTGGATGGCTCACCAGGGCTCCGGAGGGGGCGTGGGCCGAGGTGCGATCCGGTCGCCTTCCGGAGGCGGTCGCTGACCTCGGCTCCCGGATCCCCTGGGTCTCCTCCGTGTGTTCCGGCGGCATGGTGCTCGCCTCGGCCGGACTCCTCGAGGGGCGGAGGGCGACGACCAACCGCGCGTGCTTCGAGGAGTTCCGCCCGCTCGTGGGAGAAGTCGTCGACGCCCGTGTCGTCGACGACGGCGATCGCCTCACGGCCGGCGCGCTCTCGTCAGGCCTCGACCTCGGACTGCACCTCGTCTCTCGCTTCGTGGGGCGCGACGTCGCCCGGGACGTGTCGCGGCGGCTGGAGTATCCGCCCCCGCAGTGAGATGGCCCGGCCAGTCCACCTCTCGGGGAGCAGTCCCGTGCGTCTCAGGGATCGACCCCGTCCTCCGTGGCGGGCGGCCCCCTGACCTAGAGTGGCGCCATCAACCCCACCCGAGGACGGAGTGATGAACATGCACCCCCGTGCAGGCCAACTGGCCCTTCCGGAGGACCTCGTCGATGTCGACGCTCTCCTCGATGCGTACTACGACCTCCACCCTGATGCGTCCGATCCCGATCAGGCGGTCTCCTTCGGCACCTCCGGCCACCGCGGCTCCTCGCTGGACACCAAGTTCAACGAGGATCACATCGCGGCGACCACACAGGCGATCGTCGAGTACCGCGCCTCCCAGGGCATCCGCGGGCCGCTGTTCATCGGCCGCGACACCCACGCCCTGTCCCGCCCCGCCTTCGACACCGCGCTCGAGGTGCTCGCCGGCAACGACGTCTCGGCGCAGGTCGACTCGATGGACGGCTACACGCCCACCCCGGCCGTCTCCCACGCGATCCTGGTCCACAACCGCGGCCGGTCGGCGGACGATCCCGGCCGAGCAGACGGCATCGTCGTCACCCCCAGCCACAACCCGCCGCGTGACGGCGGCTTCAAATACAACCCGCCGCACGGCGGCCCCGCCGATTCCGATGCCACCACGTGGATCGCGGATCGCGCGAACCAGCTGCTCGCGGCCGGACTGAACGGCGTGCGCCGCCACGGACGCCAGAAAGCGCTGCAGGACGCCGGCCGCTACGACTACCTCCACACCTATGTGCAGGACCTGACGAGCGTCGTGGACCTCGAGGCGATCCGTCGGGCGGGCGTGCGCATCGGCGCCGATCCCCTGGGCGGCGCGGCCGTGGACTACTGGGCCGAGATCGGCGAGATGCACGACCTGGACCTCACCGTCGTCAATCCCGAGGTCGACCCGCAGTGGTCGTTCATGACCCTGGATCGCGACGGCAAGATCCGCATGGACTGCTCCAGCCCGTGGGCGATGGCCTCGCTGCTGGAGAAGCGCCACGAGTTCGACATCGCCACCGGCAACGATGCGGATTCCGACCGCCACGGCATCGTCACCCCCGATGGCGGGCTGATGAACCCCAACCATTACCTGGCCACGGCGATCCAGTACCTGTTCGCCCACCGACCGAACTGGCCGGCCGGGGCGAAGGTCGGCAAGACCGTGGTCTCCTCGAGCCTCATCGACCGGGTCGTCGGCTCCCTGGGCCGCGAGCTGTACGAAGTCCCCGTGGGCTTCAAGTGGTTCGTGCCGGGCCTGATCGACTCCTCCGTCGGCTTCGGCGGCGAGGAGAGCGCAGGGGCCTCGTTCCTGCGTCAGGACGGCTCGGTGTGGACGACGGACAAGGACGGCATCATCCTCGCGCTGCTGGCCTCGGAGATGCTCGCGGTGACGGGCCGCTCCCCCAGCGCCCTGCACGAGGAGCTGGTGGAGGAGTTCGGATCGAGCGCCTACGCCCGCATCGACGCCCCCGCCGATCGCGAGCAGAAGGCGAAGCTCAAGGCGCTCAGCCCCGATCAGGTCATCGCGACGGAGCTCGCCGGCGAGCCGATCGTCTCGGCGATCACCGAGGCGCCTTCCGGCGGCGCGATCGGCGGCCTGAAGGTCTCGACCGAGTCGGCCTGGTTCGCCGCCCGCCCGTCCGGCACGGAGGACGTCTACAAGATCTATGCGGAGTCCTTCCGCGGCGAGGACCACCTCGACGAGGTCCAGACGGCAGCGAAGGCTCTCGTGGACGACGCCCTGGCGGAGTGATCTCTCGGCGGGGAGCAGCGCGCTGCTCCCCGCCTCTGGCTCTTCTTCCGCCCCGGCGCACCGGTCACGGATCGCCGTCCCTGGATGGCTGCGGCGCACCACTGACGGTCCCCGTCAGCCCGACTCTTCTCGGGCCTGCTCCTCCGGATCGGCGCTCCGCTCCTCCGGATCAGCAGACTCCACCCGCACCCCGCATTGTGACGTGCGTCATCTTGCAACCCTTTGGGGGTCACAGGGCAAAGCGTCCCGACCGACACGCCGAGGTCGGCCTGCCCCAATGCGCAACGCGCGACACCGCCACGCCGCTGCCAACACGCCCTTCTAGTTACCTGCCCGTCACCAGTCGATTCACTCATCCTCCACATCGCTCGAGCGGCGATCGCGCACGCTGGCGCGTAGGAGGGAATGCCCCAAAGACGCAGGTGGATGGTCAAGAGTTCACCAAGTCACGGTCAATATTGCGCATGTCACGCCATGGTGGCGCCGTCCACACCCCCTTGCGTCGGGCCCCGCAGAGGCCGGAGCATGGAAGGTGGAAGTAAAGGGTCGGTAGGGTAATATGCTCGGCCGGACCCATCGGAGATGACGCCGACTACAGCTTGCGAGCTCGCGACAAGGAGAGGGGGGACCGCGCCTATGCGCCTACGTTCACGCATGTTCGCCTGCTCCGCAGCCCTCACCATCGCGCTCCCCACAGCCGCTCTGCCCGCACTCGCAGAGACTGCCGATTCCGACGCTTCGGACGCCAGCACCACCGCCGAGACCGATCCGGTCGAGCCCGTCGCTCCCGAATTGCCTCCTGCAGATAAATCGCCGGTAGCCCCAGCTGTGCCGGAGCCTGAAGACCCTGTCGCACAGGAGGAAGGCGCACCTGAAGAAGGTGAGGAGTCGTCCCCTCAGCAAACCGAGGATCAGCACACCGAGACCACGCCGGAGACTCCCACTGAGCCGGCGACAGGAACAGGGACGTCCACGACGACTAGCGGCACCTCGACAGAGACCGAGACCGAGACCGAGACCGGGAGCGTTTCGCCCTGCGACAACGCAGGAGAGAACGGCGAGAAAAGCAAGGATGGTCAGGTTGTGCCGTCTGTACTTCGACGGGCATCTCAGAACACCGACTGCGCTGGTGAAGACTGTGATACCGACGACGCCTGCGACGGCGACGGCGACGGCGACGGCGGCGACGACGGCGACGACGGCGACGACGGCGGCGAGGGCGAGGGCGAAGAGGACGACGGCGAACAGGGCGACGACGAAGGCGAAGGCGAGGGTGAAGACGACGATCCGGTAGAGACCCCGTCGGGCGACCAGACCCCGACGGAGTCCACGGACGACTCCCAACCCTCGACTCCGACGGATGGTCCGACGACCCCGACCAAGGTGCCGACCACTACCAAGGCACCCTCCGAAGTCGCACCGTCGGCTGAGAAGGAACCTGACGCTCAACGCACCGCAGCGCAGCAGCGTCAGGCCCCCGAGACGACCGAGCAGAAGACCGAAGCCGCCGCCCCGGCGACGACGGACAACGACCCGACGGATCCCCCGCGCGAGCCGGAAGCCGCCGAGCCCAGCGAGTCCGCCGAGACGACGGAGTCGACCGAGGCGCCCGCAGCTGCCCCCGAGACGACGACGTCGGAGCCCGCGCCGACCGCGGAGCCCGAGCCCGCCGTCCCGGTCGCCACGCAGCAGGAGGGCGGCCCGATCGTCCAGCTGCTCAATGCGGTCTCGTCGCCGGATTCCAACTCGGCCTTCGGCCGAGTGAAGCAGGTCCTCGTGGTCGCACTCGGGATCGGCTTCCTCACCACCGCCGGGTTCGCGGGTGCCACCTGGTACAGCCGCCACGCCACCGGACAGGGATCGTCGAAGACCCCCGGCAAGTGACCTGACCGCACCTCCGCGTGCGCACGGCGCGTATCCCCGCGCGAGCCCCTACCGGGCCCCGCATGGGTCTCATGCGTGGCCTCATGCGTTATGCGTGGGCCTCATGCGTACTGAACGGTCGGCGGGTCAGCGCCCGCCAGCAGCATCGCGTCAGCGACCGCGACGCTGGTCGAGCGATTCCTGCACGTGCGCGAGGATCGCCGGCAGGCTCCGCTGCATCTGCACGATCGTCCGGTCGAAGGCTCCCTGACCCTCGTACCAGGGGTCGTCCACGGCGATCTCCGTCTCCAGCGCGCTCGCCGCGATCTCGGGGTCGAAGCGTCGCCACAGCGCGATCTCCGGCCCGCTGTCGCCGTCGGGCGCCTGCTCGGCCATCCGCCGCAGCCGCTGGACGTGCTCGGCCGTCATCCCCAGCACGAGGTCCCACGCCAGCAGCTCAGTGAGGTGGATCGTGCGCGCGGTGTGCTCGAAGGGCCGCTCATATCCGGCGCGCACGAGGGCCAGCTCGGTGCGGTCGTCCATCGGCATCCCCTCGGCCTCCCAGCTGGTGCCGGCGGAGCCCACCTCCACGTCGCCGGAGAGGCCCGCATCGATCATCTCCTGACGCAGCATCACCGCCGCTGCGGGTGAACGGCAGACATTGCCGGTGCAGACGGTGAGTACGCGGAGGGAGGACATGGGGCCCATTGTGTCAACGATGGGCATGTGGTGAGCGCCGAATCGCCATGCGCCCTACAATGCTGTGGAAAGCGTGTCCGGTGCCAGAACCCGGCCACGCACATTCGCCAGGGCGTGTTCGCTACGGCCTCAGCGCCGGTGGCCACGCAACGACGGCTCAGGAGGACAGCAATGGCCGAAATCATCCGCGCCCACGACGACGACTGGTCGCTCGTGCGCGAGATCCGTCTCCGGTCTCTCAGCACCGACCCTTCGGCCTTCGGGCAGAGCTGGGAGACGGAGTCCACGTACGAGGACAAGGTCTGGAAGAAGCGCGTCCGAGAGGCCGCATGGTTCCTCGCGGTCGATGACGGTCAGCCGGTCGCGGTCGTCGCGGTGCGCCACGAGGGCGACTCCCCCGCCAACGAGCGCGAGCTCCAGGCGATGTGGGTCCTGCCCTCGGCGCGCAAGAGCGGCATCGCGGTGAAGCTCGCCGAGGCGGTTTTCGACTGGGCTCGCGAGGACGGGGCGGACACCGTCACGCTCTACGTCGGCCCCAAGAACGAGGTCGCGAGCTCGCTGTACGAGTCCCTCGGGTTCGCGGACACCGGGGACCGCTGGGAGGTCGTCGAGGACGATCCCGACGGTGCCTGGCTGAAGATGGCCCGAGGCCTCTGAGAGTCGGTGTTCTCCACCCGTCGAGCCGCCTCCGGTTCCCGCCCGGTCCTCTCCGTAACGACCACGGAGCAGGACGGGCCGGACCGGGGGCGTCTGCATTGGGCGGCCCGCTTCGAGGACGTCAAGAACGCGACCGTCGGCAGCGCGCTGCGCAGGCTGCACTGGGATCTGCGCCTGCAGCCCTTCCACGGCTACGGCTCCTCCACCCGAGTGCGCGTGCTCGCCAAAGTCCTCTACGCCGCACCGGGCAGCCCTGCCGACTTCCATGACAAGCCGGTCCACGACATGCGCACGATGGCCGTGCGCGGCTGGCGGAACTTCACCAGCCAGGTAGCGCCCTTCCGCACGGTGCGCATCCTGCTGGGCGGTCGTGAATACAGCGTGCGCGCCGATCGTTCCGGGATCGTCGATGTCGAGCTCGACGTCGACCTCGAGCCCGGCGAGCACGAGGCCGTGCTGTGGACCGTCGCCGGCAACGAGGTGACCGCCGAGATCAGCGTCTTCCCGCCGGAGGCGACCGTCGGCCTGGTCAGCGATATCGACGACACCGTCATGGTGACCCTGCTGCCGCGCCCCCTGCTCGCCTTCTGGAACGCCTTCGTCATGCACCAGTCCTCGCGCCAGGTGGTCCCGGGAATGCCGATGCTCTACCAGCGCCTCGCCCGCGAGCACCCCGGGCTTCCGGTGCTGTACCTGTCCACGGGCGCCTGGAACGTGTTTCCCGTGCTCAAGCGGTTCCTCTACAAGAACGGCTATCCCGACGGGGCGCTGCTGCTGACCGACTGGGGCCCCACGAACACGGGCTTCTTCCGCTCCGGCCGCGAGCACAAGGCACGGGCCCTGCGCCGGCTCGCGGAGCTGTTCCCGCAGCGGCGCTGGCTCCTCGTCGGGGACGACGGCCAGCACGATCCGTCGATCTATGCCGAGTTCGCCGCCGAGCATCCCGAGCTCGTCGAGGCGATCGCCATCCGGCAGCTCACCGAATCCGAGCAGCTGCTCGCTCATGGCACCCTGCGCCCGCTCCCGAGCCGACGCCGCGGTGCCGACGCCCCGCTGACCGTCACGGCCCCCGACGGGCACGGTCTGCTCGCCGCCCTCCAACGCTCCGAGGTGATCTCATGACCACGCACATCTCCGACGCAGCCGCCTCCGCCGGCTCGACCGCCGCCTCGTCCACCACCCCTGCCGCAGCGAGCGCGATCACGGTGCGCCCGGCCCGAGAGGCCGACGTCGACGTGATCGTGGACCTGGTCCAGGTCGCCTATCGCGGCGAGGGCGGCTGGACCACCGAGGCGCACCTGGTCAGCGGCTCCCGCACCCATGCTGCGGAGGTGCGCGAGATGCTCGCGGACCCCGCGGTCACCCTGCTCGCCGCCGAGATCGACACGGTCGACGGGCTCGACGGGCTCGACACGCTCGCGGATGCCTCCGGCCCGGACAGCGTCGAAGCCGCGGACGACGCGCCCACCACGAGCCCCGGGCACGCAGAGCACGCCGAGCAGCCCGGGCACGCCGCAGACAGCCCCGCACCGAGCGGGCCCCGAGTGGTCGGCTGCTGCTACACCCGGCAGGAACCGGCCGACGACGACGGCATGACGCGTGCCGAGCTCGGTCTGTTCGCCGTGCATCCGGGCCTCCAGTCCCGCGGGCTCGGCGGCCGTCTCCTGGAGGCCCAGGCGGAGCATCTGCGTGAGGCCGGGATCGAGATCCTGATGATCCGGGTGCTGCAGTCGCGGCCGGAGCTGCACGCCTGGTACGAGCGGCACGGCTTCGTCCGCACGGGTGCCAGCGTGCCCTTCGCCGGGAACCCTGACTGGCTCCAGGTGGAGGGTCTCGGGATGGATGTCATGGAGCGCCCGCTGCAGGCGGGCTGACCTGCATCTCCGTTGTCTGCGGAGGGCGCAGGCCCGTAGAATGTGCCGATGAGCACCGACGCCTTCGTCCCCGCCGCCGACCGTTACGCCTCGACGCCCTATCGGCGAGTAGGGCGATCCGGCCTGCGCCTGCCCCCGATCTCGCTGGGCCTCTGGCAGAACTTCGGGGACGATCGCGATCCCCAGACCATGCGCGCGATCGTCCGACGGGCCTTCGATCTGGGCGTGACCCACTTCGACCTGGCCAACAACTACGGCCCGCCCCCGGGCAGCGCGGAGACCCACCTGGGTCGCATCCTCGAGCAGGACTTCCGCCACCACCGCGACGAGCTCGTGATCTCGTCGAAGGCCGGGTACCTCATGTGGCCCGGCCCCTACGGCGACGGCGGCTCGCGCAAGTACCTGCTGAACTCCCTGGACCAGTCGTTGGATCGGCTCGGCCTGGACCATGTCGACATCTTCTACCACCACCGCGAGGACCCCGAGACCCCGCTCGAGGAGACCATGGGGGCGCTGGACCACGCGGTGCGCAGCGGGAAGGCGCTCTATGCCGGCATCTCGAACTACTCCCCGCAGAAGACCCGCGAGGCCGCCGCGATCCTCGCCGACCTCGGCACTCCCCTGCTCATCCATCAGCCCTCGTACTCGATGTTCAACCGCCACATCGAGAACGGCCTGCTCGAAACCGCGACCGACCTGGGCATCGGACTCGCGGTCTTCTCCCCGCTGCAGCAGGGCCTGCTGACGAACAAATACATGTCCGGGGTGCCGCAGGGCTCCCGCGCGAGCGGCACCGGCGGCTCCCTCACCTCGCGCCAGGTCCATGACCACACCTACCAGGCTCGGAGGCACGGCCTGAATGGCATCGCCCACGAGCGCGGCCAGAGCCTCGCCCAGCTCGCTCTGGCCTGGGCGCTCCGTCACCCCACCGTGGCGACCACCCTGGTCGGCGCGTCCTCCGTGCGTCAGCTCGAGCAGAACATCGAGACGATCGAGCACCTCGACTTCGCCGCGGAGGAGCTCGCCCGGCTCGACGAGTTCGCGGTCGACGGCACCGCCCGCTGAGCCGACGGGTTCGCGCCCGGACGACACCCCGCACGAGGAAGGCCCCCGACGATCACCAGGATCGTCGGGGGCCTCCCACGTTGAACGCTGAGGTCACCCGGTGTTCTTCAGACCCGCTGCCACACCATTGATGGTGGTCAGCAGGGCCCGCTGCAGCTCGGGCGAGAGCTCCTCGCCCCGTGCCGTGGCGGCCCGGGCACGCTGGAGCATCGCGACCTGCATGTAGGAGATCGGATCCAGGTAGCGATCGCGCACCGCAAGCGTGCGCTTGAGGATCGGCTGGTTGTCCAGCAGACCCAGCACGCCGGTCAGACGCTCGATCTCGGCGACCGAGAGCTCGTACTCCGCCTTGATGCGATCGAACAGCGGCCACAGCCGCTCCGGCACCAGCGAGTGCACGTAGTGCGCGGCGATCGCCATGTCCGTCTTGGCGAGCGTCATCTCGACGTTGCTGATCACAGTGCGGAAGAAGTGCCAGTTGCGCAGCATGTCGTGCAGATCGGGTTCCAGGCCCGCCTCACGTGCGGCCTTCAGGCCCGACCCGGCACCGAACCAGCCCGGCACGATCTGCCGCGACTGGGTCCACCCGAACACCCACGGGATCGCCCGCAGACCGTCCAGGCCCTTCTCCGAGGTCGCGCGCTTGGAGGGACGCGAGCCGATGTTCAGATCGCCGAGCTGCTCCACCGGGGTGGAGGTCACGAAGTACTCGGGCAGGTCCGGATCGTCGGCCAGCGTGCGGTACCGCTGGTAGGAGGCGTCGGAGACCGTCTGCATGACGTCCCCGAAGTGCTCCAGCTGCTCGGGCGTGGAACGCGGCGAGGTGTGCAGCGCGGAGCCCTCGAGCACAGCGGCCAGCGACAGGTCCAGGTTCTCCCGGGCGAGCGTCGGCAGCATGTACTTGTCCGAGATGACCTCGCCCTGCTCGGTGAACTTGATCTCGCCCTCGAGCACGCCGTACGGCTGGGCCAGGATCGCGTCGTAGGTCGGGCCGCCGCCACGGCCGACGGAGCCGCCGCGGCCGTGGAACAGACGCAGCGTGACCCCGTGACGGGCGGCGACGTCGCGCAGACGGCGCTGGGCCTGGTGGATCTCCCACTGGCTGGTGATGACGCCGGAGTCCTTGTTGCCGTCCGAGTAGCCGAGCATGACCTCCTGGAGATCGCCGCGCAGGCGCACGATCTCGCGGTAGGAGGGATCGCTCAGCAGCTCGTCGAGGATCTCGCCGGCGTGACGCAGCTCGGCGACCTCCTCGAGCAGCGGCGCGAAGCTGATGTCCGAACGGTTCTGCTCGCCACCGGGAAGGGTCACCAGGCCGGCTTCTCGGGCCAGCAGAGCGACGGCGAGGATGTCGTCGGCGCCATGGGTCATCGAGACGATGTAGGTCTCGATGCAGGACTGGCCGTACTGCCGGTGGGCGTCGCGGATCTCGCCGAACACCTTGTAGGTGGTGCGGGTGGCGTCGTCGAGGATGGTCTTGTCCTCGCTGAGCGCGGTGCCCACCAGGGGGCGCCGGCTCGCGAGCTCGGCGGCGAGCACCTTGGTGCGCTCGTCGCGGCTGAGCTCCGCGTACGGACGATCCAGCTCGCCGACGCGGTCGAACAGGCGGGCCAGCACCTCGTGGTGCTTCTCCGAGTGCTCGCGCACGTCGAGGATCGCGAGGTTCAGGCCGGAGGCGGCCAGCACCTGCTGCGCGATCGCGATCTCGCCGTCCGCGGCGCGCTTGCCGCCGTGGCGGGACAGCGCCGCACGCAGCACCGAGAAGTCGTCCTGGAGCTCCGCGTTGTCGAGGTAGTCCTTGCCCGGGACGTGCGCCTCGCCGGTGCGGATCCGCTCCCGGGTGGCCCGGAGCTTGGCGCGCATGGTGCCGAGCTTGAGCCGGTAGGGCTCCTCGGCGTACATGCTCTGCTGGACCTCGTCGACCTCGGAGGCGAACTCGAGATCGGCCTCGAGGCTCGCCTGCAGCTCCTCGTCCTCGCCGGTCAGGGCGCTCGAGATCGACAGGTCCGAGATCAGCTCGGTGATGATGTCGATCGCGAGGTCCACCGCGGTCTCGGCCTGCAGCTGGAGCACCTCGCGGGTGACCTCGGCGGTCACGAACGGGTTGCCGTCGCGGTCGCCGCCGATCCAGGAGCCGAAGCGCAGGGGCACCTGGCGTTCCTGCAGGTCGGCGCCGTGGGCACGCAGCTCCTCGCGCAGATCCCCGAGGAAGCCGGGCATCGTCTGGCGGTAGAGCTGGCGCAGGTAGTAGAGCACGTTGCGCGACTCGTCCTGCGGGGTGGGCCGCTGGCGGCGCAGCTCGTCGGTCTGCCACAGCGACTCGATGAGCTCGGAGAGGCGATGGTCCTGCAGGCGCCTCTCCGAGGTGCCCTCGACCGTGTCCTTCTCGAGCAGATCGGAGAGCTTGCGCAGTTTGGTGAGGACCGCCCGGCGCGAGGCCTCCGTGGGGTGCGCGGTGAAGATCAAGCGCACGTCCAGGGAGTCCATGGCCTCCTGCAGCCCGTCGGAGCCGACGGACTCGTGGACCGCCGCGACGGTGCGCGGGACCCACGATTCGGCCGTGGGGCGCTCGCGCAGGGCACGCACGCGGTAGACCTGCTCGGCGGCATTGGCCAGCAGGAAGTACTGCGCGAACGCGCGGGTGAGGGCAGTGGCCTGCTCGAGCGGCAGCTCGGCCAGACGCTCCTGGACGTCCTGGGCCTCGGCCTCGGAGTGGGCCGACTTGGCGTCCTTGGTCAGCTTGCGGACCTGCTCGACGAGTTCGAGCATCTCGGGACCGTGCTGATCGGCGAGAGTGCGACCGAGCAGGGTCGAGAGTCGACGGACCGTCGCGCGCAACGGGGCATCGATATGGGGATCATCGCCGACGACGGGGAACTCGCTCGTCAAGGTCGGTACGGCAATGGCATCGGAATCTGGCACGGGGCCTCCTGGGTCGGCGGCGCAGCTCAGCGGCCGCCGACAGCTGGGGCGACCGCTTCGGCGCGGAACGAACGGGCACAGACTATCGCGCTGGACGAGCAGAACTCGTCACGGCCCGATCTGCGGACGGGACGGCCGGAGGATCCGCGGCGGCGAGGCGTAGGGCGGGACGCCGCGGATCCCTCGGTGGACGGCTCAGAGCACCGCGCGCAGGAAGTCCTGCGTGCGCTGGCTCTCCGGCGAGCTGAAGATCTTCTCCGGCGCTCCCTCCTCGACGATCCGTCCCTCGTCGAACATCATCACTCGATCCGAGACGTCCCGGGCGAACTGCATCTCGTGAGTCACGATCAGCATGGAGATGTCGGTCTCCTCGGCGATGTCCTTCAGCACGGTGAGCACCTCCCCCACCAGCTCGGGATCCAGCGCCGAGGTGACCTCGTCCAGCAGCAGGACCTCGGGGTCCATGGCGAGCGCACGCGCGATCGCCACGCGCTGCTGCTGGCCGCCGGAGAGCTGCGAGGGGTTGAAGTCCCGCTTGTCCGCCATGCCGACCTTCTCCAGCAGAGCCTCTGCCTTGGGGATCGCCTCGGCCTTGGACAGGCCCATCACGTGGAGGGGCGCTTCGATGATGTTCTCCAGCACCGACATGTTCGGGAACAGGTTGAAGTGCTGGAACACCATCCCGATCTGGGTGGTCGTACGACGGCGGACCTTGTCGGGGACCCTCTGGCGCTTGCCGCCCCTGTCCTCGTACTGCAGCGGATCGCCGCCGACGAAGACGTACCCGCCGGTGAGCTCCTCGAGCGTCATCACCAGGCGCAGGATCGTCGTCTTGCCGGAGCCGGAGGGCCCGATCAGGGTGACGCGCTCCCCCTTGGCGACGGTGAAGTTGAGGTCGTTGAGCACGGTGTTGTCACCGAACTTCTTGACTACGTCGCGGAATTCGATATGCGGAATTCCGGGCTGTCCAGCATTGTCAGCGTTGTCAGGCAAGTTTCTTCTCCAGTCGTCGGATCAGGAGGGACGTCGGGTAGCTCGCGACCAAGAAGATCAGGCCGGCCAGGGTGATCGACTCGGTGTAGCGGAACGTATCCCCTCCGTAGGTCTGGGCGACCCGGACCATCTCCGGGATGTAGATGACCACGAAGAACGGCGTCTCCTTGAACATGGAGATCGCGTAGTTGCCCAGGGCCGGCAGGGTGTTGCGGATCGCCTGCGGGATGACCACGGCCCGCCAGGTGCGCGCAACGGGCAGCGACAGCGCGGTGGCCGCCTCCCACTGCCCCTTGGCGACCGAGTCGATGCCGGCGCGGTACACCTCGGCCATATAGGTCGTGTAGTGGATGCCGAGCACCCAGATGCCGATCGCGAGCGTCGATTCGATGTAGGGCGACAGCACCAGGTTCGCGAACACCAGCTGCACCACGAGCGGGGTCATCCGGATGAACTCCACGACCCAGGTCACCGGGTTGCGGATGATGGTCGGCGCGATCCGTCGGATGATCGCGACGACCAGGCCCAGCACGACGGCGATGAGCGTGCCCAGCACGGTCGCCAGCAGAGTGATCTTGAATCCCTGCAGAAGCAGCGGGAAGACGGTCGCGGCGTGGTTCCAGTCCCACCATGACGGGTTCATACGAGAGCACCTCCCTTGACGACGCTGCCCGGGGCACGGAACAGCATCCCCCAGGACTTCGACAGGGCCGGTCCGCGACCGATCTTGTGCTTCGCCCTCACCTCGAGGGCATTCATGATGATCACGATCACCCAGGCGAGGAGGTAGTAGGCCAGCAGGGCGAACAGGAAGGCGAACCAGGTGCCGGTCTGATCACGGACCTGCTCCACCCGGAAGTAGAGGTCGTACAGCAGCACGGTGCTCACGATCGCGCTGCCCTTGAGCAGCTGGATCCAGAGGTTGGACAACGACGGGAGCATCAGGGCCCACGCCTGCGGGATGATCACGCGGAACATGCCGCGCATCGGGCTCAGGCTGAGCGCGCTGATCGCCTCGTACTGGCCGCGGGGCACCGAACCGATCGAGCCGCGCACCACTTCGGCGCCGTAGGCGCCGTAGTTCAGCCCGAGCGCCAGGACGGCGACGACCAGCGGGGCGAGCCGCCAGCCGAACGGATAGGGCAGCTGGGGAAGCACGAACGCCAGCCAGAAGAGCTGGACGACGAGCGAGGTGCCGCGGAAGAACTCCACGAAGATGCGCGCCGCGATGCGCACGGCGGCGTACTTCGCGACCTGCGCGATGCCGAACACGATGGCGATGACCAGGGCCAGCAGCCCGCCCAGGGCGGTCGCCAGAACGGTGGCCTGGATGCCGTCGAGGATCTGCGGCATCCGGGCCACGAGGATCTCAAGATTCGGTCCGAGCTTCTCGAAGAAACCGATCACACCATCCATCGGTGGATCACCTCCTGGTCATGCGCCGCTCCGGCGCGTCCCGAGAAGGAACGCGCCGGAGCGGGATCGACATGAGGATCGGGCATCACTGCAGGGAGGAGAGATCGCCGTCGCAGAGGATCTCCGCGGTCATCTCCTTCGGCGGGAGCTCCTCCTCCGTGAACCCGAAGTCGCCCACGATCGAGAGGTAGCGCTCCGGATCGCTGATGATCTCCGCGAGCTTCTCGTTGTAGGCATCGAGCAGGGAGGTGTCCGCCTTGCGGAACACGGTGCCGCCGGCGCCGACCTGCTTGACCCCGTCGATCTCGGCCACGAAGCTGTCGGTCACCTCGAGGTCGTTGTTCGAGTTGTCGGCCAGCCAGTTCAGCGAGATCGCGGTGAGTGCGAAGGCATCGGCGTTGCCGCTGTTGATCGCGTCCACGCCGTCCTGCGGGCCGCCGACCTCGATGCTGTCGAGGTCGAGGTCCTTCGCGTAGGTGCTCTCGATGGCGCCGCTCATGGTGGCGACCTTGAGGCCGGAGTCGACGAAGGACTGCATGTCCTTCAGACCCTCGGGGTTGCCCTTGGGCACCATGAGCGCGGTCGTGTACTGGAACTCCGGCTCGCTGAAGGCGGCCTCGGCGCAGCGCTCCGGAAGGATCGACATGCCGGCGCTGACCGCGTCGAACTGCTGGGAGTTCAGGCCCGGGATCAGCGAGTTCCAGTCGGTGAGCTTGCCCTCGACCTCGTCGATGCCCAGCTCGCCGAAGATCTCACGGTGCATGGCCACGGTCGCACCGGTCAGCTCGCCGTTGTCATCGAAGCTGTACGGGGCCTCACCGGCGAAGCCGACGGTGATCTTCCCGGCGTCCTGGAGCTTGCTGAGCAGGTCGCCCCCGCCGCCGTCGCTGGTGTCGCCCCCGCCCGTGCTGGTCTGGCTGCAGGCGGCGAGGCCTCCACCCAGCGCTGCGGCGGACAGGACGAGTCCGCTTCCTCGGAAGAACGATCGACGGTTGTACATATTGGGACTCCCTCTCGCTGGGCGACGGACCGTCGGACGGTGGCGCATGCTCGACGGCGTGCGCGGTGTCCGACAATCTGATGTCTGGATATCGGATTCCGGACAAGCGTATAGGCGTCGCCGATCCTCTGTGCACAGGACCACCATTCGTAACGGGGTCGTGACCCCGAGGTGAACGCCGACCACGGCCCGCACGCCTCTCGCCGCGCCGACGGGAGTGAGGCGAGCGACTGGCGAGGCCCGGAGGGAGGCGTTCGGGCCTCCGCCCGTTCTACGATGACGCCACGCGAGGACCGTGCGGTCCGCGCCGGAACAGGAGGACGGCGATGACCTTTCGCCAAGAACGCGTGCAGCTGCCGATGATGCAGCCGCTGCGACGGCCCTCGATCATCGATCAGGCCGAGCTCGAGCTGCGCAACGCGATCTACTACGGCGACCTGCGCCCGGGTGATCCCGTGCCCGAGGTGCAGGTGTCCCGCCAGATGGGCATCTCCCGCTCCTCGCTGCGCGAAGCCTGCCAGCGTCTGGTCCGCGACGGTCTGCTCACGCAGGTGCCCGGCCGCGGCCTGTTCGTCACCCACATGGATGCCGAGACCATGTCGGACTTCATCGACTACCGCCTCGGGATCGAGATGCAGGCGGCGACCATCGTCGCGGACCGGATCACGGCCCTGCGCAGAGCCGGGGACGACGCCGGGGCCGACCGACTGGTCGCGCCTCTGCGCGTCTGCATCGAGCGCTCCCGGGCGGCGCTGGCCGCCGAGGAGGTCATCGAGGCGGGCAATGCCGATCTCGATCTGCACCAGCAGCTCGCGGAGATCGCTCAGAACCGGTTCCTGGGCGCGGCGATGAACACGATCGTCATCCTCACCCGGATGGGCAGCTTCTCCGACCCGCTCGGCTTCGGTGTGCGCGCCGATCTCACGAGCATGCACGAGTCGCTCCTGGACGCGCTCTCCCAGGGAGACGGCTCCCGGGCGCGCGCGCTGCTGCGGGAATCCCTGCAGGAGCTCGCGAGCAGGCTGCGCAGCGGTGTCCAGGCCGACGTGGTGCGCGACCCCGACCTGCTCGAGAGCTCCGGCCCGGAGTGGACGACCCTCGCGGAGACCCCCGAGTGAGCACGACCGCCGACTGCGTCGGCTGAGAGCCGGGTCCAGCCCGGGTCGCCCTGAACCAGGCGCGTCCACCCAGAACCGGCCGGCACGGCACGGCACGGCACGGCACGGCACGGCACGGCACGAGAACGGCCCCTGAACTGCGATCTGATCGCAGGTCAGGGGCCATTCTCCTCGGCGGAGACGAGAGGATTTGAACCTCCGAGGCGATTTTGGTCGCCTACTCCCTTAGCAGGGGAGCGCATTCGGCCGCTCTGCCACGTCTCCTGGCGCCCCGCACTGAGCAGGGCACGCCGGAACAGCATACGGGAGCACGGCGGGTGCTCCAAAGCGGAAGCGAGCAGATCACGTCACATTGACGGATCGAGAGCTCCCGGACCGTCCCGTCGGCCGTCTCAGAGGCCCAGCTTCTCCTGCAGCAGCGCGATGTGCTTCGGGGTTCCCACGCGGTACTTCACGAAGGTCAGGATGCCCTCGGCGTCGATCGCGAAGGTCGAGCGGATCGTGCCCTGGACCTTCTTGCCGTACATGTTCTTCTCGCCCCAGGCGCCGTAGGCCTCCATCACCTGATGGGACTCGTCGCCGGCGAGCGTGTAGGGCAGCTCCTGCTTCTCCACGAAGCGATCCAGCTCGGCGATCGGATCCGGGGAGATGCCCACCACTCGGTAGCCCGCGTCGAGGAACATCTGGTGGTTGTCGCGCAGGTCGCAGGCCTGCTTGGTGCACAGCGAAGTGTTCGCGGCCGGGTAGAACCAGAGCAGCGCCGGTGCGCCGCGCAGCTCGGACAGGCTGACTCGCCCTCCCCCGGCGGTGGGCAGATCGAAGTCGGGGGCCTGGTCGCCGAGGGCGAGCTTCACGGGTGCGGCGGTCATGTCTCTCCTGAGGATGCGTCGGATGAGGGCGGGGCGGGCTGCGCCGGACGGACTGCGGGCAGCAGGATGTGCGCTGCGGACTGCGCGCACGATCCGGGTCGAGGCTATCGGGCGGCTCCTGCGCGATCGCCGGAGCGGAAGCGCCGATGCTTCAGATAGGTCTGGCGGAACAGCCGCTCGGCGTGGCGGTCGCCGAGCAGCAGCAGCTTCCCGGGCGCCGACGGGATCGACTCGGTGTCGTAGCTGAGGGTGCCGTCCTCGTCCCCCACGGCGACGATGTGGCAGCCCGTGCGGCGGTGCACCTCGGCATCGCGCACGGACCGTCGCACCAGGGAGGAGGGCCGCGGCACGAGGAACAGCTCGTTGCCCTCGGCGACCAGCACCCGGTGGCTGAGTCCGGCATGGTTCCACAGGTCGGTCGCACCGATCGTCGCGTAGGACAGGACCCCGTCCGCTCCCGCCCGGTAGAGGGTCGCGACGTTGCGCTCGTAGGTGGCGCGGGAGACGACCTGCAGCTCGGGCCGCAGTCGTCGGCAGAACAGGGTGAGGTAGACGTTCAGGTCGTCATCGCGCGGGGTGACGAGCACGGCGGACGCGCTCTCCAGGCCTGCCCGGCGCAGGATGCGCTGATCGGCGGCGTCGCCGTCGATGACGCGGTAGCTCGCGGTGCCCTCGAGGGCGGAGTAGGAGTTCTCCACCCGCCCGGGCAGCTGCTCGACGATCGTGTTCGGCAGTCCTTGCGCGGTGAGCTCGCGCGAGGCGGAGCGTCCCACCCGGCCGCCGCCGAGGATGATCACCGGGTCCTCGGACTGCTCATGGACCTGGAACTGCTCGTCGTAGGCGGCGAGCTCCGGTGCCTCGCCGGCAAGGATCAGCACGGTGGAGTCGGTGATGGTCGACTCGGGCTTCATCGGGCGCAGCCTGCCCTTGCGCAGCAGCGCCAGGATCCGCACGCAGCAGCGCAGCTCGCCGATCGCCTGCTCCAGGGTGAGCCCCACGAGCGCGGTGCCGCGTGCGGCGGCCTCGGCGATGATCGTCTCGCCGAAGCTGCCGATGCGATGCACGCGGCCGGTCGTGCCCAGAACGCGCCCGGCCATCTCCCGACCCAGCACGGCGCCCAGCTCGAGCACGTGGTCGGAACCGGCCAGGGAGAGCACGTCGGTGGAGACCGGCTTGCTCGCGGTGACGGCGACGGGGACGTCCCCGGAGACCTGGCGGACGGTGAAGGCGACGTTGGTGTTGGCCGTGTCCGAGAGCGTCGAGGCCACCAGGCGGGCCCGGTCGGCACCGGCGTTGCGGTAGGTCTGTGCGGAGTCCAAGGGGCCGACGACGACCTGTCGACCCTGGTCATGCAGCAGCCCCGCTTCGACCGGGTCCTCCACCACGAGCACTGCGGGCACCCGCGAGCGCTCGGCGCGAGCGGCGAAGGCCTGGGTGACGGCGTCCGACCCCACGAGCAGGACGTGATCGCGCAGCAGGGCGGGAACCTTGCGCGGCGTGCGGGCCATGCGGCGGCGGTCCAGCCACGGGGTGACGACGTACTGGATGACGAAGAAGGGCAGCAGCACCAGCATGTAGACGACGCCGCTGAGCAGCACGATGATCGAGAGCAGACGGCCCAGATCTGACTCGAACGTGACATCGCCGTAACCGAGCGTGGACATCGTGGTGATGGTCCAGTAGACGGCGCTGATCCAGGAGAAGTCATGACCCTCGAGGCGCATGACCCCGAGGAACGCCGCGGCGTAGACGACCACCATCAGAGCACCGACCGCCACGATCAGCAGCCCGGCGCGCGACCGACGACGGGGGCCCGGGGCCCGTTCAGCGCGGCGGCGCACAGCCTCCGACAGCTCCATGGCGATCCTCTCGACCAGATCCGGCACCGACGCGAACCGTCGATGCACCACGCGGAAGCGTAGGCCCGCTCCCCGGCAGGAGGCCACCGTCGCGAGCCCGGTGCGGCCCAGAGCACCATGCTCCGCAGCTCACACCGGTGAGGACTCTCTCCCCGGCAAGCTCTGGCAACGCCCATCGGTGCAGATCATAGCCATTTTCAGGGCGTTCGTCCGACCGGACGGCGAGAACCTTCGTGCACGAACCACAGTAAGTTCCCCAGAGGAATTTACCCGGGATCGTCGGCAGTGTGACGCGGCCCGCTGCTGACCCGTCGGCCCCCGCTTCCGGCCCGTCACACCCCATCTCCCCGTCACCCCCGCTGCCGACCCGTCGACCCCTCGGAGGACCCCATGGCCCTGCTCCACGTCCTGTGGATCGCCCTCGGCATCGCGCTGATGCTGTGGCTGAACATGAAGTACAAGCTCAATGCGATGCTCGCGCTGCTCCTGGCGGCACTGTTCACCGGTGTCGCAGAGATGGTCTCGGTCTCCGCGGGCTGGCTGCCCGGGGACGCGATCACGCTCGGCTCGCTGCTGGAGACGATGACCACGGGCTTCGGCAGCACGCTGGGGTCCCTCGCGATCCTCGTCGTCTTCGGCGCAGTGATCGGCAAGCTCATGGTCGATTCCGGGGCCGCCACCCAGATCGCCCAGACGCTGATCGCCACGCTCGGCGTGCGGTGGGTGAAGGTCTCCCTGGTGGTGTGCGGACTGGTCTTCGGGTTGGCGATGTTCTACGAAGTCGCTTTCATCGTGCTCGCACCGCTGATCATCGCGGTCGCCCATGAGGCGAAGCTGCCCTTCATGAAGCTCGCGATCCCGGCGGTCGCGGCCACCACGACCGCGCACTCGCTGTTCGTGCCGCAGCCCGGCCCGGTGGCCCTGGTCGATGCCTACGGCGCGGACAACGGCATGGTCTACATCTACGGGATCCCCGTCGCGATCGTGACGATCGCCGTGACCGGTTGGGTCCTCCCCCGCTTCCTGGGCACTCTCGACTTCGCCATCCCCGAGATCATGCAGGCCGACGAGGCGGTCGCCCCGGAGGACCGCCCGAGCTTCGCCGTCTCGCTCCTCACCCCGCTGATCCCCGTCGCGATCATGGTGGGCGCGACGGTCGCGAACATCTGGCTGGTCGAGGACACCCTGGCGTACGACATCGTGAACTTCGTCGGATCCTCCGAGGTGGCGATCACGATCGCGATGATCGCTGCCTTCGTCCTGTTCGGCACCGCGCAGAAGCGGGACTTCAGCTGGGTGATGGAACGGTTCGAGGAGGCCGTGAGGGCCATCGCCATGGTCGTGCTGATCATCGGTGCCGGCGGCGCTCTGAAGGAGGTCATCATCGACACCGGCATCGGCGACTTCATCGGCACGCTGATGACCGGGGTGGATGCCAACCCCTACGTCATGGCCTGGTTGATCACGGTGCTGCTGCGACTGGCCACCGGTCAGGGCGTGGTCTCCGCGATGACCGCCGCAGGCATCATCGGCGCTGCGGTCATCGACCCGTCCACCGGCGCGATGACCGGCGGGATCGACCCGGCGCTCCTGGTGCTCGCCACGGCGGCCGGCTCCAACACCTTCACCCACGTCAACGACGCAGCGTTCTGGCTGTTCAAGGGGTACTTCGGGCTCTCCGTCAAGGACACTCTGAAGACCTGGGGCCTGTTCCAGCTGTGCAACTCGCTGGTGGGGCTGGGCATGGTGCTGCTGCTGTCGGTGTTCGTGGGCTGAGGACCGCGACCGTCGAGCGGCCGTGCACGGCCGGCGCCCGCGCTGCGGGCTCCCGACGCCGGGGACCTCTCCGCTCGGAGTGCTCGGGTCGCTCATGGGCGACGGCTACTCGCGCACGACGACCTTCGCGGTCGATCCGCGCGGGACGAACCGGGTGGGCAGGCCGAGCCGGGCGTGCGCCGAGGAGCCGCCGTCGGGGCCCTCCGCCCCGTGCTCACCGTCTCCCCCGTCGGCCCGCGCTCCCGCGTGCACGTCTCCGTCGTGAAGCAGGTCGACGGCTGCGACCCCCATGTCGTAGCGCGGCACCTGCACGGTGCTCAGTCCGGGCGTGACCAGCGCTGAGAACTCGATGTCGTCCCAGCCCACCACGCTGATCTCGCCGGGCACGTCCACTCCGAAGCCGCGCAGACGCTCCATCAGGGCGAGCGCCATGAAGTCGTTGTAGACGAGGACTGCGGTGACCTCGGTGAGCAGCAGGGCCTCGGCGCCGCGCCGGCCGCCCTCGACCGTCGGCGCGAAGGAGCCGATGTCCGTCCACTCCATGCCGATCTCCTGACACACACGCTCGATCACCGTGCGGCGCACGGAGTCCGAGCGGCTGATGCTCGGGCCGCCCACGTAGCCGAGGTGGCGGTGGCCCATGCGATGCAGATGCCGGATGGCGGAGGGGATGCCGGGGACGGGATCCGCGAAGACCCCCGGCAGCACCGGGGAGACCCGGTTGACCAGGCTGAGCGGGACGAGCCTCGCGGCCTCGCGCAGGACGCCCTCGTCCATCCGGCTCGAGCACAGCACGATCCCGTCGACCTGAGGCGCGAGGGTGCGCACGAGCGGCAGCTCGCCGTCCGGCGCTTCCCCGGCGTCGGTGATCAGCAGCTGGGCGCCGAGCTGATGAGCGCGCGCCTGAGCACCCTTGAGGACCGCCGGGAAGAACGGGTTCTCGAGGTCCGGCACGATCACGCCGTACACTCCGGACCGGCCCGTGATCAGGGCGCGGGCGCTGCGGTTGGGGCTGTAGCCGATCTCCGCCGCGGCGGCGAGCACCTTCTCCCGCGTGGCCTCTCCGACCAGGTCCGGGCGCTGGAAGGAGCGGGAGGCGGTCGCGATGGAGACCTCCGCTCGCGCCGCGACATCCTTCAGGGTCATGGCCATATGGGTCCTCTGCGTGTCCTCTGCATCTCGTCTACGTGCCGTCCAGCGGCCGCCTGCGTGCCTCGTGCCGCTGCCGTCGCTGCTGCCGTGCAGTCCGGTCCGCTCCGCGTCGCGCCGGACTGCGGACTGCGAACTGCGGACTGCGGAGTGCGGAGTGCGGAGTGCGGACTGCAACTTTTGCACCACTCCGGAATCCTAGTCCACGGACGACCCCTCCACGTGGAAACTGTGGATGCAATCGTTTACGCTGTAGAGACGGCCCTGCGCACCGGCAGGGCACTGGAATCACGCACTGACCCGCCGCCGCCGTTGTCGCAGCCCCGAAGGAGCACCATGAGAGCACTGCAGGTGACCGAACCGGGCTGCGCCGAGGTCGCCGAGGTCGAGGCGCCCCGCCCTGGCCCCGGCGAGGCTCTGCTCCGCGTGCGCTACGCGGGGATCTGCGGCTCGGACATCCAGACGTTCCGCGGCACGCAGCCGTTCGCCAGCTACCCCCGCGTGCCCGGTCACGAGTTCTCCGCCGAGATCCTCGAGATCCACGGCGCTGACGACGCTCGCGACGCTGGCGACGCTGACAACGCCGCCCGGTCAGCCCGGTTCGCTCCCGGAGACATCGTCACCGGCGTGCCCTACTTCGAGGACGACACCTGTTATTCCTGCCGCCGCGGACTGGTCAACGCGTGCATGCACAACGAGACGATGGGCGTCCATCGCGACGGCAGCTTCCAGGAGCTGATCACCATGCCGCTGGACCGGCTGCACCGGGCCGACGGCGTGGACCCTCGGGACCTGGCGCTGGTCGAGCCGTTCTCCATCGGCTATCACGCCGTGCTGCGGGCCGGCGTGCGCGAGGGCGAGCGGGTGCTGGTGCTCGGCGCGGGCGCGATCGGTCTGTTCACGATGCTCTCGGCGCGCACCCGCGGCGCACGCGTGTGGGTCGCCGATGTCGTTCCCTCCCGGCTCGAGCTGGCCGCATCCCTCGGCGCCGAAGGCACCGTCGACCTCTCGTCCACCCCGCTCGCGGACGTGATCGCCGGCGCGACAGGCGGGGACGGCTTCGACGTGGTCTGCGAGGCCACCGGGCTGCCGGTCTCCTTCCTGAATGCGATCGAGGCGGCCGCCGTCGGCGCGCGACTGGCGCTGATCGGCAACGGCACGGCCGAGGTGACCTTCAATCAGTCGCTGCTGATCAAGAAGGAGCTGACGGTGCTGGGCTCCCGCAACAGCCGGGACGTCTTCCCCGCACTCATCGAGCTGCTCAGCACCGGGCAGGTGGACGTCTCCCCGATCCGCACCGCCATCGTGCCGTTCACCGAGGCCCGCACCGCGCTCGAAGAGGCTGCCGGCGGGTCCACCAGCGAGGTCAAGGTGCTCCTGGAGTTCCCGAACGGCCCCTGAGCGATCGCCTGTCCCCCTCCGCCCGCATACCCGCTCCTCGCGGCCCGCGCTGCATCCCGCGCCTGCCGCGCATCCCCCACCTCGATCCCGACCACCCCACCGAAACGGAGAACCCCATGACCCTGCGCAACGATTCCCTCGAGGCGAGCATCCGCTACGACGGCTCCGCCCGTTCCCTGCAGCTCGTCGCCTCCGCGGCCGACGCCCTGACCGCCTTCGAGGGCCAGGCCTCGGCGGCCGGCGACAGCCACGTGCTCACCGGGCCGCTGTCCACCGCGAACGCCCGCGCGCTGCAGACTGCCTTCCCGGCTCTGCGCCCCCAGAAGATCAGCGGCCACCGCACCTCCGTCGGCACCGGTGACCGCACGGGCCTGGCCACCCCCGGGCAGGCCCGCGCCTTCGCCACCCAGGGTCCCGGCGTCATGCCGGTCCTCGCCCAGCAGTCGATCCGCGAGATGGACCGTCTGGGCCGCAGCGCCCGGTCCGTCATGGACGACGCCGTCTTCGGCCTGGTCGAGGCCGGGTGGGAAAGCGGCTTCGGCGCCGACTGCGACCACATCAAGACCACCGAGGGCATCGACCGCGGTCTCGAGGCCGGCTTCGTGATGTTCACGCTGGATCCGGGCGATCTGGTCGCCGACGTCACCGCCGGAGTCTCCGCGGCCGACGCCGAGGCCCTCCCCTGGGACCAGCTCGAGGACTCCCTGGAGGACCTGAAGAAGCGCTATGTCGGCATGACGCTGGACGTCGGCCACTCCCAGATCGAGGTCACCGAGCAGGACGTCCTCACCGCCGCCGTGAAGTACGGTCGCGCGGTCGTGGAGTCGATGCGCCTGTACCGCCACGTGACGGACAATGCGCAGCACGAGGTCGAGATCGAGTTCGCCGTGGACGAGACGAAGTGGCTGACCACCTTCTTCGAGCACTTCTACCTGGCCTCCGAGCTCAAGCGCCTGGGCGCCTCCTGGTTCAGCTTCGCACCGCGCTATGTCGACGGCTTCGAGAAGGGGCTGGACTTCCTGGGCGACACCGAGGAGCTTCGCCTGAACCTCGAGGCGCACCACGCGATCTCCGAGCAGTTCGGCGGCTACAAGATCTCCCTGCACTCCGGCTCGGACAAGTTCTCGATCTACCCGCTGTGCGTCGAGGCGACCCAGGGCCTGGTGCACCTGAAGACCTCCGGCACCAGCTACCTGTGCGGTGTCGAGGTGGTCGCCGCCCACGATCCGGAGCTGTTCTCCGCCATCTGGGACATCTCCCGTGCCTCGTACGTGAAGGCCCGCGCGAGCTACCAGGTCTCCGCGCACGAGGACCGCACCCCCACCTCGCTCGCCGGGGTGGACCTGCAGGAGCTGATCCGTTCCTCCGATGCGCGTCAGATCCTGCACGTGGGCTACGGCGATTCGCTCAACGGCACCGACGCTGCGGGCGCCTCGATCCACGACCGCTTCCTCGCGGTCGTCACCGAGAACCAGGCCCAGCACAGCGACGTCCTCGCCGCTCACATCGGCCAGCACCTCGCCCCCTTCGCGGCGGCACCGACCGGTCGCTGAGTCAGCCTGTCCGGAGCCCGGTGCGCAGCGGAGACGCTGCACACCGGGCTCCCTGCTCCGGGTTCCGGATTCCGAGCTCCGCGGTCCGGGTTCCGGGTTCCGGGCTCCGGGCTCCGGGGTCCGGGGTCCGGGTTCCGCAGCCACCCGGCGAGCAGCGACTGGTCCGTGATGTGATCACGCACCGGCCGCTGCGATGCGCGGGCACGGCGCAGCGGGTGCCAGGATGGAACCTCGGATCTCGAGAGGAGCAGCGCATGCTGGGAGCTATCGTCGGCACGGCCTTCTGGTGGGCGGTGTACCTGGTGGTGTTCCGCCGCGACCGCCGACGGGTGCGCAACGGGGTGCTGCTGCTGATCGCGCTGCACTCGAGCATCTCGACCCTCGCACGCCTGATCTCGACCGCCCTTCCGCTGGGCGATCTGCTGGTGCTCGCCGGCGGCGGCCTCGCACTGCTGGGCGTGCTGGTGCTCGGTGTCTTCATGATCTGCAACGGACTGACCATGGTGCGCAAGGAGGGCCGCTCACTGGGCAACCTGCTCTCCGGGCTCGTGGGGATCGCGCTGCTCGCGGCCCCGGTCGCCTCGGCCTCCCTGGTGGTCACCCTGAACCCGATCGGTATCGGCGCCGGAGCCCTGCTCGCCCTGCTCTCGCTGCACATCGGGCTCGCATTCCTGGTCTTCCTGTGCGCCTCGGTCCCCTACCAGCTGTTCCCTCGGCAGCTGGACACCGAAGGGATCATCATCCACGGCTCGGGCCTGATCGACGGGCAGCCCCCGAAGCTCCTGCGCAACCGGCTCGACCGCGGCGTCGCCGAGCGCGAGCGTCTGCTGAGCAAGGGCCTGGACCCGCTGCTGATCCCCTCGGGCGGCCGCGGCGAGGACGAGCCGCGCGCCGAGGGCGAGGCCATGGCCGAGTATCTCCTGGAGGACGCCGGGATGCCGGCGGACCGGGTCCATGCCGAGACCGAGTCCCGCACCACCGAGGAGAACCTGGTCTTCTCCCATCGGATCCTCGATGCCACCGGCCACCAGGCTCCGTACATCGTCACCACCAGTCGCTACCACGCCTTCCGGGCCGCACTGCTGGCCCGGAAGCTCGGCTTCGCCGACGAGGCGATCGGAGGACCGACGGCGTTCTACTTCGTCCCCAGTGCCACGGTGCGCGAATTCCTCGCGATCCTCTCGTACCGCAAGGTCTGGCTCACGGTGCTGTTCCTGCCGTCGATCGCGTTCGTGATCCTGCTGGTGCGCGCGGCCCTCCTCAACGTCTGAGGCACGCGACGCTCACTGCCCGGCATTTCGGCACCTGTCCACGCGGCCCCAGCTGTCCTGCCTCCCGGCTCCCTGCTGTGCTGGGTCCCGGGGCTCACGTCCGCGCGATCACCCCAAGATCGGTGCGCACCCACCAGGCGCCGCTGTCGCGACGCTCCTGCGCCGACGCATAGCGGTACTCGAAGTACCTCACCCGCAGGCCCGTCGGCGGCGCCCCGTCGAAGGGATCGGTGCGCAGGAGCCGACGGATGTCGGGATCGCCGTCCAGCAGCTTGCCCAGCAGCGCCATGAACCAGTCCTCCGCGCCGGGCCGCAGCGCGAGGAACCACATCTGCCAGTCCAACCGCAGGTGGTAGGGCGCGAACTGCCGGGATCGGCGGCGCACGTCCCCCGGTTTGCCCCGGAACTCGTAGGGCCGCCAGGCCTCCTCGTCGGCCGTCTCCGGAGCGGGATCCTGGGTGCCCTCGATGACGACCTCGTACCGCCGCGTCGTCATCGATCCGAAGGCGCCGTAGGCGTTGACGAGGTGGAAGCGGTTGAAGCTCGCGTTCATCAGCTGGTGCGAGGAGAAGAGGTTCAGCAGCGGCTTCCAGCTCAGCACCGCCAGCACGATGCACACGGCGAGGATCAGCAGATGCCACCACAGCGGCGAGTCCGTCGGCCCGGAGCTTCCCAGGCCGCCCCAGCCCCACCCCGGGAACGGGCCGCCGACCAGCCAGCGCAGGAACGAATCGCTGACGGCGGAGAACGCCACCAGGATCGTCAGCCAGTTCAACCACGCGTAGTTCCCGGTCAGGACGAGGAACAGCTGGGAGAGGATCACCAGCGACGCCCCGATGGAGGCGACCGGCTGCGGCAGCAGGATCAGCCAGATCGCGCCGAGCTGCACCGCGTGGCTGCCGAGCACCTCGAGCCGGTGCCACCAGCGCGGCCTGCGGTGGGCGAAGCGGCTGAGCGGACCGGGCATGGGCTGGGTCTGATGGTGATGGTCCATGGCGGTGAGGTCCCGCCAGGCGGAGTCGCCGCGGATCTTGATCATCCCGGCGCCGAACTCGAGGCGCAGCAGCATCCAGCGCAGGAACCACAGCACCAGCAGCGGCGGTGCGACCTCCTGGGAGCCCAGAAAGCCGACGACGGCCCCGCACTCCAACAGCATCGACTCCCATCCGTAGCCGTAGAAGGTGCGGCCGACGGAATGGATGGACAGGTACAGCACCCACATCAGGAGGAACACCGGGATGGTGCTCCAGGCGGGCCCCTGCTGCGGCAGCCCCAGCATCACGCTGACCCCGAGCAGCATCCCCACCAGGCACATCACCCGCAGCAGACGATCGCTGTAGGGCGTCAGTCGCCAGCGGAACAGGGTCGGGCCGCCGCGCCCGGCGGTGCGGGCGAGGTAGTCGGGAGCGGGCAGCAGTCCGCGCTCCCCCAGCAGGGCCGGGAACTGGTTCAGGGTGGACAGGAAGGCGAGCACGAACACGGCGGCGACACCGCGGAGGATCACCTCGCGCGCGATCGTGTAGTCGTGCCCGTCCAGGAACCCGAGCCAGCTGGTCCACTCCATCGCGCTCACCTCCCCGAGTGCGGCGTCCGCCTCCGAGCATGCACCGCCGGGCGCGGCCTGTCACGCCGCGCCCCGGTCAGAAGAGCTGCGGGCCGAGCGCGGTCCACGCCCACCAGGTGCACACAGCGAGGACCACCACGTAGCCGGTGATCCACAGCCAGCCCGGGATCGGCGTCAGCTGGGCCAGCTGGGCGGGGTCGTCGCCCCGGCCGCCGCCGGTGATCACGGCGCCCAGATGCTTCCAGGCCCCGATCAGCAGGAACACGCCGATCACCAGGGTGACCAGGGCGGTCACCGAAGGGCTCCCCCACCACCAGGTCGCGCCGACGGCCAGGGCGGAGAGGAGCACGGCCAGCACCGTGTGCACGGAGCGGGTGAACACGAGCGAGAGCACCAGCACCACCAGGGCAACGAACAGCGCCGTGCTCGCCCAGCCCTGCAGGGCGACCTGGACCAGCACCGCGCCGAGGAGCGCGGGCGCGGGATATCCCGCCCAGGTCGAGGCGATCCGGCCGAACCCGCGCCGCGGCCCCACCGTCACCGCGTGCCCGGACATGTCGCCGCTGACCACGAAACCGGTGAAGCGCCGGCCCATCAGCATCCCGATGATCGCGTGCCCGAGTTCGTGCACGATCGTCACCGCAGGTCGCGCCAGGCGCCACAGCGTCGGGACCGCGACCACCACGAGGGCGGCGGCGAGCGCGAGCAGCACCCACCAGCCGGGGTCCGGCGCGGTCGTGGGCGTGATGCGCTCCCACACCGCCCGGGCGAGATTCTGCAGATCCATGCCGCCATGGTGGCAGGTGCGCCCTCGGGACGCCTGGGAGCCGGTGCGCGGGGCACGGCGAGATCCACGGGATCGCCCGTCCGTCGCCTGCGGCCTGCGCAGCATGCTGCGTGCCAGACTGTGCGGATTCGTCGATGATGACTCGAGAGATCAGGTGGCCTGCACGATGACGGACCTCGACCCTGCCCTCGCCCGCTGGATCACGGCCCCGGCCGAGGATCCCCAGAACCCCCTGCTGCGCACCACCTTCGAGCTCTCCTCGCCGCCGCTGTCCGCGCGCCTGCTGGTGACCGGCCTGGGCGCCTTCCGCGCCTTCGTCGGTGAATCCCCGTTCCGCAGCTCGCGCCTGGACCCGGGACTGACCGACCCGCGCCGCCGGGTGCTGGTCTGCGAGGCGGAGGTCTCCTCGCTGCTCGGCGTGGGCGAGAACGTCCTGGGCATCGCGCTGGGCCGCGGCTTCCACGCCATGGACACCCTGAATGTGTGGCGCTGGGAGCAGGCGCCCTGGCGCGGGCCCGTGCGCGCCTGGGCGCATCTGCGGATCGAGCAGGCCGACGGCACGTCACGGGTGATCAGCACCGACGAGAGCTGGCGGACGGCCCCGGGCCCGGTGCTGCACGACTCGATGTACGAGGGCGAGGTGTTCGAGGGCCGGGAGGATCCGACGGCGTGGCTGCGGGCCGACTTCGACGACTCCGACTGGGAGCCGGTGCTCGTGGACCGGCCGCGGACCGGAGCGCGCCGCACGGCACCGATCCCGGAACCGCGGATGCAGCTGCAGGTCCAGGAGCCGGTCGTGATCCAGGAGGAGATCACCCCGGTCGTGGTCCCCGGCGGTGAGCGGGTGGTGCTCGACATGGGACAGGTGATCGCCGGCTGGTGCCGGTACGAGCTGACGGGGCAGGATCCGCTCGAGTTCACGGCCGTCCACGGCGAGAAGCTGCGCGCGGACGGCAGCGTCGATGCGGACAACGAGCACATCCACGCCGAGCGCTTCCAGGAGGACAGGGTGCGCCTGAGCATCGATGCCCGCTCCTTCGAGCCGCAGTTCAGCTACAAGGGCTTCCGGTACGTGGAGCTCTGGTCCCACCTCGGCTCGTTGCAGGACCTCCAGGTCACCGGCCTTCTGGCCCATGCTGATCTCGAGGTGGCGAGCATGCTGACCAGCAGCGACGAGTACCTCGAGCGCTTCGACGCGGCGATGCGGGCCTCGCTCGCGAACAACATGCACCACGTCCCCACCGACACCCCGATGCATGAGAAGAACGGGTGGACGGGGGACGCGCTGACGGGTCTGCGTGCGATGACGGCGAGCTTCGACATGCGCCGGATGCTGCGCAAGTGGATCGCGAATCAGGTGGACGGTCAGCGGGCCGACGGCTCGCTGTCGGTGATCGCCCCGAACCCCGGCTGGGGCTATGAGGAGCTCTCCCCGGCCCCGGAGTGGACCACGCTGCTGCCGGTGCTGCTGGACGAGCTCGCCAGCGAGTACGGCGAGGTCGATGTGGTGGGCGAGCACGCCCAGGCCGCTGCCGCCTACCTCGCCCATGAGTGGGATCGGCGGGATGAGGACGGTCTGATCAGCGGTGTCCTCGGCGACTACCTGACGCCGGGCAGTCCCGGGCCCGCCCCGGAGGACAAGCGCCTCAGCGGCAGCCTCTTCGTCGCCCAGGGTCTGCGCGCCCTCGCTCATGCCCTCGAGCTGGTCGGCGCCGACGCCGAGACCGAGCCGGATGCGGCCGTGGGTGCCGTGGCGAACAACCCCTGGACCACGGAGGGCCCGGCCACCGCAGCACCGTCGGGCGCTCCCGACGCCTCGACCTCGGCAGCGCCCGGTGCTCTGCTCTCCCCCGACCAGCTGCGCGAGCAGGCTGCGACTCTCGAGGAGGCGGTGAACACCGTCTTCCTCGACAGCGAGCGCGGCCGGTACCGCGATCCGGGCGAGGACAGCTATCGCCAGACCAGCAATCTGCTGCCGCTGGCCTTCCACATCGTGCCGGAGGCGCAGGTCGAGGCGGTGGTGGCTCATCTCGTCGCCGACATCGAGGCGCGCGGTGATCACCACGACTGCGGCCACATCGGGGTGCGGTACCTGCTGCCGGTGCTCTCGGAGCACGGGCACGGGGCGCTGGCGATGCGGGTGCTCAGCAACCCCACCGCGCCGGGCTGGAAGGCCTGGTTGGACGCCGGGAACTCGACGTTCATGGAGATGTGGCAGGACCCGCGCTCCTGCTCCCACTACTTCATGGGCACTCCGGCCACCTGGATCCATGAGCACGTGGCCGGTCTGCGGCGCGGTCCCGAGGGTTGGCAGGAGTTCGTCGTCCAGCCCGATCCCGAGGTGTCGGTCGGTCGCATCGACCTGATCCGCGCGACGATCTTCGGAGAGATCCGGTTGGAGGTGGATCGTGGGGCGTCGACCATGACGCTCGCAGTGCCCCCGGGCACTCGCGCCCAGGTGCGGCTCCCGGACGGGGAGCGGACGCTCGATGCCGGGCAGCACACGATCAGGTGGTGAGCCGCAGCAGGTGGTGATCCTCGGGCGACCAGCGGCTGTACGCCGGCCGGCCGGACAGGCGACGCGGACAGACGACGACGCCCGCCGGGCCCGGCATGCAGCCGGACTCGACGGGCGTCGAGGTCTTGACCGGGATCCGCTCAGCGGACCCGTCGGTCGTCAGTGCCGATCAGAGATCGGCCGAGGCGCTCAGATGCCGCGGATGTTCACTGCCTGCATGCCCTTGGGGCCCTGCTCGGTCTCGAACTCCACGCGCTGGTTCTCCTCCAGGTCGCGGCGGCCGGTGCCCTGAATCGCGCTGAAGTGCGCGAAGACGTCGGCGGAGCCGTCCTCGGGGGCGATGAAGCCGTAGCCCTTGTCGGAGTTGAACCAGGTGACGATGCCAGTAGCCATGGCGATATTCCTTCGTTGTCGTGAACCACGTTCGTGGCCCGGGTATCCGTGGCGACGGCGCCGCCCCGGATGGGTCGCACCCCAGGCGTCACAGCGACCGATACGGTCACCGCTGCCCGAAAGGGGTGCATGTGCGGCCTCGAGGGCCGCCTGAGCCGCGGCCAGCGACATGAAGTCGCCGATGCGGCCGAATGAGGGCCCGAAGGCCGTGTGGGCCGGTGCGTCAGCAGCAGGGCTGACGACATGACCGGCGAACTCCCCGGCGAGCGTGGCGACATGGACGTCGTCATCGGCTCGGAGCCAGGAGAGGGTGGGGTGCGCTGCAACGGCCAGGGATGCGGCCATCGGCGCGGACGAGAGGGGTGACGTCGCAACGTCGTCAAGCGTGGGCAGTGCGGAGGCGGTGATGAATACTCAGTTTCGTAGGTGGTTCTGCGCGACCGTCGTCGGTCGCCTCCGAAAGAGGCATCCAGCGCCGTGCGGCCCTCCGCCCCAGCACCCGTGCTCCACCACCCGAGGGTGTGGCGTGTGCTGTCCCGCCGGAGCGGAATCGTGCGAACGACTACGAGGAGACTACGGCATGCCGGGGATGCTCCGCTCCCCGATGTGACCCACCCTACGGGCGGCACGACGTCCCGACCCCTGGCGGCACCCTCTTTCACGGCACTGGCCTGCACAGTCAGTGTCGCGCGCACCATGCGATCCGCGCCCTCGGGGCACGACGACCGCTCGGTCCGTCGACCGGGTGCTCGCCGGTCGGCGCTCATTCCTCCCAGCCCACCTCACCGGCGTCCTTGTCCGCTCGCCATCCCCTCCAGACCGGATGACGCAGCCGGCCGTCCTCGGTGCGCTCGGTGTACTGCACCTCGCCGACGAGGTCCGCGCGCACCCACTCGGCGTCCCGACGATCCGCAGCGGGGATGTCCGGGACCGGCGGGGTCTTCCGGGTCCGGGAGCGCAGCGTGCTCGCGATCTGCTCGAGGTCGTGATCGGTGAATCCGGTGCCGACCCGGCCGGCGTAGCTCAAGGTCCCCTCCGCATCCGGCACGGCCAGCAGCAACGATCCGATGCTGCCCGAACGCTCACCCTTTCCATGACGCCAGCCGACGACCACCACCTCCTGGTGCCGCGCGTTCTTGATCTTGATCCAGGTGCGCGATCGTCTGCCTGGCTGGTACACGCTCGCTTCCTTCTTCGCCATGACCCCTTCGAGCTGCAGCCGCTGGGACAGCTCGATCGCATGCTCGACATCGCCGTGATCAGCATGGGGCAGCTGCACGTGCTCGGAGGGCTCGACCGTCTCGAACAGGGCGTCGCGACGCTCGCGGTACGGGCGGCGCAGCAGCGATTCGCCTCCCCGGACCAGCAGGTCGAAGAGCATCACGTGCACCTCCACGTCCTGGCGGACCCGCTGGACGTCCCGCTCGCGGGTGAGGCCCAGCCGCTGCTGGAGCCTGGAGAAGGACGGCCGGTCCTTGCTGTCCAGAGCGACCACCTCACCATCGAGCACGGTCTCGCCCGCGGCGAGCACGTCGGCGTCGACGGCCGCCGACAGCTCGGCGAGCTCGGGGAAGGTGGCCGTGATGTCCTTGCCTCCGCGGCTGGTCAGGCGCAGGCCGTCGCGGGTGAGGGTGGCGATGACGCGCATCCCGTCCCACTTCATCTCGAAGGCCCACTCCTCCTCGTCGCGGATGTCCTCCCGGCTGCCGAGGGTGGCGAGCATCGGGGAGATCGGCTCCTCCGTCCCCGGCGTGCCGGAGCCGGAGGCCGAGGCGCCGGGGCGGGACGACGTGCCTCTCCGGCCGGAGGATCCGCGCCCATCGGGGCCGGAGGGGCGGCCGCTGCCGCCGGATGCCGGACGGCTTCCCGTCGTCTCATCGGCGCCCGGCTGCTCCTTCATCAGGTGCAGCAGCCAGTTGGCCTGGGCCTTCTCCTTCGCTGCGGAGGTCTTCGCCCTCCCCATCCCGCCGCTGTGGATGAAGGCGAACCGTCGCGGCACGCCGCCCAGGCCCCCGTCGTCCCGCCCGTGGCAGACGGCGATCACCTCCTTGCCCTCCCGCCACTTCTCGACCTCGATGGTGCCGGTGTCCCAGAGGATCACGTCCCCGCCGCCGTACTCGTCCTGCGGAATGGTTCCCTCGAAGGTCCCGTACTCGAGCGGGTGGTCCTCCGTCTGCACGGCGAGGCGGTTGACGTCGACGTCGAGCGGCGGACCCTTGGGCACGGCCCAGGAGACGAGCACACCGTCGTGCTCGAGGCGGAAGTCCCAGTGGAGGCTGGAGGCGTGATGCTCCTGGATGACGAACATGGGGGCCTCGTCGTCCAGCGCGCGCTGCGCCGCCTCGGCGCCGACGTCGGGCTCCGGCACGGGCTCGGGGGTCTTCCCGGGATCGCGTTTGGAGCGGTAGACCTCGAGCCGGTCCCGAGCCCGCTCCGCCGACGGGCCGGGCTCGGCGGTGGCCCCTGCACCTGTCTCGGCGCCGAGCGGCGCCAGCGGGTCCGTGCCCTCGTCGATCCGGTCGAGCACCTCGGTGAACTCGAGCTGGGCGAGGTCCGAGCTCTCGATCTCCTCCCAGCTACGCGGGGCGGCGACCGTGGGCCGCAGCCGTCCGCGCAGCGAGTACGGAGCCACGGTGGTCTTGTGCCCGTTGTTCTGGGACCAGTCGACGAGCACCTTGCCCGTCCGCTGCGTCTTCTTCTGGGTGCTGACCACGTCGTCCGGATGGTCGGCCTCGAGCGCGCGGGCGAGTTCGTGGGCGACCTGGTCGACCTCGTCGGCGGTGCTGGCGCCGTCCAGCGGCGCGTAGAGATGGATGCCCTGGGAGCCGGAGGTCACCGGATACGCCTCCAGGTCCATGTCGGTGAGGATCTCGCGGCACCACTGCGCGACCTCCGCGCACTGCGGCAGTCCGGCGCCCTCGCCGGGATCGAGGTCCAGCACCAGTCGATCGGGGTTCACCGGCTCGAGGTCCCCATCGACCCGCCACTGCGGGGTGTGGATCTCGAGCGCCGCGAGCTGGGCGAGCCAGACCAGCACGGCGGTCTCGTCGACCAAGGGGTAGGTCGAGGTCCCCTCGCGATGCTCCAGGTCCACCCGCGGCACCCAGTCCGGCGCGAAGTCCTCGAGGTCCTTGCGGAAGAACACCTTGCCGGGATGCTCCGTCGTGCCCACGCCGTCGACCCATCGTTTCCGGGTGGCCGCACGGCGCGTGATCTGCGGGATCATCACCGGCGCAACGCGGCGGTAGTAGTCGATCACCTCGCCCTTGGTGGTGCCGGTCGAGGGGTAGAAGACCTTGTCGAGGTTCGACAGCTTCAGCGTGCGCCCGTCGATCTCGACCTTCTGCTCATCGGTAGCCATGGAGATACTGTGCCCCCGAACACACGATCCGTCACGGGGACGGTGCAGGCACGGCCTACCGATCGTTCCTGGCATGTGCCGTGAGTCCGTGATGTCATGAGGCATGCGTGCGATATGGAGCGGTGAGATCACGTTCGGGCTCGTCAACGTCCCGGTGAAGCTGTACGGCGCGACGCGCTCCCACGACATCTCCTTCCACCAGGTCCACGACGAGGACCACGGCCGCATCCGCTACGAGCGACGCTGCGAGGTGTGCGGGCGAGAGATCGACTACGAGCACATCGACAAGGCCTACGACGACGGCGACAAGACGGTGGTCCTCACGGACGAGGAGCTCGACGCCCTGCCCGCGGAGGAGAGCGACGAGATCGACGTGGTGCAGTTCGTGCCGTCGGACCAGGTGGACCCGATCCTGCTGGGCACCTCGTACTTCCTCGAGCCGGTGGGTCGCTCGGCGAAGGCCTACGTGCTGCTGCGGCGCACCCTCGAGAAGACCGAGCGCACGGCGATCGTGACCTTCACGCTGCGCACGAAGACCCGGCTCGGGGTGCTGCGGATCCATGAGGACCTGCTGGCTCTGCAGACGCTGCGCTGGCCCACCGACCTCAAGGAGGTGGACTTCGCCCCCTCGAAGTCGAAGATCTCTGCCAAGGAGATGGAGATGTCCTCCGCACTCGTGGAGCAGTTCAGCGGCGACTTCGACCCCGAGCAGTTCTCCGACGAGTACCAGGCGCAGCTGCGCGAGCTGGTCGACGCCAAGCTCGAGGAGGGGGAATCCGTCGACACCGACGAGACCTTCGGCAAGGAGCGCTCGCAGGAGGGATCCGACGAAGGCGGCAAGGTCATCAGCCTGATGGACGCGCTCGAACGCAGCGTGCAGAAGCGCAGAGGCGATACGTCGAAGTCCGGCGGCTCGACGACGAAGTCCGACGGGTCGACCAAGAAGTCCGGCCCCACGAAGAAGTCCGACGGCTCGACGAAGGCGTCGGACTCCTCGAAGAAGTCCGGAGGCACGTCGAAGAGATCCGGCGGAGCAACGAAGTCCGGCTCGTCCACGAAGAAGACCGGGACCGCGAAGAAGACCGGCACCGCGAAGAAATCCGGCAAGAAGTCCGCCTGAGCCTCCTGTCGGGGCCCTCGAGTAGCGTGACGCAGGTGAGTGAGTCACCGAGCGATCAGCGACAGGGCGATCAGCCCACGGCCATCGAGGTGCGCGGCGCCCGCGTGCACAACCTCCGCGATCTCGACGTCGACGTGCCCCTGCACGCGGTGGTCGGCATCGCCGGGGTCTCCGGCTCCGGGAAGTCCTCGCTCGCGATGGGCGTGCTGCATGCCGAAGGGTCGCGTCGTTATCTCGAGGCGCTGTCCACCTACACGCGTCGCCGCATGTCGCAGGCCCCGCGGGCGGACGTCGACGAGGTCACCCATGTGCCCGCGGCCCTCGCGCTGCGTCAGCGGCCGGGGGTGCCCGGGGTGCGCTCCACGTTCGGCACCTCGACCGAGCTGCTGAACGTGGTGCGGCTGATCTTCTCGCGCCTGGCCTCCCACGTGTGCCCGAACGGCCATCGCCTCGACCCGACGATCGACGTCGCCGCGGAGGTGCCGATCTCCTGCCCCGAGTGCGGGGAGCAGGTGAGCCCGCCCGGCGCGGAGCAGCTGGCCTTCAACGCCGAGGGCGCCTGCCCGCGCTGCACCGGCACCGGCGTGATCCGCACGGTCGACGATTCCTCCCTGGTGCCCGACCCGACGAAGACCCTCGACGGGGGCGCCGTGGTGCCCTGGTCGATGTTCGGCTTCAACGTGCAGCCGGACATCGCGCGCGAGTTCGGAGTGCGCACCGACGTGCCCTGGCAGGAGCTCGAGGACTGGGAGCGGGAGGTGGTGCTCGACGGTCCCGAGGAGAAGAAGCACATCGCGGTCACCAGCAGGAAGGGCCTGCACGAACTAGATTTCACCTTCCGCAACGCTCGCCTGACCGTCACCGAGGAGCTCAAGCGCGCGGACACCGAGAAGCGGCTGTCCCGCGTGTCCCGATTCCTCACCGAGGGCACCTGTCCCGACTGCCGCGGCACGCGCCTCCGCCCGTCGGCCCTCCTCCCCCGCGTCGCCGGGATCGATCTGGCCGAGGCCTCGGCGAAGACGCTCGATGAGCTGATCGCCTGGGCTCCCACCGTCATCGACCCGCTGCCGGCGGAGATGCGGTCGATGGCGCGAGCGCTCGTGGCGACGCTGCAGTCCATGGCGGACCGTCTGGTGCAGCTCGGGCTGGGCTACCTCGCCCTGGACCGTGCTGGCTCCTCGCTCTCCACCGGCGAGCTCCAGCGGGTCCAGCTCGCGCGGGCGGTGCGCAACCGCACCACGGGCGTCCTGTACGTGCTCGACGAGCCCAGCATCGGCCTGCATCCCTCGAACATCGACGGTCTCCTCGCCCTGGTCGGCGATCTGCTGGCCGATGGGAACTCCGTGGTGCTCGTCGACCACGATGCGCAGGTGCTGCGCGCCGTGGACCATCTGATCGAGATCGGCCCCGGATCGGGGCGCGACGGCGGCACGGTGATCGCCTCCGGGACGGTCTCGGAGATCGAGGCCTCGAAGGACTCCCAGCTGGGCGGCTTCCTCGACGGCCGGGAACCGGTGGTCGTGCGCGAGCAGCCCGCGAGCGACGTCTTCGCACCGGGCTGCCTGCGCCTGCGCACCGCCGAGGTGCACACGGTGCACGCGCTCGAGGTGGAGATCCCGCGCGGACGCTTCACCGCCGTCACGGGCGTCTCGGGCTCCGGCAAGACGACCATGGTGCTCGAATCCCTGGTGCCGGCGCTGCGGGCACGGCTCGACGGCGCCACGCTGCCGGCCCACGTCGTGGACCTCGAGGACGAGGGGATCCGGCGGGTGCACCAGATCGATGCCACTCCGATCGGGGTGAACGTCCGCTCGACGGTGGCCACGTACAGCGGGGTGCAGGACGACCTGCGCCGGGCGTTCGCTCGGACCGACGCGGCCCATCAGCGGGGCCTGAAGCTCGGCGACTTCTCCTACAACACCGGGTCCCTGCGGTGCCCGCGCTGTGAGGGCACCGGACGGGTCTCGCTGGACGTGCAGTTCCTGCCGGACATCGACATCGACTGCCCGGACTGCGGCGGGCACCGTTACGGCCCGGAGGCCGACGACATCCTGCGCCCGCGCGCCGACTCCGCCGTCGGGATCTCCCTGCCGCATCTGATGTCGCTCACGGCGAGCGAGGCGATCGAGGCCGTCGGCGACATCGCCTCGGTGCGCAAGAAGCTGCAGGCGCTGATCGATCTCGGGCTCGGCTACCTCACGCTCGGCGAGGACACCCCGGCGCTCTCGGGCGGCGAGGCCCAGCGCCTCAAGCTCGCCGGGCAGATCGACCGCCGTCAGGACGATGCGCTCTTCGTGTTCGACGAGCCGAGCGTCGGCCTGCACCCGCGGGACGTGCGCACCCTGCTGTCGGTCCTGGATCGTCTGGTCTCACGCGGCGCGACCGTCGTGGTCATCGAGCACGACCTGGACATGATCGCCAACGCCGACCACGTGATCGACATGGGCCCCGGGGGCGGCGAGGACGGCGGGCGGATCGTGGCCACCGGCACCCCGGTGGAGGTCGCCGCCGTCGAGGCCTCGGCCACCGGCCGGTATCTGCGCGGCCACCTGCACGGGCAGCCGTGAGCCCCGCGCCTTCCGGGACGCCGCCGCGGTGACCGGGCTGTGGCATGGCGACCGGGCGATGCCGAGCCGTCTCGCCCGAGGGAACTGTCTCGGACGGCCTGGCATTGACAGGGACCGTGCGGGCTCAGCCCTCCGCGACCCCGCCTCCCGACGACGCGGCTCGCAGGCGCTCCCACGCCAGAGTGGCCAGCAGAAGAGCCTGGTCCGCGAGCACCGAATCGTCGAAGCGGGCCTGCGGCGAGTGGTTCGAGGCGGGCATGTCCGCCGGATCGAAGTCCTTCGCGGCGCCGACGAAGCCGTAGGCGCCGGGGACCTCCGCGAGCACGCGGGAGAAGTCCTCGGAACCGGTGCGCGGATTCTCCAGCTCCTGGTAGCGGTCCTCGCCGAAGAGGTCACTGGCCGTCTGCGCGAAGGTCTCCGCCTCGACGGCGTCGTTGATCGTGGCGGGCAGCACGTTGCGCATGGTCGCGCGCACCGTGAGCCCGTGGGCGCGGCCGATGTCGGTGACGAAGCGGGGCAGCTCGTCGACCAGCTGCAGGGTGACCGCCGTGCTGAAGGAGCGCACCCCGGCTCGGAAGTGCGTCTGGTCGGGGATGATGTTCGGAGCGCTGCCGGCATGGATCTCGCCGACGGTGAGCACCACCGGATCGAAGGCGCTGTAGCGGCGCGTGACGTGCGCATACAGCGCAGAGATCATCTCGGCGGTCGCGGGCACCGGATCCAGCGCCTCATGGGGGCGCGAGCCATGCCCTCCTCGGCCCACCACACGCACGTCGAGCACGGAGTACGCAGCCATCAGGGTGCCGGGGCGGCCGGTGACGAGTCCGGTGCGCACGTCGGCGGAGACGTGCACGCCGTAGGCCGCGATCGGCCGTTCGCCGGCCGCATCGAGCACGCCCTCGCGCAGCATCACGCCGGCGCCGTCGTACCCCTCCTCGCCGGGCTGGAACATGAAGATCACCGATCCGGGGAGCTCCTCCTGTCGCGCGGCGAGCAGCCGAGCCGCACCCACCAGGCCGGCCACATGGAGGTCGTGGCCGCAGGCGTGCATGGCGCCGTTGGTCGAGGCGTAGGGCAGTCCGGTGTCCTCCACGAGCGGGAGCCCGTCCATGTCTCCACGCAGCAGCACCACCGGGCCGGGACGGCCGCCCCGCAGCACGGCGACCACCGAGCTGGTCTCGGTGCCGAGCGTGATCTCGAGGTCGAGACCGGCGAGCGCCTCGAGCACGAGCTGCTGCGTCATCGGCAGCTGGAGGCCGATCTCGGGCGCCGCGTGCAGTCGCCGACGCAGCGCGATCAGGTCGTCGAGGAAGCTGTCGTCACCGGGGGCGAGCTCGGTCATGGGAGGGTCCTTCCACTCGGGCAGGGGATGCTCCATCCTGTCCCGTTCGCCCTTCTCCTGCCACCGCATCCCGCCGAGCGCCCTTCAGACGCCGACGACGACCACCCAGAGGACTGATCACCATGCATGCACGCACCCTCATCATCACCGGCGCCTCCGACGGCATCGGCGCCGCCGCCGCCCGACAGCTCGCGGGTCAGGGGGACCGCCTGCTCCTGGTGGGCCGGTCCCCCGAGAAGACCGCGGCAGTCGCGCGCGAGGTCGACGCCGAGCACTTCGTCGCCGATTTCGCTCGCCTGGAGGACGTGCGCCGTCTCGCGGACGAGCTCTCGGAGGCCACCGGCGAGCACGGCATCGACGTGCTCGCCCACAACGCGGGCGGGATCTTCGGAGACCGCACCCCCACCGTCGACGGCTTCGAGAAGACGTTCCAGGTCAACCATCTCGCGCCGTTCCTGCTCACCCATCTCCTGCTGCCGCGCCTGCTCCCCGGGGGCGCGTCCGTCGTGACCACCTCGAGCGTGGCGCACCGACTGTTCGCGCACCTCGATCTCGAGGACCTGGACAACACTCGGCGCTACTCGCCCCGCAAGGCCTACGGGGACGCGAAGCTCGCGAACGTGCTGTTCACCCGGAGCCTGCACGAGAAGTTCCACGCCGACGGGATCTCGGCGGTCGCCTTCCACCCCGGGCTGGTGCGCACCAGCTTCTCCGCCTCGTCCGCCAGCTGGATGCGCTGGCTCTACCACTCGCCGCTGGCGCGCCTCCTGCCGATGATCAGCCCCGAGCAGGGAGGGGCGATCCTGGCCTGGTTCCTCACCGGGACCCCGGGCTCCACCTGGACGTCCGGTCGCTACTACGACCAGGACCGGCCCACCGGGCGCATGAATCCGCAGGCGGACGACCTCGCGCTCGCCGAGGCCCTGTGGCAGCGCAGCGCGGAGCTGGTGGGCCTGCAGAGCGCCGGCTGAGCACCGCCGGCGGACCACCCCGCCCCACGCATCTCCCTCAGATTAGGCTTGCCTTCTCAGAGCCGACCCCGGTCTCGCCCCCTCGACCTCCTCGTCCCGAAGGCCACATGCCGTTCTTGCCCACCAGCGCTTCCCTGCTCCGGCGTGCCGTGCGCCGTCGCCTGGGCTTCGTGATCCCCGGACTGCTGCTGATGTCCACCTGGCAGCTCTGCGAGGCGATCGTGCCGATCTCCATCGGCCTCATCGTCGACCACGCGATCGTGCCCCGGGACCGCATCGCCCTGCTGATCTCGATCCTTGCGCTGCTGGCGCTGTTCGCCGTGCTGTCCTTCGCCTACCGCTTCGGGGCGCGGCGGATGAACACCGCACAGCAGCTCGAGGCCCACGACCTGCGGGTCGAGGTCGCGCAGCATGCCCTGCTCACGCGCGGTGCGCTCACGGGCCGTCGCCCCGGCGCGGTGCTCTCGCTCTCCTCGGCGGATGCCGACGTCACCGCGATGCTCTTCCGACAGATCGCGTCGGGCGGCTCCGCACTGATCGGCATCGCCGGCGCCTCTGCCTACCTGCTGTGGGCAGACCCCCTGGTGGGGCTCGTCGTGATGCTCGGCGTGCCGCTGGCCCTCCTGCTCGTCGCCGGCCCCTCCCGTGTGATCTCCCGGCGCAGCGGTGACCAGCAGGCGGCTGTCGCCGAGGCGGGAGCCGTCGCGAGCGACACCATGGGCGGGCTGCGGATCCTCAAGGCCGTCGGCGGCGAACGCTGGGCCTCGCAGCGCTATCAGCGCGCGTCCGCCGGGGCGGCGCGGGCGGGCATCCGCACCGCCGACGTCTCCGGCCGGGTCTCGGCGCTCGGCGTGCTCAGCGTGGGCCTGATCCTCGCGGGCGTCGTGCTGGTGGCGGGCTGGCGGGTCACCACCGGAGATCTCAGCGTGGGGCAGCTGGTCTCGGTGATCGGGGTCGCCGTCTTCTTCTCCGAGCCCATCCAGACGCTCACCATGACGATGACCGTCTTCGCCCGCTCCCACGGCGCGGCCGGGAAGATCGCGGAGTTCCTCCGCGGCGGCGAGCAGGAGGATCCGACAGGCCCGATGCCGTCTGACGCGACGGTCCTCCTCGACGCCCTGGACCTCGGCCTGGAGGCTCCCCTCGACCTGCGGATCGACGCCGGCTCGCTGTGCGTCCTGGACGCCGCGGATCCCGTGGTGGCCGGCCGCCTTGCCCGGGCCCTCGCAGGTGGCGCGGGCAGCGAGCACGTCCTCGTCGGCGGCATCGCCCGCAGCGCCATCGCGCGCCCCCGGGCGGGCACGATCATCAGCGCCCCGCATGCGGCGGACCTCTTCGCCGGCACCCTCCGCTCGAACATCACGATGCTCCACGACGGCGAGACCCCGGTGCCCGAGTCGGTGCTCGCCGCCTCGGCCACCGACGAGGTGCTCGGCGTGGTCACCGGCGGCCTGGACCACGAGGTGCGCGAAGCCGGCAGCAACCTCTCCGGCGGGCAGCGCCAGCGGATCGCCCTGGCCCGGGCGCTGTACGCCGACCCCGAGGTGCTCGTGCTCGAGGACCCCACCAGCGCCGTCGACTCGGTCACCGAGTGGCAGATCGCCCGTGGCGTGCGACGGGAGCGCATTGGACGCACCACGATCGTGCTGACCTCCTCCCCCGCCTTCCGCGCGCTGGCCGACGACGTCCACGAGATCCCCGGTGCTCCGGTGGCGACCGCGCACGCCCCGGCCCTTCCCCACGACTCCGCCGGGGGCACCCGATGATCCTGCCCACCGCCTCCGGGCGACGCGTCCTCGCCACGCTGCGCCCCCTGCTCACCGGTCACGTGGGCCTGCTGCTCCTGATCGCCGGCGCCGGGCTGGTGACCGCCTTGGCCGGGCTCGTCGGCCCGTGGGTGGTCGGCGGCCTCGTCGACGAGCTGCGCGTGCGCACCTCGATGCGGCCCGTGCTCGAGGGCGCCGGATGGATCCTCGCCTCGGGTCTCGTCGGCGCTCTGGGCACGTGGCTGGGTCGCTGGTGGATGGGGGCCCTCGCCGAACCGACCGTCGCCTCCCTGCGCGAGGACGTGCTCGACGCCGCCCTTGCGGTGGACTCCTCCGTCGTCGAGGGCGGGGGCCGCGGCGACCTGGTCTCCCGGGTCGCCGAGGATTCCCGGGTGGTCACCGAGGCCGCCTCGGTGATCCTGCCGATGTTCCTGCAGTCGCTGTTCGTGGTGGTGGTCTCCGCTGCGGGCATGACCGCCGTCGACTGGCGGCTGGGGCTCGTCGGCCTCCTCGCCGTGCCGATGTACGCCCTGACGCTGCGCTGGTACCTGCCGCGCTCCGGGCCGATCTACGCCCGTGAGCGCATCGCCTTCGGGGTGCGCTCCCAGCGGATGCTCGGCGGCATCGGCGGCGCCGCGACGCTGCGCGCCTACGAGCGGGAGCACATCGAGCTGGCACGGATCGACAGTGCCTCGGCCGACGCCCGCACCCTGTCGATCGACGTGTTCCGCTTCCTCACCCGCGCGTTCTCCCGTAACAACCGGGCCGAGGCTGTGGTGCTCGCGGCGCTGCTGGTGGCAGGGTTCCTCCTGGTCGAGGCCGACGGTCTGACGGCGGGTGGGGTCGCGACGGCCGCGCTGCTGTTCCACCGCCTGTTCAACCCGATCGGTGCCCTGGTGGGGATGTTCGACGAGATCCAGTCCGCCGGCGCCTCGCTCTCGCGGATGGTGGGCGTGATCGACCTGCCCGCGAGGCCCGCACGACGTGCACTCGCCGCGCCTCCGGAGGCCGTCTCGGACAACGGGCCGAAGGATGTGCCGGGTGACGTTCCGGATGGCGCGCCGGATGACCGCGCCCTCGTGCTCACCGGCGTCGGCCACGCCTACGAGCAGGACCATCCCGTGCTCTCCGCCGTGGACCTGCGCATCGCCCCGGGCGAGGTCGTCGCGGTCGTCGGCGCGACCGGCGCCGGCAAGTCCACGCTCGCGCAGATCGTGGCCGGCACCGTCCCTCCCACCGACGGCACGGTGCGCCTGGGTTCGACGATCGTGCGCGACCTGCCCCCGGACGAGCTGCGCGCTCGGATCTCGATGGTCAGCCAGGAGGTGCACGTCTTCAGCGGCTCGATCGCCGAGAACGTGCGTGTTCCCCGCCCGGAGGCGCCCGATGACGACGTCCTCGCCGCGCTGACGGCCGTCGGCGCGCACTGCTGGATGCGCACTCTGCCCGAGGGCGTGGAGACCGTGGTGGGCGATGGCGGGCACTCGCTCACGGCGATGCAGGAGCAGATGCTGGCGCTCGCGCGCATCGTCCTGGCCGATCCGGAATTCGTGATCCTCGACGAGGCCACCGCCGAGGCCGGCTCCTCGGGCGCGCGCGATCTGGAGACGGCGGCGGGGGCGGTGCTCACCGGCCGCGGCGGCCTGGTGGTCGCCCACCGGCTCTCCCAAGCCGTCACCGCCGACCGGGTGCTGGTGATGGCGCACGGCCGCGTCGTGGACTCCGGGACCCATGAGGAGCTCAGCCGGGGAGACGGGCTCTACGCGACGCTCTGGGAGGCGTGGACCGCGCGCTGAGCGCCCGCCGCTCGGACGAGGTGGAGGTGTCCCGCGGGACCAGGCAGGATGGGGGCTCCGCACACTCCCCCGATCTGCATCAGGAGCCCTCATGAGCGCTGTCGTCGTCACCGCCGTCTTCTATCCCAAGCCCGGCCGGAAGCAGGAGCTCGCCGACGCCATGCAGCGCGGCATCGCCGCCGTGCACACCGAGGAGGGCTGCGAGCTGTACTCGATCCACGACGCCGAGGACGGCACGATCACCATGATCGAGAAGTGGTCCTCCGTCGAGGCGCTGGACACCCACGGGGACAGCGATCAGGTGAACATCTTCCGTGCCGACATCGCCGACCTGGTCGAGAAGCCGGCCGTGGTCACCCGCATGACCCCGATCCCCGCCGGCACGGAGGCCCAGGGGCTGCTCTGAGCGGACGGCTCACCGCAGAGGCGGCCGACGGGGACCCTCCCGTCGGCCGCCTCCGTCGTCCTGGCGCCCCCGCCCAGTCCACTCGCCCCACCCGGTCGCGCGGCTCGGTCGCCCCACCCGGTCGCGCGACTCCGTCCGCGCTTCTCGCACGCACCCGCACCTCAAAGTGTACTCATCGCGTGATACGGTCCGTACCATTCAACTGATACGGATCGAGGTTCCTTCCGATGTGGCTCCTGCTCTTCCCCGTCGTCGCGGGCGTGCTCGGCGCGGCGCTGCTGCGACTCGTCCTGCGTGCGAAGCGTCCCCGCCTCGACCGCCCCGCCGCCCTCGTGACCGCTCTGGCGGCCGGCGCCTCCTCGCTGATCATGATCGTGTTCTCGACCTCCACGGTGATCCCGATGTACGTCGCCGACGTCCCGTCCTTCCCGTGGGAGACGTACGGCGCCGTGCGCTTCGTGCTCCCGCTGACCCTCGGGATCCTCACCGTGCTCCTGCTCGGACTGCCCGCTCGCAGCGGGCGCGCCGGCGGTGCCCAGCTGACGCGGCGCACCTGGACCTCGTTCCTGAGCCGGCCATGGGTGGCGATCCTGGGGATCGTCCTCGCGCTCGTCGTCATCCTCACCCTCTCCGCCGGTGTGGTCTCGCAGCCCGACGAGGACGGCCGCTTCACGCGCTACGTCATCGAGCTGGGCAACGGGGGCGCGGAGACCGACTTCTACGGATGGCACTACTCCATGGCCCCGATGATCGCCCTGGTCATCCTGGTCGTGGCCACGGTGAGGGCCTGGGCCGGCATCGCCCGACCTCCCCACCCCGAGGACGTCGAGCAGGACATCGCCCGGCGCCGTCTGCGGAGCACGAACGTCGCCCGCATCACGACCGGAGCGCTGCTGCTCCATCTCGCCGCGATCCTCCGCGACCTGGAGTCGACGTCCAGGCTGAGCCTCACCGTAGGTGCCGAATCGGGAGAGCACTTCTCCACGGGGTCGGCCTTCTCCGACCTGGCACCCTTCCTCGAGTACGGCGCCCCACTCGTCGCGGCGATCGGACTGGGACTCTGGGTCCACACCGCGCTGACCGCGCTCCCCGCCTCCGCGGGCTCTGCAAGCGCTGCAAGCCCTGCAGGCTCTGCAAGCTCCCGTCGCGAGACGGCATGATCATCGAGATCTCGCCGACCGGCGGGAACCCGTCCGAGCAGATCAGCGACCAGATCGCCGGGCTGATCACGACCGGCGCTCTCGCCCGCGGGGATCGCCTGCCCTCCGTCCGTCAGCTCGCGACGGACCTGCAGGTCGCCCCCGGCACCGTCGCGAAGGCCTATCGCTCCCTGGAGGCCGGCGGGCTGATCGTCTCCCGTGCCGGCTCCGGGTCCCGGGTGAGCGACCAGGCCTCGCCCGTCTCCCCCGACGTCGCCCATGCCGCCCGCCGCCTCGCCGCGAGCTCGCGCGAGGACGGCCTCGACCTGGGCGACGCGATCCGGGTGCTCCGCGCGGTGTGGTGAGCGCGGTGTAGTGAGCGCCGTGCGGTGAGTCCGCGCCTTTGTGTCCGCAGATCACGCGTGGCGTGCACGCGCCACCGGGCAGGGGCAGACTCGAGGCATCCGCACCGAGCGAGGAGTCGCCCATGAGCACCACCGCCCAGACCTCTGACAGCACCGCGAAGACCACCTGGGAGGGCTTCCGTCGCCGGCGGGACGAGTCCCTGGCCGCTCCCCACGGCATCCTCGCCCAGGTCGGCCTGCACTGGATCGACCCGACGGCCGGGCCGCAGCAGGTCGGCGATGTCCCCGGCTCCTGGGAGGTCGTCGACGACCGTCTCGTCGCGACGTTCCCCACCTCGGAGGTGAGCCTGCTCGCAGGATCCCCCGAGGTGGAGGCGCACGCGGACGGCGAGAGCACCACCGCGACCGTGCTCGCCGCGGGTGACGTGCGCCTGGCCGGCTTCGGGCAGGACGTGCAGATCGATGTGATCCGCCGTGGCGGACGGATCGGCCTGCGACTGCTGGATCCGGCCGCGCCGCGTCTCGCCGCCTTCGACGGCGTGCCGACGTTCGCCTACGACGCCGCCCAGGTGCTCACCGGCACGTGGCGGCGTGACCCCACCACCGTCACCGTCGGCACGGCGATGCCCTGGCTGGAGGCGAAGCTGCCCTCCCCCGGTGTGGCCGTGCTCGACGTGGCGGGCAGCGAGGTCGAGCTGGTGCTCACGGGCGAGGCGAGCATCCTGTTCACCGACGAGACCTCCGGCGCGGAGAGCGCCGACTGGCGACAGGTGCGGGCGGAGCTCGACGGTGATCAGGTGCGGGTGGACCTCAACTACGCGCTGAACTTCCCCTCCGCCTTCAGCGCCTGGGGCACCTGCCCGAAGCCGCCCGCAGGCAACCACCTGCCCCTCGCCGTGCGCGCGGGCGAGTCGCGCGTCGAGCAGACGGAGCGCTGAACGGCCGTCACCACCTAAGATCGCGGGATGCCCGAGCACCCTGTCGACGCCCCGGACCCGCGCTCGAGCACGCCGTCGAGCGACAGCACCAGCACCAACACCAGCACCAGCACCAGCACCAGCACCAGCACCAGCACCAGCACCAGCACCAGCACCAGCAGCGAGAACCGTACGCGCTCCACTCCCTGGGCCCGTCGCGGCGACGTGCCGTGGGGTTCAGTGCTGCGCAACGTCGCCCTCGTGCTCGCGGTGCTGGTCATGCTCTGGCTGGCGCTGAACGTGCGCCTGCCCTCCCTCGAGGAGCTGCGCGAGGACTTCGCCGAACTCGGTGCCTGGGGGCCGCTCGCCTTCATCGGCGCCTATGCGGTGGTCGCGCTCACGCCGATCCCGGTGACGATCATGGCCGTGGTGGCGGGCCTGCTGTTCGGTCTGCCCGGCGGCACGGTGCTGTCGATGATCGGAGTGGTGATCGGCTGCTGGGGCGGCTACTGGATCGCCCGCGGGCTCGGCCGCGAGACGGTGATGCGGGCACTAGGCTCCCACGCCGAGATGATCGAGGACCGCTTGGAGAACGGCGGCTTCTACGCCGTGTGCACGGTGCGGCTGATGCCCGGGATCCCCTATTGGCCGGTGAACTACGGCAGCGGAGCGCTCGGCGTCTCCAGCCGCGACTTCCTCATCGCGACCGCGCTCTCCGCCCTGCCCGGTCAGGTCTCCCTGATCGCCATCGGCGCGTTCCTCGGGAGCCCGACCGTCCTCAACGGTGCCGTGGTGGTGATCTCGTGGATCGCGGTGATCATCCTGACGGTCCTCTCCTACCGTCGCTGGCGGAGATCGCTTCCTTCCACCGAGTAACCTCGCCGCCACCGGTTCTGCGCCCTCACCTCGGAGAACTCCCGCACCGAGACTCGGGGCGGGCGGGCGATTCCGGGCCACCCGGACTACACTGCTGGCACGCCGACGGAGCATTCCTCTGATCCCTGACGGGGACCGCCCCGCCTGGCTGCGGCGCGCCGACCGGAGCGCTCCGCCGCCCGAACGGGACCCCGGCTGGCGGTCCCCAGTTGCCACCGAGGACGTGTCATGACTACAACGACCGAGGCCAAGAGCGGTTTCAGCCCGCGCGTGGCGTTGCAGAAGGTCGGCACCTCACTGTCGAACATGGTGATGCCGAACATCCCCGCCCTGATCGCCTGGGGAATCCTCACCGCCTTCTTCATCGAGGACGGCTGGACGCCGAACGCGCCGCTGGAGAGCGCCGTCGGCCCGATGATCCACTATCTGCTGCCACTGCTCATCGCGAACACCGGCGGCCGGATGATCTACGAGGCGCGCGGCGCCGTGGTGGGCGTCATCGCCACCATGGGCGTGATCGCGGGCTCGGACTGGCTGATCGCGCAGGACAATGCCGCTGCCCTCGAGAAGTGGCTCGCCGCGGGCAACGCCGAGAGCGCGTTCGAGGCACTGCCCGAGGTCCACATGTTCATCGGCGCGATGATCATGGCACCGCTCGCGGCCTGGATCATGAAGAAGCTGGACCAGCTGTGGCAGGACCACATCCCGGCCGGCTTCGAGATGCTCGTGAACATGTTCTCCGCGGGGATATTCGGCTTCATCGCCCTGGTGGCCGGATTCTTCGGCCTCGCCCCGCTCGTGAACGGCCTGATGACTCTGCTGGCGGAGGGCGTCGCCGCGCTGATCAACGCGCACCTGCTGCCGGTGGTGTCGATCCTCATCGAGCCGGCGAAGGTCTTCTTCCTCAACAACGCGATCAACCACGGTGTGCTGACCCCGCTGGGGATCTCCGATGCCGGCACCAATGGCAAGTCCGTGCTGTTCCTGCTCGAGTCGAACCCCGGCCCCGGCGTCGGCATCCTGCTCGCCTACACGTTCTTCGGCCGGGGCGCCGCACGCGCCTCCGCGCCGGGCGCCGCGATCATCCAGTTCTTCGGCGGCATCCACGAGATCTACTTCCCGTACGTGCTCATGAAGCCGATCCTCATCCTCGCGGCGATCGGTGGCGGCATGGCCGGCGTGGCGGTCAACGTCGCCTTCGGCACCGGCCTCATCTCCCCGGCCGCTCCGGGCTCGATCCTCGCGATCTTCGGCGTCGCCGCGCGCGACTCCTATCTGGGCATCGCCCTGGCCGTGCTCGCCGCCGCAGGGGTGAGCTTCCTGCTCTCCACCCTGTTCCTGAAGATCGGCAAGCAGGACGACGGCGACATCGCCTCGGCGACCGCCAAGATGGAGCAGATGAAGGGCAAGAAGTCCTCCGTCTCGGGTGCCCTGACCGGCGCTGGTGCCGGCGCAGCAGCGGCCGGAGCAGCCGGCGCCGCCGGTGCGGCCGACGGCTCCGACCATACGGGCCCGATCTCCAAGATCGTCTTCGCCTGCGATGCCGGCATGGGCTCCTCCGCGATGGGCGCGACGGTGCTGCGCAAGAAGGTGCGCGCCGCCGGCTTCGACGACGTCGAGGTCACCAACAAGGCGATCTCGAGCCTGAACGACGAGTGGGACGTGGTCGTCACCCAGAAGGAACTCACCGACCGGGCCCGTCAGCGCACGGGCTCCGCCATCCACGTGAGCGTGGACCAGTTCATGAACTCCCCGCGCTACGACGAGGTCGTGGAGCTCGTGGACGCGCGCAACAACCCCGACTCCGCCGACGACGCACCGACGGCCGACGCGGAGGCGGCTGACGCCGGTGCCGGTGCGCCCGCTGCAGCGGCCTCCGGAGCCCACGGCCGACGTGCCGCGGAGCGCCCGGCGGAGGACTCCGCTGCGGCGGCACCGGGCACGGCCACTCCGGCCGACGCCGGGGCCGAGCCCGACACGGGCGAGGGAACCGAGATCCTCTCCCCCGACAGCATCGTCCTGACCGGCACCGCCTCCGATTCCGCCACCGGCATCGACGAGGCCGGGGCACTGCTGGTCGCCGCCGGCGCGGTGGACCAGGGCTACGTGGACGCCATGCACGCGCGCGAGGCCACGGTCTCCACGTTCATGGGCAACGGCCTGGCCATCCCCCATGGCACCAACGACGCGAAGTCCACGATCAAGCGCTCGGCCATGTCGTTCGTGCGCTACCCCGAGGGCATCGAGTGGAACGGCAACTCCACGAAGTTCGTGATCGGCATCGCCGGGGTCGGCGACGAGCATCTCGTGCTGCTCCAGAAGGTCGCGATGACCTTCTCCGATCCCGCCCAGGTCGAGCGTCTCGAGCAGGCCACCAGCGCGCAGGAGATCCTGGCGATCTTCGGCGACGAGAAGGAGTGAGCGCATGAGCAAGGCAGTCCATTTCGGTGCAGGGAACATCGGCCGCGGTTTCGTCGGCCTGCTGCTGCACGAGGCCGGCTATGAGCTGGTGTTCGCGGACGTCGCCGACGCCCTGATCACGCAGCTGCAGGAGACGGACTCCTACGAGGTTCGCACCGTCGGCCAGAACGCGGCGACGACCGTCGTCGACGGCTTCAGCGCGATCAACTCGACGAACGAGCCCGAGGGCCTGACCGAGCAGATCGCCTCGGCGGACATCGTCACCACCGCCGTCGGCGCGCACATTCTGCGCTTCGTCGCGCCGAACATCGCCGCCGGGATCGCGGCCCGCCCCGCCGGGGCGCCCCGCCTCGCCGTGATGGCGTGCGAGAACGCGATCAACGCGACGGATCTTCTGGAGCAGGAGATCCGGGCGAACTATCAGGGCGAGGACCTCGACGAGAAGGCGCTGTTCTCGAACACCGCCGTCGACCGCATCGTGCCGGTCCAGGCCGAGGACGCCGGACTGGACGTCACGGTCGAGGACTTCTACGAGTGGGCCGTCGAGCGCGGCCCCTTCGGCGGCCAGGAGCCCGAGGTCCCGGGCATCACCTGGGTGGACGACCTGGGCCCGTACATCGAGCGCAAGCTGTTCACGGTGAACACGGGCCATGCGACCGCCGCCTGGCACGGCTGGGCGGCGGGCCACGCGAGGATCGCCGAGGCCATCGCGGACCGGGCCGTCGCCCAGCAGGTCGAGGCGGTGCTCGAGGAGACCTCGGCGCTGCTGGTGGCCAAGCACGGCTTCGCCGAGGACGACATGGCGAGCTATCGCACCAAGGTCCTGGGCCGCTTCGCGAACGAGGCGCTCCCCGATCCGGTCGAGCGGGTGGGGCGGGCGCCGCTGCGCAAGCTCTCCCGGCACGACCGCATCGTGGGCCCGTCCGCGGAGCTCGCCGAGCGCGGTCTGGGTTCGGAGGGCCTGCTGGCCTCCTTCTCGGCAGCGCTCGCCTTCACCCCCGAGAGCGACGACGAGGTGACACGGCTGCAGGAGATCCTGCGCACGCAGGACGCCGACGCCGCCGCCTCCGAGATCACCGGTCTCGACACCGACCATCCGCTCTTCCCCGCCGTGCGGGAGGCGATCGCCGCACGGCAGTCGGCCCTCTGAGGGCGAGCGAGCCTCCGTTCACCGGGCTCACTGGCCAGCCCGGTATATTCCACGATGACACCACGACCGTTGGTCCCCGACGCGGGCGACCGCGTCACCTCACCCGTCGCGCACCGCGCGGCGGCTCGTCGAAAGGCACACACCATGGCAGAGCGCACCGTCACGATCGCCAGCGCCTCCGGGCTCCACGCGCGCCCCGCGGGCATCTTCGCGCAGGCCGCCGGCGAGCAGCCCGCGACCGTCACCATCGAGAAGGCCGGCGGCAACGCCGTGCAGGCCTCCAGCATGCTCATGCTCATGACCCTGGGCGCCGGCCACGGCGACGAGGTCACGCTGCGCGCCGAGGGCGAGGGCGCCGAGGAGTCCGTCAACGCTCTGGCGGACCTCCTCGAGAAGGATCTCGACGCCGAGGAGTGACCGCTCGAGGTCGGCATCACGCCGGCCTCGCGAGAGCATCAGCACGAAACCCCCGATACGCACCGGAGACGGCGCATATCGGGGGTTTCGTCGAGCGGGGCTCAGCGCCTCACCCGCTCATCGGCCCGCGGGCTCGCTCACAGCCCCAGCTCGCCGAGGATCGGCAGCCCCGCGCGCACGAGGCTGTTGGCCTCCTCCGCGGTGCGAGCGGCGACGGCCTTCGCGGCCAGCTCCTTGGCCTGCTCGAGCGTGACCGTCGAGAGCACCTTGGCGACCGCGGGCAGGGAGCGCGGGGTCATCGACAGGCTGTTCACGCCGAGCCCGACGAGCACCACGGCGAGACCGGGATCCCCGGCCGCCTCGCCGCACACGCCGACGGGCTTGTTCGCGGTCTCCCCGAACGCTTCCGGATCGCCGCCGGCGACGCGGGCCCCGTCGCAGGTGGCTCCCACCAGGGCGAGCACGGCCGGCTGCCACGGGTTGTTGAGGTGGGCGAGGGAGCCCAGCTGACGGTCCGCGGCCATCGTGTACTGGGTGAGGTCGTTCGTGCCGATGGAGGCGAAGTCGCACGCGGCGAGCTGGCGGTCCGCGGTGATCGCGGCCGAGGGGGTCTCGACCATGATCCCGGCCGGCTCGAGGCCCCGCTCACGGCACAGGGCCACGAAGTCCTCGGTGTCGGTGACGGTGGAGATCATCGGCGCCATCACCCAGGGCTTCGCGTCGGACTGCGCCGCGGCGGCCGCGATCGCGTCGAGCTGGTTGGTGAGCACCGAGCGCTTCTCCCACGAGGTGCGGAAGGCGCGCACGCCGAGCGCCGGGTTCGGCTCGTCGGCGTCGGTGAGGAACGGCAGGGGCTTGTCGGCGCCGGCGTCGATCGTCCGCACGACGACCTTCTTCCCGGGCAGGTGCGCGAACGCCTCGACGTACGCGGCGGTCTGCTCCTCGACCGTCGGCTCGTCCTCACGGTCCAGGAACAGGAACTCGGTGCGGAACAGGCCCACGCCGTCGGCGTTCGCCTCCGCAGCCTTCTCGGCATCCGCCGCGCCGCCGATGTTGGCGAGCAGCTGCACCCGGGTGCCGTCCTCCAGGACGCCTCCCCCTCCGTCATAGGTGAGCGGGTTCTTCTGCAGCTCGGTCCACGCCTCGGCGAAGCGGTGATGCTCCTCGGTGACCTCATCGGTGATGGTGCCCAGGCCCGCGTCGACGAACACCTCGGTGCCGTCGGAGAACTCGTGGATGCTCTTGGCGGCGACGATCGCGGGCAGGCCCAGCTGGCGGGCGAGGATCGCGGTGTGCGACTGGGGGCCGCCGTCGGACGTCACCAGGGCGAGCACGCGCTCCGGGTCGAGGGTCGCGGTGTCGGCCGGGGCGAGATCGATCGCGGTGAGCACGAAGGGCTCCTCGACGTCGGGGATCCCGGGGGCCTGCTCGGAGCGGAGCTCGGCGACGATCCGCGAGCGCACGTCGCGCACGTCGGTGGCGCGCTCGGCCATGTAGCCGCCGAGGCCCTCGAGCATGGAGGCGACCTGATCGCCCGCCTCCCAGACGGCCCGTGCCGGGGACTTGCCGCCGGAGAGCACGAGGCCCTGCGCGGTCTGGGTGAGGGAGGGGTCCGCGGCCATCTGCGCGGTGGCCTCGAGGATCTTCTTCCCGTCGCCGCTGGCCCGCTCGGCCAGTCGGATCAGCGCGGCCTGCACGGCGGCGGCCGCGACGGGGATCCGCTCGGCCTCGGCCGCAGGGTCCGCGCCCTCGGGCAGGGTCTCCTTGGCGGCCGGCTCGGCCACCGGCGGCGCCATCGCGCGGATCGTGCCGACCACTCGGCCGGGGCTGACTGCAACACCTGTGTACTGGGCCATCGCTGCTTCTCCTTGCGGGATCCATGGGCGCGTCGCAGGGGGAGGCCGGCGCTCTGGCACCGTCACCTGACCGACCCGGTTCGACGACAGCTTCATCGTACGCGGCGCAGACCCGACTCCCTCCGGCGGCGAGGCCCTGCCCGCACCTCGCAGGTGCAGTCCCTACGATGACGCGATGAACGTCATGGCATGGGAGCACCTGAGCGAGCCCGATCTCACCGGTCGCACCGTCGTGATGACCGGTGCCAGCGACGGCCTGGGCCGCGAGGCGGCGCTCCAGCTGGCCCGCTGGGGCGCGGATCTGGTGCTGCCCGTGCGCACCCGGCTCAAGGGGGAAGCGGTCGCCGCACGGATCCGCCGCGAGACCGGCCGGCCGCACTCGGTGGAGCTGACGGCCCTGGACCTCGCAGACCTCTCCTCGGTGCGTGAGGGGGCCGCGCAGATCGTGCAGGCCGTCGGCGAGCGCGGCATCGATCTGCTGATCAGCGTGGCCGGGACGGTCTCCCGCCATCGGGAGGAGACCGCCGACGGCTTCGAACTGATGACCGGGGTGAACGCGCTGGCGCCGCTGCTCCTCACCGAGCTGCTGCTGCCGCACGTGCGCGAGCGGGTCGTGGTGGTCGCCTCGGGGGCGCACACCGTCGGACGGATCGACCTGGACGACCCCCACTTCCGGCGCGGCGGCTGGTCTCTGCGCGCCGGCTACGGCCGCTCCAAGCTCGTGACGATGCTGTGGGGCCTCGAGCTGGCCGAGCGCCTGCGCTCCGGCCGCACCGGGGTGGACCTGCAGCTCGTGCATCCGGGATGGGTGCTCACGAATCTGCAGAACGCGACCGGCTCCCCGCGTCTGGACCGTGTGGTCACCGAGGTGACCCGACCGATCGCGATGCCCGCGGAGCAGGGCGCCGCGTCGGTGCTGTTCGCGGCCACCCAGCCGCTGCCGCCCGGCTCCTACATCGGGCCGGACGGTCCCGGGGGTCTGCGCGGGAGGCCGACGTTCCTGCGCCGCTCCGCGGACGCGCTGGACCGGGACCTGGCGCGGGACGTCACGACCTGGGCCCGGGCGGAGATCGGCCGCTCAGAGGGTGCCTCTGAGCTGGACCTCTAGAGCGTGAAGCCCGCCGGGAAGGGGTCGGTCGGGTCGAGCAGCAGCTGCGCGGTGGCGATGATCCAGGCGCTGCCGGTGATGGTGGGGACCACGGCGTCGATCTCGCCGACCCGGGTGCGCTCGACGAGGCGTCCGGTGAAGGAGGTGCCGATGAACGACTCGTTGACGAAGTCGGTGTGCAGGTCGAGCTCCCCGCGAGCATGGAGCACGGCCATCAGCGCGCTGGTCCCGGTTCCGCCCGGTGAGCGGTCCAGCCATCCCGGATGGTTGATCAGCACGTGGCGGGTGCGCCGGGCATCGGAGCCCGGTGCGAGCAGGACCACGTGCTCGCAGCCGGAGAACCCGCTCTCCGGATGGGTGAGCGGGATCTGCTCGTCCACGGCGGCCATGATCGCCGTACCGGCCGCCACCAGGCGTTCCGCTGCCGCATGCTCGAAGGGGATGCCGAGGTCCTCGAGGTCCACGAATGCGTAGAAGTTCCCGCCGAACGCCAGGTCGCAGATGAGCGTGCCGTACCCGGGCACCTCGACGGTCGCGTCCAGCGCATGGACGTAGGAGGGGACGTTGCGGATCGTGGCGGAGGTGGCCTTGCCGTCGGCGACCTGCACATCGACGGTGATCAGGCCGATGGGCGCGTCGAGGCGCAGTGTCGTGACCGGTTCCGTCACCGGCACCATCCCGGTGTCGACCAGCACGGTGGCCACGCCGATCGTCCCTGCGCCGCACATCGGCAGCACGCCGGTGACCTCGATGAACAGCACACCGTAGTCGGCGTCCGGACGGGTCGGGGGCTGCAGGATCGCGCCGGACATCCAGCCGTTGCCGCGCGGCTCGCACATCAGCAGCGTGCGCAGGTCGTCGGAGTTCTCCAGGAACCAGCGGCGCCGCTCGTCCATGCTCTCCCCGGGGAAGGTGGGCACTCCCCCGGTGACGACGCGGACGGGCAGACCCTCGACATGGGCGTCGACGGTGTGGATGACTCGGGTGCTTCTCATGCGTTCTGTGCTCCTGGTGGTCGCGATGGACGATGGGCGCCGCCGGCCGCGCACCGGGCTCAGCCGGCGAGCAGCGCCTGGTAGAGGTCCTCGGGCAGATCGATCCGGGTGCGCGGGGGCTTGCGTCGGCCGAAGTCGACGCCGTGCTCGGCGGTCAGGCGCTGGAGGTGCTCCTCGACGCGCTCCTCGTACCGCGGGTCCACTGCGGTGGGATCGATCGCGGCGATGAACAGGCCCAGGTCGGGCGGTTCGGCTCCGGTGTCGAAGGGGGCGGCATCGAGGGAGAAGGAGCCGCCGGACATGGCCGCGAGCATCTCGATCATCATCGCGATGTTGGCCCCCTTGGCCCCGCCGAACGGCAGCAGCGCTCCGGCGAGCGCCGCCGTGGCGTCCGTGGTCGGTTCGCCGTCGGGGCCCAGCCCCCACCCGTCCGGGATCGGTTCCCCGCGCTGGGCGGCATCACGGACCTTCACCCAGGCTGCCGCGCTGCTGGCCTGGTCGAACACCCGCGGGCCGTGACGGTGGGGCAGGGCGAAGGCGAGCGGGTTCGTGCCGGCGACGGCCGCGCGGGCCTCGTGCACGGCCATCAGCGGCGAGGAGTTCCCGCACACCAGGGCGACCAGTCCCTCCCGGGCGAAGCGGGTGGCGTACAGGGCGAGTTCACCGGCCGGGTAGGAGTTGAAGGTGGTGAGCACGGCGATGCCGCAGTCCCGGGCCGCCTCGACCAGGGCGCCGGCCGCACGATCGACGGCGAGCTGCGCGGTGCCGTGGTCGGCATCGACCCTCACCACGGCGGCGCGGGGTCGGTCGATCCGCGGGGAGGCGTCGCCCTTCAGACGGCCCTCGCGGAGGGCAGCGAGGTAGTCGAGGAGGTGCGCGGCGCCGACGTCCCGCTTCCCGCGACGTTCTGCCGCGACCGTCGCCTCGGCGAGGCTCGTGGACATCTCGGGCGAGCCACCGGCCGCGAGCACCGCGTCACGGCAGAGCACCTGGAGCGCCTGCGGCGTGAGGCGACGGGAGCCGGAAAGATCAGTCGGGGCCGGCAGGGCAGGCGGGGCAGGCATGTCGGTCATGTCCTGCCAGGCTATCGGTCCCCCGACGCGGTGGGCCGAGCCGTCCGCGCGGCCCCACGCTGGATCACCCACCACAGCAGAGAGGACAATGGCCCGAACCCACACGACGTGGGGTCGGGCCATGCCGATGTCCAGCGACATCACAGGGCGGAGGGTGCGGGATTCGAACCCGCGGTACGGGGTGACCGCACAATGGTTTTCAAGACCATCTCATTCGGCCGCTCTGACAACCCTCCCGGTGCCCGGAGACACCTGAGGAGTCTACCGGGAGCCGGGCAGGCTCAGCGCACCTGCGTCCGTCGCACCAGCAGCACCCAGGTGCCCGCCGCAACCAGGCCTACCGCGGCGATCACGCCCATCCACGAGCCCCAGCTGAGCGTGAGCAGCTCCAGCAGTCGCCCGCCGAAGCCGTCCACCAGGACGATGCCGGCCACGATCGCCACTCCGAGGAGCCCCAGGAGGCTGCCGGAGATCCACAGGATCGGCTGGCCGAAGCGCAGGAAGGCGGAGGTGATAGCGGCACCGAGGAACAGTACGGCCACGATCAGCAGGAAGGTCTGGACGAAGGTCTGCCAGGAGGCACCGGTGCCGGTGTAGAACACGTCGAAGAAGCGGATCCCCAGGCCGAACCCACCGGTGGCGGCCTCGACCGTCTTGCCGAGGGTGACCAGCAGCGCGTAGGCCAGTGCGTTGCCCAGGAACAGCAGGCTCTGCCCGGCCGCGAATTCACGGCGGGTCACTCCCAGGCCCAGGGCGAGCGGGAAGTATTGCCCCATCGAGACGAAGCCGTAGCCGATCAGCGGGCCGAGCAGGGAGAAGATCGCTCCGCTCCAGGTCATGCCCTCATACATCTCCGCTCGGACCTCGGCCCCCTGGGTGCCGACGATCGCACCGATGGAGAGCACGATGACCAGTGCGATGACCATCACGAGGAGTGGCCAGCCGTAAGCCTGCATGCGGTTGACGAAGTGCATGTCTATGACGGTGCGGTATCGCATGTCGGGGTTCCTCTCAGCGGGCCGCCGCGGGCGCTGCGGCGGTCGTGCGATGGACGATGTAGTTCTGCAGGGACACCGGCGCCACGTCGAGCCCAGCGGCGCGAGCAGCTGCTGCGGTCGTCTCGCCGTCGGTGAGAATGGTGGCGGTGGCGAGAGCTCCGATGCGGGCTTCGTGCAGCACCTCGGACCTCGCCGTGAACTCCTCGACCTCGGCCAGGCGCCCGGAGACCTCGATCGCGGCGCCCTGCAGGGCATCGGCCTCCTCGTCGAGCATGACCCTGCCCTGGTCCAGCAGCACCACGTGCTCGAGGAGGTTGGAGACCTCATCGATGTGATGGGTGGACAGGACGATGGTGCGCGGATGCTCGGCGTAGTCGGCCAGGAGGCGATCGAAGAACAACCGGCGGGCTACGGCATCCAGGCCCAGGTACGGCTCGTCGAAGAACGTCAGCGGGGCCCGCGAGGCGAGGCCGATGATGATGCCGACGGCCGATAGCTGCCCTCGGGAGAGCTTGCGGATCGCCCGCTTCTCGGGGAGCCGGAAGTCAGCCACCAGATCAGCGGCCAGGCCCTGGTCCCATGCCGGATAGAGCTTCTGCGCGATCCGCAGCACGTCGCGGGGACGGAAGCCGTCGGGATACTTCTGGCTCTCCTGGATGAAGCAGGTCCGAGAGAGGACTCCGGCGTTCTCCACGGGGTCCTCCCCCAGCACCTGCATGCTCCCGGAGCTGGCGAAGATCTGAGCGGTCAGCAGTTTCATGAGCGTGGTCTTGCCGGCGCCGTTGCGTCCGAGCAGGCCGTGGACGCGGTTCTCCTCGAGGGAGATGCTGACCTCATCGATGGCGGCGACGTCGCGATAGTGCTTGCTGAGGTCCCGGGCTTCGATGGCGTTCATCGGGACGCCTCCTTCGTGATCATCTGGACGAGTTCGTGGGGCGGGATGTCCAGCCGAGCGGCTTCGCGCAGCAACGGGACGAGATAGGTCCGGGTGAAGGCCTCGCGTCGCCGTCTGCGGAGCAGCTCGACCGCGCCGGGGGCGACGAACATCCCGACACCGCGCCGCTTGACCAGCACGCCGGCGTCGACCAGACGGTTCAGGCCCTTGCCGGCGGTGGCGGGGTTGATGCGGAGGAAGGCGGCGAGCTCATTGGTCGACGGCACGGGCTCGTCCTCCACGTAGGTGGCATCGAGGATCCCCTCCTCGATCTGTTCCGCAACGGCGATGAACAGCGGCTTCGACTCGTCCAGCACACCGCCTCCAGGTCGGATCGTCGGGGCCGAGCCTCCAAAGGTTGCTCGGTTCATTACTCCACTAATGAACCATGGAACCGAGGAGCCGTCAACCCCTTCCCGGGCCCTGCTCCGATCCGGAGCATCCACCGCGCACGCCGGCGTCGACAGCGTCATGGCCCATGGCAACTAAGCTGACCGAACCCGCCCCCGAGGGAGAGGACATCCCGCATGCGCGCCATACTGATCGAGTCCGACGGCGCCGACGCCCGCCTCGTCGAGGACGCCGACGAATCCCTGCTCACCGGCGATGTCGAGCTGGACGTGCTGTGCTCGAGCTACAACTACAAGGACGGGATGGCGATCGCCGGCAAGGGCATCGCCCGCAGCTTCCCGCTGATCCCCGGCATCGACCTCGTGGGCCGGGTGACCGCCGCCGAGTCCGGGCCGTACTCCGCCGGCGACCTGGTGGTGCTCAACGGCGACGGCATCGGCGAGTCCCTCCACGGCGGTTTCGCGACCCGCGCCCGGGTGCGGCCCGACGCCCTGGTGCGGCTCCCGGCGGAGATCTCCCCCGAGCGCGCGGCCGCGATCGGCACCGCCGGGTTCACGGCGATGCTCGCCGTGCTGCGCCTCGAGGACGGCGGCGTCGAGCCCGGCAACGGGGACATCCTGGTCACAGGCGCTTCGGGCGGAGCCGGCTCGGTCGCCGTCGCACTGCTCGCGGGGCGCGGCCACCGGGTGGTCGCCTCGACCGGTCGGGTCGAGGCGAACACGGAGTACCTCCGTGCCCTCGGTGCGGCCGACGTCATCAACCGTCGCGAGCTCTCCGAGGAGCCCGGACGTCCGCTGCAGTCGAAGCGCTGGGCCGGCGTGATCGACGGCGTGGGCAGCACGACGCTCGCCAATGCACTCGCCCAGACCGCCTGGGGAGGGACGGTCGCCGCCTTCGGCCTCGCGCAGGGCCCGGACCTGCCGACCACCGTGCTCCCGTTCATCCTGCGCGGCGTGACGCTCGCCGGCGTCAACTCGGTCGACGCTCCCCTCACCCTGCGCGAACGGGCCTGGGACGCCCTGGCCCGGGAGCTCGACCTCGACCAGCTGGATGCGATGACGACCAGCATCGGGCTGTCCGAGGCCGTCCCCTATGCCGAGCGGATCCTCGCCGGCGAGGTCCGCGGCCGCACGGTCGTGGAGGTGACCCAGTGACCATGCGCGCGATCGCCATCACCGAGGACCACCAGCTCGAGCTCGTCGAGCTCCCCGAGCCCGTCCCCGCACCCGGCGAGGTGCTCGTGGACGTGGTCGCCGCGGGCGTGAACCGGGCCGACGTCGCCCAGACGGCCGGCAAGTACCCGCCGCCGCCGAACACCTCCGAGCTTCCCGGCCTGGAGGTCTCCGGCCACCGCCGGGACACCGGGGAGCCGGTCCTCGCGCTGCTCGCCGGTGGCGGCTACGCCGAGGTCGTCGCGGTCCCCGAGGGACAGCTGCTCCCGGTGCCGGAGGGCCTGGACCTGGTCGACGCGGCCGGCGTGATCGAGGTGTGCGCGACCGTGGTCTCCAACCTCGTGCTCGAGGGCGCTCTCGCGGAGGGCGAGACCGTGCTGATCCATGGCGGCACGGGCGGCATCGGCACCGTCGCGATCCAGCTGGCGCGGCACCTCGGCGCACGGGTGCTCACCACCGTCGGCTCCGACGACGGGGTCCACCAGGTGCGTGACCTCGGGGCGGACATGGCCTGGAACCGTCGCACCACCGACCTCCTGGAGGCGGTGCGCGAGACCGGCGGCGCCGACGTCATCCTCGACATCGTGGGCGGCCCGGCCCTCACGGACAACGTGGGGATGCTGCGGGAGCACGGCCGTCTGGTCATCATCGGCACCCTCGGCGGTGCGCACGGCGAGCTGCCGATCGGGATGCTCATGGGCAAGCGGGCTCGGGTCATCGGCACCACGCTGCGCTCCCGGCGCACCGAGGAGAAGCGCGAGATCCTCGAGGCCACCGAGGCCCTGGCCTGGCCGTTGCTGACGGACGGCTCCCTGACGGTCCCGGTCCATGCGCGCTTCCCCCTCGAGCAGGCCGCCACGGCCCACGAGGTGCTCACGACGGGAGGGCACCTGGGCAAGGTGATCCTGGAGGTCGCGCCGCGGACGAGCTGAACAGGTCCCGACGAAGCCGGCTCAGCGCAGCAGCGTCTGCAGCACGAGCACGGTGCCGTCCTCGTAGACGGAGTCGGTGACGATGTCCGCGACATCCTTCACGCCCTGCGGCGCCTGGCCCATCGCGACCCCGACGCCGGCCCACTGCAGCATCTCGGTGTCGTTGAAGCCGTCGCCGACGGCGACGGTGTGCTCCAGCTGCACCCCGAGGCTCTCGCGCACGGTCTCCAGCGCGGTGGCCTTGGAGACGCCGGGGGCGGCCATGTCGAGCCAGGCCGTCCACCCGATCGAGTACTCCACGCCGTGCACGCCGGATTCCGCGATGACCCGGCTGAACTCCTGCGGGGTCAGATCGGGGACGTGCACCACCACGCGCACGGCCTCGAGCTCGAGGAGGTCGTCCAGCGGTCGCTCCTGCGCCTGCACACCGAAGCTCGAGTCCTGGAACCCGGTGGTGGCGTGGAAGGACCCGTCGGCCTTCTCGACCGCGTAGTGCGCGTCGGGCGCCACGTCGCGCAGGGTGCGCAGGGCGTGGCCCGGCTGGAAGACGCGGGTGTCGATGATGCGGTAGCCGCCGTCGGCCTCCGGATCCAGCTCGAGGGTGACCGCGCCGTTGGAGCAGACGGCGTACCCGCTGGTGATGCCTGCGGCCTGGACGATCGGCAGCGTCGCCCCGAGGGAGCGACCGGTCGAGATGACGACGACGTGCTCGTTCGCGGCCTTCTGCAGCACGCGGCGCATCGGCGGGGACATCACACCGTCGTGGTCGACCAGCGTGCCGTCGACGTCGAGCCCGATCAGCAGACGATTCCCGGGCAGGGAGACGAGGTGCTCCTCGAGCCGAGTGCGGGTCGCATCGCGATCGGTGAGCTCAGCGGTGGGGTTCATGCCGCCGAGTCTGTCACCGGCATCTGACACCCGGGTGAACCGGCGGTGACGCAGGCGGTCGCGCAGACGGCGCAGGACGCTGGTTCCGGGGAGGTGGGTCACGTCAGGACACGACCTCGAAGACCTCGCGGCCGCCGAGGTACGGGCGGAGCCCCTCGGGGACCACGACGGAGCCGTCGGCCTGCTGGTGGTTCTCGAGGATCGCGGCGATGAACCGGGTGGTGCCGAGGGTGCCGTTGAGGGTGGCGACCGGGCGCAGCCCGTCGTCCGTGCGCTCGCGGATGTTCAGCCGACGCGCCTGGAACTGGGTGGTGTTCGACGTGGAGGTGAGCTCGCGGTAGGTGTTCTGGCTGGGCATCCACGCCTCGCAGTCGTACTTGCGGGCGGCGGAGGTGCCGAGGTCGCCGGCAGCGGTGTCGATGATCCGGTAGGGCACATCGATGCGGGCCATCATCTGGCGCTCGAGATCAAGCAGGCGCTCGTGCTCCTCGTAGGAGTCCTCGATGCGGCAGTAGCTGAACATCTCGACCTTGTGGAACTGGTGCACCCGGATGATGCCGCGGGTGTCCTTGCCGTAGCTGCCGGCCTCGCGGCGGTAGCAGGCGCTCCAGCCGGCGTAGCGGATCGGACCGTCGGCGAGATCGAGGATCTCGTTCTTGTGGTAGCTGGCCAGGGCGACCTCGCTGGTGCCGACGAGGTACAGGTCGTCGTCCTTGTCCAGGTGGTAGACCTCGTCCGCGTGCTCGCCGAGGAAGCCGGTGCCCTCCATCGACTCCGGCAGCACCAGGGTCGGGGTGATCATCGGGGTGAAGCCGGCCTGAGTGGCCTGGTCGATCGCGGAGTTGAGGATCGCGAGCTCGAGCTGGGCGCCGACGCCGGTGAGGAAGTAGAAACGGGCGCCGGAGACCTTCGCGCCGCGGGCCATGTCGATCGCGCGGAGCCCCTCGGCGATCTCGAGGTGGTCCTTGACGTCGAAGTCGAAGCTCGGGTTCTCGCCGACGGTCTCGCGCAGCGCGAAGTCGTCCTCGAGGCCCTCGGGGGCGCCCTCGGAGAGGTTCGGGATGGCGCGCAGCGCCGCGTCGCGGGCCGCGATGGCCGCTCCGGCTTCCGCCTCGAGACGCTTGACGTCGGCGGAGAGCTGCTTGACCTCAGCCAGCAGCGCCTGCTTCTCCTCGCCCTTCGCCTGCGCGACCTTCTTGCCGAAGGCCTTCTGCTCGGCGCGCGCGGATTCGAAGGATCCCGTCGCCTCGCGCCAGTGGGAGTCGGCCGCGAGCACGGCGTCGACGATGGCGGGGTCTCGTCGGCGCGCCTTCTGGGCGTCGCGGACGGCATCGGGATTCTCGCGCAGGAGCCGCAGATCGATCATTGCACCAGGGTACCTGCGCCGCGGCGGTCACCGGAGGGCGGCAGGCTCAGTAGTGTGACCTCATGGATCACACACTGCTCGCACTCAGCATCGCCTCGGTCGTGATCATGGTCGTGGCCGTCGTGCTGCTCGTGGTGGTGCTGCGTCACCTGACCCGGCATCGTCGCGAGATCTCCGCCCTGCGGGAGACTGCTGAGCGGTACGAACGCGAACTGGCGCCGCAGCGCTCCGCGGGCGACGGCTCCGACGACGCGGCGGGCGGCGACGCCGCCGACGCCGGCGCCGGGATCGAGCCCGCGGTGCGGAAGGTCGGTGTCGTCCTGAACCCCACGAAGTTCGACGACACCGAACTCTTCCGCCGCCGCGTGCGCGAGGTGGTCGGGGGCCTCGAGGGGGCCGAGGTCCGCTTCTACGAGACCTCGGTCGATGATCCGGGCCGTGGCCAGGCGCGGCTGGCGCTCCAGGACGGTGCCGATCTGGTGATCGCGGCCGGCGGCGACGGCACGGTGCGCCTGGTGGCGTCCGTGCTCGCGGGCAGCGAGGCGCTGATGGGCATCATCCCCTCGGGGACCGGCAACCTGCTGGCGCGCAACCTGGACATTCCTCTCGAGGATCCGGCGGGCGCGATCACCGCCGCGATGGCCGGCCAGGACAAGCGGATCGACGTGGGATGGCTGCGCACGGGCGGATCCGTCTCCGAGGCAGCCTCCTCCGCCGAGCAGATCTTCCTGGTGATCGCTGGCTTCGGGGCCGACGCCGAGATGATCGGCCATACCGATCCGACCTTGAAGCGGCGCCTGGGCTGGGTCGCCTACGTGGTCGGCGGCGTGCGCACGATCCTGGGACGCTCGGTCGACGTGGTGCTCGATCTGCCCGACGGCACGCGGCACGCTCACAAGGCCCGCACGGTGCTGCTGGGGAACGTGGGTCGGCTGCCCGGCGGCTTCGTGCTGATGCCGGGGGCGACGGCGGACAACGGTCGCCTCGAGATCGTGGTGGCGGGCTGGCGGGGCGCTGCCGGCTTCAGCCAGGTGCTCACGGAGGTCGTCACGCCGAAGCTGGTCCCCCGCGGCCGGTTCGCCCAGGCCACGAAGCTGTCGACCATGGAGCGCTACCAGGCCAGCGAGGTGCGGGTCGCGACGACGAAGGCGCAGCCCGTGCAGCTGGACGGCGATACCGATGCGGAGGCGACCCATCTGATCGCGCGCATCGATCCGGGAGCCCTCCGGCTGCGGGCCCCGGCGGGGACGGATCCGTCCCAGCCCTGATCAGGCGTCGGGTTCCGGCCGGGCATCGACCGCCGTGGGACTGCCGGCCCCCGCGCCTTCGACCTCGGAAGCCGGTGTCACCATCGCCGTGAGCTTCTCGATCCAGGCGTGCGCCTGGTCGTAGGTGGCGTCGGCGAACTCCTCGCGAGGCTCCGGGGCCTGCCCGTCGATCCGCGGATACGACCCGAGGAAGTGCACGACGGGGCAGATCCGGTGCAGCGCACGGAGGGACGCGGCGACCCGACGGTCCTCGATGTGGCCCTCGGCGTCGATCGAGAAGGAGTATCGGCCCAGGAAATCGCCGATGGGGCGGGATTCGATCCGGGAGAGGTTCACGCCGTTGCTGCTGAACATCTCGAGGGTCTCGAGCAGGGCACCGGAGCGGTTGTGCGGCAGCTGCACCACCAGGGTGGTCTTGTCGGCACCGGTGCGCGCAGGGATGCGGCCCTCGCGGGTGACGAGCACGAATCGGGTCTGTGCGCCGGAGTTGTCCTCGATCTGCTCGGCGAGCACGGTGAGCCCGAAGTGCGCGGCGGCCAGCGGGGAGCAGACGGCGGCGCGGCCGTGGGCCTCCTCCGAGCTCATCGACGCGAGGTCGCGAGCGGCTGCTGCGGTGGATGACGCGGTGGCGACGTTCGCTCCGGGCACGTTCTCGCGCAGCCAGCCCTGCACCTGGGCCTGCGCGTGCGGGTGGGAGGAGACGACCCGGAGGTCTTCGAGCGCGGTTTCCGCACGGGCAGCGAGCACGAAGGTGACCTGCACGATCTGCTCGGCGACGATCGTGATGGAGTCCGTGGCGGCCAGGACGTCGAGGGTGCCGGAGACCCCGCCCTCGACGGAGTTCTCGATCGGCGCGATGAGCGCGTCGATCTCGCCGGCGAGCAGGTCGGTGGTGGCGGTCGCGACGGCCGCGAACGGCACCTGCTCCACCGTGTCCGTGAACTCCCGGGGCATGACCTCGAGGGCCTGCAGGAGTGCCTGGTGGGTGAAGGTGGTCTCGGGGCCGAGGAATCCATACCGCATGGGATCCAACAGTACTGGCCCGGACGCTGTCCCCGACCGAACCCGATCCGGTCGAGACGAGGTCGACGTGCTTCTGCCTCAGAAAGCCGGCACGCTCCTGGTTCAGAACGGCGGGTCGGCGTCGTAGCGGGTGCCACGGGGGCGTGCCCCAGACCGGTTCGACGCAATAGCCGATGTCGAGAGCGGGATCGTACGGGCCCGCTTCTCGCTCGAAGCGCTCAAACTCGCCCATCCGCTCGAGGGCATCGAGTTCGAGGGTCCATTCGTATTGCGCCCAGGAGTCCGCGAGCGCTGCGGCGATGATGGGAGTGACGAGATCCGTGCGGGGAGCGATGGTGACTTCGGCGCGCGTGGGTGTGCCCACCGTCCAGGTGGTGGAGCCGTCCGGGTTGCGCACGGGATCGGTGCGCCCCTTGGTCTTGGCATCGTGGTGCGCCCAGTGCAATCGATGAAGGTTCTCGATGCTGGTGGGCCCGCCCCGTTGTGGGTCGGAGTGGTCGAACTCCTCGATGTGGTCGTTCTCCGCATCGGAGCTGGTGGTCCGGGTGCATCCGGGCGCTGCGCAGACGGGATCTCGGAGACGGAGGTGCTCGACCATCGCCGCGGTGGGACGGTACTGGTCCGCCGGGAGGGGCAGGAACTCCCCCGTCGTCGGATCGGTGAGCACCCGGTGCCAGACCTCCTCGCCGGCGGCGAGCCGTCGGGCCATGTCCGCGGGCAGCGGGATCACACCGTCGTAGGTCGCCGGCGCGTCGTCCAGGCCCATCAGGGTCAGCACCGGCACGACCACGTTGATGCGATGGCGTTCACGGGGCACCTCGACGCCCGCCGTGTCGAGCATGGTGCGGGTGATCAGTGCATACCTGATCGCTGCGAGCGACATCGCAGACCCCGCAGCGGCCGTGTCGCCGTCGAGGTCGAAGGGGACCGGGCTGCCGTCCTCGAGCGCGTGACGCTGCTGCGCCTGGACCGCCCGCGCACTGGTGTCGAGGCGGCGGGCAAGACCCAGGATCTCGTGGAGCGGTCCGGTGATGCGCAGGCAGGCGGTGCCGTCGTCCTGTGGGGAGCGCTCGAGAGCGACGTCGCGCATATCTTCCGGACGAGGGCGTGCCCCGTCAGCATCGAACCATGCGACGAGAAGCCGAAGGCTCTCCAGGAATCGTGGTGCAGGAATGGAGGCCAGATCCCACGCGGATACTCGCTCGTCCACTTCTCCGCGTTGAAATGCCGTCAGCTCGCGCACGGATCTCAGGAGTCTGTCGAACCATTCCGCGGGCATATCTCCCGCCGCCAGGCGACCGAAGACCAACGGCATCTCGTCCACCGCGATATGAGCGTCACGCAGCAGCGTCGCCGCTCGCGAGGTGGTGGTGCGCAGAGCGATGGCGATCGCGAGATCCGCTTCTTCGCGGTCGTCGACGAGGTCGGGATCACCCCTGTCCACCCAGAAGTCCGCAACTGTCCGCAGCAGATGAGCGCGTGCTCTCGAGGCCTCGCGCTGCATCCCCATCAGGCGGGTCGCCGCTGCCGCGTCGGCCGATCCGGACTTGAGCCCGCCTCGCTTGAGCAGGGACTTCTCGGTAAGAGGCGTCCTGGCCTGCACGCGCGGTCGGGGCGGCTCCACCCCGTCGGCACGCTGGACCCCCTGGCGTGTGCGGGACGTCCGGGACGTCCGGACGGACGGCGGCATGGACTCGCCCGGCTCATGCTCCAGCAGCGTCATGACACTCACCCCTCCCCCGAGACGGTCGAACCGGTGGTCGCTCGTTCCGCCGCACCCACGACGCGACGCCGAGAACCTCCACACCCTTTTTGCTATGCGTCCATTTTATGGTTTCGAGTGGTTACTCGCAAGCAATTTATCGATGTCGTAGAGATTGTGGATAACGTGGGCTGGGGAGGAAAGGTGACCCCCATGAAGCGCTTCAACGGCGCAGATGACGGCGATGTCAAGGCGTCGA
>NZ_NRGS01000004.1 GCF_002332425.1 Brachybacterium alimentarium | reverse complement strand
GATGTCCTGAGACATCAACTGTCACCGATGTCCTGATACAGAACTGTTACCGAAGTCCTGAGACATCACACGGCACAGCATCGGTCCCTGGCGCGCAAAACTGGAGGTGTGCTCCGCGCGGGCACGGCGCGACCGGCGCGACTGGGCCGGCTGGCTTGACCCGCGTGACCGGGCCGGCCCGGTGGCCCGGGGCGACCGGACCGACCTGGGTGGCCGGCGCGGGCACGGGGCGACCGGCGACCGGCGCGGCCGAGGCGCCCGGCGCGGGCACTGCGCGGGTGCGTGCCGGAGGGCGGGGTCAGACGGCGGCGTCGGCGCTCTCGTCGGCCGTGACGTCGTGCCGGGTGTCTCCCAGCAGGTGGCGGCCGCCGAGCGGATCACCGATCCACTCCTCGAGAGTCCAGCCCTGGTCGGGGTGCCCGACCAGCGTGACCATGCCGGTGTTGAACAGCGGGCTGCCCTCGCGCGTGGACGGTGCGAGCCCGCCGACGATGGTCGCGAACACGCGGATCGCCGCGCCGTGGCTGACCACCGCGACCGTCGCATCCTCGGCGTGGTGGGCGGCGATGCGGCGCAGGGCACCGGTGTAGCGCTCCCAGAAGGTGTGGCCGTCCTCGCCGCCGGGCAGGGCGTGGTCGAAGTCGTGACTGCCCCAGATCGCTTGGGTCTGCTGATAGGCCTCGACGGATTCCGCGTCCCGGTGCATCTCGACGTCACCCGCGACGATCTCCTCGAGACCCTCGGTGACCTGCGCGTCCAAGCCCAGGGCAGTCGCCAGCGGCGCGGCCGTCTCCTGGGTGCGCACGAGCTTCGAGACGTACAGGCCCTCGATCGTCTCGTGCGCGATCGCGTCGGGCAGGGCGCGCGCTTGCTCGCGCCCGAGGTCGGTGAGCCCGGCACCGGGGACGGCGGTGTCGAGGGCGCCGAGGACGTTGTTCGGGGTCTGGCCATGGCGGATCAGGAGAAGACGCATAGGCCGGACCTTAGGCCACGAACGTGAGGCCATGGTGGGACGCAGGGCCGAGACCGACGGCATCGAGGACGTCCGCGACCTGGGGGCGCCGACGGACCGGGACCTGGGGGCGCCGACGGCCCGGGAGGCCGGTGGCCGCGTCCCCGCCCGACGGGACCGGGCTCCGGTCGCGGGCAGCGCGCGTCGGGCGCGCGCGAGAACAGAGGGTGGGCCGGAGCAGGGCGGGGAATGGGTTCGTGCGGCCTCCCGGCGTAGCCTGGTCAGGACCACGTGCCCACCCGAGGAGCGCCCATGCGTCGCAGCATCATCAATGACCCCGACGAGCTGATCCCGCAGGCCCTTGAAGGACTCGCGCTCAGCCATCCCACCCTGCTCGAGCTGCATGCCGAGCACTGCTTCCTCACCCGCAAGGAGCCTGCCCGCAACAAGGTGGGCCTGGTCAGCGGGGGAGGCTCCGGTCATGAGCCCCTGCACGCCGGCTTCGTCGGCACCGGGATGCTCGACGTCGCCGTGGCGGGCGCGGTGTTCGCGAGCCCCACCGCCTTACAGGTCCTCGAAGCGACCAGGGCCGCCGATTCCGGCCGCGGCGTGGTCCAGATCGTCAAGAACTACACCGGCGATGTGCTGAACTTCCGCATCGCCGGCGAGATCAGCGGCGACGACGCGATCGAGACCGAGATCGTGCTGGTCGACGACGACCTCGCCACCGAGACCGAGGACGGCGGCGGCCCCGGTCGGCGCGGCACCGCCGCCACCGTGATCGTCGAGAAGGTGTGCGGGGCCGCTGCTGAGGAGGGCGCGACCCTCGCCGAAGTCGCGGAGATCGGGCGCCGCGCGGCGGCGTCGGCCCGCACCATGAGCCTCGCGCTCTCCGCCGGCACCCATCCCGGCGACGAGGAACCGCAGTTCACCCTCGGAGACGACGAGGTGGAGCTCGGTGTGGGCATCCACGGCGAGCGGGCCGCGCAGCGCGTCCCCTTCACCGACGCCGACGGCCTCACCGACCTGCTGCTGGACCCCCTGCTCGCCGAGCTCGAGCTGGGCCACGGCGACATGGTGCTCGCGATCGTCAACGGCCTGGGCTCCACCTACCCGCTCGAGCTCAACGTCGTCGCCCGCGCCCTGCACCACCGGCTCGGCGAGGCGGGCATCGAGATCAGCCGCTCGCTCGTCGGCCCCTACGTGACCAGCCTGGACATGCACGGCGTCTCGATCACCCTGATGCCGCTGGACGACGAGATGCGCCGACTGTGGGACGCGCCCGTCCGCACCCCGGCCCTGACCTGGTAAGGAACACGCCATGAACGATCAGACCCCCAGCAGGACCCTCCCCGCCGGCTTCGGCCGCGCCTTCGTGCTCACCTTGCGCGAAGCCTTCGAGGGTGCGGCGGACGACCTCGGCGACCTCGATCGTCGCGCCGGCGACGGCGACTTCGGCACCAACGTGCGCACCGCGATGAAGCACCTCGACGCGACCCTCGAGACCGATCTGCCCAGCAGCTACCGCGAGTATCTGACCGCGCTGTACATGGCGTGGCTCGGCGTGGGCGGCACCAGCGGACCGCTGTTCGGCATGTTCTTCCGCGACCTGGCGAAGGCGGGAGAAGCGCGCGGCGCCGGGCCGGGGGAGGAGCCCGGGTCGGAGGCGGGCGCCGACGTCCCCACCATCGCCCAGTTCGCGGACGCGCTCGCCGCCGGCCAGGCCACCATCCAGAAGTACGGCGAGGCGGAGGTGGGCGACAAGACGATGATCGACTCCCTCGACCCGGCCGTCGCCGCCCTGCGCGCGGCCCTCGAGGCTGATGCGGAGACCACCTCCGTCGAGGCCCTGTTCGCGGCGGAGGATGCTGCGGTCCAGGCGGCCACTGCGACGGCGCAGACCACCGCGCGCCGCGGCCGCGCGAGCTACGTCGGCGACGCCTCCCAGGGCGTCATCGACCCCGGCGCCGTCGCCATGGCCCTCGTGATCAGCTCCGCCCGGGCCGGCGCCGACGGATCCGGCGTCGCCCACTTCGGCTGGATCGCCTGACCGACCCGCACGTCCGCCCACCCCGTCACTGCTCCCAGCCCTCGTGATGTGCCCGTGCCGCTGCGTCGATCGAGCGCGACCATGGCGTGCACGTCGCGGCTCGTATCCGACGCCTCGGCCGCAGGCGGTGGACGGACGGGCCGAACAGCGCGCTGCTGGACCGGGACGATCCGTCGTGAGCAGCGCTGGTAGTTTCGATTCTCGTGTCCGACCTCGCCGCCTTGATCCCCACCCTCGGCACAGCCACCTGGGTGCTCGTGATGATCGGCGCCCTCGTCGTCGGCCTGTCCAAGACCGCCATGCCCGGCGGCGGCACCATCGCCGTGGGCGTCTTCGCGCTCGCCCTGCCCGCGAAGGAATCCACCGCCGCACTGCTCCTCCTGCTCATGGTCGGCGACGCGACCGCGCTGTGGGTCTACCGGCGCGAGCCGGACGTCCGCACGCTGGTGCGGCTCATCCCCAGCGTGCTCCTCGGCATCGTGCTCGGCACGGTCTTCTTCGCGACCGTGGGCGGGGACACCGTGCGCACCACCATCGGCGTGATCCTGCTGGTCCTGATCGCCGTGACCGTGTGGCGACGGCGCGCGGCCCGCGTGACGAAGGCGGGACCGGTGCCTTCGGCGACTCCGGCCGGTGACCCGTCGGGCCCCTCGCCTGACCTGTCGGCCCCTTCGCCCGCCACGGCGACCCCCGCCCCCGCTCCCGCGCCGTCGGGCCCCGGCGTGGCGATCAGCCGCGCCGGGTACGGGGTGCTGGGCGGCTTCACCACCATGGTCGCCAACGCCGGCGGACCCGTGATGTCGATGTATTTCTACGCGATGCGGATGCCGGTGCTGACCTTCCTCGGCACCTCCGCCTGGTTCTTCGCCATCGTCAACGTCATCAAGCTGCCGTTCTCCGCTGGCCTCGGTCTCATCACCCGCGACACCCTCGTGATGGACCTGATGCTGGTGCCGCTCGTGCTGATCGGCGCGTACTGCGGGGCGAAGATCGCCCGGCGCATCCCGCAAGGCGTTTTCGAGAAGCTGATCCTGGTGCTCACCGTCGTCTCGGCGCTGGCCCTGCTCGTCCTCTGAGCCGAGTCGAGGCGAGCCGAGGAGAGCGGAGAACGGGGCTCTGAGCCGAGCGGAGAACGGGATCCCGATCCGAGCGGCGGACGCGACATCTCTCGGGCGGCATGCCGCGACTCACCGTGCCTCGGGTGCCTCGGGTGCCTCGGGTGCCTCGGGTGCCTCGGGTGCCTCGGGTGCCTCGGGTGCACCGGGTGCGCCGGGCGGCTCGGCGGTGGCGGACGCGGTCGCGCCGGGTGCTGGAGACTTGCCTGCTGCATCGGGGGCGAGCGTGGCGCGGCCCGCCCACGTGCTGAGGTCCTGGAGCACGGTGAGCAGCTCGGGCGGCTCGATCACCTCGATCGGCGCGCCCAGACCGATCAGGTGCATGGCCACCCAGCGCAGATCCCCGTTGCCGGATCCGGCGCGCACGATGCAGGCGTCGTCGTCGGCCCCGTCGGCCGTGACGGTGGCAGCGCGCACCGGCACCAGCTTCTCGACCTCGTGCAGCGGGCGGCGGATCCTCACGGTGACCGCCCGCGTATAGGCGCCGACGGTGATCGACTCGCGCACCGTGCGCTCGATGTCGGGGGTGGCGCGCGGCGTGATCGCGAACGTGCTCGGATGCACCGCCTGCATACGGTCCAGGCGGAAGGTGCGCCAGTCCTCGCGGCCGAGGTCCCAGGCGAAGAGGTACCAGCGTCCGTCGACCGCGAGCACGCGGCGGGGCTCGAGCCGGCGCTCCCCGCGCTCTCCGTCCCCCTTCTCGTAGTCGATGCGCACGCGCAGACCATCCCGCACCGCTGTGGCCAGGGCGATCAGCACCTCGGCGCGAGCGGCGGGGACGGGCCGCGCCACCACGCCCAGCGCATCGGTGACGGCCGAGACCTCCGAGCGGACCGTCGGCGGGAGCAGGCGATCCAGTGCCGCGAGGGCACGCAGCGCTTCGGCGTCGAGCCCTTCCAGGCCCGACGCGGCGGTGAGCCGCAGGCCCACGGCCACGGCGACCGCCTCCTGCGCGGACAGCAGCAGCGGCGGCAGCTCCCTGCCCGCACCGAGCTGGTACCCGCCGCCGTGTCCGGCTGAGGTCAGCACCGGATAGCCCATCTCGCGCAGCCGGTCCACGTCGCGGCGCACCGTCCGGGTGGTCACCGCCATCTCCGCGGCGAGCTCCGGCCCGCTCCAGACCGTGCGCGACTGCAGCAGCGCCAGGAGTCGCAGGGCCCTCTTCGTCACGTCGCTCATGAGAGGAGTCTGCCTCTCTTCGCGGACAGAAGCTGTCCTCTCAGGGGTCGACAGTAGTTCTCGACCGGACAGCCCGGACGTGCGGACCTCCGCATCGACGAAAGAGAGACCCCATGCCGTTCCTCACCGCAGAGACCACCGACGAGCGCGACAGCCTCGCGACGTTCGCGCAGCAGCAGCTCGACCAGATCGCCACCACCCTCGTCGGGCTCGACCGCGGGCAGCTCGCGTCGCAGCCGAGCGCGTCGGGGATGAGCCTCGGCGCCCTTGCCCGGCACAGCCTCTTCGTGGCCGAACGGGCCGCACAGGAGTTCGCGGCGGCCCCGGAGGCCGCCCCCGTCCCCGAGCGGACCGCCGAGCAGTACCAGTCCGGGGGGACGATCGCTCCGGACGCGCTGCGCGAGGACGACACCGCGGAATCGCTCGCGGAGCAGCTGCATCGGGTCGCCGAGGAGCTCGCCGCAGCCATCCGCGGCGTCGACCCCGAGACCCGCGGCCCGGTGCCCGGGCAGCCCTGGTTCGAAGGGCGGGAGACCTGGAGCATGCGCTGGTACGCGCTGCACCAGATCGAGGAGCAGGCTCGCCACGCCGGCCATGCGGACATCCTCCGCGAGAGCATCGACGGCAAGGGGGCCTACGAGCTCAACGCCCTCGCCGCGGGGGAGACGTGGCCGCCCGCCGGCTGGTGAGCCCGGCGGATGAGCGCAGCGCGGCCGACGACGGATGACCCCACGACCGATGAGGAGAACCCCATGAACGACGACGACGCACCGACCGCTCCGACCGAAGGCCGGGACGGGGACCTGCCCACCGTCCTCGTCGACCAGATCGAGCTCCATGTCCGGGAGCATCTGCGGCCACGGCTCGAGGGCCTGACCGACGAGGAGTACTTCTTCGACCCGTCGGCCGACGGGAATGCCTGGACGATCCACCCACGCACTCCCGCCGGGCAGACGCCGCCCACCTCGCTCCAGGGCGGTGACGGGGACATGGTCATCGACTTCGAGTTCCCCGAACCCGAGCCGAGCCCGCTCACCACCATCGCCTGGCGGCTCGGGCACGTCATCGTCGGTGTCCTGGCCATGCGCACCAGCTCGCATTTCGGTGGGCCGCCCGCGGACTACATGAGCTGGACCTATGCCGCCACCGCCCAGGAGGCGCTGGCCCAGTTCGATACGGAGTACGACCGCTGGATCACCGGGGTGCGGTCCTGGAGCGCGGAGGACCTGCAGGTCGCGGTCGGGGAGGCCGAAGGGCCATGGGCCGAGTACTCCCGGGCCACGCTCGTCGCTCACGTCAACCGCGAGCTCATCCACCATCTCGCCGAGATCGCCCTGCTGCGGGATCTCTGGGCGCACCGGGCCTGAGCGATCGGGCGACTCGCCGGACAGGGCCGTGCCACGAGGCCGAGCCCGGGAGGCGCGGAGAGGACGGCCCCCGGAGCTCGAACCCGGGGGCCTCGGAAGTGGCCGCGCGAGGAGTTCGAATCCGGGTCTCGGACGTGGCAGCGTCAGGAGCGCCTGGCAGGGAGTCCTGGAGTGAGCGCGGCGTGGGCAGGGGCCGGTTCAGACTGCTGCGGCAGAGGGGTCCGGCCCCGGCCCGCGCCGACTCCGTGACCAGCGGGCCACCAGCAGGTGCAACGGCAGGGTGAGCGCGAGGATCCCGGCGGCGAGCAGAGGAAGGTGCCCGGGAGCCAGGCCCGTGCTCAGGGCGAGCCCGCCCACTCCGCCGCCGAGAGCGCTGCCCAGCGAGATCGCGCTCGCGTTCAGCGCCATCACCACGGCGACCGACGCCGGGGCCATCGCGGCCAGGCGCGCCTGCTGCGGGACCGCATGCCCGCCGTTGCCGACGCCTGCGAGCACGAACCAGACCAGGCTGAGCACCGCGAACGCGGCGGGGGCGGCCAGCGAGAAGGCGAGCGCTCCGAACAGGGCGTCGACCAGCAGGCCGCAGAGGATCACGGTGAGCACCCGCACCGGCGAGAAGCGGTCCACGAGCCTCCCGGTGATGGCATTGCCGACCATGCTCGCCACCCCGTAGGCGCACATGATCACGATCATCATCCACCGGGCAGGGTGCGTCGGCTCCAGGATCAGCACCGCATAGGTGAAGCAGGTGTAGCTCGCGCACAGCACCCCGGTGGAGACCAGCAGACCGGCGACCAGGCGGGGCTGGGCGAGCGGTCGCAGCCGGTCCGCGAGGGAGGAGGATGGATAGCGCAGCGGCGGCAGGCGCAGCCCGATCCCGATCAGGGCGATCGTGCCCACGACGGAGACGAGCACCAGCGGCAGGCGCCAGCTGGTCTGCCCGAGGATCAGGCCGACGGGAACCCCGAGCGCAGTCGCCGTCATCCAGCCGCCGAGCACGAAGGACAGCGCCCGACCACGATGTCGCTCGGCCACCAGGTGCACCACGTACCCGGTCACGGCCGCCCCCAGCAGGCATCCGCCGAGCGCTGCGATCACGCGCCCGCCGAGCGCGACCCCATAGGTGGGCGCGACGGCGTTGAGCAGGTTGCCGGCGACGAAGGTGGTCAGCGCCCCCATGATCACGCGGCGCTGCTCCCATCCGCTGGTCGTCGCGCCGAGGATGGGTCCCGCCACTGCCGCGGTGAGCGCGAAGACGGAGACCAGCTGCCCGGCCAGGGCCGCGGTCACGTCGAGGTCGGCGGCGATGTCCGGCAGCAGGCCGGCCAGCACGTACCCGTCGATGCCCGTGGTGAAGGTCGCGACCGCCAGCCAGATCAGCGTGCTGTACGGGACACCGCTCGGGCCCGCCGGACCGGTGCCCGACGTGGACGTGCTCGCGCCGGCAGCATCTCGTCCCTCCACGGAAGGATCGCCGGGGCCGTCGGAGCGGGTCACGAGGCGGGGCCTCTCTGTCGATGGGTGTCAGTGGGTGTCAGGCAGCGGAGGAGATGGCGTGCCGAGCAGCGGAGAAGATGGGGCGCAGGTGCGCGCGACGGAGGCCAGTTATGCGGCCCCAGGACCNNGGTCCTGGGGCCGCATAACTGAGGCGTGGGTCGGCGACCGCGGGAGCCGACGCCGGCCCGCCCGGGCCTCTCAGAGGCTGATGACGTCGGCGACCTGGCCGGTCTTCGAGGACTCGTAGGCCGCGAGGATCACGCCGAGCACGCTGACGCCCTCGACCTGGTTGTTGATCGGGCGCTGGCCGGTGGTGAGCACGTCCACGAAGTGCGCGATCTCGGCGGCGAAGGTGTCGACCTGCTCGTGCTCGAAGACCTGCTCCTCCTCGCCGCGCAGCTGCACGCGCAGGGTGGAGCCGTCGGAGCTGAGCGAGCCCTTCTCGCCGACGGCGGAGAAGCGATCGGTGCCGGGGGCCGCCTGGTAGGCCCAGGAGGTGACCATCTGGCCCACCGCGCCGTTGTCGAAGCGCACCAGGACCTGTGCGGAGTCCTCGCCCTCCATGAACTTCAGACGGTGGGTCGAGAGCATGGCGAAGGCGCTGACGGGGGTGGCGCCGGCCAGGTGCAGCATCAGGTAGGTGGGGTGGTAGCCGGTGTCGATCAGCTCGCCGCCGCCCGAGGTCGCGGCCTGCCCGCGCCAGCCCATCGAGTCCGGGTCGAAGTCGTTGAAGAAGGAGTCGGTGGTGCGCACCTCGTAGACCTGGCCGAGTGCACCGGAGTCGATGACCTCCTTGGCCTTCGCCACGGCGGGCATGAACAGCTGGTTGTGCGCGCACATCAGCGTGACGCCGGTCTTCTCGATGACCTGGCTGACCGTGGTGGCCTCTTCGGGGGTCAGGCACAGCGGCTTCTCGCACAGGATGTGCTTGCCGGCCTCGGCTGCCGCGATGATCGCGGGGGTGTGCAGGTGGTGGGGGAGGCAGATGTCGACCGCGTCGACATTGGGGTCCTTCACCATCTCGGTGAAGTCGCTGTACCCGGTCGCGCCGGTCTCCTCGACGCGGCGGGCGAGGGTCTCCTCGCTGGCGTCGGCGATCGCGGTGATGGTGACGCGGTCGGGGATCTGTGCGTAGCCCTTGAGGTGGGCGTTGGCGATGCCGCCGCCGCCGATGATGCCGATGCGGACGGGGGACTGGACGTTGGTGGTCATGGGGTTCTCCTCCGGAGGGTGATGGGTCATGCGGTGTGCTGTGTGCTGAGTGCTGTGGACTCCGTCCCGACGGTGACTGGCACGTGGGAACGGCGGGGTGACGGCCGGTGCGACGGGACCCGAGAGATCTGATCAATCGGCGTGATCGGCGTGACCGGTCTGACCGACGGGATCGGCCGGACCAGCCCGATCCGCGCGATCGGTCTGACCACGCTCGCCAGCCGCCCTCGCGTGTCGGCCGTCGTCGGGCGTGGGCCGTCTCAGGCGGACGCGGCGGCGTTCGCGGCGACGACCAGCTCGGTCAGTGCCCGAGCGCGGTCGAGGTTCTCGGTGGTCTCCTCGCCGGTGCGGATCGAGTCGACCCACTGGGCGAAGGGGTTCGGGATGTCGGCGGGGACATCGACGGGGGTGGGGCCCTCGCCGGTGTCCACCACCATGCCGCCGTCGGCCCCGAGCCCGTACGTGAGGGTGCCGGTGGTGCCCTGCACCTCGATGGAGAAGGGGCTGAACGGGGTCACGAAGCCGGTCTCGACCACGCCGATCGCGCCGTCGGGGCTGGCCACGGTGACCACCGCGTTGTCCTCCACGCCACGACCGGTCATGTCGGTGTAGGTGGCGGAGGCGACGGTGACGTCGGTGCCCAGGATCAGCTGGGTCAGGTAGGCGGGGTGCGCGGCGAGGTCGCTGAAGGCGCCGCCGATCGCCTCGGCCGGGTCGTAGAACCGCGCGGGCAGCCAGTCCGCGGTCGAGCCGTTGTGGGCCAGGCGCACCCGGGAGTAGCTCAGGCGACCGAGCGTGCCGGCCTCGAGCACCTTCCGCAGGGCGACGGTGTAGCCGTGGGACAGGCGCGGCAGGGACACGGTGACCTGCACTCCGGCGGCCCGAGCGGCCTCCAGCAGCTCATCGCACTCGGCCAGGGTGGGAGCGAGCAGCTTCTCGGTGAACACGTGCTTGCCAGCGGCGACGACCTTGCCGATCACCTCGCGGTGCACGGTGGTGGCGGTGGTGATGGTGACGCCGTCGAGGTCCTCGCGGGCCAGGAGCTCGTCGAGATCGGCGACGAAGTCGACGCCGACGGTCTCGGCCAGCGCCCGGCCGCGCTCGGCGTCGTCGTCCCAGACGGCGACGAGCTCGGTATCAGGGTGATTCTGGGCTTCTCTTGCGTACTCCTCGGCATGGACATGCCAGGCGGAAAGGGCAGCGATGCGCAGCGGTGCGGACACGAATCCTCACGATCCAGGGTTGGGGGAGCGACGTGCCCGCAGGACTTACAGCCGCGTTGATGGTGTGACCAAGCCTACAGATGATTCGACGATGTGCACCCCCTCGGGGCGCCCTTTTTTGCCAAGACTTAACCGCTTCGTCCTGCGGGGAGTCGGAATCCCGGCATCTCGGGCCCTGTCGGGCGCCCTGACGGCGGGGCGCCCTGGGGGCGAAATGCCTGAGAGGCACGCGGATGCTCCCGAGGTCCCCGAGAGCGACGGCCCCGAGAGTGCCGACCCCCGAGAGCGACGGCCCCGAGATCGAGGACCCCGAGAGCTCCGCGACGAGTCCGCGAGGATGTCGCGCGACGACGGGTTCGTGAACATCGCTCCCGTTCGTGCCTGGGAAGGGGGACGATATGGGTATGTCCCTGGATCTGGACCCCCTCGAGCTCCTCACGGTCGCTCTGACCGCCGTGATGCTCGCCCTGCCGATCTCGTTCCCCCTCGCTGCCGCCGCGATCGCCGCGCCCCGCCGACTCTGGAACGGCGCGGGCCTCGCTCTGGGGCTCGGGATCCTGCTCGGCGTGATCGCCTCCATCGCCGGCCACTTCCTCGACATGGGCGGCACTTCGCTGGTCGCGTCCTCGGTCACCCATCTGCTGGGCATGGCGCTGGTGATCGCGGCGGCCCTCTTCGTGGTGATCCGGTCCGACGGGTCGCGGCTGACCGCCGTGGTCGGCATCCTCGCCTGCGCCCTGATCGGGCTCGGCGAGCCCAGTCAGGTCCTGCCCGCGCTGCTCGGGCTCTCGCAATCGGACCTCGTGGTGGGGGCCGGCACCGTGATCGAGGCGCTCGTGGTGGTCGTGGTGGTCGGCGCTCTGGTCGCCGCTGCCGGACGGGTGCGCGCCCTCCAGATCGGCATCGCCGCTGCGGGCGCGGTGGCGGCGGCGATGATCGCGTTCTCGGTGGTCATGCATCTGATGCACGGGACGAGCGCTCTGGAGGCGAGCGATCTTCAGGGCGTGGTCGATCTCCAGGGAGTGGGTGACGTCCGCAGCGGCGGGATCCCGCTCGTGCCGCAGCTGGTCGTGATCGTCGTGGTGCTGGTGATCGGCACCATCCTGGGTGCCGTCGTCGAGGCGGTCCTCTCAGGCCGGCGGAGCGACCTGGAAGCCGGTCGGAGCAAGGCGTGAGAGCTCCTCGCGCAGGAGACCGCCGATCTCGGTACGGCGCTGCGCGTCCATGCGCTCTATCGGCCCGGTCACGCTGACGGACACGGAGCGTCCGCCGGTGCGCACCAGGGCCACGCCCACGCAGGCGATGCCTGATTCGTTCTCCTCGATCTCCATCGACCAGCCGCGTTCGCCCGTCTGATCGACGACCTCCGCGAGGTGCTCGACGGAGATCTCCCTCCCGGCTTCCGCCGCGTCTGCACCTGTGGCGAGGGCGTACGCCTCCAGCGCCGGGCCTCGGACTCCGTCGGCTGCGAGCAGAGCCCGCCCCATGGCGGTGCGCGCGGCGGGGGCGCGCTTGCCGACGCTGGACCACACCCGCAGCGTGCGCTCGGGCTCGACCTTGTCGAGGTAGAGGACGTGGGTGCCGTCCATCTGGCCGAGGTGCACCAGCTCCTGGGTGCGCTGGGAGACGCTCGCCAGCGCCGGGGCGAACAGCGCGGGGATGTTCTCGCCGTCCCCGAAGGAATGTCCCAGCTCGAGCGCAGCGGCACCGAGCCGATAGTGCTGATCGCTGGCCGACTGGTCCGCGAAGTCGCGGTGCATCAGTGCACGCAGAAGGCGATGCACAGAGGCCTTGTTGAGGTCGCCGGCCGCGGCGATGTCCCGCAGGGTCATCCCGTCGGGCCCGGCCGACGCGAGGATCTCGAGAAGAACCAGGGCTTTGTCGACGCTGCCTACAGGGGAAGCATCGGGGGGTGGCGTGGTGGTCATGGGTCCATTCTCTCCGGGAGTGGGTGCGATGCGAGTCCGGTGCAGGAACTCGACCGGCCGAGGGCGTTGCCGGGAACGCCGGGACGCCCTATGCTTGTACCGCATCACGAAACTAGCGTTTTGCGTTGCGGAATACAAGGAGATCGGTCCGGTGGCTGCACGTCGGCGGCGTCGTCAGCGTGGATCCGAGCCGAGTCCTCGTTCCGCTCGCGTCCATCCACCTGACCGCACCAACCTTCGACGGGGCCGAAGAGCACGTCGAGCCGGCAGGCGCGATTGCCCGATCGCGTCGACGGCCGCTCGAACGCCGCTCGTCTCCCTGGGGACCGGCCCCTCTCCGCGGGGGAGAAGCATCAATCTGGACCGTCGCTGACGACGATCCGACGAGGAGACACGATGAAGTGCAAGCCCGTGCTGAGCGGCGCGCTCGCCCTGGCGCTGACGTCGCTCACCGCCTGCGCCGAGTTCACCCCTGTGGACGACAGCGCGATCCACGAGGGAGGGTCGGGCGTCGAGGCCGAGACGGTCTACCGCGTGGCGTTCAACCAGCCAGAGGGCCACCCGCAGTATGTCGCGCTCACCCACTTGGGCGAGCGGATGCGCGATGAGACCGGCGGCAAGTGTGCGCTCGAGGTGTTCCCGAACGAATCGCTCGGCCCGCAGGCCGACACGATCGAGCTCGTCCAGGCCGGAAGCGTCGACTTCTCCATGGTCGCGGGCTCGCTGATGGAGAACTTCAACCCGGACTTCGTCGTCTTCAACCTGCCCTATGTCTTCGACTCCAAGGAGCACCAGCGCGAGGTGCTCGACGATCCGGAGATCACAGAGGATCTATTCAGCTCCCTGGAGGACAAGAACATCTCAGTGGTCGCCGGTTTCCACGGCGGGATCCGCAACGTCTACAACTCCGTGCAGCCCGTCGAAACGCCCGAGGACCTCGCCGGTATGAAGATTCGAGTGATCGAATCCGACACCAATATCACCATGATGAAGCAGATGGGTGGCTCCGGTGCCCCGATGGGGCAGGGCGAGGTGTACACCGCGATCCAGTCGGGAATCCTGGAGGGTGGCGAGAACAACGAGTCGATCTACGCGAATCTCTCGCACGACGAAGTCGCTCCCTATTACTCGTATACGCAGCATTTGATGTTCCCCGACTACCTCATCTCGAATCCCACGACGCTGGAACGGATGGATCCGGAGTGTCGGGCCTTCCTCGAGTCGGACATCGCCAACACGACAGCCGAGGAGGGTGAGCTCTGGAACGAGGAGGTAGACCGCTCCCACGAGATGGCGGTGGAGGCGGGCGCTGAGTTCAACGACGTCGATATCGAAGCCTTCCGCACGGCGGTCCAGCCGCTCATCGACGACAGCCTCGGCAACGACGTCACCCGCAAGCTGTACGCCGACGTGCGTGCAGCCGCCGAGTGAGCCGGAAGGGACTCCACTCATGACAACGATCAAAGCAGGAATGGACCGAGCCCTCGAATGGGTCTGTGTCGGTCTCTTCGTCGCTCTCGTGGCGGCCGTCGCCTGGCAGGTCTTCACCCGCCAGGTCCTTAACAGCCCCAGCGGCTGGTCGGAGGAGCTCGCCAAGTACCTCTTCGTCTGGCTCGGCCTCTTCGGCGCTGCCCTGGTGTTCGGCGAACGCGGGCACATCGCCGTCGACTTCCTCGTGAGGAAACTGCCGCAGGCGCCACAGAAAGCCGTCGGCATGCTCACCCACGTCCTCGTCCTCGGCTTCACCGCACTGGTGCTCGTGTACGGCGGCGTCTCCGTCTCCCAGCTCTCCTGGGACCAGACGATCCCCGCACTGCCGGTCACTGCCGGGCATATGTACCTGGCCATTCCCATGTCCGGGATCCTGACGATCTTCTACTGCGTGCACCACCTCATCGCCATCGGCGCCGACCGGATGGAACCCGTCGAGGCCGTTCAGGCAGAAGCCCTCTAGGAGTCACTGTGGACATCACCAGCCTCATCGGGCTCATCCTTCTTCTCGGCATCTTCCTCCTGCTCGCGATAGGTATCCCGATCGCGGTCGCCGTCGGCATCGCCTCGGCTCTCGCCGCGATCGTTGCCATCGGGTTCGATAACGCCATGCTCACGTCGGCACAGCAGATGTTCCGGGGAGTTGACTCGTTCGCGCTCCTCGCCATCCCGTTCTTCGTGTTGGCGGGCGTGATCATGAACAACGGCGGCATCGCGCTGCGCCTCATCAACGCGGCCAAGGTGCTCGTCGGCTGGGCCCCCGGCTCGCTGATGCAGACCAACGTGGCGGCCAACGCTCTGTTCGGCTCGGTCTCCGGTTCCGCCGTCGCCTCCGTGGCTGCCGTCGGGTCGACGATGGCGCCGCTGCAGGCCAAAGAGGGCTATGACCGGAACTTCGCCGCCGCGACGAACATCGCGTCGGCACCATCGGGCATGATCATCCCGCCCAGCAACCTGATGATCGTGTACTCGCTCGTCTCGGCGACGTCGATCGCCGGACTCTTCGTCGGTGGATACATCCCCGGCATCCTCTGGGCATTGGCGTGCATGTTCATCGTGTACCTGTACGCGCGAAAGCGTCCTGAGCTGAAGGTGAGCCAGAAGCTGTCCTGGGGTCAGCGCGGGAAGGTCATCCTCGACGCAGTGCCCTCGCTGCTGCTGATCGTCATCGTCATCGGCGGGATCCTTGTCGGGGTCTTCACCCCGACGGAGGCGTCATGTATCGCTGTGCTGTACGCCCTGCTCCTGTCCTTCATCTACCGGGCGATCAAGCTGTCGGACCTGAAGCCGATCTTCCTCGATGCGGCGCGAACGACCTCCGTCGTGCTCTACCTGATCGCCGTCTCCAGTGTCATGAGCTGGGTCATGTCGTACGCCCGCATCCCAGCACTGGTCGCCGACGGACTCTTCGCGATCAGCGAGAACCCCTACGTGATCATTGCGCTCATCATCGCTGGCCTTCTGGTCGTCGGTGCGTTCATGGACGCGACCCCGGCCGTGCTGATCTTCGCTCCCATCCTCCTGCCCATCGTCACCTCCTTCGGCATGGACCCGCTCCACTTCGGTGTCTTCATGGTCATGGCGCTCTCGATCGGAACGATCACGCCACCTGTCGGGCCGGTCCTGTTCGTGGGCGTCCGCGTCGCGAACCGCCGGATCGAGGACGTGATCCGACACCTGATCCCGTACTTCATCGTGCTCGTGATCCTGCTGACGATCGTGGCTTACACACCCTCCCTCTCCACCTGGCTACCTGGCCTTCTGGGCCTCTGATTAGGAGCAACACCATGGACAATATCGAGCAGCGCTATGCGACTCACCCCGGGGACATCCCGCGGATGGGAACCGCCGAGATCCGCGATCGCTATCTCGTCGACGACCTCTTCGCCCCCGGCCAGGTCCGGGCCGTGTACACGCACCACGACCGCGTGGTACTGGTCGGGATCGCCCCCACCGATAGCCCGCTCCCGCTCGAGGGCTTCGCTGAGATCCGTTCGAAGGAGTTCTTCGAGCATCGTGAGGCGGGCGTGGTCAACGTCGGCGGAGACGGGAGCGTCGACGTCGACGGCGAGACCCACGCTCTTCCTCATGGTGGCTGCCTGTACATCGGCCGGGGGGTGAAGTCCGTGACCTTCTCCTCCGAGGAGGGCGCCGAGGCCCGCTTCTATGTCTTCTCGGCGCCGGCCCACACCTCGTACCCGACGACCTCCGTCGCACCAGGCGAGGGCACGGTGCGGGAGCTCGGAGACCCGCTGACCTCGAACCGCCGTACGCTCAACCAGTACATCCACGAGAACGGGATCCAGTCGTGCCAGGTGGTCATGGGCGTGACCACTCTGCACCCCGGCTCCATGTGGAACACGATGCCTGCACACACGCATGACCGGCGCACCGAGTGCTACCTGTATTTCGATCTGCCGGCGGACGCACGGATCATTCATCTTCTCGGCCGGCCCGACGAGACGCGTCACATGACGGTCGCTGATCAGGAAGCCATCATTTCGCCCAGCTGGTCCGTGCACTCGGGAGTGGGCACGTCCGCCTACTCGTTCGTGTGGGCCATGGCCGGTGAGAACCAGTCGTTCGACGACATGGACACCTTCCCCGTCTCCGACATGCGGTAGTCCTCGACAGCTGCGTGACAGCTCCTTCGTGTGCCCGGCCCGTGCCGACTGCACGCTCCGCTTGGCCGCCAGATTCCACTGACAGTTCTACGAAAGGCCCTGACAATGACCGATCACACGGTGGTCATCACCGAGTGTGACCACGACGGCTTCGATCCTGAGACCGCTGAGGCGGCCAAGAACGATCTGACCCTGCGCGTCGAGCAGTCGACGTCAGAGGACCTCGTCGCCAATATCCAGGATGCCGACGGCATCCTGGTGCAGTACGCGCAGATCACGGCCGAGGTCATGGACCAGACGCCGCGACTGCGGGCCATCGGCCGGTACGGGGTGGGAGTCGACACGGTCGACATCCACGCGGCGACGGCCCGGGGCATCGCCGTCACCAACGTCCCCGATTACGGCACGGAAGCGGTCTCCGATCACGCGATCGGTCTCGCGGTGTCGCTCGCACGGGGGATCCCTCTGCTGGACCGCAGCATCCGTGCCGGTCAGTACGATGTCTCGCTCGCCAAGCCGCTCTTCCAGATGACGGGCCGCGTCTTCGGCGTCCTCGGTCTCGGGCGGATCGGCACCGCCACGGCGCGGAAGGCCGCGGGGCTGGGCTATCGCGTGATCGGGCACGACTTCGGCGTCGAGCCCGGGACTCGACGCCACGGCGTCGAGGTGGTCAGCTTCGAGGAGCTGATCGAGCAGTCCCAGGTTCTCTCCGTCCATGTCCCGCTGACCGACCGGACCCGCGGGATGATCGGCGAGGATCAGCTCGCTGCCATGCGATCCGATGCCCTGCTCATCAACACCGCGCGGGGCGGGATCATCGACACCGACGCGCTTGTCGAGGCGCTGAGCGCGGGCAGCATCCTCGGCGCGGGGATCGACTGCCATGAGCAGGAGCCTCTTCCGGCGACGCATCCGATCGCCGCACTCGACAACGTGGTGCTCACGCCGCATGCGGCCTGGTACGCGGAGCAGTCATATGTCGAGCTGAAGAGGCGCACCCTCGAAGGTGTTGCGGACGTCCTCGCCGGGCGGAGCCCGCGGAACCTCCTGAATCCCGAAGCACTCGACCGCTCACGCGTCGCCGAGTGAGAAGAGGGGAGCGGTTCGCGCGTCGCCGCGGATCGCTCCCTCTTCGCCGTCGACTCTCCTCGTCGTGGTCAGGTGGGGTCGTGTCTGTGCGCCGGCGGTGAGCCCGGTCGGTCGGCGTCCCAACTGCTGCGTCACGGTGTACGGAGAGCCCAAGGGCTGGTCAGGGCATTGCCGGGGCTCGCGCCAGCGACCTATACTTCCTGCACAATGCGGAACAGGCATTCCGAGATATGGAATGCGGTGAGGTGACGGAGCCACAGGCGCTTCTTGAGCCCTCGACGGTCCGCGCCATCCATCACGCCGGAGGACCCCGCCATGGCCATCGAACGCATCGACGTCAACGTCACCAGCCCCGGCAGGAACTTCGTGACCGTGAAGGTCACCACGAGCGACGGCGTCGTCGGCCTCGGCGACGGCACGCTGAACGGCCGCGAGCTGGCGGTCGTCTCCTATCTGCGTGACCACGTCGCCCCGACGCTCATCGGTCGGGACGAGTCCGCGATCGAGCAGACCTGGCAGTACCTCTACCGCAGCCCGTACTGGCGCCGCGGCCCGGTCACCATGGCGGCCATCTCCGCGATCGACATGGCGCTGTGGGACATCGCGGCGAAGAAGGCCGGCGTGCCCCTGTACAAGCTGCTCGGCGGCGCCTCGCGCACCGGTCTGCTCACCTATGCGCATGCCTCCGGCACCACGATCGAGAAGCTCAACGAGGCGATCCACGGATACGTCGAGCAGGGCTTCCAGGCCGTGCGGATCCAGGCGGGCGTGCCCGGACTGGACCAGATCTACGGCGTCCACGACTCGGCCCCGGGCGGGAAGTACGAGTACGAGCCTGCCGACCGCGCCGAGACGCTCGGCGACGGCTCCGCGATGCGGCCGACGGAGGAGACCTGGGATACCCGGGCTTACCTGCGTCATCTGCCCACCGTCTTCGCCGGCGTGCGCGAGGAGTTCGGCCCCGAGCTACGTCTCCTGCACGACGGGCATCACCGGATGAGCCCCATCGAGGCCGCCCGGCTCGCGAAGTCGCTCGAGCCCTACGACCCGTTCTGGCTCGAGGACTGCACCCCCGGCGAGGACCAGGATGTGCTGCGCCTGGTGCGCCAGCATTCGGTGACGCCGCTGGCCATCGGCGAGGTCTTCAACTCGGTGTACGACTACCAGACCCTGATCACCGAGCGCCTGATCGATTACGTCCGCTCCTCGGCCACTCACGCCGGCGGCATCACCGGGCTGCGCCAGATCATGAGCTTCGCCGCCGTCTACGGGATCCGCTCCGGGTTCCACGGCCCCACCGACGTCTCCCCGGTGGGCATGGCCGCGAACCTCCACCTGGGCCTGGCGATCCACAACTTCGGGATCCAGGAGTTCATGCCGCACTCGGAGACCACCCTGTCGGTGTTCCGCACCAGCTACGTCTTCGAGGACGGTCTGCTGCACCCGGGCGAGACCCCGGGCCTCGGCGTCGATCTCGACGAAGAGGCGGCGGCCGCTCACGAGTACGTGCCTGCCTACCTGCCGGTGAACCGTCTCCGGGACGGCTCCGTGCACGACTGGTGAACCCGCGCGGTGACCACGAGCGGTGACCATGCGCGGTGAGTCCGCACGGGCTGCGAGCGCGCGGTGCTCGAAGCCCGCGTGCTCGCAGCGCTTCTCGCGCCCTTCGCGGCACCGTTGGGGGAGTTCCCTCCTAGGGTGGGCCCATGCTCACCGATCGATTCCGCGGCACCCCACGGCCCGCCTCGCCCTCGGCCGGTTCCCCGGTGCGCCGTCGGACCCTGCTGACGGGCACCGCCGGTGCCTCGCTGGCGCTGATGGCGCTGGCCGCCTGCGACGAGGAGGACGCCGAGCTCGGCCCGCAGGAGCCGGACACCGAGGCGGTCGCCGACCTCGAGGTCGTCTACCGCGAGGACCCCGCCTCCCGCGGGGACTGGACGGTGTGGATCGTCGGCTACGACCTCCCGGACGGGGAGGAGGCGCCGCCCCTGTACGAGGCGACCACTCAGCAGGCGCGCCATGAGGCGCTGCAGGCCAAGAAGGCGGAGAAGCAGTGGACCCGTGAGGATCCCCTGCTGGTGCTGGATCCCTACGGCAGCACCCGCACCGGGCTGTACGTGTTCTTCGAGGACGGATCGGCCGGCGAGCTCGACGCCCTGGTGCGGGCCGCGTCGACCGCCGACTTCGGGCGCACCATCGCCAACCACGTCACCGGAACCGGCTTCGAGGGTCTGGTCGTCGGCCTGGTCCCCGGCGCCCACAACACGCTGACCCTCACCTGGCGCCCCGAGGACAGCGCCGAGGGCGCCGGTGACGGCGGCGAGGACGCCAGTGTGAGCGGTGAGAACGGTGCGAGCGGCGAGGGCGTCGGCGAGCTGCGCATCAAGGCCCCCACCACCGAGTCCGGCTACGGCACCTCCCTCGCCGCCGAGATCGCCGACGCCGACGCCCTCACACCGGGTCTGTTCGCACTCAACGGCGTCACCGCCCTCAGCAACAACACCTACCTGTTCGACAACACCGGCACGATGCGCGGCGAAGTCCTCTCCGGGGACACCGCCGCCCATCGTTTCGCGCCCGAGGGCGGCCGCATCGTCACGACGACGGGCTCGCGGCAGATCGGCGTGCTTGACCCCTTCGGCCATGCCACGGACCTGATCGACCTGGGGGATCACAGCGTCCACCACGACCTGACCCTCGTGGGGGACGTCGCCTACGTGCTGACGTCGGATTCCACGTCGGACCGGGTCGAGGACCGGGTGGTGCGGGTGGATCTCGGCACCGGCGAGGTCGCCCAGGTGGTGGACCTCCAGGAGGTGCTGCCCGAGTACGAGAGCCGCGCCCACGCCCAGGAGGGCGAGGCAGGCGGCTCGGCCGTCCCCGGCAAGGACTGGATCCACGTCAACTCGATCGACATCGTCGACGGGGTCATGATCCTCTCGGCCCGCGAGACCTCGACGATCATCGCCCTCGACGACGCGCTCGACCCCGGCTCCGAGCCCTCCGTGCGGTGGATGATCGGCGTCCAGGAGCTGTGGGAGGGCACCGGCTACGAGGATCGCTTCCTCGCCCCGGAGGGCACCGTGATCGGCAACGCAGGTCAGCACACGGTGCGCCGGCTCGACGACGACGCCCTGCCCGAGGGGCAGTTCTATCTGGAGATGTTCAACAACAACTACTGGGACCTCGGCACCCGCGACGAGGCGGACTGGCAGGACGCAGGGCCCGAGAACGCCACCACGGACGAGCACGACGGCGTCAGCCACGCCCTGCGCTACCTGGTCGACGAGGCCTCCGGCAGCTTCCGCGAGGACTCCGTCGTCGAGCTGCCGTATTCCTCGGTGGTCTCCAGCGTGTTCCGCCTCGGCGACGGCGGGATCGACCAGCCGATGATCACCAACTCCGGGCGCGCGAACGAGTTCTCCGAGCGCACGGCCGACGGGTCGATCCTGGCCTCCTATCGCTACGACTCCGCCAGCCACGGCTACCGGGTCTACAAGGACCCCTTCGACGGATTCTGGTTCAGCGGACAGTGACCCGGGCGCCGCTCCCGCTGCGCTCCTCAGCCCCGAGCGCATGGTCGGGCGGCTCGGCGCCGATCAGGTGACCGGCCTGCCCTCGGCGCTGCCCACAATCGCTCCGGAGTCGGACACAATGGCTTCGTGACCAGAACCCAGGCGACCGTCGACTCCGTCCTCACCCTGCTGCGTGAGGAGCCCCAGCACGAGGGGCAGCTCGAGCATCTCGCGCGAGAAGCGCGCGAGTTGCCCGTGGGCGAGCTCGTCTATCTGGTCGAGACTCGCCCCGCCACCGAGGCGGCGCTGCTGTTCCGGGTGCTCCCCAAGTCGATCGCGCTGACGGTCTTCGAAGCACTCCCGGCCCACCATCAGGCCGAGCTGATCTCCGGGCTGCGCACGCAGCAGGTCGCCGACATCATCGGGGACCTCGACCCGGATGACCGTGCCTCGCTGTTCGACGAGCTGCCGGCATCGGTCGCCGAACGCCTCATGCACGGACTGGACGCCGACGAGCGGGCCATGACCACCTCGGTCCTGGGGTATCCGCGCGACTCCATCGGGCGCTACATGTCGCCGGAGGTGCTCTCGCTCCGGCCGGAGTGGACCGTGGCGGAGGCGCTCGCGCACGTGCGCACCCATGCTGCGGAGCCCGAGACCATCTACCTGCTCCCGGTCATCGACGCCACCCGCAGCCTCGAGGGCGTGGTGGGGCTGCGGCGCCTGCTGCTGGTGGATCCCGAGGCCCGCGTGGGAGACATCGCGCACGAGGCGGTCCACGCCCTGGCCACCGATGACCGAGAGGACGCGGCGCGACGCTTCTTCAGCGCGAAGCTGCTGGCGATGCCGATCGTGGATGCCGAGAACCGCCTGGTGGGCATCCTCACCGTCGACGACGCCGTCGCCATCATCGAGGAGGAGAACACCGAGGACTCCGCCCGCACCAGCGGTTCGGAGCCCCTGCCGCGCGCCTATCTGTCCACCTCGATCTTCGGGATCGTGCGCAGCCGCATCGTCTGGCTGCTCGTGCTCGCGATCTCCGCGATCCTCACCGTCCAGGTGCTCGAGATCTTCGAGGACCGCCTCGACCAGGTCGTGGTCCTGGCACTGTTCATCCCGCTGCTGACCGGCACCGGTGGCAACACCGGCAACCAGGCGGCGACCACCGTGACCCGCGCGCTCGCCGTGGACGAGGTGCGAGTGCGTGATCTGCCGCGGGTGGTCTGGCGAGAACTGCGGGTGGGCGCGACCCTGGGCCTCGTGCTGGGCGTGCTCGGCTTCGTCGTGGCCAGCCTGGTCTACGGGCTGTCGATCGGGACCGTGATGGGGCTGACGCTGATGTCGATCTGCACCATGGCGGCGATCGTCGGCGGCCTGATGCCGCTGGTGGCGAAGAGGATCGGCGCGGACCCGGCGGTTTTCTCCAACCCCTTCATCTCCACCTTCTGCGATGCCACCGGCCTGATCATCTACTTCTCGATCGCCACCGCCGTGCTGGGGCTCTGAGGCCGCGACACCTGCCTGCTCTGAGGCTGCGACACCTGGGTGGTCGGAGGCTGCGAGGCCCGCGTGGTCGCGCGCCGCGACACCTGCCTGCTCGGATGCTCCGACGTCGGCGTGCTCGGACGCGGCGACCCGGCGTGCTCGCCACCCGGGAGGGCGGCGAGCACGCCGGGTCGAGCGGCGGAGCCGGGGCGAGGATCCGGCTCAGACCTCGTCGCCGGTGGTGATCGCCTCGGCCTCCTCGGCGGGGCTGAGGTGGTGCTGCCCGACGCTCGCGAGGTGGCGGCGGCCGATGACGAGCATGAGCATGGAGAGCACCAGCGTGCCCGTGGCCAGCAGGTACGGGGCACCCGGCGCCGTCGCCGCGGCGAGCGGTCCGGCGATGGCCGGGGCGATCGCGCCGCCCAGGAAGCGCACACCGGAGTAAGCGGAGCTGGCCACGCCGCGGGGCAGATCGGTGGCCTCCATGACCGTCTCCGTGAGGGCCGTGTTCATGACGCCCAGCAGCAGACCGCCGATCACGATGAGCGTGATGAGCGCCGGCATGGAGGCCTGGGCGAAGCTCATCGCGAGCATGAGCACGGCGAGCAGGCCGAGCACCGTCAGCAGAGTCGGGATCAGCCCGAGCTTCCGGGTGAGGATCGGGGCGACGAACACCGAGGTGATCGCGAGGGCCACGCCCCAGCCGAAGAACACGCCGCCGATGCCCATGGCCCCGAACTCGCCGCCCTTCGCGGCGGCAGCCGCCTCGAGCGGGAAGGGCGAGTAGGCCAGCAGGGTGAAGAACGCGAAGTTGTAGAAGATGGCGGTCAGCGCGAGGGTGCGCAGCGCCGGGTGGGAGAGGGCCTTCAGCGCCGCGAGCGGGGAGACGTGCGCGGGCCTGTCCTCCTTCTTCAGCAGCACCAGGATCGCGAGGAAGCCGATGGCCATGAGCACCGCGGTGCCGGCGAAGGGCGCGCGCCAGGAGACCGAGCCGAGCAGACCGCCGAGCAGCGGGCCCAGCGCCATACCGATGCCGAGCGCGGTCTCGTACAGGATGATCGCGCCGCCGCTGGGGCCGGCGGTGGCGCCCACGATCGCCGCGAGCGCGGTCGAGATGAACAGGGCGTTGCCCAGGCCCCAGCCGGCGCGCAGGCCGATGATCTCCTCGACCCCGCCGGCGCCCGCTGCGAGAGCGGCGAAGGCCACGATCAGGACCAGCCCGATGAGCAGCGTGCGCTTCACCCCGATCTTCGAGGCGAACCAGCTGGTGAAGAACATCGCGATCGCGGTGATGAACAGGTAGCTGGTGAACAGCAGCATCGCCTGCGAGGGGCTGGCGTCCAGCTGGGTGCTGATCGCGGGGAGGATCGGGTCCACCAGGCCGATGCCCATGAAGGACACGGTCGCGGCGAACGCGATCGCCCACACGGACTTGGGCTGGTGGAAGGCGTCGCGCAGGGTGGGCGCGGCGTGCTGGGTCGCGGCCGACGGTGCGGCGGTCGGGGCCTCGGGGGCGTGTGCGGTCATGCGGGGGGCCTTTCGGTGGGGACGGACGCGTCCGGGAGCGGGCCGAGGTGGGTCAGCTGTCCGTGACGAGGGACAGGACCGGGCGCTGACGGTCAGGGAGGGGTGCGGGTGAGGCGAGTCGAGGACGGCCCTGGGGCCGCCCCGCGAGGTCACCCGTCGTGGGTGTCGACGAGACCGGCGAGGATCTCGGCGGCGCGATCGAGGGTGGCGAGGTCCTCGGCGGGCAGCGGTGCGAGCAGACCGCCGACGCCCACGGCCAGCTGGCGGCGCCACGCGGCGAGTTGCGCCGAGCCCTGCTTGGTGGTGGTGACCAGGGAGGACCGGGAGTCGGTGGGGTCGCCCTCGCGCTGGACCAGGCCCTCCTCCTCCAGGCGCTTGATGACGGTGGTCGCCGTGGGGCGGGAGACCCGCTCGCGATCGGCGATCTCGCTCAGGCGCAGGGGCCCGTGTCGTTCGATCGTGGAGACCACCCGCCAGGAGACCGCTCCGACGCCGACCTCGGAGCGTCGCGCCGCCAGCCGCGAGAACTGGCTGCAGACCAGTGCGAGGTGCTGGGGGAGATCGCCGGAGGCGGGAGGAGAGGTGGTCACGATACCCCAGAGTAGTTAGCAATGCGAACGATCGCAAGGGGGTGGGTCCGGTCCAGCACGTGCCCCGTCCGCTCAGCAGACATCGCGTGAGCTGTGACGCGACGAGGAATAGGGCGGCGACCGGCACGGTTGCCCGCAGGGAGTGCGCCCGTCCGCCCTCCGCCGGAGGCCCGTCGGCCCCTGCCGGGAGACGAGGCGCCGATCACGACCAGCGGCCGCGTGCCGCAGAGGAGAACCCCTATGTCCGTTCTGACCACGCCGCTCGACCTCGGCGAGCTCTCGCTCCCCAACCGGATCATCATGTCGCCCCTGACCCGTGCCCGCACGGGCGATGAGCGCGTTCCCACCGAGCTGACCGCCGAGTACTACACGCAGCGCGCGGGCGCCGGTCTGATCATCAGCGAGGCCACCAGCGTCAGTCCGCAGGGAGTGGGCTACCACGGCACCCCGGGCATCTGGAGCGACGAGCAGGTCGCGGGCTGGCGCCTGGTCACCGACGCCGTCCACGCCGCGGGCGGCCGCATCCTCCTGCAGCTCTGGCACGTGGGCCGGATCTCCGACCCCGAGCTCCTGGGCGGCGACGCCCCGGTCGCGCCGAGCGCCGTCACGCCGGCCGGCCGCGTGGCGCGCCTGCGCCCCAAGCGCCCCTACGTGCAGCCCCGCGCGCTCGAGACCGACGAGATCCCCGGGATCGTCGAGGACTTCCGGCGCGGTGCGGAGAACGCGAAGCGGGCCGGCTTCGACGGCGTGGAGATCCACGGCGCGAACGGCTACCTGATCGACCAGTTCCTGCAGGACAGCACCAACCACCGCCAGGACCGGTACGGCGGCACCGTCGAGAACCGTGCGCGCTTCCTGCTCGAGATCACCGACGCGGTGACGGACGTCTGGGGCCCCGGCCGCGTGGGCGTGCACCTGCGGCCGCGCGGCGAGGAGCATGACATGGGCGACAGCGATCCGCGCTCGATCTTCGGCCACGTCGCCGAGGAGCTCGGGCGCCGCGAGGTGGCCTTCCTGTTCATCCGCGAGGTCGAGGCGGAGGACAGCCTCATCGGCGTGATCCGTTCGCTGTTCGGCGGTCCGGTCATCGCGAACGACCTGATGACGGCGGCCGCCGGCGAGCGCCTCATCGAGGCGGGCATGGCCGACGCCGTCTCCTTCGGCCGCGACTACATCGCCACCCCGGACCTCGCCGAGCGCATCGCGGCCGGCGCGGCGCTGAACGCGCAGGACCCCGCGACGTTCTACCCGGTCGACGGCGCGGACCTGCGCGTGGGCTACACCGACTACCCGGCGATGGCGCAGGTGCCGGCGGACGCCTGAGCGGCCGCGTCAGCGGGCGACGGGGTCCGTGGCCTCGCCGGAGAGCAGGGCCTCGAGGTCCGCCCGGCGGGGCGCGCCCTCCCAGTCGCCGGGAGTCGTGCAGGCCAGGGCTCCGCAGGCGTTCGCCCGGGCCAGGCGTGCGGGCACGTCCAGGCCGTCGAGCTGGGCGCTGAGGTAGCCGGCGACGAAGGCATCGCCGGCGCCGACGGTGTCGACCACGTCGACCCGGTTCCCGGCCGCCTCGTGGACCTCGCCGTCGGCGAGGGCGGCGGCGCCGTCGGCCCCGAGCTTGACGATCACCTGACGGCCCGGAGCGGCGAGCGCGTGCAGCAAGGCGCGGGGGTCGGAATCGTCCACGCCGGGGGCGAGGATCGACAGCTCCTCGGGCCCGCCGAAGAGGATGTCCACGTGCTCCAGGAGCTCGCCCAGCCGCTGCGCGAGCAGCTCGCGGGAGCCCAGGCGGGAGCGGTAGTTCACGTCGAGGCTGACGGTGGTCCCGGCGGCGACGGCGCGCTGCACGGCGGCGACGTTGGTGGCGTGCGCCGACTCCGACAGCAGCGGAGTGATCCCGCTGACCTGCACGATCTCTGCCTGCTCGAGCAGCCCGGCCGGCAGGTCCTCGGGGGTGAGCGCGGAAGCGGCGGAGCCCGCCCGGTAGTAGTCCACCCGGGTGGTCGTGCCCGAGGGGCGGGACTTGATCATCAGGCCCGTCGGCCGCTCCGGGTCCACCGTGCAGCGCACGTCGACGCCCTCGGCGCGGATCTCCCGCGTCACGCGCGTGCCCAGCGGGTCATCGCCCACCCGGCTCACCCAGGCGGTCGGGATGTCGAGCCGACGCAGACCGATCGCGAGGTTCGACTCGGCACCGCCGAGCGAGATGTCGACGGAGGGCAGGTGGGCGAGGGAGCCGATGACTCCGCTGCGCATCATCGCCATGGTCTCGCCGACGGCGACGACCCGGGGGCCCGCGGTGGGGTCGGGCGCCTCGTTCATGCTCCCGACTCCCGGGTGGTGACGCCGACGAACCGGGCGGCGCGGTCGGCGAGGTCGTCCAGGCTGCCGCCCTTGAGCGCGTCGCCCAGCAGCGGGCCGCCCACGGAGACGGCGTCGGCCCCGGCGCGGAGCCAGGTCGCCGCGGCCTCGAGGTCCACGCCGCCCGAGGGGATCACGCGGATGCCCGGGAAGGGCCCGCGCAGATCCTTGAGGTAGCCCGGGCCCACGACGCTCGAGGGGAACACCTTCACGGCGGCCGCGCCCGCGGCCCAACCGGCGTGCAGCTCGCTCGGGGTGAGCCCACCGGGCACGATCGCGATCCCGGCGTCCGATGCGGCGTCGAGCAGGTCTGCCCGGGTGATCGGCGTGACGATGTAATGGGCGCCGCGCTCGGCTGCGAGGCGGAGGTCATCGGGGTCGGTGACCGTGCCGATGCCGATGTCCAGCCGGTCGCCGAAGCGCTCCAGCAGGGTGGGCAGCTCATCGAGGGTGCCCGGGGTCGACAGGGTCAGCTCCACGGAGCGGATCCCGGCGCCGGCGAGGGTCTCCAGCACGGGCGCGTACTGATCGGCACGCTCGCCGCGGATCACGACGATCAGTCGAGCGGCGGCGGTGCGCTCGGGGAGGGAGGGTCGATCGGTGGTGGTCATGGGGGATCCTCTCGGAGGGTCGGCGGTCAGGGCAGGACGGCTGACGGGGCGGGGAGGGCCTGAAGCGGCGGGGAGGGCCGACGCGCAGTGCGTCGGCCCTCGTGGTCCTCACAGCTCGAGCAGCACCTTCGCGGAGCGGGAGGCGTCCTTCGCGGTCGCGAAGGCCTCGACCGCGTCTGCCGCGGGGAGGACCTGGGTGACGACGGCGTCGAAGCGGGCGTCGGCGGCGAGCACCTCGATGGCCTCGTCGATCTCCCCGTCGAAGCGCTGGGTGCCGCGCAGCTGGACCTCCTTGGCCACGAGCGCGGCGAGGTTCACGGGGATGTCCGTGTTCGGCAGGATCGCGACCTGCACGATGATCCCGGCGGGCCGCACCGCGCACACACCGGAGGACAGCGACACCGGCGCGGAGGAGCACTCGAGCACGACGTCGTAGGCGTTGTCCTCGGGGCCCGTCTCGGTGACCAGGATCGTCTCCGAGGCACCCAGGGACTTCGCGCGCTGAAGCGGCTCGGGGCGCACATCGGTCACGTCGACGGACGCGGCGCCGCGGTGCAGCAGCGCCGCCACGGCCAGCAGTCCGATCGGACCCGCGCCCAGCACCAGGCACTTCTTGCCGGTGACGTCGCCGGCGATCGTCACCGCATGCAGTGCGACGGCGAGCGGCTCGGCCAGTGCGCCACGGCGCAGCGGCAGCGACTCGGGCAGACGGCGCAGGTTCTCGCGGTCGATGACGAGGTACTCGGACGCGGCGCCCTGGCGGTGCGGGGTGACGCTCGCGCTGCCCAGGTAGTCGCCGCCGGGCCACAGGTGGGGGCGGTCCTCGATGTCCGGGGCGCTCGTGCCGTAGCGGGCGGGGTGCACGGTCACGGGTGTGCCGGGCGCGAATTCGCCGCTGGGGTCCAGGTCGACCACGGCGGAGAGCTCGTGGCCCGGGATCAGCGGCTCGGTGATGACGAACGCCCCGTTGGCCCCGTGGAAGTAGTAGTGCAGGTCGGAGCCGCAGATGCCGACGTACGCGACGCGCAGGCGCACCTCGTGCTCGCCGGGCTCGACCTCGGGGGCGTCCGCCCAGCGGATGTCCTCGGCGGCGTGGATGGTCAGTGCCTTCATCAGCGGTTCTCCTTCAGGGATGCGGCGAGGGCGTCGGCGGCCGCGGCGCGCGGACCCGACGTGACGATCGTGGTGAGCAGTTCTCCGACGGCGACGACGAAGTCCTCGTGCTGAGCGAGCTGCTCGGACAGGCAGCCGCTCTCGAGCAGGGCGCGAGCGTGCTGGGCAGGGGTGTCGGCACGGGAGGCGATCTCCTGCAGCCGGGCCTGATCGGGGTCGCTCATCGCCCGGGCCTGCTCGCCGGGCTCGAAGCCGCGGGGCGGGACCACGCAGGCGAACCAGGCGGCGACGGTGAGCGCGAGCAGGGCCGGCATCCGCCCCTGCTCGAGATGGAACAGGGCCGGGGTCGGGATCCGCTGGGGCAGGCGCATCGACCCGTCGGACCCCACCTGGCGGGTGCGATGCCCCAGGTCGTGGTTGTGCCAGCGGTGCGTGAGGTCCTCGATGTAGCCGTCGGCGTCGAGGCCCGAGGGCAGGTCGATCGTGGGCAGGTTCTCGTCCCGGATCAGCGCGAGCGTGGACTCCGCGATCCAGTCCTGCTCGAAGGAGGCGGGGATCGTGGCACGGCCGTCGAGCGCCCCGAGATAGGCGATCAGGGAGTGAGGCCCGTTGAGGATCCGCAGCTTGACCTGCTCGTACTTACTCACTTCGTCGGACATGATCACGCCGCCGCGATCCCATGCGGGGCGGCCCGCGGGGAAGTGATCCTCCATCACCCACATGGAGAACTTCTCGGCGCGCACCGGAGCGTCGTCACGCACGCCCAGCAGCTCGGCGACCTGGTCGGAGGTTCCGGGAGTGGAGGCGGGGACGATGCGGTCCACCATCGCGTCGGGGAAGGCGACCTGATCGCGCACATAGGCCAGGACGTCGTCGGGCGCGGAGGTGTGGTCGAGGAACTCGGTGACCATCTGCCGCGCCGTCTGCCCGGCGGAGGAGACGTTGTCGCAGGGCAGCACCGTGAACGGTTCGCCGCTGGCGGCGCGTTCCGCGAGGCCGCGGGCGAGCAGTCCGATGACGCTGCGGGGGTTCGCGGGGTCCTCGAGATCGCGGCGTATCGCGGCGGAGTCGACGTCGAGGTGTCCGGTGCGCGGGGAGACGGAGTAGCCGCCCTCGGAGACGGTCAGGGTGAGGATGCGGCGCTGCGCGGTGGCGATCTCGCGCACCACGGCCTGAGGATCCTCGGCCATGATGCCGAATCCGCGGTGCACGTCGACCACATCCGCCCGCGTGCCGGTGTCCGCGAGCTCGAGCACGCTGTACAGGCCGTCCTGCGCGCGCATCGGATCCACCACGGAACGGGAGCGGTTCGCGAAGCCGATGATCCCCCAGTCGCCCTCCTCGGCCGCGAGCGCGCGGGCCGTGTGCACGGCGCCGTGGGCGCGATGGAAGGCGCCGAGACCCAGGTGGATGATGCCGGCGCGCGAGGGGTCCTGAGGGGCCGAGGCTCCGAGCAGGGGCAGGCGGCGGGCGCTCGCCCGGCCGAGGGTGGGCAGGCTGTCCGGGGACGGCACGGGTACCTCCTGGTCGTTGTCAGGCACGGCTCCCGACATCGCGTTTCGACATGCGGAACGACAGTTTCGGGACTCGTAACATACTATCAAGGTCGGCCCGGGGACACCTCTGTTCTCGTTCCGTTCCCGCTCTGCCGTCGTCCCTGCTGTCGCCTCTGCTGTCGCACTCGCTGCCGCCTTGGCTGTCGCTCTGCTGGCGCTCGGCTCTCCTCGGTCGTCGCCCCTGTTCCCGGTCCAGCGCCCCGGCTACCGTGGGCGGCATCCGCGGAGATGCCCGCGCTGACGACCAGGAGAGCAGACAGATGGCGATCACCGGATTTCTCGACCACGACGGCCACGATCTCGTCCTCACCCGTTCCGTGCTCGCCCCGCGCTCGCTGATCTGGGACCATCTCACCCGCTCCGACCTGCTGGCCACCTGGTTCGGCACGTTCACCGGTGATCCGACGACGGGCCGGGTCCAGATCACGATGACTGCCGAGCCCGGTGAGGCCTCTGCGAGCGAGTGCACGATCCATGCCTGTGAGCCGGCCGAGCTGCTCACGGTCAGCACCTCGCCGCAGGCGGGCGGCTGGCGACTCTCCGTCGAGCTCGTCGACGCGCTCGGGTCCGAGACGGCCGACGCAGCCCGGGTGGCCGGCGCGGCCACCGCCAACGGGTCGGCCGACGCCGCGGGGGCGACCCATGTCGCGGGGGCGGCCGATGCCGCCGGAGTGGCCGACGCGCCGGGGCCGAGCGACCCGTCCGAGCCCGTCACCCGCGTGCGACTGCGCCACCACGACGTGCCGACCGAGATGATCCGGCACGTCGGCCCCGGCTGGGAGTGGTACCTGGACCGGCTCGTCGGCGTGGTCACCGGGGGAGAGGTCCCCGGGATGGACGTCTGGGACTCCCGCTACATGGCGCTCGGAGACGACTACGCCGCTCTCACCGACTGAGCACCCCGCCGATTGAGCACCCCGCCGATTGAGCACCCGACCGACTGAGCACCCGACCGACTGGGCATCCAGCGGGGGGGGACGAAGCCGTGGCGCGCGTGATTCCACCGGGCAAGCTGGGGATATGGCACCCTGGCCGCTCGTGGCCACCCCGCGGACGACTTCGTCCCACGGGCGGCTCGGCATGTCCTGCCGCCTGAACTGCCCGTCCGAGGAGCATCACCGATGAAGATCCGCACCGTCACCACCTATCAGGTCCCACCCCGCTGGGCGTTCGTGCGCATCGAGACCGACGAAGGCGTGGTCGGCTGGGGAGAACCGGTCGTCGAGGGTCGCGCCGCCACGGTGTGCGCGGCGGTCGAGGAGCTCAGCGACTACCTCGTGGGCCAGGATCCCGAGAACATCGAGGACCTCTGGACGGTCATGTACCGCGGCGGCTTCTACCGCGGCGGGCCGATCCTCATGAGCGCGATCGCCGGCATCGACCAGGCGCTGTGGGACATCAAGGGCCGCGTGCACGACATGCCCGTCCACCAGCTGCTGGGAGGGCGGGTCCGCGACCGCATCGGCGTCTACTCCTGGATCGGCGGCGACCGCCCGGCCGATACCGCACGGCAGGCCAAGAACGCGGTGGAGCGCGGCTTCAGCGCGGTGAAGATGAACGGCACCGAGGAGATGCAGTTCATCGACAGCTGGGACACGGTGACCCGCGCCGTCGAGAACGTCGCGACGATCCGCGAGGCCGTCGGGGACGACATCGGCGTGGCCGTCGACTTCCACGGCCGTGTGCATGCCCCGATGGCCAAGGTGCTGCTTCGCGAGCTCGAGCCGTTCCATCCGCTGTTCATCGAGGAGCCCGTGCTCAGCGAGAACCTCGACTCCGTGCTCGATGCTCTGCGCGCCACCCCGACGCCCATCGCGTTGGGCGAGCGGCTGTTCACCCGCTGGGACTTCAAGCGGGTGCTGGCCAGCGGCGCGGTCGACATCATCCAGCCCGACCCCTCCCACAGCGGAGGGATCACCGAGACCCGCAAGATCGCGGCGATGGCCGAGGCCTACGATGTCGCCCTCGCGCTGCACTGCCCGCTCGGCCCCATCGCTCTGGCCACCTGCCTGCAGATCGATGCCGGGGCCTACAACGCCTTCATCCAGGAGCAGAGCCTCGGCATCCACTACAACGAGGCCAACGACCTGCTCGACTATGTGAAGGACCGCTCCGTCTTCGCCTACGAGGACGGCATGGTGCGCATCCCGACGGGCCCCGGGCTCGGCATCGAGATCGATGAGGACTACGTGCGCGAGCGCGCCGAGATCGGCCACCGCTGGCGCAACCCCATCTGGCGCCACCGCGACGGCTCGCTCGCCGAATGGTGACCGAGTGCAGGCACGCCGGTCTCCCGGGCGCGCCCCGCGATCGTCCTGGTCCTCGCGGCCGCGCCGATCAGCACCCCCGCCACCTTGATCACTCTGATCGCCCGCACCGCTTCGATCGCACTGAACGCCCCCACCACCTTGATCGCCGTGACGACTCCGATCGCTCCGATCACCCCGAGAGGACCTGACCATGGAACTGGACTGGATAGAAGAGACCGGATGGGAGAGCTGGCTGGGTGCCGGCGGACTGATCACCGTCGCCGTCGTCACCGTGGCGCTCCTGCTGGTCATGGTGATGAAGCTGAAGATCCACGCGTTCCTCGCGCTGATCATCGTCAGCCTGCTCACCGCGGTGGTGGCCGGCATCCCGGCCGGCCAGGTCGTCCCGACCATGCTCTTCGGCTTCGGGGACACGCTCTCCAACGTCGCCCTGCTGGTCGCCATCGGCGCCATGCTCGGTGCGATGGTCGAGACCTCGGGCGGCGCGAGGGCGCTCGCCGAATGGATGATCTCGCTGTTCGGCGAGAAACGGGCCCCCTTCGCCCTGGGCGTGGCGGCGCTGTTCATCGGCTTCCCGATCTTCATGGACGCGGCGTTCGTGCTGATGGTGCCCATCGTCTACGCCGTGGCACGCCGCCTCGGCGGGAATCTGCTGGCCTTCGGCATCCCGGTGGCCGCGGCGCTGTCCGTGATGCACGTGTATCTGCCGCCCCACCCCGGCCCGGTCGCCGCCACCGCGTTCCTCGAGGCGAACCTCGGGTACGTGCTGCTCCTCGGCCTCGTGCTGGCCTTCCCCACCTGGTACGTCTCCGGTCACCTGTGGGGGAAGGTCGTCTCGAACCGCTTCCGCATCAACGTGCCGGAGACCGCCTTCGCCGGGCTCACCGGTGACGAGGAGGAGGTCGAGAACCCTCCCGCCCCGTGGACGATCATGCTGATCCTCATCCTGCCGCTGATCCTCATCCTGCTGAACACCGGCTTCGATGCTCTCGGCAGCGTCGGCGCCGTCGATCCGGACTCGACGATCGTGCAGGCGATGCGGATGCTCGGCGAGACGCCGATCGCGCTGCTGATCACGGCGCTCTTCACCGTGATCGTGCTCGGCTTCCGCCGCGGCAAGAGCGGCACCACCATCGAGAAGACGATGGACAACGCCCTCGGCCCGGTCTGCGCGGTCATCCTCATCACCGGTGCCGGCGGCATGTTCGGCGGCGTCCTGCAGGCCACCGGCATCGGCGATGCGCTCGCCGATTCGCTCTCGGACCTCGGCATCCCACTGATCCTGGCTGCCTACCTCATCGCCGTGGCGCTGCGCCTGGCGCAGGGCTCGGCCACCGTCGCGCTGACCACCGCCGCGGCGCTCGTCGCCCCCGGGATCATCACCGGCGGGTTCAGCCCCTTCGAGACGGCCTGCATGGTGCTAGCGCTCGCGGCGGGCTCGGTGTTCGCCGGCCACGTCAACGACTCGGGCTTCTGGCTCGTGGGCCGACTGCTGGACATGGACGTGAAGACCACGCTGCGGGTCTGGACCGTGCAGCAGGCGATCGAATCCGTGGTGGCCTTCGCCATGGTGCTGGCCATCTACGGGGTCGCGACCCTGTTCTGACGGCTGACGGCTGACGGCTGACGGCTGACGGCTGACGGCTGATGCCTGATGGTCGACGGCCGATGACTCCTATATGGCGATGCCTGATGACCGTCGGACGTCGGCCGCATGAGCAGGCGGTTCCCGGCCCGNNCGGGCCGGGAACCGCCTGCTCTGCTACTTGCTGAACCCAGCGGTGAGACCGCTGATCAGCTGGCGCCGACCGGCGATGTAGAGCACCAGGATCGGCAGCGCCGAGAGCATCACGGCCGCGAGCACCGCCGGGATGTTCGTGGTGAACTCCCCCTGATACGCCCACAGCGACAGCGGCAGCACGCGCATCTCGGAGCTCTGCGTGAGCACGAGCGGGAACAGGAAGCCGTTCCACACCTGCAGGGCGTCGTAGATGCCCACGGTGACCACCGCGGGCTTCGCCAGCGGCAGCACCAGGCGCCGGAACATCTGCAGGTCGGTGGCGCCGTCCACCGTCATCGACTCGTACAGCTCCTTGGGCACGTCTCGCAGGAAGTTCGTCAGGATCAGCACGGTGATCGGGATGGCGAACGCGACGCTGGGCAGGATCAGCGCCCAGAGGGTGTCGTAGAGCCCGAGCTGCACGATGAGGTAGTAGATCGGGATGATCGTGGCCTGCAGCGGGATCGCGATGCCCATGAGGAACAGCTTCTGGCTGAAGCGGGCCAGCCGGGTGCGGCTGCGAACGATCACGTAGCTGGCCATCAGCGACGACACCACCACCGCGACGACGGTCACGACGGTCACGAAGACGCTGTTGGCGAAGTACCGCAGGAAGTCGTTCTCCAGGACGTAGCGGAACGGTTCGAGGGTGAACTCGGAGGGGATCGACAGCGGGTTGGAGCTGAAGTAGTCCTCGCGCGGACGGATGCTGGTGATGACGATGTAGTAGATCGGCACCAGGATGACCAGCAGCCAGGCGAAGCCCAGGAGCCCGCCGACGACGTTCGGATTGCGGGTTCTCATCTCAGGCGCCCTCCATCTGACTTTCCATCTTGTCCGCGCCCGAGACCTTGTTCAGGCCGAGGGACAGCAGCAGTCCCACGGCGATCAGGATCACGGCGATGACGCTCGCGGGCCCCATCTGATACGAGCGGAAGCCGGTCAGGTACATGTCCAGCGGAAGCACTCGCGTCGCGTTGCCGGGCCCGCCCCCGGTGAGGATGAAGATCAGGTCGAAGTAGGTCAGAGAGCCCACCAGCATCAGCGTGGAGCTGGTGACGATCGTGTACTTCAGCTGGGGCAGGGTGACGTTGAAGAACTGCCGGGTGCGTCCCGCGCCGTCGAGGGTGGCCGCCTCGTACATCGACTTCGGGATCTGCCGCACCCCTGCCTGGTAGAGCAGGGAGTGGAAGGGCACGAAGGACCACGAGATGACCATGATCAGCGTGTAGAACGCCAGGTTCGGCGAACCGAGCCAATCCTGTCGCAGGAAGTCCGCGTCGAACGCCCGGGAGAGCCCGAAGTTCGGGTCCAGCAGCGCCTTGAAGGCGATACCGGTCGCCGCCGCCGAGAACAGCAGCGGCAGGAAGTAGAGCACGGAGAAGGCCTCGCGGTACCGCTGGTGCCCCGCCATGAAGGTTCCCAGCAGCAGGCTCAGCGGGAACTGGACGACGAAGCTCAGTGCCGTCATCAGGAAGGTCAGCTTCATCGCGTTCAGCGTGACCGGGTTCTGGAAGACCGAGACCCACGCATCGAACCCGGCGAACGACGGGGTGCCCAGTCCGTCCCAGGCGAAGAAGGACAGCACGACGACGCCCGCCAGCGGCAGCAGCGCGAAGATGCCGAAGAAGGCGAGCGCCGGGGCCAGCATCCAGTTGCTCGGCGCGGTGCGCAGGCTCGTGCGGGCCCTGGACCGCGCCGAGCCCCGGGAGGGCGCCCGACCCTCCCGGGGAACGGGCGGAGCAGGGGACTGCGCTGCGGTCATGAGTCCAGGGTCGCGTTCATCGCGCTGACGAGATCGGCCGGCTCCTTCTCGCCGAGGAAGATCTGCGAGAGGTTGGTGAGCAGCTCCTGGGCTGGAGCCGCGGGCAGCGCCTGATCCCACGACAGCTGGAAGTGCGGTGCGTTGGTCACCATGTCGTAGGCGAAGGACAGGAAGTCGCCGTCGTCGAGGTCGGGCAGCTTGTCCTCCAGGTCCTTGACCGCGGGGATCGCGCCCATGGCCAGGAAGCTCTCCACCATCTCCTCGTTGAGGTTGAAATCGTTGAGGTACTGGATGGCGAGTTCCTGCACCTCCTCGTCCGCGTCGGAGGAGACGGACCAGAAGTTGGCAGGGTTGCCGACGACGTTGGACGGGTCGCCGTCGCCGCCCTCGACCGCCGGGAAGTTCAGGAAGCCGAGCTTCCCGTCGGCCACGAAGTCGGGCGCGTCCTGCTTGAAGGTCCCGTAGACCCAGCTGCCCTGCAGGAGCATCGCGGCCTGGCCGGTGTGCACCAGGGCCGCATCGGCGCCCGCATCCGCGGCGACCGATCCGAAGCTCGAGCCGAAGGCGCCGGCGTCCACCAGCTCCACGATCGACTCCAGCGCGGAGGTGATGGCCGGGTCGGACCAGGCATCGGCCTCGCCGCTCAGAACCTTCTCGAAGACCCCTTCGCCGCCGATGCGGTCGGTGAGGTACTGGATGTACATGAGCTCGGGCCACACGCTCTGCCCGGCCAGGGCGATCGGGATGATGTCCGCCTCGACGAAGGTCTCCACCGCGGTCATGAGCTCTGCCCAGGTGGTGGGCGGGGTGACGCCGTGCTCCTCGAAGAGCTCGGTGCTGTAGTAGAGGACCACCGGCTGGGTGTCGTTGTTCGGGACGCCGTACTGCTTCCCGTCGACCTCGCCGACCTTGGCGATCGACTCGATCGTGCGCGAGAGGACGTCGTCCACCTTGCCGGAGAGGCCCACGACCGACTCGTTGGAGACGTAGTCCTCCAGCGTGCCGCCGGCCCAGTTGAACACCAGGGTCGGAGCGTTGCCGGAGCCGATTGAGGTGCGGATCTTCTCCTTGTAGGAGTCATTGGCGAAGAACTCGACGGCGAAGGGGGAGTCCGGGTTCGCGTCGTCCCAGGCATCGAAGGACTGCTGGTAGGTGTCCTCCTTGGCCCCGGTCAGCGCCCAGACGGACAGGCTCGACGACGAGCCGGCGCCGCCGGCGGGCTGCTTGCCTCCGCCGCAGGCGCTGAGGGTGACGAGGGCGGGCACGGAGATCCCGAGGCCGGCGAGAGTCGCACGGCGAGTGACAGGCTTCATTGCTGCTCCAGTTCGCAAGTTCGGCGTCCATGCCGAAAAGATTTCGGAAACTTCTGTCGATATCGACACGGTATGCCCAGGCCTACCCTCAGGTCAAGCGGTGGCCAGAGGTGGATTAACGTCCGAAATACAGCAGAAAACACGTCGGGATGTCGGTCATGGGACTGGGGTGCGATGGCGTCCCAGGTCACGCCCCTCCACGTGGGCGCGCGATGGGCGCGCGGTGGCGGTGGAGGAGGCGCTGGGGCGAGGGGCAGAGCGGGTCGGGACGGTGGGGAGGGCCTCACGACGCCGACGGCCGCCGTCCCCGAGGGGACAGCGGCCGTTGCAGGAGAGGCGTGCGTCCCGCGGGGCGCGGAGGGTCAGGCGCCCGGAGCCTGCAGCACCCGCGCCTGCTCCTGGGCCTTCAGCGCCAGCTCCACGGCCTTGAAGGCGTGGGCCTGCGTCATGGCGTTCTCGGTGCGGTGCAGGACGTCGAGGATGAGGTCCCCGAAGAACGGGTAGCCCACCTTGCCGGTGGCGTCGATGCGATGCTCGCCCTCGCCGTCGACCAGGATCACCTGGCCGCCGCCGTTGTCGGTGGTGACGTCGACGTACTTGCGCAGCTCCATGTAGCCCTCGGTGCCGACGATGAACGTGCGCCCGTCGCCCCAGGTGCGCAGACCGTCGGGCGTGAACCAGTCCACGCGCACCGAGCCGGAGGCGCCGGAGGAGAGGGCGATGTGCGCCTCGCCGAAGTCGTCGAGCTCAGGGTGGTCGGGGTGGGCGAAGTTGCCGATCGCGCTCGAGAGGATCTCGGCGTCGTCGGAGCCGGTGAAGGTGAGCATCTGCTCGAAGTTGTGGCTGCCGATGTCTGTGAGGATGCCGCCGTAGCGGGCGCGCTCGTAGAACCAGTCAGGGCGGGTGGCCGGATCGCCCAGGCGGTGCGGGCCCATGCCCTGGACCTGGATGACCTGACCGATCGCGCCGCGCTCGATGTACTGGCCGGCGAGCACCGCGGCCTCGACATGCAGGCGCTCGGAGTAGTAGACCATGTACTTCCGGCCGGTGCGCTCCACGGCGGCCTTCGCCTCGGCGAGCTGGTCGAGGGTGGTCAGCGGGGTCTTGTCGGTGAAGTAGTCCTTGCCGGCCTCCATCACCCGGATGCCCAGCGCGGCGCGGTCGGAGGGGATGGCCGCGGCGGCGACCAGCAGCACGTCGTCGTCCGCGAGGATCTCCTCCTCGCTGCTGGCGATCTTCACCTCCGGGAACTTCTCCTGGAAGGCGGCGGCGCGCTCGGCGTCGGTGTCGTAGACCCACTTCGGGGTGCCGCCGGCACCGATCAGGCCCTGGGTCATGCCGAAGATGTGGCCATGATCGAGGTGCATGACGGCGAAGACGAACTCGCCGGGCTCGACGACCGGCTTCGGCATCGCGGCGGGGGCGTAGTTGGCTCCTTCGGAGACTGCCATGGGGATCCTTTCAACGGGGTGGTCAGGGCGGGAGGGAGAAGGCCGGGGAGGGGAGGTGAGGCGGGGGCGTCATGGACCGCGGGACGGGGCCCTTCGACCGCTAGGAGTCTCCGCCGACGGTGATGTCGCCGTCCAGCGCGCCCACCGAGGCCGTCTTCTCGAAGAAATGCGGCGCCCGCTCCACCAGCGTGCCGGAGCGGTAGTAGGGGTTCTCCGGCGCGAGCGGCAGGTCGACCGTGCGGCGCTCGATGGCCGAGGCGTAGATCGCGGTGACCAGCTCGACCGCTCGTCGGCCGTCCTCGCCGTCGATGAACGGCGCACGGCCCTCGCCGATCGCGCCGATCACGTCGCGCAGCTGGGCGGCGTGCCCGGTGTGCGGCAGCGGGGGCAGATCGGCCACCAGGCTCTCGAGCTCGTCGGTCAGCGAGGGGTTGCCGTCCGGGGTGGGGAAGCCGTTGGGCATCGCCGTCTCGGCGATCGCCTCCCACGGCTGGGAGATGCGCGCCTGCTCGCCCTGGATCACGATCTCCTGCCGCTCCCCGTGGTGCACGACGGAACTGGTCAGCTCGGCCAGGCCCCGCTCGTACTGCAGGATCGCGACGGAGAGGTCCTCCACCTCGGCGTTGTCGTGCGCGGCGTTGGTCATCATCGCGACCACGGCCTGCGGGGACCCCAGCAGCCACAGCGCGAGGTCGATGTGGTGGATGGCGTGGTTCAGGGTGCAGCCGCCGCCCTCGGACGCCCACGTGCCGCGCCACCACAGGTCGTAGTACGAGGTGCCGCGCCACCACTCCGAGGAGATCCGGGCATGCGCGACGGGTCCGATCTTCCCGCTGTCCAGCACGGCCTTCAGGCGCATCATCTCCGGGCGGAACCGGTTCTGCGCGATCACCGAGAGCAGCTTCCCGCTGCGGCGCTGCGCCTGGAGCATCGCGTCGCAGTCCTCGAGCGAGGGCGCCATCGGCTTCTCGACGATCACATGCGCCCCGGCGTCGAGCGCCTGCACGCTCACACTGCGATGGGCCGACGGGGGCGTGGTCACGGAGACCAGGTCGAGATCCTCGGCCGCCAGCAGCTCGCCGGCATCGCCATAGGTGCGGGCGTCCTCCAGCCCGAATGCCTGGCGCTTCTCCTCGGCCTTCTCGACGGTCAGATCGCCCAGGGCGACGATGCGCACCAGGTCAGGGGCGGCCAGGTAGGCGCGCAGGTGTGCATCGGAGATGGAACCGGTGCCGATGATCGCGACGTTGAGCATGGGGCGCCTTTCCGGCGAGGCTGACGGAGTGCGGGACTGCCCGGGCGGACCGATGCTGCACGGCGACGTCGACGGACCGCGTCGTCGCGGACAGGCGCACCTGGTCCGGTGGGCACTGCCCTGAAGTGTCCTGCACCACGCCGCAGGCGGCAGGCAGGTGCCGGATGTTGCCATGGGCTGGGCTGGCGCGCTCTGGCCTGAGCTGAGCTGGGGGCGCCCTGGGGCGAGCTGAGCTGGCGCGCCCTGGGGTGGGTGGGCCCGCTCTGGACTGCGCTGGGCCGGCTCGGACCGCACTGGACCGGCGTGGATCGCGCCGGGTCGCTGTGGGGCTGCTTGCTAGCGTGCCCCCGTGGACCTCTTCTCGCTGACCTGGTCGGCCCTGCGCTCGGCGGTGGCCGCCCTTCCGGACGACGCCTTCGCGGAACCGTCCGGCTGCCGGGGCTGGCTCGTGCGGGATCTGGTCACCCATCTGGTGATCGACGCCCAGGACGTGCTGATCACGCTCGCCACTCCCGCAGAGACCGCCCCCACCCACGACCTGCTCAGCTACTGGACCCCGTCGCCGGATATGCCGGACGGCCAGGACCCCCACGACGCGCTCGTCGTGCGCCTGGCCCACGCCTACGAGGATCCTGGCCTGCTGCGGCATCATCTCGAGGACCTCGGTGCAGCGGCCGGTCGCGCCGCGCTGATCGCCCACCCCGACCTCCCGGTGAGCACCCAGGGCAAGACCCTCACGGTGCGGGACTACCTCGGCGCCCACGTGCTCGAGTGGACGCTGCATCATCTGGACCTGGTCGCGCATCTTCCGACGGCCGACGGACCGGCCGCCGAGAGACCGGCCGCCGAGAGTCGTCTGGCCTCCCACGCACCCGCCGCCGGACCGCCCGCAGACGGGCTGGCTGCCGCCCGGGACATGGTCGAACGCCGCCTGCGGCTGCGGCTCCCCGAGACCTGGACCGACCCCGATGCCCTGCGCGTCGCCACCGGCCGGCGCCCCGCGACCGAGGCGGAACAGGTCGAACTCGACGCTCTGGGCGAGCGCGGTCAGATGCTGCCGCTCGCCTTCGGCTGAGCAGCCCCGGCCGTCGGCCGAGCAGCCGCAGATCGCTGCAGCAGAGCATCCACGGGACCCTGCGCCCAGGCGTCCGCGTCACCTGCCGTCACGGACGTCGTGACCTCGGACAACTCCCCTCCCGGTGCGCGTCGGCCGCGACTATCGTGGAAGGCCACTCCACACCGCGGTGCCCGCGCTCGATGCGCACCTGCCGGTGCGCGGTCGCGGGCTCTGGAAAGGTTCCACGTGATCGACGTCCTCGAGGGGAGCCCGCTCCTCACGCTGTTCCTGGTCGTCGCGACGGGGGCCGTGCTGGGAGCCATCCCGTTCGGCCGCGTGCGCTTCGGTGCGGCGGGGGCCTTGTTCACCGGCCTCGCCCTCTCCGCGGCAGCTCCCCATCTCGGCGCAGGCATGGACTTCGTGCAGTCCCTGGGCCTCGCCCTGTTCGTCTACACGGTGGGCATCTCCGCCGGTGCCGCCTTCTTCAGCACGCTGAACCGTCAGCTGCCGCTGCTGCTCGCCGCCACCGCCAGCACCGTGATCGCGGCGATCGCCACGATCGTGCTCGGCCACACGCTGGGCCTGGCCCGCGACCTCTCGCTGGGACTGTTCACCGGTGCGCTCACCGCTGCCCCTGCCTTGGACGCCGCCGACCGTCTGACCTCGACGTCCGCGCCGTCGGTGGGCTATGCCTTCGGCTATCCGATCGGCGTGATCGTCGGGATCGTGCTGGTCTCGACCGTCGTCACCCGCAACTGGCCCGGCCGCAAGGACACCCCCGCGCTCGCCGGCACCAGCCTCGACTCGGCCACCGTGCACGTGCTGCGCCCGGCGAACCTGCGGGACATCCCCCAGTGGCAGGAGCAGCAGGTGCGCTTCTCCTACCTGCGCCGCGCAGGCACGGTGCGGGTGATCGTGCCCGGGGAGGACCTGCTGGTCGGGGACGAAGTCGTCGCCGTCGGGATGCCGGACGCGGTCGAGGCGGTGACCGAGGAGCTCGGGGAGCGCAGCGCCCGGCACATCGCCCATGACCGCTCGCTGGTCGAGTTCACCCGCCTCACCGTCTCCAACCCGGACCTCGCCTCGCGGTCCATCGCCGAGCTGAACCTCCCGGTGCGCTTCGGGGCGGTGCCCACCCGGGTGCGCCGCGGCGACCTCGAGCTCCTGGCTCGCGATGACCTCGTGCTCGAACCGGGCGACCGCATGGCCGTGGCCGTGGACCGCTCGAAGCTGGAAGCCGTCCACGCCCTGCTCGGCGACTCGGACCGCAAGGCCAGCGAGCTCGACGTGCTCTCGCTCGGGCTGGGCCTCGTGCTCGGCTTCGCGCTGGGCCTGGTCACCGTGCCGATGCCCGGCGGTGGCAGCTTCTCGCTCGGCCCGGCGGCCGGCCCTCTGCTGGTGGGCATGGTACTGGGCGCCCTGCGCCGCACCGGACCGGTGGTCTGGGCCCTCCCGGGCAGCGCCAACATCACGCTGCGCCAGCTGGGCCTGCTGCTCTTCCTCGCGGGGCTCGGCCTCACCGCGGGGCCCGACGTCGCCTCCGTGCTCTCCTCGCCCACGGCCTGGCGGGCGGCGGTGCTCTCCGTGGTCGTCGCGGCGCTCAGCTGCGTGGCGCTGCTGCTCGCGGGTCGCTGGGTTCTCGACCTCTCCGCCCCGCGCGTCGCCGGAGCCATGGCCGGTTTCCTCGGCCAGCCCGCCGTGCTCGACGCCGCGAACTCCAAGCGGGCCGACGAGCGCATCGAGACCGCCTACGCCACGCTCTTCGCCTTCTCCATCGTGGTGAAGATCGTGCTGGTCCCGGTCATCTGGAACCTCTGAGTCCGGCGGTCGGCACCAGGAAACTCGGCGGTCGGCGGCAGGCGGTCGGCACCAGCAACTGCTGACGACGGCGGTTGGCGGTCGGCACTGGGCACCTCTGAGTCCGGCAGTCGACAGCTGGCGCGGTCGGCGCAGTCGGCGCAGTCGGCGCAGTCGGCGGACGAGCGGGACCCGTCGAGGTCTAGTTCGTAAGTATGGAGTAGCGTACTATCGCGCCATGGATGAGAGCGATGACGAGATGAGGCGGGCTCTGGAGGCGCTGACCGAGCGGGTCAGCCGCTTGGAGAGCGCCACGGAATGCCGCGTCCGGGAGGAGCAGCCCGGGCACCAGGGCGGCCAGCACCGATCAGCGCACCCGGAGCGGTCCGAGGCGTCGGCGGTGGACGAGGAGCAGTACTGGGCGCTGACGGGCCTGCGCTCGCGCCTGGGCGATCATCCTGCGACGGCCGAGGGTGCGGTGATGCTGATCGGGTCGATGACCCTGCCCGGCGGTGCCCCGGTCGCGTGGCAGCAGAGCGCCGGCACCACGGGGATGCTGGAGACGGACTGGTCCGACCGGGCTGCGGAGTTCGCTGCGCTCGGCCATCCCGTTCGGCTGGAGCTGCTGCGTCATCTGCTCTCGGGCGTGCACGCGACCGCCGAGCTGGCAGAGGTCGCGGCGCTCGGCACCACCGGGCAGCTGCACCACCATCTGCGCCAGCTCGTCGCGGCGGGATGGGTCCGTCAGAGCGGACGGGGGAGCTACGAGGTGCCCGCGGCGCGCGTCGTGCCCCTGTTGGCCAGCCTGGCCGGAGCGCAACGATGACGGGCATGGTGCTGTCGCTCTACCGGGTGCGCGGCCCGTTCTTCTACGCCGCCATGCTGGTCATCTTCGCGGCGATCCTCAGCGATCTGCTCGGCGATGTCGTCACGATGGGCCGGGCCCTGCAGGACGGGATCCGGGAGGTCCAGGCGACCCTCGTGCCCCTCGCCTTCGCCGTCGCACTGGCGTGCGTGGTGCTGACCTTCGTGGCACCGCGGTGGCTGCCGGTCCCCGAAGCGCGAGTGGTCGGGTCGCCGGTGCGAGGTCGCTGGATGGGTATCAACAGTCCGGCCTCGGTCGTGCCGAGCCACGGCGTGCGCGCCTATGGCCAGGCCTACGCGATCGACCTCGTGCACGATCCGCTGGATGTGCCGCGGCCGGAGTTCGGCGGCCCCGCGATGCGGGCTGCGGAGGAGTACCCCGCCTTCGGCCGGCCCGTGCACGCGATGCTCGACGGAACGGTGGTGCGCGTCTCGGACCGGCATCGGGACCACCGCGCCCGCTCGAACCGGTGGGGCGTGGCCTGGATGATGCTCGAGAGCGTGATCCGCGAGATCGGAGGGCCGGGTTTCGTCGTCGGGAATCACGTCACGATCCGTGGCGACGACGGCGTCTGCGCGATGGTCGCTCACCTCCAACGCGGTTCGGTCCTCGTGCAGGTCGGCGAGCGCGTGAGAGCAGGCGAGCAGATCGGCAGCTGCGGGAACACCGGGAACTCCAGCGAACCCCACGTGCACGCGCAGCTGATGGATCGCGCCTCCTGCTGGACCGGGCAGGGGCTGCCCATGGCGTTCGCCGACGTCGAGCTCGGTGCCCCGCCCGAGCTCGACATGGCCCCCGGGTCCGACGACGCCTCCGAGGTCGGCGATGCCTCTGGGTCCGACGTCGCGTCCGGGTCCGGCGTCGTCCCCAGGGAGGGCGTTGGGGCCGAGTGCGTCGACGGGCTGCCCGAGAACGGCCAGCACATGACGGTCCCGATCGAGAACGCGGCGGAGCCGAGGTGAGATCGGCAGCGGGCGGGAGGGGTGCCCCTTCCGTCCACTGCCGCGCTCCCGACCGAGCCGCTGCTCGGGGTGACGCCCGACGGCAGCCGCGAGCCCCCGTGTCCGGCCGTCAGGCGGTGACGCGGGCGTCCTGCTGCTCGACGGCCTCGGGCCGGGCCACCGTGCTGGCCACCCCCACGCGCGCACCGCTGGTGGCCGACTCGAGCACCGCGTTCATCACCTCGAGCACGTGCTGGCCGAGGTCGCCGCTGGCCCGGAGGTCCGCACCGCGCACGGCCATGTCCTGCAGGCCGATGCCGCGCGAGGCGTCGGCGTAGCCGCCGGCCACGGGCACGGTCTCCCAGCCCTCGCCGCCCAGACGCTTGATCTCCACGTCCCCGTCGAAGCGATTGGGGTCCGGCACGGCGAGCGTGCCGCCGGTGCCGTGGACCTCGATCGGATGAGCCGACGTGCCCACCGCGTCGAAGCTCATCACGAGAGTGGAGAGCACCCCGGATTCATGGATCAGCACGCCGGTGACATGGGTGTCCGTGGAGACCGGGATGACCTCTCCCTCGCGGGGGCCGGAGCCGATCGTGCGCTCGGTGCGCAGGCGGCTGCCGGCGCCGATCACCTCGGCCACCGGTCCCAGCAGCGTGACCAGCGAGTGGATGTAATACGGGCCCATGTCCAGCAGAGGACCGCCGCCGGGCACGTAGTAGAAGTCCGGCTGCGGATGCCAGCGCTCATGGCCGGGGGTGACCATGGTGGCCACCGCGGCGATCGGGGTGCCGATCTCGCCGTCGTCGATCGCGACCCGCGCCGTCTGGGTGCCGGTGCCCAGCACGGTGTCCGGGGCGCTGCCCACGAGCACGCCCGCCTCCCGCGCCGCCTCGAGCACCTGCGCGCCCTCCTGCGTGGTGACCGCGAAGGGCTTCTCGGAGTACACGTTCTTGCCCGCGGCGATCGCGCGCAGATCCACGTCGGCGTGCGCCGCGGGGATGGTCAGGTTCAGCACCGTGTCCACCTCGGGGTCCGCGATGAGCTCGTCCACGCTCAGCACCCGCACCCCGTCACGGCCCTCGACGGCGGCCTCGGCGCGGGCGCGGTCGAGGTCCGCCACGGCCACGAGCTGCACGTCCGGCAGCTGGTCGAAGCTGGCCAAGTACTGCTTGGAGATGACGCCGCAGCCGATCATGCCGATGCGCATCGGGGAGCGTTCCGTCGTGGCGGGGATGCCCTGCGCGTTCATCGGGTGGCCTCCTTCGCGCTGCGCCCGCCGTGCTCGCCGTAGGGCTGCTCGCTGCCGCGCGCCGCCCACAGCATGCCCCGCTCGATCACGGTGCGGACGTTCGGGTCCTCGAGCACCTCGACGCGGTGGCCGGGGGTGGAGACGAAGATCCGGCCCTCGCCCCACTGGCGGGTCCAGATCGCCGGCGAGGTGATGGGACGGTGCCACGGATCCCATGCGCGCACCTTCTGCGTGGTCGTCGCGAGCACGTCGATGTAGTCGTCCGAGAGCACCCAGTACTGCTCGGTGACCAGGTCGAAGTCGCCGATGCCGCGGGTGATCGGGTGCTCCGCGGCCGCCGGCAGCATGTCCACGGTGTAGGGCACGTAGTTGTCGGACTGCTCGCCCGTGCGCTCGTCGGGGTGCTTGCCGGGATGGCAGCCGAACTGACCGCCGATCAGCGTGAGGTAGTCGGAGTTGTTGCGGTAGCTGTCGGCGATGCCGCCGTGCCAGCCGGCCAGACCGGTGCCCGCCTCGACGGCGTCGCGCAGCCCCTCGAACTCCTCCTTCTCGATCGTGGACATGGTGTTGCACTGGACGATGAGATCCACCGTGGCCATGTACTCGGCATCGGCGTAGACCGCGGGGGACTCCTCGATCCGCACCGAGAAGCCGTTCTCCTCGAGGAACGGGATGAAGAGGTCGGTCGCCTCGATCGGCTGGTGCCCGTCCCAGCCGCCCCGCACGACGAGCGCCGTGCGGGTGGTCGGGGAGCCCTGGTCGGAGGCACCTGCCTGCGGGGCGGCCTGCGGGGTGGTCTGGGGGTCGGTCATCGGGTGCGCTCCTGCGAGGTGGAGGTGGAGGTGGAGGTGGAGGTGGAGATGGAGTTCTTGGCGGCGGCCGACGGCGCGACGCCCTGCCAGCTGGAGCCGTCGGCCGAGCTGGCCTCGACGGCGGCGAGGACGCGCTGCACCTGCAGGGCCTCCTCGAAGGAGGGGGAGGGGTCGGTGCCCTCCCCGATGGCACGCACCAGGTCGGCGATCTGATGCGTGAAGGTGTGCTCGTAGCCCAGGCCGTGGCCGGTGGGCCACCAGGCGGCGGCGTAGGGGTGCTCGGGCTCGGTGGTCAGCACCCTGGTGAATCCCTGTCGGCCGGCGGGCGCCGTGGCGTCGTAGACCTCCAGCTCGTTCATCCGCTCGAAGTCGAAGGCGATCGAGCCCTTCGAGCCGTTGATCTCCACGCGCATCGCGTTCTTGCGGCCCTGCGCCATGCGCGTGGCCTCGAAGGAGCCCAGCACGCCATCGGCGAAGCGCGCGGTGAACAGGGCGAGGTCATCGACCGTGACCTGCTGGCGCTCGCCGGAGAGATCGCCGGTCCCGCCGAGTCCCTGCATGTCCCCGGCCGCGGGGCGCGTGGGCACGACGGTCTCGAGGGTGCCCGAGACGGCGGAGATGTCCTGCCCGGTGATCCACTGGGCGAGGTCGATGATGTGCGCACCGATGTCCCCGAGCGCGCCGGATCCGGCCTTGTCCTTGTCCAGGCGCCAGGTCATCGGGGCGTCGGTGTCGGAGAGCCAGTCCTGCAGGTACTGCGCACGCACCTGACGGATCTCGCCCACGGCGCCCTCGGCCACCAGCTGGCGCGCATAGGCGAGCGCGGGCGTGCGGCGGTAGGAGAAGCCGCAGAGGCTGCGCACGCCCTGGGCGCGCGCGTCCGCCGCGGCCGCGGTCATCCGCTCGGACTCCTCCACGGAGTTCGCGAGCGGCTTCTCGCACAGCACGTGCTTGCCCGACGCGAGAGCGGCCAGCGCGATCTCGACGTGGGTGTCACCGGGCGTGCAGATGTCGATGACGTCGATCTCGGGATCCTCGAGGAGGTCCTGCCACCGGGTGGTGGTGCGCGCGAAGCCGTACCGCTCGGCGGCCGCGACCAGCGAGCTCTCGGTGCGCCCGGCGAGTGTGTGCAGCACGGGCGTCGCCGGCAGGTCGAAGAAGCGGTGGGCGGTGCGCCAGGCATGGGAATGGGCGGCTCCCATGAAGCCGTAGCCGACCATGCCGATGTTCAGCGGGCGGGCGGTGGGGGATGGGGTGGTCACTGCGGGTGTCACGACTCCTCGGTGAGTGGATGGTGCGGTGATGCGGTGATGCGGTGATGCGGTGATGCGGTCGGGCGGTGATGCGGTGATGGGGTCGGGCGGTGTTGCGGTCGTGCGGTCGTTCGGCCCTGCGGTCGGGGGATTGGGGATCGGGGGTCGTGGATCGGCCGACGGGCGTGGGCCGGGAGGGTGCACCGTCGCTCGCCGATCACGTACCGGGGTGCTCGTCCTCGCATGCTGTGCCCGGCGACGGTCCTGACAGTTCTGACGGTGCAGACGATGCTGCGGAGCGGTCGGTCGGACCCGGAGAAGCGGACGGTCGGGCCCGGACGCCCAGGAGAGAGGGGCCGCAGACGTGCCGGGCGGAACCAGGGGCGGAACCTGCCTTTAGTGTCTTCAACTTACGAAGTGGGAGCGGGCGGGTCAAGCACGGACCGACCGCGCGATCCAGTCGCCGGGGTGGTCCAGGAGCGGTGAGATCGCCGCGCGCGCCGCGCCCCACAGGGCCGGAGCCGCGAGGTCGTCCGAGCGCTCGATGACGATCTCGTCGACCTCGGCGGCCAGGGCGTGGCGGTCCACCGTCTCGCGGATGAAGGGCGCGATCTCTTCGGCGATCGGCCCCAGGTATCCCGAGAGCACCACGGTGGACAGGTCCAGGATGTTCAGCGCGTTGGCGATCGCCAGGCCCAGCGAGCGGCCGATCGTGCCGATCACCTCCGCCCGATCGCTGCTGCGGGAGAGCTCCTCGACCAGCTCGTCGATGAGCACGTCCCGCCGCAGGCCGGCCCGCTCCCGCAGCGCGTGGTACGACACGTAGGCCTCGAGGCAGCCGCGTCGGCCGCAGCGACAGAGCGCGCCGTCCGGCTCGACCACGGTGTGCCCGAACTCGCCGGCCCAGCCGTGAACCCCCTCGAGCACCTTGCCCTCGAGCACGATCGCCCCACCGACGCCGGTGCTGCCCCGCACGTACATGAACGATTCGTCCGGCCGACGGGCGATCTCCGTGAGCACCGACAGCCGGATGTCGTTCTGCACCAGGACCGGGACGGCGGCCAGAGCGGGGATCCTCTGGAGCTCACGCATGAGGGGGACGTCGGCCCAGTCGAGGTTGGGGGCCGACAGCACGCTCTCGCCGTCGGGCGAGATGCGCCCGGGGACGGCGACGCAGACCCCCACCAGCGTCGCGGGCCCCGCCTCGGCGCGGACCTGATCCAGCAGTCGGGCGCACGCCTGGACCGCCTCGGGGACGTTGTCCGCCGTGACCTCGAGGTACTCGGTGCGGGTGCTGAGCATGCCACCGGCCAAGTCGATGCCGAGGCACGAGATGTGCTCGGCGGCGATCTCGAGGCCGATGCCGAGCACTGTGTGCTGAGCAGGATGCAGGGGCACCATCGGTCGGCCGCTGCCCTGGGAGACCGGGGCGTGCTCCTCCACCAGCCCGGCGGTGATCAGCTCCTCGACGAGCTTGGAGACGGTGGGCTTGGTGAGCTGGGTGGAGCGGGCGAGCGTGGCCCGTGAGACCGGGACGGTCGCGTTCACGACGGCGCGCATGACGAGCGAGAGGTTGTGCTCGCGCAGGTGCGTCGATTGCATGGGACTGACCCTTCCGTCGTGCGATTTCGTGGTGCCGTCTTGTGGTCGGGCGACCATTCGTCGTATGTTAGTAACTCAAACATACTAAGCGGCCCGGCGATGCCCGTCCTGGGAACTGGTCCTGGGAACTGCTGGATCGGTTCCAGGAGCGTCGTCTGGATCGGTTCAGAGCATCGTAGTGCGACGCTTCGGGCCGCGAGGGACCAGAGACTGCTGTTCGTACAGAGGAGTTCGACCATGACTGCACCCACCCCCACCCGTGACGACAAGTTCTCCTTCGGCCTGTGGACCACCGGCTGGGAGGCGCGCGACCAGTTCGGTCTCGCCACCCGCCCGCCGCTCGAGCTGAGCGCCCACATCCGCAAGCTCTCCGAGCTCGGCGCCTGGGGCTTCACGTTCCACGACAACGACGTGGTGCCCTTCGATGCGACCCCGGCCGAGCGTCAGAAGATCATCGACCAGCTCAAGTCCGTCACCGACGAGACCGGCCTCGTGATCGAGATGGTCACCACCGACACCTTCGCCCACCCGGTCTTCAAGGACGGCGCGTTCACCTCCAACGACCGCGACGTGCGCCGCTTCGGCCTGCGCAAGGTGCTCGCGAACGTGGATCTCGCCGCCGAGCTCGGCGCGACCACCTTCGTCATGTGGGGCGGCCGCGAGGGCTCGGAGTACGACGGCTCCAAGGACCTCTTCGCCGCGCTCGAGCGCTACCGCGAGGGTCTGGACACGGTGGCCGGCTACATCAAGGACAAGGGCTACGACATGCGCATCGGCCTCGAGCCGAAGCCCAACGAGCCGCGCGGCAACATCTTCCTGCCCACGGTCGGCCATGCCCTGGCCTTCATCGAGCAGCTCGAGCACGGCGACATCGTGGGCATCAACCCCGAGACCGGCCACGAGCAGATGGCGACCCTGAACTACACGCACGGCCTCGCCCAGGCGCTGTGGTCCGAGAAGCTGTTCCACATCGACCTCAACGGCCAGCACGGCCCGATGTACGACCAGGACCTCGTGTTCGGTCACGGCGACCTCATCAGCGCGTTCTTCACCGTGGACCTGCTCGAGAACGGCTTCCCGTCCAAGCCCGGCGCTTACGAGGGTGCCCGTCACTTCGACTTCAAGCCCTCGCGCACCGAGCACGAGCAGGGCCAGTACGAGTCCGCCGCGGCCAACATGGAGATGTACCTGATGCTCAAGGAGCGCGCCCTCGCGTTCCGCCAGGACTCCGAGGTCCAGGAGGCGCTGTCCTACTCCGGCATCGACGAGCTCGCCCAGCCGACCCTCGCCGAGGGCGAGTCCCTCGCTGACCTGCTCGCGGATCGCTCCACCTTCGAGGAGTTCGACGCGGACAAGGCCGGCGAGCGCAACTTCGGCTTCGTGCGCCTGCAGCAGCTGGCCATGCAGCACCTGCTCGGCTTCCGCGCCTGATCCGACGCTGACCAGCCCGGCGCTGACCCGCCCGGCGCCGGGTCGGGCGGTGTCGGGCCGGGCGGTGTCGGACCGGGCCAGGGTCGTCGGGCTCGCCAGGATTGTCGAGCTCGCCAGCGTCGTCGGCCTCGTCGAGCTCGCCAGGCCTCGTCGGCCTCGTCGGGTTTGCCAACAAATGTGAGCTGGGGACCCATGTGAAGCATCCACATAGGTCCCCAGCTCACAATTGCGTGGCCTGGCCTGGCCTGGCCTGGCCTGGCCTGGCCCGGCCATGCCGTGCTCGACCACTTCCAGCTCGGTGCCGACGCCGATACTGCCCCGTACTCTGGGGACTTGCGGCAACCTCCGCGCCCCGTTCCTCGGAAAGGACCTCCTGATGGCCCCCACGGTTCTCGGAATCGACTCGTCCACCCAGGCCACGAAGGCTCTCCTCGTCGACGCCGAGACCGGTGCCGTGCTCGAGGAGCGTCGAGCGGCGAATCCCGAGGGCACCGAGGTGGACCCTCGTGCCTGGCTCGACGCGGTCGACGAGGCCGCCGGCCCCCTGCTCGAGCGGGCCGAGGCGATCTCCGTGGGCGGTCAGCAGCACGGCATGGTGCTGCTGGACGAGCAGGGCGAGGTGGTGCGCGATGCGCTGCTGTGGAACGACACCCGCTCAGCCCCGCAGGCCGAGGCGCTCATCGAGGAGATGGGCGGCGCCGAGGCGTCCGTCGAGGAGATCGGCAGTCTGATGGTCGCCTCCTTCACCGCGTCCAAGCTGCGCTGGGTGCGCGACGAGGAGCCGGACAGCGCGCGCCGCGCGGCGAGCGTGCTGCTGCCCCACGACTACGTCTCCCGCCACCTGGCCGGCGGGGGAGAGGCGTTCACGGATCGCGGGGACGCCTCGGGCACCGCCTACTACTCCACCCGCACCGAGGAGTGGAAGCCCGAGCTGGTCGAGCTGGCGCTGGGCAAGGGCCTCGAGCTGCCCCGTCTGCCCGGATCGCCGCAGGAGATCATGGCCCGCACCTCCTCCGGCGCCGCGATCGCCGCCGGCACCGGGGACAACATGGGTGCGGCCCTCGGCCTGTCCCAGGGCGAAGGCGACGTGTCCGTCTCGATCGGCACGTCCGGGGTGTGTGCGATGGTCAGCCCCACCCGACCGAACGACGCCTCCGGCGCGGTCACCGGCTTCGCCGACGCCACCGGCCGCTTCCTGCCCATGGCCACCACGATCAACGCCGCCCGGATCCTCGAGGCCGGTCGCGCCCTGCTGAGCGTCTCCCATGAGGAGATGGCCCAGCTGGCCCTGGCCAGCGTGCCCGGCGCGCGCGGCGTCACCCTGCTGCCGTACTTCGACGGGGAGCGCACCCCGAACCGGCCTGATGCCCGCGCCACCCTCACGGGGATGAGCACCGCGACCACCCGGGAGGACATCGCTCGGGCTTATGTCGAGGGCCTGCTGTGCTCCCTGGCCGACGGCATCACGGCGCTCGAGGACCGCACGGGCACGTCGGCCGCCACCATCACGCTGATCGGCGGCGCCGCGCGCAGCGAGGCCGTGCAGCAGCTGGCACCCGCCATCTTCGGGCGCGCGGTGACCATCGCCCCGGCCGCCGAGTACGTCGCGCTCGGAGCTGCTCGCCAGGCGGCCTGGGCCCTCTCGGGCGATCAGGAGCCGCCGGCCTGGACGCTCACCGACAGCCGGACCGTCGAGGCCGAGGCCACCCCCGAGGTGCTCGGTGCCTATCGCGAGCTCAAGGACCGCACTGCGGAGTGGGCCTCGAAGGGCTGACCCTGACTCCGCAGCACCGCAGCACCGCAGCACCGCAGCACCGCAGCACCGCAGCACCGCAGCACCGCAGCACGGCAGCACGGCAGCACGGCAGAAGGGCAGCACGGCAGCGCCGCAGCAGGGCGCTGCCCCGTGATGCCCTGCGATGCCGCGCGTCATCTCCCGATGCCCCGTGACGTCCGTGGTGCCGCACGTTCGCCGCACGACGTCCGTGGTGCCGCACGATCGCCGCACGACGCCCGTGGTGCCCCATGATCGCCCCACGACTCCCCGATGCAGCCCCCTCAGACGGAGCGCCTCCCCAGAAAGTTTCAGGGGAGGCGCTCCGTCTTGCGTCCAGGCGTCGCTGGTGACCCGGCATTGACCACGGCCCGTCGACTGCTCTAGCCTGACCACGACCGAAAGTCGACAGAAAGCTTTCAAAAAGCGCCTGAAACAGTCGGGGTGTGCGGCGCCGCCGCCACCTCGAGGGCCGTGCGAAGGAGCACCTCATGACCGTTGCCCCGTGGAGAGACCCCTCTGTGAGCGTCGAGCAGCGCGTGGAGTCGCTGTTGGCGGATCTCAGCCCTGAGGAGAAGATCGCCCAGCTCGGCAGCTACTGGAAGCGGCCCGAGATCGGGGACGCCGAGGGCTTCGCGCCCATGCAGTCCACCTTCGACGAGGGGCGCGATCCCTTCGAGGAGGCGGTCCGCAACGGCCTGGGGCACATCACCCGCGCCTACGGCAGCGCGCCGCTGACCTCCGAGGAGGGGGTGGAGAATCTGCGTCGCCTGCAGAGTGCCGTCGTCGCCGGCTCCCCGCACGGCATCCCGGCCATTGCGCACGAGGAGTGCCTGACGGGGATCATGGCTCACGAGGCCACCACCTACCCGGCCGCGATCGCCTGGGGGGCGTCTTTCGCTCCCGAGCTGATCGGCGAGATGGCCGGCCGGATCGGGGCGGACATGCGCGCGCTGGGCACCCACGTCGGCCTCTCGCCCGTGCTCGACATCGTACGCGACTACCGGTGGGGGCGCATCGAGGAGACCATGGGCGAGGATCCGTACCTCACGGGCATCCTGGCCACCGAGTACGTGAAGGGCCTGCAGGGGGCCGGGGTCATCGCGACCCTCAAGCACTTCGCCGGCCACGCCGCCTCGCGGGCGGGCCGCAACCACGCCCCCGTCTCCATCGGCCTCCGCGAGCTGCACGAGATCGACCTGGTCCCCTTCGAGATGGTCGTGCGGCACGGGAAGGTCGACGCGGTGATGAACTCCTACGCCGACATCGACGGCATCGCCCCGGCGGCCAGCCGCTGGCTGATGACCGAGCTCCTGCGCGACACCTGGGGCTTCGAGGGGACCGTGGTCTCCGACTACTGGGCCGTGAACTTCCTGCAGTCCATGCATCGCGTCGTGGAGACCACTCGCGACGCCGCCGTGACGACGCTGCGCGCGGGCATGGACGTCGAGCTGCCCGAGACCAACACCTTCCCCGAGCTGCTGGACGCCATCGACGCCGGTGAGCTCGAGGTCGAGGTGCTCGACACCGCGGTGCGGCGCGTGCTGCGCCAGAAGGTCGAGCTGGGCCTGCTGGATCCCGAGTTCGATGCCGCCACCACCGGCGACGCGATCGATCTGGACCCGGTGGAGAACCGTGAGCTCGCCCGGCGCCTGGCCGAGGAGTCGATCGTGCTGCTGCGCAACGAGGCCGAGGTCCTCCCGTTGGCCGCTCCCGGCCGCATCGCCCTCGTCGGCCCCAGCGCCGTCGAGCCGCGCAGCTTCCTGGGCTGCTACAGCTTCACCAACCACGTGCTCTCCCGCCTGGAGGACAACGGCACGTCGGTCGCCGTGCCCTCGCTCCGCGAGAGCCTGACCGCCGAGTTCCCGGACTCGATGGTCACGACCGTCGCGGGGACCGATTTCACCGGCACCTCGACCGACGGCATCGCTGAGGCCGTCACCGCCGCAGAGGCGGCGGACGTCGCCGTGCTCGCCGTCGGCGACATCGCCGGCCTGTTCGGGGCGGGCACCTCCGGGGAGGGCTGCGATGTGGCCGACCTGCAGCTGCCCGGCGCTCAGCACGAGCTCGTCGAGGCGGTGCTCGCCACCGGCACCCCGGTGGTGCTGGTGCTGGTCACCGGACGCCCCTACGCGCTCGGCGCGTACGTCGACCGCTGCGCCGCCATCGTGCAGGCGTTCATGCCCGGCGAGGAGGGCGGCAGCGCGATCGCCGGAGTGCTCTCGGGCCGCGTGAACCCCTCCGGGCGCCTGCCGATCGGCATCCCCGGCGGCATGGGCGGCCAGCCCGGCACCTACCTCGCTCCCGTGCTCGCCTGGGTCAGCGACGGGATCTCGAACATCGACCCCAAGCCGCTGTTCCCCTTCGGATTCGGGATCGGCTACACCCGCTTCGAGTACTCCGACCTGCAGTTCTCGGCCGACGAGATCCCTGCCGACGGCACCGTCGAGATCGCGGCGACCGTCACCAACGTCGGCGATCGCGACGGCAAGGAGGTCGCCCAGCTCTATCTCAGCGACCCCGTCGCCTCCGTGGTGCGCCCGCTCAAGCGGCTGGTCGGCTTCACGAAGATCGTGCTGGAGGCGGGGGAGAGCAAGCGAGTGACCTTCCGCCTGCACGCCGACCGCACCTCCTTCCTGGGCGAGGACCATCAGCGGATCGTCGAGCCGGGCGAGTTCCGCGTGCGTGTGGGCTCCTCGAGCGAGGACATGCGGCTCGAGGGCTCGTTCCGGGTCTCCGGTGCGGTGCGCGTGGTCGGCGATGGCGACAGGGTGCTCGACACCCCCATCGAGGTGGCGCCGGTGCTGGATGGTCCGGTGCCGGAAGCGGTCGGCGCCGCAGCGGGCGACGTCACGGCGAGCGTCCCCGAGGGGAACTGATGGCGGCGGCATCCTCGGCGGCACGGAGGGCTTCGGCCCCTGCAGGCCGGCTCGAACCCCTCGAGCTGCACGTCGTGGACGCCGCCGGGGCCCCGCGCCCGGGTGCACTCGTCACGGTGGAGCAGACGCGGCACGCCTTCGGCTTCGGCTGCACGGCCTTCACGCTGGCGCAGTCCGGCGACCCCGAGGCCGCCGAACTCGAGAGGCTGTGGCTGGGCCTCTTCGACACGGCCACCCTGCCCTTCTATTGGCGCTGGTACGAGCAGACCCCCGGGACGACCGACGCGGACCGGCTGCGAGCCCTCGCGCTGCACCTCCGCGACCGAGGCGTGAGGATCAAGGGGCACCCGCTCCTGTGGCACACCCTGGCCCCGACCTGGTTGCTGGAGAAGGACGACCAGGGCGTCGAGGAGGCGATCCGGGCGCGCATCACCCGTGAGGCGAGAGAGTTCGCCGGACTCGTCGATCAGTGGGACGCGCTCAACGAGACGGTCATCCTGCCGGTCTTCGCAGCCGAGGAGAACGCGGTGACGCGCCTGGCGCAGGCCCGCGGCCGGATGCACGTCATCCGCCTCGCCGTCGAGACAGCGCGCGCGGCGGACCCGACGGCGCAACTCGTGCTCAACGACTTCGACCTCACCCCGGCGTACGAGCACGTCCTGGAGGAATGCCTCGAGGCGGGTGTGCGGATCGATGCGATCGGTCTGCAGACCCACATGCACCAGGGGTACCGGGGTGAGGAGCAGATCGCCGAGGTGCTCGAGCGCTTCTCCCGCTTCGGGCTCCCGCTGCAGATGACCGAGACGACGCTCGTCTCCGGCGATCTCATGCCCTCGCACATCGACGACCTCAACGACTACGTCGTCGCCTCCTGGCCCTCGACGCCGGACGGCGAGGAGCGCCAGGCGGACGAACTGGTGCGCCACTACCGCACCGTGCTCGCCCACCCCGCCGTGGAATCGCTGACCTACTGGGGGCTGGACGACGCCTCCGCCTGGCTCGGCGCCCCGGCGGGTCTGGTGCGACGTGACGGCACCCCGAAGCCGAGCTATCACGCCCTGCAGGAGCTCGTGCGCGAGCAGTGGTGGGTCCATCGCGATGAGCACCGGGCCGACGAGCACGGCGTGGTGCGCCTGGAGGGCTTCGCCGGTGACTACAGGGTGCAGCTCGACGGGCAGAGCCAGGAGATCACCGTGCCGCGCGGCGGGCTCGTCAGCCGGCTGGTGCCGTCGTCGGCTCCTCGTCGGGACTGACGAAGCGCTCTCGGAGGAGCCGGGCGACCGGCTTCTCCGAGTGCCACAGCGCCGCCGTGAGCAGAGAGCCGGTCAGCAGCAAGGCGAAGCCGCCGACGACCTGCACGAGTCCGAGCGTGAGCACCCCGAGCGAGACCAGGGCGAGTGTCGAGAGCGGCTTGGCGAACAGGGTGAACACCGAGAGTCGCAGCGTGTCCACGAGGCGGAAGCTGAAGTTCGACACGATCGTCAGCGCGCGCACCAGGAGCAGCAGCACCAGCGCGCCGAGGATCAGGAACGCGACGTTGAAGCCCGCGGTGCCGAGCTGGGCGCCGAAGGTGACGTTCGCCGTGAGGATCCCGAGCACGATCACCGCCGGCATCCCGACCTTGAGGCTGTCCAGGAGGTTCACCCGGTAGCCGTGCAGGAAGCGGGACGCGGGGACCAGGTCGGGGTCCTCGGACCATCGACGCCAGGCATAGAGCGCGGCCGAGACCGCCGGGACCAGCGGCGCACCGGCCAGCACCAGGACCAGCACATTGCTCGGTCCCGCGGGCAGCAGGGTCCAGGCGAGGATCGTCGGGGAGCACGCGAGCACCAGGAGCGCGTCGATCGTGACGAGCCAGTAGATGCCCTCCGTGACACTGGTGAGGACGCTGCGATTCTGCGATGGGGACGTCATCGCCCTCCTTCGGGTGCTTGCCGGGAGCCGGAGAGCTCCGGTGGGCTGGGTGCTCACCAAATATCGCACCAAACCTAAAAGTTTCGCTTAATAATGGGCAGGTGATGCGGAAATGTGACCTGCCATCCTGCTGATCGAGGAGCGCACTTCGGCCGCTGTGTGCGCAATCGGGCTGGTGAGGAGCATTTCCGCGCGGCCGTGGACACGATTCTCAGGTGATGCTCAACCTCTTGACCCGCGCGATCGCGCCCGCTAGGTTGTAGATCACGTCGAAACTTAAGCGAAAGTATTGACTAGCTTTGCCGTCCCGCGATGACGCGTGGCGGTCAGGCCTGGGGAGCAGGGCGCGGTCGATCATCGCCGCCCGGCTTCCTGACGGTCCGATCCGGACTCCGCCCAGGACGGGCGCAGCATCGCTCCATCGGATTCAGCAGTGTCTGCAGTTCATGCACCACCCGCAGTTCATGCATCACCCGTTCAGCCGGCCGCTCTCCGCGGCACGGCCATGATCTCGACGAGGAGACGGCCATGACGACGTCACACCCCTTCCATCTCTCGCAGACCCGGCGCAGCTTCGTGGGTCTCTCCGCGGCGGCCTTCGGGGCCCTGGCCCTGTCCTCCTGCGGATCCGGTGCCGGAGAAGAGATCGACGCCGAGGCCCAGAGCGTCGGCGCGATGGAGGACTACGCCGCGGACACGCAGTTCACAGCCGCAGAGCCGTTCGAGGTCAGCATGCTGTGGACCGATTGGCCGGAGGTCCCCGTCGAGGACTCGTGGCGGATCTTCGACCTCATCAAGGAGCTCACGAACGTCGACATCACGCTCACGCACATCCCGTTCAGCGACGCCACCGAGAAGCGCAGCCTGCTCATCAGCGCCGGCGACGCCCCGACGCTGATCCCGCTGGTCTACACCGGCGAGGATTCCCCGTTCGTCTCCTCCGGGGCGGTGGTGCCGCTGAGCGACTATGCCGACAAGATGCCCAACTTCCAGAAGTACGTGGAGGAGTGGGAGCTCGGCGAGATGATCAACAATCTCAAGCAGGCCGACGGCAAGTACTACATGATGCCGGGCCTGCAGGAGGTCTCCGTCCCGGTGTTCAGCCTGGTCATCCGCAAGGACGTCTTCGAGGAGGTCACCGGCGCGGTGCCGAACACCTGGGAGGAGGTGCACGAGGGGCTCACGCTCATCAAGGAGAAGTACCCCGATTCCGTCCCGCTGGCGGACGGCTTCGAGGCCCAGTCGATGCTCAACTACGCCGCCCACGGCTTCGGCACCAAGGCCGGCTGGGGCTTCGGCGACGGTGCGGTCGAGGGCGCCGACGGCACGCTCGTCTACGCCGCCACCACCGACGAGTACAAGCAGCTGGTGGAGTTCTTCCGCGGTCTGGTCGAGGACGGTCTGCTGGACAAGGAGTCGCTCACGGACTCGAACGACGGCAGCGGTGCCGCGGGCGTCGACGAGAAGTTCGCCAAGGAGACGTGCTTCGCGGCGTCCGGCTCCTCCGGCACGGCGATCGAGTTCGCCACGGCGCTGGAGGAGACGGTGGGTGAGGGGAACTTCTCGGTGGCCCTCATCCCACCGCCCGCCGGGCCGGCCGGCGACATGGTCGAGCCGCGCAACTTCTGGCACGGCTTCATGCTCAGCTCCGAGATCACGAAGTCCGAGAACTTCCTGGCCACACTGCAGTTCGTCGACTGGCTCTACTTCAACCCGGACGCGCGCGACATGCTGCGCTGGGGCGAGAAGGACGTGACCTACACGAAGTCGGACGACGGCACGATCGAGCTCGACGACGAATACTCGCTGGACGACTACGCGCTGAACGCCGACGGCGAGACCGACATCAAGACCGACCTCGGCTTCTCGACCTTCCCGGCCGAGTCCACCGAGTCCCGCGCGCTGAAGGAGTCCTACAGCACGCCCGAGTTCGTGCAGTACATCGACGACGTCCTGGCCACGCGCACTCCGCGCGATCCGTTCCCGCCCACGCCGATGGACGAGACCGAGCTCGAGCAGGCTTCGCTCCTGGCGACGCCGATCAAGGATGCCGTGGATACCGCCACCCTCCAGTTCATCATGGGCGAGCGGGACATGAGCGAGTGGGACGCCTTCGTCGCCGAGCTCGAGGCCGCCGGCGTGGACCGGTACCTCGAGCTGCTCAACACGGCGCGCGAGCGCTTCGTCGAGGCCAACGGCTGAGCCGGCCCGGTCAGCAGACGGAGCAGGTGATCATATGACTCTGGCAGAGGCACGGGAGGTCGCGGCGCAGGAGCCTGCGCCGCGACCCTCGGTCCCGACCCGCAGGCCGGGAGGGTGGAAGCGGGCGCTGCGGCGCGACTGGCCGCTCTACACCTTCGCGATCGCGCCCCTGATCTTCCTGGCGATCTTCCGGTACCTGCCGATGCTCGGCAACGTGATCGCCTTCCGGCGGTTCCGGCCGGGCGGGAACATCTTCGGCGACGAGTGGGTGGGGACGCTCTACGTGGACATGTTCATCCACGATCCCGCCTTCTGGAACGTCTTCACGAACACCGTGATCATCGGCGGCATGACCCTCGTGGTCTGCTTCCCGCTGCCGATCATCCTGGCGCTCATGCTCAACGAGGTGCGACGCACGCACTTCAAGAAGATCGTGCAGTCCATCAGCTATCTTCCGCACTTCCTCTCGGTCGTGATCGTGGTGGGCATGGTCTACCAGCTGCTGTCCCTGCAGGGCACGGTCAATCAGATCACCGAGGCCCTCGGCGGCGACGCGGTCTCCTTCCTCCAGAAGCCCGAGTGGTTCCGCTTCATCTACGTGGCCTCCGAGGCCTGGCAGACCGTCGGCTGGGGCACGATCCTGTACCTCGCCGCGCTCACCGCCGTGGACGACGGCCTCTACGAGGCGTCGCGCATCGACGGTGCCAACCGCTGGCAGCAGACCTGGCACGTCACCCTCCCGGGCATCCGGCCGACGATGGTCACCCTGCTGATCCTCAACATCGGCAACTTCCTCAACGTCGGGTTCGAGAAGGTCCTGCTGCTCTACAACCCCATGACCTATTCCACCGGCGATGTCATCTCGACATACCTGTACCGCGTCGGTCTGGTGTCGAACAATCTCAGCTATGCGGCGGCCATCGGCCTGTTCCAGGCGATCATCGGATTCGCCATGGTCATGTCCGCGAACTTCATCTCCAGACGATTGGTGGGGACGAGCCTGTGGTGATCGAAGCAATGGCCCCTGACGCGCCCCGCAAGGCGCCCGTCCAGGCCCGGACGTCCCGTATCAAGGACTCCACCTCGTACAAGGTCTTCACCGTCGTCAACACGACGGCCCTCCTGCTCATGTGCGCGATGATGCTGTATCCGTTCGTGATGCTGCTGGCGCAGTCGTTCAGCTCGGCGGGGGCGATCAATGCGGGCAAGGTGAGCATCTTCCCGGTCGACTTCAACCTGGACACCTACAAAGCGGTCGCGGACAACGGCGCCTTCTGGCGCAGCTACGGCAACACCGTGGTCTACACCGTGATCGGGACGACCATCGCGATGGTGCTGACCACGACGTACGCCTTCGTGCTCTCGAAGAAGCATCTCAGGGGCCGCGGGCTGCTCATCGGGATCGCCGTGTTCACGATGTTCTTCAACGGCGGCATCGTCCCGAACTACGTCCTCATCTCCTCGCTGGGGATGAAGAACACGATGTGGGCGGTGATCCTTCCGCCCGCGCTGTCCGTCTTCAACCTCCTGGTCATGAAGGCGTTCTTCGAGAACCTGCCCAGCGAGCTCGAGGAGGCCGCGCACATCGACGGCCTCACCTGGTTCGGGATCTTCTTCCGCATCGTGCTGCCGCTGTCCAAGGCGGTCATCGCCACGATGGTGCTTTTCTACTCGGTGCAGTACTGGAACGACTGGTTCGCCGCGTTCCTGTACCTGGACAGGACTGATCTGTTCCCGGTGACCCTGTTCCTGCGGAACCTGATCGCGGGGGCCTCCACGGCGGCCTCCGAGGGGGCGGCGGCCTCCGGGGCGAGCGTCAGCGACCTCAACGCCAACATCCAGTCGGTGACGATGATCCTGATCCTCATCCCGATCCTGTGCGTGTACCCGTTCGTGCAGCGGTACTTCGTCTCCGGCATCATGCTCGGCTCCGTGAAGGGCTGACGGCGGGCCGCGGCGCGCAGGGAGGGCCGGCGGTCGCGGAGCGGGCGATCGGCCGTGGGCCGACCGTCCGCTCCGGTGTGCGGGGCGGCGAGGATCACCCATCGTCGAGAACGCGGAAACCCTCCGAAAAGGAAGCCGAAACTTCTACCGGTGTTTAGACTGGGGTGGTGTGCCCTGCGGTCGAGGGGCTGGGCGCGACTATCCTCCTGGGAGTCGGCGCTGACGCAGGTGCCGTGTCGAGAGGTGAGGGTGTGGACATGCCAGAGGACGTTGCGCGGCAGGGCCGGGTCACCCTGAAGGACGTCGCCGAGAAGGCGGGGGTCTCGCTGGCCACCGCATCGAAGGTGATGAACGGTCGCGCAGATGTGCGGGACTCGACGCGCCAGGAGGTCGCCGAGGTGGCCCGCGGGCTCGGGTACCAGCCCAAGCGGCGCGATACCGAGCGCCGCCGTTCGGTCATGATCCACTTCGACACCCTCACCAGCCCGTACGCGCTGCAGGTGCTCGAAGGCGCGGAACGCGCCGCTCGCCGGGCCGATGTGGACCTCCTGGTCATCAGCGTCGACGAGCGCGGCGAGGGCTACGCCGGGCCCACGCGGGCCCAGATGGCCGACATCGCCGGGCGCGGTATCGAGGGGCTGATCGCGGTCACCTCGCCGATCGGGAGCCAGCATGCGCGATGGAGCAAGGATCTCAAGCTGCCGCTCATCGCCGTGGACCCCGTGACCATCGGCCAGGACACCAAGGGCGTCGTCACGATCTCGGCGACCAACTGGGAGGGCGGCTCCCTGGCCGTCCAGCACCTCCTGGACCTCGGGCATCGGAGGATCGGCATCATCGGCGGCCCCGAGGACTCCGTCCCGGCCAGGCAGCGCGTCCAGGGCTATCACAGCGCCCTCGCCCAGGCGGGCCTCCCCGTGGACCCCGACCTCATCGAGCACGGCACCTTCGGGTACGAGGACGGTCAGCGCAGCGCGGAGAAGCTGCTGCGCCTGCCCGAGCCGCCCACGGCGATCTTCGCCGTCGCGGACACCCTCGGCGTCGGGGCACTGCGAGCGGCCCGACAGCTCGGGGTGAGCGTCCCCGAGGAGCTCAGCGTGGTCAGCTTCGACGACACGATGATCGCCAGCTGGACCCACCCCCAGCTCACCGCCGTGCGCCAGCCCCTGTTCTCGATGGGGCAGGTGGCCGTCGAGAGGCTGCTCGCCCTCTCGTCGGATCCGGGGCTCTTCGCCCATCCGTTCAAGCTCGAGACGCACCTCGTCCAGCGGGAGTCGACGGCGTCGGCGCCGGCCCAGGGTTCCTGAGCCCTGCCACCGGCATCCGCTCGCGCAGCCACGCCAGCTGCACCATGTTCTGGGTGGCCGCGCCGCCCTCGTGGTTGTTGAACGGGTAGATCTCGATGTCCTTGCGCGGCGTTGCTCCGCTGAGGCCGGCCCAGTGGTTGAACGCGGCGAACACCGTCGAGGGCGGGCAGGTCATGTCGCGCAGGGCTGCCGAGAAGAGGGCATCGGCCCGGGCACGGCGCGCGAGGTGCACGGCGTCGACGTACCGCAGGGTGTTCTCCACCGCCGCCTCCCGCCCACGGTTCACGGCGAGATAGCGGACGATCTCCTGGTACGGATCGGCGTCGGTGAGGTCGATCGCGCGACGGATCTGGCACAGGAACGGCACGTTGGCCATCACCGCGTCGACGTCGGGCACCAGGCCACCAGCGGCGATCGCGAGACCGCCGCCCTGGCTGTTGCCGGTCACCGCGACCCGCCCGTCGGCCCCCGGAAGGGCGCGGGCGGCATCGACGGCGCGGGCGGCGTCGGTCATGAGGCGGGTGAGGTACGAGGTCTCGGGGGAGTCGATGCCGCGGGTCATCGAACCGGGCGCGGCCGGGCCGGAGCCGACGGGGTCCGGGGTGTCGCCGCGTGATCCCCAGCGTCCGCCTTGGCCACGGGTGTCCATCACGAGGTGGCCGTAGCCGGCCGTCGGCCACAGCAGATGCTCGATCGCCTCGGAGCGCCCGCCGCCGTAGCCGATGAACTCCACGACCACCGGGAGGTCGCCCTCGATGCCGGCTGGCCGCAGGTACCACGCACGGATCGGCGCCCCGTCGTGGCCGGCGAAGGTGACGTCCCAGGTCTCCACCAGGGACAGCCCGGTCTCCACCGGCAAGACCTCGACGAGCACCTCCGCGGTGCGCGCGCGATCCAGTGTGCCGGCCCAGAACTTGTCGAGATCCGCCGGCTCGTCGAGCGTGGGGAGGTACTCGCGCAGAGCGGCGAGCGGGAGGTCGAACAGTGGCATCTGGACGCCTTTCAGGAGGGGACGCGGAGGAGCTCGAGCGGTCCATCAGCGGCCACTGCCAGCACGCCGACCCCGCCGGGTTCGATTCTCACCCCGGCGGACCCGTCCTGTCCGGAGATCAGCTCACGCCCCTCCCCGCGCACGGTCACCGGCTCGCTCCCGTGGTGCAGCAGGAACACGTGATCAGCGCCGTCGCCCCGGCGGCGCACGACCTCGAGCCCGGCCTGCGCAGCGCCCTCGAGCGTGGGACGGACTCCCAGGCGCTCGGCAACCGCCGCGAAGAACACGTCGCGGGAGTCCTGGCGCAGGCGGGCGGAGAGATAGACCGCGTGGCCCTCCCCGCGCCGGACGCGCGTGATCGCCGGCAGCCCGCGCAGGTCCCCGTCCGCGTAGCGGGCGGTCGGTTCGGCATCCGTGGCCTCCAGCAGCTCCGTCCACTCCTCGACGATCCCGCCGTCGTCCAGCACGACCTGCGCACCGTTCTCGAGCGGGAGCAGCTCCTGGACCCGCACCCCCAGCAGCTCGCGCAGGCGGCCCGGATAGCCGCCCGGCGCGATGCGCAGCGACGGATCCGAGATGCCGGAGAGATAGGTGACGACGAGCTCACCGCCGGCCTCGACGTACCGGGTCAGCCAGCTGACCTGCTCGTCCGAGAGCGGGTACAGGCACGGCACCACCAGCAGCCGGTACCGGCTCGCGTCGGCCCCCGGGCGCACGAAGTCCACCGGGATGCCGGCGCGCCAGAACGAGCGATGGGTCGCACGGACCTCGTCCGAGTACCGCAGGGCATCGCTGGGCAGGTGCGGGGTCTCCAGCGCCCACCACCCGTCGGCGTGCCACAGGATCCCGACCTCCGCGGCGACCAGGGGCCCGTCGGCCGGGAGCTGCACCGCCGGGGCGATCCGCTCGAGGATCCCGCCCAGCTCGCAGACGGCCTTGAAGCGCCGTGTGGACCCACCGGCGTGGGGGACCAGCCCGCTGTGCCACTGCTCGGAGCCGCCGAGGGATGCGCGCCATTGGAAGAACAGCGAGGACTGGGAGCCGCGCGCGATGTAGCCGAGCGAATGACGGATCATGCGCTGCGGGCTCTTGGCGACCGTGCGATCCCCCAGGGAGATCCCGGCCGCGTTCTGCTCCATCAGCACCCAGGGCCCGCCCGACCAGGAGCGGGAGAGGTCCGAGCCGTAGGCGATGTGCGTCTCCGCGTCCGGCCCGGTGGTGTCGAGGTAGTGATCCAGGGAGACCACGTCGAGCTGGTCGGCCCAGCTCCACTGCTCCAGATGGTTCCAGGTGGGCAGCATGAAGTTCGTGGTCATCGGGGCGCGCGAGCCCGTGGCGCGGATCTCGTCGCGCTGCTCGCCCATCGCCGCGAGCATCTCGTCGGAGCTGTAGCGGCGGAAGTCGATCAGCTGCGCGGGATTGTGCAGGTACTGGGTGGTGCGCGGCGGGGTGATCTCCTCCCAGGCGCCGTAGCGCTGGGACCAGAACGCGGCGGACCACTCCCGGTTCAGCGCCTCGAGGGAGCCGTAGCGGCGCTGCAGCCAGACGCGGAAGGAGCGTGCGGCCTCCGGTCCGTGATCGAGGGTCCCGTACTCGTTGTGCAAGTGCCAGCCCCGCAGGCCCGGGTGGGCGCCGTAGCGCTCGGCGAGCATCCGCGCGATGCGCCGCGACGCCTCCCGATAGGCGGGGGCGCTGATCGCGTAGGTGTCGCGCGAGCCGTGCGTCAGGCGCACCCCGTCCTCCCGCACCGGCATCGCCTCGGGATGGGCGAGAGTGAACCACGGCGGCGGGGACGCCGTGGGTGTGGCCAGGAAGAACCCGATCCCGGCCTCGGTGATCAGCTCGATCACCTCGTCCAGCCAGTCCGTCTGGAACACGCCCTCGGCGGGCTCGAGCATCGCCCACGAGAAGATGCCCAGCGAGACAGTGTTCACCTTCGCGCGACGCATCAGCTCGATGTCCTCGCGCCAGGTCTCACGGTCCCACTGCTCCGGGCTCCAATCGCCCCCGAACAGGAAGGCCGACGGGGCGAACGGGGCCGACGGGGCGGCCGGTGTGCCGACGCCAGGAGTGGGTGTGTGGGGCATCGTGGCCATCGTGTGAGTGTCTCCGTCTCGCTGCCGCGGTTGGCACGTTGCGTGGGGTGTCCGTGATCGGCTGCCGGATTTCCGGGCAGCGCTTCATTCTCGCGTGCCCGGAACGGAACCGACAGGTTTCTGCACGACGAAGAGCCGGCGTGGCTCGAGACCCTGGTCGCGGAGGGGAAGGGGCGGCAGCCCGAGGCTCCTGGATGCTCCGGCGCCTCCCGTCAGGCCGACGCCGCTGGCAGCTCCACGTGGCAGCGCACCGGCAGGTGATCGCTCGGGAAGATGCCGTCGAGGCGGAAATCGTCGATCCGTGCATCGACCACGCGCACGCCCTGGCTGAGCAGGATCCAGTCGATGCGGACGTTGGACTCCTCGACCTCGTGGAAATGAGGGAACGTGCCCCAGCCAGGGCTGAGTCGGTCCTCGGCGGCGAGCCAGGAATCCTGCAGGCCGAAATCCTCCACGAGCACCGTGTAGGCCGGGGACATCCGTGCGACGGAGTTGAAGTCGCCGGTGGTGATCGTGGGGAGCTTCAGAAGGCGGAACTGCTCGAGGTGATCGGAGATCAGCTGCGCGCCCTTCACCTTGGCTTGGGTGATGACGTGGTCGAGATGGGTGTTGACATGCGCGAACTCCTGCCCGGTGTCTCGGTCCCGGAACCGAGCCCACACGGCCGTGCGCGGGCGGGCGTTGCCCCAGGTCGCAGAGCCGACCTCGCGAGGACGGTCCGAGAGCCAGAACTGGTTCCAGGCCAGCAGCTCGAGGCGCGCGGCATCGTAGAAGATGGGGTTGATCAGCCCGTCACTTCCGCCGGATTCGGCCACGCCGACGGAGCGGTATGTCGACCCCAGACCCTTCTCGATCGGCGCGTAGGTCCAGGCCTGCATCTCCTGCAGGCCCAGCAGATGCGGACGGTCCGCGGAGAGCAGGGCCTCGATCGCCGGGGTGCGGTCCGCCCAGTGCCCGGGGTCGCCGGGGGCCGACGCATCGGTCTGGAAGAGAGCGTTGAAGCTCATCACGTGCAGGTCGGAGGCCGGAGCAGTTCCGGCGTCGGCGGGAGCGAAAGAGATGGCGTACTCCTGGGTCAGCGGGTCAGCGGGTCAGCGGGTCAGCGGGTCAGCGGGTCAGCGGGTCAGCGGGTCAGACGGCCGGTGCGTCGGTGGGTGGGGCAGAGGGGGTGGGGGAGGGTCCAGCGCGTCGGATCTCACCAGTACCGTTCGAGCGCTTCCTCGACGGAGCTGAGCGCCTCGATCGAGCGCTCGTGGTGGCTCACGACGATTCCGGAGGCGAGGCAGTCGGCGAGGAACATTTCGGAGATCCTGCTGGTCAGCGTGCCGGTGCGCAGAGGGGTGGAGTCTTGGACCGCGAGCAGCACATGGTCGGCGACGTCCGCGCCGGGAGATCTCGCGAGGCGCGTGATCAGCACCGTGAGGCAGCCGCGAGTCTTCGCCTCGCTGAGGGGCGCGACGCACTCGCCGGCCGTGCCGGTCTCCGAGATCACGACGAGGACGTCGCCCCGGCGGGCGGCAGCCAGGCCGATCACCGCCGAGGGCGGATCGTGGAAGCTGGTCGCCGGGATCGCCAGGCTGCGCAGCTTGTGCTCGAGCGACACGGCGATCACGTGCGCGGAGCCGGCACCGATCGCATAGACATGGCTCGCGTCGCCGAGCGCGCGGGTCACCGTCGTGAAGGATTCCTGGTCCAGCAAGCGTGCGGTCTCCTCCATGGAGCGCGCTCCGATGGCGGCGAGGCTCGCGACGAGATCGGGGAGCGGGGTCTGCGCGGTGATGTCCCCCGAGATGCGCGGGGCGGGCCCCGGTTCCGAGCGTTGTGCGGCGAGGGCGAGTTCCATGCGCAGCCGGGAGAATCCGGAGATGTCGAGGGTCCGACAGAGCCTGGTCACGGAGGCGGCCGAGGAGCCCGCCTTCGAGGCGAACTCGGTGATCGTCATCCGGCCGACGTCCGCCGGGGACTCGAGCGCGACCCGCGCCAGCTGCTGGAGCTGCGGCGGCAGGGTGGGCAACGCGGCCCGCAGGACAGCGAGGATTGGCAACGACCCGTCCTCCGTGCCGTGCGCTCCGGGGGCGTCGTGAGGATCGAGGTCATCTGGGGTGGAGCGCGGCAGAGGCGTCTTATCAGGGTCGACGGGTGGCATCAGAGTCGGGGCCTTCCTGTGCCGAGAGCCGGCACGCGCCGATGATCTCCGTGGCCGGGATCTCGGCTGATGGGTGGTGCGTGCATCATTTCAGGGCGCCGGCAGTCAGTCCCGCCTGCACCTGCCGCTGGAAGAGGATGTACACGAGCAGTACCGGGACCATGGAGATGAGGAGACCGGCGAAGAGCTGCGCCATCGATGTCGGCGATGTCTCGTAGTTCTCTCCCAGGGCGAGGGCCGCGAGCCCCTGGCTGAGCACGTAGTTGGAGCGTTCCTCGTCCTGCTGCGGGTTCAGCACCACTGGGATCAGGTACTGGTTCCATTGCCCGAGGAAGTTGAACACGGCGATCGAGATCAGTCCCGGCCGGGCCAGCGGAAGCATGATTCGGAAGAACACGCCGAAGTGCCCGGCGCCGTCGATGAACGCGGCCTCCGAGAGCTCCTCGGGCAGCGCCCGGAAGAACGCGGTGAGGAAGAAGACCGAGAACGGGAGCGAGAACGCCGCGTAGACGAGGATCAGCCCCACCGGGGTGGCGAACAGCCCGAGCGCCTGGACGATCTTCACCAGGGGCACGATGGCAAGGAACACGGGGAAGGTCATGCCCGCCAGGTACAGGTAGTACAGGACACGGCTCCCGCGGAAGGGGTACTTCGCCATCACGTACGCCGTCATCACCGCCAGCAGCATCGTCAGGCTCACGCCACCGGCCACCACGACCACCGTGTTCAGGAAGAAAGCGCCGACGTTCGACTCGTTCCAGGCGTCGGCATAGATGTCGAGGCGCAGCGCGCCGGGTGGGCCGAACGGGCTGTTGTAGATCTCGACGTTGGTCTTCAGCGAGGACATCAGCATCCACACCAGGGGCACGGCGACGACGAGCGCCCAGGGCAGCAGGAAGAGCTGAGGGATCAGCGCGGACAGACGGGAGGCCCACGAACGCGCGACGACGGGCCGTCGAGTCGGCTCCGGGGGAGGGATAGGAGCGGTCCGAGTTGTCGTGACGGAAGAGGTGCTCATCAGTACTCGTACTCCTCGCGCTTGGTCAGTCGGAAGGTCACCAGGGCGAGGGCCACCGAGCCGATCATCATCACGGTGCCCATGGTGGCGGCGTAGCCGAACTGCGAGTTCAGGGAGAACGCCGTGCGGTAGAGGTACGTCGACATGACGTCGGCCCCGAAGTCGGCCGCCGCGCCGGTCTGGGACATCACCGCGACCAGCGCGAAGGAATCGATCGTGCCGATGGCCAGGTAGATGAAGGCAGTCTGCACGTGGGCCCAGATCAGCGGCATGGTGACGTGGACGAAGCTGCCCAGCCGGCCGGCCCCGTCGAGCGCCGCGGCCTCGTACAGCTCATCGGGGACGCGGCCCATGGCAGACAGGAACAGCACCATGTAGAAGCCGACCGAGGACCACACCGCGGCGACCGCGATGGCCAGCAGGATCGTCCGCGGATTGCCGAGCGGTCCGTTCGGGACGATCGAGAGCATGTCGAGCCCCACCACGTCCAGCACGCCCTGCAGCAGCCCACCTCGCGAGGCGTAGAGGTAGCTGAACAGGATGCCGATGATCACGACCGGCACCACCTGGGGGAAGAAGAACAGGATCCGGTAGAGGTCCCCGCCAGGGGTGGCACGGAGGTTCCCCGCGCCGCCCCGGGTGATCAGGGAGGCGAACAGCATCGCCAGCCCGAGGGTGAGCACCGGGATGACCACTAGCAGGATCCCGTTGTGCAGGACCGATCGCCACCAGGACCCGTCGTGCACGAGCCGAAGGTAGTTGTCGAACCCGATGTAGTTCAGGTCCGGGGTGAACCCGGTCCAGTCGGTGAAGGAGATCTGCACTCCTTGCGCGAAGCTCGACAGCACGAACACCGTGTAGAGCACGAGGCCGGGAACGGTGAAGGTGACGATCAGCCGCCACTGCCCGCGCTTGTGCATCAGCGCGTCTGCTTCGCGATCGCGTCGTCGGTCTTCGTCTCGTCGGCCTTCTTCTGACATCGGCTGAGGAAACCCTCGACGTCGAGATCGCCCAGCACCAGCTTGATGAGCGCCGCGCGGGTCTCCTCGACCATCGAGGGGTACCAGGAGTCGTATTTGACCGGGGCCCAGGCCTCGACCGCATTGGACTTCTCGATCATCGTGGTGATCGTCGAGAACGCCGGGGAGAGCTCCTGATCGTCATGAGCGCCCTTGACCATCGTGACGGCGTTGGTGAGCTCCGCGGAGTTCTGTGCGGACTCCCTGCTGAGCAGGGCGCGGAGGAACTCGAAGGCCGCGGGCCGGTTGCTGGCATCGGCCGGCACGTACCATCCGCCGCCCGGATTGTTCGGCGTGAGATCCGCGAGCGACTCCTCGGGGGCGGGCAGCGCGGTCGCGGTCAGCTCGAAGCCCTCCGGGATCGCGGACTTCATCTCGTTCTCGAGCCATGCGCCCACCGGGATGAACGCGGCCTCGTGGTTCAACCAGGAGGTCTGCGACTGGATGTGGGTCATCTGCGCGACGCCGGGGAGGATCAGCTCGTCGGTGCGGAGCTGGAGCACGGCCTCGGCGGCCTCGCGGATCGCGTCCTGCTGCCAGGCGCCGTCCTCGAGATTGTCGACGTTGCGCCAGACCTCTTGGCCGCCGATCTTGGCCACCAACGGCTGGAACACGCCCTGCTCGAAGTAGTTGGCGTGCATGCCGGTGAAGGCCCAGGGATAGATGCCGTCGGCTTTGATGGTGGCCGAGAGTGCCATCAGCTCGTCCCAGGTGCGGGGCATCTCCCAGCCCTTGTCGGCGAACAGGGCGGCGTCGTGCCAGATCGCCCAGGCGTATTGCGTGGTGTTGAGGCCGACGAGCTGGTCGCCGACGGTGCCCGCCTCGCGCACGCCAGGATTGAGGCTCTCCTCGACCGTGATCGAGGGATCGTCCCAACTGGGTGCGGCCATCAGATCATCGAGACTCGCGAGCTGCTGATTCGTGGCCAGCGAGTTTACGTCCAGGGAGCCGGCGCCGGAGTTCTGGAACAGGTCTGGGGGCGTCTGGTTCACGAACTGCGGCTGCAGGGTGCTGAGATCCTCGGCACGCACAATTTTCGTGGTCACCTCGGGCCGCTTTTCCTCGAAGAGCTCCTGGGTGAAGTCCAGGTGCTTCACCCCGTCACCTCCGTCGAAGACGAAAGCGGAGAACTCTCCGCCGTCAACCCCGAACGGATTGTCCTGGCTGGTGGGGGCGCCGGACGACTCGGAGTCGGCGCCTCCGTGCGCGCCGCCGGTGGCACAGGCGGAGAGGCCGGCAGTGCCCAGGGCCGCAGCGAGGCCGAGGAAGGACCGCCGCGAGGAGGGGTGAGGTGCGGAACGAGCGGGTCGGACGTCAGTGCGGAGAGTGGACATGAGGGCCTTTCGCGACGTTCATGAACGGTGACGGCTCCACGATGAGCGGCCGCCATGGACGGCTGGTGTCACGTGAATGAAAATCTAGCCCTTTACTGAGGAGTAGCGCGTAAACTTTTTTCATTTCGTGATGTGTGGGCGCTGTGCGCCATCGCCGACGCGCAGTGATCGTGCTGGTGAAGAGCGATTTGCTGCTGTTCTCGGGATTCTGCCGGTCGCGGATCGGCGTGCGGCGACTGGCCGAGGCTGGTTCCGAATGCCCGGTCAGACCCTCGCGAGGATCGCGTCCGCGAAGAGCCCCGTGACGTCCGGGGCGAGGTGCAGGTTGAACAGCGGCTCGAACAGCTCGGCCTCCAGCAGCACCAGCCCGTGCTCGGCGGAGTCGACGGTGTCGATGCGGCCGTACAGCGGCGTGGGCAGGCCCGTGACCCGCGCGATCGTGGAGAGGGCCTGCTCGGCGAACGCCTTCTCCTGGGCAGTCGCCTCGACCAGGACGGGCCGTTCCTGATAGACGCCGCCGCGCAGCCCGCCGCCCCGGGCGAGCAGTGCGCCCTTCGAGATCGCATGACTGAGATGCCCGTCGAGCGCATAGAGCGCCTTCTCCCGCCCGTCGGACAGCTCCGGCACCTCCGGTTGGAGCATCGCGACCCCGCCCGCGTCCAGGATCTGCTCCGCGAGGGCGAGAGCCGCCGGGTCCTCGGGCGCGAAGAGGCCGACGAGCTGCGAGCCGGCCCCGACGGTGGGCTTGATGACGACGTGCGCCGAGGAGTCCTGGAATTCCTGCAGGGCCTGCGCGAACGAGCCGACCTCCCGGTGGTACGACGTCGGGACGACCCGCACCCCCGCCTCCTCGAGCTGCGCGAGGTAGCGCTTGTCCATGTTCCAGCGCACGAGGTCCGGCTCGTTGAGCACGCGGGTGCACGCGTCGACGCGGTCCAGCCAGTCCTCGAACTCGGCCGCGTGCAGGGCGTAGTCCCACGGGCTGCGGATCACCAGCAGGTCGTACGCGGCCCAGTCGACGTCGGCCCCGCGCCACGGGGTCATCTCGGCATGGACTCCCCGTCGGGCCAGTGCCTCGACGAGAGGGGCGGCGTCGAGCGTCGTGTCGGCCTCGATGGCGGCGGGCTGGGGGAGGGCGACGACGATGCCGATGCGAGTCATGAGCGCGACGATAACAGCGGCCGTGCGCAGCGACCGCACTGCACGTACGAGTGCATCGTGCCTGGCCGGAGTGCTGCGCGGTGCGTCCGGGGGCCGGCGGACCCGTCGTGCTCCGGTGCGCTGCCACGCTGCTCTCGGGATGCTCTCGCGATGCTCTCGGGGTGCGCTGGCGATGCTCTGGCGACGCCGTGGGGCGGCGGCCCGTCGGGTGCGCAGTGCGGTGCCACTGAAGACCGCTGCATCTTCATGCGCCACCGAGGTGACACGTCGCCGTTTCTGTTTGTCTGACAATCATTATTAGCGCTCTGACCTGCACGGGTTATCTGATAGTTATCCACGAACTGGCCAGGGGGTCCCTACTGTGCGAGTATCTATGCGGCCCCAAGCGAGGTGAATCGTGCGGTGTCGGTCTCCGGGAGGAGCCGTACCCACTGCTGCCGCCGCGGCCCCATCCCCGGAGCAGATGCGTCGCATCGCCCGGGTCGATGCCGGGCGGCACTCGCTCAGGGGGTCGATTGCCGGTCGGCCCCTGGGACCACTGCGAGCCCGGGACGCTTGGAGAGTGCCGCGGACGACCGGGCGAACGAGGGACCGATCTGTCTGCGACGAAAGGAAGTAACGTGCCACCAGCGCCTACGGGAGAAATCCACCAGCTCGGCATTATCGGCGTGATCCTGCTCCTGCTGCTGTTCTACGGCGGCACGATGTGGATGTCCGTCGCGATCTCCCGCAAGAAGGAGAACGCCGACGACTACATGACCGCGGGCAACCACATCGGCTTCGGCGTCTCCGCCGCCTCGATGACCGCCACCTGGATCTGGGCGTCCTCGATGTACGCCTCGGTGACCGCCGGCTACACCTACGGCGTCTCCGGCCCGATCCACTACGGGCTGTGGGGGGCACTGATGATCCTGTTCATCTACCCCTTCGGCAAGCGGATCCGGAAGGTCGCACCCAAGGCCCACACGCTCGCCGAGGTCATGTACGCCCGTCACGGACGCTCCTCGCAGCTGATGCTGGCCGGCTCCAACGTGCTCGGCTCCGTCATCTCGCTGACCTCGAACTTCATCGCCGGCGGCGCGATCATCGCGATGCTCTCCCCGCTGAGCTTCGGCTCCGGGATCGTCATCATCGCCGGCGGCGTGCTGCTCTACACCCTGTGGTCCGGCTTCCGTGCGTCCGTGCTGACGGACTTCGCACAGGTCATCGCGATGCTCGGGGCGGCCGTCGTCATCATCCCGGCGGTCTTCTTCGTCGTCGGCGGCCCGCAGATGTTCGCCGACGGAGTCGCCGCCGGCCACGTCACCCCGCAGCAGGAGAGCTTCTTCTCCTCGGAAGCGTTCATGAACCAGGGCGCCCCGTACATCGCAGCAGTCCTCGCCTACGCGATCGGCAACCAGACCATCGCGCAGCGGCTCTTCGCCGTGCGCGAGGACCTCATCAAGCCCACCTTCATCACCGCCACCGTCGGCTACGGCGCAACGGTGATCGGCATCGGCATGATCGGCGTGATGGCGCTCTACCTGGGCATCGAGCCCGCCGGTGGGGACGTCAACAACCTGCTGCCCCAGATGGTCGGGACCTACCTGCCGGTGGCCCTGGTCGCCCTCGCGTTCATCATGATCATCGGCTCGCTGTCCTCCACCGCGGACTCCGACCTGTCGGCGCTCAGCTCGATCGTCATGACGGACATCTACGGCCAGTCCGTGGGCCGCAAGAACGTGAACCCGAAGTTCATGCTGCTGATCGGGCGCATCACCATGATCGTGGCGACCGCCGCGGCGCTGTTCTTCGCCACCGCACGGTTCAACATCCTGGACCTGCTGGTGTTCGTCGGCGCCCTGTGGGGTTGCCTGGTGTTCCCGGTGATCGCGTCCTTCTACTGGAAGAAGGTCACCAACAAGGCCTTCACCGTGTCGGTGATCGTCGCGCTCGCGGTGTTCCTGCCGGTGCGCTTCACCTTGATCCCGCTCACCGGTGCCTGGGCCTTCTTCGTCGAGGCGCTCGCGATCCTCGGCGTCGGCGTGGTGCTGGGCATCATGGCGTTCGGCTTCTTCGGCCTGCGCCCGGCCCTGATCATCGGTGCCGTGGCCACGATCGCAGTGCTCCCGTTCGGCTTCGGGTACCTGCGTGACTACGAGACGCTGACCGGCTCGCTGGTCGCCTACTCGGTGTCGTTCCTGGTCTGCTACCTGATGAGCGTCAAGTCGTCCCAGAACTTCGACTTCTCGGTGATCAAGCGGATCACCGGTGACTTCGACGAGGAGGACGCCCCCGCCGTCGAGGACACCGCTGCGGGGGAGAACCCACCGCGCGGCGATGTTCCCGCCGCCCCCGGCCACTGATCGATCATCTGCGCGACGGGGCCGATCGCCCCGCGCACCCCTGAGGAAGGAGACAGCCCCATGACTGCCATGCTCACTGCCTACGTGCTGGTCTGGCCCGTGCTCGTGCTCGGAATCCTGATCACCATCGCCCGCGGCTTCGCCAAGGACGTCAAGGAGGCCCGCAAGGAGGGCCGTCAGGTCATCTGACCCGCGACTGCGCGACTGCGCAACCGAGCGACAGTGCCCGCCCACCCCGAACGGGGAGGGCGGGCACTGTGCTGTCCGGCGGGTGGCCCAGATGCTGGCGCCGAGGAAGCCGGGGAAGCCGGGGAAGCCGGGGAGGCTGGGGAAGCCGGGAGACCGGGGGTCGGATGCCGCGGATCCCGGGGAAGCCGGTGGCGCCTAAGTCGTCGGCGGTGAGGCGGCAGTAGGCGCCCCGGCCGACGCGCCTGTTCAGTTCCCGACGGCGCTGTTGGCGTAGGCGTCCTTGAGGATCCGCAGCGAGCCCATCGCCTCCGCCGGGCCGATCCAGAACGGCTCGGGGGCATCGAGGCGCGCGTAGAAGTCGCGGATCAGCTCCTCGTGGGAGACACCCCAGTAGGCGCGCCCACCGGCCGTGGCGACCCGGTCGGAGAAGGTGTCGACCCGGCCGTCCTTCCACCGCACGGTGAGACCGCCCCCGCGCCCCGAGCGCACCTCGAGATAGGCGTGCTCGGTCTCGACCTCGAGCTCCACGGGGCGTGCGACGGGCGCGGTGAGGGTCGCGTAGAACGTGGTGGTGGCGCCGGAGGCATGGTGCAGCAGGAGATCAGCGGTGTCCTCCACCTCGACGACGCCGGCGAACTTCTTCTGCGAGACCAGGCCCTCGGTGCGCTCGACGGGTCCCAGCAGCCACTGCACGAGGTCCAGGGTGTGGATCGCCTGGTTGATCAGCAGGCCGCCGCCCGCGTTCTCCCAGCGCCCGCGCCAGGGCTTGGCGGCGTAGTACTCCGCCGATCGTGACCAGACGACCGATGCCCAGGCGCCCCGCACCTCACCGAGCTCGCCGCCCTCGAGCAGTCGGAACAGCTCCTGGCTGGCGCGGTTGTAGCGGTTCTGGAAGCAGATCGCGATCTTCGGGGCGCCGCTGCCGCCGTCGGCCCGCGGCGCGGACGCGGAGCCGAGGGACTCCACCAGGCGCGTCGCCTCCTCGAGGGTATGGGCGAGCGGCTTCTCCTGCAGCACGTGCACACCCCGCTCCAGCGCGGCGAGCGACGGGCCGACGTGCTGGTCGTGCGGAGTGGTGACGTGCACGGCGTCGGGGCCGAGGGCATCGATCAGCTCCTCGGCGGAGGCGAACGTCGGCAGGCCGGTCGCGGCCTCGGCGCGCGCACGGCCGGCAGGATCGGTATCGGCGATGCCGATCAGCTCGAGGCCGTCGATCGCCTCGATCGCTCCGACATGGACGACGGACACGTCGCCGTATCCGATCAGTCCGATACGTCGCTGGGCCATGTGCTGTGCCTCCTCGCCGCTTCGCTGCGGCTGATCTGTGAAAACGTCGGCCCCATCGTGCCCGGCTCCGCCGGCTCCCGGGGAGTGTTGCCACGCGGTGCCTGCTGATGCCGGCTGCGCTGACGTGCCCCGGTCGGGCCCGGCAGTCCCGCCGAGCCGGTCAGGGTCCTGGTGCGGATCAGGTCACGGAATGCGGTGCGGATCAGGGCACGATCCACCCGGCCGCACGGAAGAGCTCGTACCACTCGGGGCGGGTCAGGGGGATCTCGGAGCCAGCGGCCGCATCGCTCACCCGCTGCGGGGTGGTCGTGCCGAGGACGACCTGCATCTGCGCCGGATGACGGGTGATCCAGGCGGTCGCGATCGCCTCGGGCGCGACCTCGTACTTCGCGGCGAGACGGTCGATGACCTGGTTGAGCTCCGCGTAGTCCGGATGGCCGAGGAACACGCCGTCGAAGAACTTCGCCTGGAAGGGCGACCAGGCCTGCACGGTGATGTCGTGCAGACGGCAGTAGTCCAGGATGCCGCCGCCGTCGCGCACGATCGCCTGGTCGGTGCCCTGCATGTTCGCCGCGATGCCCTGGGCGATGAACGTCGAGTGGGTGATCGACAGCTGCAGCTGATTGGCGACGATCGGCTGGTTCAGATGCTTCGCCAGCAGGTCGATCTGCCGCGGAGTGTGGTTGGAGACGCCGAAATGGCGCACCTTGCCGCTCGCGTGGAGCTCGTCGAAGGCACGGGCCACCTCTTCGGGCTCCACGAGGGCGTCCGGGCGGTGCAGCAGGAGGATGTCGATGTGGTCGGTCTGCAGCGCCTTCAAGGAGCCCTCGACCGACTCGATGAGGTGCTCGTAGGAGTAGTCGAAGTACGGGCCGTCGGGCACGATCCCGGCCTTGGTCTGGATCGTGACCTGCTCGCGCTCGGAGGGGCTGAGCTGCAACGCCTGCGCGAAGCGCTCCTCGCACCGGTGCAGCTCATCGCCGTAGATGTCGGCGTGGTCGAGGAAATCGATGCCAGCCTCGCGCGCGGTGCGCACCAGGGTGCGGATCTCGTCGTCGGACTTCTCGGCGATGCGCATCAGCCCGAGCACCACGTTGGGTGCGGAGATGTCGGTGTGCGGCATGGCGACGTGCTTCATGGAGTGACCTCTGGTCGCAGGGGTGTGGGGCGGCCGCGTCATCGGGGCGACGGTGCCAGGGCGAGCCTATGCCCGTCACGTGCTGCCGCGCACGTGCGCCGCATGCGGCGGGAGGCGGCGACAGAGGGGCGCGAGCGCTTTCCATGCGGTGGGACGAGGAGGCGGCGGCACCCCGATCCTGCTTAGGATCGACCTGGTGACCACGCCCTTCCCCACCTCTCACGTCCCACCCGTACCTCCGCGTCGCCGGAAGGCGGGCGCCCGGATCACGCTGACCCTCGCATCGCTGGCGATGATCGGTCCGTTCACGATCGATACCGTCTTCCCGGCCTTCACCCGTATCGGCGAGGAGTTCGGCAGCGACGCTGTCGCGCTCCAGCAGCTGGTCGCCGCGTACCTCGCCGCCTTCGCGCTCATGTCGATCTTCCACGGGCCGCTGTCCGACGCGCTGGGGCGCAAGAAGGTCATGATCGGTGGGCTGACCATCTACCTGATCGGCATGTTCGGCTGCGTTCTGGCCCCGAGCATGGGCACGCTGATCCTGCTGCGGGTGCTGCAGGGCATGAGCGCGGGCGCGGCCACGATCGTCTCGCGCGTGGTCATCCGCGACATGTTCTCCGGCTCCGAGGCGCAGCGGCTGATGGCGCAGGTGATGATGATCTTCTCGGTGGCCCCGGCGATCGCACCGATCCTCGGCGGCTGGCTGCTGCTGCTCGGGGACTGGCGCTGGGTGTTCGGCGGCGTGGGCCTGTATGCGCTGGTGGTGCTGATCGCGACCACCCGCCTGCCGGAGACGCTGCCGCGCGAGGGCCGCACCCCGCTGCGCGTCGGGGCGCTGCTGGGATCGCTGTGGCACGTGGGCCGCTCCCCGGTGATGCTGCGGATCGCGGCGGCCAGCGCCTTCGGCTTCGCCTCGCAGTTCCTGTTCATCGCCAGCGCCTCCCTGTTCGTGGTGAACCTGCTGGGGCTCGGCGAGCAGGACTTCTGGGTGCTGTTCGTGCCGCTGATCATCGGCATGATCTCCGGATCGTTCATCGTGGGGCGCGTCGCCGACCTCATGGACCGCAGCCGGCTGATCACCCTCGGATTCCTCGGCACCCTGGCCTCGACCGTCGTGAACCTCGTGCTGGTCTCCATCGCGCCGGACTTCACAGGCGGGCTGAGCTGGTCCCTGCTGCTCGCCGCGATCGGGCCGATGCTGATCGCCTTCACCGTGGCGCTGCTGTTCGCGCCCATCCAGCTCGAGGTGCTCGACCTGTTCCCGCACGAGCGCGGCGCCGCCGCCTCACTGGGCACCTTCTTCGGCCTGGTGCTCAACGCGCTGCTCGCCGGGCTGATCGCACCGCTGATCGCCGTCAGCCTGACAGCGCTGGCGGTCACCTCGATCGCCTTCGCCGTGCTCGGAGCCACCCTGTGGATCTGGCACCTGCTGGCGGTCCGGGCTCCGAGGACCTGAGCACCGCGACGGGCCTGAGACGCGGGCCACCTCGACGCTCAATCTTTCGGTTGATCCCCAGGTCACGGCCGATTCCTAGAGTCGAAGACATGAACAAGCTCCTCAACACCGCCTTCGCGTACATCATCCTCGGCCTCGGCTCCGGACTCTTCTACCGCGAGTTCACCAAGGCCACCGACAACCTCGGCACCCACTCCCAGCTCAACACCCTGCACACCCACCTGCTCGTCCTGGGCATGGTCGTGTTCCTCGTGGTCCTCGCCCTGGACGCGATCTTCTCCCTCAGCGGCCGACGCTCCTTCTCGGTCTTCTACTGGACCTACAACGTGGGCCTCGTGGTGACCGTGGCGATGCAGGCCGTGCGCGGCTTCCTCACGCTGGACGGCCAGGATCCCGCCACCACCAGCGCTGCGATCCCCGGCATCGCGGGCCTGGGACACATGCTCCTCACCGTCGGCCTCGTGGCCCTGTTCGTCGCCCTGCGCGCCGGCATCAAGGACCGCACCGCGCGCACCGAGCAGGCCGCCCTCGCGGTCTGAGAGCGATCCTCGCGGTCGCACATCGGAGGCCCGGCCGCCCATCCCGCACGGGGTGGGCGGCTTCGTCGTGCCCGAGTGCATCTTGACCTGCAGGGTAGAGTCCGAACTGCGCGTCCGGCCCTGCTGAGCCCGTCGAGTCCTGAAGCGTCAGCAGGCGATGCGTGATGGCTTCGACAACGACGACGGAGGACACCCATGACCACTCCCACGAGTTCCACGCCTGCCGACACCTCGACCGCCCCGGACCGCAACCTCGCACTCGAACTGGTGCGCGTCACCGAGGCTGCGGCCATCGCCGGCGCCCGCTGGGTGGGCGCGGGCGACAAGAACACCGCCGACGGCGCCGCGGTCGACGCGATGCGCTCCTTCATGGACACCGTACGGATGAACGGCACCGTGGTGATCGGCGAGGGGGAGAAGGACGAGGCCCCGATGCTGTTCAACGGCGAGAGCGTGGGCGACGGCTCCGGTCCCGACGTGGACGTCGCGGTGGATCCGATCGACGGCACCCGCCTCACCGCGCTCGGCTACAACAACGCCCTGTCCGTGTTCGCGGTCGCCGAGAAGGGGAGTATGTACGACCCCTCGGCCGTGTTCTACATGGAGAAGATGGTCGTGGGCCCCGAGGCCGCCGACTTCGTGGACCTGCGCCTGCCGGTGAAGCAGAACATCGCCCTGGTGGCGAAGGCGCTCGGCAAGCCGGTGAGCCAGGTGACCGTCTGCGTCCTGGAGCGCGCCCGGCACGAGCCGCTGGTGCGGGAGATCCGTGAGGCCGGAGCACGGGTCAAGTTCATCATGGACGGCGACGTGGCCGGGGCGATCGCCGCCGCCCGTGGCGCCGGCGTGGACATGCTGCTGGGCACCGGTGGCACTCCCGAGGGGATCATCGCCGCCTGCGCCGTGAAGGCCACCGGCGGCATGCTGCAGGGCCGCCTCGCCCCGATCGACGACGCCGAGAGGCAGAAGGCGCTCGACGCCGGACACGATCTCGAGCGCGTGCTGACCACGGATGACCTGGTCACCTCGGACAACTGCTACTTCGCGGCCACCGGCATCACCGACGGCGACCTGCTGCGGGGTGTGCGCTACGCGGGGGAGCGGATCGTCACCGAGTCGATCGTCATGCGTTCCGCGTCCGGCACCGTGCGCCTCGTCGAGGCCGAGCATCGCGCCGAGAAGTGGGATCGCTGGACGTCGGCCTGACGGCTGGCGCCCGGCCCCTGACCGGGGTGCCCACCCGTTGCCGAGCGGTCGCTCGCCAGTCCACGGGTGGGGCGCCATGTCAGTCTTCGGGCTCGTCGATGAACGCAGACGTCGTGGATCCCGACCCGGCGCTCGATCCCGCGTCTGGCGGGCCGTGTGCGTGATGTGCCTGGTGGGGCGGGGACCAGCGGCGTGCCCGGTGATGCCTGCTGAGGCGACGCGTGTCCAGAACATGTGAGCCGCACTGCAGTAGCAGTCGAAGTGACCAGAACGGGGCCTAGGGTGACCCCATGGTCTCCCCAGCCGAAGACATCCGCGTCGCCGTCGACCTCATCGTCCTGACCCTCCGCGAGGATGCCCTGAGCGTGCTGCTCGTGCAGCGCGACGATGAGCCCCACCGTGGCGCCTGGGCGCTCCCCGGCGGATTCGTGGAGCTCCAGGAAGACCTCGACGAGGCCGCCTACCGCGTCCTCGCCGACGAGGCGTCGCTCGGGAGCGGAGCCGTCCATCTCGAGCAGGTGCGCACCTTCGGCGCCCCGCACCGCGACCCGCGCGGCCGCGTGATCTCGGTGGCCTTCATGGCCCTCGGTGCGGACCTCCCGGACCCTCGACGAGGGGACGATGTCGCCGACGCCCGCTGGTGGGCCATCGACGAGCTGGCCGCCATCGATCTGGCCTTCGACCACGCCGACGTGCTCGCCTGCTCCATCGAGCGCGCCCGCGCCAAGCTCGAGTACACGACGCTCGCGGTCACCTTCCTGCCCCAGGAGTTCACGATCTCCCAGCTCCGCGGTGTCTACGAGAGCGTCTGGGGCACGACCCTGGACGCCGGGAACTTCCACCGCAAGGCCACCCGCACCGAGGGCTTCCTGCTCGACCTGGAGAAGCACGCCGCACCCACCGGCGGTCGCCCGGCCCGCCTGTACGCCGCGGGGCCCGGGACCTCGCTGGTGCCGCCGCTGCTGCGCTCCGGGGACTGACGGGGCCGACCGGCCGATCGACCGGCCCGGTTTCAGGACAGACGGGACCGGCGGGGGCGACGGGGCCGGCCGACGGGCAAGTCTCGGGCGCGGCCGACGGGGTCGACGGGGCCGGCCGACGGGACTGGCTTCGGGGCCGACCGACGATGCGTGCCGTGGCAGGATCGCCCCGTGAACTCCGTCGCCCCTGCCCCGATCCCCGATCCGCGCCGAGACTCGATCTCCGCTGCCTTCGCCGCCGGCCGGGAGGCCGTCCATGCCGTCGCCCGCGCGATCCACGCCGAGCCGGAGATCGCCTTCGAGGAGCATCGGGCCCACGACCGCTGCGCTGACCTGCTGGAGAGGTCCGGCTTCGCCGTCGAACGCGGCCTCGCCGAGCTCCCCACGGCCTTCCGAGCACGGATCGGGACCGGCTCGCTGGTGGCGGCGCTGTGCGTGGAGTACGACGCGCTGCCCGAGATCGGTCACGGCTGCGGGCACAACCTCATCGCCGGGGCCTCGCTCGGCGCCGCTCTGGCCCTCGCCGATCTGGTCGACGAGCTGGACCTGACGCTGCTGGTCATCGGCACGCCGGCCGAGGAGCACGGCAGCGGCAAGCAGCTGCTCCTGGATCGCGGGGTATTCGACGGCGTGCACCTCTCGCTCATGGCTCACCCCACCCCGCATACCGACACCTACGACGTGCTGGGCTCGACCAGCCAGGCCGTCGGCCGTTGGCGCGCGACATACACCGGGCGCGGCGCCCACGCTGCCGCGAACCCGACCGACGGGATCAACGCCAACGACGCCGCCGTGATCGCCCAGGTCGCGGCCGGACTGCTGCGCCAGCGGATGCGGGACGGTCAGCGCCTTGCGCTCGTGCCCCAGCAGACCGGCGTCACCAACATCGTCCCCGAGACCGTTGTCGTGGACTTCGAGTGCCGGGCTCTGACGATGCCCGAGTTCGAGCAGCTGCGCGCCCAGCTCGTCGCCTGCTTCGAGGCCGGGGCCGTCGCCACCGGCTGCACCCTGGAGATCGCGACCTCCGAGCCCGTCTACGAGCCGCTGCTGCAGGACGAGGTGCTCGGCGCGGCCTGGAACGAGGCGATGGCGACGCTGGGGCGTCCGCTCGCTGGGTCCCTCGGTGTGATGGCCGCGTCCACCGACATGGGCAACGTGTCCCGGCGGGTCCCAGGCCTGCACCCGTTCGTGGGGATCACGGGCGCCGGCGGCGCGCTGCACACGCGCGAGTTCGCCGAGCATGCCGCGAGCGACGAGGGCTACCGGCTCATGGACGACTGCGCGCTCGCGCTGGCGTGGGTGGTCCGGGACGTTGCCGCCGACCCCGCTCGGCGGGCCCTCGTGCTCGAGCAGTCGGCCCAGCTCGCGAACGAGCCCCGAGAGCGCTCGGCGGCGTCGGCCTGATCCCCGTCCCGGCTGCCCTCACGTCGTGACGGCGTGCCGCTCGAGGAACTCCAGCTGACGGCGCCGATGCTGCCACTGCCCGTGCTCATGACCGTCGAACCGGTAGGTGCACAGGGTCTTCTCGGGGCCGCCGTAGGCCTCATGGGCGGCCAGGACGCCGGCCGGTGGGCAGACGGGATCCCGCATACCGACTGCGAACAGGGCGGGAGCCCGTGCGCGGGAGGCGAAGTGCACCCCGTCGAAGTACGACAGCGTTCTGAGCACGGCGGCCTCGTCCCCGCGCCGGGTCCGCAGGTAATCGCGGACCTGAGTGAACGGTCCGTCGGCGGCCGTCTCGACCGAGCGGGGGATGTCGCACAGCAACGGCACCTCCACGAGGGCTCCCTTCACGCCATTGCACAGGGCCGCGGCGGCCAGCGCGGTCGCGCCGCCCTGGCTCCCTCCCGACACCACCAGAGGCGCGGTCCCTGACTCTCCGCGGGCGGCGACGGCGTCGACCGCGCACACGGCATCGGTGAACAGTCGCCGGTAGTAGTACGTCTCCGGATGCTGGATGCCCGAGGTCATGCGGCCGACGATCTGCGGGCCGCTGCCCACGGGATCCGCGGTGTCTCCCACCGAAGCGGGACCGGACTGCCCGCGGTTGTCCATCACGAACGTCGACCAGCCGGCGCTCGGCAGCAACGTCCACTGCTCGGGCAGACCGCGGCCGGTGTTGTTGCCGAGGAACTGCACCACGGTCCCGCGCGATCCGCCGTGCGCGGGGTCCAGCATCCATCCCCGCACGGGATGTCCGCCGAATCCGGGGAAGCGCACGTCCTGGACGACGATGCTGCGCAGCGGGGAGCGCACCTCCTCGTAGGCGGCGGAGCCGCGGCCGGCGTGCTCGGCGAGCGTCGCGCGCCAGAACTCGTCGAAGTCGTCAGGGCCGGTCTGGCCCGCACCGGTGTCGTGGCGACCGGGGCCTGGGTGGCGCTCCGGAGGTTCCGGGTCGTCCTGCGTCTGCTCGATCGGTGTCGCCATCCGGCGTCCTCCAGCGTCTGAGGGTCCGGCCTGCCCGGGCCGGGGTCTGCGGGACGCGGCCTTCACGGGCCGGGAACGCCGCGGTCTCCCCACGATAGGCGGGCACACAATGTGCATCAAGGGTTGACGCGTTTGGTTCAGAGTGCAAAAGTTGTGCACCGTTCCGGGGCTCTGGCCCGCACCTCACCTACGTATCACCCACGCACCGTCGCGTTGGAAGGTTGTCGCATGCTCCGTGCATCTGGACGCTCCCTGAGCCGTCGGCAGTTCGGCACGCTGGGCGCCGCAGCGGGCGCCACCGCCCTCGCCGGGTGCTCCGCCTCCTCGCCGAAGGACATGGACACTCTGCAGGTCTGGGGCGGCGTCCCCGCCGAGAACGGCCCGCAGGCCGTGATCGACCGCTTCCAGGAAGAGCACCCGGGAACCGACGTCACCTACACCCCGTACGTCAACGACGATCGGGGGAATCTCAAGGTGAACACGGCCCTGCAGGGAGGAGTCGACATCGACGTCTTCTTCACCTACGGCGTCCCGAACCTCGCGATGCGCGTGGACTCCGGCCTGGCGGCGGACGTCGGCGACCTCGTACGGGCTGCTCCCGAGCTGGAGATGTTCCTGGACACCGAGGATCCCAAGGCCATGATCGACGGCGACGAGATCACGGCGCTCGCGACGACGCGCATTCCGCAGATGGTGCTGTTCAACGAGGACCTCCGGGAGCGCGCGGGGATCGAGCTCCCCACGCAGTGGGCACTCGAGGAGTACCTCGAGGCCATTCGCGCGCTCGCCGACGACGGGAAGTACGGCACCTATGTGCTCCCCGATCTCGCCCGCATCGAGCTCGGACCGAACTACCGGCTCACCGCGCAGGGCGACTCGAACTTCTCCCACCCGGCGTTCCTGCAGCACTTCGACCTGGCGGCGCAGCTGATCCGTGACGGAGTGCTGTACCCCTGGTCGCAGGCCCTGGCGCGCCAGCTGGAGGCATATCAGCAGAACAACTTCATCGCCGAGGACTTCGGGCTGTGGACCACGGCCCCGTACTCCCTGAGATTCCTCACCGATCAGGAGGAGTACCCCCACGACTTCAGGGTTTCCGCCGCCCCGGTGCCGACCGTCGACGGCAACGACTGGAACACCGGCGAGTACGGCGCGTTCATCCAGATCAATTCCAAGAGCCCCAAGCAGGAGCTGGCCTGGGAGTTCTGCAGGTTCTGGCTGCTGGAGAGCGCCCAGGACATGGCCCGAGCCGGCTACATCTCCCTGCTGGGCGACGTGGATGACGATGAGCTGCTGGACGGTGTCCTCGGCGAGGACGCGGAGCAGTTCTTCGACGTCGACTCGTTCCGTCGGACTCTGTTCGAGGACCAACCGCGCATGCACCTGGACACCGAGCTGACCGCCTACACCGAGATCACGCAGAAGTACGAGCAGCAGCGCGACGTGTGCTGGCTGCTGGAGCGCTCGCCGGAGAAGGCGATCGACACGGTCGACAAGAACGCCCAGGCACTCATCGACCGGTTCGAGGAGGACTGAGATGGCGATCGTGGACACGAGGGACGAGCCGGCTGGCGCGTCGGCCGGAGCCGGCACCCGCGCCAGGCGGCCGCACCGGACGGGGCGGGCGCCGTCGGAGCCGAGACCGTACGTGGGATGGCTCTTCGTCGCGCCGAACCTCCTCGGGGTGCTGGCCTTCACCTTCATCCCGCTGATCTCGGTGGTGCTGCTCTCGTTCACCCAATGGAACCTGGTCTCGGGCTTCGCGGGCATCGAATTCGTCGCCCTGGACAACTTCCTCGCCGTGTTCCAGGACCCCACCTTCTGGCGCAGCCTCGTGATCACGATCGTGTACGCGGGGGTCGCCGTGCCGCTCACCCTGGTGGTGGGACTGGCGCTGGCCCTGGCGCTGAACCGGGACATCCCGGCCCGCGGCCTGCTGCGCGCCGCCTTCTTCGTCCCCTACATCGTGAACATCGTGGCCATCGGCATGACCTGGCAGATGCTGCTGGACCCGGAGGCCGGACTGGTGAACCAGGCCCTCGGAGCCTTCGGGGCGGAGGACCTGCCGCAGTGGTTCGCTTCCTCGAACTGGGCGCTGCCCGCGCTGATCCTGGTGACGATCTGGTCCCAGGCCGGCTACGCGAACCTCATCTACCTCTCCGCGCTGCAGGACGCTCCCACGCAGCTGTACGAGGCGGCCCGCATCGACGGAGCCGGGCGCTGGGCATCGTTCCGCGCCATCACCTGGCCGTCCCTGCTGCCCACCACCGTGTTCCTGCTGGTCACGCTGTTCGTCGGGATCTCGCAGACCTTCGGCATGATCGCCCTGATCACCAACGGCGGCCCCGGGGACTCCACGACCACGCTGTCGTTCTACATGTATCAGACCAGCTTCCAGTTCTATCGGTTCGGGTATGCCTCCGCCGTGGGCCTGGTGACCTTCATCGGCATCTTCGTCATCATGCTCCTGATGTGGCGAGCCCAGCGAGGAAGGGCGCTCCATGACTGACACGACCACCGCCGATCCGGGCGGACAGGCAGCGCGCGGGGGCGCGCATCCCGGCACGAGGGCGGGCGCGCAGGCCGGCGCGGGACCGGGCCCCGGCACCGGCATGGCCGCGCGGCAGGCGCTGCGCAGGCGCCGCGACCGCGTGCGCCGATGGTCCTGGGGCATCCCGATGTGGCTCCTCGCGCTGCTGTTCCTGCTGCCCTTCGCCTGGATGATCTCCACCTCCCTCAAACCGGATGTGGAGGCCTTCCGGATCCCCATGCAGTGGATCCCGGACGAGCCCCGCTGGGAGAACTACACGGAGGTGCTGTTCGGGGAGAGCTCGATCCTCATCCCCTTCGGGAGCTCGGTGTTCGTCGCCACGCTCCGCGTGCTCGGCGAGCTCACCACCGCGACCCTGGCCGGATACGCCTTCGCCAAGCTCCGCTTCCCGGGCCGCGGCAAGGTGTTCATCGCCTATCTCGCCACCTCCCTGATCCCGGCCCAGCTGCTGCTGGTCCCTCGCTTCGTGTACTTCGAGAAGCTCAGCCTGTACGACACCCTGTGGGCACTGATCCTGCCGGGCATGTTCACCGTGCTGGGGACCTTCCTCATGCGGCAGTACTTCGTCTCCCAGCCGGACGAGTTCGCGGAGGCCGCACGGCTCGACGGCGCCAACGAGCTCCAGATCTTCTTCCGGATCTATCTGCCGAACGCTCTGTCGATGATCAGCGCGCTGGCGATCCTCACGTTCGTCTGGTCCTGGAACGATTACGAGACCCCGCTGGTCTTCCTCTCCACTCCGGAGAACTACACGCTCCCCATGGGGCTGACCAGCTTCACCGACGAGAACGGGGCGATGGCGGCAGGACTGTCGATGGCCGCATCGGTCATCTCGATCGTCCCGATCCTGCTGGTGTTCCTGATCTTCCAACGCCGATTCGTGCGGGCGATGACCGAGAGCGCTCTGAAGTAGGCGCGTATCCGTGCTCTCCGAGCACACTGGTCGCGGTCGCTCGCAGCGGCCTCCACGGCCCACGACCGACTTCCCCCGCCCACGCGAACGCACAAGGACGAACATCCATGAGCACCACTCCCGACCCCGCCGCCTCCCCGTCGGCCCTGGGACGGCTCCACGAGGAGCTGCCCCGGCTGAACCCGGGGCACCGCCGGATCGCCGAGGCGATCCTCGCCGACCCCCTGGCTGCCGGGGACTCCTCGATCACCGCGCTCGCGGCGTCGGCGGAGACCTTCCCCGGCGCGGTCTCCCGTTTCGCGCGCAAGCTCGGATACGCCGGGTTCCCGGCCCTGCGCGCGGCGATCGCCCTCGACAACGGCAGGGCGGCGCAGTCCGGATGGGAGCGCGACATCGGAACGGCCATCACGCCCGCCGACGCCCCCGGGGAGGTCCTCGACATCCTCGCCGGCACCGCGGCCCGCGCCCTGCGTGACGCCGCCGCGCTGATCGACCAGGCGCAGGTCGAGCGCGCGGCCGAGGCGATCACCGCGGCCGAGCGCGTGCACCTGCACGGGGAGTGGGGCGATTCCATCGCCGTGCGCGAGCTCTACCTGCGGCTCCAGCGGATCGGCGTCGCCGTCTGGTGCCACGAGGCGGGGTCACGCACCCTCGAGCTCGTCTCCCGCACCTTCACCGAGCGGGATGTGGTCCTGGTGCTCAACCGCTCCGGGAAGGACGAGACCGCCCTGCAGCTGCTGCGGAGCGCAGCACGGACCGGCGCCACCACGATCGCCGTGCACGGAGCGCCCGGTGCCGAGCTCGATCGGGCGGCCGACATCCCGCTGTTCACCGGCATCCGGAACGGTGCGGTGTGGACCCAGCATTTCGCCGGCCGCGCGAGCGACACCCTGCTCACCAGCATGCTCTGGCTGCTCGTCGCCCAGCGCCGCTCCGCCGACCCCACCATGCGCTTCGTGGACGACGGGACTCTGGAGACGAACTCGCCCGCCTCGCGGCACGACACCGACCTCTGACCTCACGCATCACCACCCCCGCAGGAAGGATCCCCATGCTCACCGAATCCGTCACCACCGACATCGTCGTGGTGGGAGGAGGCCTCGCCGGCGTCTGCGCAGCGATCGGAGCCGCCCGTCAGGGCAGCCGTGTCGCCCTCGTCCAGAACCGGCCCGTCCTCGGCGGGAACTCGTCGAGCGAGGTGCGGGTCTGGGTCTGCGGCGCCACCGCGCACGGGATCCACCTGTTTGCCCGCGAGACCGGCATCATGGGCGAGCTGTATGTCGAGAACCAGTTCCGCAACCCCGACGGGAATCCGTACTACTGGGACCTGCTGCTGCTGGAGAAGGTGCGTGCCGAGCCGAACATCGAGCTCTTCCTCAACACCGATGTGACCGAGGTCGAGGCCGACGGGCCCGACGATGCCCGGGCGATCCGCTCCGTCACCGGGTGGATGAGCGGCTCCGAGCGTCGGATCAGGTTCAGCGGTGAGTCCTTCATCGACTGCAGCGGCGACGGCCTGGTCGGCCACCTGGCCGGCGCGGAGACCATGCGGGGGAGCGAGCCGCGCGAGAGGTTCGGGGAGTCCTGGGCGCCCGAGCACGCGGGGGAGGACATGCTCGGCTCCACGATCCTCTTCTACACCAAGGACGTCGGGCATCCGCAGAAGTTCGTCGCCCCGCCGTTCGCGGTCGACATCGCAGCGACCGCCATCCCGCAGAACCGCGTGATCCGGCAGACGATGAACGGCTGCGACTTCTGGTGGATCGAATGGGGCGGCCACCTCGACGTCGTCCGCGACAACGAGCGGATCCGTGATGAGCTGCAGGCCGTCTGCTACGGACTCTGGGACCACATCAAGAATTCCGGGCGATTCGATGCGGACACCCTCAGCCTCGAATGGGTGGGCGCCGTGCCCGGCAAGCGCGAGTACCGACGGTTCGTCGGCGATCACGTCCTCACCCAGCACGACGTGCTCGGCCAGACCGAGTTCGACGACCGGATCGGCTTCGGCGGCTGGTCGATCGACCTCCACCCTGTAGGCGGTGTGTACGCGAGCGAGAAGGGGTCGCGGCACTGGCACCCCGACGGGAACTATCACATCCCGGTGCGTGCGCTGTACTCGCGCAACGTCTCGAACCTCTGGATGGCCGGCCGCGACATCAGTGCCAGCCACGTCGCCTTCGGGAGCACACGTGTGATGGCCACCTGCGGCATCCTCGGCGAGGCCGCCGGCATCGGCGCCGCGGTCGCCGGCCGGCTCGGGGTGAGCCCCCGTTCTCTCGCTGCCGACCACGTCCCCGAACTGCACCGGGCGATGATGCGCGCGGACGCCTCGCTGCTCGGCGTCCTCGACGACGATCCGGCGAACCTGGCGCTCGGAGCCGAGGTGACGGCGTCCTCCCACCAGGAGATGCTCGCCTCGACGCGGAGCACCGGGCGGGTCGTGCTCGATCACGACCTCGCCCTCGTGCTGCCGGTCGACCCGATGCTGGGGTCGGTCGAGATCCTGGTCGACGCGATCGAGGACACCGAGCTCGTCGTCGAGCTGCACAGCGTGGGCCGGCCGCAGAACTACCTGCCCGCGACCCGTGTGCGCAGCGTCGAGGCACCGGTCCGTCAGGGGCGTTCCTGGGTGCGGGCCGATCTGGACTGGGAGCCTGAGATGGCGCAGAACGCCGTCGTCGTGCTGCGCAGGAACCCGCTGCTCGAGGTCCATCAGGGCGATCGGGTGGAGCCCGGCACGGTCACGATGAGGCACCGTGACCTGCCACCGGACGAGGCGAGTCCCGAGCAGTGGCGGTACTGGAAGGAGACGCTGCATGGTCAGGGCATCTGCTTCCGTGCGGGGTCGCCCACTCGTGCTTTCCTCCCCGAGCAGGCGGTCGGCGGGTACGCACGGCCCTACGGCGGTCCGGCGATGTGGGTCTCCGCCGACACCTCCGAGGATCCGCAGCCCTGGTTGCAGCTCCGCTGGCCGGCGCCGCAGGAGATCACGGCCGTCGACGTCGTCCTCGACGACGACCTCAACGAGGACCTCATCAACCTCCACCACCACCGCACCTCCGACGACACGATGACCACGCTGGTGCGCACCGCGCGTCTCGAGGCTCGCGTCGGCACGCACTGGCAGGAGATCGCTCGGATCCGGGAGAACCGCGAACGCCACCGGTCCTTCCCGCTCGAGCATCCGCTGCGCGCCGATGCCCTGCGCGTCGTGGTCGAGGACACGAACGGCGCGACAACGGCACGCATCGTGGCACTGAGGGCCTACGGGGACTGAGCGCGAACGGAGCTCTGGAGGGCCGCCGAGAAAGCGCGGCGGGGTGCGTCACCTATTCGTTGAAGATTCAGCTAAATTGGGTCATGATGGTGGCGACGACATCGATCGGAAGGATCGCCCATGAACTCCTCGCCCCTGACCATGCCCACTGCCGCGACCGGAGCAGCGGACGAACGCCACCTCTCCGCCGATCTCGCCATGGATGCCGTGACCCTGCGCGTCGGTGACCTCGAGCTGATGAGTTCCTACTACGAGAACGCCCTCGCGCTCACCTCGCTCGAGGAGAAGGCGCGCGTGAACGGCGAGGTCCACCGCGTCCTCGGCCGCGGCGGTATCCCCTTCGTGCGCCTCGTCGCCACCCCTGGCCTGCCCCCCGTCGATCCCCGACAGGCCGGCCTCTTCCACACCGCCTTCCTCTTCGAGGATCAAGCGGCGCTCGCCGGGACCGTGCTGCGCGCCGCCCAGGATCCCCGTTCGCGCTTCGTCGGCTCGAGCGACCACCTCGTCTCCGAGGCGTTCTACTTCACCGATCCCGAGGGCAACGGCATCGAGCTGTACTGGGACCGCCCCCGCGACCAGTGGACCTGGAGCAACGGCCAGGTCGCGATGGACTCCCTGTACCTCGATCCCAACGCCTACCTGAGCGAGCACCTCACCGACGACGTCGCCGCTTCCCCCGGGCTCCGCCCTGGGATCGTGGGCCACGTGCACCTGCAGGTCGGCGACGTCGATGCCGCCCGCGCGTTCTACGTCGACGCGCTCGGCTTCGAGACCACTGTGGGCTCCCATCCCGGCGCCCTGTTCGCGGCCGCCGGCGGCTACCACCACCACGTCGCCATGAACACGTGGAACAGCCGTGGTGCCGGACCGCGCGCCACCTCGCTGGGCCTGGCCGACGTCGCCATCACGGTTCCCGGCCGAGATGATCTCGACGCCCTGACCGGTCGGCTGAAGGCCGCTGGCCTCTCCTTCGCCGACGACGGCCGCGCGGTGAAGGTCCTCGACCCGTGGGCCACCCCGGTGGCGATCAGCCTTCCCGGAACCGACACCGAGGAGCTGCTGGCTCGCTGATCGTGCCGCGGGGCCGGCCGGCTGGTCTGTCGGGCGGCGCCCCCTGTCGCCGCTGTGGCCGCTGACCTGGGGGATGGCGCCCTTGTGGCCGGCTGCGCGGCCGAGCGTTGGGGTAGAGCGGAAACGCGGGACTCCATGGATCCGCCGAACCCATATACGGGTTGGCCGGTCCGTAGAGTCCCGCGTTCTGCATGCGCGGCGGGTGAGCGGTGGGCGAACGGAGCTGGCGGCCCGCTTCCGTCCGTCTGCCTGTCTGCCTATTTTTGCCGCCCGCGCGGCCGACTCGGCGGCCCCTCAGTCGCAGGTGCCGTCAGCCGCGCAGGACGCGCCGCCCTCGACGTCGCCACCGAGCAGCGACGTGAGCGAGACCAGGGGAGGGGAGGTCTGCGGCTCCGTGCTGTCCGCGGCGACGGCTCGCTCACCTGCGCCGAGCGGACTCGCGTCGCGCCCGCTCGCGCCTGGGCCGGCCATGTCGGTCATGAGTGTGCCCGCTCGGCCCGAGCTTCGTCGATGATCTGCCGCAGAGCCTGGCGGAAGGCGTCCAGCGGCAGCGCCCCAGGGGCCGTGTACTTGTCGTTGAACAGGAAGAACGGGACGCCGCGTGCACCCATCTGCACCGCCTCGCGCACGTCGGCCTCGACCTGAGCGTCATGCGTCTCCCCGGCATGGGCAGCCCGCGCCGCAGCCTCGGGAAGACCAGCCTCGACCGCGCGCGCCACCACCGCGTCGGCGTCGAACGGGTCCGAGCTCCCGGTGAAGTAGCCGCGCTGCAGGTCCATGAAGAAGTCGGTCGCGGCATCGACGCCGTGCGCTTCGCCGATCGCCTGCATCACGCGATGCACGCCGCGGGTGTTGGCCATCGGGCGGTCGGTCACATACGCGCGATCGAGCTCCTGCGCCATCGCTTGGATCTGGCCCTCCATCTCGCGCACCTTCTCCTCAGGCATGCCCTTGGCTGCGACGAGATGGGCGACGTTGTCCCGCACGGTGTCGGTCGGCGCCGTGGGGTCCAGCTCGAAGGAGTGGGCGCGCACGTGCACCTGGTCCTCGAGGCCCTCGGCGGCGATCGCGTCGTGCAGGCGGGACTCTCCGATGTAGCACCAGGGGCAGACCACGTCGGTCCACACGTCCACGGTGATCAGCGGCTCGGCGGGGGCCGGGATGCTCGAGGTCTTGTCGTCGTCGGTCATGCCGGCCTCCATCGTGGTGCAGGTGCAGATGCCGCGGGTGTCGCAGAACCTGCGTTTGCTTGAAAATGGTACTACGCGGAGTGTGCAGGCACGAGAGGCCTGCGTGCACGTTCGCTCGTGGCGCAGTGGGCCCCCAACGGGCGCCGGTCTCGCTCTCGGTGTCAGAGCGCGCTCATCGGAGGTGGTCGCGCTGGGAGGAAACGCCCTGATGGTGACACACTGAGCGGTGCCTGTCCTCGCCCAGACAGGTCGCCTTCCGATGACGATCAGGAGTGCCATGTCTTCGCTGTTCCTCGCCTGTGCACCCGCCGCGGCCGATGCCGTGACGGCGGAGTCGGCTGCACGCTGCCCGGAGGTGTCTGCCGCATGAGCTCGCGCAGGAACCGCAACCGCGGCAGGAACACCAAGAACGCCCGGGTCGCGTCGAGCGCTCAGGGCTCCGCCGGGTCGCCGGATGCTTCGTCGGCCGACGCCGTGAGCCCGGCAGTCGACGAGGATCTGGAGACGGCGCTGGAGGGCGCCGACGGCGACGAGTCCGCCGACACCCCCGGGGACGTCACCGACGACCCGGATGCCACCGGCGCCCCGGACTCCGCCGCGGTGCTCCACAGCGTCGACGCTCCCGACGCCGAAGCCGACCTCGACCTCGGGTCCGGCACCGATGCGGACGCTCGCGATGTTGTCACCCCCGCGAGCTCGACCGAGGCTCCGACGCCGGCCTCGTCTCCGGCGTCGGGTCCGACGCTGTTCTCGGCTCCGTCTCCGGCCGCGGAACCGGTGGAGGACGCCTGGCTGCAGGAGGCTTTCACCGAGCCCGAGCCCGAGCCCGAGCCCGAGCCCGAGCCCGCCGTCGAGCCCGCCTCGAAGGCCGCGATCAGGGCGGCGGCCATGAGGGATGCCGAATCCGGGGATCGCTGGACCGTCGTCGAGCAGAGCGCCGACGGCCACGACCAGGAACAGGACCACGACCAGGACCAGGACCAGGACCGCGACCGCGATCACGAGGCAGGGCACGGAACTGATGACGAGCGGCCGGGCGAGGCCGCTGCGACCTCGACCGAGGCCTCACGCCCCGAGGGTGCCCGCGCCGCGGGGCCCGGGACCGCTGAGTCCGGCACCCGCGAGCACGGTGCACCCGATCGCGATGCTCCGCCGGCGGATGCGGATGCGGAGGAGGATGCCGACTTCGCCGGCGACGCGAGTGCCGACGCCGACAGCGGAACTCCTCCCCGGGCCGAGACGGGGCGGGACTTCGCGCCCGCCTTCCCGGTCCCGGTGACGATGTCCCCGAAGGCCAAGAAATTCGGATGGTCCCGGGACTCCCTGCTGCCTCATGCCTCGGGCGAGGACGGCGCGTCGGGTGCGTCCCCGGAGTCCGTCGAGCGCGCGCCCCGGCGACCTGCCGGTACGAAGCCCGGCCGCGGGATGAAGGCGCCGCGCCCGCGGACGCAGGCCCACGGCGAGTCCCGGTCGGCGCAGGAGCCGAGCTCCATGTCCGGCACGACGACGCCTGCTCACGACGCGACGCCTGCTCACGACTCAGCGCCCGCGCCGCAGCCCATCCCGGACCGTCCGCCCGCGTCGGCGCCGGCCGCGGCTGCTCCGCGGCAGCACCCCATGGCGACGCCCAGCGCGCCCGAGGCCGACACCACGTCGGCGATCGACTCGGCCAGGCCAGGAACCGCCTCGGCCGCACCGACCACCACCGCGACCGCGCCGCGGGGCACGTCCGTCGCACGGGGCGCGGGTGCCCCGTCAGCGCCCTCTGCGGCAGACAGTGCTGTGACCAGCATCTCGGCAGGCGACGCGTCGGAGGGCGAGGGGCCCTACCGGAACGTCGTCCAGGTGCTCAGCCCGTATCTGCGCCGCCATCGCGCGGTCCTCATCACCGGTTCGATCTCGCTGCTGCTGAGCGTGTGGCTGCTGATCGCCCTGCCCTTCCCCCTGAAGTACGCGGTCGACGCCGCGATCGCCTCGACCGGAGCCGACCTCCCGGCGCTGTCGGGCCTCGACGAGGATCCCGGACGAGCGCTCATCACCAGCGTGATCGTCCTTGGCGGGCTGCTGGTCCTGCAGGTCATCACCCGGTTCGTGGCCATCTCTGCGCTGGGCCGGGCCGGGGTCCGGATCGCGACCTCCCTGCGCTCCCGGCTGCTCGCGCACCTGCACCGGCTGACCCCGGGATCCGCCGACCATCCGGCGTCGGCCGCCCGTGCCTCCCGCCGCGGCGGGAGGCCGGACGCGGACCCGGTGCGGCCGCTGATCGACGACATCGCCGCCCTGCGGGACCTGCTGTCCCACTCCGGCCCGCGGGCGGCCGCGAGCGCCCTCACCCTGCTGTCGCTGCTGGTCGTCACGGTGATCCTCGACCCGCTCACGGCGCTCGTGCTCGCAGTGACCGGGGCGCTGTTCGCGCTCGCCGTGGGTGTCGGAGTGCGCCGCAGCCGCGCCGCCGAGGCCCGGGCCGCGGTCGAGGCGCAGATGCTCGCCGACACGGCCGACGAGCTGGTCGCGGCCACCGGCACCATCCAGTCCTACGGCCTGGAATCCCGCTCCGAGCGCGGGCTCACCGAGGCCGGCGTGCGGGCCGGGCGTGCCCTGACCCGGGCCCGTCGCGCCCAGGCGATGCTGCAGCTGCTCACCGTGCTCGTCGCCGGGATCGGCGTGACCGGCACCCTGCTGCTGGGCGGTCCGCGGGTCGAGGCGGGCACCATGACCCCGGGCGACCTGGTGATGCTGCTGGCCGACCTGCTCATCGTGGTCGTCGTGCTGCGCGAGCTGCTCCAGCACGGGGGAGCGCTGAAGTGCGCGACCGCCGCGGGCGACCGCATCGCCGCGCTGCTCGCCCGGCAGGCCGGGATCACCGAGCCCCAGCGCACCCAGCCCGTGGACCGGGTGGGCGGCGAGATCGTGTTTTCGGCCATCAACACCCAGGGCAGCGCCGTGGCGAGCGTCGGCGAGGGCGCGGCCGATGGCGCCGGGAGGCCCTCCGAGGCAGCGGCCGAGGCCACGGCCGGCGGTTTCCTCGACGGCACCGCCGACACGTCCTCGAGCACCGCGCTCAGCAGCCCCGAGCACTCCGGGGCACAGCTGTTCGACACCGTCTCGCTGGTGGTCCCCGCAGGTCAGCACGTCGCCCTGCTGGACCATGAGGGTCGCGAGGCCGCCGCGCTCATCTCGTACCTGCTGCGCTTCGACCAGCCGGACACCGGCCGGGTGCTGCTGGATCGCTTCGACACCCGTGCGGTCTCCCTGACGGATCTGCGGCGGCAGATCGCCGTGGTGCAGCGGGAGCCCGTGCTGTTCACCGACACGGTGCGCGAGAACATCCGCATCGGCCGTCCCGACGCCACCGACGCCGAGGTGGCCGACGCCGCCCGCAGGGCAGGGATCGACGACGTCATCGCGCAGCTCGCCCAGGGCTTCGACACGGTCCTGGTGGGGCGCGGGAACGTGCTCACCGACGGCCAGCGGCGCCGGATAGCGATCGCTCGCGCGCTGCTCCGCGATGCGCCGATCGTGGTGCTCGATGCGGCGGACTCCGGTCTGTCCGGGGCGGAGCGACGCCCGGTGATGGCGGCGCTCGTCACCCTCCTCGAGGGACGCACCGCGATCGTCTCCAGCCGCGATCCGGAGACGGTCGCCGCCGCCGACCGCGTGCTGTGGTTCGAGGGCGGCGAGGTGCGCGAGGACGGCGCTCCGTCGGTGCTCGCGGCCCAGGAGGACTCCCGCCTGGCGCGCTGGCTGCGCAGTCAGGACGAGAGCGTCTGATCCGACGGGTGGCCCCGGTCCGGTCACTTCCTGAGAGAGTCCTCATCCGCGCCTCATCCCCACCTCATGGCCCTTTGCGATTCTCCTGGCGTTCACTCGAGACGCTGCAGGAGGCCCGGACCCCATGGTGGAGACCACGATCGCGCTGTACTCCCACGACTCCGTGGGACTCGGCCATGCGCGACGCAACCGCGCGCTCGCCTACGCACTGGCCGAGCAGCTCCCGGCACTGACCGGCACCGCCGTGCGCGGACTGCTGATCGCCGGGCATCCCGACGCGGGCCGCGACCCGCTCCCGGACGGGTGGGACTGGCTCGTGCTGCCCGGCCTCACCCGCCGCGGCGACGGCTACGTGCCGCGACGACTCGGGACGGACGCCGACGCGCTTCGTGACCTGCGCAGCGCCACCATCGACGCCGCGCTCTCCGTGCTCCGTCCCGACCTCCTGATCGTCGACCGCCACCCCTTCGGCATCGACGGCGAGCTGCTGCCGGTGCTGCGCAGCCAGCGCGCCCGCGGCGGAGCCACCGTGCTGGGCCTGCGCGAGGTGCTGGACACCCCGCGCGTCGCCGCCGCCGAATGGGAGCGGCTGGGCGGCGCCGAGCACGTGGCCCGCCACCTCGACGCGGTCTGGGTGTACGGCGACGAGCGGGTCTACGACCCCCGCCGCACCGGAGAGCTCCCACCGGCGCTCGCCCGCCTCGCCACCACCACCGGCTACCTGGGCCACGGCCGCCCCGCCGTGCGCAGCCCCCGCCCGAGCGCCGCTGCGCCCGATCCGTTCGTCCTGACCGTCCTCGGCGGCGGCTCCGACGGCACCGAGCTCGCCCGCCTCGCCGTACGCGCCGAGCCGCCCGCCGGCCATCGGCACCTGCTGATCACCGGCCCCCAGATGGCGCCCGCCGAGGTCACGGAGCTGCAGGCGCTCGCCGGGCAGCGCACCACCGTGGTGCGCACCGCCCCCGACGCGCCCGAGCTCACCGCCGAGGCCGCCGCCGTGCTGTGCATGGGCGGGTACAACACGATCGCCGAGGTGCTCGTCACCGACACCCCCGCCCTCGTCGTCCCGCGCAGCCGACGCCGCCAGGAGCAGCGCCGCCGCGCACACGCCCTCGCCGCCGTCGGAGCCCTCGAGACCGCCGAGATCACCGACCTCGCCGTCGCCGACCTCACCGCCTGGTGGGACCGCGCGGTCACCACCCGCACCCCGCGCGACGGCGTCGACCTCGACGGCCTGTCCGTCGTTCCCCCACTGGCCGCAGAGCTGCTCGCGGCCACCGCACCGACCCCTGCAGAGGTGAGCATCCATGCAGTCTGACCAGCCCCGACGCATCGGCTACGTGCTGAAGATGTACCCCCGCTTCTCCGAGACCTTCATCGTCTCCGAGATCCTGGCGCGCGAGGCGGCGGGGGAGGAGATCATCATCTTCTCGCTGCGCCCGCCCACGGACGCCCGCTTCCACCCCGAGCTGGCGCGGGTCCAGGCCCCCGTGATCCCCGTCGGCCGCTCCTCGAGCCCTCGTCGGCTCTGGGAGACCTGGCGCGAGGGAATGGCGGATCCTGCGATCGCCTCCGGGCTCGCGAAGAGCCTCGAGGACCTGGTCGCCGCGGAGGCTGACGAGGCCGAGCAGGCGATCGCCGTGGCGCATCTGGCGCGCGAGCACGGCGTCACCCACCTGCATGCCCACTTCGCCTCGATGGCGACCACCGTCGCACGGCTCGCCGGCCGCCTCGCGGGCCTGCCGTACTCCTTCACCGCGCACGCCAAGGACATCTTCCACCGCGATGTGGAGGACGCGGACCTCGCCCGCAAGCTGCGCGACGCCCACCACGCGGTCACCATCAGCCGGTACAACCTCGACCATCTGCGGGAGCGCTTCGACCATCGGGACGTGCAGCGCCTGCATCTGGTGCGCAACGGTCTCGAGCTCGAGCGCTTCCCGTATCTCCCGCGGCCCGCGCTGCGGCGGGTGCCGCGGATCCTCGCCGTCGGCCGGCTGGTCGAGAAGAAGGGCTTCGCCCACCTGATCGAGGCGGTCGCCGCGCTGCGTGAGCAGGGAGTCCCCGTGACCGCCGAGATCGTGGGCGACGGCCCCCTGCACGAGGAGCTCGCGGAGCAGATCACGCGCCACGGTCTGGGAGAGGCCGTGCACCTGCTGGGCCCCCGCACCCAGGAGGAGGTGCGCCTCCTGCTGCAGGAGGCGGACCTCTTCGCCGCCCCCTTCGTGATCGCCGAGGACGGCAACGCCGACGGCCTGCCCACCGTGCTGCTCGAGGCGATGGCCAGCGGCATCCCCTGCATCGCGGCGGACGTCACCGCCGTGGGCGAGGTGGTGCGCACGGGGGAGACCGGCTGGCTGATCCGCAGCGGGGACATCGACGAGCTCGTCGCCGCGCTCCGCAGTGCGGTCGGCGCCGGCCCCGATCTGCGGCGCCTGACCGACGCGGCCCGCGCGCTCATCGAGGCCGAGTACGCCTCCGCCGGGCAGGCCGCTCGCCTGCGCACCCTGGTCGACGCCCCGACGGCCGCCCCGTCCGGAGACACGGCCGACGGGTCGGACGATGCCCGGGCCGTCGCGTCCACCGCCCCGTCCTCCACTGATCCGACGCCCGCGCCGGTGCTCGCCGCCGACGCCGCCGTCACCACCCCGAGGAGCTGACCATGCGCATCGCCTACATCCTGCTCGACCCCGGCATCGGGGTGTTCGGCACCAAGGGCGCCTCCGTGCACGTCCAGGAGGTGATCCGAGCCCTGCGCGCCGACGGCCACGAGGTCACCGTGTTCTGCACGCGCATCGATGAGCACGTGCCCGCCGACCTCTCCGATCTCGAGGTGCGCCGCCACCGCCTGCCCAAGGGCACCGGCGCCGAGCGCGAACAGGCCGTCGCCACCGCTGCCGGCGAGATCGCCGCGGCGATCACCGCAGGCGGCTTCGACCTCGCCTACGAGCGCTACTCCCTGTTCTCCGACGCCCTCGCCCGTCTCGCGGATCCCGCCGCCGGCCCGCCGGTGCCCGGGATCCTCGAGGTCAACGCCCCGCTGATCGAGGAGCAGCGCCGCCACCGTCACCTGCACGACGAATCCGCCGCGCTCGGCGCCACCCGCGCCCAGCTGCAGGCCGCCCAGGTGGTCTCCTGCGTCTCCCCGGCCGTCGCCGCTTGGAGCCGCGGCCAGGGCGCGGACCCGGCTCGCGTGGTCGTCACCCCCAATGGGGTGAACACCGCCCGCATCACCCCGCGTCCGCACCGCGGGGCTGACCTCGGCACCGCCGGCACCGCCCGCACTGCCGATATTGCCGGAACTGCCGATGAGGCCGACGCACCCGTGACCGTCGGCTTCGTGGGCACCCTCAAGCCCTGGCACGGCACCGACCTGCTGCTGCGGGCCCTCGCCCGCACCCACGGCGACCTGCGCCTGGACATCTGCGGCACCGGCCCCCAGCAGGAGGAGCTCGAGCAGCTCGCCGCCGAGCTGGGCATCGCCGACCGGGTGCTGCTGCGCGGCGCCGTGGCCCCCGAGCTGGTGCCCGCGGTGCTGCACGGCCTCGACATCGCCGTGGCGCCCTATCCGGCCGGCGAGCACTACTTCTCGCCGCTGAAGGTCTACGAGTACCTCGCCGCGGGCCTGCCCGTGGTCGCCTCCGCGATCGGCACCATCCCCGAGGTGCTGCGCGACGGCGAGCTGGGCATGCTCGTCGAGCCCGGGGGCATCGACGCCCTCGCCGCCGCCCTCGACACCCTGGCCGCGGATCCGGCGCGTCGGGACCGGCTGGGGCGCGCCGCCCGCGAGGCCGCGCTCGCCGAGCACGACTGGCGCAGCCGTTGCCGGGGCCTGCTGGCGCGGATGGAGGTGACCGTCCGATGAGCAGCTCCGCTCGTTCGAAGAAGGACCGGATCGACCCGTCGGCCCTGCGCCGCACGCTGCGGATCATCCGCCCCCACCTCCCGCGCCACCTGCTGCTGTGCGGCCTGGGCATGCTCGCCCTGCTCGCCGACGTCGTGTTCCGGGTGCTCGAGCCCTGGCCGCTGAAGTACGCGGTCGACGCGGTGACCTCGTCGCTCGGCGCCTCGATGCCGGATTCCACGCCGTTCGGCCTGGATCTCACCGGGACGGTGGTGGCCGCCGCGATCGGCCTCGTGATCATCGTCGGCGGCCGCGCCGCCGCCAACTACCTCGCCACCGTCTCCTTCGCGAAGGTCGGGGCACGGATCGCCACCGAGCTGCGCACCCGCGTGTTCGACCATGTGCAGGCCCTCTCGCTGCGCTACCACCAGAAGGCGTCGATCGGGGACACCTCCCAGCGCCTGGTGGGGGACATGGGGCGCCTGCAGGACGTCGCGGTCACCGCCGGCCTGCCGCTGGTGGGCAACGTGATCACCCTCGGCGTGCTGCTGGTGGTGATGACCCTTCTCGAGCCGCGGCTGGCCCTGATCGTGGTCGTCGCCGCGATCGGGTACCTGCTGCTCTCGCGCACCTCCTCGCCGGAGATCGTCACCGCCTCCCGCAGCACCCGCAAGGGCGAGGGCTCCCTGGTGGGCGCCGCCGCCGAGGCGCTCGGCGCGATCCGCGTGGTGCAGTCCTACGGGCTGGAGAAGACCGTCGCCCACGAGTTCGCCGGCGGCAACGAGAAGGCCATGAAGGCCGGCGTGCGGGCCAAGCGCCTGGCCGCCGGGCTCGAGCGCTCCACGGACGTGCTGGTGGGCATCGCGCAGGCCGCGGTGCTGATCGCCGGCTCGCTGCAGGTGCTGGGCGGGTCCATGACCCCGGGCGACCTGGTGCTGTTCATGATGTACCTGAAGATCGCGATGAAGCCCCTGCGGGACATGGCCAAGTACACCGGCCGCATCGCCCGCGCCACCGCCTCCGGGGAGCGCATCGCGGACCTGCTGGACGAGCAGATCGAGATCACCGATCCGCCGCACCCGGAATCCCTGGCCGGGGCCCCCGGCACGGTCGAGATCCGGGGCCTGCGCTCCCGGGACGGCCACGGCCGCCCGCTGTTCGACGGGCTCGACCTCACCATCCCCGAGGGCCAGCATCTGGGCATGCTGGGCCCGTCCGGCGGCGGCAAGTCCACGCTGGTCTCCTACCTGATCCGGCTCGCCGAACCCGAGGGCGGCGTGCTCCGCGTGGGCGGTCACGACGTGCGGTCGGTGACGCTCGAGGACCTGCGCCGGCACCTCTCGGTGCTCCCGCAGGAATCCGTGCTGTTCTCCGTCTCGGTGAGGGAGAACATCCGCTACGGCCGTGAGGACGCGAGCGACGCCGAGATCGAGGAGGCGGCCCGCCGGGCGGGCGCTCACGACTTCGTGAGCGGTCTGCCCGACGGATACGACACCGTGCTCGGCAACCGCGGGGACACCCTCTCCGGCGGACAGCGCCAGCGCATCGCGATCGCCCGCGCGCTGATCCGCCATTCGCCCGTCGTGGTGCTCGACGAGCCCACCACCGGCCTCGACCCTGCCTCGAAGGCACAGGTGGGCGAGTCGCTCCGGGAGCTCTCCCGGGATCGCACCACCATCTCGATCACCCACGACGCCGCAGCGGTCGAGGGGCTGGATCGCGTGCTCTGGCTCGAGGACGGCGCCATCCTCGAGGACGGCAGCCCCCGCGCCCTCGCCGCCGATCCGGACTCCCGCTACGCGCGCTGGATGCTCGAGCAGCGGGCCGACGAGGACGCCCCCGACGACACGGCGGCGGGCACCGGGCCCGACGACGCGGGCGACGTCGGGCACGACACGGCGGCGGACGCCTGGTCCGACGCGGAACTGGACGCCTGGCATCTGGAGGCCCCGGCCTTTCCGAAGGAGGCCCGCTCATGAGCACCGCCCGTCTCGCCGCGCACGCCGATCTGCCCGGTGTCGAGCAGCTCCTGGAGCCCGGTGCGCTCTCCGCGCTGCACGGGGAGGACCTCTCGCTCCTCAGGGGTCGCCTCAAGCCCGGCGCGAGCGCGCTGGTCGCACACTGTCAGGTCGCCACTGCTGACGCCGATGCCGATGCCGATGCCGAGGCCGACTCCGATCTCGAGGCCGATGCCGCTGACGAGGCCGATGCCGCGCGCGGGCCGTCGCCCGAGGACATCGGCTGGACTCTCCTGATCGCCTCCCCGCACAAGCGGGACGGCGTGCTGCGTCGCGCCGCCCGCTCCGGGGCCGAGGTGCACGAGCACACCGGCCCCGCCGAGGGACCGTTCCTGCTCAGCGGCGGTCTCGAGGCGGACCCTCGGCTGGGACGGCTGGTGCACCGCGTGCTGCGCTCGCTCCGGCAGACGCCGCGGGTCCTCAGCTACAACCCCGCCCGCCACCTGGTGCTGCATCTCCCGCAGACGGGGCAGGTCGTGCGCATCGCCACCCGCCCTCTGGACGGCCTGCTGCACGTCACCCGCTGCTGGACCGCGCTGGGCGTGCCCACCATCGCGCAGCGGCCATGGCGTCGACGCTCATCCGTACTGGTCAGTGAGCACTGGGGGACGGGCGATCTGGCGCACCATGCCCAGCATCCGCGGGCTCTTCGCGCCGCCGAGGCTGCCGGTGCGGCGCTGTCGCAGCTGCATGACGCCGCGGTCGCGGCCGACGAGCTGCCCGAGGCACGCCTCGGCGAGCGGATCCCCGCGACCCTGCCGGAGATCGCGGCCCTGCTCCCCGAGCAGGCGCCTGCCGTGCACCGTCTCGGGCGGCTGCTGCGGGACCGGCTGCCCGAACACCCCCGCACCGGGCTGATCCACGGCGACCTCAGCCCCGACCAGGTGCTCCTGGACCTCCAGGACACGGGTTCCCTCCCGCAGATCCGCGTCATCGACCTGGACCGCTCCGGCCACGGGCCGCTCGGCGCCGACCTCGGAAGCTGGCTGGCGGCGTGCCTGAGCGCGGACACCCCGGAGCTGGGAGCTGCGCTGCTGGCCGGCTATGCCCGCGCGGGCACGCCGCCCGAGGCGGACGAGCTCGCGGCCTGGACCGCCCGCGCCCTGCTGGCCGGGGCGGTCGACCCCGTCCGCCGATTCCGCACCGACTGGCCCATCCTCGTCGGCCGACGCCTGGAGCTGGCCGCGGCGATCCTCGAGGACCCCGCTCACCTCACGACGCTCCTGTCGGCCGCTCACCGCGGCGACCGCGGCGCACCCGTCGCCGCCACCGGGCCGACCGCGCCCGTCGCCGCGACCGACTCGGCCGCGACTGACCCGGCCGCACCGGTCGTCCCCGCCGCACCCGGCGCCGTGACCGACCCAGCCGTGGCTGTCGTCCCCGAGCGGGTCCTCGCCGACGGTGCCGTGTGGGCGGTCGATCGCGCCTGGCCCCATGACGGCCGCGGCATCCCCCTCGAGCTCCGCGCCGAAGACCCTGAAGACACCGCAGACACCGGGAACGCGGAGGTCACCGGGAACGCGGAGGACCCTGCCGAGCGCACCGACTCCGCGACCGCTCGCCGCGGGCCGCGCGGCGCCCGGCTGGACCCCGAGACCGGTGAGGTGACCGTCTTCGCCCCGGGCACGGATCCTCGCCTGCCCGGACTCGCCCGCTGCCTGGACGCGCACCCCGACGCCGAGGTCGTCTCCCACCGGCCCGGGAAGCGCGCCGTGGTGCGCGTCCCCGCCGCCGGTGAGCAGGGCGAGCGATACGTGAAGATCGTCCGCCCCGGTCGAGCGCAGCGTCTCCGTGATGCTCTGACCAGCGCAGCCTCCTTCGACGGGCCCTTCCGGCTGCAGCAGGAGATCACGGCTGACGAGGACTCGGTGACCACCGCCGCGCTCGCTGGGCGCACCCTGCACGAGGGGCTCCCGCTCGAGGACGGCGTCTGGCGCCGCGCCTGGCGCGAGACCCTCACCGCGTGGGCGCAGGCCCTCGCCGCAGGTCCGGTCACTCCGCCCGACGGCGCAGTGCACGGTCCCGCCGAGGAGAGCGCCGTGCTGGAGAGCTGGCGCGAACGAGCCCGGCTCGTCGACCCCCTCGGCAGCACGCTGCGGGACCGCGCAATCGAGGCCGCCCGGCGCGAGCTCGGCCGCCTCACGGCCCCGGAGCGTCCGGCCCTGATCCACCGCGACCTCCACGACAAGCAGATCCTTCACGCCCCGGGCCTGGCCCCCGGACTGCTCGACGTGGACACCGCCGTGCTCGGCGATCCCGCCCTGGACCTCGCGAACCTGCGGGCCCACGCCAGCTGGCGCGAGCTGCAGGGGATCTGGAACGCGGAGCACGTCCGGATCGCTCGCGAGGAGATCGACGCGGCCGCGCTGCGTGCGCGGATCCCCGCCGCCACCCTCGCCGCGTACGAGAGCGGCACGCTGGCCCGTCTGACCTGCGTGTACGCCTTCCGTCCGCGATGGCGCGCCCTCGCCCGAGAGCTCGCCGCGGATCTCCGCCCCGCCCCGGGAGCCCCACCTGTCGCTCCCGACGACTTACTGCATACCCCCGACGAGAGGACCGTGACGACATGACCCTGAGGATCTCCGTGATCGGGATCGGCTACCTCGGTGCCGTCCACGCCGCGAGCATGGCCGAGCTGGGCCACGAGGTGATCGGCCTGGACGTGGACCGTGACCGCGTCGCCGCCCTGCAGGCGGGCCACGCGCCCTTCCACGAGCCCGGCTTCGACGAGCTGCTCCAGCGCGGGCTCGACAGCGGCCGCCTGCGCTTCACCTCCGACTACGCCGAGCTCGCCGACGCCGACGTGCACTTCCTGGGCCTGGGAACCCCCCAGCTGGCGGACGGGATGGGCGCCGATCTCGGCCACCTGCGCTCCGCCATCGCCTCGCTCACCGAGGTGCTCCCCGCCCGAGGCGGCGCCCCGACGCTCGTGGTCGGCAAGTCCACCGTGCCCGCGGGCACCAGCCGCGAGCTCGCGGCGACGCTCGAGCAGGTCGACGGCGCCCGCTTGATGTGGAACCCCGAGTTCCTCCGCGAGGGCTTCGCCGTCCAGGACACCCTCGTCCCGGACCGTCTGGTCTACGGCGTGCCCAGCGGCGACGAGCAGGACGAGCGCGTCGCGATGCTCGACGCCGTCTACGCCCCGATCCTCGAGCGCGGCGTGACCCGTCTGGTGATGGGATACGAGGCCGCAGAGCTGGTGAAGGTCTCGGCCAACGCGTTCCTGGCCACCAAGATCTCCTTCATCAACGCCGTGGCGGAGATGTGCGAGGCCACCGGGGCCGACGTCACCGATGTCTCCCGTGCACTGGGCATGGACGACCGCATCGGGGCGAAGTTCCTGCGCGCCGGGCTGGGCTTCGGGGGCGGCTGCCTGCCCAAGGACATCCGGGCCTTCCTGGCCAGCGCCGAGGACCACGGCGTCGGCGACGCCCTCGGCTTCCTGCGCGAGGTGGACGCCGTCAACGGACGCCGCCGCACCCGCATGGTCGCGCTCGCTGAGGAGACGCTCGGCGGGCTGGAGGGACGGCGCATCACGGTGCTCGGTGCGGCGTTCAAGCCGGACAGCGACGACGTGCGCGACTCGCCGGCCCTCGAGGTCGCGTCCCGGCTGAGGGCCGCCGGGGCCCGGGTGACCGTCACCGATCCCGAGGCGCTGCGCACGGCGCAGCGGAGCATCCCGGGCCTGTGCACGGTCCCGGACACCCAAGAGGCCCTGCGCGATGCGGAGCTGGTGCTGCTGCTGACGGAGTGGCGCGAGTACCGCGATCTCGACCCGGTGGCCACTGCCGACCTGGTCGCCTCGCCGCGGATCATCGACGGCCGTGCGGTGCTGGACCCGCAGGCCTGGAGGGAGGCCGGTTGGGAGTTCCGAGCGCTCGGTCGGCCCGATTCCGAGGCGCCGGAAGCGCCCCAGGATCCCGGATCCTCCGAGGGTCCGGTGAGCTCCGACGAGGCCATCACCCCGGGTCGCGTGCTGTTCCCCTCGGGAGTGCGCGTGCCCGCCTGAGCGCCTCGGCTCGGCTTTCGCGGGCTGCGGCGACGAGGAGAGGCGACATAGAGTGCGGGGATCGACGGCCGTGCCGAAGGCCCTGAGACCCCGGAGGCGCACCATGACCCTCATGACTCGGTCGACCCTCATGACTCGGTTGACCCGGTTGACCCGGCTCACCCTCATGACTCCGATGACGGGCGTGACCCGTGGGACCGGCGCGGCCCGCACGACCCACCGGCCCACGCGCCGCGGCGCCCTGCTGCTGGGCTGCGCCGCGATGGTCGCGCTCACCGGGTGCGCGGGATCCCTCCCGCGCGACTCCCAGGGCACCCTCGACCGTGCCACCGGCGGCATCCTGCACGTCGGCGCCTCGGAGAACGCCCCCTGGACGCAGATCGACCCCGACGGCACCGTCGGCGGCACCGAGGCGGAGCTCGTCACGCGGTACGCCGAGTCCATCGACGCCACGATCGAGTGGGAGGTCGCCGCCCTGAGCGTCCTGGCGATGAAGGTGGAGAACGACGAGCTCGACCTGGTGATCGGCGGCCTCACGGCGGACACCCCCTGGTCGGACACGATCTCGCCGACCCGCCCGTACCAGACGGCCACCGCCGAGGACGGCTCCACGCAGAAGATGGTGATCGGGGTGCGCCCCGGCGAGAACGCCCTGCAGGTCTCCCTCGAACGGTTCCTCGCCGAGCAGGAGGGGGAGCTGTGAACGAGAGCGGCGAACCCGCCCCGGAGAGCACCTCGACCTCCGGTCGCGACGCCCTGCCGGAGGAGCAGCAGAAGATCCTGGCCAGGGCGATCCGGCTCGAACGGTTCTCGATCGTCTTCCTGGTGGTCACCGTCGCGATGGTGGCCGCCGTCTCGGGGCAGTCCCAGGCGATGAAGGCCGCCTGGCTCGAGGACTCCATGTCGCTGCTGCCGCCGATCGCCTTCCTCGTCGCCGCCCGGCGGATCCGCAAGGGCTCCAGCCGCGAGTTCCCCTACGGCCACCACCGCTCCATCGGGGTGGCGCACGTCGTCTCGGCGGCGGCGCTGCTGGGCATGGGCGCCTTCCTGGTGATCGACTCGGTGACGACGCTGGTGAAGGTCGAACGACCGCCGGTGGGCCTGATGGTCCTGTTCGGGCACGGCCTCTGGGCCGGCTGGCTGATGATCGCCGTCATGGTGGTCACCAACATCCCGCCGATCTTCCTGGGGCGGATGAAGATGAAGCTCGCCGAGCCGCTGCACGACAAGGTGCTCTTCGCCGACGCCGACATGAACAAGGCGAACTGGACCTCGGCGCTCGCGACCGTGATCGGCATCCTGGGGATCGGCGTCGGCCTGTGGTGGGCGGATGCGGCCGCCGCGATCGCCGTCTCCGTCTCGATCCTCCATGACGGCGTGAAGAACCTGCGCGCAGCGATCCGGGGGCTCACCGACGGGCAGGCGCGCACCTTCGACGAGAAGGAGCCGCACCCGTTGACCGCCCAGGTCGAGCAGACGGCGCGGGCGACGACGTGGGTGGCGGACGCCGTCGGCCGGGTCCGCGACGAGGGCCACGTGTTCCACGTCGAGATGTTCGTCGTCGCGGCCGACGGGGAGGAGATCACCGGCCAGCGGTGCGAGGACCTCCGGGCCGCGCTGCACGACGTGGACTGGAAGATCCACGACGTGGTGATCGCCCCGGTGGTCCGGATCCCGGCCGAGCAGGCCTTCCGGGAGCCCTGACAGAGTTAGGCGCGATCAGGCGGGATCAGGGGCGGCCTCCGCGTCCCCGCTGCCGGCCTCCTGCAGGTCCGCGTCGTCCCCGGCCCGCTGGGCGCGTCGCCGCTGCACCACGGCTCCGGCCAGCCCCAGCAGGACGCCGAGCAGCAGCCAGCCCGAGAGCCACAGGAGGTCCTCCGTCGGATTCACCCAGCCGCCGCCGATCGCTCCGCGGAACGCGTCCACGGCATGGGTCATCGGCAGGTACGGATGGATGATCTGGAAGAACTGCGGCAGGGTCTGCGTGGGATAGGTGCCGCCGGCCCCGGAGATCTGCAGAGCGATCAGCACCAGCGCCACGAACTTCCCCACGGGGCCGAACAGAGCCCCGAAGCCGTGGTTCAGTGCGACGAACACAAGGCTCGTCAGCCCGGCGAGCCCGAACATCAGCGGCAGGTCCCGCATCGTGATGTCGACGGCCCAGTACAGCGCGCCGACGGCGATCGCCGCCTGCACCAGTCCCAGCAGGAAGGCTGGGACCAGACCGCCGGCGAGCAGGCGCACCGGCCCCGCCCCACGGGCGGCGGCCTCGGCGGAGAACGGCGGCATCATGAGGAAGATGGCCATGCCGCCCACCCAGAGGCTGATCGCGAGGAACAGCGGGGCCAGGCCCTCGCCGAACCGGGACAGTTCGTTGGCGCGCTCGAAGCTCATCTGCACCGGGTCCGACGCCGTCTCCGCGAGGTCCGCGCTCTCGTCGTCGGTGTAGGCGGGCACGTCGTCCTTGGAGTCCTCCAGGCCGTCGCGCAGCTCGGCGGAGCCGTCGGCGAGCTCTCCGGCGCCGTCATCGAGGGTCACGGCGCCCTCGGCCAGGTCGCCGGCCCCGTCGTCCACCTGACCGGCACCGTCGGCGAGCTCTCCGGCGCCCGAGTCGAGGCGGCCCGCGCCGTCGGCGAGCTCCCCGGCGCCCGAGCTGGCGTCGCCGAGACCGTCGGCGAGCGTCCCCGCTCCTGCCGTGAGCTGCGAGGAGCCGTCGGCGAGGTCCTCGGCGCCCGAGCGGGCGGTGCCCACGCCGTCGGTGTACTGGCCCAGCCCGGAGGCGAGATCCTGGGCACCGGAGTTCGCGGTGCCGGACGCCGTCGCGAGCTCCCCGGCGCCGGTCGAGAGATCCTGCGCACCGCTGTTCAGGCGGTGCACGTCGTCCGCGCCCTGCTGGAGCGTCCCGTAGGCCTCGGGCAGTGCGGCGGCCGCGGTGCGCGCCTGTGCGGCGAGCTCCTCGGCGCGATCGCTCGCGGACGTGCCCTGGTCGGGATCCGAGGTACCCGCTGCGGCGTCCTCTCGCAGGTCCGAGAGCGCGGAGTCCAGCGCCGAGGCGTCCTCGGTGAGTGTGCCGGTGGTGCCGGCGACCTGCGAGGTGCCCTCGGCGATCGTGCTGGTCGTGGTCGAGAGCTCATCGAGGGAGTCGACGATGTTGTTCGCGGCGGTGGACATCCCGGAGGCGGTGTCCGCGATGCCCGTGGACCGCTCGGCGGCCTTGGCGGCGGCGTCGTCGGCTGCCTCCGCATCGGTCACGGCCGTGTCGGCATCGTCCCGGGTCGGCTCGGAGGTTTCGGACAGCTCGGCGAGCTCCGCGCACAGTGCGGCATCGCTCGCGCCACCGTCGCCTTCTCCGTCTCCACCGCCGTCACTCGGGTCGTCGCTGTCGCCGTTGCCGCCCTCGCCGCCGTCGCCGCCGGTGCACTGTTCGGCGACGAGGTCGTCCACGCGGGCGGTGTAGTCGTCGATGCTGGCCTTCGAGGCCGAGGCGCTCTCGGCGGCGTCCCCGGTCGCCGTCTTGACCTCCTGGACCTCCCCGTCGAGAGTCTCGACCTCGTCGCCAATGCTCTTGGCGCCCTCCTGGAGGGTCTTGGCGTCCTCGAAGCGGTCACCAGTGTCGGCGGCGAGGGCCTGCGCGCTGTCGTCGACGCTGGTCGCCGCCTCGTTCAGGGTGGCCATCGAGCTCGCGAGCGACTCCGCGTCGGTGCCGGGCTGCTCGAGGGCGTCGGTGACGGAGGTTGCCGCGTCCTCGAGGGTGTCGATCGCGGCGATGAGGTCGTCGGTCGCGGTCTGCACGCTCTCGGGCGTCACACCGATCTCCTGGGCGCGCTCCTGCGCGGCGGAGATGGTGTCGTCCAGCTGCTGGGTGCCGCCGGCGACCTGATCGGCGCCTCCGGCCAGGGCGCTCGCGCCGGTCGCGAGCTGATCCGTGCCCGCGGCGAGCTGGTTAGCGCCGGAGCGCAGCGGCCGACCCTTCTCATCGAGCGTCACCAGGCCCGTGCTGAGCTGCTGAGCACCGGCGTTCAGCGTGGCAGTGCCGTCGCGCAGCTCGACCGCTCCCGCGGAGAGCTGGTCCAGGCCCACCACCAGGTCGAGGCTGCCGCCGTGCAGGGTGGAGGCCCCGTCGGCGAGCTCGTCGGCGCCGCCGACGAGACTGCTGGTGCCGTCCTTGAGGTCGCTGGTCCCGGTGACCAGATCACCGGTGCCGTCGTGCAGCTCGGAGGAGCCGTCGGCGAGCTGCGTGGCGCCGTCCGCGGCGTCGACGATGCCGTCATGGATGGTCGTGAAGCCCACGTAGATATTGTCGAGGTACTCCTCGAGCACGCTCCCGCGCAGCGAGTCCGTCAGCGCGGTGCCGACGGACTTGGTGAAGTTGCCGCCCACGTAGTTGATGGCGTCGTTGGTGGTGATGGTCAGCAGTCCCGGGGCGGTCTCGGCGGCGTCCTCGGGATCCCCGCCCAGGCCCGCGATGTTCTCGGAGAAGTCGGAGGGGATCTCCACCGTCGCTCCGTAGGTGCCGTCCTCGAGGCCCCGATGCGCTTCCTCCGGGGAGACCTCAACGAAGTGGAAGACGTTCTCCTTGTCGATGTCCAGCAGTGTGTCCGTGAACTCAGCGCCCACGTCCAGATGGGTCTCGTCGCCGCCGGGCGGTGTCATCGTCGCGCCCTCGTCCTCATTGACCACCGCGGCGGTGATCTGGTTCAGGGAGTTCGAGGGATCACGGAAGGACCACGTCATGTTCCCCGAGTAGATCAGCGGGACCAGCGCGAGGCCGACGACGAACAGTGCCGCGATCGGCTTCTTCCACTCCCCGGGCAGCAGCGCGACAGCCCCGCGTCCGGCCGCGGCGGTGCCGCGTCCGAGGGAGCGGGCGGCGGAGGCGATCGAGGAGACGATGGCGTGGACCGCGGTCGACAATGCGGTCGACAGGGCGGTCAGGAGCGTTCGGAGGAATCCCATCACGAGCAACACGATACATTCGTGTATCGAGTTTTGCTCCACTCGGCGTCGAAGTGTGGTGTGGAAAACGTGCCGACCCTCTGCATGGCCTGGTGAATTCGGGATCGACAGCGTCTGCCGGACGGTGTACCCCCAGCTCGATGAGGGGGCGGGTGCCTAGCGCGCTGGGAGATGGCCTCCAGGGCCCTCTGCGAGGCCGCGGGTCGCGCCGGCGGCGACCTAGCGGTCGGGCAGGTCCACGATCCAGGGGTCGCGCGGCAGATCTGACGGGTCCCAGCGCTCGAGCACGTCGGACGCGGTGCGGCACCCGGGCAGGCCCAGCGACTCCCCGATCCGTCCGACGACGTCCGCCGAGCTCTCGCCCTGCTCGAGGCGATCGCGCAGGGTCACGGCACCGTCCCGCTTCGCCAGGCGCGCCCCGGCGGGGTTCACGGCGAGCGGCACGTGCGCATAGCGGGGCTCCGCCAGCCCCAGCAGCCGGGCGAGGTGGGCCTGACGGGGTGCGGAGCTGAGCAGGTCATCGGCGCGGGTCACCTGGTCCACGCCGGCGGCCGCATCGTCCACGACGACCGCGAGGTTGTACGCCACCACCCCGTCGCCGCGACGCAGCACCAGGTCGTCCACCATGCCGTGCACCTCGCCGGCCCACAGGTCCTGCACGGTCCAAGTGGTGACGTCGGCGCGCAGACGCAGGGCGGGCTCGCGCCGCAGCTGCCTCATCCGCTCGCGGCCCGCCTCCCGCTCGGCCTCGGTGAGGTCCCGGCAGGTGCCGGGATAGGCCCCCGTCGGGGCGTGCGGCGCGCTCGGCGCCTCGAGGATCTCCCGACGCGTGCAGTAGCACTCGAACACCTGGTCATGAGCGCGCAGGTGCTCGATCGCCGCGTCATAGGCGGTGCCGCGCGCGGACTGCCGCACCACCTCGCCGTCCCAGTCCAGTCCGAGCGCGGTGAGATCCTCCAGCTGACGCTGCTCGGAGCCCTCCCGTACGCGGTCCAGGTCCTCGATGCGCAGGCCGAAGGCGCGCCCGCTGCGGCGTGCCAGCACCCACGCGAGGATCGCCGTCCGCAGATTTCCCAGATGCAGGTCACCGCTGGGGGAGGGGGCGTAACGGCCCGCGCCGGAGGTCGGGGACGAGGTCGACAGCGGCGGGGCATCCATGGGATCCGAGTCTAGGCGGGGCCTGTCGAGTCGCCGTCGGGTTCGCTGGCAGTGGGGCTGCCGTCATGCTCGTCGGCCGTGGAGCTGCGGTCGGGTTCGTCGGCCGTGGAGCTGCGGTCGTGCTCGTGGGGCGCCGAGCTGCGGTCGTGCTCGTCGGCCGTGGGGCTGGCCCCGGCGTCACCCTCCGACGGCGGGAGCACGATCTCCATCCGTCCGGTCTCCAGGAACGACGGATCGGTGCGCTCCTCCATCAGGCTGGTCGAGTCGGCCTCCGCGGCGATCTCGATTCCGGTGACCCGTTCGTTCGCTCCGGGGAAGTACTCGGGCAGGGACGGGATGCCGCCGGGGCGGAGACGGTCTCTGCGCATGCTGGTCACTCTCCCTGTGCGATCTGCCGTCGTCATCTGCGGCAGGGTCCTCTCCGCGGGTCGTCACCGGCACCCTACGTGCCCGCCTCGTCCTCCGGCCGACGAACGAGCAGCACATCGCCTGTGCGCCCGCCGGGCGCCTCCCGCTCGGAGCGGAGGAAGCCGAGCCGCGCGGCGAGGGCGAGCGAGGGGCGATTGCCCGCAGCGGTCACGGCGATCACCTTCTGATCTCGAGCGCCGAGCCGGGGATCTGCGAGCACGGCGCGCGCCGCCTCGGTGGCGATGCCGCACCCTGTCACTGCGGGGTCCAGGCGCCAGTAGACGCTGAGGACATGCCCGCCCTCGAACGCGAGCGGGGTGAGGCCGACGACGCCCAGCAGCGAGTCCCGCGTGGTGAGCGCTCTCGCCGCAGCGTTGTCGGGCGCTGTTCTGGCCGCTGCCCGCGCTGCGGTGTCGGCGGTCGTCGTGTCCGCTGCGGTGCCGTCGTCCGCTGTGCGTCCGCGCACCGACCCCACTGCAGTGGGGCGCACCGTGAGATACCCGGTCCCATGCTCCTGCCAGGCCCGGATCCACTGCTGCAGCACCCAGCGCATCTGCTCGCGGTCGGTGAGCGGCTCGGTGAGGTCGTCGGCGAAGGCGAGAGGGTTCGCATGCAGCGCGAACAGCTCCTCGAGATCGCTCTCGGCCACGGGAGCCAGCAGCAGGCGCTCCGTGCGCAGCAGAACGGCGCGACGACCACCGTCGAAGGACGGGGTCGCCGCGCCGTGCACGGAATGCTCCGCGGTCAGCGTGCCGAGTCGGGACTCAGGCGTCGCCGCGGTGGCTGCCACGCTTCTCGTCGTCCGAGGCAACCGAGGTCTCGGCCGGATCGGAATCGACCTTGACCTCCTTCGGAGCGGTGTCCGAGGAGCGGTCGTCGCCCTTCAGGGCCGAGGCCACGTCGCCGGCGTCGGCCGAACCGACGGTGTCCGAGACGGTCGAGGAGTCGTCCTCGCTCGACGCGGAGGCCGGGTAGTGTGCACGGGCGAAGTCCGCCGGCGGGGCCCAGGGGTCCTCCACCGGACGGGTCTTCTGCCAGGCGATGTAGCCCGCGGCGGCACCGGCGGCAGCCAGACCGAGCACGAGCAGCACCTTGCCGGCGCGCCCCTTCTTCTTCGGCGTGGGCTGCAGAGCCGCGGTGCGGATGTCGTCCTGGCCCTTGTCGAGCTCGTGACGAGCGGCATCGACGGCGGCCTTCAGCACGCTGCCGGTGGTCTCAGCGGTCTTGCGGGCGCGCGGGAGGTAGTCGTCCTGCACGTCCTGCTTGAACTTGTCGGCACGCGGGCCGATGCTCGAGGACAGCTCGGAGAGCTTCTCGCCCTGGTGACGGAAGCGCTCCTCGACGCCCGGACCGTACTGGTCCACGAGGTCGTTGGCGCGGCTGCGGGCCTCGCGGGCGCCCTCGGACACGACGGGGCCGACGGTCGAGGCGAGCTTCTGCAGCTCCTCCATGGCCTTCTCGGCCTTCTGCCCGGTCGAATCGGCGGCCGCGACAGTCTTCTTGGCCTGCTTCTTGGCCTTCTTGGACTCACGCTTGCTGGTCAGCGCCATGAGGTTCCCCTTTCGGTCGAATCCGCCGGGTCGGGCCGACGGTGGTCCCTGGGCCGGACTTCCGCAGAAGCCCGGACCGTGTGGCACAACTCTAACGCGAGCAAGTCTGCACGGTCCTCGGACAAAGGTCAGGTTCGCGCCTTCCCGACTGGTCGGCCCAGCGCAGGCGCGCTGTCCGCTGAGGGCGGACAGGGGTGAGCCCTGCCCGTGCAGAAGCCTTGTGCGAAGATTGCGCCATGTTCGCAACTCTTCACACCAATCACGGGGACATCCGTCTCGAGCTGTTCCCCGACCATGCCCCCAAGACCGTCGACAACTTCGTGGGCCTCGCCGAGGGCACCCGTGAGTTCACCGACGCCGAGTCCGGCGAGAAGGTGAAGCGTCCCTTCTACGACGGCGTCGTCTTCCACCGCATCATCTCCGGCTTCATGCTGCAGGGCGGCGACCCCCTGGGCACCGGCACCGGCGGCCCCGGCTACACCTTCGACGACGAGATCTCCGAGAAGAACTTCAACGAGCCCTACGTGCTGGCCATGGCCAACGCCGGCAAGCGCCGCAACGCCATCACCGGCCAGCCCGCCGGCACCAACGGCTCCCAGTTCTTCATCACCGTGGGCCCCACCCCGCACCTGCAGGGCAAGCACACCGTGTTCGGCGCCGTCGCCGACGAGGACTCCAAGAAGGTCGTCGACGAGATCGAGGGCGTCAAGACCGATATGCGCGACCGTCCCCTCGAGGACGTCGTCATCAATTCGGTGACCATCGAGAAGTGATCTCCCGGTGACCTCGCCAGGGTCCGTCCCGCTCTGAGCGGACGGCCCGCACATCACAGCGGCCCGCCCCCGGTCTTCGGGGGCGGGCCGCTGTGCTGTGCGGGCGGTGCTGTGGACCGGAAGCTGAGCTGCGGGAACGGTTGCGCTGCCGGGCGGGCGTGCCGCGGCCCGCCGTGTTCTCGGTGGGCCGATGGTGACGAGCTGTGGCTATATCGCCAGTGCTGGTCACCATCGGCCCGCTGGTGACACGGGCCTGTCTGCTCGGCTCACCATCGGCCCGCTGGTGACAGAGGCCTGGCCGTTCAGCTCTACTCCGCTCACCCGTCGCCTGGTGCCGGCCGGTCGTCAGGCCTCTGGGACGCGCCGTCGCCGCAAGTGCCCTGCCGACCAGGCGTGATTCCGGGCAAGCACTCTGCTGCCAGGTCAGGCGAAGGTCAGCGTCGCCGTGATCGGATCGTGGGACTCGTCGAACTCCTTGTCGAGGATCTGCTGGAACCGTGGGGAGATGCGCACTGTCGCCGTGGGCTCCTCCGACGGCACCGCGAACGTCGCGACGTTCTTCGAGTGATCTCCGAAAACGGAGGACTGTTCCTGCTCGGGGAGCAGCTCCGTGCCGTCGTTCAGCACCAGGGCGATGCGGCTGACGTCCTCGATGTTCGCCGAGTAGTCCTTCTTCCACGCCAGCTGGACGACGACGAACACCTCGTCGTCGCCGGCCCAGCCCAGGTGGCCGCCGAATCCGTCGGTGTTGTCGATGAATGAGGTCATGTACGCGGAGTCGACGCCGCCCCGCAGGTGCATGACATCACTGGCGAAACCGTCCTCCACCTCGGTCTCGAACTCCTCGGACTCGGAGACCTCCACCTCGCCGGACCGCTCGTACATCCACGGTGCGACGCTCGCCAGCAAGGTGCCGTCGACCAGGGAGAGCTGCTGCTCGCCCTCGTCGAGGACAGTGCGCAGCGACGCCGCGTCGGGGCCGAGGGAGGCGTCGACGGTGGCGAGGACGGCGCCATCGTGCTCGGTCTGCCCCTCCCGGGCCTCGGCCAGCATCAGCTCCGAATTGCCTCCCACGGCCAGCTCGATCGACGTCCGACCACCCCGGACGGACACCGGCTCCCACTCAGCGTCGACGGACTTCCAGGTGGCCAGGAGGAACGTCTTGCCCTCACCCGGGTAAATAGTGGTGGCGGGCTCGTCCTCGTCCTGATCGGTGGCCGGGGGCTCCTCCCCGGTGAGCCGGACATAGGTCTCCGCGGAGAGCTCGTTCAGCAGTACGGTGCCGGTCACGCCGAGCTCCGAGAATGGATTGCGCAGCAGCGTCGAGCTGTCGATCGGTTCGACCAGGTCGGCGGCGTCCGTGGTGTCCTCGATGGCGGTCGGCGGGATCTCCAGGGTCGCGACGCCCGCAGCCTGCTCGATCTCGGCGTCACCGTCTCCCGTCCTTGTCTCGCCGTCCCCGGTGCCGTCGGCTTCTGCGTCCTCCGTGCCGGGGAGGAACCCGCAACCGGCCAGCAGCAGGGCGGGAGAGCCCAGGAGCACGCCGCGGCGTGCGAGGTCCATGGCGGAGAGGGAGTCGGACGGAGCGGCGAACGGGCGTCGGGGCGTCATGAAGAACTTCCTACGAGGGGGGAATCGACCCACCAGGCTATCGGCCTGGACGGAGCTGGGGAGCGGGTCGCAGAGCTCAGAGGCTCCCGATGCGCGGACAGCCGACGGGGTCGGCAGGTGTCCCTGCGCGCCCCGTCGGACGAGAACCCTCGATGCCGGTCAGGAGGTGGGCTTGGAGGGCCACCACATCCGGTCGCCGATCAGGGCGAACAGGGCCGGGACCAGCACGGTGCGCACCAGCAGGGTGTCCAGCAGCACGCCGAGGCCCACGATGAGGCCCAGCTGGCCGAGCACCACGAGGGGCAGGACGCCCAGGGCTGCGAACACCGCGGCGAGCACTACGCCGGCGCTGGTGATGACCACTCCGGTGGAGCCGACGGCCCGCACCATGCCCTGCTTCGTGCCGTGCTCGGCGGATTCGTGCCGGGCGCGGTGGACCAGGAAGATCGTGTAGTCCACGCCGAGGGCCACCAGGAACAGGAAGGCCAGCAGCGGGACGGTCACGTCGAGGGCGGGGATGTCGAACAGCAGGCGCCCGGCCCACAGGCCCAGGCCGATCGCGGCGACCGAGCTGGCCACGTTCACGGTGAGCAGCACGAGCGGTGCGACCACGGCCCGCAGCAGACCAATCAGCACGATCAGCACGACGGCGAGGATCATCGGCGCCACCACCAACAGGTCGCGGGTGGAATCGGCCCGTACGTCCATGGCGCTCGCCGTGGTGCCGCCCACCAGGGCGTCGGCTCCGGAGAGGTCGTGCAAGGTGTCCCGCAGGCCCTCCGCCTCGTCGATCGCGGCGGGGGACTCGGGCTCGGCAGTGCCGACGGCGGAGAGCACGGCCCAGCCGTCGGGCGTGGTGCCCGTGACCGAGGCGCGGTCGATGCCGGGCACGTCCTCGGCGGCGGCGAGCGCCGCATCCGTGCCTCCGCTCATGTCCTCCCGCACCACGATCTGATGCGGGGCGCTCTCGCCGGCACCGTAGTGCTCGGCCATCGCGGCGAAGCCGGTGGAGGACTCGTTGGCGGAGGCGAACTGCTCGTCCTGCGACAGGCCAACGCGGGTGCCGATCAGGCCGGTGGCCAGCACGCCCATCAGCACCAGAGAGATCACGGCGGCGAAGAGCGGACGCTTCGTGACAGTACGGGCGACGGTCGCGAACGGCCCGTGCTCGGCGTCGTCGCGGCGGCCCGAAGCGCTCTTCATGCTCTCCGCGCTCTCCCCAGTTTCAGCACCTGCCTGGGTGTCAGCGATCCCTACGGTCGCTGCGACCCCTGTGGTCTCTGTGGTCTCTGCGACCCCTGCGGTCTCGATGCGCCCCGCCGTCTCGGGCTTCGGCACGAAGGGCCAGAACACCTTGCGGCCCACGACGGCGAGCAGCGCGGTGAGCGGGAACAGCACGGCGATGACCGCGACGAGCAGCCCGGCCGCAGCGGCGATGCCGAGGCCGCGGGTGGCGGGCATGACGGCCGCCAGCAGGGTCAGCAGTGCGAGCACCACGGTGACGTTGGAGGCGATGATCGCCGGCGCGGTGCGGACCCAGGCGGTGCGCAGCGCGGCGCGATGGTCCTCATGCGCATGCAGCTCCTCGCGATAGCGGGAGATCAGCAGCAGCGCGTAGTTGGTGCCCGCGCCGAACACCAGCACGCTGATCACGCCGGCGTCGAAGGCCAGGGCGAACTGCTCGCCCAGCATCGAGGTGAGGGCGCCGGCGGCGCCGTCGGCGAGGGCCACGATCGACAGCGGGATCAGCCACAGGATCGGGGAGCGGTAGGTGAGCAGGAGCAGCACGGCCACCACGGCGATGGTGACGGCGAGGAGCTTGAAGTTCGCGCCGGAGAAGGCGCCGCGGATGTCGGAGCCGACGGCGGGGCCGCCCGTGACGGACACGGAGAGCTGCTCGGGGGCGGACTCCGCTGCCGCATCGCGCAGGTCCGTGATCATCGCGTCCATCGCGTCGTTGTCGGCCTCGGAGTCGACCGTGGTCATGACCAGGTCTGCCTCGCCGTCCTCGGCGGGCATCGGTCCGACGGCGTCGCGGCCGGAGACCTCGGCGAGGTTCTCGCCGAGGGTTTCGATGGCGGCCTTGTCGTCGGCCGTGAGCGCCGTGCCGTCCTCACGCGTGATGACGGCGAAGACCGGCTGATAGCGGTTGCCCTCCATGGTGTCTGCGATGGCTGCGGCGCGGGAGGACTCCGAGGAATCCGGCAGGGCGTCCATGCCGGCGGCGGGGCCGGCGCCGCGCAGGCCGCCGGCCATGGCCAGCAGCAGCGCGACGAAGACGGCGAGCATCACCCAGGCCGAGCGGCGGCCGGTCAGGCCGCCCGCGATCCGGGATCCGATGCGCCCGAGGGGGCCCGGAGGAGTGTCGGCCGACGACATGGTGACGTCGTCACCGGGGCCGACGGGGTCGTCGGCCAGGTGGCTATGGTTGGTGGGAGAGGGTGCAGGCACGGTGGGTCCTTCATCTGAGAAGCGCAGGTCACGGCCGGGAAATCGTCCCGCCGTGGAGTGTTCTCCACGCTATGGACCCCCGGTCGTCGGCGGATCAACCATTCGATGTATTCGCTGCTCGGCCGTGGGTGGCGGCGGCTACCCTCGGCGCATGACGCAACGGCACCTGGCTGGAGTCCGGATCCTCGCCCAGGGACTCGTCGGCTCACCGCGCTTCGGCGGGCCGACGGAGGTGGCGCGTGCCTTCGGCGCGCATCAGGGGCAGGACGTGGCCGGCGTGATGGCGTCGCTCGCCCTGCGCACCGGCGGGGACCTGGACGCTGTGCTCGCTGCGTTCGATCGCGGGGAGATCGTGCGCGGCTATCCGATGCGCGGCACCGTCTTCGCGGTCGCCGCCGACTCCCTCGCGTGGCTCACCGAGCTGTGTGCCGCGGTTCCGCTGCGTGCGGCGATCTCGCGGCGCGGCCGGCTCGAGCTCGAGGACCACCACGTGGCTCGCGCGCAGGAGGTGCTGGAAGCGGTCGCGACGGAGCACTCGGTGCCCGGGATCGGCCGGGGCGTGCTGCGCAAGGAGCTGCTCTCCGCCTGGGAGGAGGCCGGTATCGCCACTGGTCAGGGTCGCGGGTACCACGTGCTGAACGAGCTGATCTCCGCCGGTGTCGCCGCGTACGGCCCATGGCGGGACGGGGAGACCGCCGTGGTGCTCGCGCAGGAGTGGCTCCCCGCGGGCACCGATCTCCAGGGCGCCTTCGGGGGCGACGAGGTCGCGGCGACCGCGGAGCTCGCGCTGCGCTACTTCACGACGCACGGACCGGCGGGGGAGCGGGACCTCGCCTGGTGGACCAAGCTCCCGCTGCGCACGATCCGTGCCGCCATCGCGCAGGTGCAGGACCGGCTCGAATCCGGCTATCTCGATCGCACCGGCAGGCTCCACGCCCGTGCGGAAGAGGCCCGTGGGGGTGACGGGCAGCAGGTGTGGTGCCGTCCGGGCCTGCCCGAGGAGTACGCGGCGCGGGCGAAGGAGGCCATGACCGAGCTGCTCCTGCCGGGATTCGACGAGCTGGTGCTCGGATACCGCGACCGGCTGTTCCTGATGGACGACGACGGCCATCAGTCCCTGGTGCCCGGCAACAACGGCGTGTTCAAGCGCGCCGCGATCCGCCGGGGCGAGGTGGTGGGCACATGGACCCGGAAGGGCGCCGCCGGCAGACGCAGCCTGGTGCTCTCGGAGCTGCGATCGGTCAGCGATGCCCAGCGACGACGCTTCGAGAGGCTCTTCGCCGCGTTCCCGTACACCGTGCCGTGACCAGTACCCCGGTGTCGGCCCAGGTGCCCGTGATGGAATGGGCTCATGGAACGCCCCAGCTACGGCTACAGCGCCGAGGACAACTCGGATCCGCAGGCCGCACCGCCCGTCTGCCCTCGGCACCCCGACCGGGTGAGCTACGTGCGCTGCAAGCGCTGCGACCGCCCTGCCTGCCCGGACTGCCAGCGCCCCACCTCCGTGGGTGTGCTGTGCGTGGACTGCGAGAAGGAGCTCTCCCGCGCGCAGGCGGCGTCCCGCCCGCGCAACGCGATGGGCGGCAGCATGGGCAGGAGCAAGCCCTACGTGACCTACGCGGTCATCGCGCTCTGCGTGCTCGCCTACGTCGGGCAGACGGTCATGCCCGACGTGGTCTACCAGCTCGGGGTGTTCTCCCCGTTCCGGATCCTCGCCATGCCCTGGACGTTCCTCACCGCCGGGTTCCTGCACGGCGGTGTCATGCACCTGCTGCTGAACATGTACGCGTTGTGGATCGTGGGCCAGTATCTGGAGCAGACGATGGGTCATGTGCGGTTCGCGGCCGTGTACTTCGTCTCGCTCCTCGGCGGTCATACAGCCGTCTACGTCCTCGCCGATCCGATGAGCAATGCCTGGTACGGCGGGACGCTCGGGGCCAGCGGCGGTGTGTTCGGCCTGTTCGCAGCGATGTTCATCGTGAACCGCAGGCTCGGTGGCCGGACCGCGCAGATCCTGGTGCTGATCGGGTTGAACCTGGTCATCACCTTCACCATCCCCAACATCTCCTGGCAGGGCCATCTGGGCGGCCTGGTCATCGGCGGTCTCCTCACCGCGGGCATGTTCGCCCTGCGCCCCAAGGCCTCCCCGGGCGCCGACCGCCAGGCCCTCGCCAAGCGGTCTGCGGCGCTGCACGCCGCAGCGGTGGCTGGCGCGGTGCTGCTGTGCCTGGTGCTCATCGCGGTGAAGACCGTGACTCTGCCGATCTGAGCCGGGACCGACAACGTCGGGGCTGACAAGACCGACGGACCGACGGGCTACGGACCGACGGGACCGACAGACCCACAGGGCCGACGGCACTGACGGGCTATGGACCGTCAGAGCCGACGGGACGGGCCGGGGCAGCGTACGCGCTGCCCCGGCCCGTTCGTCCTGTGGAGGGCGAACCCCCGATCGAATGACAACGGTGTGACTATCCCCAGTTGTGGATAACTTTGGGGACGAACTGCGGTCCGGCGGGGGGAAAACCCGGCGAGGGTGTGGAAAACCGGGGATGCGTTGTGGACAGACGGTGGGTGTGGACGCAGAAGTGCGACGGAACGGACATCGGGCAACCACTGTCCACCGAGGCGCGGCAGGGCGACGACCACCCTCTGCCGTCTGAGGAGCTGCGACGTACGACGCCGTATCACGCCGAACGGAGTCGGTGCGAAAGTTTCATGACCTGCGGTTTCGTCGTGTTGGCCGGGTTGGCGGCGCAGTGTGCCGCCAGTGCCGGAGATTGTGGATCAGTGTCATCCACACGTCTGCCGCGACACGCCACGCACATCCCTCGTACCTGCGGAACTACAGGTCTGTCATTCGTCCACGACTGTGGAGATCGTTGTGGATAACTTCTGTATTCAGGCGTGGCGCGATGTTCACGGACTGTGGTTGTCCCCCGTGAGCCCCGATGTGCACACCCGCGCCGCCCTGTGGAGGACCGATGGGCGCCGGATATCCCCAGCGCGTGGCGTCAGTGCTCGGCGCCGCCCGTGACGGACAGGTCCGCCTCGGTCTCCAGGGCGGTGAGGGTGAGGGTCACGAGCGCCCGCGCGCCGTTCTCGGGTGCGACGACATCCGCCGAGGGGACGTGGACGAAACCGCCACGAGTCCCCGCGAGGCGCGCGTCGGTCTCCAGCACGTGCTGCAGCCGGTAGAAGACGTCGTTGCACACATAGGTCCCGGCCGTCTGCGAGACCGCGCCCGGGATGTCCTCGGCGGCCAGCGCCGCGACCATGGCCTTCAGGGGCAGCGTCGTGAAGTGGCCGACAGGCCCGCCCGGCACCACGGGCTCGTCCACCGGGGAGGCGCCTGCGTTGTCGGGGATGCGGGCATCGCGCACGTTGATCGCGACCCGCTCCGGCGTGATCCCGCGACGCCCGGCAGCCAGCCCCACGGCGATGACCAGGCGGGGGCGATGCTCGAGCACCGTCTGCTCGAGCAGGTCACCGGCACGCTCGAACTCCACCGGCAGCTCGAGACCCTCTACGACGAGGCCGTGCTCTCGCAAGGCGGGGACCGCACGTGCCACCGCCTGCCAGGACTCGTTCACGGAGGCCTCGGCGAAGGGCTCGAAACCGCTCAGCAGCACATCGATCGTCATGGGGACAGCGTACGGAGCCGCACGACGGCAGCCCCGCAGTCGCACGCGGGCAGCCCCGGAGCCGCACGACGGCAGCCCGCGAAGAACGACGTCGGCGTGACCCGGCAGAAAGGCGTCGCCGGGGCCTGGGAGACAGTCGTCCGTCCCCGAGGAAAAGACGTCGGCGCGCCCCGGTGCGTCGCGCTAACCTGTGCCGATGACGATCCCGGACCTCGCCGCCGAGTACCCTCCGTACGGCCTGCGCCTGCACGCCGGCGACCTCACGCTGCGCACGCTGGCCGAGGACGACCTGCTCGAGTACGCCCAGCTGCTGCGTCGGCCGGTCTTCGAGGACCCGGAGTCCCCGCAGGTCTTCCCCTGGTACAAGACCGACCCCGAGATCCGGGTGCGGGAGGCGCTGCGGTTCCAGTGGCGCCTGCGCGCGGCGGTCTCACCGCACGAGTGGACGCTGCCGCTGGGGATCTGGGCCGACGGCCGACTGATCGGCTGTCAGGACGTCGCCGCGGAGCGCTTCGCGCAGCGGCGCACGGTCACGTCCGGCTCGTGGCTCACGCTCGAGGCGCACGGCAAGGGCTACGGGAAGCTCATGCGGCAGGCGATGCTGGTCCTCGCCTTCGACCACCTGGGCGCGACGCGGGCCGAGTCCTCGGCCGTGCTCGGCAATGCGGCGTCGTTCGCCGTCTCGCACGGTTGCGGCTACGTCGAGAACGGCACGGCGGTGGGCCCGCAGCCGGGAGACGCGCTCATCGAGCAGCGCTTCCTGGTCACGCCGGAGACCTTCCGTCGGCCGACGGTCCCGGTGCAGGTCGAGGGCGTTACGCCCGCCCTGAAGGAGCTGCTCGGCGCCTGAAGGGTCGTGCCCCTCAGACAACGCGCCTCACCAAGGCGCCGCTCCTCAGCAGCTCAGGGGCCGCACGTCCTCAGCAGAATGCCGTGGTCGTGGTGGTGCGCACCGTCTTCTTGGTCGCCTTGGGGTGCTTGCCGCCCTTGTACGTGCAGGACTCCAGCAGCTTGCCCTTGGCGTTGTAGGTGCGGGCCGTGTCCCCGGTGTTGTTCCAGACGTAGCCCTTGTTGTTCCAGTACAGGGTGCTCGCCGTGTTCTTGCCCTTGCCGGTGCGGATGGTGAGGGTCTTGCCGGCCTTGAGCTTCGTGCCCTTGGGGAACGCGAACTTCTTCGGGCCGCTGTCGCGGAGCACGTACCCGGTGAGGGTGAGCGTGGACTTCCCGGTGTTCTTCACCTGGATGTACTCCTTGGTGAACAGGGAGTTCTTGGCGTAGTCCTTGCCGGGCGGATCGTAGTAGACCTTCACGATGTCCAGCGGCTTCTTCACCGCTGCGTCGGCAGCCTGGGGAGCGATCGCCAGGCTCGCGGAGAACAGGAGGGCGACGAGGAGGACGGTCAGGAGACGGGCGCGCGACACGATAGAGGAGAGCATGGGTGCCTCTGGGGGTGAGGGCGATCCGCGGGTGGCCGGCCGAGAGCGGCGCTGCTCCTCAGGATCGAGGTGATTGAGTGTTCAGGCAATGTAGCGCGCCGCGGGCCTGCTGCGCCATGACTTCGGAGAACCTGCCATGACGGCTCGATCACAGGCTGGTCGCAGGTGGCAGGTCGCAGGTCGCAGGTCGGCGTGAGGATGACGTCAGTGCAGCAGGCGCTCGTCGCAGGGCTGGTCCCGCGTGTCGACCTGGGCGCTCCACCGCAGGGTCACGGCCGGACGGCTCGGGCGGGACTCGATCGTGAGGTGGATGCGTCCGCCGGTGTCGTCGTGGGCAGTGAAGATCTGCATCGGCATGGGGTAGTCGTCATCGAGCTCGAGCTCTGCGAACCCCTGTGCGCTGAGCACCTCCTGCGCCGCATCCACGATCGGCCCGGCATCCGGAGGCTCCGGGTCGCCCGTGCTCGGCGGCCGGCCGCTGGCATAGGAACCGGCCGAGACCCAGCACTCATCGTCAGAGCCGGTGATCCCCAGGGCACCGGTGTCACTGGTCAGAGCGGTTCCCTCCTGAGTGATCGCCCTGGCGACCTCTTCCGTGATCGGCTCGTACTTCTCCGCCGCGTCGTGCGCCTCGAGCCGGACGTCGGCGCTGCAGGCCGCGACCGCGAGCATCGCCCCGACGGCCGCCACCAGGGATGTCGCACGCAGGGGCCTGCGGCGTGTGCGCGGCCCGGAAGTCTGCACAGAGGTGTCCTTGATCGTCAGGGCGGAGCAGGCGGTCGGCGCCGGAGCATCGACCCGGAGCATCGTCCCGGTGCGTCGCGCCGAGGTTATCCACAGTGGAGATCTCCTCCCGGTGGGTGAGGCCCCCATCGTCATACGCTCCCTGCCAGATCGCCACGGGACGCGGCGAAATGTGGATGACGAAGAGATTCTGGAGGATCGATGTTCCTGGGGGCGGAGACGGAGGGGGTCCGTGCGCATGCCGACGCCGTGCGTGCCGGAGCGTCGACGATGGCGACGCTTCTAGGGGCACTGAGGTCGAGCACTGCGGGTGTCGACTGGCGAGGAGGGGACCGGAGCCAGTTCGATGCCCGGGCCCAGGACGCCTGGGCAGGCACGACCGTCATGATCGATGTGCTGCGCAGGCTCGCCGAGGTGATGGACGCCGAAGCGCAGCAGCAGGACGAGGCGTCAGCGGGTGAGGGGCACGGCGCGGCGGATCTGCTCGCGAACGGCAGGCGTGATCAGGATGATCCCGAGATCGTCACCGGGAAGATGCGCAATGCGGTCCCGTACCGGAGGTCTGAGGAGGAGGCGGAGAGAAACATCGGGTCACGAGGTGTCGACCAGGGCAGCGTCAACGACTGCTGGTTCCTCGCCTCCTTGATGGGCATTGCCGAGCGCGACCCCGAGTACATCCGCGAGCACCTGTGGCGCAACGACGACGGCACCTGGACCGTGCAGATGTACCGGGACGGCGAGCCCGTCGAGATCATCGTCGACTCCGAGTTCTCGCCGGATGCCGTGGGCCATCGCGTGCCCGTGCTCGATGCGGACGGCGAGGTGATCCTGGGGTCCGACGGACAGCCGATGATGAGGACGGAGGCCGGCGGCTGGCCGGCGATCTACGAGAAGGCCGCGGCGGAGTACCGCAGCGAGTACGGGGACTCCTCGTACGAGAGCCTCGACTACGGCTGGGGCGACGAGGCGTACGAGATGCTCACCCCGGGCGACGTGGAGCGCACGGGACAGGCTGGTTTCGCGGGGATCCGCAAGCGCTTCGAGAGCGGTCCGGTGACCGTGGCGTCCGAGCATCCGCAGGATGCTCGCCTGTACCCCTACTGGGAGGGACGGGTCGACGACGCGACGGTCGTGCCGCGCCACGAATACAACGTCGCGGGCTTCGTGCCTGCAGGAGAGCCCGCGCCGGACGGCACCGTCTCCTCGGAGGACCGGATCCACCTCGAGAACCCCTGGGGCCCGGACGGAGGCTCGCTCGGCGGCACGGCCCGTGCGGGGGACCTGTTCATGACCGAGGATGAGTACAGGGAGAACTTCCGCGGGGTGTCCTCCGTGGACATGGGAGGCTGACGATGGACATCGAAGAGATCACGATCGACCAGGGCGCCCAGTGGAGAATGGAGGACCTCCGCATCGGGATCGTCCGGGTGGGGGAGCACGAAGGCTCCGACGCCGCCGAGCTCCTGGTGCGCTCCGACGCAGAGGCGCGGCACGCTCTCATCACGACGAGCGGGCGCGACGCCGACGTCGGAGGATGGCGGATCTCCCTGCTGTCCGCCACACGTCCCGAGGACCGCAGCCGACGCGAGACGGTGCGCCTCCGGGCAGTCCGGGGCGCGGCCGGCGCCGGACCGTGAGGCCCGTGTCGGCCACTCCGTCAGCTCACATCGAGTCCTGCCAGGCCTGGTACAGCGCCGCGAAGCGACCGCCCTGAGCCACCAGCTCCTGCGGGGAGCCGTCCTCGACCACCTCTCCGCCGTGCACCACCAGCACTCGGTCGGCGATCATCACCGTGGTGAGGCGGTGGGCGATGAGCAGCGAGGTGCGGTGCCCCAGCAGCTTGGTGAGGCCTTCCTGCACCATCCGCTCCGAGGGGATGTCCAGCGAGCTGGTGGCCTCGTCGAGGATCAGCACGCGCGGATCGGCGAGGAAGGCTCGCGCGAAGGAGATCAGCTGGCGCTGACCCGCCGAGACGCGGCCGCCGCGCTTGCTCACATCGGTGTCGTAGCCGTAGGGGAGAGCCTCGATGAAGGAGTCGGCCCCGATCGCACGGGCGGCCGCCTCGATCTCCTCGCGGCTCGCACCGGGGTTGCCGAGCGCGATGTTGTCCGCGACCGTTCCGGAGAACAGGTACGCCTCCTGGGTGACCATGACGATGTTGCGGGTCAGGTCGTCCATGGAGATGTCGCGCAGGTCCACTCCGTCCAGCTGCACGCTGCCCTCGGTCGCGTCGTAGAAACGCGAGATGAGCTTGGCGACGGTGGACTTCCCGGCACCTGTCTGTCCCACCAGGGCGATCGACTGCCCGGCGGGGATGTGCAGGTCCAGCGGCTGGAGCACCAGCGGGCCGTCCTCGGTGTACCGGAAGGAGACGTCCCGGAAGTCCACCTGACCGCTCGAAGCGGTCAGTGGGGTGGGGTTCGGGGCCTCCTTCACGTGCGGCTGGACGGCCAGCAGGTTCGCGATCTTCTCGAGCGCCGACACTGCGGACTGGAAGGCGTTGTAGAAGTTCGCGATCTCGTCGACCGGCTGGAAGAAGCGACGTGAGTACAGCACCAGCGCGACCAGCACACCGACCTGCAGGTCTCCGTGCAGCACCCGGAAACCGCCCACGACCAGCACGGCCGCGATGGTCACGTTGGCCAGGATGCGCAGCGCCGGCTGGTAGATGCCGAACACGTTCACCGAGCGCAGCGACGCGTCCCGGTAGTCCTGGGCGAGAGTGTCGAACTCGGCCTGGTTGCGGCCCTCCTTGCGGAACGCCTTGACCGCGCGGATACCGGCCATGGCCTCGACGAAGTGGACGATCAGCCGCGCGGAGTGGGTACGGATCGCGCGGTACTCGACGCTCGAGCGCTTCTGGAACCACATGGTCAGGAGGACGCAGGGGATCAGCATCAGCAGCATGACCGCACCGGTCACCCAGTCCATCTTCACGATCAGCACGATCGTGAACACCATGGACAGGAAGGCACCCACCATGACGTTCACGCCCGAGTCCAGCAGCTCCCGCAGGGCCTCCATGTCGGAGGTCTGGCGCGAGACGATCCGGCCGGAGGTGTAGCTCTCGTGGAACTCCAGGTCCTGGCGCTGGGTGAAGCGGAAGACCCGACGCCGCAGGGACAGCAGCATCTGCTGCCCGACCACGACGGACTGTCGAACGTATCCGAAGGTCAGGACCCCGCCCACGATCGCGGCGCCGATGTGCAGCGCCGCGGCCTGGAAGGCAGGGATCGGATTGCCGCGCATCAGCTCGGGCAGGCCGGTGTCGATGCCCCAGGCGATGATCGCGGGCCCGGCGACCACGGCGAGCTGGGCGACCACCACCATGAGCGCCATCAGCGCGAACTTGCCCTTCACCGGGGAGATCAGCTCACCGAGGAGGGCGAAGGAGCGGGAGCGGGAGAGCTTGTTCTCGGCGGCGGTGGGGATCCGCTGCTCGTCGCCGTCCTGATCGGGTTCGGTGGTCGTCGTGCTCATCGGTCCTCCTCCCCACTGGTCTGCTCGGTGCTCTGCCCGCCCACGGCGGGGATCCCGGAGGTCACGGTCTGCTCCCGCCCGGAGGACGCCCCCGGTGGCTCGCCCGATGCGTCAGGGCTCGAGGGATCGGCCGACGGTTCGGACGCGCTGGCTGCCTGCTGGATCGCGCTGAGCTCGAGCTCCCCGGTCAGGGTCTCGATGTCCTGGTCGCGGCGCACCTCCTCCTCCTGGTTGGCGATCACCCAGCGGTAGCGGGGTGAGGTCTTCATCAGCTCCGTGTGGGTGCCGACGGTGATCACCCGGCCGTGGTCCAGGAGGGCGACGCGGTCGGCGAGGGCGACCGTCGAGGTGCGGTGGGCGACGATCAGCGTCGTCGTGCCCGCGAGGACCTCGCGCAGTCGGCCGGTGACCGTCTCCTCGGTCTTCGTGTCCAGGGCGGAGAGCGGATCGTCGAGCAGCAGCACCGCGGGACGGGCGGCGATCGCCCGGGCCAGCGCCAGGCGCTGGCGCTGACCGCCGGACAGGCTCATGCCCTCCTCGCCGATGGGGGTGCCGACGCCGTCCGGCAGGTCGAACGCGAAGGTGGCGTCGGCCGTGCGGAGCGCGAGCTCGAGCAGCTGCTCGCGCTCCTCCTCGGACAGGGATGCCGCGGCGCCCAGCAGCACGTTCTCCCGCACCGAGTCGGAGAACAGGGTGGCGTCCTCGAAGGCGACGGCGGTCAGCGTGCGCAGCGTGATCAGGTCCATCTCCCGCACGTCGACGCCGTCGATCGTGATCGCTCCGGCGGTGACGTCGTACAGGCGAGGAACCAGCTGCAGCAGCGTGGACTTGCCGCTCCCGGTCACACCCACCAGGGCCATGGTCTCGCCGGGGCGGATCTCGAGATCGACACCGTCGAGCACGTCGTTCACGTGGTCCGGGGCGTCCTCGTAGCGGAAGTGGAGGCCGTCCAGACGCACCGCGCCCACAGCCCGGGCCGGGTCCACGGCGACCGGCTCCTGCGGCGAGGTGATCCGGTTGGCCGCATCCATCACGTCGTAGTGACGGTCCAGCGCGGTGGTGGCGTTCACGGCCTGGCCCAGGAGCATGCCGAGCTGGCGCACCGGGCCGACCACGAGGGTGGCGGTCGCGAAGTAGGAGGCCAGCTGACCGGTGGAGATCGAGCCGTTCGCGGTCAGGTGCAGGCCCACCAGCAGTGCCGCGCCCAGAGCGAGCTCGGGCAGCATGAACATGAACATGTCGAAGCGGGCGATGGCGGTCGCCTTGCGCACCTCGGTGGTGCGCAGCTCCTCGGCCTGCTCGGTGAAGCCCTCGAGCGCCGATGGGCCTCGCCCGAAGGCCTTGAGCACCCGGATGCCCTGCACGGACTGCTCGATGGTGGTGGCCAGATCGCCGTTCTGGTCCTGGGAGCGGCGCGAGAGGACCGAGAAGCTGCGGTTGAAGCGGTACGCGATCACCGAGACCGGCACAGCGGCCAGGAAGAAGATGATCGCCAGGATCGCGGAGGAGCGCCACAGCAGGGCCATGCCCACCATGACGGTGACGGCACTGGTCACCGCCATGATCATGCCGAACGCGATCCACCGACGGATCTGGCTGATGTCGGTGAGCATGCGCGAGAGCAGCTGACCGGACCCCCACGCGTCGTGGAAGGAGACCGGCATGTTCTGGACCTTGCGGTAGAAGTCCACGCGGATGAGCTTCTCGACCGTGGTCGACGGTGCGACCGCGAAGGTGCGGCGCATCCAGATCAGGGCGGCCTCGACCAGGCCGAGGGCGAGCACGATCGCGCCGCCGGTCCAGATGGTAGCGGCGACGGCGTCGCTCTCGAGGCGGTTGACGATGAATTCGAGCACCTGGGGGATCATCAGCGCCACGATGGAGGCGGTGAGTGCACTGAGAAGGCCCAGGTAGAGGCGGAATCGGATGGGGCGGACCGTCTGCCAGAGGCGGCTCATGGTGCCGAGCATGGGGGAAAGGAGTCCTCAAGGATTGCGCTGTCCCGGCGGTCGGGATGAAGTCTTAGCCTAGTCAACTATTCCGACGTTAGAAAGCGGTTTAGCGGGGCGAGATGCCCTTTGAGGCGACGTTCCTGCGTTGCTGAGGGGTGGGCGCCCGCCCATCCCGCGCTCGTCCGCGCCCGCCCATTCTGCGCCCATCCTGCGCTCGTCCGCGCTCGGCCGGGCCGCGCTCGGTCGTGCTCGCTCTGGCCGCGGCCGGTCCTGGCCTCAGGCCGTGGGGTCGGCGGGGCTCCAGTCGCTGTAGGCGGCGTCGGAGAGCAGTGCGGAGGCGCCTGCGGCGGCGGCGGTCACGGTCAGCACGGCGGGCCAGGAGCCGATCTTCTTCGCGAGCGGATGCGAGAGGCCGAAGCCGAGCATGTAGGTCGCGCCGAGCACCGCAGTGGTGGCGGGGCCGCGGCGTGCCAGCCAGGTCCGGCCGGCGTAGATCCCGGCTGCCGCGAGCACCACGCCGCCGAGCGGGCGGACACCGGTCTCGCGGGCCGTCAGCCACCCGCCGATCAGGCCAGCGGCGACGACAGGGGCGGTGTGCACGGACTCGGCGGACTTGATCGTGATGCTCATGGTCCCGAGCCTACGACTGGTCGGTGTGCGGAGGCTGAAGCGGGCGCTCGTCCGTCTCACACCGCACGGCGATCTCTCACCGCACCACGGCGATGCCGTGCGCAGGCACCACGTCCCGTGCGGCCGGGCCGACGCCGTCGAGCAGGTCCGCGCCGCTGAGGGCCTCGATCACCTCGCCGGGAGCCGGCCGGGCCTCCTCGCCGAGGTTCAGCACGAGGGTGAGCGACGGCCCGACAACGCCCTCGCCCAGGTCCTCACGCTCGCCCTCATGCCCGCCTTCGTCCTCGCCGCTCGAGCGCGCGCTGAGCACGATCTCCGCATAGGTGTTCTCCAGCGTCCCCTCCCGCACGGCGACGTGGGCGCTCGACAGCCAGGGCTCCCGGCGGCGCAGGGCGAACAGGCGCTGATGCACCTCGAGGATGCGCGGGGCGGCGTCGGCGCTGAGCACCTCCAGGGGATGCGTCGCCCGGGGGTGGGCCGCGGTGCCGGCCGCGGCCGGATCGTCGGGGAAGGCGGGGCGCACCGCGTCGTCGCCGCCGGGACGATCCTCCTTGAGGCCGGTCGCCCCGAGCTCGTCACCCGCATAGACCGCGGGGATGCCCGGCAGCAGGGCCAGCAGGGCGTAGGCGGCGGCGAGGTCGCGGCCGTCGGTGAGCTGGGAGGCGATGCGGGTGGTGTCGTGGTTGCCCACGAACGTCAGCGGGTGCGCGCCGCCGTCGGCGTCGAGGAACTCCTGGTGACGGCCCAGCGCATGGGCCAGCTCGAACAGGTTCTGCTCGCGCAGGCCGGACCAGATCGCCTTCCACAGCTCGTACTGGGTGATCGAGGTGGCGCCGGACGCTTCGGCGATCGCGGGATAGTCGCCATGGATGACCTCGCCGAGGATCCATGCCTCGGGGTGCGCGGCGCGCACGCGCTGCAGGATCGGCGCCCAGGCGTCGGCCCCCGCGGCATACATCGCGTCGAGGCGCCAGCCGTCGATCCCTCGGCCCAGCCACAGGGTCATGATGTCCACGATGGCGTCCTGGACGACGGAGTCGGCGAGGTTCAGCTCGACCAGATCCGGGTTGCCCTCGAAGCCGTACGGATGCTCACCGGACCAGCGGATATGGGCGCCCTCGGGACTGTTCGGACCCACCGAGATCGCACGTCGGGCCACCGGGTGCTGGTCGGAGACGTGGTTGAAGACGCCGTCGAGCACCACGCGGATCCCCCGCTCATGGCAGGCGGCGATCAGTGCGTCGAAGTCGGCGTCGTCCCCCAGCCGCGGATCGAGACGACGGTGGTCGAGGGTGTCGTAGCCGTGGGAGACGGAATCGAAGATCGGGTTGAGGATCAGCACGTTCGCGCCGAGGCCGAGGAGGTGGTCGAGCCACCCCTCGAGGCGTCGCAGGCGGTGCACCACGTTCTCGCCGTCGGCCCCGCCGTAGCCCTCGCCGCCGAGGTCCTCGCGATGCCGGGGCGCGCCGCAGAATCCCAGCGGATAGACCTGCCAGCAGATCGCGTCCCGGATCCAGGACGGGGTGGAGGGAGTCGTCGTGTTCATGCCGCCATCGTAGGTGCGACGTGTTCAATGGACCGTGAGCCGCGACCTCGCGCTCGCGCCGCCAGGCGTCCGCCTCCTCCGGAGCGCATCACTCGGTGCGCGCCGCACCGCCACTTCAGCACCGTCATCTCAGCACCGCCACCTCTGCACCGCCACCACCTCAGGAGTGATCCCCCATGATCCGCATGCGCGTCGACTTCTTCGCCGAGTCCCTCGGGATGGGCACCTCGATGGTGGTGCTGATGCCCCAGGCCGCCTCCGGGATCGGCATGGAGGGGGCCGATGCGACGAACGGGCCGGGAACCACGGCCGACGGAGTCCCGGTGCTCTACCTGCTCCACGGCCTCAGCGACGACTGCACGATCTGGGAGCGCCGCACGTCGATCGAGCGCTATGCGACAGAGAAGGGCATCGCCGTGGTGATGCCGGAGGTGCGGCGGTCCTTCTACTGCGATGAGGCGGTGGGGGAGAAGTACTGGACCTACGTCTCCGAGGAGCTCCCCGAGCTCGTCGCGCGCACCTTTCATGTCTCCACCGCGCGCGAGGACACCTTCGTGGCAGGGCTGTCGATGGGCGGCTTCGGGGCGTTCAAGCTTGCGCTGAACCACCCCGACCGCTTCGCGGCGGCTGCGAGCCTGTCCGGTGCGCTCGATCTGCCCCGCCTGGACCTCGGCGACAGCTCGGGTCACCTGTTCGAGCGGGTCTGGAACGGTCGCCCCCGCACCGGGACGGCGGACGACCTCGTGGGCCTGCTGGGCGCCGTCGACCCCTCGAGCGTGCCCGCGCTCTTCCTGGACTGCGGCACGGAGGACTTCCTGGCCGCGGACAACCGACGCTTCATCGACGCCGCGGAGCAGCACAGCGTCGACCTCACCTCGCGGCTGCGCCCCGGCGACCACGCCTGGGAGTTCTGGGATCAGAGCATCCAGGACGTCCTGGACTGGCTGCCGATCCGAGGCCGATGAGGGGAATCCTCCCGCCTCAGCGGCCCGCCTTCGCGTAGAGCGCCTGGAGCTTCTCCGGCGAGAACGGCTTCGCGAGCGCGATGATGCCCATGACGATCGCCGTGATCGGCCCGGCGACCACGACCCACAGCCCCAGCGGGACCAGGATGAAGGCGGGCCAGATCGTGTCGTCGCCGATGATGCCCGCCTCGCCGAGCGGAATGAGGACGCCGAACCCGAACCCGAAGAACAGGACCGTCACGAGCAGCGAGACCGCGCCGAAGAGCGCGGCACGGGTGCCGACGGACCGGGCCACCGGGTTCCGCTTCCGCTGGACCAGGCCGGTGACGAGCATCGCGATCGAGGTCGCGAGGATCGCGAGACCGGGGAACGAGAGGAAGCCGAGCAGGCCCAGGGCCCACGCGATCCGTCCGTCGTCGCCGACGGAGGTCGGGAGGTGCTCCGGCCGCAGCTCTGCGGAGGTCTGCGGGAGCAGGGGCCGCTGGGGAACGGGCTGGGGCACCGATTGTGGGGCGTTCTGCTGCGACATGCTGATCAGAGTAGCCAGCCGGCGGGTCCTGTGCCGCCGTGGAACGGTCCGTCGGACGGACTCGGCCGTGGGGCACGATGGTCCTGTACCCGCGCGGCCGGCGCTCGTCGTCCGCTCGTCCGCTGCCCCGACCCCAGGAGCGATCATGGCCCTCTTCGCCGTCCAGTACACCTACACCGACGATGCCGAGCGGGTGCAGTCGGTGCGCCCCGAGCACCGTGAGCACCTGCGGGAGCTGCACGCCGAGGGCACTCTGCTGCTCGCCGGTCCGCTCAGCGGCGCCCCGGGCGCTCTGCTGATCGTACGGGCCGACTCCGAGGAAGCGGCCCTGGCCGCGCTCGACGGCGACCCGTTCCAGCGAGAGCGCATCATCGTCGACCGCAGCGCCCGGGAGTGGAGCGTCTCGATCGGTGACCTGCCCGGCGCCTGAGCCGAGTGCGGCGCCGGAGTCGGCGAAGCGCATCGCGGCGCCGCGATCAGTCCTCTGGCTGCTCGGTGCCCGTCGCACGCTGAGCACCTGCGGCCTGCATGTCCAGCAGCTGCACGACGCTCGCGGCCGGCGTGGCCTCGTCCCCGACGATGACCAGGGGGATCGCCTCGTCCCCGCCGTGACCCGCGAGGAACTGCTGCGCCGCGGGATCCTGGTAGACGTTCACCCAGATCACGTCCTCCCGCGGGCTGCGGATCGCCGTCTGCAGGCGCGCCGAGAGGGGGTTCCCCGGCGCCCACAGCACGATGGCCACGTCGTCGGCGCGGCGTTCGAGGGCGCTGGCGAGCGGGGTGTGCGGTCCGGCGCGGAGCGGGCTCGTCCAGTACGCCATGAACAGGCTGAACAGCACGACGGCGATCGCTGCGATGTACTGGTCGGCGAGCACCAGCAGGCCGGTCAGGAGCAGCCCGCCCACGAGCAGCAGTGCAGGCCGCAGCCAGGCCTTCAGCGGGGCGCGGCGGCGCGTCACGGCGGCAGGGCCGGGGGCATCGGGGCTGGTCATGATTCCAGGGTAGGCGTGCTCACTGGGTGGGTGCTCAGAGGAGCGCGCCCCCGAGGGCTGCGTGCGCCGAGTGCGCGGATCTGCTCAGATCATCGCCGCGGTGGACAGCCGGGCGTTCGTCTCGGCCGCGATCGCATCACGCAGGGCGCTGACCGCAGGGATCGCGAGCGCGCCACGACGGTTGATCAGCCCGATCATGCGGTTGTCGAGGTCGGGCAGGGTGCGCACCACGACGTCCGCGTTCGGGGCGGCCTCGAGCGAGGTCTCGGGCATGAGCGCCACACCGCCGCCATGCATGATCAGGCGCTGCACCACGATCGTGTCGTCCGTCGAGTGGCGGATCTTCGGGACGAAGCCGGCACGGCGCGCACTGCTGAGCAGGTTCGCCCGGCAGCGTTCGCAGCCCGCGACCCAGGAGTCCTCCGCGAGGTCTCCGAGGGTGAGGTCCGGATCCTCGGCGCGGGGATGATCGCGCGGCAGCAGCGCCAGGACGCGGTCCTCCATGAGCGGGGTCCACTCCAGAGTGCCCTCGTCGTCGATGTCGCTGCAGGGGTAGCGGAACACGAGCGCCAGATCGAGGTCGCCCTCGCGCACCGCAGGGATCGCGTCCGGCGGCTCGAGCTCGGAGAAGGTGACTTCGAGATCAGGGGCGGAGTTCGAGAGAGTCGCCAGCACCGGCGGCAGCAGCACCGCGGCGGCCGACGGGAAGGTCCCGAACTTCACGGTGCCGCGGCGCAGCGCGGTGATGTCGGCGAGCTCCTCCTCGGCGGCGTGCAGCTGCGCGGCGATCGCCTCGGCGTGCGCGGCCAGCCGGCCTCCGGCCTCGGTGGGCGTGATCCCGGACGACGAGCGCAGCAGCAGCTGCGTGCCGACCTCCTTCTCCAGGGCCGCGAGGTGCTGGGAGACAGCGGGCTGGGTCCAGCCCAGCTCGCGCGCGCCGGCACCGATCGAGCCGTTGCGCACGACGGTGCGGAAGATGAGGAGACGACGAGGATCCATGCCGACCATGGTAGTCGCGCCTGGCAAGCTGTGCTTATGGGGCGGAGCGCGACGAGTCACACGGGCGCGGAGGACGGCTCACCCGGGTAGGTGCCGACGGACCAGCACGGCCCCTCATGGGCGGCCGCGGCTCAGAGAGGCGGCAGCCCCAGGTTCTCCCGCAGCGTCGACCCGGCGTACTCGGACGGGTACACGCCCCGTTCCTGCAGGCGCGGGATGAGGTGGTCCACGATGTCGTCCAGGCCCGAGGGGATCAGCCACGGAGTGATGTTCAAACCGTCGATCGCACCCAGTCGTGCGAACTCCACGAGACGATCGGCGACCGCGTCATAGCTGCCGGTGAAGGTGCCGCGCCGGGACCCGGCCTTGCCCCGGGCGAACTCGAGGATCGACTGTCCCTTCTCGGCGGCCTCCTCCCGCCAGGCACGGGTGAGCTCCTCGGCCTTGGCGAACTGGAAGCCTGCGCCGCGGGTCACGCCGGATTCGGAGACCTCCGGCGGCACGTCCGGCAGAGGACCGTCGGGGTCGAAGTCGGAGAGGTCCCGGCCCCAGTACTGCTCGAGCAGGGCGATCGCCTGCTCGGGCCCGATCTGCAGGTCGCGCACCCAGCGCACCTTCTCGTCGGCCTCCTTCTCGGTGGCGGCGAGCACCACCTCGGCGCCCGGCAGGATCTTCACGTCGGCCGCGTCGCGGCCCGCGGCGACCGTGCGCTCCACGATGCTGCGCCGGAACTCGACGGCTGCCTCGAGCGTGCCGTGCGGGGAGAAGACGACGTCGGCCGTACGGGCGGCGAAGTCCTGGCCGGCGGGGGAGGCCCCCGCCTGGAAGAGCACCGGCTCGCCCTGGGGTGAGCGCGGCAGGTCGCCCTGGGCGCGCACCGAGTAGTGGGCGCCGTCGTGGTCGATCTGCTCGCCGCGCCACAGCTGCTGGGCGATGCGCACGAAGGCCTCGGCGTGGACGTACCGGTCGGCATGGTCAAGATAGCCGCCGCGACGGAAGTTCTCCCCGGTCCAGGCGTTGTCCGTGGTCACGACGTTCCAGCCGGCGCGGCCGCCGGAGAGGAGGTCGAGGGTCTGGAAGCGACGGGCCAGGTCGACGGGGTCGTTGTAGGTGGTGTTCTGGGTGGCGACCAGACCGATCGTGTCGGTCACGGCGGCGAGCGCCGCGAGCAGCGTCTGCGCATCGGGCCGGCCGGCCACGTCCAGCTCGAAGGGCACGCCGCGGTGCTCGCGCAGCCGCAGGCCCTCGCCGAGGAAGAACGCCGCGAACCTGCCGCGCTCGGCGGTGCGGACGAGCGACTCGAAGGACTCCCAGGCCACCTGGTCGCCGCTCTCCGGCAGGCGCCAGATGGTCGAGGAGTTCACGCCCTGGAAGAAGACGCCGAACGAGAGCTGCCCGGTGGGTGTGTGGTCCGGGTGCAGCGGATGCTCGGCCGGCCCGGTCACGAGGGCCTGGGCCTCTGCGGACAGTGGAGCATCGGCGAAGGTGGGGAGCTGAGCGGTGGTCATGCGTGGTCCTTGCTCGAGAGGCGGGCGTGATCCCCGCGGCGGGCGGGATCGAGGGTGAACGTGGGCAGGGGCAGTCCCAGCTGATCGCGGAGGCTCGCGCCGTTCTGCGGGACGGGAGCGATCAGGCCGCGCTCGCGCAGAGCGGCGCTGAGCTCGGCGACCGTGCCCAGCGGGTCGGCCTCCAGGTCGAGACCGACCAGGCGCACCAGGCGCACCACGGGGCCGTCGGTCGCGGCCAGGGCCGTCTCGACCAGGTCGAGCACCGTCTCGGGCCGGGCACCGGTGGACAGGTCCAGGTCGAGCACGCGGCCGTCGGCCAGCTCGGTGGCCACGCGCTCGCCGACGGCGCCCCGGTCCGTGTCGGCCACGAGCACCGGGATCAGTCCCTGCGGGGACCGCGGCGTGATCGCGGGGCCGCGCACCGAGAACGTCTCGCCCTCGAAGTCCGCGTACTGCAGGCGGGAGGCGTCGACGTACACGCCGCGCTCGTTGTCCCGCACGACCGCGTCCTCGGCCCAGGAGTCCCACACCAGGCGGGAGGCCTCGAGCACGTCCGCCGCTTCGCGAGCGGTCGCCTCGAAGCCGAGGGTGGAACGGCCGACGGTCGCGGGCACCGCCGGGTCCGTCTCGGCGGTCAGCAGCCAGCCGGCGCGGCCGTGGCTGATGTGGTCCAGGCTCATCAGCTGGGTGGCGAGGTGGAAGGGCTCGACGTAGACGGCGTCGGTGCGCGGCAGCAGCGCGACGGAACGGGTGATCGGGGCGAGGTAGGAGGCGGCGTGGATCGGGTGCAGCCCGCCGTCGCTGAGGGTCAGTGCGCCGATACCGGAGTCCTCGAGGCCGCGGGCGAGCTCGGCGAGGGGTGCCAGCAGGGCCGGATCGGCGACGAGGTCGACGGCGAGGACGGGCAGCGTCCGGACAGGGCCGTCCTGGGCTCCTGCGGTGTCGGCCTGCGTCGAAGCGGACCCTGCGGACCCTGTCGGTCCGGTGCGCCCGGTGGTGCCAGTGCCAGTGGTGCCGGCGGTGCTTGTCGGGCCTGTCGTGGCTGTGGTGGCCGTGGTGGTCGTGGTGCTCACGGGTTCTCCTGGGTGTGGGCGCGGGATTCGGTGAGGGACTCTTCGCTGAGGTGCCAGCGATCGAGCACCTGTGCGTAGGTGCCGTCGGCCATGAGGGCGTTCAGCGCGGCCGCGTACGGCTCCGCGAGCCCGCTGCCGGCGGGGAACGTGCCTGCGACCAGCGTCTCGTCGGGCCAGCCGGCGTTGATCCTGCCCTGCAGCTCGACGTCGTCGCGGCGGGCGGTGACGAAGGACAGCGAGGCGAAGGGGGAGAGGTAGCCGTCGATGCGGCCGGAGCCGAGGGCGAGCAGGGTGTCGGCGTCGGAGGAGTAGTGCTTGAGCTCCGCAGGCTCCTTGCCGGCGGCCTCGAGCTCCGCATTCCAGTCGATGAGGATCTGCTCCTGGTTGGTGGCGGCGCCGACGGCGATGAGGCGGCCGCTGATCGAGTCGGCATCCTCGAGGAAGAAGTCGGCGCCCTTCGCGACCAGGAACGACATGTACGCCGCGCGATAGGAGGCGAAGTCGAACTTCTTCAGGCGCTCGGCGTTGATGCCGATGTTCGCGTGCACTGCGTCGAAGTCGCCGCCCTCGAGCTTCAGCGGCCAGTTCTCCCAGGTGGTCAGCTTCAGCTCGAACTCGAGGCCGAGCTTGTCCGCCACGATCCGCGCGATGTCGATCTCGGAGCCGATGTAGGTCGTGTTGTCGTCGGCGAGGAAGGACAGCGGAGCGGAGCTGGTGCCGTTGATCCCCACTCGCAGCACGCCGGAGTCGGCGATCTCGGGCGGCAGCAGCGCGGCGACCTCGTCGTCCGCGGTGGCACGGATCAGCTCCTGGGAGCCGGAGGTGTCCAAGGTGTCGCCGTCGGCGCCGCCGCCGTCGGACGCTGCGGACTCCTCTGCGCCCGCAGCGCCGGTCGCCGTGGGGGAGGGATCGGCGCAGGCTGCGAGCAGCCCGAGAGGCAGCAGCAGGCCCGAGGCCGCGAGCGTGCGACGGGAGACGTGGGGGAGGGCGGTCATGAGTGGTCCTCGTGGTGATGGCGCGGAAGCGGATGGGTGCTGGTGGCCGGCGACGCGCCGATGACGGGCGGGTCCGTCGGCGACGGCGAGGCCGCGAGGGTGCTCGGGGCGCGCGTGGCCTCGGGCTCAGGAGCGGTGCCGGAGCGGGGGCCGGTCTCGGGCTCGGGAGGGGCCGCGGGCGCATTCTCGGGAGGAGCAGCGGCCGACGGGCCCTCCGTGCCGGTGCGCACCCGCTGCAGGAAGGCGCGGGTGCGGTCCTGGGCGGGATGATCGATGACCTCGGCGGGAGGCCCCTGCTCGATGACGACCCCGCGGTCCATGAACACGACCGTGTCGGCGACGTCGCGGGCGAAGCCGATCTCGTGGGTGACGATCACGAGCGTGGTGCCGGCGCGGGCGAGCGAGCGGATCACGGCGAGCACCTCCTCGACCAGCTCGGGATCCAGGGCGCTGGTGGGTTCGTCGAACAGCAGCACCTTCGGGTCCAGCGCGAGGGCCCGCGCGATCGCGACCCGCTGCTGCTGGCCGCCGGAGAGCTGACGCGGGTAGGCATCGACTTTCTCCGAGAGGCCCACCAGCTCGAGCAGTTCCCGGGCACGGGTCTCGGCCTGTGCACGGGTCGCCCCGAGGGCCCGACGGGGAGCCTCGGCGACGTTGCCCAGCGCGGTCATGTGCGCGAAGAGGTTGAAGCTCTGGAACACCATCCCGATCGAGGTGCGCTGGCGCAGCACCTCCCGCTCGGACAGCTCGTGCAGCAGGTCCCCCTCGCGGCGGTACCCGATCACCTCACCGTCCACGCTGATCAGGCCGTGGTTCACGGGCTCGAGATGATTGATCGTGCGCAGCAGGGTGGACTTGCCCGAGCCCGACGGGCCCAGCACGGCCGTCACCGAGCCGGGCGGGAGGGTGAGGTCGATGCCGCGCAGCACCTCGAGGTCCCCGAAGGACTTGTGCACTCCGCGGATCTCGACCCGGCCACCGCGCGAGCGGGCCGGGATGCGGCCGGAAGACGCGGGGGCGGGACGGCCCGCGGACTCGGCGGACGACGTCGCGGAGACGGGAGCTCCTGCGGCGGTGGCGGCCGGTGCGGGGCCAGGGCCCTCGGTGGTGATGACCGCGGGTCGACGGAAACGGCTCAGAACGCTCATGCCAGTGCTCCCTTCGAGGTCGAGCGGCGGGCGAGGCGGGCGCGCAGGCTCTGCAGCGGGGTGGGCGGCAGGGTGCGCACGGCGCCCCGGGCGTAGTGGCGCTCGATGTAGTACTGGCCGATCGACAGCAGAGACGTGATCACGACGTACCAGACCGTCGCGACCAGCAGCATCGGCAGCACCTGCTGGGTGCGGCCGTAGATCAGCTGGATGGTGAAGAACAGCTCCGCATGGGCGAGCACGTAGACGATCGAGGTGCCCTTGACCAGGCCGATGATCTCGTTGAACGCGGTGGGCAGGATCGCCCTCATGGCCTGGGGCAGGATGATCCGCAGGGAGCGGTCGCGGGCCGGGATGCCGAGGGCGCTGGCCGCCTCGAGCTGGCCCTGGTCCACCGAGAGGATGCCGCCGCGGATCAGCTCGGCCGCATAGGCGGCCTGGTGCAGGCCGAGGCCCAGGATCGCCGCGAGCAGCGGGGTCATCAGATCGCTGGTGCGGGCGTCGAAGAAGGTGACGTCGGTCAGCGGGATGCCGAGGGTGATGCGCTCGTAGAGGTAGCCGAGGTTGTACCAGAGCAGCAGCTGCACCAGCAGCGGCGTGGACCGGAAGATCCACGAGAACGTCCAGGCCACACCGGAGATCAGGGCAGACGGGGACAGTCTCATCAGGGCGAGCGCCAAGCCCAGGCCGAAGCCGACCACACCCGCCAGGACGGTGAGCTTGAGGGTCTCCAGCAGGCCGCGGATGACGGACTCCGCGACGAACCATTGGGCCACCACGCCCCACTCCCAGCGCGGGTTCGTGAGGAACGAGTACGCGACCGCGGCGATCACGAGGCCGACCACCACGGCGAGCACCGCACGGCCCGGATGCCGGGCGGGCACGACGCGCAGCCGCAGGAGGTCCTCGTGCGCCGTCTGCGTGGATGCGGCGGCGGGCGAGCCCGCGGAGCGATCGGCCGACGGATCGAGCGCCGGGTCGGCGGCCTGCTCCACGTCTCGATCCCGGGATCGATCCTCGATCGCGCGAGACGTCTCGACGGTGGCGAGGGCGCCGTCCGCGGCGGGCCGGCACGACATCGAATCGGCTCCCATCGCCGGGACGCGAGCGACGGCGGTGGCCGTGGACGCGTGGCGAGCGGTCTCGGAGGAGACGGCGGAGGGAGTCATGGGGAGCCTTCCGTGACGGGGCGTGAACTCGGGGTGGACGGGGCTTGCGCCTCCCGACGGTATAAGCGAGCCTAATGATTGTGCAAGGCGTCCACTATGGGTCGTCACAGTGAGACACAGAACCACTCCGAAGGGATCTGCCGGATGACTTCCCGGATCAGCACCACCGGCACCCGCCTGGTGATCGTGGGCGGAGGCCCCCGCGCGATCGGCGTCCTCGAACGCCTCAGCGCGAACGCCGCCCTGCCCGAGAACGCTGCACGCACGGCGGAGGCGCCGCTGCACGTGGACATCGTGGATCCGCACATGCCCGGCGCCGGGCGCATCTGGCGCACCGGCGAGAGCCCGCTGCTGCTGATGAACTCGCGGGCGGCGGACGTCTCGATCTTCACCGACGACACCGTCCAGTGCGACGGGCCGATCGTGGCGGGCCCCTCACTCGCCCAGTGGGCCGAGGGGATCCGCGAGGGCTCCCTCACCGCCCCGACCGCCGGAACCGGCCGCCTCGCCGAGATCGCGGCGCTCCACGACGCCAGCTTCCCCAGTCGCCGCGTGCAGGCCCTCTACCTCGAATGGTTCTTCGGCCAGGTGCTCGCGCACCTGCCCGAGACGGTCACGGTCACCGTGCACCGCACCACCGCGACCGCTGTGCGCCGCCGCGAGGACGGATGGAGCGTGGAGCTCGAGGGGCGGGAGGGCCTGCACTCGGACCTCCTCGTGCTCGCCGCCGGGCACACCGACTCACGTCCGTCGGCCGCGCGCCATGAGCTCGCCGCCTTCGCCCGCCGTCACGGCGGCGCCTATCTGCCGCCCTCCCAGGCGGGCGACGCCCACCTCGACCAGCTCGCCCCTGGGCAGGACACGATCGTGCGTGGCATGGGTCTGGGGTTCATCGACCTCATGGCTCTGCTCACCGAGGGGCGCGGCGGCAGGTTCACCCCCGATCCGCGGCCCGACGAGCCCGGGCGCCTGAGCTACCGGCCCTCGGGGCGCGAGCCTCGCCTGTGGGTGGGATCCCGCCGCGGCGTGCCGTACCACTCGAAGATCCGCGACGAGGGCGAGCCCGCGGGCCTCGGCGAGCTCGTGCACGTCACCGCCGAGAACCTCCGGGCCCTGGAGGACTCCGCGGGGCAGCTGGACTTCCGGCGGGACGTGGTGCCACTGATCGCCGCCGAGATCGCCCACTGGGTGCCCGGGGCGCCCGCGGCCGACGGGGACGGCGCCACGGGCGACGGGGACGACATCGCGACCGACGAGGAGCGCGTCGTCCTCGGCGGGGACCAGAACCCCCTGGCCTGGCTCGATGACCCGCTCGGCTGGCTCCGCGGTGACGCGCATCCGCAGGTCACGCGAGATGCCGTGGTGCGGCACATCGAACTCGATCTGCGCGAGCGCACCCGCGGCGACACCACCGCCGCCCGGGCCCTGTTCCAGCTGCTGCTGCGCCTGCACGGCGTGCTCGTGGACCAGCTGCCTTCCTCCCGACTGGGCGAGAGCTCACGGGGCGACTACCCGCGCTGGTGGCACTCGCTGTTCAGCTTCGTCGACTCCGGGCCGCCGCCGCACCGCCTCGAGCAGCTGCTCGCCCTCGAGCGCGCCGGAGTGGTCGGCTTCCTCGGCCCGCGTCTCCGGGTGACGACCGACGAGTCCGCAGGCGTCTTCGTGGCGCGCGGGAGCGCCGGAGCAGTGGTCACCGCCCCTGCCCTGATCGACGCCTTCCTGCCCGAGCCCTCGCTCGCCGAGTCCACGAACCCTCTGCTGCGGGACCTCGTCGTCGGCGCCGCCGGCGAGCGGGAGGCGATCGGTCGGGAATCCTCCGCGGCCCCCGGCACGCTCGACGTCGACGAGCGCTACCGCGTGATCGGCCCGGATGGCCACGCGCACGAGAACCTGTGGGCCGTCGGCCCCTGGACCTCCGAGCTCCCGATCGGCGCCTTCGCCCGGCCGAGGACCAACGCCCCCTGCCATCGACGGAACGACGGCCTGGCCCGCGAGGTGCTCGCTGCGGCGCTGGCTCCCGTCGCCCCGACACCGCGCCCGGTCGTCGGAGCCCCGTTCCAGGCCGCGCCCCTGCCGGGGCAGTCCGTGCGCGGAGCCGTGCGCCCGCCGCGACTGGGGATCCTCGGCCCGGGGAAGATCGGCACGGCGCTGGCTCGCACGGCGCTGCGCGCCGGTCTCGAGGTGCAGGTCTCCGGTCGGTCGCCCGCCTCCGTGCTCGCCGCGAAGCTGCCGGGCGCCGTGCCGGTCGCCCCGGAGCAGCTCGCCGCGCAGTGCGACGTCGTGCTGGTCACCGTGCCGCTGCACGTGGCGTTCGGACTCGATCCCGACCGCCTGCGCGGCGCGATCGTCGTCGACGTCACCAATCCGTGGGGCGAGGCCGACGCCGCCGCCGTGGCCGCGGCGCGTGCTGCCTTCGGTGACCAGCAGGGTGCGCTCTCGACCAGCGAGCTGCTCGCCGCGCACCTCAGCGGCTCCCGGGTGGTCAAGGCTCTGAACCACATCGGTTATCACGACGTGGAGGATCAGGGGCGCGAGGGCGGCGACCCGTTGCGTCGTGCGATCGCCGTGGCCTCGGACGACGCCCGTGCGGCCGATGCGGTCAGCGCCGTGCTGAACCGGATGGGCTACGACGGCGTCGCGGTCGGAGCGCTCGCCGTGGGCCGCCATTTCGAGCCTGGGGCCGGACTGTTCGACGGCTGGAGCACCCGGGATGAGCTGAGCGTGCGACACCAGCAGCACGCGCGGGTCGCCTGACACACCGGTCGCCTGGCTCCCCTCGAGGTCGACTGCTGCTCTCCCGGCGCCTCCCCCTCGAGGCCGACTGCTGCTCTCCCGGCGCCTCCCCCCAAGGCCGACTGCCGCAAATGTGAGCTGGGGACCTATGCGAGGGGCTCACATAGGTCCCCAGCTCACATTTGGTGACTGCGACGCCGCGGAACGGGCCAGGACGCCGACCGGGCGCACCCGAGTTCGCCGCGCCCAGCTCGCCCGCGCCCTTGCACCCGTCGGCTCTGTCAGTCCTTGGCCGTCGCCTCGACGGGGGTGTCCGCCCTGGCCGCGTGGGCGCGTCGCACGTGCGACCGGGCATGCTCGAGGGCGCCGTCGAAATCGGCGAACACGTGCTTGTGGTGGCGCAGCGCGCGGAGCACCCCGACGGTGTCGAACAGCTCGGTGTGTCCCTGACGCATCCCCTTCAGGAGCACCGTGATCCCGCGGCCTTCGAGACCGCGCACGATGTTCTCGAGGACGCGCGCGCCCGTGGCGTCGACCAGCTCCAGCATGGAGACCCGCAGGATCACCACGGTCACCGGCCCCACCGACATCACCGTGTCGAACACCCGATCAGCGGAGATGAAGAAGAGCTGTCCGGTGAAGCGCACGGCGATGATCTCCTCGTCGCCCGGTTCCGGATCGGCGGTGCGCACGGGTTCGAGCGCCACGCCGCTGGAGCGCGAGACGGTGCGCAGGGAGAAGATCGCCGCGAGGGTCACGCCGATCAGGACTGCGGCGATGAGGTCGAAGGACACGGTGATCAGGGCCGTGAGCGCGAAGGTCGCGGCGTCGGCCTTCGTGGAGCGCAGGAGCGTGCGCGCCGTGGCCAGGTGGACCATGCGCACCGCCGTCATGATCAGCACGCCTGCGAGCGCTGCGAGCGGGATCATGCCCACCGGGCCGCTGGCCGCGTAGACCACGGCGAGGAGCACGAGCGCGTGGATGACGGAGGCGAGCCGAGTGCGGCCGCCGGCCCGCACATTCACGGAGGTGCGGGCGATCGCGCCGGTCGCGGGCATCCCGCCGAACAGCGACGCGCCGATCGAGGCGACGCCCTGGCCCACCAGCTCCCGGTCCGGGTCGTAGACGCCGGTATCGGCGAGGCCCGCCGCGACCCGTGCCGAGAGCAGCGACTCGATCGCGGCCAGCGCCGCGACGGTCGCCGCGGCCGGCAGCAGCGTTCCCATCGCGCCGAGGTCCAGGGTCGGCAGGCTCGGGGCGGGCAGGGCCGAGGGGATCGTGCCGATCCGCGCGAGCGGCGTCGGCAGCACGGCGGCCAGGGCGGTCACCACGGCGATGCCGACCAGTGATCCCGGGATCGAGCGGTGGATCCGCGGAGAGATGATCATGCACGCCACGACGATGGCGACGGCGCCGAGCCCCCAGACGAAGTGGGCAGGATCCATCGCCAGCAGGGACTGCACCGCGGCGACGATCGCATTCGAGCTGAGCTCGCCGGGCTCCGCCTGGTGCGCCGAGGTGATCAGCGGCAGCTGCTGCATGCCGATGATGCAGGCGATGCCCAGCGTGAACCCCTCGATGACGGGCCACGGGATGACCCCCACCACCCGGCCCAGGCGCAGTGCGCCGGCGAGCACGACGATCACCCCGGCCAGCAGGGTCACTGCGGCCACGGCCCCGGCGCCCTGGGTCGCGACGATCGGCAGCAGCACCACGACCATCGCCCCGGTGGGCCCGGAGACCTGGACGTTGGAGCCGCCGAAGACCGCGGCGAGCATGCCGGCCACGATCGCGGTGACCAGGCCCTGCTCGGCGGTCAGGCCCGAGCTCACGCCGAAGCCGAGGGCGAGCGGCAGGGCGACGATGCCGACGGTGACACCGCCGATCAGGTCGCCCTTCCAGGTGCGGCGGAGATCGCGGTAGTCGGCGCTGCCGGGAAGCAGGCTGCGGGCAGCGCGGAGTGCGCTGCCGAGGCGATGCGACCCGTTGGAGGGAGAGTGTGCGGCGGCTGTGGCGGTGCCGGGGGAGATCTCGGGGCGCGGGGTCGACGGGGACGAGGGCGACGGGCTCATGAGGCCACCCCCGGGAAGGGCGGCAGGTCGCGGGCCTCGTCGAGGCGGGCGCCGTCCTCGGCCACGAGGTTCAGCAGGAGAGCCCGCGCCACGGCGAGCAGCTCCGCAGTGCGCGGATCGGCGAGGCGGTAGTAGACATGGCTGGCGCGCCGCTCGGAGACCACCAGGCGGTGGCGGCGCAGTACGGCGAGGTGCTGGGAGAGATGCGAGGCCTCCAGCTGGGTCTCGCGCTGGAGGTCCGCGACGCTCACCTCGGAGGAGCCGGCGAGCAGCTCGAGGATGCGGATGCGGAAGGGGTGCGCGAGGCCCTTGAACAGGTTGGCCTTGACCTCGTACAACGGCTGATGATCTCGATTCCACGGCATGATGAAACCATCATATGGGGAGGTGGGCGGCCTGGCCAGGGGTGGGCGGCAGGAGTCACCCTGTGTGGGCTGTGGGCTGTGGGGCGCATTCTATAAATTGCGCACAACCAGGTTGTGCGCAATGGGAATGTGGGGCATCATGAGTTCATGACGGCGACGAACGAGATGGTGTGCTTCTCCCTCTACGCCGCCTCGCGCGCCACCACCCAGGCGTACCGGGCGCTGCTGGAGCCGTGGGGCCTCACCTACGGTCAGTACCTCGTGCTCGTGGTGCTGTGGAATGACGGCGCGCAGAGCGTCTCGGCGCTGGGGGAGGAGCTGCAGCTGGATTCCGGCACCCTCTCCCCGATGCTGCGTCGCATGGAGAAGGCCGGTGTGGTCGAGCGCCGCCGCGGTGGGACCGACGAGCGCGTGGTCACGGTGTCCCTCACCGAGCGCGGCGAGGAGCTGCGCGACCAGCTGGCTCACGTCCCCTCCTGCATCATCGCCGGCAGCGGCCTGGAGAGCGTCGAGGGGGCCCGCGCGCTGATCAGCACGCTGCAGGAGCTCACCCGGTCCATGCACACCGTCGTCGCCCCCGAACTTCCCGGCATCCCCGCCGGGATCACCCGCCGACCCTCGTCGGCACCAGCGAAGGAGAACTCATGAAGACTCTCTACACCGCAGAATCCCTGTCCACCGGGGCCGGCCGCGACGGCCACGTGCGCACTCTCGAGGGCACTGTCGATCTCGACATGGCCACGCCCCAGGCGATGGGCGGCTCGGGCGAGGGCGCCAACCCCGAGCAGCTGTTCGCCGCCGGCTACGCCGCCTGCTTCCACTCCGCGCTGAACCTCGTGGCCGGGAAGCAGAAGGTGGACGTCACCGACTCCACCGTCGGTGCACGCGTCCATATCGGGTCGGATGACAAGGGCGGCTTCCAGCTGGCCGCCGAGCTCGAGGTCGTCATCCCGAACCTGCCCCACGAGCAGGCCCAGGAGCTCGCGGACGCCGCCCACCAGGTGTGCCCCTACTCCAACGCGACCCGCGGGAACATCGAGGTCACGGTCACCGTCTCGGACGACTGACCTCGCGGCAGGCGGCCCCTCGGGTCCCCGGCGCCGGAGCGCAGCACTGCTCCGGCGCCGGGGACTTCCGCGTCGTGCGGAGATGCTGCGGCGGTGCTCAGGGCAGAGCGTGCGCGCCGGGCGAGGAGGCGGCACGCACGACGGCATCGGCCAGCACCACATCCCCGAGCCCCGACCCCAGGTTCTGCGCGACGACGAGGCCCTGCGGTCGGCCGGTCCGCAGCAGGTCCCCGGTCGCGCCGGTGGCCTGCGGATAGTCCTTGCCGAGCTTCACGGGGCGCAGCGCCTCGAACTGGATGGGGTCGTCGGCCACGAGCGTGCCGGTGCGGGCGACCTCGGCTCCGGCCACGGAGGCGTAGTCCACGGGCAGCAGCGTCGCATCGGTGCAGATCTCGGTCGTGGACAGCTGGGACCCCGAGAGCCCTATGGGCAGTGCGCTGATCACCACCCCTGCATCAGCCAGGGCTCCGGCCCGGTCGGTGGTGACGCGCAGCTCCAGCGCCGGGGTGTGCACGGCGCACCAGGCGGTGAGCTCCTCGAGAGCCTCACGGCGCCTGCCCCACACCGTGAGCGGCCCCCGCCCCAGCGCTTCGATCACCCGGGCATGCGACCGGGCCTGCACCCCGGTGCCCATGAACGTGACGGGGTGATCGTCCAGTGCGAGCGAAGCACCGGTGACCGCTGCGGTGCGCAGGGCGGTGAGCTCGGCGGCGTCCATCGTGGCGCGCGTGGAGCCGTCGGGTGCCGAGAGCACCATCAGCCCGTCGATCATCTCCGTGCCGCGCTCGCGATTCGACGGGGTCACCGTCACCCACTTCATCCCCAGCAGCCCACGCTCGGGCCAGGCCGCCGGCATCGCATTGGCGAATCCGCCCGGCTCGTGGACGACCTGCGACTTGGGGGTCACCGAGGCGATGCCGCCGGCCAGGGCCAGCAGCGTCTCGCGCATGAGCTCGACGGCCCGGACGGGATCGGGCAGGAGCGTGCGGACCTGGGCATCGCTGAGGTGGAGGATGGCTCGACGGTAGCGCGAGCGCAGGTCGCGCCGGGTGCGCGCCCGGCGTGGACGGCCCCGGGGAAGCATGCAGGTCCGCGCGGGGCGACAGCGCGGGCTCTATCGTGGAGGCATGACGACACCATGGGGGAACGACGACCGCGGCCTGGACGGGGAGCAGTCCTGGCTGGGCGGCCCCGGCCGCAGCGGGCATGAGGTCACACCCGGCGGCACAGAGGGCGGAGCCGCGGGCGGCGCGCAGGCTGGCAGCGGATCGAGCGACGGGTGGAGCTCGGACTTCGGACCGGACACCGGTTCACGCTCCGACGGCGCCGACGCGAGGGGCGGACAGGCGCAGTCCTCCGACCCTGCCGACTCGTCGGCCCGCCAGTACCAGGGCCCGCAGTTCGGGAACGGCGGCGACCGCAGCGACGGGAACGACTCCGGTTGGGCAACGGACTTCCACGGCACGAATGGTTCTCAGGGGAACGGCAGCGCCGTTGCGAAGAAGACATCGATCCTCGGCGCCATCGTCACGATCGTCGCTCTGGTCGTCATCGCCGTGATCGCCTACCGGTCCGGGACGCAGATCTGGTGGATGGTGTTCTTCGTGGGCGTGCCGCTGATCAGACGCCTCGTGCGACTGCTGGGGCGCGGAGCACGACGCTGAGGCCCGGCAGCGATCAGGCGGGGTCGGCGAGCCGGTAGGCGCCGCCGTCCGGCGTACGGGTCAGCACGCCGGCATCCACCGCGTCACGCCGCACCAGGGCGGTATCGCGGGCGAACATGGCGATCGCGGCGTTCAGCTCGCCTTCGGTGAGCGTGCGCTCGCGCCCGACGCGTTCGAACACGATCCGCGCGATCCGTCCGCTCATCTCCCGGCTCTCCTCGGTCTTGACCGGGATTCCGTCGAGGCGGGGGACCTCGAGGATCGCCTGATCGGAGCGCATCAGCGCGAGCACATCGGCCGTCTCCTGCAGACGCTCCAGGTCCACCTCGCCGTGCTCGTCCAGCCAGTCGATGCGGGACAGGGGTCCGTGCACGCGGGGCTCCTCGGGCGCACCAGACGGCGCGGATGCGGCATCGCCCGCGAGTCGCGCTGCCAGACCCGCGCGCAGCTTCGGGACCGCGAGCAGGGAGAACAGCATGCGGGCGCGGCCCAACGGGGCGGAGAGGTCGCGGGAAGCGGTCACGGTGCTCCTTGCATCGGTTGGTGGGTCGTCAGGGCACGTTCAGCATGGCACGTGCGGGGAACGAGATTCCGTGAGGGGTCTTGGGCGTTGGCGGGCAGCGGCCTCGAGGGGTGGACCAAGAGACCCTCCCTCGGGTCTGCGCTGCAGGCGATGATGGGAGGCGACGAGCGAGGCAGCTCGGAATCGACCACGGGAGGAGCACAGCATGGACTACGTGAAGCTGGGGAGCACGGGACTGGACGTCTCGCGGCTGTGCCTGGGCACGATGGGTTTCGGTGACCCGGAGCGCTGGATCCATTCCTGGGTGCTCGAGGAGGACGCCGCCCGACCGGTGATCAAGCATGCGCTGGACGCGGGCATCAACTTCTTCGACACCGCGAACGTCTACTCGATCGGGCGCAGCGAGGAGATCGTCGGCAAGGCGCTCGTGGACTACGCGAAGCGGGACGAGATCGTGCTGGCCACGAAGGTGCACGGCCGCATGCACGAGGGGCCGAACGGTGCCGGGCTCTCCCGCAAGGCGATCCTCGCCGAGGTCGACAAGAGCCTCGAGCGCCTCGGCACCGACTACATCGACCTGTACATCATCCATCGCTGGGACTACACGGTCCCGATCGAGGAGACGATGCGGGCGCTGAACGATGTGGTGCGTTCCGGCAAGGTCCGCTACATCGGCGCCTCCGCCATGTTCGCGTGGCAGTTCCTGCAGGCCCAGCACGTGGCCGAGGTGAACGGCTGGACGACGTTCATCTCCATGCAGAACCACTACAACCTCCTGTACCGCGAGGAGGAGCGGGAGATGATGCCGCTGCTGCGCGAGCTCGGCATCGCCTCCACCCCGTACAGCCCGCTGGCGGCCGGCCGTCTGACCCGCGACTGGGACGCGGACACCGATCGTGCGCGCACCGACTCCACCGCGAAGTCGAAGTACGACTCCACGCAGGAGACCGACAAGGCGATCGTGGAGCAGGTGGCCCGCATCGCCGCCGAGCGCGGCGTGGAACGGGTGCACGTGGCGCTGGCCTGGCTGCTCGCGAAGGATCCGGTGGTCTCCCCGATCATCGGCGCGACGAAGAACGGCCACATCGACGCAGCGCTCGGCGCCCTCGATCTCGAGCTCACGGCCGACGAGATCGCTGCGCTCGAGGGTCCGTACGTGCCCCATCGGGTGGTCGGTGCCCAGTGATCTCGGCGGTGCCCGATCCGGGGACGGTCAGCGCCGTGCCCGGATCAGGTGCCGCGTGGAATGGGCGACGAAGGAGCCGTCGCGTCGGATGATCTCGTCCATCGCGCGCAGGCGGTCCCGGTAACGGTCGACGGCGAAGTCCGGCACCCACCACACGCACTTGCGCAGGATCCACACCACGGCCCCGACGTCGAAGAACTCCATGCGCAGGCGTGCGGTCCGGAGGTCGACGACCTCGAGCCCCGCGGCCCGGGCCTCAGCGGTCTCGTCGTCGGGGTGGCGGCCCCGTCGCTGCTGCGCCGTCGTCGGCCCGATGAAGTGCTCGATGAGCTCGAAGGCGGAGGCCGGGCCGACATGTTGGGCGAGGTATTCACCGCCCGGGGCGAGCACGCGAGCGATCTCCGACCAGTCCGGCTGCACCGGATGCCGCGAGGTGACCAGGTCCGCGGTGCCGTCCGGCACGGGGATCGGTGCGCCGGGCGCGATCTCGTGCACCGTCACTCCGCGTGGACCGAGCAGATCCCGGACCTTCGCGGCGTTCGGCGGCCACGCCTCGGTGACGTGCTGCCGCGCGGCGAGGCGCGGGCACCGGCCGAGCACCTCCCCGCCACCGGTGTCCAGGTCGATCGCGACCTCCGTCGAGGCCACGGCGTCGGCGAGCAGACCGGCATAGCCCCAGCTCGGCCTCTCCTCGGTGGCGCGGCCGTCCAGGTACGCGAAGCCCCAGCCGCCCACATCGGCGACGGCGGCCTCAGCGATCAGGTCGTCGGCGGAGTGCATGGCGACCATGGTGCCGTGACGTGGTGGCGGGGGCCAGGAGAATGCGCGGAACGGCCGCATGCTCCGCTGCCCCGTGCGCTCTGCACCTGATCACCTGCGGTAATCTGGGGCGACGACGAGTCTGCGGCGATCTGCCGCATGATGATCATCCGGGCCTCCTGGCGGTGTCGTGCGCCGGTGTCGCCCCGACGTGGTCTGCGGGCCCGCCAGTGGCACTGAGCGGCATCAGCCGGCGCGCCACGAGGACGAGAAGGGGACCGACGATGTCTTCAGCGCTCTCCGTCGAGGCAGGTGCCCGATGAGCACCCTCACCTTCCTCCTGATCCTTCTCACGGCCCTCCTGACCCTCGCGACGATGATCTCGATCCACCTCACGGTGGTGACCGCGCGGAACAAGAGCATCCCGCGCTGGATCTTCGTGCTCGGCGGGCTCGACCTCGTCCTCGCCACGCTCGCCGTGTTCTCCCTGATCTGACGATCCGACGGCTCACGGCCCCGGACGGCTCGGGATCCGGACGCTGATCTGCACCGTGCCCTCATCGGGGTCCTGTCGCGCTGAGGTGCGGCCTCCCAGCTGCTCGGTCAGCGTCTGCACGATCGAGAGGCCCAGGCCGCTGGTGCGCCCGGTGCGGGAGCTGTCCGCGGTGTAGAAGCGGTCGAAGAGCCGTGCCGCATCGAGCTCGACGCCCGGCGCCACGCCGTTGGCGACGCGGAGCTCGAGGCCCCCGTCGGTGCGCAGCGCCTCGACCGTGAGCAGGCCGCGACCATGGTGCACCGCGTTGCGGGCGAGGTTCTGCACGATCCGGGTGACCTTCTCCCGGTCGGAGGCGACCACGAGACGTACGGGTGGATCGAACGCGACGTCGAGGCCCGCGCCCTCGATCTCGGTGGCCATCCCCAGCAGGAGCTCGCCGACGAGCACGCCGATGTCGAGGGGCTCGATGTCGAGGGCAGGCTCCTCATCGAGCAGGTACGCGTACTCGTAGAGACGGTCGACGAGGGCGCCCAGCTCCTCGGCCTGCCGGAGCGCCACCGCGAGCTGTGCGCGCTGTTCGTCGTCGAGGTCGGTGCGTCCGAGCAGCTGCAGGTATCCGCGCACCGTGGTCAACGGGGTGCGCAGGTCGTGCGAGATGTCGGCGATGAAGGACCGGATCCGACGCTCCTCCTCGCGGGTGCGCGTCGAGGCAGTCTGCGCCTGGCGCACGGTGGCGTTGACCTGCGCGGTCAGGGCCTCCAGCTGAGGCACCACGAGGGAGAGCGTCACAATGCGGGGGGAGTCCTGGCTGAGCTGTCGTTCCAGCTGGCGGCGCACGCCGTTGATCTGTTGCAGCACGATCACCAGGTAGACGGCGGTGACCAGCAGCAGCACACCGAGGATCACGGTGAGGGCGGTCATGGCACTCCCGAGGTCGCGGGTGATCGAGGCATCGCGTGGAACTGCTCGTGCCCGGGACGTGGGGCACGCTCTCCGCGAGAGTCTACGGAGTCCTCATGCCGTCGGGCGGGCGCTCAGGCCGCCGCACGGAGGCTCACGCTGCGTGCGGCGGCGCGGAGCGTTCTCACGGCGCGCTCCCACGGGCCGTGGTCACTTCACGTCGGCCCGACGGAAGATCGCCCATGCGACCGCACCCATGAGGACGATGAAGACGACCGACACCGCGACGGTGCTCCACAGCTCTCCGCCGGTCGACTCCGGCCCGGGCAGGTGCTCCGCGGCCAGCGGCGTGAGGCGCACCAGCGCGTCGAGGCCGCCGATGTCGGCCGCGGCAGTCGCCACCAGGTCCGCGACGAAGGACCACACGAATCCGATCGCCATCACCACCAGCGGCCGCTTCAGCCAGATCGCGAGCGGCAGGCACACCGACAGCTTCGCGGCCATCAGCAGCGCCCCGGTGATCGTCACCGCGAGGATCGTCCCGACCTCCGCGCCGGTGAGATCCCCTCCGGCGGAGAGCAGCTGCGAGAAGGTCGTGGGGATCGCAGGTGCGAACTCCGCGCCGGTCGCCCGGCCTACGAGCACGGCCAGCCCGTACGGCACTGACAGGCCCGTGACCAGCAGGGACGCGATCACCGTCTTGGAGGCGACGAAGGAGCCCCGCCCGGAGGCGAGCAGGGCGTCGTGCACGGACCGCGTCTCGAAAGGCTGGGAGACGACCACTCCGAACAGCAGCGGACCCAGCAGCGAGACCAGCAGGATGTCGCTGAGCCCCTGCACTCCCTGGGCCGAGGTGGCGCTGAGGTCCCCGACCGCCAGGCTGTGCTGCAGCCAGGTGTAGAGGATCGCCGCGATGGCGGCGGCGAGCAGGCACAGGGCCGCGGTGGCGCTGTGCCGCATGACGTAGAGGTCGGCGCGCAGCTGGTTGATCATGACCGGTCACCTCCGATGACGGACAGGAAGAAAGATTCGAGGCTCTCGCCCTCGCGGGCCAGCCGGGTGGGCCAGACGTCGGCATCGACCAGGGCGCGGAGCACCTGTTCGGCCTCGTCGGCGTGGTGGGGAAGGCGCACGGTGCGATCGGGCATCACGCGCGCGTCAGCCTCCGGGAACCGCTGTTCGAGCACGGTGACCAGGCGTTCGGTGTCCGCTGCGGAGACCTCCAGGGACTGCTGGGTCTGCGCCTCGAGCTCGTCGAGGGTGAGGGTCATCCGCAGCTCGCCGGCCTCGATGATGAGGTAGTCGGTCGCGGTCTGGAACAGTTCGGGCAGGTTATGGCTCGAGATCAGCACGGTGATGCCGCGCTCGGTGGCGAGGTCCCGCACCAGACGGCGCACCTCGACCACGCCGAGCGGGTCGAGTCCGTTGACGGGCTCATCGAGCACCAGCAGCTGCGGGTCGGCGATCAGTGCGAGCGCGATGCCGAGGCGCTGCCGCATCCCGAGGGAGAAGTCCCTGACACGCTTGCGCCCGGTGTCGCCGAGCCCCACGAGGTCCAGCAGGGTCTCCTCGATTGCCGCGTCCGGCACACCGCGCATCAGACGGTGCAGGTGCATGTTCTGCCGGGCGGTCATCGCACCGTGCAGGGTGGGCGACTCGATGAGGGTGCCGATGCGCGCGAGGTCCTGCTGCCGAGGGGCCTCGACGCCGGAGCCGAACAGGGTGATGCCGCCGCTGGACGGGATGCTGAGCCCGGAGATCAGGCGCATCAGGGTGGTCTTGCCGGCCCCGTTGCGGCCGATCAGCCCGTACACGCGCCCGCGCTGCAGCCGCAGATCCATCGACTGCACGGCGGCGTGGCTGCCGTAGCGTTTCGTGAGATCCCGGGTGACCAGGACGTCCTCGGACATGGCTGCTCCTCTCGTTCGATGGCTCGACGCTACGGAGCAGAAGTCGGGCCGAGGTCGGGATCCGGGGCGAGAAGGTCAGGAAAGTGTGAGGTCCGTGGTCGCCGCAGGGGCTCAGTCGCCCGCCGCGGGCAGTGCCCGAAGGCGGTAGCCGAGCCCCCAGACGGTCTCGATCGGGTCCGAGTCCGGTGCGGCGTCGCGCAGCTTGGTGCGCAGATTCGACAGGTGGGTCTTCACTGCGGCGTCCTCGCCTGCGAACGGTTCGTCCCAGACCCGCTCGTAGATCCGTGGCCGTGAGAGCACCTGGCCGGGCTGCTCGATGAGCAGGTGCAGGATGTGGAACTCGGTGGCGGTCAGCGGCACGTCGGTTCCCGCGATGCTCGCTCGCACCGTGGTCGGGTCGAGGGTGAGAGCGCCATGGGTGAGGACGCGCGGGGCGGGAGGCGTCGTGGAGGACCGGCGCAGGAGCGCCTGGATGCGGGCGGTGAGCTCGGTGAGGTCGAACGGCTTGGTCACGTAGTCGTCGGCGCCCAGACGCAGGATGTCCACCTTCGTGAACACCGCATCCTTCGCAGAGAGCACGAGGACCGGCAGATCATGGTCGCGGCGGATCTCCGCGAGCAGCACAGAACCGTCGACATGGGGGAGCATCAGATCGAGCACCACGAGATCGGGCAGCCCCGGCGATGCGTCCGTGGGGGTGCGCCGTTCCTGCCCGTCGGCCGACAGCGCTCGGCGGGCGGCGAGCCCGTCGTGCACCCCGCTGACCTCATGGCCCTCGGCGCGAAGCGTCTCCACCAGCAGGGCATGGACGTCCGGGGAGTCCTCGACGACGAGGATGCGGGCCATGGGATCCTCCAGGTGCGTGCGGTGCGGCCAGACTATGTCGAACTCAGCACGATGCGCCGCCGGACGCGGCTGGCTCCGCGCGGAGGCTGCGGGAAGCACTGGACGCGGGGCGCGCTCAGCCGCCCAGCTCGAGCACCCGGATCGCGAGCTGCACCCGGTTGGTGACCTGCAGCTTGTGATAGAGCCTGCCCAGGTGGGTCTTCACCGTCGCGACGGACATGAACAGCGCTTCGCCGACCTCCGGGTTCGCGAGCCCCTGGGCCACCAGTCGGCCCACTTCCCACTCGCGCTCGGTGATGCCCGGCGGGGCAGGGCTGCTGGTGCTGCCCTCCTCGCTCCCACCGGCGCTGGGCCCGGCCGGGCTTCCGTCGGCCCTCGACCGGGCGCCGCCTTCGGCGTCGGCACGGGATGCCGCCGAGCCAGCCGTACCGTCGGCCGAGGCGAGACGCACCAGGCGCGAGAGCACGTCGGGCGAGAACCGGGGGCGGTCGTCGGCCGCGTCGAGCACCGCGTCCACGACCTCCTGGGGCGGGGAGTCCTTGAGCAGGAAGGACACGGCGCCGGCGCGCAGCGCCTCCAGCAGGAACTCGTCGGTGTCGAAGGCGGTCAGCATGACCACCCGCATCTCGCTGTTCTCCTCGCGCAGCGCGCGCAGAGCCTCCAGGCCGGTCATGCGGGGCATCCGGATGTCCATCAGGACCACGTCGGGATCGAGAGCGCGGATCTGCTCGAGCGCCGTGCCCCCGTCAGCCGCCTCACCGATCACCTCGATGCCGTGCGTGCCGTCGATCATCAGCCGCAGGCCGGCGCGCATCAGCGCCTCGTCGTCCACGAGCAGCACCCGCACTCGGCCGTGCCCGGTCTCCGTCGCATGCTCGGTGGTCACCATGGCATCCATGCTGTCACCTCGAAGACGTCTCCGCGCGCCCCGTACTCCGCGTCGCCGCCCAGCAGCCGTGCGCGTTCCTGGACGCCCAGCAGCCCGTGCCCGGTGGAGGTGATCGACGCGGCGCGGCTCGGCGGCACGGGGTTGCAGGCGGTCAGCGAGACGTGCTCGTCGCTGTGGGAGAGCATGACCTCGAGCCTCTCGCCGGGAGCGTGCTTGGCGGCGTTGGTGGTGACCTCGGTGAGGATCCGGGCGAGGGTGACGACGGTGCTGCGATCGTGCTCCTCGAGGTCCTCCGGGGCGATGCCGTACCAGGTCAGCTCCACCTCCTGGCCCTCTTCGCGGCAGCGTCCCACGATGTCGGAGAGGGTGGGTGCGGTGGCGAGAGGCGCATCGCCGTCGGTGGTGCGCAGGGTCATCAGCACGGTGCGCAGCTCGCGGTTGGCCTGCTGGGCGGCGTCGCGCACGGTGCCGGCGGAGCGGCGCAGCTCCTCGGCCGGGAGGTCCTCGCGGTAGGTCATGGCACCGGCGTGCATGGCGATCGTGGCGAGATGGTGGGAGATGCTGTCGTGCATGTCCCGGGCCAGGGCCGAGCGCTCCTCGGCGCGCACCCGGGCGCTCTCGGCGTCGCGCTCGCGCACCAGGGCCGCGGCCTCGCCCTCGGCCGCGACGCGCTCCCGCTGAGCGGTCTCCCGTTCGCGGTCCGCCGACGCCGCGCGCTCCCGCAGGGATTCCAGCAGTTCCCGGCGGGTGCCCATCACATGGCCGATGAGCAGCGGGACCATGGTGACGACCACCATCGTCCCCATGCTGGTCAGCAGCAGTGGATCCGTCTCGTCGCCGCGGATCCGGGAGTCGAGGAGGAGGGAGACCAGGGACACGACGGAGACCAGCACCACCGCGGCGACGTCCAGCACCAGGCGTCGTCGCAGCCCCAGGCGGTACAGGGCGATCGCGGTGGCCGGCAGCCCCCAGATGCTGAGCCCGCTCACGCCGGCGACCAGCAGGTGCAGGAGGCTGTGCCAGCGGCCGGGCGGCACGAACCGCAGGGGCCCGATCACGAGGGTGGCGATCAGCCCCACCGGCGCATCGACGGAATACATCGCGATCAGACCCGAGGGCGGATCGTCGGAGAACTCCTCGAGCAGCATGCCGAAGCTGATGAGGAAGAGCAGCAGGCCCAGCGCCGTGGACACCAGGGTCTGGCCGAGCGCGATCGCCCAGTGCCGCAGGCTGCGCACGGACGGTGCGGCGGCAGGCGTCTGCGCGGTGGAGGTCATGAGGACAGCGTAGAGAGGCCGCGGCGGCCGAAGGATCGGCCGAGCGGCTGACGGCGCAGGGGCGGCATCGGCCGCGCGGCGGGTCCGCACGGCGGAGGGAGCGATGGGGACGGGAGACCGTCAGCTGATGCGGGAGCCCCGGCGCGGACGAGAGGATCGAGCCATGATCGACAGCGAGACCCTTCCCCAGCGGCCGCCGGAGCCGCAGCGACCGCAGGAGACTGAGCAGCCCGAGGCGCGGCCGGGGCCGGAGCCGCGACCGCAGGGCCGGTCGGCGCCGCAGCTCCCGCCGCCGTCCGAGCAGGCCTACCACCGCGCCGCGCGGGCGATCCCGCACCGGCGCTACTGGTGGCGCCCCCTGGTCGCGCTCGGGGTGACCGCGGTCGTGTTCGTCGTGTTGAACATTCAGGTGATGGCTCCGCTGATGATCCTCGGCGAGTACTGGCCAGCCGTGGCGACCAGCGTCTCGATGACCGACCCGCTGAACCCCGCCGATCAGTTCCTGGGCCTCGGGATGCTGGCGCTGCTGGTCCCTGCGGTGCTGGTGGGATCGCTCGTCGGGTACGGGCGCGCCGGGATCGCCCTCTCGGTCCTCGGGAGGTTCCGCTGGGGACTGTTGGGTCGCGTGGCAGTCGTCGTGGTCCCGGTGTATCTGCTGGTGAACCTCGTGCTCAACCTGATCCTGGAGCGGGATGCCGTCGTGGTGCCGCAGCTCGGAGCGGGCGTCATCGTGGCCTGGCTGCTGACCCTCGTGCTCGCCCCGCTGCAGTGCGCGGGCGAGGAGTTCGTGTTCCGGGCGCTGCCGATGCAGATGGTCGGCACCTGGCTGCGCTGGCCGCTCATCGGGATCCTGCTGCCTGTGCCGCTGTTCGTGCTGGGCCACGGGTACACGGGGCTGGGGATCATCGACATCGCCGCCTTCGCGATCGTGATGGGACTGCTGGCCTGGAAGACCGGCGGCCTCGAGATACCGATCCTGCTGCACACCGCCAACAACTGGACCCTGTTCGCGATCGCTCCGCTGATCCCGGGCTTCACCGAGCAGGGCGAGGTCACGGTGCTCGGGTTCCTGCTCGCGATGGTGCCGATGCTGCTGCTCGCCGCCGGGATCTGGTGGTGGTACTCACGGCGCGCCGGACTGGGCCTGTGGGAGCCGCAGCGCGGCTGGGGTCAGGCGCCCTCGTCGGCGCGCGCACCCGTCCCGGCGGCGACGGCCGCGCCGAGCGCCGCCCGCACCTCGCGGCCGCTCTCGGGCTGAGGGGAAACGGCGCAGGCGGCGCGGCAGTGCAGTGCAGTGCAGTGCAGTGCAGCGTAGTGCGGTGCAGAGATGCCGCCTCAGCCCTGCACGCCGGGCACGTCGATCTGCCAGAGCACGCCGAAGCGGTCCTTGACCTGACCGTAGTGATCGCCCCAGGGAGCTTCGGCGAAGGGCATCTCGATCCTCGCCCCGGTGGAGGTGAGCTGGTTGATGAGGGCTTCGGCATCCGCGACCGAGCCGGGCATCACCATGAGCGAGTAGGCGGAGCCGTCCAGCGGCACCGGGCTGTCGCCGATGTCGTCCCCGCCGGCGAGGGTGAGCAGGCCGCCCTGCAGCTGGGCATGCGCGACCGCCTCGGGCGGGGGAGTGAACGGCATGCCTTCCATGGGGTTGTCGCCATAGGTCATGAGATCCAGGGTGCCGCCGAAGATCTCCTGGTAGTAGGGCATGGCCTCGGCGGCGTTGCGGGGGAAGGAGATGTAGGGAGTGGAGCTGGGCATGGTTCCTCCTACGAGGTGCGAGGTCGCTTCGCGGCCTCTGGTGGGAACATCGTGCCACCGGGGGCCGACGGACGGAACGGGCACCGGTGGTCTCCTCGGGGTCGTCGGCATCACCGTGGGCTCCGTCTGCATGCCCGCCGTCGTCGCGACCGCACTCGTGCGCGACGGATCAGCATCGGACCCGTCCGTGGTGGTCGCCCTCACTGCGGCCACAGCCAGGGAGTTCTACAGTGGACAGGCCATGTGCCGACTCTTCGCCCTTCATTCCGACCAGCCCGTGACCGCCGATCTCTGGCTGCTCGATGCCCCGTACTCACTGCTGAACCAGTCCCGGTTCAACGCCGACGGGACCGGATTCGGCTGGGTCGACGAGACCGGGAGCGCGCGCCTGCGCAAGCGTCCCGTGGCCGCCTACGAGTCCGAGACGTTCGCGCAGTTCGCGACCACGCTGCGCTCGCGCTCGATGCTCGCCCACATCCGCCTCTCCTCGGGCACCGGCCATTGCGAGGAGAACACCCATCCGTTCCTGCAGGACGGCATCATCAGCGCCCATAACGGCGTCCTCGAGGTCACCGACGCGATGCGCGAGCGCGTGACGGAGCTCGGTGCCGCCCACCACGTGCAGGGCACCACCGACAGCGAGTGGATGGCCGCCCTGATCACCGGGGAGGTCGCCGCGCACGAGGGCGACCTGCGCGACGGCGTGGTCGCCGCCCTGTCGTGGATCGCGGCGAATGTGCCGGTCTACTCCGTGAACCTGCTGGTCATGAAGGGGGAGGAGCTCATCGCGGTGCGCCTTCCGGCCACCAACGAGCTCTGGGTGCTCGAGCGCACCGCCACCTCCGACGCGCCCCGCGAGGCGCTCGAGCAGTCCTCCGATTCGCTGACGGCCCGCAGCGCCGACCTCTCCGGGGTGCGCTCCGTGGTGATCGCGAGCGAGCCCATGGACGACGACCCTGCGTGGCGGCTCATGGATTCCGGCGAGCTCGTACGTCTCGGGGCCGACGGGACCATGAGCAGCGAGCATCCGTTCGGACCGCTCGCCCGGCCGCTGAGCATCGAGGACCTCGGCCTCTCGGCCGCGGCCTCGCAGGCCCACGCCGAGCAGGATCGAGCCCACGCGGAGCGTCGTCTGCGCCTCGCCGAGGGTCGCCCCGCCAGCACGGATACGACCGACACGACCGACACCACTGATACCGCTACCGGCTCCGCGACTGCGGGGCACGACGAGAGTGCAGACAGCGCCGCATGAGCATCCCTGACGTCGACCACAGCGGACGTCCCACTCCGTACCACCGCCTCGCGACGCTGCGCCCGGCGTGGTCCGCCTGGAGCAAGCCCCTGCTCACCGTGGCCGCGGCCTTCATCGCCTACGTGGTGCTGGCCTCCGTGCTGCTGGTCCTCACGATCCTCGTGCTCGCCCTCGCTCCCGGTGTGAACAGCGCGATCGACGTGACCAGCGGTGACCCGACCAGCCCGCTCGATGTGGGGATCGCGCTCGCGATGGGCGCGATGTGGCTGCCCGCGGGATTGGTGGGCGTGCGCATCGGCGGCTGGCGGCCGCTCGGACCGACCTGGTCGATCGCCGCCCGCTTCCGCCGCGATCTGCTGCGCTCCACGGGTGCCTGGGTGGTGCTCGGCGCCCTCGCGGTGGTCGGGATCGCCGCGCTCGCGGGAGGTATCGCGGTGCTCGTCGGGAGCGGTGCCGACGCCCCCGTGTCCGCTTCGGCCTCCTCCGATGAGGGAGCGTCGGTGCTCTCGCTGATCCTGGTGGTCGTTCTCGTGCTGGTCCTGGTGCCGATCCAGGCCGTCGGCCTCGAGCTGGCGCTGCGCGGGATGGTGCTCCAGGCCGTCGGCACCTGGCTGCGCAGCCCGGCGATCCCGATCCTCGCGGTCGCCGGGATCTCGCTGATCGGCCGCGAGACCACCACCGCCGTCGTCCTGCCCGCCCTGGCCGCCGCGCTCGCCGCCGCGATGCTCGCCTGGAAGACCGGCGGGCTCGAGGTGCCGATCCTGCTCACGGCCACCGCCACGGGATCCGCGCTGATCGTCTCCGCGTTCGCCGCGGGCACCGGGGCCGGAGCCGGCACGTCGGCCCTCACTGCGGCGATCTCTGCCCCCGGCACCTCCGCCGCCACGCTCGCGAGCACCGCGGCGGGTCCCGCGCATGCCGGGGCCGCGCTGGCCGGGGGAGCGGCTGCCGCGATCGCGCTGCTGGTCGTAGCCGCGGTGATCGTCGTGGTGGTGAGCAGGCGCAATGGCCTCCGCCTGCTCGAGCCCGTGGGCCGTGCCGCGAGCGACCCTGCGCCGGATCCCGTGCTGATCTGAGCACGCCCGAGGCGCCGTCCTGACCCCGACGGGTATGGCGACGGGTATGGACAGGCCACGAATTCTCACGTAGGAATATGAGCGGTCGGGCACCGCCGCCCGGCCGTCACTCCACGAAGGACGACGTCGATGACGCCTGTTGCCCGCATCTCCCGCCGCACCCTCTTCGCCTCCGGAGCTGTCTCCGTGGGCGTCGGTGCAGGCCTGCCCACCGCCCACGCCACCTCCGGATACACCAACCCCGTGATCGCCACCGACCAGCCGGATCCGGGGATCCTGCGCGTCGACCAGGGGTATTACCTGTACTCCACCGCAGGAGCTGCGGGGAACATGCCGGTGCTGAGATCCCCCGACCTCGTGACCTGGCGTCGCGTGGGGGACGGCCAGCCCGTGATCGCCCCCTGGGCGAACATCGGCCGGCACTGGGCACCCGAGGTCATCGAGGTCGACGGCAGGTACCACGCCTACTACACCGCCTGGGAGCGGGAGACGGATCGGCAGGCGATCGGCGTCGCGGTGGCGGAGCGGCCCGAGGGGCCGTTCGTCGACTCCGCGGATGCGCCGCTGCTGAGCACCCCGGAGGAGGGCGGATGCATCGACGCCTCACCGTTCCGGGACGAGGACGGCTCGCTCTGGCTGCTCTGGAAGAACGACGGCAACGCCGCGGACCAGGACTCCTCTCTGTTCGCACAGCGCCTCGCGGCCGACGGACTCTCCCTCGAGGGCGCACGCACCCGGATCCTCGAACGGGATCAGCCCTGGGAGATCTACACGATCGAGGGCCCGGCCGTGATCACCGACGGAGGTCGCTACTACCTCTTCTACTCCGCCGGCGAGTACTGGAACGAGACCTACGGAGTGGGCGTCGCGGTCGCCGACGCGATCGACGGGCCGTGGACGAAGCTCTCGGAGCAGCCCGTGCTCTCGGCCAACGAGGTCGCCGCGGGGCCGGGCCACGGCATGCCCGTGCGCACCGACGACGGGGTCTGGTACGTCTATCACGCCTGGCAGCCGGATCGCGTGGGGGAGGACCCCGGCCGCCAGACCTGGATCTCCAGGGTCGACATCGACGGCGAGAGCGTGAGTATCCAGGGGCCCTCGGTCAGCAACCCGCAGCGTCCCCGGACCATCTACCGGAGCTGATCGGGCCGCTGTCACACCTCTGCGACCGGCTGCGTCGGGAGAGCAGGAGCCCTCGGCGTCATGGCCGGCGGCGCGTAGGGAAGGATGCGGGCATGGACCCTCAGGAGAACGTGAGCGGCGACGCGGGAACCCTCGGCGGCGCGGGGGCCCGCGGCGATACGGTCATTCCCGCTGATGAGCTCGCACAGCGGTTCGAGCGGGAGCGCAATCGTCTGGTCGCGCTCGCCGCCAGGATCCTCGGCGATGCGCACGAGGCGCAGGACATCGTCCAGCAGGCGTGGCTGCGGCTGGACGGCACGGATCAGGGCATCGACAACATCGCCGCCTGGTTGACCACGGTGACCACCCGGCTGTGCCTGGACCGGCTCCGTCGCCGCATCCCCGTGCCCGAGGAGGAGCTCGAGGTGGAGGAGACCGCCCCGGACCCTGCCGAGGACGTCGCCCTCGCCGACACCGTGGGCGCTGCGCTGCAGCTGGTCCTGGACCGGCTCAGCCCGAACGAGCGCGTCGCCTTCGTGATGCACGACAGCTTCGGATTCGAGTTCACGACGATCGCCGCGGCGCTGGACACCACGCCGCAGGCCGCCCGCAAGCTCGCCTCGCGCGCCCGCGCCAAGATCGCCCAGCCCCGCCCCGAGGATGCGCTCGCGGACTGGGAAGTGGTCGACGCCTTCATGGCCGCTGCCCGAGAGGGCGACTTCACCCGGCTCGTGCAGCTCCTGGCTCCGGACGCCGTGGTGCGCGGCGATCAGCAGGCGATCGAGACCGGCACTCCGGCCGCGATCGACGGCCGTGAGGACATTGCGAGCTTCTTCAACGGCGCCGCCCACGCCGCACTGCCCACCAGCCTCGACGGACGGGCCGGCTCGGCCTGGTACCACCGCGGCCAGGCGATGGTCCTGTTCGACTTCACCATCGTCGGTGGTCGTGTGGCACGCATCGATTTCCGGGCGGAGCCCGGCGTCATCGCTCGCGTGGTGCGCCGAGACGGCGCCGATCCGCGGTGACCTCCGCTCCGGATCGCGGCGCACAGGTGCACTCGTCGCCCGACCGCGGTCGCCGCCCGGGCCGGCTGTCCGCGGCCACCTTCTCGGCTGGGCCGCGGTCACACGTGCGGCCGGTCGTGCGTCACCACGATGAGAGCAGTACCGGCAGCGGGATCCTCCGCCTGCCGTTCCCGCAGAAGAGGACGACCCGATGAAGACCATGACCTGCCAGCAGCTCGGCGGCCCCTGCGACCTCGCCCACCGCGGCGAGAGCGCGGACGACGTCATCCACGCTCAGGACCAGCATCTCAAGGAGGCCGTCAAGGCCGGCGATGACGCGCACCAGGCGGCCCGCAAAGAGATGAAGTTCCGCTGGCTGCATCCCAAGCAGTCCCTGGGCTGGTACAACGACATGAAATCGGCCTTCGCCGCGCTGCCGGAGGACTGACCGCCTCGCGTGACCTGCACGCGGGTTCGTCGGGGCCGTGCGGGGCCCTGCCTGCCGGATCCGCCCGACCGCGCCTCCGGTCTCGGCCTGCCCGCTCGCCCTCGGACCCAGCGTCTCAGCTGCGGATCGCGTCGATCACCTTGATGCGGGTGGCGATCAGCGCGGGCAGGGCACCGGCGAGCACGCCCACCGCGGTCGCGGCCAGCAGGCCCATCACCACGGCATCCACCGGGAACGGCGGAAGGTCCTGCAGCCCCTGCTCCCGGAAGAAGTCCGTGACGAAGGGGGCTTTGACCAGAGCGACCGCCGCTCCCACGCCGATCGCTCCGGCCAGGACGGTGGCCACCACGGACTCCATGAGCACACCGAAGAAGATGCGCCCACCGGTGGCGCCGTAGGAGCGTCGGATCCCGATCTCCCGCACCCGGTAGCGCACGGTGACCAGGGAGATGTTCACCAGTCCCAGCGCCCCCAGCAGCAGGATCACCACGGCGACGCCGGCCACCGCATAGCCGAACACCTTGTAGATCGACATCTCCTCGACCCCGAAGGAGGTTGGGTACACGTCGAACGCGCCGATGGGGGTGTCCGAGAGCGCCTGGCTGAGCTGCGCGCGCACGGAGTCGGCCTGCTCGGGCGGCACCCACACCAGGTACTCCGAGGTGGTGAGGCTGTTCTCGTCCATGCCGGGCAGCGTCGGCATGCCGTCGGCCGCCATATAGGCCTGCATCCCCCAATCGGTGTTGGGATCGGCGGGCAGGACACCGATGACGATCGCCTGCTCGGACTCCTGAGCCCCTGTCGTCCCGTAGAGCGTGATCGGCTCGGTGCCCAGATCGGGTGAGCCGAGGGCCTCGTACAGCGGCTGGTTCACCACGAGGGCGGGGGCCAGGCGGTGACGGTCCGAATCCGCGAGCCACCTGCCCTGCCCGACCTGCAGGCGGTACATCGTGGCGTAGGCGGGGTCCACACCGTTCACCGCGGTGGTCTGCACTCCCTGGGTGGTCTGGATACGCATGTCGGAGTAGACCTGGCGGGTGCGCTGGGTGATGCCGAGGCGATCGATCTGCTCGAGCACGAGGTCGTCCTGCTCGGCCGTGGTGAGGTCGTCCGACGGGGCAGAGGCACCGATCTCGTTGCCGAACTCGTCGACCTCGAAGGACATATCGCCCATGGGCTGCAGCGAGAGCACGGTGTCGCGGCCGCCGCTCTTCTCCATGGACTGCAGCAGGGCGCCGCCCAGCATGCCGCCCGCTCCCATCACGGCGGTGAGAGCGAACACCGAGAACGCGACCCCGATCAGGGACAGCAGGATCCGGCCCTTGTTCACGCGCAGCTCGCCGTAGGCCTCGACGATCGAGGCGAGCAGACCGGTCATGCCTGCACCTCCCGGAACTGCTCGGTCGCATCCCGTGATGCACCGGTCGGCGCGCCCGTCGAGGCGGCGACCGCCTCCCGACCGGCACGGATGCCCACCGTCGCTGAGAGCGCATCGTGCGCCTGGGAGGTGGTCACGTCGTGCAGGGTCCCCTCGTCCAGCAGGTACGAGCGCCGTGAAAGGGCGGCGACCTGCAGGTCGTGGGTGATCGTCACGAGCGCGGCGTCGGACTCCCGCGCGATCTCGTCCAGCAGTGCCATGACGGCCTCACCGGTGGTGACATCGAGCGCGCCGGTGGGCTCGTCGGCGAGGATCAGCCGCGGCCTGCGCACCAATGCCCGAGCCACCGCCACCCGCTGCTGCTCGCCGCCGGACAGACGTGAGGGCTGCTGCGGGGCGCGGTCGGCCAGGCCCACCCGGTCGAGCATCTCCATCGCCAGGCGCTCACGCCGCCAGAACTGCCCGGGGCTCCCGTACATCAGCGGCATCATCACGTTCTCGAGGGCGGTGCGGCGCTCGAGCAGGTTGAACTGCTGGAACACGAAACCGATCGACGCGCCGCGCAGTCGGGCGCGGCGGCGCTCGCCCAGCCGGGAGACATCGGTTCCGTCGAACAGCAGCTCCCCGCCCGTCTGCCGGTCGATCAGGCCCAGGAGATTCAGCAGGGTGGATTTGCCGGATCCGGAGCGGCCGACGATCGCCACGTGGTCCCCGGGCTCGACGGTCAGATCGATTCCGCGCAGGATGTGGAGTTCTTCGTGGCTGGGCAGACGCACCGAGCGGCGCAGGTCGCGCAGCTGCAGCAGCGGCGCGGTCACCAGCCGCCCATCCCGTCCATGCCCATTTGGTCCTCGGGATTGTCCACCCCGGGCACGAACTGAAGGATCTCCTGACCCTCCTCGAGGCCCTTGGTGATCTCGACGACGCCGTCCCCGCGCTTGCCGAGCGAGACCTCCACGGGCAGCGGCTCCCCGGTCTCCTCGTCCAGTGCGTAGGCGGTGCCCGCCTCGCCCTCGCCCTCGACGGCGGTGGTGGGCACGACGAGCACGCCCTCGGCGGTTCCGAGGTCCACCGCGACTTCGACCGACAGCCCCGGAACGATCCGGGTGCCCTCGGGGACGGGGCATTCGAGCTGGGCCACCGACGTGCCGGAGGAGGTCTCCTCACCGGTCATCGGATCGATCTGCGGCTCCGTGTCCTTCGCGGCGTCGTCGTCGGAGGAGCTGGACTGCTCGGTGATGTCCGGGGCATCGCAGGTGACCGGGTCAGGGGAGGTGGGCAGTGTGGCGGTGGCCTTGATGGTCGTGTCCAGCAGGGAGAGCTGCTGTTCGGGGGTCAGGTCCGCGACGATCGAGTAGGTGCCGGGGGAGATGCTGGCGACCACGTCGCCGACGGCGAGCGACTGCCATTCCTCGACGGCCAGCCCGGTGAGCTTCCCTGAAGCGCTGGCGACGAGGTCGACGTAGGTGTACTCGGTCGCGGCCTGCGGCGACGGCTGCTCGATGGTGTCGCCCGCTGTGCCCGGGGTCGCCTCGTCGGCGCCACCGGCCCCGGCCTTCCCGCCGGCCTGGGCGCTCTCGTCACTCGTGCCTTCGTTGCCGGTGCCGTCGCCACCCGTGCCGTCCGTGCCGGCGCCCTCGTCGATCGTGTCCTCGCCACCTGATGTGGTGCCGGGTAGGACGGGCTCGGGGCCCTGCGGGATGCGCACCTGGAGGATGCGCTGGCCCTTCTCAACGGTGTCGCCCTCGCGGGACCAGATCTTGTTGATCTCGCCCTCCTCGGTGGCCTTCAGATCGGTCCCGGGATCGGATTCCACGACGCCGGACAGCGCCAGCGCCGAGGCGATGTCCCCGGTCTCGACCGGCACGGTCGCGTACTCGTCGAACTCGACAGCGGGAACAGCGGGATCCTCACCATCTCCCGCCTGCGCATCGCCGGGGAAGAAGGCGAGGCGAGCGAGGGCGATCGCGATGATCGCGAAGATCAGCATCCAGATCAGCGGGAAGACGTAGCGACGTACGGCGGCCATGGGCGCCTTTCGGTCTGTTCGGCGGCGGTGCCGAGAGGAGCGTGGGGAAGTGGCGAATCGACGAAGTGCGGAAGCGGCGGACGAACACCTGAGCGTCCCGCGTCCAGGACATTCTCACCTGATGGCCAGAATTTTCCTAGTGGCATGGCGGGAAGTTCATTCCGCGGGACGGCATCCGTCCGCACCAGCCGCCCCTCGCCTGCCCGTCATCTGCGGCCGGCCGCCCGCGCCGTCAGCGGCTTGCGGCAGGGCCGCATGGCGGCAGCGACGACGGCCGGGGCAGCCCGGGGCGCGAGCCGCCGGGGACGCGCGTCGGAACATGGATACCCGGTGACGGGAGCGGGGGAGCGTCGTAGGGTCACGGGATGACCACTGCCGATGCCGCCAGCTCCGACCCCGCATCATCCGCCGCGCCGGCACCCGCCACGGCGGCGGTGCCCGACCACCTCCTCCTGCTGCCGCTTCGCCAGCGGATCGTCGAGCGCGACCTCGGTGTCCGCGCGCTCCACCTGCACCGAGCCGGACGCGACGATCTCTCCCACCGCTTCGGCGACGACACGGTCGAGAACATCTACTCCGTCTCCAAGACCGTCACCGCGCTCGCCGTGGGCACCGCCGCGCAGGAGGGCCTGCTCGACGTCGAGGACCTGCTCGTGGACCATCTCCCGGTTCCTGCCGGCGGGTACGGCGCCGGGATCGAGCAGGTGCGGCTGCGTCACCTGATCACGATGACCTCGGGGTCGCCGATCCTCGGCTTCCTCGACGAGCACCGAGACCACGAGGACCTCACCGGTCTGTTCCTCGGCACCGACCTGGTTGCGGCTCCGGGGGAGCATTGGGAGTACTCCAACGGGTCGATCTTCCTGCTCTCCCGCGTGATCTCCGAACGTTCCGGGCAGACGCTGCGGGATTGGCTCATGCCTCGCCTGTTCGAGCCGCTGGGCATCCTGAACCCGCAATGGCACACCACCCGCGACGGATATTCCTGGGGCGCGACGGGTCTGCACCTGAAGAGCGGTCAGCTGGCCCGTATCGGCCGTCTGCTGCTGCAGGGCGGCGAGTACGACGGGACGCAACTGGTGCCGAGCAGGTGGATCGACGAGATGCACGGCGATGCCGCCTGGGTCGCCACCGGGGATCCCGAACCCGAGGCCGCCCAGTACGGCTACGGGGTCTGGCAGTGCACGCCGGAGGGCGTGTGGCGAGCTGACGGGGCTCTGGGACAGATCATCCTCGTGATGCCACGGCAGCGTGCTGTCCTGACCATCACTTCTCGGCTCGAGGGGCGGAGTGCGGCCGAGACCCAGCGTGCTGTCTGGGAAGAGCTGCTCCCACTGCTGTGATCAGGCCGCCGTCACCAGGCGCGCTCACGGACTCTCGGACTGGCCCCGGATGCGGCGGTCGAAGGCGTCCTGCTCGCGCTTGAGCCGCAGTCCCGTGCGCCAGCCGTACACGGATCCGGCGAGGACCATGAGGGCGGTGATGACGGGAGCCATCGGATCCTCCTCTCGAGAGCACGGGGACGGCCAGTATGTCTCGGGAGCCGTGCTGTGTCTCGCGAACCATGCTGGGCGCGGGAAGCGTGCTGTCCCTCGTGAGCTGCGCGCCGACGCCACGGCCGGTGCTGCGCCGCCATCGCGATGTGGTGAAGCCGCTACGCGGTGATCGGTCCTGGAGCGGGGAGGGCCGGTAGCGTTGCCCCATGGATCCTGCCGTTCTGGTGAACATCGCCCTCGTGCTGCTCTTCGTGCTCATCGGCGGGGTGTTCGCCGGGACCGAGATGGCGATCGTCAACCTCCGCGAATCCCAGGTCAAGCAGCTCGAGGAGAGCGGGACGCGCGGGGAGCGCACCGCGGAGCTGGTGCGCGACCCCAACCAGTTCCTCTCCGCCGTGCAGATCGGCGTGACCGTCGCCGGCTTCTTCTCCTCCGCCTACGGCGCCTCGACGATCGCCCCGTCGCTGGCCCCGGTGCTCGAGGACGTCGGCGTTCCCGCGGGAACGGCCTCCACCGTCGCGCTGATCGGAATGACGCTGGTCATCGCCTATCTCTCCCTCGTCTTCGGTGAGCTGGTGCCCAAGCGTCTGGCGATGCAGAACGCGATGGGCATGGCGAAGGTGGTGGGCCCACCGCTGAGCCTGTTCGGCACGGCGATGCGCCCGGTGATCTGGCTGCTGTCGACCTCGACGAACCTCGTGGTGCGGATGCTGGGCGGTGACCCCCATGCGAACCGGGAGTCCGTCTCCGCCGAGGAGATCCGGTCGATGGTCCGCTCCTCCGATGCGCTGGATCAGGCGGAGTCCCGGGTGCTGGCGGACGTGTTCGACGCTTCCGAGCGCACCGTCGTCGAGGTCATGCGGCCCCGCCACCAGGTGCACTTCCTGGACGGACAGCAGACGGTCGCCCAGACCCGCGAGGAGATCCGTGCGACCGGCTACTCGCGCTATCCGGTGACGGGGGAAGACCTCGACGACATCCTCGGCTTCGCCCACGTGCGCGACCTGCTGCTGGTCGATGACCCGGGGTCCACCCGCATGGCCGATCTCGCCCGACCCATCGAGCACATCCCCGGCACCGTCGAGGTGCTGCAGGCGCTGAACCGGATGCGCGCCCACGCCGACCAGATCGCCGTGGTGGTCGACGAGTACGGCGGCACCGACGGCATCGTCACCCTCGAGGACCTGCTGGAAGAACTGGTGGGCGAGATCTACGACGAGTTCGACCTCGAGTCCTGGCCGGCGCCCGGTGGCCTGGACCGCATCCTCGAGGCCGACGGCACCTTCGACGGCGGCCTGATCCTGCAGGAGTTCGAGGCCGCGACCGAGATCGAACTGCCCGACACCGGCGGCTACGAGACCGTGGGCGGTTTCGTGATGGCCCGCCTGGGCCGCATCCCCGAGGCCGGGGACGTGGTCGCGATCGAGGGCGGCCGTCTCGAGGTGGTCGAGGTGGACGAGCGGCGTGTGCAGCGCGTGCGCCTGGTGAAGGACGAACCGGCGGCGACATCGCTCGACGCCGACGCCTGACCCGCGACCGAGGCTGTTCGGAGCTCCCGGCACCCGGCGGCGATTCGCTTTCGGTGAGAGGACCCGCCCGGTGCCCGACCCCCCTGTCCCACCTCAGCGGGACGGGCCGGTCGTCGGGCACCCGGCGAGCCCTCCACGGCGCCGCGGTCAGTCGTCCGTGGCGGAGCAGTCCGGAGCGTCCTCGGCCTCGCCGAGGTCCTCCACCCGCAGGTTGTCCAGCACCAGGTCGTTCTGCGGACCCTCGCCCTGGTTCTCGATCCCGACCCAGGTCGCCTCGCAGCCGCCGGCGGTGAACTCGTGCTCGAACCGGGCGTCGGCGCCCCGCGCCTCGGGGATCGCCTCGCGCTCGCGGATCGTCGTGGTCGGGTCCTCGCCGTCGGCCGCGAGGGAGTCCCCGCCGACGACCAGGCTGTACGAGCCGTCGAACCCGGTCTGGTGGTCGAACGAGACCCGGTAGCGGTGTCCGTCCTGCAGCGGCAGCGACCCGGTGGTGGTGCGCAGGATCAGCCCGGTGTTCTCCTCATGGGCCATCAGCGACCATTCACCGTCCAGCACGTTGTCCAGCAGCTTACCGCCCTCGACCACGTCGCCGTCGGCGTTCGGGCCGTACCAGCCGGCCTGCGAGTAGGGCGCGTGCAGCTCGGCCAACTGGGTACGAGCATCGCCGCCCATCCCCGCGGAGCCGGTCACGAAGGGCCAGTACCCGGTGTCGACGTTCTCGAAGTCCTCGAACAGCACGGTCTGCTCCGTGGCGTCAGGATCCTCGGGGGCCACGAACGGCACCACCCGCACGTCGTCGACGCGCACCTCGGCGTCGCCCTCGCCGGCGCGGACGGCGAAGGTCACCGGGGAGCCATCGGTGGTGAAGGTGACTCGCGCCCGCTGGAAGTACTGGCCGTGCTTGTCGTCCGACGCGGTCGCGTTCACCGCCATCGAGGAGTCGATGCTGGTGGTCGCCGCGCCGTTCTCGCCGGCCTGGTGGGCGGTGGGCCGGACCCCGTCACCGGTGGCTGAGATGCTCACCTCGCGGGCATCCGACGGGTCGATCTGCACGCTGGCCCAGGCGCTGTAGGTGCCGGCGGGCAGGTCAGCGCTCGGATCGGCCGGGTCGTGGAGCTGCTGCGAGATGCCCGCTGCGTCGGCGCCGAGCACCGCCTGCAGGTTGCGGTTCTCGTCGGTCTCGATGTCGGCCGCGCCCTCGGGGGCCCAGTCGTCGAGGGTGCCGGAGAAGAAGCCGGGATCGGCGACGGGGCTGCCCTCGCCCCACTGCGGATCGACCTTCTGCGGCATGTCGCGCGTGGGATGGAGGACGTAGGCCGTGCCTGCCTTCGCCTCGAGCGTGACCTTGCCCTGGCGCACCGGGACGGTGATGCGCCCGCCGCGGCCGGTGTCGGAGAGCTCGTACATGACCAGGGAGCCCTGATCGGCCCACTCGGGAGTCAGGGTCCAGGTGGTCGTGCCGCCCTCGGGGTTGTAGTGGTAGAGCCGGTCGACCTGCTCAGCGGCGTCCTGGTCGGCGGCGCCCTTCTCGGACCCCTCCTGCTCCGTATCCCCGTCGGCCTCCGCACTGCCGTCGGACCACGGCAGCAGGTACTTCCCGTCCTCGTAGACGGTCGCGCCGCCATGGGTGATGGTGCGATCGGTGGGGATCTCGGTGCCGGTCACGGAGTCGACGTCGGACGTCGCGACGGTGCCGTTCTCGAGCACCACCTGGCCGTCGCCCCACTGCATGATCGGTGCCTGCTGCAGGTACTTGGTGGGCAGGTTGCGCTGCCACACCGTGTCGAAGAAGGCGTTCGCGTCATGATGACCGGTCCAGCCCTCGAACTCCTGCACGTTCGCGTTGGACAGCAGCGGGTCCGGGTTCCAGATGTCCTTCTGATCATTGTCGAGGAACCGGATCACCTGGGAGTTCACGCCCTTGTTGGTGGAGCCGCCGTAGTTCTCGTCGTTCGCCCAGTGCGACCAGGTCGAGGCCCGCGGCATCTTGTCGGCCCACTCGGTGGAGACCGCCCAGCCCTGCGCCTGCAGCTCCTGGGCGAGGCGTTGGCCCTCCCAGCCGTTGGGGTAGTAGACGTCCATGTACAGGAAGGACAGGTTCTCGGGAGCTTCGTCCCGGAATTCCTGGAAGCGCTCGAGCACGTTCCCGGTGCCGAGGTCCTTCGGGCCGTCGATCGCATAGGACTGGTTCATCCAGCCCCAGGCGGGCTTCAGCGGCTGCTGCAGCAGGTCCTCGGAGAAGGCGTGCGCCTCGGAGTAGGACTCGGTGGCGTTGACGTGCACGCCGAACGTGGCGTTCCAGTCCTCCCCGGCGGCGGCAAGGGTCTCGAGATCGTCCAGCCCGCCGGCGGCCTCGTTGTAGTGGCCCGCGTAATCGGGGTGGGCGGAGTCGTGCCCCTCGGCCTGATAGCCCTTGAGCATGACCGACTGGCCGAGCCCCTCGGTGGCCAGCGAGACCCGCTTGGTGTCGTCCAGCGTGCGCAGGAAGGGATGCGTGGCCTGGGAAACGATGTTGAACGGGATCCGCTTGATCACCTCGTTCTTCACGGCGTCGCCCCCGGTCACCTCCTCCTCGATGGCGCGTGCGGCGATCGCGGCGTCCTGCCAGTCCACTGCGCCGTCGTCGTTCGCGTCGGCGGCGAGCCGGACCCGCACGAACGGGTCCGCATCGGCCCCGATGCCCTGATCGGCGGTGGAGCCGCGCACCACGAAGGTGCCCGGGGAGACCGTCCCGTAGGAGGCGCCGTCGCCCTGGGCGAGGGAGACGATGTAGCGGGAGTTGTCGTTCTGCACCCGTTCGGCGGTCTCGCCGCCGGCGGTGTTGTCCTCGACCGCGTTGGTCTCGAACCCGGCGGCGAGCTGGTCGTTGTGCAGCAGCGCCACGTGCGAGGGGTCCGTCAGCGACGTGCCGTCCTCGAGCGAGGCGAGGTCGTAGAAGTGGTCGCCGCTGCGGTCACGGTCCACGGAGAGATCCGCGCCGACCACCTGGGCGCCGCTCTCGGTGCCGTTGGCGGAGGCGAGGTCCAGGCGCGGCACGGAGATCCGGTGGATCGCGTCGGAGGGATCCACGAAGTGCGTGAGCTTCCAGGTGAACACACCCTCCTTCACGGAGAGCACGGCGTCGAAGCTCGTGCCCTCGAGCTCCGGGACCGTGAGGTGATAAGTGGCGGAGGCGCCGTCCTCGGAGAGCTCCGGGGCCGTGACCTCGACGTCGTAGGAGACGTCGTCGATCACCACGGCGGTGTGCGCTGCGCCGTAGCGGCCCGCGAGGGAGGACCCGCCCATGGAATAGTCCACGACCTGCGGGAAGTCGGGGTGCAGGCGCACCGAGAGGTCCCCGTCAGAGATCGTGGCGGTGCCCTCGGGCGGATCCACGACGATCGGGTCAGGGTCCGCCTCGTCCCCGATCACGTCCACGTTCAGCTCGGCGAGGGAGGCGACCTGCTCGGGCGGCGAGGTCTCGGGATCCGAGGCCTTCCCGCCCCAGGAGCTCAGCCACACCACCTTCACGCAGCTCGCCTCGACGGGGGAGTCCAGGGTGATGGTGCGCTCGGTGGTGGCGTCGGCCAGGGAGCCGTCGAAGCTGCCCTCGGCGGCCAGGGTGTACGCGTTCTCCGCGCATTCGGGGTCGGTGGAGGTGTGCACCTCGTAGTCGCCGATGCGGCCCGACCCGTTCGAGTCCTTGCGCGGATCCAGCCGCACACGTGCCACCTCGACGGGAGTCTCGGAGACCTGCACCGACAGCTGGTGCGGCAGCTCGTCGACCTCGTCCTTCCAGGCGGTGTGCCAGATGGTCGAGGTGTCGCCGTCCAGCACGTTCTGCGCGGGTGAGCCCTCCTCGGCGGAGTCCGCCTCCACCACGCTCATCGCGCTCTGCGGCAGCGGCACGTAGGAGGGGTCGGCGCTCGCCGGCACGGTGAGGGCGAGCGGCGCGACGAGCGCACCGGCCGCGATCAGGGGCAGGGCACGCAGCGGCCGACGTCCGGAGCGTCGTCGGTCCCGAGCGGAGCCGCTCGAAAATCCTTTTGCATTTTTCGGGGCGGACGGGGAGGCGGGGTGGCGCGTCATCGGGGCCTTTCGAGGAGGGTCCGGTGCGCGCAGAGCGCTCAGGGGAGACGGCGCGACTGTGCTTTCGTGATGAGCGTTCGTGCGCGATCTGTGACCTGCCGCTCACTACTATGCACGATTCAGGGCGCTGCGGGGGCGGGGTTCGCGCAAGAAGTCGGCGCCGCTTCGCGGCCGGTCGGGTCGGGCCGAGTCGGATCGAGTCGGATCGAGCCGCAGTATCGTGGCCCCATGGATCGGCGCATCGCGAAGAACCTCGTGGTCGGCACGCTCGTCGTGGCCGCCGGGGCGCTGTTCCTCGCGCTCGAGGATCCGCGCGAGGGGGCGGCTTTCGCGGTGGCCGGCGAGATCGCCGTCATCGCGATCTCCGTGTGGTCGGGTCGTCGCGGACGACACACCTCCTGGGCACGCGCACAGGAGCTGCTCGGCTCCGGTCACGCCGTGGTGCTCTGGAAACCGGGCTGCTTCTACTGCGAGCGGCTGATGCTGCAGATCGGCAAGGATGCCCGCGTGACCTGGGTGAACGTGTGGCGGGACGACGCTGCTCAGACGCGCGTCCGCGCCCTGAACGGCGGCGACGAGCTCACGCCGACCGTGCTGATCGGAGAGGAGGCGCTCCGCAACCCCTCGGCCCGCGAGCTGCGGAACAGGCTGGGCTCGGCGGAGCCCGGGCGGGCCGAACGGCCTGCGCAGTCGTAGAGCTGACCTGACGGTCGCCTCCACGCCGACCTGCCGGACTACTCTCGAGGCAACGGACTCGAGTCGGGTGCCAGGCCCGGCTGCCACAACCTCGGGAGGTCACCGATGCCCCGCACATCCTTCGCCCAGCTCCTCGTCACCCAGCTCCGCGACCTCGGGGTCGAGCGCATCTACGGGGTGGTCGGCGACTCCCTGAACCCCGTGGTCGACGCCGTGCGCTCTACCGAGGGCATCGACTGGGTGCACGTGCGCAACGAGGAGGCCGGAGCCTTCGCGGCCGGCGCCGAGGCCCGCCTGACCGGGAAGCTCGCCGTGTGCGCCGGCTCCTGCGGCCCGGGCAACACCCACCTGATCCAGGGCCTGTACGACGCCCACCGCGACGGGGCCCCCGTGCTCGCGATCGCCTCCCACGTCCCCTCTGCCAACATCGGCACCGGGTTCTTCCAGGAGACCCACCCGGAGATCCTGTTCCAGGAGTGCTCCCACTTCTGCGAGATGGTCAACTCCGGCCCCCACGGCGCGACCATGCTCCACATCGCCGTGCAGACCGCGATCGCCAAGAGCGGCGTCTCCGTGCTCGTGCTCCCCGGCGATGTCGCCGACCAGCAGGTGGACGGCCCGCTCACCAAGGAGCTCGCCACGGACCTCGGACGGGTCCAGCCCGCCGCGGGCCCCGTGGGACGCCTCGCCGAGCTGATCGACGAGGCGGACACCGTCACCCTGTTCACCGGGGCTGGCGTGCGCGACGCCCGCGAAGAGGTGCTCGAGCTCGCCGAGCGGGTCAAGGCACCGATCGGCCACGCCTTCGGCGGCAAGGAGTTCATGCAGTACGACAATCCGTACGACGTGGGCATGAGCGGTCTGCTCGGCTACGGCGCCTGCTACGACGCGATGCACGAGGCGGACCTCGTGATCCTGCTGGGCACCGACTTCCCCTACAGCGAGTTCCTGCCCGGCGAGGGCGGCAAGAACGCTCCGAAGATCGTGCAGATCGACGCCGACGCCTCGCGGCTGGGCCGACGGGTGGGCCTGGACCTCGCCCTCCACGGCGACGTGGCACTCACCCTGCAGGCCGTGCTCCCGCTGCTGACCAGCTCCAAGAGCCACCGCTTCCTGCACCGCATGCTCAAGGCGCATCACAAGGCCCTCACCGGCGTGGTCGCCGCGTACACCAAGAACGTGGAGCGAATGAAGCCCATCCACCCCGAGTTCGTCGCCGCCACGCTCGACGACCTCGCGGACGACGACGCCGTGTTCACCGTGGACACCGGCATGTGCAACGTGTGGGGCGCCCGCTACATCACGCCCAACGGCAGGCGCCGACTGTTCGGCTCCTGGCACCACGGCACGATGGCCAACGCCCTGCCGCAGGCCATCGGCGCCTCGAAGGCGTTCCCGGATCGCCAGGTGATCTCGATGAGCGGCGACGGCGGCCTCGGCATGCTGATGGGCGAGCTGCTCACCGTGAAGCTCCACCAGCTGAACACCAAGATCCTCGTGTTCAACAACTCCAGCCTCGGCATGGTCAAGCTCGAGATGCTCGTGGAGGGCCTGCCGGACTACGGCACCGACCATGAGGATGTCGACTTCGCGGCGATCGCGAAGGGCGTGGGCATCGGCTCCGTGCGGATCACCGAGCCCAAGAAGCTCAAGAAGCAGCTGGCCGACGCCCTCGCCACTCCGGGGCCGATGCTGATCGACGTGGTCACCGACCCCGACGCCCTGTCCATGCCCCCGAAGATCACCGCCCAGCAGATCCGTGGCTTCGCTCAGGCTTCGACGAAGATCGTGCTCGGCGGCGGCGTCGGCAAGATGGTCGACATGGCGGCGACGAACATCCGCAATATGCCGCGGTGAGTCCGGGCGGGCCTGCTCCACCGCGCACCTGGTGGATTTTCTCCGTGCATGAGGCTCCGCCACGACTCGTGGGGAGGCCCTCACTCGTCGCTCGAGGTCTCCTGCCCCGCACGTCTCCCGTGGGGCACAGCTCGCATGTGGAATGCTGAGGCGCGGGGTCCGTCGTCGTACGTGGAGGGTTGCACCATGCCGTTGATTCATCCGCACAGCCTGGAACGCTGGGAGGAATGGCGTGCGACGCGTCGTCGTCCCGCCGCACTGCGCGGTGCCGCTGCCCGCGTTCTTCGCCGCTCCGGCTCCGCGGAGGCGAGCACTCCGACCTTCACGCTGCACACGCGCGACGGGGAGGACCGGTCCCGAGTGCTTCTCGGCGTCGACTCAGCCTCGTCGGCGAGTCAGGACAGCCTGCTGTCCGTGCTGACCTACTTGCACGGCACCGTGGACGTGCTCACGCCGGCGGATGTCGATCTGCCGGTGCTGAGCGGACCGGAGTGGGCGCACCGTCCGGTGTTCGAGCCGCGCGCCGCGCTCGCGGGTCGCGGCATCACCGCGGTGCTCACCACGGGCTGGGAACGGCGGGTGGGCCGTGAGGTCCATGCCTGGGCGCAGTACGCCGACGTGCCGAACGCCGTCGTCCAGCACGAGACCGTGACCCCGTTCAGCGCGCCCTTGCCCCCACGCACGACCCTGCTGGCCTGGAACGAGCTGGACGGCGAATTCCGCCGCTCGGGCCGGCGGGAGATCGAAGTGCGCACGGTCGGATCCCAGCGTCTCTGGCAGGCCGCCCATGACGGTTCCGTCGCAGAGAGCGAGCAGGATGAGCAGCCGCTGTTCCTGGGCCAGCTCAGCGCGATCGAGCTCCCGCGACGTCTCACGGCCGGCGCCGCGCAGTCCTTCTGCCGCTCCACGGGGGCGCTCTACCAGCCGAGCCCGGAGGACACTGACAGCCTCTCCCGCGCCACACAGGCGCTGATGCATCGTCGCGGGGTCACCTTCCAGGACCCGCCGATTGCGCCGCGAGAGCTTCGCAGCCCCGTCGTCTCGGTGATGTCCGCCGACATCCTCGAGGCGGCGGTGCGCGGCCTGCCCGCTTGGGTGCACTGCCCGCGCGCCCCGGACTGGCTGCACGAGTACTGGGAGCGCTACGGCATGCGGCAGGTCGGAGGGCCTGCGACGTCGGCTCCTCCGGTGGCGGCCGACGAACCTGCTCGGCTGGTCGCGCAGATCCTCGAGGGTGACGTCTGAGCATGCTCGAGCTGGAGGGGCATCCGCAGCATTACTCCTGGGGGTCGACGACAGAGATCCCCGACCTCCTGGGCCGCCCAGCCGACGGCACCCCGTGGGCCGAGCTCTGGTTCGGTGCCCACCCGCTCGGCTCGGCGACGACGCCCGGCGGGGAGCGACTCGATGACCTGATCGCGGCCGCTCCCGCCGAGATGCTGGGGGAGGGCGTGGGGAGAGCGTTCCAGAATCGTCTGCCCTTCCTGCTGAAGGTGATCGCGGCGGAACGGCCGCTGTCGCTGCAGGTCCATCCCACGAAGGAACAGGCGGTGGAGTCCTTCGCCGCGGAGAGCGCTGCCGGAATCGCCCTGGATTCGGCCCGGCGGAACTATCGCGATCCGAACCACAAGCCCGAGCTGCTGTTCGCGCTGACCCCGTTCACGGCGCTGTGCGGCTTCCGCACTCCGCGGCGGGCGGCGGTGATCCTCGAGGGACTCGGCACGGAGCTGACCGATCGGCTGCACGATCTGCTGGTCTCGAACCCCACGGCCCACGGGATGCGCGCGGCTTTCCGCACCCTCGTCTCGACCTCGATGCGCCCGTCCCAGGCTGCGGTGCTCGAGGTGGTGGCAGCCTGTCGGGCACGATCCCGGGCGGGGTCCTCTCCCTCCCCTCGCATCGACGCGTTCGTGTCGCTGCTGGCAGAGCATCACCCCGGTGATCCTGGCGTGGTCGCCGCGCTGCTGCTGAACCCCGTCACGCTGCAGCCAGGGGAGACGCTGTTCGTGCCGGCCGGAGCTCTGCACGCCTATCTGCACGGCACGGGCCTGGAGATCATGGCGACCGGCGACAACGTGCTGCGTGCCGGGCTGACATCGAAGAAGATCCACGTGGACGAGGTGCTCCAGAGCGTGAGCGTCACCGCCACGCCTCCACTCCGGGTAGCCCCCGAACGGCAGAACGCCACTTCGGTCGCGTACTACGCACCCGTCGACGACTTCGAGCTCGCGATCACGCAGCTTGCGGACGAAGGCGGGCCCCCTCAGAAGCTGCATCCGGTGCCGGGAACCGGTCCCCGGATCGTGCTCGGGCTCGACGGCGAGACCACTCTGATGACGGAGACAGGGACCCACACGCTCACGGCCGGCCGCGCAGTGTTCGTCCCGGCCGCTGACGGGGCGCTCCGCGCTGGCGGGGTGGGCCGGTTCGCTCAAGCGAGCGTTCCCTGAGGCGGGCTCGACAGCCACTGGGTCTGCGCGCAGCATCGTGCCGCCAGCGTTGCCGTGACCAGGTCGCGACGGCCCCACGAGGTTACTTCTGGGTTACATAATCGCAGGTCAGCGCATGGTAAGCGGCAAATCGGACATTGTCATAACGTTCGTGCAACAGGTCGGTCGTTTGTGTCGGCGCCGCACACTTCCCGAACGTTGTCTGAGAACCTCACAGGGGTCACTTCTGTGACTTCGTCGCGTCGCTTGTGCCCTCTGCTCGTGTGCGCGACCCACCACCCCTCTCACACGATGGAGCGAATGTGGAACGCCTGCATATACCGCCTCTGTCCGTGACTCGGCGTCGATCGACCTTGTTCAAGGGTCTCGTCGCGTCGGTAGCCACGGCGGGTTTGACTCTTATGTCCGTACCTCCGGCCCTCGCTGCCGAGACTGATCAGTCTGAAGCACTCGGCCGAGTCATCAACACCGACGTGCTCGCTCTGGACCTGGCCAACGCCGGGACCAGTCAGTCGGGCAACCTGAGCGACCCGGGCCCCAACAGCCAGCCGCTCAATGTCGATCTCCTCAACGAGAACCTGGCTCTCGATCTCGGCTCGCTGACCCTTCCGCTGCTCGGCACCGCCGAGGAGCGAGGCCTGCTCGATCTCGGTGAGGCTGGTGCGCTCTCGAGCTACACGGAGTCGCTCGACGCCACGACCTCGACGGCCAGTGCCGGTGCGGTCGGCGACGGCGGCGGTCTGGATCTCGACGGGATCGAGAACGGCACCTACGGCAGCGCGAACGTCGATTTGACGGATCTGCTCGCTCAGGCCGGCGTCGACGGGCTCACGGACGACATCGTCGACGAGCTCTCCCTGCAGCTCGGCGCTCTCGGCTCCACCGCGACCGCCAACGGTGAAGAGGTCACCTCTGAGTACGTGGTCGCGGATGGCCAGCTGGTCATCAGCTCGCCGCTCGTGGGCGACCTCTCGACCGAGCTCAACTCGGCGCTGACCGATGTCGGCACCGTGCTGAACGGCGCGGTGGGGGCGGACGGTGCGCTGGGTCAGGTCACCGAAGCTATCGCTATTGATACCGACCTCGGCGTCGCGAGTGTCAAGGCTGGCGGCGGGACGATCGGTCTCATCGGACTCGACGCTGCTCTCGACGAAGCCAGCACCTCGCTTCTTGCTGAGCCCCTCGAGGATTCGAACGGCCTCGTGAAGATCGACCTGGTCAATGGCACGATCGCCGTGGACCTGCAGGCACTCGGCGGCCCGGACGGCCTGAACGGTCTGCCCGCCAACACGGAGCTGCTGGATTCGGAGACCATCGGGCTCATCACCGGTGCGGTCACCGAGGCTCTCGGCACCGTGACCACCAAGGTCGGCGAGATCCTCGTGGACGACGTGTTCAACAACGTCGGCCTCAGGATTGAGCTCCCCGCGGAGATTCGTGCACTGATCGCGACGGCTAACGTCGATATCGTCGTGGAGACCACGCTTGGTCAGCTTGCCGGCACCGACGACAGCGACCCGACGATCGAGATCGACGGCAACCTGCTCGGCATCCCGCTCGGCTCCCTGCTCAGCGCGCTTGAACCGGTCGTGGAGACTGCGGTGATCACTCCGCTGCAGGGCGTGATCGGTGGTGTCGTGGACACTGCGACCACCGGCCTGACCAGCACTCTCGACGGACTCATCCAGCCCGTCCTGGACACCCTGTCCCCGGTGCTCTCCGGTGTGCTGACCCAGGTTGTCTCCGTGACGATCAACGAGCAGCCCGAGCCCGGCTACCTCGGTGAGGACTCCTTCACGGTCAACGCCCTGAGCCTGGAGCTGCTGCCGAACCTGGCCGCAGTGAATGTTGACCTGGCCTCTTCCACGGTGCGCGTGAGCGACGTCGTGGCCGAAGATCCGGCGCTTTCCGTGGATCCGGGGACAGTCAACGATGGTGACACCACTGAGGTGACCGGCGAGAACTACCCGCCGAACACTGATGTCGATGTCCAGCTGGTTGATCCTGACGGCAATCCCGTCGGCGATCCGGTCACGGTGACCACTGATGAGAACGGCGGCTTCACCGCCGAGCTCCTGGTCCCTGAGGGCAGCGACGCCGGCGACTACACGGTCGAGGGGACTGCTACCACTGGCGAGACCGCCACCACGGATCTTGGTGTGACCAACGATTCCGACGACGACAACGCTGCCGAGAACGGTGACGACAACGATGGCGTGAACGGTGACGACAACGGTGACGTGAACGGTGACGACAACGATGGCGTGAACGGTGACGACAACGCTGCCGACGGTGACGACAACGCTGCGGTCAACGGTGGCGACAATGCTGCGGTTAACGGTGGCGACAATGCTGCGGTTAATGGTGGCGACAACGCCGCTGAGGACGGTACGACCGACCCCACCATCACGGTGGACCCGGACACCGCCGCACCCGGTGACTCGATCACGGTTGACGGCGAGAACTTCCCGCCCAACTCCGAGGTCGAGCTGCAGCTGACCGACTCCGACGGCAACCCCGTCGGCGACCCGGTCACTGTGGTCACTGATGACGATGGCGCCTTCTCCACGGAGCTCGAGGTGCTCGAGGGCACCGAGCCCGGCGACTACACCATCGTCGCTACTGACGAGGACGGAAACTCCGCAACTGCGGATCTCACCGTTACCGGCAGTGGCTCGGGAGCCGATAACTCGGCGACCAATTCCGGCGAGTCATCCACCGGGGGCAGCGGCCTCAGCGGCGGCGGCTCGAACGGTAGTGGGTCGACCGTCAGCGGCTCGTCCGGTGGCTCCGGCAGCCTCGCCCAGACGGGCGCGGCCGGAACCGCTGCGATGGTCGGGCTGGCTGCCCTGCTCGTCGTCGCAGGTGCAGCGGGACTGCTCGTGTCCCGTCGCTCCGCACTCTGAGTGACGCGTAACCATCACTGATGGCCGTCGGGTCGACACTTCGGTGTCGGCCCGGCGGCCATCGGCTCGTCCTACCCCTCCCGGCACACTGCGCAGATCGGACCCCCTCGCATGGCCAAGCCCCGCATCCACCGCCTTCCCGCCGTCGTACTGACCATCGTCGGACTCCTCGCGGCTGGCCACATCGGCGCGACCCTCGCCTTCACCGGCCCCAACACTCCGCTGAAGGAGTCCCTGCAGCCGACGTTGAACAGCTATTTCCGCGGCCCGCTTGACCAGGGCTGGAGCCTCTTCGCGCCTGCCCCCTACTCAAAAGATGAGTACATGGTGGTGAGGGCCTGCCTCAGTGAGTACGACGTGTGTGCCGGGGGAGCCGACGCGGGCGCTGAACTCACCCCGTGGCGCAACGTCACCGAGGATGAGTTCGCGGAGATCGACTACAACATCTTCGCAGACCGCGGAGCCCGCCAGTCGAAGGTCATGCACGGGCGGTTCTGGTCCGCAGCCTCCAATCTCACCGGTGAGCAGCAGACCACAGCTGAGGGGAACCACATCGACGGTGAGCCCGTGTTCGGAGTTGATCTCTACTCCTCCGAGGCGGAGGAAACCTACAGCTCGTCCCAGCTGAGCAACTTGCGGCGCTATCAGCGACTTGAGGACTCGGCCGTGGGCCTCGGCAGCCTCTATATGTACGAAGACTACGGCGACGATGTCACCTTGGTCGAGGTGCGCATGCTCCGTGAAGCTGTTCCCCCTTTCAGCAAGCGCCATGATCCCTCTGCGGAACTATCCCAGTCGTGGCTCAACATCGGATGGCGTCCCGCCACGGAGTTCGATGAGGAGGTGTACGCGGCATGGTCGTGACCGACACGCGCAACTCCACCCCGATTCGCACCTGGGCACGTGGCAATCGTGACCTGCCCGGTCGCCTGCTGGACCGCATCGTGGGATGGTTCGTCACCGACCGGCACGCCGACCACGGGCTTGCGGTCATGCGCATCGCCTCCGGCAGTTTCCTGCTCGGCTGGCTGCTGGTGAACCTTCCGATCGCCTCCCGCATCTGGGGGCCGGGCTCCGCGTACTGGCAACCCTACCGGGGGAATCTCGGTTACAAATTCCCCTTCGACCTGCTGCAGCAGGCCGGGAGCGGGTTCTTCTGGCTCTGGTACGTCGTCACGATCGCGCTCGTCGTCGCCTTCGTGCTGGGTTGGCGCACCCGTATCGTCACGCCGCTGCTGTTCATCGCGTACACCGCGCTGAACGGGCAGAACACGCCGATCTCCGACGGCGGCAACTACTTCATCCGGATCATGCTCATCTACTTGATCCTGGTGGATGTCTCCCGGCGCTGGTCGCTGGACTCGCGTCGCCGTGCGAAGAAGAGCAGCCCCGAGACGCAGACGGGCTCCGTGCTGCACAACATCGGGCTGTGCCTCGTCGTCGCGCAGATCTGCATCGTCTACCTCGAGGCCGGCCTGTACAAGGTCCAGGGCACGCTGTGGCAGAACGGCACCGCCGTCTACTACCCCCTGCAGTCCGAGGCGTACGGGGTGTTCCCACCGCTTGCGGATTTCATGACCCACTGGACGTTCCCGGTGGTCATCGCTACCTACGTCACGGTGCTCGCGCAGATCGCGTTCCCGTTCCTGTTGTTCAACAAGATCACCCGCCGTATCGCCCTGATCGTGCTGCTCGGCATGCACGTGAGCATCGCGATCGCGATGGGCCTGCCGTTCTTCTCCGGGATCATGGCTTCGGCGGATGCAGTGCTCGTCTCCGGCGCCACGTGGATCGCGATCGTCACCTGGCTGCGCACCACGCTCACCGGGAACCGGGCCGCGCAGGCCATCGGCGTCCGTGTCACCGCTATGCGTCGCCGCAGTGGCAAGAAGTCTGCAGGCGCCGACGGTTCCGACTCGGCGGCGGACGGTGGCAGGACGGCCGAGTCCTCGACAGTCGATTCGGAGTCCGAGTTCCCGGTCGCGGACGACACGGATAACTCGACGCAGAGCGCTGACGACTCCGCGACCTCCGACAGCGACGTGACGTCTGACGGCGTGGACGCGTGGTCCGATCCCGCTGAGACGGCAGAAGGGTCGGCATCATCGGTACCTGCAGACGAGCAGAACCTCGTCGACGCGGCGGCCACCGCGCAGAAGACCCCGCGGGGACGGCGCCGAGCCGGCGGAGCCGCTTCGACGATCAGGAAGAAGTGAAATCGGCAGTGACGGCCTTCCCGCCGATCTGATCGCTCGCCACGCATCCTGACGTGGCTTCTCTCGCCGGAGGGAGTGCGCTCAGCGAGTCCTTCGAGGGGGCGCCCATCCTCGGATGGGCGCCCCAACGTTGTCCGGACCTGGAGCGGACGGCCGGTGATCAGTCCTCGGCGACCGGAAGCTCGCCCTCGGCCTGCGCCTGCTGCAGCTGCTCCCAGATCTCGTCGACGAACTCGATCACGGTGCTGCCCCCGCTCACCGGGCCACCGGCCAGGAGCCCGTCGGCCCCCAGGAGCACGGCGCTGGGGGCGCCCCGCCCGCCGAGCGCTTCACGGGCGCTGAACTGGACATCATGCAGGGCATGCTCGCCCACGCGCCCCGTGGTGCGCTCGCGCAGCTGATCCACCGGACGGGACAGCACGGCCTTCACCTGCAGGAAGGGGGAGAGGTCCTCGATCCACCGCGGCATCTGGTCGAGCACCCGTTCGCACGGCCCGCAGCCCTCGCTCACGAACACCAGCAGCGCCGCACGGTGGGAGGCGAGCTGGCGCAGAGTCATCAGGGAACCGTCAGAGCGCTGCAGGACGCCCGCCGGGATCCTGTCCCGCTCGTAGTCCAGCAGCTCGTCCTCCTCCGGGAGCCCGTCGACGTCGTCCGAGTCCGTGAACCGGGCGGAGGCCGCCGCGCCGCCCGCGGACTGCGCGCTGTCCGCGGACTGCGCATCGCTCACAGGCTGCGCGCCGGCGGCAGAGAGCGCGTCGCGCGGGGATCGTGAACCGTCAGCGGCGTGCGCCGTCTCGTCGTCCTCCGGCGTCGTGCCACCGATCGCGAGCGCCGTGACCAGCACCGCGAGGATCAGCACGGTGCCCAGCCCCATCAGGGCCAGGGGCTGACGCACGAGGATGTGCGTCATCAGCCCGGAGCCCGCGGCGATCACCCCCAGGACGCCCAGCACCGAGAGCACGATGTTGCGCACCAAGGTGGTCCGCGAGACGGTCGGCGAGGCGAGCGTGCCGAAGCACGAGCACTCCACGGTCTCCTCCCAGCTCAGCGCCCGCGCGATGATCACCAGATAGGTGAGCATGAGCAACGCGATCACCACCGACGCCATCACCTGCAGCGGCACGAACGGGATCCACACCGCCAGCGCCAGCACGATCTCCACCACCGGAAGCACCGAGGCCACCGAGCGATGGAAGGAGCGCAGCGGGATCCGCAGCGAGGTCATCGCGTCCTCGGTGCCCTGACGCGCCTCGAGCTTCGCCAGCCCGGAGAACAGCAATGTCAGGGACAGCAGGATCGGTGCCGCGATCAGCAGGGTCGTCATCGAATTCCTCCCTCGGCGGTCCGCGCCTCGGCCCGTCGTACGTGTCCATTGTCCGGGATTCGGAGGCATCGTGGAGCCGAGCCCACCGTGTGCGCAATGTGAGCCCTACGCTGAACCCATGGCGACTGACGTGAACTCCTCGACCACCTCCGCCGACCAGCCGGAGACCGCCTCCGATAACGCCCTGCGCGCCCGGATCACCGATGACGTGACCGCGCTGCGCGACTCGTTCGAGGCAGGCACCACCCGCAGTGTCGATGCGCGTCTCGCGCAGCTGAAGGCCCTGCAGCAGGGGCTGCGCGCCGAGCGCGGCCGGCTCACCAAGGCGCTCGCGCAGGATCTGGGCAAGTCCCGGCTCGAGAGCGCGATCACCGAGCTCGGAGTGGTCAGCGAGGAGATCAGCCAGATCTCGAAGAACCTCAAGCGCTGGCTGAAGCCCGAGCGGTTCTCCCTGGGGGCGATGCTCGCCCCGGCGTCGGCCGAACTGCGGCGCGAGCCGCTGGGCACCACGCTGATCATCGCCCCGTGGAACTATCCGGTGAACCTCACGCTGTCCCCGCTGATCGCGGCGATCGCCGGGGGCAACACCGTGCTGCTGAAGCCGAGCGAGGTGGCTCCGGCGACGTCCAGCGCGATCGCCTACCTGGTGGCCGCGCATCTGGATCCCGACTGGGTGCGCGTGGTCGAGGGTGCCGTCGAGGAGACGACGATCCTGCTCGAGCAGCGTTTCGATCTCATCTTCTACACCGGCAACGGTCACGTGGGCCGGATCGTGGCCCGCGCCGCCGCGGAGCACCTCACGCCGACGGTGCTCGAGCTGGGCGGGAAGTCCCCGGTGTTCGTCGACGACGGCGTGGACCTCGCCGTGGCCGCGCGCCGCATCGTCTGGGGCAAGTTCACGAACGCCGGGCAGACCTGCGTCGCCCCCGACTACCTCATGGCCACACCGCGCACCATCGAGCACCTCGTGCCGCATCTGCGCCGGGCATCGCGCGCGATGTACGGGAACCGGCCCGAGCGCGCCCGCGACTACGGCCGCATGGTCAATCGCAAGCACTTCGACCGGGTGCGGGCGCTCATCGACAACGACAAGGCGGTGCTCGGCGGCACCGCCACCGCCGACCGCAGGAACCGTTACCTGCCGCCCACGATCATGACCGACGTGGACTGGGACGACCCGGTGATGGGCGAGGAGATCTTCGGGCCCGTGCTGCCGATCCTCGCCGTCTCCGGACCCGACGAAGCCATCGCCCGCATCCGTGAGCGGGACAAGCCGCTGACCGCCTACGTGTTCACCGCGAAGAAGAAGCTCGAGGAGCGCTTCGCGACGGAGACCTCGTCGGGCTCCCTCGCGATCGGGATGACTCTCGCGCACATCGGCACCCCGGCCCTGCCGTTCGGCGGCGTGGGGGAGTCCGGTATGGGCCAGTACCACGGCCGAGCCGGGCTGGAGGCGTTCACCCACGCCAAGCCCGTCGCCCGCAAGCCGCTCACGCCGGACACGCTGAAGCTCGTGTACCCGCCGTACCGCGGGGCGAAGAACGCCCTGCTGGGCCGGCTGTTCCGCTGAACGGTGCCGGTCATGCACCGTCCGGCTCTCCGCACGGAGCGGGGTCCGACGAGCGGCGAACCCGGGGTCGCCGTTCGGCTGGACTCGCTCCGCCCTGCGTCCATGATCAGCCGCGAAGCGGCATCCAGGGTGGCTCAGCACAGGAACACGGTCTAGCGTCGTGCCGTGACCCACCGCGGGCCGATATACGGAGGAGCCCCTATGACGACGCCACCCCCTGGGCCCCCGTGGCCCTCCACCGACGAGCAGCAGCCGGGCCTCACCGCCCCGAAGGATCCGCACCGCCCCGGTGACCCGACAGTCCTCAACGGCGCCACCGTCCACGGAGTCGTCGGCCGACGCGGAGTCAGGCACCCCTGGGAGCTGTGGCTGCTCGGCGTCGGAGTGGCGCTCGCGGTCATCGGCTATCTCGCCTGGATCACCCTCATCGGCACGACCATCTACCTCTGGTTCGCCGAAGGCCAGGCCACGGTGGACACGCTGTGGCAGTACGTGGGGGTCCTGCCGTTCTTCGTGCAGCTCGCCGTCCTGCTGCCGCTCGCCCCGATCGTCTACTGGTGGATCCGCGCCACGATGTATGCCCAGCTGCGCACCGGCGCGGTGCGGATGAGCCCCACCCAGTTCCCCGAGGGCTACCGGATGGTGGTCGAGGCCGCCCAGCAGTACGGCATGCGGCGCGTGCCGGACGCCTACGTGCAGCTGGGCAACGGCGTCATCAACGCCTTCGCCGCCGGCCACGGCTTCCGGCGCTTCGTCGCGATCAACTCCGACCTGTTCGAGATCGGTGGGAAGGCCCGCGACCCCGAGGCGCTGCGCTTCGTGATCGGCCACGAGGTGGGGCACCTCGCCGCCGGCCACGTCTCCTACTTCCGTCTCGTGTTCTCCACCGTGATCAACATGATCCCGATCCTGGGCCCGGCGCTGTCCCGCACCCAGGAGTACACGGCGGACAACTTCGGCTACTCCTTCGCCCCCGAGGGCTCGCCCGGCGTGGTCGCCGCGCTCTCCGGCGGCAAGTACCTCAACGCCGAGGTCAACGTGCATGAGCTGGCCGATCGTGCCGCGACCGATCCGAGCTTCTTCGTGCACTGGGTGAACCTGATGTCCTCCCACCCGGTCACCACCTGGCGCGCGCACGCCCTGCGCGACCGCACCAAGCCGGGCTCCTTGTGGACCCGCCCGTCGGGCACCGTGTTCCAGTCCCCGCTGCCCCCGGGCCACGTGTGGTCCTCGCACTTCCCGACGCCGGGCGACGCGCTCGGCATGCTCGAGGCGGCGGACCTCTCCCGTCCGGCGGGCTCGGCCGGCCAGTTCGGTCGTTTCCCAGGCGCGGACTACAGCGATCGCCCGGCCACGCGGGCGCTCCAGCTGGCCGCCCCCGAGCTCTCCTCCCGCACCGGGTACAGCTTCCCGCCGGGGCCGTACCGGGATGATGCCCGCGGTCCGCTGGTGGCCGAGTCGATGAATCCCTTCGGGCCGACGGGTCAGTCCGGGCCGGGACACACGGGCCAGCAGCCTCCGGCGCAGCCGCCGCAGAGCTGATCGTCGGCGACGGGTGACGCCCGGTGGCGGGCCCGCCATCGGCCTCACCTGCCGCTGAGCGGCTCCGCGGACGGGCTGACCGAACCTGGTGCCGTGGCCGTGGCCGTGGCCGTGGCCGTGGCCGTGGCCGTGGCCGCGCCGACCGTGCCGACCGTGCCGACCGTGCCGACCGCACGGTCGCTCAGAGAGCACCCCTCGCCCTGATCACGCGGCGACCAGTCGGCGCCTCGGTGGGCACGCGAACAGATCGCCGCGTGCGCTGTCCTTCTGCTCACCACACCCTCCTCAAAAATGCAGTGGATGCATAAGGTGGCGTCGTGATCCCCAACCCCAGCGCACCGACTGCTGCGGTGCGTCGTAAGCCGCTGCTCGCCGTCCTCCTCGCACCCCTGTTCATGGCCCTCATCGCCGTGAGCGTCATCAACGTCGCCCTCACGGCGATCGGCGAGAGCCTCGAGGCGGATTCCGGCGGGCTGCAGTGGGTGATCTCCGGGTACGCGCTGGCCTTCGGCATGCTGCTGGTCCCGGCCGGCCGCACAGGCGATGCCACCGGCCGCCGCCGCATGCTCGTCATCGGCATCAGCGTGTTCACGATCGGCTCGCTGCTCAGCGGCCTCGCCCCGTCGGTCGAGATGCTCAACGTCGCCCGCATCCTGCAGGGCATCGGCTCCGGCCTGCTCAACCCGCAGACCGTCGCCCTGATCCAGCAGCACTTCCGCGGACAGGACCGCGCCCGCGCCTTCGCACTGCTGGCCACCACGGTCGCGGTGGCCACCGCCCTCGGCCCCGTCATCGGCGGCGCCCTGATCCAGCTGCTCGGCCCTGATCAGGGCTGGCGATGGATGTTCCTCATGAACGTCCCGATCGGCGTGGCCGCCATCATCGGCGCCTTCAAGTTCATCCCCGACGACAAGGCCCGCGGCAAGGCCAGACCGGACCTCGACCCGATCGGCGCCATCCTGCTCTGCCTGGCGATCCTCGGGATCATGCTGCCCTTCCTCGAGCGGGGGAACAGCGCCCTGGTGTGGCTGGCGTTCCCCGGCGGCCTGATCGTGCTGGGTCTGTGGTGGGTGTGGGAGCAGCGGTACCGCAGGTCGGGGCGCCCCCCGATGGTGGACACCGCGATCTTCGCGAACAAGGCCTTCCGCAACGGCATCCTCATCGTCTCGGTGTACTTCCTCGGCGTCACCAGCGTGTGGATCATCGTGCCGCTCTACCTGCAGATGCACCTCGGGCACACCGCGTTCGAGGCCTCTCTGATGGGCCTGCCATCCTCGGTCGCAGCAGCGATCTCCTCGCAGGTCGCGGGCCGTTACGTGCTCACCCTCGGCCGACGCATGGTGATCACCGGCTTCGGTGTGGCCTTCTGCGGGCTGGGCGGGACCGCCGTGCTGGTCGGCTTCGTGGAGAGCGGGTCCATCCCGTTCTGGTGGATGGCGGCGCCTCTCATGCTGATGGGGCTGAGCCAGGGCATGACGGTCTCCCCGAACCAGACCCTCACCCTGAACTCCGTGGACCCCCGCTTCGGCGGTGTCGCCGGCGGCATCCTGCAGCTGGGCCAGCGCACCGGCGCCGCCGTGGGCACCGCCATGATCCCCGGCATCATCTTCTCCCTCACCGAGGGCGGCACCGAATGGCTCGAGGCCTTCGTCATCGCCCTGGTGATCATCATGGCGCTCACCCTGGCCGCGATGGCAGTGAGCTTCGCCGACCGCGCCCGCGAGAAGGCGACCCCCGGGGCGCTGTGACATGCTGATCGCCCACAGGGGCGGGCGACGGCGACCGAGCGAGGATGCGAATGGTCAGGGCTGGACGGCGCGGTGAGAGGGCGAAAGCGCTCTCGCTGGGGTGGGGCGAGGACACCGATCCGCGGACCGCGCCCCTTCTGCCCGGTGAGCCAGGGGCGTACGGGACGCACGGCGTGACCCGTGACGTCGCGAGCGGGGACAGTGCGGACCCGAGCGGTGCCGCTTCCGGCCCCCCCCCCCCCCACGCTGACCCCCGCCAGCGCCTGTCTCCGCGCACTCGGCGCGTCCTCGCCATCGGCCTCGCCCTGGCCCTGGTGGGCGCTCTCACCGTGGGCCTTCCTCGGCTGATCTCGACCACGGGCGACCCCGAACAGGTGGCGACCGACTTCCTGCAAGCCATCGTGGACGGAGACATGGAGCAGGTGCGCGCGCACGTGGAGGACGCTCCCGATGCCAGCGACGCGGCGCTGACCGCAGAGATCCTCGAATCCGCGACCGGCCGCCTGGAATACTTCACGGTCGATGACGTCGACGTCTCCGCCGGAACAGCGACGGTCACCGTCACGCTGGGCAACGGCGACCGGACCAGCACCGCCCGACTGGACCTCACCTCGCGCTCCGACAGCGCCTTCGCGCCTGTCCGCTGGGATCTGGCGCCCGTGCACCTGCCGGAGTTCCTCATCGATGTGCCGGTGGGTGTGCAGGAGGTCCTGATCAACGGGGAGCCCGTGTCGGTGACGGACCTCGTCTCCATGGAGAACTCCTACTCGCCGCAGGTCGCGCTGCAGCTCCTGCCGGGCACCTACGAGATCACCGTGGCGGATCCCGGTCCCTGGCAGGAGGCGCCCCGGGTCGCACTCGAGGCGCCGCCGGTGCTGGGCACCTGGCGGAAACCGATCCACGATCTGCAGCTCGATCTCGACGAGGCCGGTCGCCAGCAGGTCCAGGGGCTGATGGGGGCAGAGCTCGAGGAGTGTCTGCGCAGCACCTCGTCCCTCGTCGAGGACTGCCCGTTCGCTGTGTCCGAGCCCGGTGACGGTGAGCCTCCACCTCCCGAGAGCCCGGAGGGCCCGGGAGACCCTGAGGACGAGGAGACGCTGAGAGCTCCGGACGGTCCAGGGACCTGGACACTGCGCGATCCCCCCGAGATCGACGTGCACCCGATGGAGAGCTTCCTCTGGAGCGTGAGTGCGACCGCGGTCGCGGAGTTCACCGCGACGGACGCTGAGGGAGTGGGCGAGGAGTCTGCGGAGCGGGTGCGCATCGATGCCGAGAGCATCGCGTACATCGGTCCGGACGGGCAGATCCGCCTGGAGTCGATGTCCTCCAGCGGCTTCGGCTACACCTACTGCACCGATTCGGAGACCGGGATCGTCAACGGCATCGCGGTCTCGACGATGGCAGGGAAGTGGAACGAGGACACGGATCCCTGCGCGGCGGGGAGCTAGCATTTCGCAGGGGCGAGCGTCGTCCACTGAGGGATACTGGGTACGAGAGCTGCTCCGCCGTAGTGTTCGATCATTGGCGGCCCCGAGGCGCCGCCGCGACCGGGGTGGACCTCTTCCCGACTCCGAGGGTGCTCAGACCCTCACGTTTTCGAAAGCTGGACGATGGCCTCACGCCCTGCCTGCCCTGACCGCGCCAGACGCGGCGGTCGACTCCGTACGGCCGCCGGAGTCCTCGGCGAAGTGCTCCTCACCCTCGGTGCCGTTCTGCTGCTGTTCCTGGTCTGGCAGCTGTGGTGGACTGACGTGGTCGCAGACCGCGACCAGTCCGGCATCCTCGCCGGACTCGAGGACGAATGGGGAGAGGTTGATGCCGAGCGGATCGCTCCGCGTCAAGATGGTCCGCCGCCTGTTCCCGACGTGCTCGGAGAGGACAAGGTGTGGGGCACGATGCACGTGCCCAAGTTCGACCGTGACCGGTTTCCTCTGGCCGAGGGCGTGAGCCTCGAGCGCGTCCTGAACGTCAAGGGCGCCGGCCACTATCCGGAGACCGCCCTGCCGGGCCAGGTGGGCAACTTTTCTGTGGCCGGCCACCGCAACACCTATGGACGCGTCTTCGAAGGCATCGCGCGCCTTGAGCCGGGCGACCCCGTCGTCATCGAAACCGCTGACGCTTTCTATGTCTACGAGGTCACCGAGTCCCTCATCGTTGACCCCAGCGCGGCCGAAGTCATAGCGCCCACCCCTGGCCAGCCAGACATCGAACCGACCGAACAGATGATGACGCTGACCGCCTGCCACCCGATGTACTCAGCGCGCGAGCGATACATCGTCCACGCAGAATTCGCCTATTGGACCATTCGTGACGATGGCATCCCTGAAGCTCTCGCCACCGACGGTTCCCAGCAGGGTGACCCCGATGCCAGTGCAGCTGCATACAGCCCCTCGCTCCTCGCGGCCGCGTCCGGTGACGATGCCGAGACCGCGGGCGCTTCCCCAGAGCTCGGTGCAGCCTCCACCGCGGAGCCGACATGGAACACCGCGCTCAGTTCGTCTCTCGCGCCGAAATCCGTATCCCGAGAGGAGCGCATCTGATGTACGCCTGGATGTTCCGACACCTCCCCGGCACCCTATGGGTGCGTATCGCCATCACCGTGCTTCTCCTCGCGGTGATCATCGTCGCGCTGTTCGGTGTGGTCTTCCCTGCCATCGCGCCCTACATGCCCTTCAACGACGGCCTCGTCGAGACGCACGGAGACGCACCGGCTGGGCCATAGACGCGCCTCAGGACATGGCTGCCCGTCCCGCGAGCTCCGTCGGCACGGCGATGGTCATGCAAGTCCATCGTGCTGGCTGTCGTCTCCATCGTGCTGGCTGTCGTCATCGGAAGGCGACACGAAATACCCGGCATCCGTGCAGGCGGGGCCAAGTCGATCCAGGGGCTCCTGAAGGCCATCCGAATACAGATCGCCGTGGAGGGCATCGGTGAACGGCTGCTGAATATCTGTCAGGGCCTCGCGAACAGCATCGTCGTCGACCACGTCAATCTCCTCCTCGAGGAGATCTCTGGTGGCCTGCACCTCGTCGATGCGGTCCTCGGGGACTGTCATGGCGCTGCGTCCGACCAGCTTGAACATGTTCGACGTCAGGACGTTGGCGTTATGAAAGATCGTCAGCGTCGAGGGTGTATCGAAAACATCTGCGCAGACGAGCGCGGCGGGCTTCGTGCTGGCCTCGCCGTCCCCACCGACCCATGCTGCGGCCTCCGAAGACGGTGCGCAGGCGGAGGCCAGCCCGGCCCACGCGTCCTCGAAGGCGTCCAGATCCGCGTCGCTCCCTCGCGCAGGCTGCTCGCGCATCCAGGTCGCCAGCGGGTCGGCAGCCTCTCTGATCGGCGCAGGCGCCTCCGAGAACTCTCTCTCAACGTCTTCGCCGGTCAACGCATAGAAATCAGGATCGCTGGGGCCAGCTGACGGCGCGGTCGCCGCCCGGTCGAGAACATCCCTGGACAGCCGTGCACCATAGTTTGGGTCGCCCCAGAACGACCTGCAGGACGAAACGGTCGCGGGGTCCTCACTTGGCGAGCTCGTGGAATCGTCCGTGGCGCCACTCGAGGAGGTGGACGGAACGTCGCCGGCCGGGGCCTGAGGCGTGCACCCTGCAACGCACACGGCTCCAAGAAGAAGGACGGCGACGACCGTGTTCTGCGCGCGCCGGTGCCAGCGCGGCTCAGAGACGTTCCCCGAACGATTCCGCGGGTGCCGATCAGGGGATCGGAGCGCTCTGGGGCTGCCCGCCGTGCGACGTGCGACAGGGGATCGACGCGGTGTGGGAGGGGTGTCCGCCGTCGTCGGCTCAGATGGCTGGTCTTTACGCACGCTCCATCATGGCATGCACCCACGGGCCGGTGGCGAAGGTCCGCCGTCAGCCGGCGGCGCCCGGGCCCTCCGAGGACCGGACGTCCGGTCCCTCGGAGCTCTTCGGAGCCTCCGCAGCAGCGACCGGCGCGTTCGCGGCGTCGGCCGGATTGCGGCGGATGAACAGCGCGATCACCACGGTCGCAACGCCGAGCACTGCCGAGAGCGTGAACGCCACCGAGGTGCCGCTCGCGATGCCCTCGAGGTGGGTGCCGCCGTCCGCGACGGTTCCGGAGGCGACGCGCGACATGATCGAGACCATCAGCGCGGCGCCGGCGGCGCCCGCCACCTGCTGCACGGTGCCGACGATCGCCGAGCCGTGCGGGTACAGACGCTTGGGCAGCGAGCCCAGGGCAGTGGTCATCAGCGGCGTGAACACGAAGGCGAGGCCCAGGGACATCACCACGTGGCCCACCACGATCAGCCACGCCTGCTCGGGCACGCGAGACATGATCCCGATGCCGATCACCACGGCGATCAGGCCCGGGACCAGCAGCGGCCGCGGCCCGACCCTGTCGAACAGGCGGCCCACCAGCGGGGCGAGCAGGCCCATCGCCAGGCCACCCGGCAGCATCATCAGACCCACCTGGAGGGTGGACAGCTCCGCCACGCGCTGCAGGAAGATCGGCAGCAGCACGACCACGCCGAACATGGCGCCCATCATCACCACCATCAGCCCCACCGCGACGCTGAAGTTGCGGGTGGCGAAGGTGCGCAGATCCAGCAGTGCGCGCTCGACCTTCTGCAGCAGCACCTGGCGCCACACGAACAGCGCGAGCGAGACGACCCCGATGACGAGGCAGACGATCGCCGCGGTCGGCGCCCCGCCGGAGACGGCGTCGGACGCGGCGTCGGCCGCTGCGGACTGGTCCTGACCACCGGAGATGCCGGTGAGCCCGTACACCAGGGTGCCGAAGCCGACGCCGGACAGCGCCACGGACAGCAGGTCCACGGGTTGGGCGGTGGCCTCGTCGACGTTCTCGATGCGGCGCAGCCCGAACAGCAGGGCGATCACGGCGATCGGCAGCACCAGCAGGAACAGGGCGCGCCACGGCGCGAACGACAGGATCAGCCCGGAGATCGTGGGGCCGAGCGCCGGGGCCACGGAGATGACGATCGAGATGTTGCCCATGACCATGCCGTGCTTCGAGGGCGGCACCAGGTTCATTACCGTGGTCATCAGCAGCGGCATCATGATCGCGGTGCCCGAGGCCTGCACGATGCGACCGGCCAGCAGCGGCAGGAACGACGGGGAGACGGCGCAGATCAGGGTTCCCACGGTGAACGTGGTCATCGCGATGGTGAACACCTGACGGGTCGAGAAGCGCCCCATCAGATATCCGGTGGTGGGGATGACCACGGCCATGGTGAGCATGAAGCCGGTGGTCAGCCACTGCGCGGTGGTCTCCGCGAGGTCGAGGTCGTCCATGATCGGCGGCAGCGCCACCGACAGGATCGTCTCGTTGAGGATCACGACGAACGCGCTGACCAGCAGCAGGATGATCACGCTGCGGCTGCGCGGGTCGATGGCGTCCGACGTGCGCGCCGGGGCGGATGCGACCGGGGCGCGGGCATCGTCCGCGGAGAAGGATTTGGGGCGTGTCATATCGGTGTGCTCGGAGGCGTCGGGGTCGTGGTGCACCGGAGCAGACTAGGCCCACGGGGCGCTGGCGGCCAGGGAATATGGGCCCTGTGATGCCATCGCTGCTCGAGAGCGGTCAGGGCCAGGTCCCGGCCGGCCCGGCGCGCTGCCCGCTCCAGGACCCAGCCGAAGGAGGCCTATCCGGCGATTTGTGGGTACAGGGTGCGTCGGCGGTCATCGAACGCTCCGCCCATGACGCAGGTGGGCGCCGATCAGGATGATCGTGGCCGCTGCGAGCAGCCACAGGACGAGCTCGAATCCCGTGGAGGCCAGGAAGCCGGGAAGTCCCTGCTGGACCGATGCCTGATTCCCGACACCCGCCTGGTCACCGGCGTCGCCGTGGACGGAGCCCTCGGGCCCCTCGGCAGGCCCGGAGCCAGCGCCGGACCCGTCGGAGCTCCCGAGAGGACCGTCTGAGCCGTCCGAACCGTCGGATCCGCCCTCGCCGGAACCGTCGCCGCCGGAACCCTCATCGTCGCCCCCGGGTGGTGTGGCGCCGATGTCCTCACCGGCCCCTCGGGCGTGCAGGCGCAGCGATCCGGCGAGTGCCTGCGCAGAGTCGGGGGCTTTCGGGGATAACGTCACCCTGACCGCCAGCCAGTCCTGCGAGGTGGTGTTCTGGCTGCCCAGGTCGATCGTGCGGCCTGCGGTGGGGGCGTGCTCCTTCACCAGCGTGGTCGCATCCGGGCAGGCGTCCCCGGAGGGGCGGGAGGCGCAGGACTCGACGCTCACCAGCACGTAGGGGGCCAGGGCGCCGTCGACGACGAGCGTGCGGCGGATCATCCCGTCCTCGACCCCATCTGCCGAGACCCCCACGGTCCACCGGGCGCTGTCTCCGGGGGAGAGGTTGTCCGCGTCCTCCGACATCGACGAGACGATTTGCAGGTAGCGGCCCTGCACGATCTTTTCGGGGCCGGCCGCGGAGGCGAGGGACGAGGCGCCCAGCAGCAGGGCCAGTGCAGCGCCGAGGAACAGTGCAAGACGTCGGTTCCTGTACATCACCGCCTCCTATCCCTCGGGTGGGGCCACCATCCCCCGATGACGAACGCAGCGGCGACCACACCGAGCGGAGCCAGCATCCGCGAGGTCCCCAGCTGGGCGATCAGCTGCGCGACGCCCGATACCGAGAAGGCCCGTCTGCTCACCTCCGACATATCGTACGGGGCGCGTTCGCTCGCGGCACTTGCGTCGCCGCACGAGGTAGGGAGCGGGCAATGGGGCCCTCCTGGATCGACTCGCTCCCCCTGGGACTTACCGGTTGCTCGGCGGTGCCACGCACTGCAGGCCTGGCCGTCCGTCGCTCAGCCGGCGAACCGGATCTGCTGTCGGCGGTGCTTCCGGCTGCCTCCCAGCTCGCGCCAGCGCTCCAGCGGCAGGAACGCCGCCCAGCAGATGACGGTGGGCAGGAAGTGGATGCCCAGCAGCACGAGGGTGGCGAGGTGGAAGCTCATGTACACGGCGATCGCGACGTACAGCGCGCGTCCGCGCAGGAAGAGCACGACGGGGGAGAGGGCCTCCAGCGCGACGCCGCCCCACTGCGCGGGGACGAAGATCCAGGGCACGTTCTCCACCAGCCAGTGCGCCAGCACGCTGCCGCGGCGCAGCGATGCCCAGGTGAGGATCGCGCTGTTCGCCCAGGCCGCGAGGGAGCCCGTATAGAGGATCTTGGGCACGATCGAGAAGAAGTAGGTGGCCACCACCGCGATCTGGATGCAGCGCAGCGCCCAGCCGGCCGCCTCGCTGCGCGGCTCCTCGCCGACCGTGCCCCCGCCGACGGACCCGTCGGCCGCGGATCCCGCCGGACGGCCGGCTGCGGAGCCCACCGACCCGCCGTCGCCGAAGAGCGGGGGCGTCGCGACCGTCGGCAGCACCGCGACAGCGACCATCAGAGCCATGTGGTCGTGGGCGACGTAGCCGTATCCCTGGCTGTAGAGCATCCACACCCAGTAGCCGATCGCGACCACGGCACCGGTGATGCGGGGCGTCACGCCGGCGACGGCGGCCACGCAGGCCACGATGATCAGCGCCCGCAGGAGCTGCGCGACCAGTGAGGTCATCGCCGGAAGATGCAGGATGCGGGCCAGCAGCAGCGGCGTGTAGTACTCGGCGTTGCCGGCATGGGCGACGACGTCCCCGGAGAGGGTGAGGATGTCCAGGATGACGAAGGCGTACACGATGACGCGGAGCACGTGGATCCGCGCGGTGGGCAGCGTGGGGAGCAGGATCGATCTCATGTGGCCGTCCACCTCGTGACCTCCACGAATTCGACCTCACCATGGGCCGAGCCGTCCCGCAGCGTCGTGATGCGCTGGCACAGCACGAGCACGCTCAGCGGCTCCTCGTCGAGGTGGCGACGGTCGTACTCCGCGGCGAGCGGGGCCAGCAGATCAGGGTCCGCCTCGATCGCGGGCAGGGTGTTCTCCACATCGGCTCGCGCGATCCCGACGCTGCGCGGGCCGAAGTCGATGTCGAACGGTGCGCCGCCCTCCCGCTGACCCTGCAGGCAGGTGTTGACCACTTCGCCGTCGGGATCGGTGCCGCTGGAGAACTGATCCAGCACACCGAAGGGGAAGAGGTCGTTCGAGCGGAGGAACTGGCCGGTGACCAGCACTGCCAGACAGGCCAGCAGTGCGAGCACACGCCAGGCGGCTCCCAGCGGGGTCAGGGCACGGGGGACGGTCACCCGCACGATCCTAGAACGTTCCGGGGCACCCTCGGCTCGCCGGCTCGCTGGCTCGCTGGCTCGCTGGCTCGCTGGCTCGCTGGCTCGCGCTCAGCGCAGCAGTGCGGCGAGCTCCTGCAGCATCATCGGCTGCCACCACGCCCAGTCATGGCCGCCGCTGTGCACGGCGAGGGTGGCATCGAGCCGGTCATCGGTGCCTGCGCCTGCGGTGAGCCCGTCCAGCAGGGCCGCGGCCCGCGCGGGCATGGTGCCCTCGAAGCGCCCGGCATGCAGGCGCAGTCGCAACGGGTGCTGCCGGGCCGCCCGACGCAGCGGCTCCACGAGCGCCCCCTCCTCGTAGCGCCACAGGGACACCGACTGCGCGATCGCGGTACCGATCAGCTGCGGTGCCCGTGCCACGGCGAACAGTGCGGTGAGCCCGCCGAAGCTGGAGCCGGTCACGATCGTCCGCGAGGCCTGATCGGTCAGCGGCACGTCTCCGGTGCTGTCGCGGAGGCCCTCCTCCCGCAGCCGCGGCGCCAGCTGCTCGGCGATCCAGCGCGCGTGACCGCCGGGCACCCCCAGCACCTCGCTGCGGGACGGCCCGGACTCGACGAACACCGCGGCCAGCGGCGGCAGGATCCCGGCCGCCACTCCGCGGCGCAGCCGGGAGGGTGTGCCCAGCTGGTCGACGTGCTGCAGGCCGTCCGTGACGATCAGCAGGGGGAGGGGCGCGGAGGGATCCAAGTCCTCGCAGCCCGGATCGCCGGGCCGTGAGGCCCACCACCGGGTGACCGGCTCGCCCTCGCGCGTCGCCAGGGTGTGCAGGAGAGGGGAGGGCTCGCCGTCCCTCACCAGGCCCGGGGTGAACGGTCCGTCGTCCGGCACGCAGATCACCGCGCGCTGCGCGCCTCCGCGCGCCGCCCGATGGCGCCGCGGATTGGACAGGTCCGAGACCACGGGGGCGCCGGGATCCTTGAGCCCCGACTCCCACCAGGGCGGGTCGCCGTCCTCCTCGTGCTCGACATACCCGTAGGTGGCGCGCCAGTCCGCGGGGACCTCGAAGGTGCCCTCCCACCAGCCGTTCCCCGTCGGCCGCAGATCGCAGGCCTCCCGCGGCTCCGGCCGCCACCAGCCGTTGGCCTGCAGCGCCACCGCCGTCGCCGCGCGGGCAGCGTGCCGGAAGTGCACCAGCGCCGTGTCGCCGCCCCGCGAGATGACCCGGGGGCCCTCCCCGAACGCCGGGCCGGCGCCAAGGGGCGAGCCGTCGGCCGAGGCCGCGGCGGTCTCTATCCCCAGCTCGTCCCGCCGTGTGATCGGCAGCGGCTCCTCCGGGCCGCCGGAGCGAGGGCGGGGCTGCCACAGCGCGGCGGGGAACAGCAGATCGTCGGAGGCGGGCAGAGGCATCGGCAGCTCCATCGGGAGGCGGGACGTCGGGCAAGCGGCAGACGGGCAGGGCTGACCGGGAGACGGAAGAGAGGGAAGAGAGGGAAGAGAGGGAAGAGAGGGAAGAGAGGGAAGAGGGACAATGGAAGCACAAGGCAATCACATCGCGAGCACGCAGTCATCGGCCGCCGCGGATCCTGACCACCGGGATGCGCGCACCGGGCCCGCCGCCGCAGGACAGGAGACGCTCCCATGAGCACCGACTTCACCGGACAGATCGCCATCGTCACGGGCGCAGCGGCCGGGATCGGCCACACCGTCGCCGCCCGGCTCGCCGAGCAGGGCGCCCGGATCGTGGGGGTCGACATCGCGCCCGCGCTCGCCGACGCCATCGGCGGCCTTCCCGGGGAGGGCCATCTCGCCGTGAGCGCGAACATCGCCGACGCCTCGGAGGCCGCCGGCGCGGTGGATCGTGTCGTCGCCGAGATCGGCGCCCCGACCATCCTCGTGAACTCCGCCGGCATCGGCCGCTTCGCTCCCGGTGAGGACCTCTCCGAGAAGGACTGGAGCTCGACCCTCGCCGTGAACCTCTCCGGCAGCTTCTTCATGGCCCAGGCTGCCGGCCGCGCCATGCTCGAGGCCGGCTACGGACGCATCGTCAACATCGTCTCCCAGGCCGCGGAGATCGGGCTGCCCGAGCATGCCGCCTATTCCGCGAGCAAGGCCGGAGTCCTCGGATTCACCCGCGTGCTCGCCGTGGAATGGGCAGACCGCGGGGTCACCATCAACGCCATCTCGCCGACCATCGCCGATACCGCGCTCGCACGGGAGATCTGGGTGGGGGAGAAGGGCGAGAACGCCCGCGCGCAGATTCCTGCCGGACGTTTCGTGACGCCCGAGGAGATCGCCTCGCTGGCCCTCTTCCTGGCCGGGAAGGACTCCGCGATGATCACCGGGGAGAACGTGCGCATCGATGGGGGCCGCTCCGTCATCTGAGCCGGTGAGAGCGGTGAGAGCGGTGCGAGCGGTCGGATGCGGACTTGTACTCGGTAAATCCACCGGTGTTGTTCTCGAAAATCGTACTTTCGGCAAAACCATGACAAAGAATGCGGCCCGAGTTGGTCTGACATCTCTTTCCCGGGGTGAGTCCGGGGCACGCTACAGACAGCGAACCGCGGGCGCGCAGGTTCTTCACCTGCGACGCAGCGAATGATCGGCGACATCGTCCCGATCGGACGCCTCCCGTTCCGCGCCTTCCCGTTCCCCTCCCCAGGAGTTCCCCGATGTCCGCACTGCACCGCACTCCCACTCATCGCGCCGACGGCTCGCCCGTGTACTTCCGCGGCGTGCGCGTGGCCCCGAAGGTCGCCGCCGCGACCGGCGGTGCCGTCGTCGCCGCCGGCCTCAGCGTGGCCGGAGCCGGCGTCGCGAGCGCCGAGCAGTCCGTCTGGGACAAGGTCGCCCAGTGCGAGTCCGGTGGGAACTGGTCGATCAACACCGGCAACGGCTACTACGGCGGTCTGCAGTTCTCGAGCTCCACCTGGAAGGCGTTCGGTGGCACCGCCTACGCCGCGACGGCGAACACGGCCTCCAAGGCCGAGCAGATCGCCGTCGCCCAGCGCACCCTCGCCCAGCAGGGCCCCGGCGCCTGGCCCACCTGCGGCCAGCGCGCGGGCCTGACCAAGGCCAACGGCGGCGCGGACGCGAACGCCCAGCCCGGCGGCTCCTCCTCGGGCGGGTCCAGCGCCCCCTCGACCTCGGGTGATCTCGTGGTCGACGGCAAGTTCGGCCCCGCGACCACCCGCGCGCTGGAGAAGTGGATCGGGGTGAGCCAGAACGGCTCGCTGTCCACCGGTGACATCAAGGCCCTGCAGTCCAAGGTCGGGGCGAAGGCCGACGGCAAGATCGGGTCCGAGACCACCGCCAAGCTGCGTGCCGCCATCGGTCAGAAGAGCAACGGAGCCTGGGACTTCCGCTCCGACTCCTCGAGCGTTACGGCGCTCCAGCGGTTCCTGAACAGCGGCGCGCCCGCCGCGAGCACCCCCGCTCCCTCCACCGGCGGCTCGACCGGCGGCTCCTCGTCGGCCGGGAAGCTCGTCGTCGACGGGAAATTCGGTCCCGCCACCACGCGCTCCCTGCAGTCGTGGATCGGGGTGACGGCCGACGGCTCCCTGTCGACCTCCGACATCAAGGCCCTGCAGTCCAAGGTCGGGGCGAAGGCCGACGGCAAGATCGGGTCCGAGACCACTGCCAAGCTGCGCGCGGCGATCGGCCAGAAGAGCAACGGGGTCTGGGACTTCCGCACCAACTACGCCACCGTCAAGGCGCTCCAGCAGTACCTCAACGCGAACTGACGACCGATTCGTCACAGAGCCGGTGCGTACGACGTGGCACGCACCGGCTCTTCGGTCCGGTCCACGCGGATAGGTAAGCGCGCCGCAAAGTGCTTGAAGGCGTTTGACGAGCGAAACCCATGAAACGGCCACCATGCTGCAACGAGGGTCGCCAGGAAGATGAGAGTCGGCCGCTCACGAGGATTCGATGAGGGTTTCTGGCTCAACGCCGTGATCGTGGCGCAGTGCTCGACGCCTTGGTGCGGCGGGGCGTGCTGACGAATCCTCAGGCGCGGGCGGCGGCCAGCAGCCGGTCCACGATCGGCAGCAGGTCCATGGCGGAGAACACGTCCTCGCGCTCCGGGTCCGTGCCGCCGCTGAGTGCGGCGTCGAAGTAGAGGCCGTCGCCGAGCAGCAGGATCGCCTGGGCGGTGACCTCCTCGCCCACCTCCTCCCGGATCAGGTCCAGCCAGCGCCGGCGGGCGCGGTTCATCGCCTCGCGGGCCCCCGCGTGAGCCTCCTGAGCCAGCTGCGAGACCGCGACGAAGGCCCGGTCGAGGGCGCCGCCGGTCCATACCGAGGTGCGCACGTAGTAGCGGGAGGGTCCGTCCGCCGCGGAGGCCATCTCGGCAAGGTCCTCTCCCAGCAGCTCGTCGAGCCGCTCCAGGAGGCCTTCCGCGAGCGCCTCCTTCGAGGCGAAGTGGTAGAGCAGGCCGCCCTTGGAGACCCCGGCCTCGGCGGCGACGGCGGTGAGGGTGGTGGCGCGCTGACCCTCGGTGAGGAGGAGCGACTGATAGGCGTCGAGCAGTGCATCGCGAGCTGACATGAGACCGACCTTACTGGTGAACCGCTCCGCCACCCCTTGAACTGTACCGTCCGGACGGTTTAGCTTAGGTCGGGTCGCGAGGCCGCCAGCGCCCTCTCGACCTCCTGACCGACACCCTGACAGACCCGCTGATCGAACTCCCCGCCCGCGCCCGGAGGTGCCTGTGCTGCCCGATCTCGAGAGCTCCGCGCCCGCCCGCGCCACGCGATCCACCTGGGCGGCGCTCGTGGTGCTGATGCTCCCCGTGCTGCTGATCTCCGTGGACAACACGGTGCTGTCCTTCGCGCTGCCGGCGATCAGCGAGGCCCTCGCCCCCAGCGGCCAGCAGCTGCTGTGGGTCGTGGACATCTATTCGCTCGTGCTCGCCGGGCTGCTGGTCCCCATGGGCTCCCTGGGGGACCGCTTCGGTCGTCGCCGCCTCCTGCTCGTGGGCAGCGCCGGCTTCGCGGTGGTCTCCGCACTGGCCGCCCTCTCCCCGGATGCCGGCACCCTGATCGCAGCGCGCGCGCTGATGGGACTGTTCGGGGCCGTGCTGATGCCCGCCACGCTCTCGCTGATCCGGAACCTCTTCGCCGACCCCACCCAGCGCCGCACCGCCATCGCGATCTGGGCGGCGGCCTTCTCCGGCGGTGCGGCGCTCGGCCCGGTCGTCGGCGGCCTCCTGCTGGAGCACTTCGCCTGGGGTGCGGTGTTCCTGCTGGCCGTGCCCGTGATGCTGCCGCTGCTGATCCTGGGCCCCGCCCTCATCCCGGAATCGAAGGATCCTGCCCCGGGTCCGGTGGATCCGCTGAGCGTGCTGCTGGTGCTGGGCGCCATGACCCCGCTGGTGTTCGCGATCAAGACCCTCGCGGCCAGCGGTCCGAGCCTGCCCGTGGTGGCCTGCCTGGCGGTGGCCGTCGCAGCGGGTGTCGCCTTCGTGCGCCGGCAGCTGTCCCGGCCCTCGCCGATGCTCGACGTCTCCCTGTTCACACGGCCGGTGTTCACCGGAGCCGTGCTCGCGAACCTGCTCAGCGTGTTCTCCCTGGTCGGCTTCCTGTACTACATCTCCCAGCACCTGCAGCTGGTCAGCGGGCGCTCACCGATGGACGCCGGGCTGGTGCTCGTGCCCGGGCTGCTGGTGACGATCGTCGCCGGACTCCTCGTGGTGCGGATCGTGCGCCGCGTGCCCGTCCATGTCGTGATCACCTGCGGCCTCGCGCTGAACGCGGTCGCCTTCACCCTGGTGGCCGTCACCGGCACCTGGGGGAGCGACCTGGTGCTGCTGGGTGCCTTCTGCCTGCTCGGCGCAGGGATCGGCGCGGCCGAGACCCTCAGCAACGACCTGATCCTCGCCGCGGTGCCGCCGACGAAGGCCGGAGCTGCCTCGGCGATCTCGGAGACCGCCTACGAGACCGGCGCCGTGCTCGGCACCGCCGTGCTGGGCAGCCTGCTCAATGCGGCCTACGGTCACCACATCGCGCTGCCCGCCGGTCTCACCGGCACCCAGCGGGAGGCCGCCTCCGAGACCCTCGGCGGGGCCACCGCCGTCGCCCGGGACCTGCCCGAGCACATCGCCGGGCCGCTGCTGGAGTCCGCACGCACCGCCTTCGACTCCGGCGTCGTGCTGACCAGCACCATCGGTGCGGTCCTCATGGTGATCGCCGCCGTCCTCGCCCATCGGACCCTGCGTCCGCGCGTCTGAGCCGCCTCGGGCCGCTGTGCCGGGTTGCCGTGCCGGGCCGCCGTGCCGGGCTGCCGTGCCGGGCCGCCGTGCATGATCCCGGATGACCCCTGCGCATCGGCCGGTCGAGTCCTGCTTCGCGGGGGTTCATACGGGAACATCTTCCTTCCCTTCGTGCCGGGCGCGACCGTAGCTTTCCGGGCATGTCCGCGACCACCACGCTGCCCGAGCTCGAACGCACCGCCCCGGTGCGCCACCGTCCTGCGCTCAGCTACGAGCTGTTCCCGGCGCGGTCGGACGTGTCCTTCGAGCGGCTCCGCGAGACCATCCGCCACCTCGAGGCCACCGCGCCGGACTACGTCTCCGTGACCAGCCGGGCCGGCCACGGCAACCTCGCACGGGTCCTCGAGGTCACCGAGCACGTCCTCGCCGAGACCGCGCTGCGACCGCTCGTGCATCTCACCTCGATCGGCTCCACCCGGGCCCAGCTGACCACGATCATCCATGCTCTGCTGGACCGTGGGGTGCGCGGCATCCTCGCCCTGCGCGGAGACCAGCCCGAGGGGCACCGGCTCGAGGACGACGAGATCCCCTTCGCCCGCCCGCTGGTCGAGCTGATCCGCGAGATCGAGCGCGAGCGCACCGCCACCCTGGCCGGCGGTCGCGTGAGCATCGGGGTCGCCGCCTACCCTCACCGCCACCCCGAATCGGCCACCACCAGCCACGACACCGAAGTGCTGGTGGCCAAGGAGCGGGCCGGCGCGGACTTCGCGATCACCCAGGTGTTCTTCGACGCCTCCGCCTACTGCCGGCTGCTGGAGCGGGCGCAGACCGCCGGCATCCGTCTGCCCCTCGTGCCCGGCTTCGTCCCCGCCACCAATCCTCGACGTCTCGAGCGCCTGGCCGAGATGAGCGGCGTCGAGGCGCCGCGCGACCTCCTCCACCAGCTGGAGATCGCCTCCGACGACGTCGAGCGACGCCGCATCGGCGTGCGCTTCACCGTCGACCTCGCCCGTCGGGTGCTCGACGCCGGCGCCCCCGGACTGCACCTGTTCACCTTCAACTCCCACGGCGACGCGCTCGACGTGCTCGACCACCTCGACCTGGACCGCTGGTCCACCACCCAAGGAGAGACCCGATGACCGCCCAGACCACCCCGCTTCCCGCCGCGACCCCCGTCGGCTACCCCCGGATCGGCCCGGGCCGTGAGCTGAAGAAGGCCGAGGAGGCCTACTGGGCCGGTCGCATCGACCATGCCGAGTTCGCCCGCCGCACCCGCGAGCTGCGCCGCGCCACCCGTGCCCGCCTCGCCGAGCTCGGCCTCTCCGCCGCGGCCGCCGCACCCGAGTCGTTCTCCCTCTACGACCAGGTGCTCGACGCCGCGCTCGCCGTGGGCCTCGTCCCGGACCGTTTCGCCTCGGTGATCGGGGCCGACGGCACGGTCGACGACGACGGCTACTTCGCGCTCGCCCGCGGCACTGCCGAGCAGCCGCCGCTGGAGATGACCAAGTGGTTCGACACCAACTACCACTACCTGGTCCCCGAGATCGGCCCGGACACCGACCTGCACCTCGCCTCCGCCCGCGTGGTGGACCTCTTCCGCGAATCGCTCGAGGACGGCGCCGGCACCCGCCCCGTGCTGGTCGGCCCCCTGACCTTGCTGCTGCTGGCCAAGGCGCAGGACGGTGCGCCCGAGGGCTTCGACCCGCTCGAGCGCCTCGACGACGTCGTGGGCGTGTATGCGCAGCTGCTCGCGCAGCTCGCCGCCGCCGGAGCGCCCTGGGTGCAGCTGGACGAGCCCGCGCTCGCCGCCGATCAGCGCCTGTCCGCCACCGAGCTGGCCGACGCCCTGCAGCGCTCCGTCGGCCGCCTCGCCGAGGGCGCCGACCGCCCGCAGCTGCTGGTCACCACGCCCTACGGCGGCATCGGGGACCTCCTTCCCGCACTGCTGGCCACCGGCGTCGAAGCGGCGCACATCGACCTCACCCGCGGCGACCTGCCCACCACCGACCAGCTCGCCGGCATCGGCTCCACCCAGCTGGTCGCGGGTCTCGTCGAGGGCCGCTCCGTGTGGCGCACCGAGCTGCCCACGGCCGCCGCGCGCCTGGCCGAGCTGCGCTCACGGGTCGCCGAGGCCGGGGGAGCGGCCGACACGATCTCCGTGTCCACCTCCGTCTCCCTCCAGCACGTCCCGCACACGCTGGAGCTCGAGACCTCGCTGGCCGCGGAGCTCGTGGCCACCCTCGCCTTCGCCGACGAGAAGATCGCGGAGATCGTCACCCTGGCCGGCGGCCAGGTCGAGGCCGGCTCCGTGGACGGTCCTCGGTCCGTGCCGCGCACCTTCGACGGCGTGCGCGTGGACTCCGTGCGGGAGCGCGTCGCGGCGGCCGGACCGGCCGACACCGAGCGCGACGAGTACGCCGTCCGCGCCGAGGCGCAGCGGCGCACCCTCGGCCTGCCGGACCTGCCCACCACCACGATCGGCTCGTTCCCGCAGGTCGGAGAGGTGCGCGCGGCACGTGCAGCGCATCGCCGGGGCACGCTGGACGACGCCGGCTACGAGCAGGCCATGAAGGACGAGATCGCCCGCGTGATCACCCTGCAGGAGGAGATCGGGCTGGACGTCCTCGTCCATGGCGAACCCGAGCGCAACGACATGGTCCAGTACTTCGCCGAGAACCTCGAGGGCTTCGCGACCACCGAGCACGGCTGGGTGCAGTCCTACGGCTCCCGCTGCACCCGCCCCTCGATCCTGTTCGGCGACGTGCACCGCCCCGCCCCCATCACGGTGGGCTGGTCGACCTACGCCCAGTCCCTCACCCCGCACCCCGTCAAGGGCATGCTCACCGGCCCCGTCACCATCCTGGCCTGGTCCTTCGTGCGCGACGACCAGCCCCTCGGCGACACCGCCGCCCAGGTGGGCCTCGCCCTGCGCGACGAGGTCACCGACCTCGAGGCCGCCGGGATCCGCATCGTCCAGGTCGACGAGCCCGCCCTGCGCGAGCTGCTGCCCCTGCGCACGGCCGAGCACGACGACTACCTCGACTGGTCGGTGCGCTCCTTCCGCCTGGCCACCTCCGGGGTCGAGGCGGCCACGCAGATCCACACCCACCTCTGCTACAGCGAGTTCAACGTGGTGGTCGGCGCGATCGACGCCCTGAACGCCGACGTCACCTCGATCGAGTCGGCCCGCTCCCGCGGCGAGATCCTCGAGGCGATCGACCCCGGTGCCTTCCCCCGCGGCATCGGCCCGGGCGTCTGGGACATCCACTCCCCGCGCGTGCCCGGCGCCGAGGAGATCGCCGACCAGCTGCGCCGCGCCCGCGCGGCCGTGGGCCCGGAGCGGCTGTGGGTGAACCCCGACTGCGGCCTGAAGACCCGCGGCTACGCCGAGACCGAGGCCAGCCTGCGCCACCTCGTCCAGGCCACCCGCGAGGTGCGCGCCGAGGTCGAAGCCCCAGCCGCCCTCTGACACCCGACACCAGGCGCCTGCCTCCCGACGCCCGACGCGGCACGACCCGACGCAGCACGACCCGACGCGGCACGGCCTCACGCGGCACGGCCTCGCGCAGCAAACCGGCCCTCCGACGCCTGCCGCCCGACGCGGCACGGCCTCACGCGACAAATGTGAGCTGTGGACCTATCCAGCCCGAGCGGATAGGTCCACAGCTCACATTTGCTCCCGGCCTGGCCTGGCCCGGCCTGGCCCGGCCCGGCCTGGCCTGGCCCGGCCTGGCCCGGCCCGGCCTGTGGCGAGGCAGAGAGGGCGCGGCGAGCTGCCCCGGTTCTTGGGCACCAGCACCGTGTCCACCAGCACCGTCTCCACGAGCACCGTGTCCACGAGCACCGCGTCATGGCAGGCTGGACCCATGAACCTCCCCGCCGACAGCCACGTGCACAGCGAGTTCTCCTGGGACACGGGCGGCCCCGACTCCGATGCTCGCGGCACCATGGACGCCACCTGCGCTCGCGCCGTGCGCATCGGCCTGCCTGCCCTGTTCTTCACCGAGCACCTCGACCTCGAGGACGCCTGGTTCAGCGATTCCGAGGACTTCGGCGCACACGAGGCCCATCTGCTCGGGGACGACGGGATCGTCACTGTCCCGCGCTTCGACGTGGACGGCTACTTCGAGAGCATCGAGCGCTGCCGTGCGGCCTACCCGCAGCTGCGCATCGGTACGGGCCTCGAGTTCGGCCAGCCCCACCTGCGCGTCGGGGCTGCTCGCCGGCAGCTCGACCTTTCGCGCTTCGACCGGATCATCGGCTCTCTGCACACCCTCGAGTTCGAGGGCCGTCGGGCCGAGCCGAACACCCTGTTCCGCCGACTTCCGGCCGACGAGGTGGTCCGCCGCTACCTCGCCGAGATCCCGGCCCTGGTGGCGGGTGACGAGCCTTTCGAGGTCGTGACCCACCTCGACTACGCCCTGCGGTATTGGCCGGAGGAGGCCCGCGGCCCCCTCGACCCCCGGGATGTCGAGGAGGAGTTCCGGGCGGCGATGCGTGCGATCGCCGAGAGCGGACGGGCGCTCGAGATGAACACGCGCCGACTGTGGCCCTGGATGCCGCAGTGGTGGAGCGAGGAGGGCGGGCGCGCGATCAGCTTCGGCAGCGACTCGCATGCTCCGCACAGCCTCGCCCACGGTTTCCCCGAGGCCGTCGCCATGGTCGAGAGCGTCGGGTTCCGGGCTGGCTCGGATCCTCGGGACCTCTGGACGCGCTGAGGCTCACCGCCCCACGCCTCAGGCTTCGCGCCGTTCGCAGCGTTCGCGCCGTTCGCGCCGCCCGCTCCCGCACCTGTTCGTCCCCCGCTGCCAGCCCTGCCAGCTGTCCCGCCGTCAGCGCTGCCACAGCGAGGGTGAGGAGCGCGTCCCATCGGGCGGTGACCCCTTGGCCTTCTGGTCGTCTGTCGATAACCTGAGAGCGGCGTGGGGGCCATCCGGATAAAACCTGAGTACGAGAGTGCGACGGGTGCTGCCGACGGGCCAGCTCTGGGGACCACGTCGATTCGAGACATTCGACGACCCGGAGGGGAAGCACATGACTGTGCCTGGTGAGGAGCAGGGTCCGCAGGATCCGCCGCAGCACGACGGAGGCGCAGGGCAGTCGCCGCAGTATCCACCGTCGACTCCGCCGGAACAGGCTCCGCAGAATGCGTCGGCGCCGTATGAGTCACCCGCCCCTTATGGATCGCCCGTACCCTATGGGTCACCCGCACCCTACGGCTCGTCGGCACCCTATGGGTCTCCGGCTCCGCAACAGGCCTCGCCCGCCCCTTATGGATCGCCGGCACCCTACGGATCGTCGGCTCCGCAACAGGCTTCGCCGGCGCCCTACGGCTCGTCGGCCTGGGCGGGGTCGCCCGCCCCGCAGGGCGCCGCCGGCCCCACCTCCGCCGAGCACACCGCCCCCGCCGCGCCAGCCCCCGGCATGACGCCCGAGGAGATCACCCGGAAGCTCGGCGAGGTCGGCCTGGTCAATCCGCTGCAGTCCCTGGCCGTGGGCGCCATCGCATACGCCGGGGCGTTCCTGATGGCAATCGTCGCCGTGGTGCTGTCGGTGGTCGCCATCGTCGTCAACGGTCTGGGCAACCCGGTGGATTCGGCGCTGGAGTCCGTGGACATGGACCAGGCCGAGGCGGGGAGCGGCGTCGCCTCCCTGCTGCGCCTGCCCTTCCAGCTCGTCGCCATGGCGACCTTCGGGTCCTTCGACGTCGACGGCACCATCGAGGGCGTGAGCTTCGGAGCGGGTCTCCGCATCCTCCCGTTCGGGATCACCCTGGTCATGGTGCTGCTGGCCTTCTACGGCGGGCGCTTCGTGCAGAAGCGCCAGCGGGCCGGTCTCCTCGGCATCTGGACCACGTCGGTCCTCACCGGCTTCGGGGTGGCGCTGTTCACCGTGCTCTCCGCCTTCATCCTCGCCGAGCGCGTCCCGGCCGAGGCGGGTGCCTCGATCAGTCTGCACGCAGCCGGATTCGACACCTTCTTCGGCGCCTTCGCCCTGATCACCCTGTCGCTCGCCCTCGGTCGGCTCACCGTGCGCGCGCGCCGGAGCTGGTGGCCGCTGGTCGCGGACCTCCCGGCCGCCTTCAAGCTCGCCGTCTCCCACGCCCTGATCGTCACCGTGCTCGGCCTGTGCGGGGTGACCATCGTCAGCACCATCCAGGCACTGATCGACGGCGAGACGCCTCCGATGATCTACGTGCTCCTGCTGCTGCCGCTGATCGGTGGCCATGTCCTGTCGTTCGTCACGGGTCTGGACATGCTGTCCGCGGCCACCGCGAACATCGACGGTGCGGGCGCGTTGAGCTACCTCATGGACGGGATGAACGGGACGGAACGGGCGACGATGTTCTCCCTGCCCTGGTACACCTGGCTCGGCGGGCTGCTCCTCGGCGGCCTCGCGCTGCTGCTCGCCTCCCTGCTCTGGCAGCATCAGCGCCGGATCGTCCCGCATCACGTCGTCTCGCTCGGAGTCTCGTGGATCGCGCTGCCCGCCGCGTACTTCCTCGGCGGTCTCGTGCTGCTGGTGCTCTCGCAGGCGTCCGTCGCGGCCCGGCTCTCCGGTGGGGGCTTCTTCTTCGGCGACATGCGGATCGGGGCCTCCGTGGGCCTGGCCGCGTGGACGCCGCTCCTGGCGATGATGGCCGGCGTGATCGTCGAGCTGCTGAGCCGCTTCGTCGCCCCGTTCCTCACCCCGTTCCTGCCGTCCGCGGCACTGTCCTGGTTCCGCAGGCCGCTGGCTCCCGCCGCCGCGGGCGTGACCTCGGGTGCCGTCGGCGCGGCGGGCGCCTCTTCGGCAGCCGGTCCGGCCGGCTCCGGGCCTCTCACGTACTCCGCACCTCTCGCAGGGGCCGCACCCGACGGCGGTTTCTCTCTCGCGCCCTCGGCGCAGGGGATCCCGACGGATATCAACGCCGACGGCGTCGTCGAGGCCGGAACCGTCTCCGCCCAGCATGCCGGGCAGGCTCAGGCGCACGAGGCCGTGCCGACGTCGGCCGACGGAACCGCTGCCGCCGGGCGCTATGCCACGATGCCGATCGGAGCCACCGCCGGGGCACTTTCCTTCGCGGGTGCTGCGGGTGCTGCGGGTGCTGCGGGTGCTGCGGGTGCTGCGGGTGCTGCGGGTGCTGCTGGTGCCGCTGGTGCCGGTGGTGCCGGTGGCGCTGCAGGGGCCGACGGTTCGACCGCCGAGCCCGGCGCCGCCGGGAACTCCACCGGGAAGATCACCGCGGCCGCCGCGTCGCTGTCCCCGAGGACTCGGAAGCTGGTCCTCGCCGGGGCGGTCGTCGTCGGCGCCGGGATCGTGCTGGTCATCGGCCTGATCGTCACCTTCGTGGTCCTCTCGAACACCGTGTTCTCCCCGGAGAAGCGCGTGGAGGCCTACCTCGGCGCCGTCCAGGCGGGCGACGCCGAGCAGGCGCTCGAGATCGCTGCGCCGAACGTGCCCACCGCGCAGCAGGCGCTGCTCACCAACGACATCGCGGGCGCTGCGGAGAACCGCATCAGCGACTTCGAGATCGTCGGCTCCGAGGAGAGCGGCTCGAAGAGCGCGACCGTCACCGCGAAGGTCACCCAGGACGGCGTGACCACCACGCGCACCTACCGGGTCGACCGCAGCGGACGCACCGCGGTGGTGTTCCCGGACTGGACCATGGCCGAGACCGAGTACGCCACGCTCGCCCTGATGATCCCGGACGGGGCGGCCACCCTCCTGGTCAACGGCCAGGAGGTCGCGGTCTCCGATCTCGACACCTCCGAGGGCTACTACGCACCGGCGGCCGTGCTGCCCGGGCAGTACACGGTGACGCTGCCGGAGTCCTCCGAGCTCGTCGCCGCCGTCGAGAGCGTCGCCTACGTCTCGGCCGATCCGGACGACTGGTACGAGCTGTACGCCGCCCCGGGCTACAGCCTCTCCGAGTCCGGCATGGAGGAGGTCCAGACCCAGGTCGACGCGCTGCTCGACGAGTGCGCGACGAGCACCGAGGAGAGCCCCGACGGCTGCCCGTTCCGCGCCTACGCCTACGGCGTCGTGGAGGACAGCGGCTCCTGGACGATCGACTCCTATCCCACGGTGGAGGTCGAGGAGGGCGAGGAGGGCTGGTACTTCGGCTCGTCCTCGTCCGCCGGCGCGGCCACGTACTCCTACCAGAAGGAGGGCTGGGGGTCCGACGACGAGCCCACCGACGAGACCGACGAATCCTCGTTCTCGGTCTCGGGCACCGTGACCGTCGGCGAGGACGGCACAATGGCCGTGGAGTTCGACGACGGCTGGTGGTGACCCGGCCTGACCGGACCCGAGCGGCCATGTCCCCGCCGGGTCGCTCGGACCCGGCGGGGCTGCCGAGCGGGTCTGCTCAGACCGGCACGACGAGCGGGCGGCCGGTGACCGGGTGCGCGAGGACGGCGACCTTCTGCCGGTAGACGTCCTCGATCCGCTCCGGGGTCAGCACCGACTCGGGCGCGCCGAGCGCGGCGAGCCGTCCTGCCGAGAACATCGCCACCCGGTCGCAGAAGCGGGCCGCGAGCGACAGGTCGTGCAGCACCACCAGCACGCAGCGCCCCTCGTCGGCCAGCTCGCGGGCCCGCTGCATGAGCAGCTCTTGGTGCCGCAGGTCCAGCGGCGCCGTCGGCTCGTCGAGCAGCACGATGGCGGCGCTCTGGGTGAGGGTGCGGGCGAAGACCGTGCGGGCCAGCTCGCCGCCGGACAGCGTGGTCACGTCGCGCTCGGCGAGGTCCGCGATCTCCGCATCGACCAGGGCCGCGGCGACGATCTCGTCGTCCTCGTCGGAGGCGTCGTGCGGAGCGCGGCCCATCTCCACCAGCTCGCGCACGGTGAAGGAGAAGGCCTGGCCGTGCTGCTGGGTCATCACCGAGCGCTCGCGGGCCAGGGCCTTCGCCGTCCACCGATGCGGTGCGATGCCGGCCAGGGTGACCTCTCCCGTGGTGGGCACGAGGTCCCCGGCCAGCAGCGCCAGCATGGTGGACTTCCCGGCCCCGTTCGGACCGACCATCGCCACCAGTTCTCCGGGGGAGGCGGTGAAGGAGACGTCCTCGAGCAGTCGGGCGCCGTCGATCGTGAACCCCGCGCCGTGCACCTCGAGGCAGGGAGTGGGCGAGGGCCGGGGACCCGACGGCGGACCGTCCTGGGGCACGGGGCCGTGCTGACGCGCGCTCACAGCTGCACCGCCCGGGACCGCATCACCAGGGCGAGGAAGAACGGCGCGCCCATGAGCGCCGTGAACAGGCCGATCGGCACCTCCGCCGGGGGAGCGACCACCCGCGAGAGGGTGTCGGCCACGACGATCAGCAGCGCCCCGAGCACTGCGGAGACGGGCAGCAGGGCGCGATGGCCCGGCCCGCACAGCAGGCGCACGATGTGCGGGACCACGAGGCCGATGAACCCGATCGTGCCGGTGAAGGCGACGGTCGCGCCGGTGAGCAGCGCGGTGATCACGATGACCAGGCGCCGGGTGGAGTTGACGTCCAGTCCGAGGTGCTTGGCCTGGCGCTCGCCGAGGGTCAGCAGGTCCAGCCGCCGTGCGAGGCTCATCAGCAGTCCCAGCCCGAGCAGAACCGGGAGGGTCACGATCGCCAGGCGCAGCCAGCTGATCGAGCCCAGCGAGCCCATCTGCCAGAACACGACGGACTCGAGCTCGTCGTCGTCGGCCGCGAAGGTGAAGAACCCGGTCGCGGCGCTGAACGCGGCGCCGACGGCGATGCCGACCAGCAGCAGGCGCGCGGTGCCGGTCCCCGCCGACGGGCGGGCGAGCGCGTAGATCAGGGCGGTGGCGAGCAGGCCGCCGACGAAGGCGGAGGCTGGCACCACCCACGCCACCAGGGCACCGGTGATCGGGGGCAGCATCACGATCGCTCCCACGGCACCGGTCGAGGCGCCGGCGCTCACGCCGATGATGCCGGGATCGGCCAGCGGGTTCCGGAACAGGCTCTGCAGGGCCGCACCGGAGACGGCGAGGGCGGCGCCGGTGAGCGCGCCGAACAGGACCCGCGGCATCCGCAGGTCCATCACCACGGTCGTCTCGAGCGGCCCGGCGCCGGGGCCGAGGCCGAGGATCTCGTGACCGGCGACCGCGAGCACGGTGCGCGGGGTCAGCTCGATCGGTCCGGAGCCGATGGCCACCACGATCGCGATCGCCAGCACGACGGCCACCACCGGCAGCGCCGCGCCCAGCGGGACGCGGCGTGTGCGCTCGGTGAGCGCTCGCTTCACGCCGCGAGGTCCGCCAGTGCGGCCGCGAGCGCCACGGCGCCCGCGCCGACCGCGGAGCCGGAGACCTTGATCTGCTCGCTGGGCATGAGCACGAAGCTGTTCGCCTGGCCGGCCGGGGTCTGCGCGAGGGTCGGGAAGGCCTCCAGGAACCCCTCGAAGCCGCCCCACTCCTCGAGGTCGCCGGTGCCGGTGATGATGACGTCCGGGGCGAGGTCCAGCAGGCCCTCGTCGCTGAACTCGACGGAGTAGCCGCGCAGCCCTGCCTCGACCCCGCAGTTCACGGCGCCCACGGCCTCGAGGATGTCCGCGGCGGCGGTGCCGGTTCCCACCACGGCGTTCGCGCCGCCCGCACCGGAGGAGGTCACCACCAGCACCCGCAGCGCCTTGGCGCCGTCACCGGCGGAGTCGGAGGCCTCGGCCAGCTGCGCCTCGACCGCGGCGGCCAGCTCCTCGCCGGCCTCGGGGTCCCCGATGAGCTCGCCGATGCTGCGGATCTTGTCCACCACCGCCTGCTGGTCGTCGACCACTGCGGCGGAGAGCCCCGCCGAGCGGAACTGCTCGGCGACGTCCCCGTGACGCTTGACGTTGTTGCCGATGAAGCAGGTGCCGTCCACCGAGAGCAGGCCCTCGGTGCCGGTCTGCTGGGAGAACTCGTACTGCTCGGGAGCGTCCAGAGCGGCCTGGGCCACGGAGTTGGTGGGGGCGGCGTAGATCAGGTCGGCGAGGCCCAGAGCGGCCATCATGTCGGCCACGTCCTCGCCGCCGACGATGGTGCGGGAGAGATCCTCGATGGTGACCTCGGTGCCGGTTCCGTCGGTCACGGTGACCGGGAGCGACGGGGAGGCGTCGGCGGTGGGGACGTCGGTGCCCTCCACCCAGGTCCAGCCGTCGGGCAGGTCCGCGGGAGCGCCCGGCGCGACCGCGCCGCCGCCCGCATCGGAGGCGCCGGAGCTCTGCTCGCTCGCGGAGGAGCTGCATGCCGCGAGGGAGGCGAGGGCGGCCAGGGCCGGGACGGTGGTGACGAGGCGACGACGGGAGAGGTGCACGGGGGTCCTTGTGCTCGGGCATGCCGGAGACCTCTGAGGCGACGGCACGCGAAGGCTGATGCAGGGGAGACCTTGGAGGTTAGGCAAGGCTGGCCTCACTGTAAACGTGTCACCGTGATGAGAGTCGCGTACCACCGTCGAGCATGGCGCACGTCACCCTCCCAGGCGCATCCAGGCGTCACCGCGCACGCGCAGCCCCAGGGTCACCGCGCGGGCGATGAGGAAGATCAGCGTGCACGCCACCCACAGTGCGGCCAGCGCCCACGGCCCCTGCCAGCCGGAGACGTACACGAGCGCCGCGAAAGGCAGGGTGACCGCGGCATTGAGCACGCCCACCCTGGCGAGGTACGGGGCGTCGCCGGCGCCCATCAGCACCCCGTCCAGCACGAACACGTATCCGGCCACCGGCTGGGCGACCATGAGCACCCACAGCGCCGCACGCAGGTTCTCCTGCACGGCGACGTCCGGGGTGAACAGGCCCGGGATCACGTAGCTGGCGGCGAGCAGCAGGACGCCGGTGACCACGCCGCCGCCCACGCCCCACAGCATCAGCCGACGGGTCACGGCGCGCACGGCGACGGCGTCGGCCGCACCCAGGAACCGCCCGGTGAGCGCCTGCCCGGCGATCGCGAGGGCGTCCAGCGCGAGGGAGAGCAGGGTGAAGACGGTCAGCGCGATCTGATGCGCGCCCAGCTGCACGTCCCCGAGCCGGGTGGCCACGAGCGTGCCGGCCAGCAGCACCACCCGCAGGGAGATCGTGCGCACGAACATCGGCACCGACTCGCGGCCCGCGGAGGCCACCTGCCCCAGGTGCGGGCGCAGCGGCACATCGTGGTGGCGGGCCGCCCGCGCCACCAGCACGAGCAGCACGATCGCCATGCCCCACTGGGCGATGACCGTGCCGATCGCGCTGCCGGCGATCCCCAGGTCCAGTCCGAAGATCAGCAGCCAGTTCAACGGGATGTTCACCACCGCGCCGGAGACCGCGACCACGAGCGGCAGCCGTGCGTTCTGCAGGCCGCGCAGCAGCCCGGTCGCGGACTGCACGGTGAGCATGGCCGGCACGCCCAGCGCGCTGAGCCGCAGGTAGGTGACGGCTTCGGAGAGGACCTCGGCCGACGGGCCGAACAGGGACAGGATCCAGGCCCCGCCCAGCAGCAGCACCAGCACGGCGCCCGCGCCGATCATCAGCGCCAGCCAGCAGGCGTCGACCCCGCGGGCGATCGCCTCGCGGCGCCGGCCCGCCCCGAACGCCCGAGCGACCGAGGCCGTCGTGGAATAGGCGAGGAACACCGACAGCCCGATGACGGTGGTGAGGATCGCGGAGGCCAGGCCCAGCCCGGCCAGCGAGACGGTGCTCACGCGGGCGATGAAGGCGGAGTCCGCCATGAGGAAGAGCGGTTCGGCGATCAGGGCGCCGAGGCTCGGGACCGCCAGGCTGAGGATGTCGCGGTCCACTGCCCGGCGCGCGGCAGCGGGGGAGACGGGCGGTGGAGCGGAGGCGGAGACGGGCACGGACCCATTGTCGGCCCCGTCGGCGCACACGTGTCGACCGGGAGCCTCGTGCCGGGCTCGTCCGTGGTGGCGGGCGCCACTGCGCACAGCGTGCAACGAGCCGTCCGCCGGTGGGCTCCCCGCCAGAGAGCACCTGGCTGTCGGGTATTTCCCAGGCCGGGGGACGAATCTCCTACGGAGGTCGTATATCTCGATACGGGCTCGTATGGAACAGTGCGTCGGAGGGCTCGGTGCCGTGCCCTCGGACGCGGGATGTCGCCGTGTCGACCCCGCCCGCAGCATCTCCCGAGGAGCAGGATGAACCGCCTTGCCCGTCTGAGCCTGAACAACAGGTCCTTCATCGCCCTGGTGTGCATCGCCGTGTCGATCATCGGCGCCTTCGCGATGACGACGATGCGCCAGGAGCTCATCCCCTCGGTCTCGCTGCCGCAGGTGCAGGTGATGACCAGCTCGCCCGGCTCCTCCTCGGAGCAGGTCCAGGAGCGGATCAGCCGTCCCGTCGAGCAGGCCGTCAGCGGGCTCGAGAACGTCGAGAGCACCTCCTCGACCTCGCAGGCCGGCGTCTCCATCGTCACGGTCGAGCTCACCTACGGCACCGACACGGCACGCTCCTCGAACCAGATCGAAGCGGCCCTCAGCGGCATCTCCGACGACCTCCCCGAGGACGCGGACCCCGACGTCATGGCCGGCGGCACGAGCGACCTCCCGGCCGTCGTGCTCTCGGTCTCCTCCGACCTGGAGCCCTCCGAGCTCGGCGCCCGCCTGGACTCCGTGGTCACGCCCGACCTCGAGCGCGTGGACGGCGTCTCCTCCGTCGCCGTGATCGGCGCCCCCGAGGAGATCGTGCAGATCACCCCGGACGAGGCGAAGCTCGCCGAGAACGGCCTGACCGAGGACGACATCTCCACCGCGCTGGACGCCAACGGGCTCTCCCTGCCCGGCGGCTCCGTGACCGACGGCGACCGCACCATGGACGTCGTGCTCGGCCAGTCCATCGACAGCCTCGAGAGCCTCGAGGGCATCATGCTGATGCCCCAGGAGGGTGATGCGGCCGACGGGCAGCAGGCGGGCCAGCAGCCCTCCCCGGTCGCCCTCTCCGACGTCGCGACCGTCGAGCGCACCACCGAGGACCCCACCTCGATCTCCCGCACCGACGGCCGCGAATCGCTCGTGGTCATGGTGACTGCCACCGCCGACGGCAACGTCGTGGACATCTCCGACGGCGTCGACGACGTCCTGGCGGACACCCTCCCCGGCGTCGGCGGGAACGCCGAGAGCGCGATCGTCTTCGACCAGGCGCCCTTCATCCAGGAGTCGATCCTCGCGCTCGCCGAGGAGGGCCTGCTGGGCCTGGTCTTCGCCGTCGGCGTGATCCTGCTGTTCCTGCGCCGCGTGCGGCCCACGGTCGTCACCGCGATCTCGATCCCGACCTCGCTGCTGATCGCCTTCATCGGCATGCTGGTCACCGGGTACACGCTGAACATGCTGACCCTCGCGGCGCTGACGATCTCCATCGGCCGCGTGGTCGACGACTCGATCGTGGTGATCGAGAACATCATGCGCCACCTCGCCTACGGCAAGACCCGCATGCGCGCCATCCTCGACGCCGTCGGCGAGGTGGCCGGAGCGATCACCGCCTCGACCCTCGCGACCGTGGTGGTGTTCCTGCCGATCGCGATCGTCTCCGGCATGGCCGGCGAGCTGTTCCGACCGTTCGCCCTGACCGTCGGCATCGCGATGCTCAGCTCGCTGCTGGTCGCGCTGACGATCGTGCCCGTGCTCGCCTACTGGTTCCTGCGCGCCCCGAAGAGCCAGGGGGTCGTGGACCCCGACGACGCCGAGCAGGTCGCCCGGATCCGTGCGGAGGCCGAGGCGACGGAGGAGCGCTCCTGGCTGCACCGCCTCTACGCGCCGCTGCTGCGTCTGGTCACCGACTCGCTGCCGCGCCGCCTGCTCACCGTGGGTGCCGCGATCCTCGTACTGGTGGGCACCGCCTTCCTGTACCCGCTGGTCAACGTGAACTTCCTCGGTGACACCGGACAGAACATCGCCTCGCTCACCCAGTCGCTCCCGGCGGGCACCAGTCTCGAGCAGTCCGAGGACAAGGCCGAGGAGAGCGAGCAGGCCCTGATGGACCTCGACGGCGTCGAGACGGTCCAGACCACCATCGGCGGCGGCCAGTTCGGCATGGGCGGCGGCGGCGCCGAGAACGAGGTCAGCTTCTCGATCACCACCGATCCCGATGCGGACCAGACCGCCCTGCAGGAGTCGATGGTCGCCGCGCTCGAGGACCTGCCCGATGCCGGCACCATCGAGGCGGCGGACGTCGCCTCGCCCACGGGCTCCAGCTCGATCGACATCCTCATCACCGGTCCCACGGCCGAGGATCGCAAGGACGCGAACGACGCGATCCTTGCCGAGCTCGACCCGGTCCCCAGCGGCGTCACGGAGGTCACCAGCGACCTCGAGGCCGACAAGCCCACTGCGGTCGTCACCGTCGACCGCGAGAAGGCGGCGCAGCTCGGGCTCACCGAGGAGGCCGTGATCGGCATGGTCGCCGGGCAGATGTACCCGGGCGCCATCGGCACCGTCACCCTCGATGACACCGAGCTGAGCATCTACGTCGAGCAGGGCGACGGCATCGAGACCTTCGACGAGCTCACGGACATCGAGCTTGCCGGGGGAGTGCCGCTGACCGATGTGGCCTCCATCGACGAGGTGGCCTCGCGGCCCTCGATCGCCACCCAGGACAGCCTGGAGACGGTGACCGTCTCGCTCGCGCCCGACGGCGAGAACGTCTCTCCCGCGACCGAGGCCGCGAACGCCGCGATCGAGGATGCGGACCTGCCCGAGGGCGTCGAGGCCAGCGTCGGCGGCACCGCCGCGGACATCGACGAGACGTTCGGCCAGCTCGGCATCGCCATGCTCGCCGCGATCCTGCTGGTGTACGTGCTGCTGGTGTGGATCTTCAAGTCCCTGATCCAGCCGCTGATCCTGCTGGTGTCGATCCCGTTCGCGGCGACCGGCGCGCTCGGCCTGCTCATCATCACCGGCGTGCCGCTGGGCCTGCCCTCGATGATCGGCCTGCTGATGCTGGTGGGCATCGTGGTCACCAACGCGATCGTGCTGATCGACCTGGTCAATCAGTACCGACGTCGCGGGATGGGCCTGGACGAGGCGCTGCATGCCGGCGCCGCCAAGCGTCTGCGCCCGATCCTCATGACCGCCGCCGCGACCATCTTCGCGCTGCTCCCGATGGCGCTCGGCATCACCGGCAACGGCGGATTCATCGCTCAGCCGCTCGCCGTGGTCGTGATCGGCGGTCTTATCTCCTCGACCCTGCTGACCCTGCTCATCGTGCCGGTGCTCTACCGTCTCGCCGAGGGCCCGGGCGAGCGCCGCCGTCTCCGTCAGGAGGCCCATGACGCCGAGCTGCGCGACGCCCGTGAGCAGGCGGCCGCCGAGAAGCGTGCCGCCCACCGCGCCGAGCAGGAGCGGCAGCGGGAGGCAGCGGTCGCGCCCGAGGAGGCGCAGGCCGTCACCGCCCCGGACGCCACCGGTCCGGACGGGCCCGGCCACCACGGCCGGCGTCGCTCGCTCAAGGAGCGCGGAGGGATCGTCGGCGTCGTCCGGCGCCGCTTCCGCGGTGAGTGATCCCGACCGGTCCGGGTAGGTCGCCTACGATGCGCTCATGGCCGTGACCAGGACCCGCGACGCCGTCGCCGAGCGCGTCGCCGATTCGTCGCGGCGCGGGTGGACCGTGCGCACCCGTGTGCTCGCCACGGTGCTGGCCTTCATGGTGGGCGGCGTCGCGATCATCGGCGTGCTCACCTATGCAGCCCAGTTCCGGGTGCTCGACGAGAACGTCGAGGCAGATCTCCACCAGGAGTACCGCGAGCTCGATCTCGTCGCACACGAGAAGCAGGCGGACGGCAGCTTCGTGCACACCACGGTGGACTCCGTGCTGAGCACGGCGACCGGTTCGGCCGCGCCCTCGGATCACGAGTCCGTCCTCGCCCTCGTTGACGGACGGCCCGCGCACAAGCCGTACTCCCAGAGCTTCGAGCTGGTCCCTGACCAGTCCGCGCAGTCCCAGCAGGTGCTCGAGGAGCTCATCGCCGCGCACGAGCCGGGCGGCACCGTGACCACGTCGATGACGGTCGACGGCCGTGAGCTGCGGCTGCTGATCGCGTCGGTCGCCGTGGCGGGGGACGACACCGAGGGCATCTACGTGATCGCCAGCGACATCGGGGCCCAGAAGGCCGATCTGTGGCGGTCGGTGCTGACCTTCTCCGCGCTGTCCGTGGTGACGCTCCTGGTCGCGGGGTGGGTGGCGCACGGGGTGATCGGGCGACTGCTGCGCCCGCTGGTGTCGCTGCGGTCCGCCACCGAGCAGGTCACCGTCGACGACCTCGAGCACCGCATCCCGGTGCCCCGAGGGCGGGACGACATCTCCGCACTGGCCCGGAACTTCAACCGCATGCTCGAGCGCATCCAGGCGGGCTTCGCCGAGCAGCGGCGCTTCATGAGCGACGTCGGGCACGAGCTGCGCACCCCTCTGACCATCGTGCGCGGCACCCTCGAGACGACCGACGTCGAGGACCCGGCCGATGTGCGCGAGGCGCACGAGATCGCGATGGACGAGCTGGACCGCATGGGCCGTCTGGTGGGCGACCTCTCCGAGCTGGCCGCCTCGGTGCGTCCGGATTACGTGCGGGCGCGCCCGGTCCAGATGGAGGAGTTCGCCCGCTCCGCCTTCGCCCGCATCGAGCACATCGCCGAGCGCGAGTGGGTGCTCGCCCGCACCGCGTCCGTGCCGGCAGACGCCGACGAGCAGCGCCTCACCCAGGCGGTCGTCCAGCTGGCCGCCAATGCCGTGCGCTACAGCGACGAGGGCAGCACGATCCGCTTCGGGGTGGACCGGGTGCTGGGGCCGTCGGGGCCCGAGATCCATGTCAGCATGGAGGACGAGGGCGTCGGCATCGCCCCGTCGGACCAGGAGCGGATCTTCGAGCGCTTCACCCGCGGGGACGGCTCGCGCGGCCCCGGCTCAGGACTGGGGCTGCCGATCGTGCGCGCGATCGCCGAGGGGCACGGCGGCACCGTGCGTCTCCACTCCGAGCCCGGGCACGGCTCGACCTTCACCCTCGTCCTCCCGCAGTTCGTCGAGCGGGCGGCCGACGTCCCGCGCGAGCCGACCGACCCCGACAGCACCCCGAGGAGCAGTTCATGAGGATCCTGATCGCCGAGGACGAGGCGCGGATCTCCCGATTCGTCGAACGCGGGCTGAAGGCCCACGGCTACGCGTGCACCGTGGTCGAGGACGGGATCAGCGCGCTGGACCTGGCCTCGAGCGGCGACTTCGACCTGCTGATCCTCGACGTCGGCCTGCCGCGGATGGACGGCTTCCAGGTGCTCAAGGCGCTGCGGGAGATGGACGTGCAGATCCCGATCCTCATGGTCACCGCGCGCACCGGCGTGGACGACACCGTGCAGGGGCTCGAAGGAGGCGCGAACGACTACATCGCCAAGCCCTTCCGCTTCGAGGAGCTGCTGGCCCGGGTGAAGCTGCGCGCCCGCGAGGCGACCTCCGGGGCCGGTGCGGTCAGCTCCGACGCGCTTCGGCTCGGCGACCTCCAGCTCGACCTGCGTACCCGCATCGCGACCTTCTGGGCCGAGACGGAGGAGCGCTCGGTGGAGCTGTCCTCCCGCGAGTTCACGATGGCGCGGGTGTTCCTGGAGAATCCGAACCAGGTGCTCACCCGCGACCTGCTGCTGTCCAAGGTGTGGGGGTTCGACTACGACGGCGCCTCCAACGTGGTCGACGTGTACGTGGGCTACCTGCGCGGGAAGCTCGGCGCGAAGCGCCTGGTGACCGTGCGCGGCGCCGGCTACAAGCTCGTCGACCCCGCTGCATGAGGCCCGTCGATGCCGGTCCCCGGCAGATGAGAGACCTCTCATGACGGGTTCACGGCCATCTCATCGAGGAATCGGAGGATGACCCGCATGAAGGCTCTGCGCACTGCCGGGATCATCCTCGCCGTCGCCCTCGTGGCGATCGGGGTCGCCCTGCTGCCCTCGGCCGACGACACCCCGGCCGCCCAGCCGGGCATCGTGGTCGGCGGCGCCTCGGCGGCGTCCGACGCGGGCGGTGACGTGCTCGCCGGCGGGGACGCGGTCTCGCTCCCGTCCGTCAGCGACGGCGGAGCCGACGGCGCGCACCCCGACAGCGGCTCGGCCGGCATGGAGTACGAGGCCCCGGCGTCCCCCGAGCCCCCGGCCACCACCCCCGCACCGACCACCCCGGCCCCGCCGACCAGCTCCAGCGCGCGCGATGGCTCCGCGACCGACGACGGCTCGGGAGCCACGCCCCAGAAGCCCCGCAGCACGTGCGAGTGGGACGACGACGACGGCTGGGAATGCGACGACGACGATGACGATGACGATGACGATGACGACGACGATGATGATGACGACGATGATGACGACTGATCGGCGCCGCTGAGCGGGGTGCCCCGGGCCGGGCCGCTGGGCTCAGGCGGGGATGCCGAGGCGCGCGAAGGCGTTGCGGAAGATCGTCAGGCCGTCCAGGCCCGGCAGCTTCTGGACCCGCTTGTCGAGCTTGTCGAGCTCGTCGGACCGCCCGGCGAACAGGTGCCCCATCACGTGCTTGACCTCGGACTCGTCCATCATGCCGCTGCCCACCGGCTTCCAGACGCGGCCCATCACCAGGCGCACGATCTTCTGCGCCGCCTCGGAGGCGAGCAGCCGCTCGCGGCCCTGGGTGGTGTAGAAGGCGACGTGCCGGGTCTCCTGCTGGGCGATGCGCTTGAGCAGCGGGGAGAGCACGGGATGGTCGGTCATCGCGGAGAGCCGACGATAGGCCGCGACCGCGGAGAGCTCGTTGGCCGCGCCCCACACCATGTGCACGGCGACGAAGTCCTTGCCGGCCAGGTTGCTCATGACCGACTGCTTCAGCGGACCCAGGGCGTTGCTCCAGCCGAGCTTCACGCGCTTGGCCTTCAGCTCGTCGTAGTCCACGACGATGCCGTGCTGGGCGAGCACCTTCGCGAGCGCCTCGCCGTGCCAGAACTCCTCACGGTTCCACATGGTCATGAAGCCGCCGGCGGCCTCCTCGCGGTGCGAGGGGGTCACCAGCAGATCACGCAGGAAGCACGACGTGTGGTACTCCACGTCGCACATATACCGCAGGGAGCGCAGGGTCTGGGCATCCAGAGGCTGGGTCTCGAAGAGGGAGAAGTCGAGGTCCTCGTACTTGACGGGGACCGACGTCTCGGCGAACTGGTCGAGGTCGAAGGCCATCTCACGCTCCTGGTCGAGATAGGGCGGACAGCAGCGGGTCCGGCAGGTCGGGTCCCGGCAGCAGCCGGGTGATCTCGTAGCGCGCCCGGTGCAGCGCGGCACGGTCGCGCACGTCGGCCCCGATTGTCGCCAGCGCGGCGCGGATGTCCGCATCGGCGCTCCCGCCGCCGTCGAGCGGGGACGTCAGGGCGAGCACGAGGCGGGTGGTGGCGGCCTCGCCGCGGGACCGGGTGATCCGGGCGATCGCCTCGGCGGTGAAGAACTCGACCGCCGCGTCGTGGCGGGCGGCGACCTCGTCGAGCACCCGTCGGGCCTCGCCGTCGAGCCGTCGGGACAGCGCCACGAGCGCACCGCGGAGGGAGGCCTCCTGGATCGCCATGCGCCCCATGTGCGCGGCGGTGATGCCCTCGCCGGTCACGGCTCCCCACAGCGGGGACAGCAGCGGCTGGACACGGTCGACGTGGATGCGGCGCAGCGCGCGCAGCGGGTGCAGGCGGTGGTGCTGCTCGGGGCGGTCGACGGGGTGATCACCGGTCAGCAGGTCGCGCAGCGCGCGGGACTGCCAGAAGCGATCGACCAGCCAGGTCGCGAGGAAGGCGGTGATCCGGGCCTCGTGGCCGGTCGCGGTGGCGAGCATCGACCGGGATTCGGCCAGCGCCGAGGACTCCAGGCGCTGCAGCGCACCGAGGGCGAGGCGCACGTCCTGCGGGAGCGGGGTCTGCTGCGCGTGCAGGGCGCTGTCCACGGGCAGGCGCGACGTGCCGCGCCGGGTGTACGCGGCGACGTCGAAATCGGTGACCACCACGGGCGTGATCGAGTCGTCCAGATGGAGATGGCCGGGATGGGCCCCCGTCGATCGTGGCGTCGATTCCGTGCCCGGAGCAGCACTGCTCGTGCCCACAGCCGCACCTAGGACCACGCTTCACCTCTCCCGGCCGTACGCGGGCGAGGACAGTGCGTCATCGCCCTTCAGGGCCGTGAACAGTGTAATGAGTACGGCCGAGCGGCGCATGGGACGGGGCGCCCTCTGTGGCGCACAGCCCATGCTTGGTAGGTTTCGCTCCGTGGACATTTCCGGTGCGGCCTCCCTGTCGGGTCTGGAGGTTCGGCACGACCAGGGCGAGCTCCCCGGTCTGGAGGAGCTGAGGGTGGCGCTGCGGCCGCCGGCTCTGCCGCTGCCATACCCCCGGGAGGTGATCGAGGCGGCCCGCCGGGCTGGTGATCTGCTGCACGCCGAGAGATATCGCGATGCCCGTCGACTCGTCGACGCCTTCCGCGCGCGCCCTGCACCGTCGGCCGACCGGCTGGCCCTGCTGCATGCCGGTCTGCGCGGTGCGCTGCGCGTCGCGGACCCCGAGCAGGTCGAACGCGACGTGGGGGACATGGTCGCGCTGCTCACCGACGACGGATATCGCGAGCTGGCCTCCGCGCTGGTGACGGTGCTGCACGAGCGCAGGGCCCTGCCGGGCGGCGCCTCGGCGGTCCCGCGGGGCCGACGACGGGGCCGGCCGACGGAACCTCCGGCCGAGCTGCTCGCCGTGGTGCGGGGCCTGGACGACCACGCCGTGGCGGGCGAGGCCGGGACCCGCGGCGGGGACGTCGACCCACGCCGCCTGGTGGCCGGGCTGCGCACCGCGCTCGCCGCTCTGCCCGCGGTGCGCGATCAGCTGCCCGTGGATCCGGAGAAGGCCCTGCGGGTGAGCCTCGCCCAGGCCCTTGAGCTGCAGGGGGACCGGGCCGGAGCCATCACCGAGGCGCTCGACGTGCTCGAGCGGATCGAGCAGGAGGAGATCGCGCTCGAGGACGCCGTGCAGGACCCCCGTCGCACCGCGACCGCCGCGCATGCGGTGCTCGCTCGCGCGCTCGGCGTCGACCACCCCGTGCAGGGCGCTCGGCACGCGCTCGATGCCCTCGCCGCCCTGCACGAGGTCGACGACCCGCCCCTGCGCGTCGGCCTGATCAGCCATCTGCTGCGAGCCCTCATGGCCGCCGGGGCGATCACGCAGGCCTCCTTCACCGCAGGCCGTCTCGCCTCCCTGCAGCGCACCCTCCAGCGGGATGCGCTGCGCACGGCGCCGCTGCTGGCGATCGCCGCCCAGCGCGTGCAGGCAGAACGCTACGAGGCCGCCTGGGTGCCCCTCGAACAGGCCCGACGGATCGCGTGTGACCAGCGCGATCACCGCTCCTCGCTCGAAGCCTCGCGGCTCGCGGCGAGCATCCACGAGCGCACCGGTGATCACGACAGGGCGCTGCACGAGCTGCGCCGGCTGGCCTCCGAGGCGCGCTGGCTGGCCGACGACCTGGCCACCGAGCGCGCTCACCGGGCGGAGCTGGTGCGCATGGAGCTCAACGCCCAGGCGCTCGTGATGCGCCGGGCGCTGGATCTCGGCCGCACCGAGCTCGTCGAGGAGGCCGGGGAGGGGATAGAGCACCGCGCCCGCCCCGAGGGCGGCCGCCCGCTGCTTCCCCCCGAACTGCTCTGGGACCACCGCGTCGACGCCCAGGTCGCTCGCTTCATCGCCGCCGGCGAGGCCCTGAACCGCGGCGAGGAGGGGGCGACCACCGCGCTCTACGAGCGTCGGCGCCGGGCGGCGATGCAGGTTATCGACGGGGTGCCGACGGGGCACGACCACCGCGCCCGGTATTGGGCCGCGTATGTGGATGACCGCCACGCGCAGATGCTCGCCGACCGCGGCAGGGTCCTGCCCGCGCTGCGCGCCGCCCGTCGGGTCCGTGCCGGCTGGGACCATCTGGCGCGCCCCGACGACGTCGCCCGGGTGGACCTGCTGATCGCCCACCTCGAACAGGACTGACCCCGGCCCGCCCTGTCGCAGGTCGTCGGCCGTCCCGTACGGTGGAATCATCGGCCGGAAGGAGCCCGCGCCATGTCGATCGACCCCGATGATCACCGACACGACGGAATCGACGAGCAGATCGCCGTGCGCGACAACCCGGCCGCCGGGCGCTACGAGGCCGTGCGGCGCGGAACGGTCGTGGGGACCTTGATCTACGAGCGCACCCGGCGACGCATCGAGCTGATCCATACCGTCACCGATCCCGCGCATCGCGGCGAGGGCGTGGCCTCCGTGCTCGTGCGCACCACGCTGGCCGAGGCGCGGGCGGCCGGCCAGCAGATCCTCGTGATCTGCCCGTTCATCGAGAGCTGGCTGCGACGACACCCCGAGCAGCGCGAGGGCGTCGTGGTCGAGGACTGACGTCCGGTCCCTCGACGGCGTAGCGTCGAGCCATGGATGCTCTCGACGTTCTCCGTGACCTCACCTCCCGCCCCCGCGATGCCGCCGAGCGGATGCGCCCGGACCTCAACCCCGTCTCCCTGAACGCCCGGCCCGGCGGCCATGACAACTCCGTGGCCTGGCTGCTGTGGCACAGCGGTCGGGAGATCGACGCCCAGCTGGCCGATCTCACCGGGCAGGAGCAGCTGTGGACCGCGCAGGACTTCGCGGGGCGCTTCGCCCTGGGATCCGCGGGCGACGGCGTCGGCTACGGCCACAGCGCCGAGGAGGCACGGCGGATCCTCGTCGACGACCCCGAGCTGCTGCTGGGCTACCTCGGCGCCGCCCTCGACGCCGTGGACACGTACCTCGACGGCATCACCGCCGCCCAGCTGGACGACGTGATCGACGAGGACTGGGATCCGCCGGTCACCCGCGGCGCCCGCCTGGTCAGCATCATCGACGACGCCATCCAGCACCTCGCGCAGGCGGCCTACGCGCTGGGGATGCCCCTCGGCGACTGACCGCCCGCTCCCCGGATCAGCTCTCCTCGGAATCCGGCTGCTGCCCGCCATCCGGGCGCTCGCCGGAGCCGGGACCGCCGCCCATGCCTGCGCCCATACCCCCGCCGAGGTCATCGGCCGAGGTGATCTCGGTGCCGTCGGCACTGAGGGTCGCTCCGTCGAGGGTGATCTCGCCGTTGGCGTCCACTGGGGAGTCGCCTCCGTTGTCGGCGCTGGAGATCGTGATGTCTCCGCCGGTCAGGGCGACGCTCCCGTTGGAGTCCAGGCCGTCGAAGTCGGCGTCGATCGTGAGCGTCCCGCCGCTCACCGAGAGCCACGAGCCGTCGTCGCTCTCCCCGCCGCCCATCTCGCCGCCAGCGCCCGGGTCGGAGCCGGTCTCGTCGGCGTCCTCCTCGGCGGTGGTCGCCGCGGTCGCGTTGACGCCGTCGTCCGAGGCGGTGATCGAGACGGTTCCGCCCTCGAGCATCACGTCCTGCGCCTCGATGCCCTCGACGGACTCTGTGATGTCCACCGTGCCGTCCACGATCTCGACGGCCTGCTCGGCGTCGATCCCGTCGTCACCGGCGCTGATCGAGAACTCGCCGGCGGTGATCAGCACCCAGCCGCGGTCGGTGTCCTCGTAGTTGTCGGACTTCACCGCGTCGCCGCCGCTGGTGAGATCGAACGTGCCGCCCGAGATCGTCACGTAGTCCTTGCCGCGGATCGCGTCGTCGGCCGCGGTCACCGTCAGATCGCCGCCCAGGATCGCGAGACCGTCCTTCGAGGAGATGCCGTCGTTGCTGGTGCCGGTGACGGTCAGGGCGCCGGAGCCCGCGATCGTGAGATCCGAGGCGGAGGCGATCGCGGCCACCGGGGTGGCGTCGTCGGCGACCTCGTATCCGGAGCCGTCGCTCACGGCGTTCTCGGTGCCGTCCTCGAGGAACACGGTGACCTCGTCAGCGCTGTTCACCGCGATGCCGGTGCCGGAGCTGTTCGTGATGGAAGCGTCGTCCAGGACCACGGTGACGGTCTTGTCGTCCCGAGCGGCGACCACGAGCTGACCGTCCGAGAGGTTGCCGGAGACGCGGTAGACGCCACCTGCCGTGATGGTCACGGTCGAGTCCTCCACCGTGACGTCGGAGGAGCTCGAGCCGGATCCGGAGTCCGCGAGATCGATGGACTGCTCCTCGGCCGCGTCCCAGGTGAGGTCGTCCTCGTCGGCATGGGTGTCCAGGCTGGTGAGATCGAGCGAGGAGAGCATCTCGTGGGAGACCTCGGCGGCCTCCGCGACGGACGTCGAGCCGGTCTCCGCGGTGGCGGCGCCGCAGGCGGCCAGAGCGAGCGTCGCAGCGCCGGCGACGACTGCGGCGGGAAGCCGACGCAGGCCGCGGCGGCGGGAGGTCGAGGGATCGGTCGTGATCGTGGAACGCATGGTGTGTCCTTTCAGAGGCGTTCTGCGGGTGGCGGCGGGCTGTGGGCTCAGGTGCCGCGGGATACCGCGCGCACGGTGCGGTGCCACCGGTTGGCTGGCAGATCCGCGTCCAGCAGCGCCAGCCCGGTCGCGTATTTCGACAGCCGCTGCGGACGGTGACCGGCGCGCCACAGCACCCGGTCGACGCTGCCGGCCCGGGTGCCGGACTTGGTCTCGACGACCACCTGGTCCCTCAGCTGCCGGGCACGGCCGGCGGGGTCGCTCCAGACGAGCGCGTCATCGAGGGTCAGGCGGGAATCCTCCGCAGCGACCAGGAGGGTCGTGCGGTCGTAGGCGGTGGTGAGCACCGGGAGGAGGGGAGCGGTCGGCGCGACGCAGTCGGCGTCGGCCAGGGAGGTGCGCACGAAGTCGAGCGGGGCGCCTCCCAGCGGCGGCGCCGCCTGTTCACCGGTGTCGGCCCCGTCGTCATCCAGCGCGATCCGCAGCTTGGAGGACTCCCCGCGGCCGGTGCGCGTCTTGACCTCGAGGAAGGAGACGTCGGTGTCGACGTAGTCGCGTCGGCGCACCTTCCAGCGGCGCCGACGACCGGTGGCCGCAGCGCGGTAGGCCGCGAGGTCGGAGGTGTCGTAATAGGTGGAGCGGTAGGCGAAGCGGCGTCGGCCCCCGATCTCGAGCACCCGCAGGTCGACGGCGAGGTCGCCGATCAGCTCGTCGATCTCGTCGCGGGGCACGAGATACTTGCGATCCACGCGGGTCATGAGGGCCGCACTCTCGGTGAGTCGCGCGAGGTCGATCCCGGGCAGGGTGTCGATGGCGCTCATCGGGTCGCCATCTCGGGTGAGCGGGCCGTGGTCGTGGTCCCGGTGACCGGGCTGGTCGTCGCCTCTGCGACGAGGGCGCGGCGGCGCCCGGCCCGCAGCCGGTATCGGGCGTCGACCCAGGTGGTGTCGCTGACCGTGTCCAGCCGTTGGACGCTGAGCGCGGTCACGTCGGCCCCGAGCATCTCCTCGAGGTGCGCCCGCAGGGTCGGCTCGTCGGCGATGGCCCGGTCCAGCACGATCACCTGACGGCGATGCGCGCCGAGCAGCCGGGGATGGTCGACGACCGTCATGGTCGCCACGATCAGGGCCATGAAGCCGACGGCCGCCCACGAGGGCGCTGCCGAGAGCCCGGCCACGAGGCCGAGAGCGAGCACCGCGAAGTAGTAGGCGATCTCGTGCTGCGCGAGCTCATCGGAGCGCAGGCGGATGATCGACAGCACCCCGAACAGTCCCAGGCCGAGCCCTGCGGAGAGCGCGGAACCGGCGAGCAGGGCGGCCACGGCGAGGACGCCCACGTTGATGCCGAGGAACGCGACCACGAGGTCGCGGCGGCGGTGGCGGGGCCAGTAGACGCCGAAGGTCAGGATGAGGACGGCGACGAGATCGAGGCCGTACACGGCATAGGCGGACATGAGATGCTCCTCCGGATCGGGGTGATGTGAGAAGAAGCCTCGGGTGTCTTCCTTTGGGTCTCCTATGTCTGCCCTGTCGTGCACTTATGTGAGCAGTCGCGCCGCAGCGGACTCGTGGAGAGGTGCCCTACACGGACAGTGACTCCCGGTGCGTCGCCTTCTAGGCTGTGACGTCGTGGACGATGACGGCCGTGCTCCGGCGGGGCTCCCTGAGCCTGCTGCTGCTCGGCCTGCGCCCTCCGTCACGGGCGGTCCAGCGGCCGATCGGACCCCCGAGCTGCTCTTCCCTTCCTGCCCCGAACCTCTGGACCGCTCGTCGGTCCCGTGCGAGGAGAGATCGTGAACATCGAGATACCTCTGCTGATCGTCGCGGACCTGATCGCGGCCGTCGTGCTCACCTTCGGACTGTATTGGCGTCGGCATTACCGCCGTGATCTCGTCGTGGCCTTCATGGGGATCAACGTCGGGGTCCTCTCGGTCTCCGCAGTCCTCGCGGACTCCGAGGTGGGCGCCGGCGTGGGGCTCGGCCTCTTCGGCGTGCTGTCGATCATCCGCCTGCGCTCCGACGAGCTCGCCCAGCACGAGATCGCCTACTACTTCGCGATGCTCGCCCTCGGCCTGCTCGGGGGCCTCGACGCGGCGCCGCTGCCGCTGTCGCTGGTGTTCATGGTTCTCGTGGTGGTGACGATGGCCGTGATCGACCATCCGGGGCTGCTGGGCGGCAACCGCAGGCAGGAGATCATCCTGGACCGCGCGATCGCCGATCCGGCCGAGCTGCGTGCGCATCTGGCCGAGCTGCTGGACGCCGAGATCCGAGCGGTCAGCGTGAGCCGTCTGGACCTCGTCAACGACACCACCGTGGTGGATGTCCGTTTCCGTCGCCCCGAGAAGGGAGCTGCTCGCGTCGCGGAAGGAGCGGCGCAGTGACCGTCATGTCCCGCAGCGGTGAGGTGAGCGCATCGGAGGCGCTCGGCGCGGCGTACTCCACGCTGCCGGGCATCGACCTGGCGACGATGGAGCAGCAGGCCGCGCTGATGACGCGGGTCGACCGCAAGTACCTGGTGCCCGCCTCCGTCGCCCTCGACCTCGTCGAGGCGATGGGGGAGGACCTCCACGTGCTCGAGATCGGCGGCGAACGGACATTCGCCTACCGTTCCCTCTATTACGACACTCCTGACCTGGACGCCTACCGCACGGCTGCCACCAAGAGGCGTCGTCGCTTCAAGGTGCGGCGCCGCGAGTACGTCGACGCCGGCTCCGCCTTCCTGGAGGCGAAGACCCGCACCGGGCGCGGGGACACCGTGAAGGTCCGCGAGCAGGTCCCGATGCTCTACGGCGAGGACCTGCCCCTGCCCGGCGGCGAGGCGCTGGCCGGTGCGTCCCTCGAGTACGTGCATGCGCGACTCGCCGATGCCGGCGTCGAGTCCCCGACCCAGCCTCTCCGACCCGTCATGGAGACTGCATACCGGCGCACGACCCTGCTGCTGGGCTCTGAAGGCTCCCGGGCGACGCTGGACCAGGCGCTGACCTGGCGGGGGACCGCACTGCAGAGGTATCGGATGGACGATCTCCTGGTCCTGGAGACGAAGTCGTCGGCGAGCCCGGGCCCGATCGACCGCTTCCTCTGGCGCGCGCACCATCGACCCCAGCGGATCTCGAAGTTCGCCACCGGGATGGCGCTGCTGGATCCGTCGCTCCCGGCCAATCGCTGGCATCGCACGCTCCAGCGGATCAGGCCGCACGTGACTCCGCCGGTCCCGGCGACGGCGCCCGTCTAGACCTCGGGCTCACCCGGGGCGCACGGCGCTCAGGCAGAACGGGTGGCCGACGGGATCGAGCATCACCCGCCAGGCCGAAGGGTCGGGCTGCACGCCGGCTTCGCGAGCACCGATCCTCCGCGCGGCGGCGACCGCATCCTCGAGATCCGCAGCGGCCAGGTCCAGGTGCATCTGCGCATGCTGCGGGCCGTCCGGCCACTGCGGAGCGACATACTCGTCGGCCCGCATCAGGGTGACCATCGGCCCGGCGCCCGCGAGGCACACCACGCTGCGGTCATCGGCCGCGAAGGCCTCCTCGAGGCCGAGGAGCGCGCTGTAGAAGGGGACGAGGTCATCGGGTCTCGGACAATCGATCGAGATCGACGCGAGCGGGGCGATCGCGGAGGGGGCGCCGCTCCCGTCGTTCTGGGTGTTCTGGGTGTTCTGGGTGTTCTGGGTGTGCTGGGGCATGCGGCGACCGTAGCGACAGGTGCCGACATTCCTCCCCACGCAGCCCTCCCTCCCCACGCAGCCCTCGTCCCCAGCGGGCGCAGATCACGTCCCGATGGTCAGCCAGGGTTCCTACACTGGCCCGGTGACATCTACCGAGGCCTTCGAAGCTGGACCTGACCGCAACCTGGAGCGCATGCCGCCCCAGGACCTTCCTGCCGAGCGCGGCGTGCTGGGCGGCATGATGCTGTCCAAGGACGCCATCGCCGACGTCGTGGAGACGGTGCAGGGCAACGACTTCTATCGCCCTGCGCACGAGATGATCTTCGAGGCGATCATCGATCTCTACGGGCGCGGCGAGCCCGCCGACCTCGTCACCGTCTCCGACGAGCTCTCCAAGCGCGGTGAGCTCGCACGGGTGGGCGGCGGCGCCTATCTCGCCGACCTGATCGACATGGTGCCCACCGCCGCGAACGCCGGGTTCTACGCCGAGATCGTGGTCGAGCGGGCGCAGCTGCGTCGTCTGGTCGAGGCCGGCACCCGCATCGTCCAGCTCGGTTATGCGGCCGACGGCGGCGAGGTCGACGAGGCCATCAACGAGGCTCAGGCGCAGGTGTACGCGGTGACCGAGCGCGGTGCGTCGGAGGACTTCCTGCCGCTGGGCGAGGTCATCGACGAGACCCTCAACACGATCGAGGCGACGCAGAACCGCGGCGGCCAGGTCACCGGCGTCCCGACCGGCTTCGCGGAGTTCGACGACCTCACCCAGGGTCTGCACGGCGGCCAGCTGATCATCTTCGCCGGCCGCCCCGCCATGGGCAAGACGACCCTCGGCATGGACGTGCTGCGTTCCGCCTCGATCCACAACGGCGAAGCCAGCGTCATCTTCTCCCTGGAGATGGACAAGACCGAGATCACGATGCGTCTGCTCAGCGCCGAGGCGCAGGTGCCGATGAACCGTATGCGCGACGGCTCGATGGATGACCGCGACTGGCAGGCCATGGCTCGCGCCATGAGCCGTATCGCGGACGCCCCGCTGTTCATGGACGACTCGGCGAACATGTCGCTCATGGAGATCCGCGCGAAGTGCCGTCGGCTGAAGCAGAAGCACGATCTCAAGCTCGTGGTCATCGACTACCTGCAGCTGATGAGCTCGGGCAAGAAGGTCGAATCCCGTCAGCAGGAGGTCTCGGAGTTCTCCCGTGCCCTGAAGCTGCTGGCCAAGGAGATCGAGGTGCCGGTCATCGCGATCTCGCAGCTGAACCGTGGCAGCGAGCAGCGCACCGACAAGACTCCGATGATGAGCGACCTGCGCGAGTCCGGCTCGATCGAGCAGGATGCCGATCTGATCCTCCTGATCCACCGCGAGGACTACTACGAGAAGGAGTCCGCTCGCGCCGGCGAGGCGGATCTCATCGTCGCCAAGCACCGCAACGGCGCCACCAAGACGGTCCCCGTCGCCTTCGAGGGCCACTACTCGCGGTTCAAGGACATGGCGGGCACCGGCGGCTTCAGCAGCTGACTCGTCGCGCCTGCTCAGGCGGCGAGCTCCATGACGTGGTGGCAGAGAGCGTCCACACAGTCCGCGAGGCGGAATCCGGCGCCTCCGGTGGTGGCGGCGATCCGCTCCGGATCGCGCGTCACGTCGATCGCGGGCCCGGTGATGCTGCGCACCGTGACCTCCTCGAGCATGGCGGGCCAGCGTGCCTGCACGGACTGTCCGTCGGCATCGAGCACGAGGAAGCGCCGGTGGTGCGGCGCCGTGCGGAAGGGGTCCAGGACGAGCCGCAGGCCGCCCTCATGGACCAGCACATGGTGACGGCGGCACAGCAGCGCGAGCCCGTCGATGTCCGTCGGCCCTCCCTCCGACCAGGGGACGATGTGGTGCGCATCGAGATGCCGGGACTGATGGCAGCCGGGGAAGGTGCAAGTGGTGTCGCGCAGCCGCAGCGCCCGACGTTGAGCCCGTGTCGCAAGCCGCTGTGACCTGCCCAGATGCAGTATCTCGCCCCCGGCGTCGGTGATCGCGATCGCCACCTTGCCCGTGCACGCCAGGCGTTCCGCGGTGCGAGGCTCGAGCGGCCCCATACCCAGCACTCCGCATTGCCCCGCCGATTCTGCGGAGCGAGAAAGCGTTCCCGCGGGAACGTCGATGCTGACGGGCCCGTCGTCCGCGGGCTGCGCATCCGTTCCCGCGGGAACGTTCTGGGTGAGAGCTTCGGCGCTGACCTGCACGATCACCAGGTGACGATCTTCGCCCGAGCGATCATCGGGTTCCGTGTCGAGGAAGGTGCGCGCGACGCTGTGCAGGGCGTCGGCCCTGCGCTGCTCGAGGGACGGCGTCGAGGTGACCTCGGCGGCGCGCTCGATGGCGTCGTCCGCCCAGGGAGGCTCGGTGCCGTCGCGGTCCAGGGCGAGCTCGAGGGCGGTGACCACCTCGGCGCCCATCTCGGCAGGGAGCACCGCACGGACCTCGACCATGCCGTCCTCGCGCACCTGCCAGCGCGCCTGGCGCACGGCGTCCTGACCGAGCCGGCTGCCGTCGACTGCGCGGAACGAGGAGATGGTGCGCGCCAGCTGTGAGGCGGTCATCGAGCGTGCGAGGTCGACGAGGACGTCCTCGTCGACGCGATCGGCCACGCGGGTGATCTCTCGGACCTTCGAGTACGACAGACGCCCGGCGCGGAACGCGGCCACGGTCGACGGCATCTCCGGCAGCGCCCGGGCCACCCGGACGTGCTCGCGGGCCGTGCCCGGAGACATCGAGCAGGCCCAGGACAGCCAGTGCGCGGTGGACTTCAGGCCGCCGAACCAGCCGAGCCCTCCGCGGGCATCGAAGTCGCCGACCATGAGCAGCAGCTCGCACGTGGCCTCGGCGATCACCGCTGCCTGCTGCTGGATGCGCTGGCCGAGAGCCTCGGCCTCGGCGCGGTCGAGCGGGGCAGGGGGCTCGCTCTCGGGAACTCTCGGGGGCAGGGGCGGGGGCATCACACTGAGGGTCATCGCGGTCTCCAACCGACATCGGCTCTGATCGTCGGTCCCAGTCCATCAGAGGGGTGTGACAGACGAAGCGCCGCGTCCCTTCGCCTCCTCATCATGCGTGCCGATCCGGTCGGTGAGGTCGGTGAACACCTCTCTACTTGTCTGAGGAGTTGTGATAGAACTTTACCTGTGATGCAGCAGAATCTCCTCCTTCGTCGCCACGGCGGGGCCCTGTAGGACCGGCTCCCCTCCGCGGTGTCGAGACGTGCGCCGGCCCGCCCCTCCTACTGAGCAAGGACCGAGCATCATGACTCTCACCGAGCATCCGATCACCATTCCGGCTCCGGCCTGGAACCGCCAGCAGCCCTCCCCGATGCCCTCCCACCGCTACTCCGGCGCCCACGAGCGCGTCGAGGTTCCGGCGACCGAGCACCGATGGGCCGACCGTCGGATCGGCGTTGCGCCGCTCTGGGTCCCCGTGGACCTGCGTGACGGGAATCAGGCTCTCGCCGAACCGATGGATCCCCAGCGCAAGCGTCGGTTCTTCGAGCTCATGGTGGCGATGGGGTACAAGGAGATCGAGGTGGGCTATCCCTCCGCGTCGCAGACCGATCTCGACTTCGTGCGCCTGATCGCCGAGAGCGACATCGCCCCTGACGACGTGACGATCGTGGTGTTCACCCCGGCTCGGCGGGATCTCATCGAGCGCACCGTCGCCTCGATCCGCGGGATCACCAATCCCGTCGTCATCCACCTCTACACCGCAACCGCGCCGATCTGGCGGGAGACCGTGCTGCGCAAGGACCGCGACGAGCTGCGCAACCTCATCCTCGCCGGCGGGCGCGACGTCCTGGAGCTCGCCGGACACCTGTCGAACGTGCGCTTCCAGTTCTCGCCCGAGGTCTTCAATCTCACCGAGCCCGACTATGTGCTGGAGGTCTGCGATGCGATGACCGAGCTCTGGGATGCGAGTCCCGAGCGTCCCGTGATCCTCAACCTCCCTGCCACCGTCGAGATCGCCACGCCCAATGTGTACGCCGACCAGATCGAGCACATGGACCGACATCTCGCACGTCGTGACAGCGTGATCCTGTCGGTCCACCCGCACAACGACCGCGGCACGGGGATCGCGTGCGCGGAGCTCGCTGTGCTCGCCGGGGCCCAGCGCGTCGAGGGATGCCTGTTCGGCAACGGCGAGCGCACTGGGAACGTCGACCTCGCGACCCTCGCGCTGAACCTTCACGCCCAGGGAGTGGACCCGATGATCGACTTCTCCGACATCGACGAGGTTCGCCGTACTGTCGAGCACTGCAACCGGCTCGAGGTGCATCCCCGCCATCCCTATGTGGGCGACCTGGTCCACACGGCCTTCAGCGGCACGCACCAGGATGCGATCCGCAAGGGGCTCGCGGAGCATCGCGCTCGCGCCGCCTCCGAGGGCCGGTCTCCGCGCGACGTGGATTGGCGTGTGCCGTACCTGCCGATCGATCCGGCCGATATCGGCCGGAGCTATGACGCGGTGATCCGCGTGAACTCGCAGTCGGGCAAGGGCGGGATCGCCTATCTCCTCGAGGAGGAGTACGGCCTCGAGCTGCCGCGCCGGCTGGAGATCGACCTCAGCCGCCACGTGCAGGAGCACGCGGATCGATCCGGCGGCGAGGTGAGCGCGGAGAGCCTCTGGGATGTGCTGCACCGGGCGTACCTGGCCGACGGCGAGGTCGGCGACCGGTTCGCCCTGGTCGCCTGCGACACGGCCGACGGGGATGAGGGGTCGCGCACCCGGATCGTCCTGGCGCTCGACGGGGTGGAGTACCGCACCGAGCACGCGGGTGTGGGCCCGGTGGAAGCGCTCGGTGCTGCGCTGCACGAGCTCGGAGCCGACGTCGATGTGCTCTCGCTGCACCAGACCAGCGTCGGGGCCGGGAACGACGTGGAGGCTCTGACGTTCGTGGAGTACCGTCGCCGGGGCGAGTCTGCCTGGGCCGGCGGTCGTGATCGCTCGGTGCTCCGCGCGAGCGTGGTCGCTGTGCTCGCCGCGGCGAACCGCCTCGCCGCGGTTCCGGACCCTCCGGGCGGGGACGGCCACGAGCAGATGCGCAGGACGACTCAGGAGGAGGCAGATCGGTGACGGTGACCAGCGCTGACCACATCAGCAGCACGGGCGGGGCAGAGGTCCTGTGCCTGGACGCGCTCGACTTCGTGCGCGGGGGCACCCCGATCCTCAGCGGGATCGACCTGACCGTCCGCGCGGGGGAGCACTGGGCGCTGATCGGGGCCAACGGCGCCGGCAAGAGCACGGTGCTGAGCCTGTGCGGCGCTGTCGAGCATCCCACCCGCGGGACCGTGCACGTGCTCGGGCATCAGCTCGGTCGCGTGTACGTCCGGGAGCTGCGCGCACTGATCGGACACGTCAATCCGCGCCACCCGCTGGCCTCGCCGCTCACCGCACGGGACGTGGTGCTCACCGGGGCGACCGGGACCGTGGAGAAGGTGCCCCGCTGGGAGCCCGACGCCGATGTGCTGGCCCGCGCCGATTATCTGATCGAGGCGCTGGGCCTGGCGCACATCGCCTCCTCCAGCTGGCTGACCATGTCGCAGGGCGAGCGGGGCCGCGCCCTCATCGCGCGCGCCCTGCTGCCGGATCCCGCGCTCCTGCTGCTCGACGAGCCGTCCACGGGGCTCGACGTCGCGGCGCGGGAGCAGTTCCTGCAGACCCTCGACGACCTCCACCGCACCCAGCCCACGCTCGCCACGGTGCTGGTCACGCATCATCTCGAAGAGCTGCCCGAGAGCACCACCCATGCGGCGCTGCTGCGTGACGGGCACCTGCAGACCGCCGGGCCCGCGACCGAGGTGCTCACCACCGAGCAGATCACCGAGTGCTTCGCGTATCCGATCGTCATCGAGCGCCGCGAGGGCCGGTGGCTGGCCCGCGCCGGGGCGAGGGTCGCCGCGTAGGCGCGCTCACCGTGCCACGGGGGCCTGCGCCGCGCGACGCAGCGCGGTGCCGGTCATACCGGCGGGCTCGTCGGCGATCGTGGCCGGCGCGCCCTGGGCGACGATCCGCCCGCCCTTGTCTCCCGCGCCCGGGCCCATGTCGATCACGTGGTCGCTCTGGGCGATCACCCGCTGATCGTGCTCGACGACGACCACCGTCTGCCCGGCGTCCACGAGCCGGTTCAGCTCGCTCACCAGCAGGTCCACGTCGGCGGGGTGGAGGCCGGAGGTCGGCTCGTCCAGCAGGTACAGGCTGTGGCCGCGCACCGAGCGCTGCAGCTCGGTGGCCAGCTTGATCCGCTGCGCCTCGCCGCCGGAGAGCTCGGTCGCCGGCTGCCCGAGCGTGAGATAGCCGAGCCCGATCGCCGCGAGGGCGTCCAGCGCCCGGGAGATGCGGGGATCGCCCGTGAACACCTCTCGAGCCCGGGCGACGGACAGTTCGAGCACGTCCGCGATGGTGAGGCCCTTCCAGCGCACCTCGAGGGTCTCGGGACCGTAGCGGGTGCCGTGGCAGCGCGGGCAGGTCGCGTACGAGCCGGGCAGGAACACCAGCTCGACCTCGATCTGGCCGGTGCCGTGGCACTCGGGGCAGCGCCCCTCCGTGACGTTGTAGGAGAAGCGGCCCACGCCCCAGCCGCGCCGACGGGCCTCGGGGGTGTCCGCGAAGAGCCGCCGCACGCGGTCGAAGAACCCGGTGTAGGTCGCCAGGCACGAGCGCGGTGTGCGTCCGATGGGCTTCTGCGTGATGTGCACCAGGCGGTCGATGCCCTCGGCGCCGCGCACCGCACCGTGGTGCACGGCGTCGTCGTCCAGGAGGGACCCGCTCGCCTCGCCGGGGTCCGGGGCGCGATCCGTCTCGGCCGACGGATCGGGCTCGTCCGCCACGGTGGTGCGCACCCGCTCGCCGAGGATCGTGCCCAGGCACTGCGTGACCAGCGTGCTCTTGCCCGCCCCGGAGACGCCCGTGACCGCGGTGAAGGAGCCCAGCGGCAGGCGCAGATCGACGTCGCGCAGGGTGCGGGCGGTCAGGGCGTCGATCTCGAGCAGACCCGAGGGCTCGCGCACCTGCGCGGCGTCCTGCAGGACGAGGGGGCCGGCGCCGAGGTAGCGGGCGGTCACCGAGTCCTCCGTGTCGACGAGCCCGTCGACCACTCCGGAGTAGAGGATCTCGCCGCCGTCGGTGCCGGCGCCGGGGCCGACGTCGACGATCCAGTCCGCGTCGGCCACCAGCGTCATGTCGTGCTCGACCAGCAGCACCGAATTGCCCTCGGCGAGGAACGATTCCAGCAGATGCTGCAGCACGCCCTTCTCGCTGGGGTGGAGTCCGGCCGACGGCTCGTCGAGCACGTAGGCCACGCCGAACAGGCCCGAGCGCAGCTGCGCGGCCAGGCGCAGGCGCTGCAGCTCGCCGGTGGACAGCGTGCCGGCCGGGCGGTCCAGGGCGAGGTGCCCGAGGCCGAGGCCCACGATCGTGCCCAGCACGGGCAGCACCGTCGGCAGCAGGAGGCGTTCGGCCTCCTCCTCGGGGGTGCCCTCGCGGTCGGGGAGGGCCTCGGAACGATGGGTCAGCCGGGCCAGCACGTCGTCCAGGGGCATCTGGGCGAGCCGCCAGATCGGCACCCCGACATAGGTGACGCGCAGGGCATCCGGCCCCAGGCGGTGGCCCTCGCACAGCGGGCAGGTGGAGACCGAGAAGTGGGTGAGCGCGCGGCGTCGGGAGGATTCCGCCGCCGAGCTCGACACCGAGTCCCGCAGGTAGCGCTCGACACTGCGCCACCGGCCCCGATAGGGGCCCTGGGTCTGCCCGGGCTCGCGCTCGGGATGCACGGTGACCACGGGCTGCTCGTCCGTGTGGAGGACCCAGTCGCGGGTCTCGGGAGGCAGGTCGCGCCAGGGCCGGTGGAGGTCGACGCCGAGGGTGCCGAGGATGTCCCGGAAGTTCTTGCCCAGCCAGGCGCCCGGCCAGGCCGCGATCGCGCCCTCGGCGATCGAGAGCGAGGGGTCCGGGACCATCGAGGACTCCGTCGGCTCCCGCAGCACGCCGGCTCCGTGGCAGCGGGGGCACGCGCCGTCGGGCGTGTTTGGGGAGAAGAAGTCCGAGGTCAGACGGCCGCTGTGGAGTGCGGATCCGTGCTCGAGGACATCGGCGGGATGGTCTCCGGCCCGTGAGTACAGCAGGCGGATCGCGTTGGAGAGGTTCGTGGTGGTGCCCACGGTGGAGCGCGCGCCGCCCGCGCTGGTGCGCTGTTCGAGGGCCACCGTCGGCGGCATGCCGGTCACGGATTCGACCTGAGGATCCACCGCGCTGCCGATCAGCCGTCGGGCGAAGGGCGCGACGGACTCGAGGTACCGCCGCTGGGACTCGCCGTGGATCGTGCCGAAGGCGAGCGACGACTTCCCCGAGCCGGAGACGCCGGTGAACGCGACGAGCCTCCCGCGCGGGAGGTCCACGCCGACGTCCCGCAGGTTGTGCAGGTGGGCGCCGCGCACGTGCACGAAGCCGTCGTCCGCGCCGAGCGGGGAGAGATCAGGGAGAGCCATCCGGCCAACGTAGCAATGCGGTCCTCCCCGAGCGTGCCTATGGCATGGATCACTGCTGCTAGGGTCACCTGGAGCCCGGGAGCCCCCTTGCCCGGGCAGCAGAGCAGAACGAAGGAGTTGTGCCCCGTGTCCACCCCTCCCCAGGGATCCTCAGGCCCCCGGCCGGACCCTCTCGACGGCCAGGACGCCGTCGACCCTCGATCATCCGCCGGAACGTCCGAACCGACTCCCGAGCAGTTCCTCGCCGTCCAGCAGTCCGAGGAGTTCAGGGGGCTGCGCCGCAGCTTCCGCGGCTTCGCGATCCCGATGACCATCACCTTCCTGGTCTGGTACCTCACCTACGTGCTGCTGTCCACGTATGCCGAGGGCTTCATGTCGATCCACGTGTTCGGCAACCTGAACCTCGGGATCCTCATGGGATTCAGCCAGTTCCTCATGACGTTCCTGATCACCTGGCTGTACATCCGCCACGCGAACAAGTCCCTCGATCCCGTCTCCTCCCGGATCCGTGACGAGCTGGAAGGGGCCCTCTGATGGAGTTCGGCAATCCGATCCTGAACATCGCGATCTTCCTCGCCTTCGTGGTCGTCACCCTGGTGGTCGTCATCAGGGTCTCCCGCACCACCACCAAGGCCAGCGACTTCTACCACGGCGGTCGCAGCTTCTCCGGCCGCCAGAACGGCATCGCCATCGCCGGCGACTACCTCTCGGCCGCCTCGTTCCTCGGCATCGTCGGCTCCGTGGCCCTGTACGGCTACGACGGCCTGCTGTACTCCGTCGGCTTCCTGGTGGCCTGGCTGGTGGCGCTGCTGCTCGTCGCGGAGCCGCTGCGCAACACCGGCAAGTACACGATGGCCGACGTCCTCTCCTTCCGCATGAGGCAGCGCCCCGTGCGCACCGCCGCGGCAACCTCCACCCTCGCCGTCACCTTCTTCTACCTGCTCGCCCAGATGGCCGGCGCCGGGGCGCTGGTGTCCCTGCTGATCGGCATCGAGGGCCGCGTGGGCCAGTCGCTGGTGATCGCCGTGGTGGGCTTCGTGATGATCGCGTACGTGATGATCGGCGGGATGAAGGGCACCACCTGGGTGCAGATCATCAAGGCGGTCCTGCTGATCACGGCCGTCGGCGTCACCACCGTGTGGATCCTCGCCCTGAACGGCTTCAACCTCTCGGCCGTGCTCGGCCAGGCGGTGAACTCCCATCCGGACGGGACCGCCATCCTCGAGCCGATGCTCCAGTACGGCACCTCGGGCTCCTCGAAGCTGGGCTTCGTCTCGCTCGCGATCGCGCTCGTCTTCGGCGCCGCCGGGCTGCCGCACGTGCTGATGCGCTTCTACACCGTGCCCACGGCCAAGGAGGCCCGACGCTCGGTGGTCTGGGCGATCGCCCTGATCGGGTTCTTCTACCTGTGCACCCTGGTGCTCGGCTTCGGCGCCGCGTACATGGTGGGGGTGGATGTGATCGCCGGGCTCCCGGGCGGATCCAACTCCGCGGCTCCCGCGCTCGCGTACGCCGTCGGCGGCACCGTGCTGATGGCGATCATCTCGGCGGTCGCCTTCGCGACGATCCTCGCGGTGGTGGCGGGCCTGACGATCACGGCCTCGGCGTCCTTCGCGCACGACATCTACAACGGCGTGATCAAGCACGGCCAGGCCGACCAGAAGAAGGAGGTCGCCGTCGCCCGGCGCACCGCGGTGGTGATCGGTGCGGTCTCCATCGTCGGCGGCATCCTCGCCGCCGAGCAGAACGTGGCGTTCCTGGTCTCGCTCGCCTTCGCGATCGCGGCGAGCGCGAACCTGCCCTCGATCCTGTACTCGCTGTACTGGAAGCGGTTCAACACCCGCGGCTCGGTGTGGAGCATCTACGGCGGACTGTTCAGCGCCCTGTTCCTCATCACGTTCTCCCCGGTGGTCTCCGGCTCGGAGACCGCGATGATCCCGGGCGTGGACTTCGCGTGGTTCCCGCTGACGAACCCCGCGCTGGTCTCGGTGCCGCTGGGCTTCTTCCTCGGCTGGCTGGGCTCGGTGACCTCCTCCGAGCACAACGAGCTCAAGCAGGCCGAGATGGAGGTGCGCTCGATGACCGGTGCCGGGTCGGAGAAGGCCACCGTCGAGCACTGAGAGTCGTCGAGGTCAGGCCAGGGCGAGCCCCGAGTCGTGCCGGGTGGCGCGGTCGTGCAGGTCGATGATCTGCTGCTCGACCTCCGTGGGGGCGGGTCCGGTGGCCGTGAGCAGGCGGCACACCGCGACCTCCCGCGAGGCGGCGCGGTAGCGCTCTACCCAGTCGGTGTGGACGCTGTCCTGCGCGGTGCGGCTGCCGAGCTGTTCGAAGCGGTCCACCTCGATCCGCCAGGGCTTGGGGGTCAGGCGTGCCCGGTAGCTGTCGTGCACGCGGCTCAGCAGCATGTAGAGGCGGTCGCTGTGCAGCTCGGCCATCAGCTCCTGGGCGCGGTCGCCGGTGGGCTCCGCCCCGGCGCCGGTGAGCAGCACACGGAATCCGTTGCGGGTGCGATAGCTGCGCATCCCGAGCTCGGGATGCGCCTGCGCGAACCCCTCGATGCGCTGGACGATGCGGGAGTGCGCGTCGCCCCGTTCCCCCGGGCCGGGCAGGCCGAGGGCATCAGGATCCGGTTCGGCGGCCGCGTCGGCACCGCCGCCGCCGAACAGGCGCGAGAGCAGTCCGCGCTTCCCGCGGGCGGGCGGGCGTGAGGAGGCGGGCAGATCGATGTCGCTGATCAGCACCGCATCGGTGTTCAGCACTGCGGCGCCGTAGCGGTTGCGGGTGATCGCGGCGATCAGGGCGCCGCTCGGGGCGTGGATCTCCTCGAGCAGCTCCTCGGGCAGGCGGCGCGCGGGGTAGTACTCGATGTCCGAGCCGACCGCGGCCCCGGGGCCTCCGGAGGCGATCAGGCGCTCGAGGCGCTCCTGGGCGTCGCGGCGGGCGTCCTCGGGCGAGACGTCCGAGGAGCCGTGGATCGTCAGGTCGAACTCGCGGCCCTCGGAGGTGGTGCGGACCTCTCGGACCGTGGCCCAGTGGCGGGGGATCGGCTGCATGCTACGACTGTAGACGGTCGGGTTCCTCGCCCGGCCTGTCCTCGTCCTCGTCCTCGTCGACCGCGGCCGCGCCGTGCCGCATCCGCTGGTACTTCCACCGTTCGGCGATGGTCGCCTTCGACGACGCCCGGTTCGTGGGGGTGCGGGGGTCCTTCCCCAGGACCGGGTCGTCGCCCACCTGGTAGGTGTCGGTCCAGACCTGGATCACCGCCCATGCCACGGCGGTGAGGGGGACGGCGAGGACGGCGCCGAAGAAGCCGCTGACGATCGTGCCGACGGCCAGCGCAAGCAGCACGACGAGGGCGTGCAGGCTCAGCGCACGCCCCATGACGATGGGCTGGAGCAGGTTGCTCTCGAGCTGATTGACGAGGACGACGATGGCGATCACGACCAGGGCGATGAGGGGGCCGCTGGTCACGAGGGCCACCAGGGCGGCGACGGCTCCTGCGACGGTGGCTCCGACGATCGGGACGAAGGCGCCGACGAACACGATGACGGCCAGGGGCACCGCGAGCGGCACCCCGAGGAAGGCCAGCGGTACCCCGATGAAGAGGGCGTCGACCGCGGCGATGGTCGCGGTGCCGCGGACGTATCCGCCCAGCAGCTGGACGGTCCGGTCGCCGGATTCGGCGAGTTTGGCGCGGGTCGGGCCGTGGAACCAGCGCAGCGTGAAGTTCCACAGCATCGGGCCGTCCTTCAGGAAGAAGAACAGCACGACGATCATCAGCACCGCGCCGGTGACGAATCCGGTGGCCGCACCGAGCCCGCTCAGCGCGCCGCCGAGGAACGTCCCGCTGGTGATGAAGGAGGTGACCTGCTGCAGCGCGGAGTCGATGGAGGCCGTGTCGACGGGCACGGGGCCGGTGCGCAGGACGCGCTGGAGCTCCTGCCAGCCGCCGACCGCCGAGCTGGACAGCTCGTCCCAGTCGCTGCGCACGGCGAAGACGACCCCGGTCACGACCCCGCCCAGGACGACCAGCGTGCCCAGGAAGGTGGCGATGGTGGCCAGCAACGGGGACCAGCGCTTGCGGACCAGCCAGCCGACCAGCGGGCGGACCGCGGAGGCGAGGATGAGCGCCACGAGCGCGGCGACCACGACCAGGGCGACCCGGGCCAGGAGCCACAGCAGGCCGACGACCACGGCGGCGACGACGTCGACATGGTCAGGAGGCTACGCTCCGAACATGTCCTCCGCCGGGCCTTCCGCCGACCACGCAGCGATCGTCTACAACCCGGTCACGGTGCCCCTGGACCGGGTGCGCGGTGTCGTCGAGGAGGAGGAGCGCCGCCACGGCTGGGGCGCCTCGCAGTGGTTCGCGACGGCTCGGGAGGACTCGGGTCGCGGCGCGGCGGCCCGCGCGCTCGCCGGTGCCCCGTCGGTCGTGATCGTGGCCGGGGGCGACGGGACCGCCCGCATCGTCGCCGAGGCGGCGCTGGGCAGCGGGACCCCCTTCGCCCTGCTGCCTTTCGGGACCGGCAATCTGCTGGCGCGGAACCTGGGCCTCCCGCTGGGGGAGCCCACCGCGCCGGTCGCCGCCGCGTTCTCCGGGGCGACGCGTCCGGTCGACGTCGGGGTCGCCGAGCTCGAGGACGAGGCGGGGGAGTGGACCACGCGGATGTTCCTGGTCATGGCCGGTATAGGCCTCGATGCGGAGATGGCTCGCACCACGAGCACGCTGGCGAAGCGGATCATCGGCTGGCTCGCCTATGTGCCGCCGATCGCGCGCTCGCTCCTCGCGCACCGGCCGCTGGACCTGCGATATCGGATCGATGGCGGGCGCATCCGGACGGCTCGCGCCCACACGGTCATCATCGGCAACTGCGGCACGCTGACCGGCGGCATGCTGCTGCTGCCGGAGGCCGCCCTCGATGACGGCCTCCTCGACGTGGTCATGCTGCGCCCTGCGCGCCGCCTGGGATGGGCCCGGATCGGGGCCCGTCTGACGGCGCAGGGAGTGGCGCACCGGTCGCGGTTCGGCCGGAGCATGCTGCGGCTCGCCCCCGGGCTGCACGCTCTGGTCTACGCCCGGGGACGGACGTTCGAGGTCCGCTTCGGGACGCCCTACGGGGTGCAGCTCGACGGCGACAGCGTGGGCCTCGCCCGCAGCGCCCGGATCGGTCTCCGCCCCGGTGCGCTGCGCGTGTGCGTCGCCGGCGGCTGAACCGCGCTCCGAGGTGTGACGGCCCCGGCAGCCCTGCTCCTATTGCAGCGACTCGAACTTGCGGACCCAGGCCGTGCCGATGGGATTGGCGTCGGCCACCATGATCCCGAAGCGGTCCCCGGCGATCTCGGCGACCTCGGTCAGCGCCACGCGGCGCTCGTGCTCGAGGGAGTGGTCCAGGCGGCGCACGCCGTCGGCGATGATCTTCGCGAACGAGTCGGTGCGACCGAGGTAGGAGACGAAGGGCATCGAGAACTTCTCGGCGTACCGGGCCGAGAGGTCGCGCACCGCCTCGACGTCCTCCTCGGTGAGGTTCTCCAGCGCGAAGGAGCCGACGTCCTGGCTGATCACGCCGGCCTGCTCCTCGGAGGCCGTCATGAGCGTGGCCATGTCTGGATAGCTCTCCACGAGGGCGTCCTGCTGGGAGCGGTCCGCGGTGAGCACGGCGTCCTCGATCGCGGCGCGCAGGGCGGGGGCGTCGGCGAAGGGGCGCGACTCCCAGGCGCGCTCGAGAGGCCAGGTGGCGCCGTTGAAGAGGGAGCCGAAGGTGGACACGAAGGTCTCGCGCTCCATCTCGCCCACCTCGGAGATCCCGATGCGCTCGCCGGCGGCCGTGGTGGTGACCATCGCACCGCGCTGGCGGCCGATGTGGAAGAACAGGATGTTCAGCACGATCGCGGAGATCGCGCCGACGGTCACGCCCGAGGAGACGAACACCTGCGCCCACGAGGGGAACACGCCGGCGATGTCCGGCTTGAAGCTGACCAGCATGGCCAGGCCGAGGGAGGTGCCCACGATGACCGAGTTGCGGTTGTCGGTGAGGTCCACCTTGGACAGGGTCTGGATGCCCACGAGCGCCACCGACGCGAACAGCGCGAGCGAGGCGCCGCCGAGCACGGGGGAGGGGATCGCCTCGACCACCGCGCCGGCCTTGGGCAGCACGCCGAGCACGATCATGATCACGCCGGCCCCGGCGACCACCCAGCGGGACTTCACACGGGTCAGGCGCACCAGGCCGATGTTCTGCGCGAAGCAGGTGTACGGGAAGGAGTTCAGCACGCCGCCCAGCAGCGTGGAGAGGCCGTCGGCCCGGACCGCCTCGGCGATGTTCCGGGGCCGGATCCGCCGGCCGACGATCTCGCCCGCGGCGAAGACGTCGCCGGTGGTCTCGACCATCGTGATCAGCATGACGATGATCATCGAGATGATCGCGGTCAGCGAGAAGGTGGGGACGCCGAAGTAGAAGGGCGTGGTGACGCCGAAGGCGGAGGCCTCGGTGACTCCGCCGAACGAGGTGTCGCCCAGGATCAGGGCCACGGCGGTGCCGATCACCAGCCCCAGCAGCACGGCGATGGTGCCCAGGAAGCCGCGGAAGAACCGCTGCACGAGCACGATGATCCCCAGCGTGCCCAGGGCGTAGGCGATGTCGCGGCCCGCGGGGACGCCCTCGGCGTAGTTGGTGATGTCCCCGGCGGAGACGCCCAGCAGCGTGATGCCCATCGTGGTCAGCACCGTGCCGATCACCACCGGCGGGAAGAAGCGCAGGATCTTCGCGAAGTACGGGGCGACCAGGAAGGTGAACAGGCCTGCGACGATGATCGAGCCGTAGATCATCGGCAGCCCCTCGGCGCCGCCCTCGCCGCCCGTCGCGGCCAGACCGATCGCGATGATCGGGCTCACCGCCGTGGTGGTCACGCCCTGGATGATCGGCAGGCGCACGCCCACCTTCCAGAAGCCCACCGACTGGATCAGCGTCGCGATGCCGCAGGTGAACAGGTCCGCGTTGATCAGGTGGATGGTCTGCTCCGCCGTCAGGCCCAGGCCCGAGGCGATCAGCAGCGGCACGATCACCGCGCCGGCGTAGAACGCCAGGACGTGCTGGATCGACAGCACGCCGAGCCGGGCAGGCGGTGGGACCTGGTCCACAGGATGCTTCGGGGAGGTCTCGAGCGCGGGGGAGGCGGTGGTCATGGGCCGTCCTAGGGAAACCATCGGGTGGGGAGCGGGGCCGCTGGGCAGCGGGCACCAGCGTAGGGCCACGGCTGCGGCCCACGCCCGAAGGGGTCGCATCATGGCTGGTCAGTCGGGCCGGACGAGAGGCACTCCACGCCCGGCCGTCCACAGTGTGGGACGCTGCGGGCCCGTGAGGCGCCGGCGCATGACATGCGAGGCAACCAATGGCCAGCAGGGGGCGCGGCAGGGTACAAGGGACGGGTGAGCAGCACCCCCACCCCACCGCCCACCGTCCGTCCCGAGCCCGGCGCCCGGCCTGCGCGCGCGACCGCCGTCGGCGGCGTCCTGGCCGTCCTCGCCGTCGGGCTGATCGCGCTGAACCTCCGTCCCGGGGCGACCTCGCTCGGCCCGGTCATGGAGGACGTGGTGGGCGCCTACGGCCAGGGCGCGATCGCGTCCGGTCTGCTCACGGCGCTGCCCTGCATCGCCTTCGGCATCTTCGGCTTCCTCGCCGTCCCGATCTCCCGACGGCTGGGGCTGACCGGCACCGTCGTCGCCTCGTTCGTGCTGGTCGCGATCGGTCTGCTGCTGCGCCCCACGGCCGACAGCTTCGGCATGTTCCTGGTGCTGTCACTGCTGGTGCTGGTGGGGCCCGCGCTCGGCAACGTGGTGGTGCCCGCCTGGATCAAGCAGCACGGCAGCGCGCACACGGTGGGCCTGATGACCCTGTACAGCGTGATGCTCGCCGTCGGCGGCTCGGCGGGCGCCGCGCTCGCGGTCCCGCTCGCCGGAGGGGCGGCCGACGGGTGGCGCGGCTCCCTGCAGCTGTGGGCGCTCGCGGCCGCGGTGCCGGCGGTGATCTGGGCGTTCGTGCTCACCCGCACCGGCCACGACTTCCCGCCCGCCCCCGCGGAGGGCGATCTGCCCGGATCCCTGCTGCGCTCGCCGACGGCGATCGCGCTGACCGTCATGTTCGGCGTGCAGTCCGCGAACGCCTACACCCAGTTCGGGATGCTCCCGCAGGTCCTCACCTCCTCCGGGATCAGCCCCACACGAGCGGGATTCCTGATCGCCGTGATCTCCGGCTGGGGCTTCGTGGGCGGCCTGGTCATGCCCACCGTCATCGCCCGCTTCCGGCACCTGCCGTGGCTGGTCGCCGGCTTCGGGGTGCTCACCACGATCGGCTATCTCGGCCTGTGGCTCGCCCCGGCCGCGAGCCCGATGCTGTGGGCCTGCGTGCTCGGGATCGGCGGCTTCGCCTTCCCCACCGCGATCGCCCTGCTGCCGGCCCGCACCCGCAGCGCCCGGGTGACGGCTCGCCTGGGCGGGCTCGCGCAGCCGCTGGGCTATGTCTTCGCCGCGCTCGGCCCCATCGCGGCCGGCACCATGCTGGACCTCACCGGATCGTTCCCCGCCGTGCTGGTGTTCCTCGCGATCACCGGGATCGTGCTCGCGATCGCCGGATACCGGGCGGCCCTGCCGCGGTACGTCGACGACGAGATCACCGCCTGAGCCCGCTGCCGCACAGCGCTGCCGCGCACGAGGTGTCGGCACCGCGAGGACCTGCCCGGAGAATCATGGGAAGATGCCCCCATGAGCATCGTCCGCACGCTGCGCATCCTCGCCTCCCAGCGCCCGTCCCTGCCTCCCCGCGCTCTCGCGGCACCGCGCAGGGTCGCGCGTCGTCGGCACGGGAACGTGCCTGTGACCTGGATCGACGCTGACCTCTCCTCGACCGCCACGATCGTGCACCTCCATGGTGGGTCCTATGTCGCCGGTGAGAAGACGGCGCACTGGGAATGGCTCGAAGAGGTGGGGCGGCGCTCCGGGGCCGCCACCGCGATGGTCCACTACCGGCTGGCGCCGACATACCCGTACCCCGCTGCGATCGAGGACGTCCTGCACGCGATCGATGCGATGGGCGAGCAGGCCCTGCTGCGCCCCGGGCGCTGGGTGCTCTCCGGGGACGGCGCCGGCGCGGGGCTCGCGCTCGCCGTCGCCCAGACCCTCGCCGCCGCCGGCGGGGACGCCCCCGCCCTGCTGCTGCTCGAGTCGCCCTGGGCGGACCTCACGGAGTATGCGGCCACCACCGGCGGGCTCTCCCATGCCGCTGCGCGCCTGTACGCCGGCGCGGTCCCTGCGGAGAACCCCCGCATCAGCCCGCTCCGCGGCGACCTCGGCTCCCTGCCGCCGGTTCACCTGGTCACCGGCACCGAGGACGAGGTCGTGCAGGATGCGCGCCGACTGCGCGAGGGCATCGCCGCCGGCGGCGGCACGGTCGAGTACGTGGAGATCCCCGGCGCAGGTCACAGCGTAGCCCTCACAGGCGCGACGACCGACGCGCAGTCCGCGCGACGCACCCAGATCGCCGCCGTGCGACAGGCCGTCGGCCTCGACGCGGCACCCGCGCCGTCCGCCTGAGGCGACCCGGCATTCATCTCGCCGTGTGAGGATGACGCTGTAGCACCGGGGCCCGGGTGCGGGTCGCGGAGGAGTCGATCGGAAGGCGAGAGATGATCCTCGAGAGGCTGTACGACACCGACCTGGCGCAGGCCAGCTATCTTCTCGCCTCCGCGGCCGCGCGACGCGCGATCGTGGTGGATCCCCGCCGTGACGTGCAGGTCTACCTCGACCTCGCGGCGGCCCACGGTGTCCAGATCACCGACGTCACCGAGACCCACCTCCACGCCGACTATCTCTCGGGCTCGCGCGAGCTGGCCGAGGCCGCCGGCGCCGCGCTCCACGTCTCCGGGCACGGCGGGGCGGACTGGAGCTACGGCTACGACGCGCAGCTGCTGCGCGACGGGGACGAGATCGAGCTCGGGGAGGTGCGCGTGCGCGTCCTGGCCACCCCCGGCCACACCCCGGAGCACCTCAGCTTCCTGATCACCGACGGCGGCATGACCGACCAGCCCGGCTACCTGCTCTCCGGGGACTTCGTCTTCGCCGGTGACCTGGGCCGGCCGGATCTGCTGGACGAGGTCGCCGGCGGCGAGGACACCCGGGAGGACTCCGCCCGCGCGATGTTCGCCTCGCTGCGCGACCGCTTCGTGACGCTGCCGGATCACGTGCTGGTCCTCCCCGGCCACGGGGCGGGCTCCGCCTGCGGGAAGTCGCTCGGCGCGGTGCCCGCCACGACCGTCGGCTACGAGAAGCGCGTGGCCTGGTGGGCGCCCTTCGTCGAGAGCGGCGACGAGGCGGGGTTCATCGACCGTCTGCTGCACGGCCAGCCCGAGGCCCACGCCTACTTCGCCCGGATGAAGCGCCAGAACCGCGACGGGCCCGCGCTGCGCGGCCCGGCCGAGCCGCTCGCCGAGCTCTCCCCGGCCGACGTCGCCGCGCAGCTCGCGGACGGCAGCGCGGTGCTGCTGGACACCCGCGAGCTCGCCGACGTGCGCCGCCGCTCGGTGAGCGGCGCGCTCACCGTGCCCGCCTCCTCCAAGCGCTCCACGTTCGCGGCCTGGAGCTACGATCCCGAGCGCGAGGACACGCCGCTGATCCTCCTGGCCCGCGACGCCGAGCAGGCCGAGGAGCTGCGCGACAACCTGCTCCGGGTCGGCATCGACGAGGTGGCCGGCTATGTGACCACCACCGAGGGCCTGCGCTCCTTCACGCCCGAGACCGTCGCCCCCGCCGACCTCGCGGCCTACGAGCATGACCTGCTGCTCGACGTCCGCGGCCGTGAGGAGCACGCCCTCGGCGCGGTGCCCGGATCCGCGCAGCTCCACGCGGGCCGAGCGTTGTGGGAGCTCGAGCAGCTCGAGGCGCTCCATGAGGGCGGCCGCATCGTCGTGTACTGCCAGTCCGGGCTGCGGGCCGGCATCATCTCCGCGGCCCTGCGCCGTGCCGGCTGCGAAGTCGCCGAGCTCGAGGGCAGCTACGCGGGCTGGTCGCAGTGGGCGGCGGCCCGCTGAGGCCGGATCAGAGGGGGTGGGATCAGGCGCAGAGCACGTTGGTCGCGTCGTCCCCGGACAGCAGCGGGGACCCGGGATCCAGCAGGTCCTCCTGCGTGAGGCGCGGGGAGGCGATGACCGAGTCCGTGGTCTCCTGCTGCGCCGCGTGATGCTCCGCGGTGTCCGCGAGCGCGGGCACGACGAGCCCGTCGGCCTCCCGGACCCCGCAGGTGTCGAGCCCGTGCACGGTCACCCGCAGGGTGGCCGAGGTCGCCGCTCCGAGATCCTCCCCGGTGTCGAGGTGCGCGACGATGCCGGTGCGATAGGCGACCACGCCCACCTCATGACTGTCCACGTCGACCACGGACCAGGCGATCGTCCCGCCCAGCAGCAGCACGGGAGCGCCCTCGAGCTCCGCCCGGTACCAGTCCATCCCCAGCGCGGGCCGGCCGATGGTCGCGAAGCCGGGAGCCAGGGCGAAGCCGTGCACGTGGCGCTCGCCGTCGTCCCAGGCCTCGGCCAGCTGCTCGCGCCAGTACGAGGGCGCGGCGGCGCTCACGAGCTCGAGGGCGGCGGCGGGGTCGAGACCGGCCAGCGCCTCGGGGGAGAGATAGGCGGTCTCCAGGAAGTCGATCAGGGCTGTCCGGGTCGGGTCGAGGACGGCGTCGTCATCGCCCAGCGGTTCCCACGAGTCCAGCTCGGCGGCGTCGCCGCGGATCGGCAGCGCGAGCACGTCGGCGGCGGTGCGCCCGTCCCAGCGCACCTCGTCCAGGTGGGCGAGCGGATCCCGCGGGACGTCGTCGGCGGTGGCGACCGCGGCCGGCCCCCGGGCGCAGCCCGCCCCGAGGAGCACGGCACCGCAGGACAGCAGGCCGCCGAGGTCACGGCGCCGCAGAGGTGCAGCCAGAACCACGAGAACCCCCTCCGGTCGTGGCGCCGCGGCGCCCGGGCTCGTTCCCGGGTCCACAGAGATCGAGGTCAGCATAACGGTGCCCCACCCGCCGGTTATGCTGAGGCCGCTATGGCTGATGTGATTGTCGGGCGCTTCGCCCTCATCGACCTGATCGCCAAGGGCGGTTCCGGGTCCGTGTGGCGAGCCTGGGACTCGAAGGCCGGGGAGCTGTGCGCGGCGAAGGTGCTGAGGCAGCGCGACTCGGCCGATCTGATGCGGTTCGTGCGCGAGAAGGGCGTCAGCTTCGACCATCCCCACCTGCTCACCCCCTACGGCTGGGGCGCTGAGGACGAGCACGTGGTGATCGCGATGCCGCTGGCCGCCGGGGGCACTCTCGACTCCGTGGTGCGCACGCGCGGCGGGCTCGCCGAGCCCGCTGTGGTGGTCCTGCTCGATCAGCTGCTGGACGGGCTGTCCCATGTGCACGCCGAGGGGTGGATCCACCGCGACGTGAAGCCGGCGAACATCATGTTCGAGCCGCACGGCCGTGCCGCGCCCGTCTCGCGACTGGCGGACTTCGGCATCGCCGTGCACGAGAGCGATGTGCGCTTCACCCACGTGGGCATGGTCAACGGCACCCCCGGCTACATGGCGCCCGAGCTGTTCGCGATGGCCGAACCCCATCCCTCGCACGACCTCTACGCCGCGGGAGTGGTCGCGCTGGTCGCGCTGAACGGCAGGATCAGGCTGCACGACGGTGCCTTCCGGCCCGACGAGCTCGCCCAGCACCTGCGCGGCGTGACCCCCAAGCTCTCCGCGGTGATCCGCACCCTGCTCGCCGCTCAGCCGGAGGAGCGCTACCAGGACGCCGACACCGTGCGCCGTGACCTGCCGCGTGTCCCGCCGGGCTACCCGCTCACCCACGCCGACGGCGCCCCGCTCGACCTGGTCGACACCCTCGACCCGCTGCCGCCGGATGCCCCGGGCGCCGTGCGCCCGGAGCGGCCCGTCCCCGAGCTCGCGCCGTCCTCGATGGAGGCGATCCGGGCGGGCCAGGTGCAGCAGGGCTTCTCCTCGGGCTCGCCCTCCCCGCAGACGGGGCCGCCCGGCCACGGCCCGCAGCAGGGCGCGCCGGGTCAGTACGGCGGAGGTCCTGGGCTCACGCCGCCGAGCCGGAGCTCCCCGCAGACCACCACCTCGGCCCAGGCTCCCGCCGGTCCGGTGGCCGCCCGGCCGGCGGGGACCCACCGCAGCACCCTGATCGCGGCGGGCATCGGCATCGCCGCGGCCGTGCTGCTCGGCGCGATCGTCGCGGTCACCCTGCTGTGGGTCTTCCCCCGCCCCGGCTCAGCGCTGCCCGGCACCGAAGGGACCTCGCACAGCAGCATCGATCCGTCGTTCGCCGAGGTCGAGGCGGGGCAGGAATGCGCGCCGACGGATGAAGGGGTCATCGCCCTCACGCCCGACGGCGCCTACGTCTCCTGCACGGCGGCCGACGACGGCGCCGTGCACCGCTTCGCCTGACCGGGGCGTGAGGTCAGCGGGGGACGACCGCCGTGGTGTCCAGGGATTGGATGAGCGCCTCGCGCCGCGGATCCATCAGCAGATCGATGCGCAACGACGGCGTGCTCGCCTCGCCCTTCCCGGATCCCGGCAGCACCCAGCGCAGCTGCGCCCGGCTCAGCACGGTCGCGTCCTCGACGCGCAGAGCCGCCACGGACTCCTTCGTCAGGCCGGTCGCCACGAGGGCGGTCTCCAGGCGGCGCCGACGCTCCGTCCGTGACGTATCGAGGTCCATGTTGTCAGCGAACCAGGCGTCGGCCACGGCATCGTCCGCAGTGCGCAGCCAGGTCAGAGCACCGTCGGCGGCCTCGAGGGTGCGCGGCGCAGCGGTCGTCGGCGCGGGGGTGAACAGGGCCGGTGACTCACGCTGCAGGATCCGCAGGGCCTGCATCGACAGCGGCACGGCCGGCGCGTACTTGGAGTTCGCGAGCGCCACGATGCCGACGCCGGAGGCCCGGCTCCACACCATGAAGGAGCCGTAGCCGGGATAGCCGCCGGAGTGGGAGATGACGTCCCCGAGGTCGGGGAACTGCTCGACGACCAGCCCGAAGCCGTAGCCGCGGATCCGGTCGAAGCCGGGGGAGTGGCCGTCCTCGCCGGCGGGGAGCGCGCGCAGCGGATGGTGACGCTTCAGCTGCTGCATCTCGCGGCGGGAGGCGGTGGACAGCAGCTCCTGGTCCCGGTCCGCGGCGTCGGGAGCGTCGGCCGCGGCGAGGAAGCGCATCCAGGTGGCGACGTCGTCGACCGTGGAGAACAGCCCGGCCATCGCGCCGTAGACGCCGGGGGCGTCCAGCGGCACCGGCTCGAAGCGGGTGGCGTCGGCGCGGTCGCCCAGGCGGTGCCCGGTGGCCAGATGCGCGGTGTCGATCTCCTCGGCGGACCATCCGGTGGCCTCGAGCCCGAGCGGGTCGAGGAAGCGGCGGCGGATCTCGCCGGCATAGTCCGAGCCGGTCACCTCGTCGATGACCCGGCCCAGCAGGGCGAATCCGGTGTTGGAGTATTCGAAGCCGGTGTCGGGGCGGTGCACGTGGCCGAGGCCGCCGGCCAGGGTGTCCGCGAACTGCTCGGGGGTCATCGCCTCCTGGCGGTCGCCCCACGGGTTGTCGGTGACGAGGCCGGCACCCATCGTGAGCAGGTGGCGCAGGGTGATCCGGGGGTCGTCGGAGGCGACCTCGAAGGCGTCGGCCGCCTCGGGCACGTACTGCGCGACCGGGTCGTCCAGGCGCACGGCGCCCTCGTCGCGCAGGGCGAGGATCGTCGCGGCGGTGAAGGACTTGGTCATCGAGGCGATGCGGGAGACGGTCGCGCGGTCCAGGGGCGAGGAGCCGGGCGCCGGGGAGCCGTCCTGCAGCTCGTGGTGGCCGGCGGCGCCATGGGCCAGCACGGCCTGCGCATCGCCGTGGCCTCCGACGATCGCCCAGGTCACCCCGGACGTCCGGTGCTGTGCGACGGCATCGTCGAACAGTGCGGTGATCTCGGTGAGGGCGGACTGGGGAAGAGCGGTGGTGCGGGTGGGCATGGCTCTCACTGTAGGTCGTCGGGCGGGTGGTCGTCAGCGGCGAGGTCCTCGGACCCGGCGCGATCCTGCGACCCGTAGAACGCCGCGATGATCTGCGCGGGCCCGGGACCGATCGCGGCGGCGAGCAGCTCCGGGTCGGTGCGGGCGGGGTCGTAGGCGGGGAGCGGGGGTGCCGGCTCCTCCTCGCGGTCCGCTCCGCCGGATCCCGCGGTCTCGCGCGGGGCGACGAGGTCCTCGAGGGTGAGCCCGCGCAGGGTCAGCAGGTGCACGGGATGCTCGTCGACCGCTTCGACCAGCACGTACGTGAGCGCGGCGACGTGACGGCAGGGACCGGGCCAGTCCAGGCAGGAGCAGTCGTGGCTGAGCTCGGAGGCGTCGCGCGGCAGCAGGGAGAGCTCGGAGCCGGCGAGGGTGCGCTCGAACTCCTCGGGGTAGATGCCGCCGGCGAGGCGGGCGGGCAGCTCGGGCCGGGACCGGGCGATCCGCACGAACTCCTCGCGGTCGTCCGGCGAGTACGGGGGGAGGTCGAGCCGGGCCTGGTGGAGCTCGCCGTCGGCATCGAGCACGTCGCCGCGCGCGGTCCCGGCCTCCACATCGAGCCATTGCACGCGCCCGGCGCGGGCGTCGGCCTTCCCGCTGCCGGCACGGCCCACGCCCAGCAGGCGCTCGGCGGCGTCGCGCAGGGCGGCCGCATGCCAGCTCTTCCCGATCGCTCCGCGGCGGGAGACGAGCCTGATGCTCATGAGTCCTCCTCGTCCAGGCGGAGCAGACGCAGCAGCCGGTCGTCGTCCAGGGAGGAGAGCCAGTCCTCGCCGGGGCTGATCGTCATATCGGCGAGGGACTGCTTGTCGGCGAGCACCGTGTCGATCTTCTCCTCGACCGTGCCGGCGCTGACCAGCTTGTGCACGGTGACGTCCTTGCGCTGACCGATCCGGAAGGCGCGGTCGGTGGCCTGGTTCTCCACCGCCGGGTTCCACCAGCGGTCCAGATGGACGACGTGGTTGGCCGCGGTCAGGGTGAGCCCGGTGCCGCCCGCCCGCAGGCTCAGCAGCATCAGGCCCGGCCGGTCCCGCTGCCCCTGGAACTCGGCGACCATCTGATCGCGGTCGTGCTTGGAGACGCCGCCGTGGAGGAAGGGCACGCTGATCCCGTACTCCGCGAACCTCTCCTCCCAGTAGGGGACGAGCAGCCGGCCGAAGGTCGTGAACTGGGTGAACAGGATGGCCTTCTCACCCTCGGCGAAGGCCGCCCCGAGCACGTCGTCGATCAGCTCGAGCTTGCCCGAGCGGTGCTGGCCCTCCCGCAGCATCGGCGTGCCGTCGCCGAGGTAGTGGGCGGGGTGGTTGCACACCTGCTTCAGACGGGTGATCGTCGAGACCACGAGGGTGCGACGGGCCTTCTCGTCGGCCCCGTCGATCTTCACCATCAGGTCGTCCACCAGCGCCTGGTAGAGCCCGGCCTGCTCCGGGGTCAGGTTCACGACCTGGGTGAGCTCGTTCTTCTCCGGCAGGTCCTTGATGATCGAGCGGTCCGTCTTCACCCGGCGCAGGATGAACGGCGAGGTCACGAGCTTCAGCCGGCTGAGCGCTCCGCTGTCGCCGTCCTCCTCGATCGGGGTCGCGACCCGGTCGCGGAACGAGGCGGCGCTGCCCAGCAGGCCGGGGTTGGCGACCTCCATGAGGGAGTGCAGGTCCGCGAGCTTGTTCTCCACCGGGGTGCCGGTCAGGGCCAGGCGATGCGGCGCGGTGAGGGTGCGGGCGGCGCGCGTGACCTGCGTGCCGGGGGTCTTCACGTGCTGCGCCTCGTCCAGGACGATGCGATGCCACGGGACCGCCGAGAGCACCGCGAGGTCCCGGGCGAGCAGGGAGTACGTGGTGATGACCAGGTCGAGATCGGCGGCCCCGGCCACGAAGGACTCATCGCGCAGCCGGTTCCCGCCGTGATGCACGTGCACCGAGAGCTCCGGGGCGAAGGTCGCCGCCTCCCGCTGCCAGGCGCCGACCACGGACATCGGGCACACCAGCAGGGTGGGGCCCAGGGAGCCCGGTGCCGGGGCGGAGGCGACATCGGGGACCTCATGGGCTTCGGCGTCGGGTCGCTCGCGGCCGAAGGGGTGGGTGCCCTCGCGCTCGCGGCACAGCAGGGCGAGCACCTGCATCGTCTTGCCCAGTCCCATGTCGTCGGCGAGGATCCCGCCCAGGCCCATCCGGTCCAGCGCCCACAGCCAGTTCACGCCGTCGAGCTGGTACGGGCGCAGGGTCGCCCGCAGGCTGCGGGGCGGGGGATGGGGGAATGCTCCCTCGGCTCCCGGCAGGAGCCGTGCCAGCCCGTGGCGACCGCCGGAGACCAGGGCGGACATCCCGAAGTCCACGTCGGCCGCGTCGGGCGAGAGGATCATCGAGAACATCTCCAGCCAGGGCGCCCGGCCCTCGACCTCCGCCGGCCGCGGCGGCAGGTCCGGCAGTGCGGGGGCCGACGAGCCGGCGGGAGCGTGCCGGGGCGGGAGGCCGCTCGGGGTCGGCGCGATCCCGTCGGGCCCGGTGGCCAGGCGCGCTCCGCGGGTGCGGGAGGCGAAGGCGTCCAGGAAGCGTTCGGCGGCGCGCAGCGTGGTCGGGTCCAGCCGCACCCACTGCCCGCGCAGCAGCACCAGCTCGCTCTGGGCCTCGCGGATCTCCTCCATCTCCTCCTCGGTGAGCTCGGTGTCGCCCACGGCGACCCGCCAGCGGAAGGAGGCCATCGCGCCGAGCCCCACCCCGGAGGCCTTCTTCTCGCGCTCCTGGCCGTTCTCCTCCTCGGCCTCCTGGGGGCGCAGCGTGGTGCGCTGGGTGGTCCAGTCGCGCGGGAGCAGCACCGTCACCCCGGCCTCCTCGAGGGCAGGGGTGTCCCGGGAGAGGAACTCGCCGGCCTCGGCCGTGGTCAGCAGCCAGTCCACCCCGGTGTCGTCGACCGCGGCGTCGCGCACCGTGGGGGCCAGCCGCATCACGGCGGCCGACGTCTCGGCCGCGCCCGCGGTGGTGAGGTCGCCGACGGCGCGCAGGTCCGCCACGGGGTGCACGGCCCCGCTGGGCTCGCGCAGGCAGGTCTGCAGCGGCCAGGCCGTGCCCACGGGCGGCTGGAAGAGGCGCACCACGAGTTCGCTGTCGGTCGAGGCGAGCTGCACGCCGGGCCGGCCGGAGTCCACGAAGGCGTCGAAAGCGGCGGTGAGACGACGCTGGGCGGGCAGGTCGGCGCGCAGCTCCCCGTCGTCCGCCAGTGCCCACAGCACTCCTGCGGCGTCCTCCGCCGGGGCCGGAGCCTGCCGCAGGTGCTCGGCGAAGGCCGGGCGGGCGTGACCGTCGACCAGGGCGTGCAGCAGCTCCGGGGCGTCACGCTCCGGGGCCCGCCATTCGAGCACGGGGCGGCCGAACCGTTCGCGGGCCCGCACCCGCATCGCCCGGCCGTCCACCACCTCGCGGGCGCGCAGATCCAGCACGATGGCGGCGAGCAGATCGGGCATGGCGACCAGCTCGCCGGTGAGGCGGGCGGCGGCGCCGTCGGTGAGCAGGGCGGAGAGCTGGGCGGTGAGATCCTCGCCGAAGCGGATGCGGAGCAGCTCCGCGGCGGCGCCCACGAACGCGGTCAGAGAGGTGCCGGCGAGCGGCAGGGCGGGCACCCGGCGGTCGCCGTCGCGACCGGGGATCCTCACCCGATGACGCAGGTGGTCCGGGGCGTCCGCCAGGGCCTCCGCGATCGCGGGCGGGGCGTCGGCGCGCAGGCCGGAGAGGTCCTCGAGCGCTCTCGCCCGGCCCGGCGCGGTCTGCTCGCGCACCCAGAGGGCGGGGCCCAGGTCGTCGTCGACGACGAGGCTCAGACGACGCAGGGGCATGGGATCCAGCCTAGGCCTCGCGGCTGACAGCCGCTGGGCGGGACCCGGCGCTGTGGACGACGCGCCGGGCCGGGCCCCGGGCTCAGAGTCCGTCGATGATGAGAGCCGTGGCGTCGAGCCAGGCTTCCTTGGTCTTCGGCGAGATCCGGCCCCAGTCCAGGTGCGAGCCGTCCACGAACTGCTGCTCGTAGGGCACCTCGGTGACGGCGCGCGTGTGTGCGCCGAAGTGGGCGATCAGGCGACTGCGCAGGGTGGGGTCGAACTTGCCCTTCGAGGAGTGCGACAGGATCGTCACCGCGTGATCGACCTGCTCGGCCAGGCCCGTCGCCCGCAGCTCGTCGATCATCCAGGCGGCCGCGTTGAAGGTGTCCTCGCGCACGGTCGAGACGATGACGAGCTGATCGGCGTTGCGCACGGCCGCCAGCCAGTTCGAGGCACGCACGTTGTTCCCGGTGTCGATGACCTTGATCCGGTAGAAGCGCGAGAGGGCGTCGTTGAGCTCGGCGAAGGCGTTCTCGTCGATCGAGGCGGCCGAGCCCGGGTCCTCGTCGGAGGCGAGGATGTCGAAGCGCATCTCGCCCTGGGGGCGCACGTACGGATCCAGGTCCGCGTTGCTCGCATCGGGGGCGCGCAGCGCGTCGATGTCGGTGAGCAGGTCCACGGCGGTGCGGTGGTGATCGGTGGGCACCCCGCGCCAGCCCAGCGTGCCGCGCGTCTCGTTGTTGTCCCAGGCCAGCACGTTGCCGCCGCGGGTCACGCCGAGCGTCGCCGCGATCATCAGCGAGGCGGTGGTCTTGTGCGCGCCGCCCTTGAGGTTCACGACCGCGATGTTGCGCGGCCCCTCGAGGGGCCGACGGATCCGCTCGAGGCGCTCGGTCTCGAGGCGCTCGCGCCGGTTCGGGCGCGGGGAGATCGCGCCTCCGGTCACCTTGGTGATGAAGCCGGGGAAGCCGAGGGTGGCCTTGACCTTCTCGGGCTTCGAGGTGGAGGACTGCAGATCCTGCAGGGTGGGGCGGGAATCCGCGGTGGGGACCGTGCGCGGGGGCAGCGGTCGCTTCTCGGTGTTGCTCATGGGGTCCTGGCGTGAGGAGGGCGCGGTGGGCGCCGAGTGTGCGGGGGAAGCGGAGTCCGCGGAGGGGGCCTCCGCAGCGGAGGGGGCGGAGGGCGCGGACCCGGCGGAGGGGGCCGACGCGGCGGAAGGAGCAGTGGGGGCCGACGGTGCCGACGCTGCGGACGTCGCCGAGGCGGGGGAGAGCGATGAACCGGCCGATGCCGCGGAAGGAGCCGAGGACACGGAGGAGCCGGACGTCGAGGAGGAGGGCAGCGCGGCGCGGCGACGACGAGCACGATGGGAGTGCATCGCGGGGAGCTCGCCGGTGGCCGGGCTGGGCGCGGACTGCCCGAGAAGGGCGGCATCGAGCGAGCTGAGATCCACGGTGTCGTCCGTGGGCAGCTCGTCGAGGGACGGCGCGATCAGCGGCGCATCGATCGCGGGGCCGAACAGGGGGCGGTCGTCGGACGCCCGACCGACGATCCGGCCGGTGGGCTCGACGCGCAGGTGGTGGCGCACGTCGGGCTCGACGATCACCACGTCCACGGACTCCTCGCCGGTACGGGCGGCGGTGATGAAGACCTGCTTCACCCGGTTGCGGATCTCCGACAGATCGACCCCTGTGACCTCGACGGTCTCGTCGGAGAGGTGCACGGTGGCGGTGGTGTCGGAGGTGATCCGCGCCTGCGCGATCATCAGTGAGTCCCTTCCGGATCCTGGGCTCCGCACGTCCGAGGACGGCCGCACGGCATGGTGGTTCGGCCCCACTCTACGGTCGCTTCCCCGGATATGTCCCTCGACGGGCACGAGACCTCTGCCTACAGTGGCGACGTGCACATCATGATGCTGTCCGACCCGGCGATCCCCGGGGCCGACGAGGACGCGGCCGGGGCGCTCGGCGACGTCGCCGTGCTGCTGGACGGAGCCGGGCTGCCTCAGCGCTTCCGGGCCGGGTGCCGGCACAGCGTCGCCTGGTTCTCCCACACGCTCGCCGCCCATCTGCTCACCGCCGCCCAGGATCCTGACGTGCCCCTCAGCCGGGCTCTGGCCGCCGCGATCCGCAGCGTGCGCGCCCTGCACGAAGGGGAGTGCGATCTGGCGGCGGGCTCCCCGTCGGCGACCGTGGTCGCGGTGCGACGCGTCGGTGAGATGCTCGAGCACCTGGTGCTGTGCGACTCCTCCCTGCTGCTGCGCCGTCGCGACGGGAGCGTGGAGCGCCTCACCGACCTGCGGATCGACGAGGTCGTCGCCGCGGAGCGCACCTCCGAGGCGATCGAGGCCCGGCGCAACACAGAGGGCGGATTCTGGGTGGCCCGGCATGAAGAGGAGGCGGCCGCCCAGGCGCTGACCGGGCAGGTGCCGATCGCGGAGCTCGCTGCGGCCCACCTCGTCTCGGACGGGATCACGCGGGCGATCGAGCTGCTGGGCCAGCACGACAGCGTCTCGCTGGCCGGGGCGCTCGCCGAGGAGCCGCGCGCTGTGATCGCGCGGCTCCGAGCGGGGGAGCGGGCGCTTCCGGCGGCACGGAGGCCGCGGAAGCCGCACGACGATGCGACGCTGCTCACACTTATGCCGTGAGTGCGGGAGGGCCGCGGGCGCCGGCCTGGGAGTCAGCTGACCGATCCGGTGGCGATGATCCGGGCGGGAGCCGGTCAAGTCCCTGGAAGTGGT
>NZ_NRGS01000003.1:28963-200488 GCF_002332425.1 Brachybacterium alimentarium | reverse complement strand
CGCTCGAGGACGAGAAAGCCGCCACCACCATCGCGTTCTTTCACCGCGCACTGGTGTTCTTCGCTGCCCACAACATCACCAGGATCACCCGCCTGATCACGGACAACGGCAGCAACTACACCTCGAAGGCATTCCGCCGTTCGACCTGCGCGTTCATCGGCCGTCACCAGCGCACGAGGATCTACACGCCTCGCCACAACGGGAAGATCGAGCGCTACCAGCGGATCCTTACCGACGAGTGCCTCTACGCCCGCGCCTACGCCTCCGAGAACGAACGGCGAGAGGCCATCGCGGTCTGGGTCCATCACTATGACTACCATCGCCCCCACACCGCCTGCGGCGACCAGCCCCCGGCCTCACGCCTCCACACCGGCGTCGACAACGTCATGACCAACTACATCTAGGCCTCTTCGACCACCGCTTCGTCGACCCCGACCGTGCGCAGGACATCGTAGGAAACGCAGCCTTCACCGCAGAAGGCGCTGACGCTCAGCGCCGCTCCTACACGCTCCTGACCAACCGCGACAACATCCTCCCCCTCACCCCCGGCCGGGCGCATCTACCTCGAAGGAGTCGACCCGCACCTCGCCGCCGCATACGGCACCATCGTCGCCGACCCCGCCGACCCCGCCGATGCCGACATCGCTCTCATCCGCCTCAAAGCACCCTCCGAGCCCCGCCCAGGCGGATTCGAGACCATGTTCCACGCCGGCCCGCTCGAATAGAACCCGGAAGAACGCGCATGCCAAGCTCACCTCTACACGCAGCTGCCCACCATCGTCGACATCTACCTCGACCGCCCCGCGATCATCCCCGACATCATCCACAACGCCGCCGCCGTACTAGCCAGTTACGGAAGCGACGACACCGCATTCCTCGACATCGTCTTCGGACAAGCCTCACCCCACGGAGCCCCCATTCGACCTGCCCTCCTCGACCACCGCCGTCGAGAACAGCCGTGAAGACACCCCGTTCGACACTCAAAGCCCAACCTTCCGATTCGGACACGGCCTGCGCTACGCACCCGAACGGACACCACCCTTACAACAACGCGAATGAATGGCAAGGCAAACCAGACATGAGCCGAATGTAGAAGAAGGCGAGGCGCAGGGAACCGACACACCGCTCGTGCGGGCCCCCATCCCCGTCACCGCGATCGAAAGCATTCGGACGTTGCCGATGGCGTCGTGCGGTCTTCGATTCGGCCAAATTCGTCCAGGTCATGGACGGAGAAGCGAGGGTGGAAACGGCTCTCGGCACGTATTGAACCGCCCGGGGGCTCCCGGAGGGCGCTGATCTAGCGAGGGAGAGCGTTGTCATGGCAGCACCACGGAAGTACGACCAGGAGTTCCGCAAGCGGGCGGTGCGGATGTATCGCGAACGGCTCGCAGAAGGAACAGAGTCCGAGCTCAGCGCGAGACGGCACGTCGGCTCGCTGCTGGACCTCAACCCTGCCACGCTGCGCAACTGGATCGAAGACCTGGAGCGAGAAGAGGGCACCCGTGCCCCGGCCGCATCGCCCCGATCGTCTGATAGCGAGGAGGTGCGGGCGTTGAAGAAGAGGGGCGCGGAGCTCGAACGGGATAATGAGATCCTAAAGACCGCACCCGCGTTTTTCGCGCAGGCAGAGCTCGACCGCCGACTCAAGTAATCGTGACCTTCATCGACACCTACTGGGCCAGGTTCGGCGCCGAGCCGATCTGCGCCGTGCTGTCCGAGCACGGCATCAGCATCGCGCCGTCGACCTACTACGCTCGCCGCTCGATGCCAGTCACTTCCGCGGAGCTGGAGGACACTTACCTAGCAAACTTACTGGTCACCTTGCATCGGGAGATCTGGAGCGCCTACGGGGTGCGCAAGCTGTGGCACGCAGCCCGCCGCCAGGGACTCGAGCTCGGGCGGGTCCAGGTCGACCGGCTGATGGGCATCGCCGGCGTCGTCCGCGGCCGGCACACTACGCGCACCACCCGGCGCGAGGAAAAGGCGGCTCGGCATCCCAACCTGGTCCAGCGGAGCTGGGACGCCCTCACCGGCCCGGACCAGCTGTGGGTAGCGGATTTCTCGTACGTCTGGACGCTGGCGGGGTTCGTCTACGTCGCCTTCGTCGTGGACGCCTTCTCCCGCCGAATACTGGGCTGGCGGGTCGCTACCAGCATGCGCACGTTCCTTGTCACCGACGCGCTGCGGCAGGCCATCGACACCCGCCATCGCAACGGCGCCTACTGGGAAGTCGGCAAGCTGGCCTATCACAGCGACGCCGGCGCTCAGCCAGTACACCTCGCTGGCCGTGACCGCGGAGCTCGCCGTGGCCGGCATCGCCGGCTCGATCGGCACTGTCGGCGACGCGCTGCACAACGCGCTGTGCGAGTCCACCATCCGACTGTTCAAGACCGAAGCGATCCACGACGGCGGCCCGATCTGGAAGAGCCGGGCCGAGGTCGAGTGGCAGGTCTCCGCATGGGTCCGCTGGCACAACCACCACCAGCTGCACTCCGCCGTCGGACACCTGCCGCCCCTTGAGTTCGAGCAGACCCACCGGCAGGCTAAGACCGTGGTCCCCGTCCCGGAGGCCGCGCAACCACCAACCCTCCGGGAAACCCAGGGCGGTTCACTTCGGGCTCATCCAGGCATGCGGGTCGGTTCACGCCTGCGTAGGCCCCCAAGTGATGTCGATGGCGTCGATCCCTCGGAGACCACGGTGGGGTGCATCGATCTCCTCACCGAACCGGCTCTTCGCGGTTCGTGGTGAATGACCCTGCTGTGGCGGGTATTCACGCTACGGTTCTCGCGGCGCTGGCCAGCAGGATACGCATCCGGTAGTTCTCCGGGTTTCGGAATCCGCGGCCGGTGCGTTTGATGTTCTTGATGCCGGTGTTCGCGGCCTCGACGCGGGCGGTGATCGCGCCGGTGACGACGAGGACCTCGATCGCGTCCCACCAGGTCACGATCGTGTCATAGAGCTTGGTCGCCTCGGGCATGTTCGCGATCTGGGCGAAGTAGCCCATCCGCATCCGTTCGTCCCAGGCCTGGGCGAGGGTGTCGGTGGCCAACAGACGGCGGAGCTGCTCCTTGATGCCCCAGGCAGCGGAGAGCTCGTCGGTGGGGTCATCGGTGCGGAACACCGTCTCCAGCCGGTTCCACGCTTTCGGGGTGAGGGTGTCAGCTCCACACAGCAGCAGCATCCGGTGCGCCCAGGCCGGGTCGTCCTTCCGGCCCCGACGACCGTGGTGAGCGCGGGCGAGGCGCTGACGAACGGTGGTGACCACGTCGTTTCCGAGCTTCACGAGGTGGAACTTGTCGACCGAGACCGCGGCGCGGGGCAGGTAGGTCCGCAGTGCTTTACGGAAAGCGGCCGAGGGATCGATCGCGACGATCTCTATCCGCTCCCGCCAGGCGTCAGATCGCTGGGCGAGCCAGTGGCCGACGGCGGTGGAGTCCCGGCCGTCGACGATGCCGAGGACCTGCCCGGTGGCGAGGTCGACCAGCGTCGTCATCCATGGCTCGAACCGTTTCCAGGCACCTTCGTCGGTGCGGAACCAGCGCACCGACCGGTAGCGGTGCTCATCGATGCCCAGGCGCGTTACTGGCACGTCGTCGACGTCAGGCAGGACCACTGCGGCAGCCGCCAGCGCGGCCTGGACCAGCCACCACGAGACGCCATGAGCCCGGGCGACTTCTGAGGCTGCCCGGCCCGAGGTGATCACTGCGGAGACAACCTGATCCCACAACCGGGTCGTCGAGCGCGCACGGTGCGGGACCTGGTCGGTCGCTTCCCAGAACGTGCGCCGGGCGCAGGCCGGCTCGAGACAGAACCAGCGCCGCTTGGCCCACACCACCTCCACAGCCCCGGCCACGGGGACGTCTCGCACCTGCTGTGACCGGCGGGAGTGGACCTTGATCGCGAGCACCCCGCACGACGGACATCCGGGCGGGACGGTCGAGGCGATCACCACCCGCCGACCTCCGTCGAGCAGGTCGACCGCGTCTGTGACGCGGTAGTTGGGCAGGTTGAAGATCGTGCTCGCAGCATCTCGCTGCGAACCAGTATTCTCGTGCACAGGCTCGTGGTCCTCTGGAATGTGGATGTCTAGACAACACCCATCACAGCAGGACCACGGGCCGTTCTACGCCAGCGACGCGACGCTCTCCTTCACCACGAGCCGCGAAGAGCCACCGAACCACGCCTCAAGGTTCAAGCCGTAGTCCAGGATCGGGCCGGCTTCCGAGGCCTTCCGGATGCCTCCCGGCGTCGGCTCGTGCCCATGGACCTCCGCGCCCGGCTCCGTCATCGACTCCACCACGGGATGATCGCCGGCAACGTTCTCCGCGATGTCCTCCAACACGGTGAACGTCGTCAGCACCACAGGCTTCTCCCCGTTCGTGGAACTCGCTCCGGATCCACCGGAGCATCCGGTGAGCAGCAGCGCTGCGCCCACTGCGGCTACGCCGAGCGCAGCACTCCATCGCCCTCGCACGCGCCTCGGCGACCTACCTCCTCTCACGACCACGTGCGTGACTAAGTTCGGCTCGACGAACTTTATGGTTCGGCACTGCGAATCTACGACCTCGACATGACGTACACTTGACGGTCGGCGGACCTGATATCGCCACATGTGGCACCACGGAGCTACTTAGACCCGACATCTGGTAGCTCCGGGCTGCCCCGCACACAACGACAACGAAGTAGCGGGCGGTGAAGACGACCATCAAACGTGCAACACCTAGGTTCGAGACACGCGTGCTGACGCGACAGGACTCGGCAGACCTGGCGTTCTTCTTCAGCACCTCGGCGAACACGCTTCGCTTCGCACAGCGGCTCGGGAGACCGGCGACGAGGATCCCATTACGCCCACGTCAGGACGGAAAGATCCGCGCATGCCGACCATTCGCACCGGTGGTCCCGACTTACGGCGGGCGCGAGCAAGCCGGGGCCGTTCCCAAACGGATCATCGCCTTCCTCAACGCCCCCACCAACCGGACCCTGGCGCGCGGAGGCATGACCGCGGGCAACACCAACTTCGGCGAGCACTACTGCCTTGCCGACCCCGTCATCTCGCGCAAGTGCGGCGTCCCAGACCTGTACAGGTTCGATCTGGTGGGCACCCAGTGCGACGTCGATCGGGTGAACGCAGACCTCGATCTCTCCTGGAAGAGGACAGGCGGGCCCGATCGCGTGCCGAATAAACACAGGAGGACAGCATGACCACCGCCGTACCGGCACTCGCGGCGTCCATCACCCCAACCGGATACCGCCACGACCCCACGGCTCGGCTGCGGCCGACCCACTGGAACCGCATCAGCGATGACAAAGTCCTCGAGATGTGGAGCCAGCTAACCGCGCACTTCTGGCCACGCGAAACGGTCCCACTATCCAGCGACGACCAGGAATGGCAGGCACTTGCCCCGCACGAGCGCACCCTGACCATGCGAGCGCTCACCGGGCTCGCCATGCTGGACACCGTGCAGGCAGCCGTCGGGGAGATCTGCCAGATCCAGGGGGCCCGGACAAAGCACGAGGAGGCGGTCTACTTCATGCAGTCCGTCCATGCACGCCCGCACCCTTCCGTGTTCTCGACCCTGACCAGAACCCGGGAGGTCGACGAGCCTTACCAGTGGGCGGTCAGCAACGATCTGCTTCAGCAACGATGCAAGAAGGTGCTCCAGTACTACTACGGACCCGACCCTCCGAAGCGGAAGGTCTTTTCCACCCTGCCCTACAGCCTGCAGCTCTACGCCGGCGTCTATCTGCCGTTGCACCTCTCCGTGCGCGCCTTCCTGACCAACACCGCCGACATGATCCGGCTCATCCTGGGCGACGAAGCTGTCCACGGCTACTACTCGGGTTACAAGTACGAGCGCGGACTGGAGGCCCATTCCGGGCGTCGCGACAAGATGCAAGATTTCATGTGCTGCCTACTCGGAGAGCCCCACGAGTCCCTCCGCCGCATGGAGGATGTCGCAGTCTTCGTGCGCTACAACGCGAGCAAGGACGTCATGAACCTCGGCTACCCGGCGCGATTCAACGGCGACGAGACGGCGGTGAGGCCGGAGAGCCTCGCCGCTCTGGCTCCCAGCGCCGACGAGAACCACGGCCTCTTCAGCAGAAGCGGGTCGTCATACGTCATCGGCAAGGCCGAGCACACCAGCGACGACGACTGGGACTTTTAACCCAACCGCCACTCCCACATATACGCCTCATAGAAAGAGAACAGCCCCTTGAGCAAGAACATCTCCGTCCTCGTAGGCAGCCTGCGCCGCGGCTCCTTTGCACGAAAAATCGCCCACAACGTTATCGGCTACTTTCCCGAAGGCTACAACGCACACATCGTTGAGATCCGCGACCTTCCTCTCTATGACTTCGACTACGACGACCCCGAGGTCACTGACAAACCCACCCCGCCGGAATACATGCAGTACCGAGAGGCCATCAAAGCCTCCGAAGGAGTCTTGTTCGTCACGCCGGAGAACAACCGCACCATCCCAGCCTGCCTGAAAAACGCCATCGACATCGGCTCCAAGCCCAACGGCGATGTCGCCTGGAAGAACCTCCCTGCAGGGATCATCAGCCACTCGGTCGGACGCATGGGCGGGTACAGCTCGCAGAAGAACCTTCGGCTGGCCCTGTCTTACTTCGACATGCCCACACCCGGGCAACCCGAAGTCTTCCTCGGCCGATCCCCGGCCCTGATCGATGAGAACGGGGACATCACCGCCGAGAAGACCATCGGATTCCTCCGCGACTACGTGCATCGGTTCACCCAGCTCGTCGACGCCCATCCGCGCGACTGAACGAGGAGGCCGACCCGGGATGCGCCAGCACGCACTGTCCCCGGGGCGGATTCGACTCTCCCCGACCTGGATTAATTCCCTTTTCCTTGTGGTCAGTTTTGACGTGACGATCAGCATCCCCAACGCTATCGGAAGAGTGAACATGTACGTTGACGATGCAACGACCCCTACTTCGGCTTGCCGCTGGCCGCGGGTGAGAACGCCATCCAGGGGCGGACGCGCTCGATTTCTTGCCAACCGACCCACTCGGCAACGACAATGATCATGGGGCGGAATCGGGGCCCAGCAGTCGTGCCGCGCCCTCTAGGGCCGCACTGTCACCGCCGCCGGCCCCCTTCCCGAACCGGTCCCGCTCTATTAGCTTGCAGATGCCACTTCCACGACGAGCGTAGGCACAGTAGCGGGCGACGATACGGATCCCAGCCCGAACCCGCCCCCAAGATCGACTCCAGCGACGCTTGGCGCGGGCAGGATCGGGCAAACCGCTGAAAACACCCGTTGCGCCGAGCAGCCTCCCCCCTCACTCACTTCAGGACGACACCGCTCATGCCTTTGAAAACAGACCAGATCCGCACCGCCTACCTGCATTACTTCGAGGAACGCGGTCATACCCTTATCCCCCGCGCCGGCCTGATCCCGGAGCGGGATGACACCACCCTGTTCACCGGAAGCGGCATGCAACCGTTGATGCCATACCTTCTGGGGGCGCCGCACCAGGACGGGATGCGGTTGGCGGATAGTCAACCAGCGGTGCGGGCGCAGGACATCGAGGATGTGGGCGACAACCGTCACACGACATTCTTCGAAATGCTCGGCAACTGGAGCCTCGGCGACTACTTCAAAACTGAGCAGATCCGCTGGTTCTTCGACTTCCTCACCCGCATCGTTGGGTTGGACCCGCATCGTTTGTATGTGACCGCGTTCGCCGGCGACGCGCAGGCGGGCATCCCGCGGGATGATGAGGTGGTGCAGATCTGGCAGCAGGTGTTCGCCGAACACGGCATCGATGCCCAGGTCGCGGTGATCGGCAGCCAAGCCGACGGGGACGCCCGTGGCATACAGGCGGGCGAGCGGATCTTCTTCTACGGTGATGAGGAGAACTGGTGGAGTCGTGGCAGAGGGCTGGCTGGCACCCCGATCGGGGACCCATGCGGACCGGACAGCGAAGTGTTCTACGACTTCGGACCCGAGCACCACAACCCGACCTATGGTCTCGCACATCCGGCTAGCGAAAGCGGCCGGTTCATGGAGATCGGTAACCAGGTGTTCATGCAATATCAGCGCCAACCCGGCGGCTCCTTCACCCCGCTGACTCACCGCAACGTGGATTTTGGCGGCGGCCTGGAAAGGATCGCCGCGGCCGCGAACAACGACCCTGACGTGTTCCAGGTCAGTGTGCTGCGCCCTATAATCAACCACCTGGAGAAGCTCAGCGGCCGCTCTTACCAGGACAAGACGGCGAGCATGCGCGTCATCGCCGACCACCTGCGTGCGGCGGTGTTCATGACCGTGGACGGGGTGCGGCCGGGGAACAAGGAACGCGGGTATGTGCTGCGCCGCCTGATGCGCCGGGCGATCCGGTACGCACAGGATCTTGGCATCCAGGGCAGCTTCCTACCCACCACGATCCCGGTGATCACCGCCCTCTACACCCGCGACTACCCGGAGCTCGACGAGCAGTACGAGACAATCGTGACGGTGCTCGAGAAAGAAGAACGCTCATTCCGGCGCACCCTCCGCAAAGGCCTGGAGGAACTGCACCGGCGAGGCCCTGCAGGGATGACCGGGGCAGACGTATTCACCCTGTACGACACTTTCGGGTTCCCCACCGAACTCACTGTGGAGGAAAGCCTCCGGAACGGATACATCCTGTCTCCTAGCTGGTGTGACGAATTTGGCCGGATCATGCAGCAGCAGCGCGCCCGCTCCCGCCCTACCATCACGCACCCCGGCCACACTCGGTAAATCGGCGTTGAACAGGCTGTAGGTGTTTGTTGTGGTCGGCCCGGATGAAGCGCCCTGGGTTCCGTTCCGAGTCTCGCGAAAGAGAATCGGAATATGCCCGAAACGGGCTTTTCGCAGGTGAGGGTGTAGCGGCCGGTGGCGGGGTGGGCGCGTCGGTGCGGGGATATGTGTCGAGGTCTCCCGATGATGGAAGTTATGACGCTCGCCATCTGGAAGACCTCGACATGTTCAACGCTACCTTCTCGAGCCCTGCCCTCGATGCCTTCTGCGGCCTGGACGGGCTGGGGCTCACAGTCACCGGTCAGCGCATCGAGCCCGGCACGGCGGTCCTGGAGTGTCGGGTCCTCGAGGATGACCAGTGGTGCCATCGCTGTGGCCAGGCGGGTGTTCCTCGTGGCACAGTGACCAGGACGATCGTGCACACTCCACTGGGCTGGCGGCCAACTCTGCTGCCGGTTGGGGTGCGGCGCTATCGCTGCGTTGACTGCTGCACCATATGGCGGCAGGACACGTCGAAAACTGCAGCGGCCCGGGAGAAGCTCTCCCGGGCCGCGATCTACTGGGCGTTCAAGAGCGTGGTCATCGACCGGATGTCGACCTCCCGGGTCGCCGAGAACCTCGGCACTGCCTGGCATACCGTGAACGACGCTGTCCTCGACGCCGGCTCCGAGCTGCTGATCAATGATCCTGCCCGGCTTCACGGAGTCCGAGTGATCGGCGTCGATGAGCACGTCTGGTCGCACACCAGTGGCGGCAGCAAGTACGTCACCGTGATCATCGACCTCACTCCGATCCGCGATGGCACCGGCCCCTCGAGGCTGCTGGACATGGTCCCGGGCCGCTCGAAGAAGGTCTTCAAGACCTGGCTCCAGGAGCAGAAGCCCGTCTTCCGGGACCGGATCGAGACGGTCGCGATGGACGGGTTCACCGGATTCAAAACCGCCGCTGCGAAAGAGATCCCGCAGGCCGTCGCGGTGATGGATCCTTTCCACGTTGTGGCCCTGGCAGGTGATGCACTGGACCAGTGCCGGCAGCGGATCCAGCAGGTCACCCGCGGGCACCGCGGCCGTTCTGGGGATCCTCTCTACGGGATCCGCCGAACCCTCCGCACCGGTGCAGAGCTCCTCACAAGCCGTCAATGCGACCGCCTGAACAGCGTGTTCGCCGCCGATGAGCACGCCACGGTCACCCCACCTGTGGCATCTTCCAGCGGATCGTCCAGGCCTACCGCAACCCCGACCGCGCCGCCGCGAAGCAGCAACTCGCCGGCGCGATCACGGACCTCGCCGGCGACGTCCCTCCCTCGCTGACCGAGGTCATCACCCTCGGCCGCACCCTGAAACGCCGGGCCGAGGACGTGCTGGCCTACTTCGACCGGCCCGGCACCAGCAACGGACCCACCGAAGCGATCTGTGAGTCTGGCTCTGGCTGATCTGGGATCGGCTGGTCAGGATGGATACCGGTCGTGTCGAACCGGGTGTGACTCTCGAAGCAATTGGCCCGCAGCTTGCGGTGTCTTCCCGTTGAATTGTCCGCTCGGTGCGGCCCGGCCGGCGCCGTCCAGCCCATCTCGGTGACCTCATCAGGAGACTGCCCGACCCTCGGGTCGTGGCCCATCACAGATTCGCCCCGAAGTGACCTCTTCCCGGACCGGCGCCGGCCGTTCAGCGACCGTGACCATGTCCGTCTCGCGGAGGGGAGCGTCGATCGCCATGGCTATCGTCGCGCATGCTCGTCCATTCGTCATCGGCGTGGACACCCGCGCCCGCAACCACGCCGTCTCAATTCTCGCTTGCCCGACCGGCGAGATCGTTGATGAGGCCCAGTTTCCAGACACCGCCGCAGGCCTGTCTCGGGCCGTGTCGTGGGCCGGGCACCGCACCGGCGGTGACGTCACTGTGCTCTGGGCGATCGAGGGCACCGGTACCTACGGTGCTCGTCTGCGCGCAGTAGCCGCGGACACCGGATACACGGTCGTCGAGGCTCCGCGGATGAACGCCCGCGCGAACCGCACGATCGGCAAGTCTGACCCGCTCGATGCACGCCGTATCGCTGCCGCAGCCCTCCCGCTGCACGAGACGCAGCTGCGCGAACCGCGCGCTGACGACGGCGTCCGCGCGGCTGTCAAGGTGCTGCTCGCCGCCCGCTCACCCAGGCCCAAATCGACGCAACTGCCGCATGGCGAGCCCGCGATGAAGCCCTCGCCACAGCGACCGCACGCGGCGAGGCCACCAGGCTCGCTAAACGAGTCGCCGCGCTCGACAAGGAGCTCAAGGACATCACCAAGCGCATCACAGACCTTGTTCGCCAGAGCCCCGCTGGTGGCCTGCTCGACCAGCCCGGCATCGGCCCGGTCACCGCCGCCATCGCGTTGACGTCCTGGTCGCATCTGGGTCGGATCAGATCCGAGGCTGCGTTCGCCAGACTCGCCGGCGCCAGCCCGATCCCCGCGTCCTCGGGCAACACCGTGCGGCACCGCATCAACCGCGGCGGTGACCGCCGTCTGAACCGCGCCCTCCACATGGCCATCGTCGCTCGCATGCGCATGGACCCAAGAACTCGCGCCTACGTCGAGCGCCGCACTGCTGAAGGACGCACCCTCCGCGAAATTCGCCGCTGCCTGAAGCGCTACCCCGCCCGCGAGATCTACCGTCACCTCACCACCGCAGCCCGTGCCCGACTCACCGCTTGACAAACATAGGAGATTCAACGGCCGCCTCGAGCACCTCCGCGGCACCGCCCTCGGCTTCCACACCCTCACCCACTACATCATCCGCTCGCTTCTCGACACCGGAGGATTCAGGCCACTGCTACACCTTTAAATGCGATGAGCCCGATACACGCGCTTTGGCACTTAACCCGCGCCTCCCGCTCCGGAACGTTCCGGGACGCGAAGAAGCCCCACCGGTTGACCGGTGGGGCTTCGACTGTCGGTGCGCCATCAGGGACTCGAACCCCGGACCCGCTGATTAAGAGTCAGCTGCTCTAACCAACTGAGCTAATGGCGCCGAACAAAAAAGAACTTTACCCCTCGGGCACCGACCTGCCAACTCGAGAGCACTCTCTGTGAGCGAGCCGACAGCAGCTCCCGTATCGCGGCTTCGGACCGGGGCGGGCCTCGCGATCACATAGACTCGACGTGTTCAGGAAGGTCGACGCGCGAGGGTCCACGGATCGTCGGCGAAGGAGGTCAGGGTGAGGATCGCGGTCACCGGTGCCACAGGTGTGCTCGGCCAGGAAGCCGTCGAGGCGCTCGTCGCCGCCGGCCACGAGGTCACCGGCATCACCCGACGCGATTCCGGGGTCCCGATCATCGAGGGTCGCGGCGGCCGAGCCGTCGTGGCGGACGTCTTCGACCGCACCGATCTGGCCCGCGCCTTCCGCGGGTACGAGGTCGTCATCAACACCCTCGCCCATGTCCCCGTCGGCATGGCGGGCCTGCGCCCGCTGTCCTGGCGCGAGGACGACAAGCTCCACCTCGAGGCCTCCGTCGCCATCGCCCGCGCCGCGGCCGACGCGAACGTGCGCAAGCTGATCCAGGAGTCCACGATCTACCTGTACCCGGACAACGGGACGGACTGGATCGGCGAGGACCAGCCGCTCAGCGTGCGCAACCAGGCGTTCCGCCCACGCGTCGCCGAGATGCGTGCCGCCGTGGACTTCGCCGCGGCCGGTCGCAGCTCCGTGATCCTGCGCCTGGGCCAGCTCTTCGGCCGCGACCAGCACACCACCCATGCGCTGAAGGCCACGCGCTCGGGCGATCCCATCCTGCTGGGCAAGCCCGAGAACTATGTGACGCTGCTGCACCACACCGACGCGGGCCGGGCCTTCGTGGCGGCTCTGCGCGCGGACAGCGGCTTCTACAACGTCGGGGGCGAGCCGATCACCAAGGCCCGCTGGGCGAAGGATCTGGCCGCGGAGGCCGGTGTCGAGCACCCTGCGAAGTTCTATCCGGAGATCACCCAGGCGATCGTCGGCACCCGACTGGACACCCAGCGTCGATCGCTGCGCGTCTCCTCGGTGCGCTTCATGTCCGAGACCGGATGGCGGCCGACGGTCGGCCCGTCGACGCCGGGCTGGTCCCGCCGCTGACCTCGTACGGCCCGTGCCCGGCACGCCCCCGGCATGATCATGGGGGCCGCGGCGCAGAGCCCGGGATACTGATGCCATGACGTCTGCGACCTCTGTACCCGCTCCCCCTTCCGACGGCTCCCGCTGCCCCTGCGGCCTGGGCGACGTCTACGGCGCCTGCTGCGGGCCGGTGCTGCGCCAGGAGCGCCGCGCCGCGACCGCTGAAGCGCTCATGCGCTCGCGGTACACGGCCTTCGCCGTGCGGGACGTCGAACATCTGCTGCGGTCCTGGCATCCGCAGGAGAGGCCCCCGCGCGAAGAGCTCGACGCCTCCCTCACGGACGGCACTCGCTGGCTGCGCCTGGAGATCCTCTCCACCTCTGACGGCGGCCCCTTCGATGACGAGGGCACGGTCGAGTTCCTGGCGATCGCGCGCACGCCCGAGGGTCGGCACCGACAGCACGAGACCTCACGCTTCGTGCGGGAGGGTGGTGCGTGGCTGTACGTCAGCGCACAGGAATGAGGGACGCCCCCGGGCAATAGGCACGGGGGCGTCCGTCGGGCGTCAAGGCCGTCCGTTGGGAGGCCTGCGAGATCAGCGGCCGGACGCCGCGACCTTCTTCTCCGCGTTCTTGGCCGCATCCTGCAGGATCGAGCCGAGCTCTGCCGCGTACTTCTCGGCATCCTTCGAGCGGGGCAGGGAGGAGTTCTTCAGGGACTTCGCGCTCTTCTTCGCCGAGCGCTCGGTGGACCGGCGCGCCTCGCGCATGGTCTTCGCGAGCTTCTCACCCCGAGTGGGCTCGCGCCGGGAGGCAGCGACCGCGACGGCGATGCCTGCTCCGAGCACGACCACGCCGATGACGCCTCCCACGACCGCTGTCAGCGGCACCGGGGAGGACTTCTCGTCACCGGCTTCGGAAAAACCCTTCACCGAACCGACGAGCTCGTTCTTCCAGCGGGTCACCGCATTCTTCGGGTTCACGCGATCGACCAGCTCGTCGATGTCCGACGCCAGGTTGTCCTGGCGTCGGTAGGCCTCGTCGCGCATGTCGTCCAGGCTGTTCTTCTTGGCCACCACTGCCTCCGGGTGTCGTCAGGGCTTGATCACGCTGATCGTATCGCGAGCAGGCGATCCGCTTCGCCTCCTCGACCGTTCTGGTCCGTTCCGTGGACCCTCGGGCCGTCGGCGCGGCCCGCCCTCACAGGCGGGCCGACCGGTTCAGCCCTGCGTGCGCGACAGGAAGTCGTCGGCGCCGCCCACCAGCTCGACGTGCCCGGTCGGCACGTCGGCCGTGGCCATAGCGGCCACCTCGGCGGCGAACTCGTCGACCGAGTAGAGCTTGCCAGCGGCCTCGCGGCGCTCCTCGAGCGCGCCGGGACGGGCACGGTTCAGCAGGGTCGCGGTGACGGTGCCCTCGATCATGTCGCCCGAGACGACCACGAAGGAGATGCCCTTCTCGGACATCTCGCCGAGACGCTCGGTGAGCGCATCCTCGCCGGCCCGCTTGGACCGGGCGACCTGCTCGTACTCGGGCATGGTCTCGACCTGGTCGATGAAGTGCGCCTGGTGGCTGGTCACGAACACCACGCGGCCGCCGACCGACAGGTGCTCCAGCCCTGCGGTCAGGGCGTCGGACTGTGCATCACGGTTCAGGCGCATCGCATAGTCCTCGCCGAGATCCGCCTCCATCCCGCCGGAGGCGTTCAGGACCAGCAGGTCCAGGCTGCCGAAGGTGTCGATCGCGGCCTGGATGAGGCCCCGCACGTCGTCCGGGACCGTGAGGTCGGCGCCGACCGCGAGGGCCTTGCCGCCGGCGGCCTCGATCTCGGCGACGACCTTGTTCGCGCGGGGAGCCTTCTGTCGGTAGTTGATCACGACGTTCGCGCCCTGCTCGGCGAGCAGCTTCGCGGTGGACGCACCGACTCCTCGGGAGGATCCGGTGACGACGGCGGTCTTGCCTTCGAGGGCGCTCATGAAGGTCTCCTGTGCTGCGGGGGGTTCGTGGTGTCGATGTCAGGGGCGGGCGCATGCACCGCCCGCGTCGGGCCGGGTGCGTCGCGCCACCAGGGACATCAGCCTACCGGAGCATGCCCTGCGGCCCGATAGGCTGGGCGGGCGCGCGAGTGGCGGAATCGGTAGACGCGCTGGATTTAGGTTCCAGTGCCCCCAGGGCGTGAGGGTTCGAGTCCCTTCTCGCGCACGTATCACCCCCGCGATGAGGAGACGCTCCATGACCCTGTTCGGGCTCGTCCGCCATGGGCAGACGGACTACAACCTGCAGAACCGCTTCCAGGGGTCCTCGGACATCCCGCTGAATGCGACCGGGATCGCCCAGGCGCATGCTGCGTTCGCTCAGCTGCCGCCGGTGGACTGGGACGTGATCGTCACCTCACCGCTGAAGCGGGCCGAGCAGACGGGCCGGATCATCGGCGAGGACCACGACATCCCCTTCGGCGGCACCGATCCGCGATTCGTGGAGATCGACTGGGGCATCGCCGAGGGACAGGCCGTGGAGGAGATGGAGCAGCGGTATCCCGAGCGCTCCTTTCCCGGCCGTGAGGATCATCAGGCGGTGGCCGATCGTGGCTACGACGGACTCGAGGCGCTCGAGGAGCGCTACCCGGGGCAGAAGGTCCTGGTGGTCGCGCACGGCACCCTGATCCGCTTCATCCTCTCGGGGATCATCGAGCAGCCGCTGCCCTCGATCCCCAACGCGACGCTGTCGCTGGTCGAGCTCGAGGACACGACCTGGCGCGTCCGGATGATCGCGGGCGAGGAGGTCGACCATGCCGTGAAGGTCGCCACCCGCGAGCAGAACCCGCGCTTCCATGTGGAGAAGTCCCAGCTGGCACCGTCGCAGGTCGTGGCGGCCGCCCCTGGTGAGGACAGCGACCTGACCGGACCCGACGAGGAGGTCTCCTGATGTCCAACCGCACCGCCGTCGACGCCGAGGGTTCCTGGTTCGAGCCGGAGCACATCGCCCAGCTGCGTCGCCACCTGCCCATCCCCTACCTCGACATCGTGCCGGTGCGCACCGATGTCGATGGTGCCGTCGTCGAAGTGGGGCTCCTGCTCCGGGCGTCCGGCAGCGGGCAGATCGTGCGCGCCATCGTCTCCGGGCGGATCATGATCCACGAGACGATCCGCGAGGCGATCTCCCGCCACATCGAGAAGGATCTGGGGCCGATGGCGATGCCGCGCATCCCGGTCTCCCCGGTGCCGTTCACCGTCGCGGAATACTTCCCGACGCCCGGCATCTCCCCCTTCCACGACCCGCGCCAGCATGCGATCTCGATGGCCTATGTGGTCCCCGTCGACGGGGAGACCGCGCCGCAGGAGGATGCTCTGGAGCTGACCTGGTTCGGCATCGACGAACTGCAGCAGGAGTTCACGCCGCTGGACGAGATGAGCGGCGGCCACGATCTCATCGTGCGTCGGGCGCTCGCGCACGTGGGCGCTGCCTGAGACGGCTCCTGCGTCCGACGACGAGCGCCCCTGACCCACGACGGGTCAGGGGCGCTCGCTCATTGCCCGAGTCGACAGTTCAGGGGCTCGACAGTTCAGGGTCCGACGGCGAGGGTGACGGTGAGCGGCCGCAGGGCCTCACCGCACCTCGTCGGCGGGACGACAGGACGCTCGCCGAGGGGCAGGCGTCGCGGTCGGGTCAGCCGAGGAGCCGCGCCACGTGCTGCGCGAGGGCCCGGAAGGCCTTGCCACGATGGGAGATCGCGTCCTTCTCCTCGGGAGCGAGCTCACCGGCGCTGCGTGTCTGGCCGTCGGGGAGGAACAGCGGGTCGTACCCGAACCCTCCTTCGCCGTGCCGCTCATGCAGCAGCCGCCCCACCATCTCGCCGCGCTCGACCACCTCGGTGCCGTCGGGCGCCACCAGGGCCGCGGCGCAGACGAAGCGTGCACCACGATGCTCGTCGGCGATGTCGCCGAGCTGGGCGAGCAGCAGGTCGTTGTTGGCCTCGTCGTCCCCGTGCCGGCCGCTCCAGCGGGCCGAGAAGATCCCCGGGGCCCCTCCCAGCACGTCCACCGCCAGGCCGGAATCGTCGGCGACGGCGAGCAGGCCCGTCGCCTTCGCGGCGGAGCGCGCCTTCAGCAGCGAATTGCCGTCGAAGGTGACCTGGTCCTCGACGACGTCGGGCAGGGAGATCCCGGCGGAGGAGATCACCTGCTCGGGGTCGAGACCCGGCACCGCGGCGGCGAGGATCCGCTGCAGCTCCCGCAGCTTCTTGGCGTTGTGGGATGCGAGGATCACGCGTGCCCCGGTGGGCACGTCGGCTCGGGCGGTGCTGTCGGCAGCGCTCATCGCTGCTCGGCGAGGACGTCGCGCTGGATCTGCGCGAGCTCTGCGCAGCCGCCGGTGGCGAGATCCAGCAGAGCGCCGAGCTCGGTGCGGTCGAAGGGGGCACCCTCGGCGGTGCCCTGCACTTCGACGAAGGATCCTGATCCGGTGACCACGACGTTCATGTCGGTCTGGGCCGTGACGTCCTCGCGGTACTCGAGGTCCAGCAGCGGCCGGCCCTCGACGATGCCCACGCTGATCGCGCTCACGGAATCGGTGAGGACCTGCTTCGCCGCCGGCACCGCGGCGTGCTGCTTGCCCCAGGCGATCGCGTCGGCCAGCGCCACGTAGGCGCCGGTGATCGCGGCGGTGCGGGTGCCGCCGTCGGCCTGCAGCACGTCGCAGTCCAGCTGGATCGTGTTCTCACCGAGCGCGTCCAGGTCGATGATCGCGCGCAGGGAACGCCCGATCAGGCGGGAGATCTCGTGGGTGCGGCCGCCGATCTTGCCCTTGACGCTCTCGCGGGCTCCACGGGTGTTGGTGGCGCGCGGCAGCATCGCGTACTCGGCGGTGACCCAGCCGGAGCCGGAGCCCTTCTTCCACCGCGGGACGCCCTCGGTGAAGCTGGCCGCGCACAGCACGCGGGTGCGACCGAATTCGATGAGGGCGCTGCCCTCGGCATGGTCGAGCCAGTTGCGGGTGATATGCACGTCACGCAGCTGGTCAGGGGTGCGGCCGTCGACGCGGTCGCCGGCCGGGGTGGGGTTCTGGGTGCTCATCGAGCGGGTTCTCCTCCGTGTCGCTCAGGCGTACTGATCGAGGATAGCCGTGATCGGCGAGGCGGCGCCCCGAGCCGGGCCCTGCCGGCCCCGGACACAGAGCGGTTCAGGAGGGGGACTCCGACCGGCTGGTGTCGTAGACGGCCTTGGGCGTCGCGAGCTCCAGCGGACCGGGGTACACGCTGCGCGCTTCGGCCAGCGGCACCGCCGGGTCCGTCCACGCGGCGATATGAGTGAGCACCACCCGGCCCGCCTGCGCGGTGACCGCGGCCTCACCGGCCCGCAGACCCGTCAGGTGCACGCCGGTGAAGCGGTCGTCGCGCCCTTCGATGTATCCGGCCTCGCACAGGAAAAGGTCCGCTCCGACGGCCAGATCGTCCAGGGCCTGGCAGGTGTCGGTGTCCCCCGAGTAGGCGAGCACGTCGCCGCCTGCGGTGATGCGGAAGCCATAGGCCTCCACGGGATGGACCACCTCGCGCACCTGGATGTCGAACGGTCCGATGGAGAACTGCTGGTGGTCCCGGAGCACGTGGTAGTCGAAGGGCACGCAGTCCACACCGTCGGGCACCGGGCCCTTGCGGCCCAGCACCGCCGAGAGCCGCTCCGGGAGGGGCTCGGGAGCGTGGATCGGCAGCTGCGGCAGATCATCGCGCTCGTGGTAGGCCCAGAAGACCTCGAGACCGGTGAGGTCCAGGAAGTGATCGGGGTGCAGATGGGAGATCAGCACGGCGTCGAGGTCGGCCGGATCGATGGCGGACTGCAGCGGTCCGAACGCTCCGGAGCCGAGGTCCATGAGCACGCGCCAGACGCGCCCGTTCTCGTCCTCCTGCTCGAGGAGGTAGCTGGAGGCCGCGCCTCCGGGACCGGCGAAGCTGCCGCTGCAGCCGATGACGTGGATCCTCATGACGTCACCACCGGCAGGCTCGCGGTCATGTCGAGCATCGGCCCCAGGAACCGCCGCGACAGGCGCACGAAGGAGGCGCTGCCCGGCCCCTCGGCAGTCTGCGCGAAGACGTGCCGCGGGGCGTCCGAGGACTCCCGCAGCAGGGACGCGCCGCGCAGCTGGCGGTACACGTCCAGCGCGGTCTCCTCGGCGGAGGAGACCAGCGAGACGTCGGGACCCATGACATAGCTGATGGGGCCGGCGAGCATCGGGTAGTGGGTGCAGCCGAGCACCAGGGTGTCCACGCCGGCCTCGCGCACCGGGGCCAGATACCTCTCGGCCACCTCGATGACCTCTTCGCCGGTGGTCACCCCGTTCTCGACGAACTCGACGAAGCGCGGGCAGGCCTGAGTGATGATGTCCAGCTCGGGGGCGGCGGCGAAGGCGTCCTCGTAGGCGCGTGAGGTGACCGTGCCCTCGGTGGCGATCACGCCCACCCTGTGGTTGCGGGTCGAGGCCACGGCGCGGCGCACCGCCGGCTGGATGACCTCGATGACGGGCACGTCGTAGCGCTCACGGGCGTCGCGCAGCACAGCCGCGGAGGCGGTGTTGCAGGCGATGACGAGCATCTTCACGCCGTGCTCGACCAGGTTGTCCATGATGTCCAGCGTCAGGGAGCGCACCTCGGCGATCGACCGTGGGCCGTACGGCCCGTGCTCGGTGTCGCCGATGTAGACCAGCTCCTCCTGAGGCAGCTGGTCGAGGATGGCTCGGGCGACGGTGAGCCCGCCCACCCCGGAGTCGAAGATCCCGATCGGCGCGTTGTTCATCTCGGCAAGGCTAGTGTCGTTACTGCTCAAGAGCAGTGATGCCTCGCGCACTGGGTGCAGTTTCACAGTCTGGTCACAGGACGGCAACGATCAGTCGAGCGCCCGCAGCAGGCTCTCCTGCAGCCAGGACAGCAGCTCGTACACGGCGATGACGATGTCCGAGCCCACCTGGTCGCTGTCCTCCGAGCTCGCCTCCTCCACGCGCTCGCCGATCTGCTGCAGCATCCGCACCGTGTCGAAATCGCCGTCGCGCTGGAGATCCAGACGGTCCGCCAGGACGATCCGCACGTCGTTGAGCGCGCGGAGCATCGACAGGGCCTGCTCGTCGTCCAGCACCACCTCGCCGTGGCCCGGCCCGCTCGCGTCCAGCAGCGAGATCACGGCGGTGAGGTCGGTGAGCTTGCCGTCGGCGAGCTCCTGCTGGCCGAAGCGACGGAACTCGCCGGCCAGGGTCTCGTCCTCGGACGCGGCGGGGAACAGGCGCTTGACGGCGGAGTCGGCGGGTTCGCGAGCGTCCTGCCCGGCGAACTCGGCCTCCAGGCGGCGCAGCGGATCCTCGCTCGCCGCGGCCTTGCGCAGCACCTCCGGGTCCCGGTCGATGCCCAGGTCAGCACGGATGAGGTCCGCCGTCTCCTGCGCGACCTGGGAGATGATCGCCTTCTCCTCGCTGTCGAGCCGGCAGGCGAGGCTGCCGTCGGCACGACGCCTGAACGCGTGCGCCATCAGCCCTCCCCCACTCTCTCCAAGGTCGCCTGCAGGCCGAAGGAATGCATCGCCTGCACGTCGGTCTCCATCCGCTCGCGCGAGCCGCGCGAGACCGTCGCACGGCCCTCCTCGTGCACCTGCATCATCAGCTGCTCGGCGACGAGGCGGGAGTAGCCGAAGTGGCGGCGCAGGACGAACACGACATAGCTCATGAGGTTCACGGGGTCGTTCCAGACGACGGTGCACCAGGGACCGTCCGTCTCGGCGTCCACCTGGGTGCTGCGGTCGAGGTCTGTCAGCGAGCTCGTCCCGGAACCGGCCCGCCGCTGCTCCACCGGCATTCGTGCTCCTTCTCTGTTCCACCGCGCCCCGGTCCGTGAGATCGTCCGCCGGGAAGCGGCTCGGACGAGTCTACGGGGCGTCCCCGTCAGCCGGTCGGCCCGGCACGCATTACGGTGGACACTGTGACTTCTGCCCTGCTCACCGACCTCTACGAGCTGACGATGCTCCAGGCTGCCCGCCAGGCGGGCACCGCCTCGCGCCGCAGCGTGTTCGAGGTGTTCACCCGCTCCCTCCCCGAGGGCCGCCGCTACGGCGTGCTCGCCGGCACCGGGCGCGTGCTCGACGCCATCGCGGACTTCCGCTTCGACGAGGCCGACCTGCGCTATCTGCGCCGCACCGGCGTGCTCGACGAGGAGACCCTCGCGCACCTCGCCGACTATCGCTTCACCGGCGACGTGCACGGCTACGAGGAGGGCGAGCTCTTCTTCCCCAACTCCCCCGTGATGCGCCTCGAGGGCACCTTCGAGGACGCGGTGATGCTGGAGACGGTCATCCTGTCGATCCTCAACCACGACAGCGGCGTGGCCTCCGTCGGATCGCGGATGATCACCGCCGCTCGGGGCAGGCCCTGCATCGAGATGGGCGGGCGACGCGTCCACGAGGACGCCGCCATCGCCGCTGCCCGCGCCGCCTACATCGTGGGGTTCGCGTCCACCTCGAACCTCGCCGCCGGGGCCCATTACCGGGTCCCTGCCGCCGGCACCTCCGCGCATGCCTTCACCCTGCTGTTCGACTCCGAGGAGGAGGCGTTCCGTGCTCAGATCGCCTCGCAGGGGGTGGGGACCACTCTGCTGGTGGACACCTACGACGTCGACGCCGCCGTGCGCCTGGCCGTCGAGATCGCGGGGCCGGAGCTGGGCGCGGTGCGCCTGGACTCCGGGGACCTCGGTGCCCAGTCCATCCGGGTGCGTGCCCTGCTCGACTCCCTCGGTGCGACCTCCACCAAGATCACGGCCACCGGCGATCTCGACGAGTTCCGTGTCGAGGAGCTCGCGCAGGCCCCGCTGGACGGCTACGGCATCGGGACCCGCCTGGTCACCGGCGGCGGGCATCCCGCCCCCGGCTTCGTCTACAAGCTGGTCGAGCGCGAGGGCGCCGACGGGCAGATGCACCCGGTGGGCAAGCGGTCCCAGGACAAGGCCACCCTCGGCGCCGGCAAACGTGCCTTCCGCATGCTCGTCGGCGACCGCGCCCATGCGGAGCTGGTGCTGCCCGGCGAGGCCGAGATCGCCGAGTTCGAGCGGGAGCTGACCGCGGAGCTGATCTCCGCAGAGGCCTCCCCCGAGTGGCGCCGCACGAACCTGCGGCCGCTGCAGGTGCCGATGATCCGCGGCGGTGAGCCCGTGCAGTCCCTGCGCGCACCGCAGCAGGTCGAGGCCGCGCGGGCGCGCCATGCGGCCTCGGTCGCGGAGCTCGCGCTGGACGTCGAGGACGGCCCCGACGGTCCGATCGCGATCCCGACCGTCACCGACGGCATCGAGGCGGCCCGCGTCCTGCGCTGACCGAGCAGCGATCAGTCTGCGAGCGATCGCGAACGCTCAGCGTCGGCTGCGAGCGATCAGCGTCGCCTGCGAGCGCTCAGCGTCGGCCGACGAACCAGCCGCGCACGATGCTGATCCGCTCCTGGATCTGCTCGGCGTCGGCCTGCGCGACCGCCGGGCCGCCGCTGCGGCTGCGCAGCGTGTTGTGCACGGATCCGTGCGGGGTGCCGGACTTGCGGGCCCACGCGGAGACCAGGGTGCTGAGCTCCTTGCGCAGCTCCATCAGCTTGCGGTGATCCACCACGCCGGTCGGCGGGGCGCTGTCCGCGCCGCCGCTCTTCTGGCGTCGTGCCTGCTGCTGGGCCTGCTGCTGCTGGAGGACCGTGCGCATCTGATCGGCGTCGAGCAAGCCGGGGATCCCCAGGAACTCCTGCTCGTCCTCGCTGCCCGCGATGCCGCCGGCGCCGTACTCGCCACCGTCGAACAGCACGCGGTCGAAGGACGCCTCGGATTCGAGCGCCTCGAAGCTCATCTCGAGCTGGTCGCTGGCCTGCTCGGAGCGGTTCGCCTCCTCCAGGAGGCTCTCGTCCAGGCCCGTCTCCTCGTCCCCGGTCGCCGGGCGCAGGTCCAGCACGTGATCGCGCTCGGCCTCCAGCTCGGCGGCGTGGGCCATGAGGATCGGCACCGTGGGCAGGAAGATGCTCGCGGTCTCGCCGCGGGTCCGCGACCGCACGAAGCGGCCCACGGCCTGGGCGAAGAACATGGGCGTGGCGGTCGAGGTGGCGTAGACCCCGACCGACAGGCGGGGCACGTCGACACCCTCGGACACCATGCGCACCGCGACCATCCAGCGATCGTCGGAGGCGGAGAAGTCGTCGATGCGCCGGCCCGAGCCGGCATCGTCGGAGAGCACCACCGTGGGCGCCTGCCCGCAGATCCGCTGCAGCGTCGCGGCATAGGCGCGGGCCGCCTTCTGGTCCGTCGCGATCACGAGGCCGCCGGCGTCGGGCACGTGCCGCCGCACCTCGGTGAGGCGACGATCCGCTGCCGAGAGCACCGACTGCATCCATTCGCCGTCGGGGTCCAGGGCGGTGCGCCACGCCTGCTGGGTGATGTCCTTGGTCTCCAGCGCTCCGAGCTGCGCGGAGACCTCGTCCCCCGTCTTGGTGCGCCAGTGCATGCGGCCCGAGTAGGTCATGAACAGCACGGGGCGCACGACGTGGTCGCGCAGCGCCTCGCCATAGCCGTAGGTGTAGTCGGCCTTCGAGCGGGAGAAGCCCTCGCCGTCCTCCTCGTAGACCACGAAGGGGATCTGGGAGGAGTCGGAACGGAACGGGGTGCCGGTCAGCGACAGCCTTCGCACCGCCGGATCGAAGGCATCGCGCACGCCGTCGCCCCAGGTCAGCGAGTCACCGGCGTGGTGGATCTCATCGAGGATCACCAGCGTGCGGTCCGCCTCGGTGCGTGCTCGGTGCAGCGCCGGGTGCATGCCGACCTGCGCGTAGGTCAGCGCGACGCCCTGGTAGTGGGCACCGTGGGTCCCCTGGGCGTTCGTGAAGTTCGGGTCCAGCGAGATGCCCACGCGCGCCGCGGAATCGGCCCACTGGGTCTTCAGGTGCTCGGTGGGCGCGACGACGGTGATCCGGCGGACTGTGCCCTCGGCGAGCAGGGACGCCGCGATCTGCAGCGCGAAGGTGGTCTTGCCGGCGCCGGGGGTCGCGACGGCCAGGAAGTCCTTCGGTGCGCGGCTGCGGTACAGCTCGAGGGCCTCGGACTGCCAGGCACGCAGCTTGGGGACGGTGCCCCAGGCGGCACGTTCGGGGTAGGCCGGCGGCAACGATCGCGCGGCCGCCTCGGAGGGCTGACGGGGATCGTTCGTGGAGAACAGGGAGGGGGTGGTATTCACGGCGTGGACCACCGTACCGCTGCGGTGCGACGACCCGCCGACAGATCCGATGTGAGGAAGCCCCCGCGCGTGTCGTGCCCCCTCCGCCGAGGGCGGCGACCTGCCCTCGCGAGGCCGTGACCAGCCCACGCGGCGGTCTCCAGCACATCGGGGGCGGCGCAGGCGGGCACGACGAGAGGGTGGCCCGGGCACGAGCCCGGACCACCCTGGATCATCTCCGCACGACGAACGGGTCGCTCTGCGGCCCGGAGACGTGGGGTCAGCGCCGACCGCCGAAGAAGCCGCGGAATCCGCCGCCGCGGCCCGAGCCTCCGCCCTTGCCGCCGTCGCCGTCCTGCGGCTCGCGCAGGCCCTGGTAGATCTCCTTGCACTCCGGGCACACCGGATACTTCTCCGGATCCCTGCCCGGCACCCAGACCTTGCCGCACAGGGCGATCACCGGGGTGCCGCCGAGGGCGGCCTGGGTGATCTTGTCCTTGCGGACGTAATGGGCGTACCGATCGTGGTCGCCGTCGTCGGTGCTCTGCTCCTGCTCCTGCAGCTGGCGATCGAGCACCGCGGTGCTGCCGGGGGCGGCACCGGGGTCGTCGCTGTAGGGGTCCATCCGGGACGGGTCGGAGGTGGAGGACATGGCTGCTCCCTCTGTCGTGATCGTTGCCGTGAGCCTAGCGGCCCTGCCTCCACGGTGATAGCCGCCCGCGCTGGAACACTGGCCACATGGACGCTGTCGCCGAATTCCTCCGTCGAATACCGCACGAGATCGCCGGCGCGGGCGGTTCCCTCGCAGGGCGCGTCGGCGCACTGGTGCTGGCGCTCGTCCTGAACCTCGGCTTCTACCTGCCCTCGCTCCCCTCGGGCCTGCCCGGTGCAGGGGTGCCCGGTCTGGACAAGGTGGTCCACCTCGTGGTGTTCGCCCTGACCGTGTGGGCGGCCGGCCGTCTGCTGGCGCCACGGCGACGGTTCCCCATGGGGTGGATCGTGATCATCGCGTTCGTCCACGCCGTGTTCATCGAGCTGGTGCAGCTCGCACTGCTGCCGGAGCGGGGCGCCGAATCCGCCGATGTGCTCTTCGACGTCATCGGCATCGCACTGGGTCTCGGGCTGTGGATCGGCGAGCGCCTGCGCAGCCGCGGTATCGCGTCGGGGGCGGACCTCGACGATGATCGGTACGGCGACGGGCTGCCGGCGGACGCAGTGCAGGACGGCGAGCCGCTGGACGACGGCGTTCCGGAGAACCGGGACGCATGACCGCCGGCGGCGAGGCTGACCACAGCCTGCTCGAGGAGCTCGTCGCCGGCCTGACCCGGTCGGCGGCAAGCGCTCCTGCCGCTGGCGAGCCCCGCGAGGGCTCTGCGGCGGCCGTCGCCGGGGTGGACCGTCCAGGACATCACCGCGCCACCGCTCTCGCGGGGTCCACCGCGCTGTGCGCGGAGGATGGTTCCGTCCTCCCGGAGGGGTCGCCGGAGGTCACCTCCGTGGAGGCCGGGACCCTGTTCGACATGGCGTCCGTGACGAAGGTCGTCACGGCGCTCACCGCCGCCACCCTGATCGAGGACGGCATGCTGGATCCGGAGACCCCGGTCGCGGAGTATCTCCCCTCTCCGCATCCGGCGATCACGGTGCGGCATCTGCTCACGCACACGTCGGGCCTGCCTCCGGTCATGCCGCTGTGGACGATCGACGGGGATCGCGACACACGCCTTGCCGCAGTGACCCGAGCACAGCTCGACGCGGAGCCGGGCACGGCCCACTCCTACTCCTGCATCGGCTTCATCCTGCTGGGCAGCCTGCTCGAGGGACTCACCGACACGCCCCTGCCCGAACTCGCCCGCACCCGGGTGCTCGATCCCGCAGGCGCCATGACGGCCGGGTGGTCCCCGTCGGAGCTCGACGCCTCCCGAGCGGCGGCGACCGAGTATCAGGACGATCCGCCGCGCGGGCTGGTGCGGGGCTCCACGCACGACGAGACCGCCTGGTCCCTGGGCGGCGCCGGGAATGCCGGACTGTTCGCGACCCTCGACGACGCCCTGGCGCTCGGACGGGTGCTGGCGGGTCGCGGCCCGGGGCCGACGCTCTCCGCGCCGGTGCGGGCCCTGCTCACGAGCGATCAGCTGCCTGCCGAGGTCGGCACGGGTGCCCCGTGGCGGCAGGCCTTCGGGCTGCGCGTCGGCCAGGAGACGGCCCCGGGGGCCGTGCTCCCCCGCGTCGTGGGGCATCCGGGCTTCACCGGCACCTCGATCCTCGCGGATCCGGGCACCGGGACCGTCGCCACGCTGCTCACCAATCGGGTCCATCCCCACCGGACGCGCTTCACGGTCGACCGCGCCCGGCGGGAGCTCGCCCTGATCGCCTTCGCCTGACCGGGCCCGGTCAGGAGCCGTCGCGCCGGCGCCCGCCCGTGGCCCCTCAGCGCAGGCGGGCCGCCGGGTTCGGAGCGGCAGCCAGCAGGCGCTTCGTGTACTCCTCCTGAGGATCGTCGATCACGGAGCGGCTCTCTCCCGCCTCGACCACCCGGCCGTGGTGCATGACCATGACCTCGTCGGAGTAGCGGCGGGCGCTGCCCAGGTCGTGGGTGATGTAGAGGACCGCGAGGTCCTCGTCCCGCCGCAGCGAGTCGATCAGGTCGAGCATCTCCTTGCGGATCGTCACGTCGAGCATGGAGACCGGCTCGTCCGCGATCAGCACCTTCGGGGACGCGGCGAGGGCACGCGCGAAGGAGACGCGCTGGCGCTCCCCTCCCGAGAGCTCGTGAGGGAAACGGTCCAGGTACCTGTCGGCCGGGGTGAGGCCCACCCGCTCCAGCAGCCGGAGGCAGCGATCGTGGACCGCCGCCTCCTCGCGCGCGTCCTGATGGATCCGCACCGCACGGCCCAGGGTGTAGGCGATCCGGCGCAGCGGGTTCAGTGAGGCGAAGGGATCCTGCAGGGTGAGCTGCACATCCCCCACGTAGGCCCGATGCCCGGCGCTGCCCGTCGTCGGCACGTCACGGCCCTCCAGCAGGATCTGCCCGGAGGTGGCCGGGATGAGACGGGCGAGCATCCGGCCCAGCGTCGATTTGCCCGAGCCGCTCTGTCCCACCAGGGAGGTGGTCCGGCCCTGGGCGAGGGCGATCGAGACGTCGTCGACCGCGCGCATCCTCTGCTGGCGGCGCAGCAGACCGCTGCGCGACCCGACCGGGTACTCCTTGACGAGGTTCCGGCCCTCCAGCACCGCACGGGCCTCGGGCTTCCCAGCGGAATCGTTCGTGGTGTCGGTGATGGTCATGCGAGGCTCCCCAGTTCTGCGAGCGAGGACAGCAGGTTCTTGGTGTACGGATGCCGCGGATCGCGGTAGATGTCGACAGCGGGCCCGTATTCGACGAGCTCGCCGTGGCGCATCACCGCGATCGAGTCGGAGATCTCCAGCAGCAGGGCGAGGTCGTGGGTGGTGAACACGATCGCGAACCCGTACTCGTCCCGGAGCCGCATGATCTGATCGAGCACGTCCCGCTGCACCAGGAGATCCAGCGCGGTCGTCGGCTCGTCCATGAAGATCACGTCGGGCTCGAGCACCAGGGCGATCGCGATCGCCACGCGCTGCTTCATGCCGCCGGAGAGCTCATGGGGATAGGCGTCGATGCGCTCGGCATCGATCCCGACCCGCTCCAGGTGCTCCCTCGCGATCGCGGTGCGCTCGGCGGGCGGCAGACCCGGCCGGTGCACGCGGATCACATCGTCGAACTGGGCATGGATCGAGGTGACGGGGTTCAGGGCGTTCATCGCGCTCTGGAAGACCACGGCGATCTCGTTCCAGCGCAGGGCCCGCAGCTCGCGGTCCTCCAGGTGCAGGAGGTCCGTGGCCGTACCGTCCTCGGCGCGATACGTGATCGCCCCTCCGGCGACGTCCGCCGGGGGCCGCAGCAGGCGGGTGACGGCGTTGGTCAGCGTCGATTTCCCGGATCCGGACTCTCCGGCCAGGCCCAGGACCTCGCCGCGGCGCAGCGTGAGCGAGACGTCCTGGACCGCATGCACTGTGCCGAAAGCCGTCGGATAGTCGATCCGCAGGGAGTCGACCTCGATGATCGGCGCGCCCGGCATCGGGGACGGACGCACATGCGGGACGAGCTCGGGATCGGCCTCAGCGGCGCGCTCCTCGGTGAGGGCCACGTGCTCGGCCGTCGCTCCCGTCGCGCCGCCCGGTGCGGGGGTCGCGCTGGATCCGATGCCCGACACCTGGGCGTTCGCGGACGTCGCATCACCACCGGCGGCACGGCTGCTCGTCGTCCCCTTCGTGGCTGAGCCCGTGCGCAGGCGCGGGTTGGAGTACTCGTCGATCGCGAAGTTGATCAGCGCCAGCCCGGCGCCGATCACGGCGATCGCGAGGCCCGGCGGCACGTACCACCACCAGGCGCCGGCCAGCAGCGCCTGGGAGTTCTGAGCGAAGTAGAGCATCGAGCCCCAGCTCGTGGTGGTCAGCGAGCCCAGTCCGAGGAAGGCGAGTCCCGCCTCGGAGAGGATGCCCCCGATCACCGAGAACAGGAAGCCGGAGGCGACCAGCGGCAGCATGTTGGGCAGCACCTCGAAGAACATGATCCGCATGCGGCTCTCGCCGGTGGCGCGGGCGGCCTCGATGAACTCCCGGTTGCGCAGGGAGAGGGTCTGCGCCCGGATCACGCGAGCCGAACCGGCCCAGGAGGTGATCGCGATGACGATGGCGATCGAGAGCAGCCCGCGGGAGGGCAGGTAGCCCGTGAGGACGATCAGCAGCGGCATCCCGGGGATCACGAGGAACACCGCGGTGAGGATGTACAGCAGGTCGTCGGCGACCCCGCGGAGGTATCCGCCCAGCAGGCCGACGGCCACGGACGCCACCTGGGAGACGACACCGGCGAGCAGACCCACCAGGAGCGAGGTGCGCGCGCCGGTCATGAACTGGGCGAAGACGTCCTGACCGGTCTGGGTGGTGCCGAGCCAGTGCCGGCCCGACGGCGGCTCGAGCATGTCGAAGGAGGTCGCGTTGGGGTCGTGACGGGAGATGAGCGGCCCGAACGCTGCGAGCACGACGAAGATGATCACGATGACGAGTCCGACGCGGACCTTCCCGCTGCGCGGGATCAGTGAGGAGATGGACATGGCTCAGGCCCCCTGCCGGGTACGCGGATCGAGGAACACGTAGGCGGCGTCGGCGATCAGGTTCGCGACGATCACCGCGAGCGAGATGATCAGGAACAGTCCCTGCATGAGCGGGAAGTCCTGAGCCGACACCGCCTGGAACAGCGTGTATCCCAGTCCTGGATAGTTGAAGATCACCTCGGTGAGCATCGAGCCGCCGACGACCGCACCGAGCGCCAGGGCGAAGCCGGTGATGCTCGGCAGGATGGCGTTGCGGGCGGCATACCCGAACAGCACCATCCGGCTGGGCAGGCCCTTCGCCTCGGCCATCGACACGTAGTCCTCGCCGAGGATCGTCACGGTCATGTTCCGCATCTGCAGCACCCAGCCGGCGAAGGACCCGATCACGATCGTCAGCGCCGGGAGCGCGGCGTGGAAGATCACCGAGCCGATGAACGGCGCGGACAGCTCCGGGAACATGGTGCGGTCGTAGGCGCCCGCGTACGGGAACCAGCCGAGGGTCACGGCGAGGATCAGGACCAGGATCAAGGCCATCCAGAAGTACGGGATGGCATTGAGGAAGGTCAGGGCGGGCAGCACGTGGTCGGACCAGGTGCCGCGCCGCCAGGCGAGCAGCACGCCCAGTGCGGTGCCCAGCAGGAAGCTGACCACGGTCGAGACGCCGACCAGGATCACGGTCCAGGGCATCGCACCGGTGATGATGTCGATGACGGGCACCGGATAGTTGCTCAGCGAGACGCCCAGGTCGAAGCGGGCGAGATCCGCGAGGTACCGGCCGTACTGGATGATCAGCGGGTCGTCGGAGATGCCGAACTGGGCGGCGATCGCCTCGGCGGCCTCCGGTTCGATCTGCCCCTCGGAGCCGGCGATGAGCACGCGCACGGGGTCACCGGGCATCAGCCGGGGGATCAGGAAGTTCAGGGTGAGGGCGGCCCAGGCGATGAACGCGTACAGGCCGAGCTTCTTCAGCAGATATCTCATCGGTCTCTCCTCCGCCTCAGTTCGTGGTCCTGGTCAGGTTGCGCAGCACCATGACCCGGTCGGCGTTCTGCACGGGTGCCCCGAGCGCGTACGGGTCGGACTCGTCCGGGAACCCGGTCCAGAGCTCGGTGTTGAAGTTGAACCAGTTCGGCGCGGTGACGATCGGCAGCGTGGGCATCTGCTCGATCATGATCCGCTGCAGCCCCTCGACGGCGGCACGCTGCTCCTGCTCGTCGTCGGTGTCGGCGTAGGAGCTCAGCAGCTCGTCCGTCTCCTCGTCGTACCAACGCTGGAAGTTCGCCACCACCGGTTCGTCGCCCTCGGTGCGGTACTCCGACGACAGCATCGAGCGATACAGGTACCAGGGGTTCTGGCCTGCTCCGGCCGTCGAGATCGTGACGAAGAAGTTGCCGGTGTCGCGGGCTTCGAGCCACTGCTCGAAGGAGATGCCGCGAGGGGTCAGCGCGATGCCCACCTTCGACAGCTGGGAGCCGAGGATCTGGCTCGTGGTCACCCAGTCGTTGTAGCTCGAGGGGATCGGCAGCTCGAAGACGAGCGGGGTGCCATCGGGGGCCACGCGGATGCCGTCGCCCCCGCGCTCGTACCCGGCCTCGTCGAGCACCCTCTCGGCCTCCTCGAGATCCACCTCGAACTCGAGGTCGCGATACTCCTCCGCGATGAACTCCTCGAAGGTGGGGCGAGGAAGGCCGGTGGGGTGGGGTGGACCGAAGTACTGCTGGTACGCGATCTCCGCGATCTCGCGGCGGTCCACGGCCAGGCTGATCCCCCGTCGCAGCTCCAGGTCCTGGAAGAGCTCCTTCTCGAGGTTGAACGTGAGGTTGACAGTGCCGTTGCCCGGATACCAGTAGCCACGGTGCTCGGGGTCGTGGTCCACGAAGATCTGGTCGATGTTGGCGATGAACCCGCCGGACCAGTCGATCTCCCCGGCCTGCAGAGCGGTGTTCATGGTCTGCGTCGTGAAGGACGGCCAGGCGAGCTCACGCGGCTCGAACTCCTCGGCCGCCCAGTGCCCGTCGTTCTTCACGAAGGTGTACAGCTGATCGGAGAATCGCTCGAGCTGGTAGGGGCCGCTGCCCACCGGGTCGGCGACCTGCTCGGTGGAGGGGTCCTCGAAAGCGGAGAACACGTGCTCGGGCACGATCGGCCGCGTGCAGATGTCCGCCTCCTGCGCGAAGGACGTTCCGTCGAACTCGATCTGCACCGTGCGGGAATCCAGCGCGATGGCGTCCGCGATGCCCAGGGCCACTGTGTTGGTGGCCGGGACATCACGGTGCATCAGGAACGTGAACACCACGTCCTCGGCGTCCAGGCGCTCTCCGTCGGTGAACTCGACATCCTCGCGCAGCGTCACCGTGAGCACCGTGCCGTCCTCGTTCCACTCCAGCTCGGTCGCGAGCCACGGCTCCGATTCGCCCGGCGACATCGCTGTCGCGAGCCGAAGGTTCTCGTAGATCAATCCGCTCGCGCCCTGGAGCGGAACACCCCCATAGGGGTTGAAGTTCGGCTGGAACGTCGTGGAGTCATTGGCGTGGATGCGCAACGGCTGGTCCTGATCTGCCGGACCGCCCCGGGAGCATCCGGAGAGGGCCGCGGTGCCGGCAGCGCCTGCGGTGCCGAGCATCAGCGCACGGCGGGTGACCTCTGGTGTCATCGAGCGATTCCTTCCTGACTGCGGTCCACGTCGACGTGTCCCGTGGGCAGCGTGTAGGGGGTGAAGGTGCGCAGCGGGACGAAGCCCCGCGAGGTGTAGAGGCGGTGTGCCGGGGAATCTCTGCCGGTCCACTGGAACCAGGCGTGCGCGAGACCCTCTCCGGCCATCCGCAGCAGAGCGGCGTCCAGCAGCGCCCCGCCGGCCCCGTGGCCGCGGGCCCAGGGGGCCACGCCGAAGGGCCCGAAACGGGACGGGTCCCGGCCGACGACTCCCCAGCATGCGAAGCCCAGCAGCTCCTGCGATGCGTCGCGCGCCACGAGGATCCGCTCCGGTGGTCCGCCGCGCTGCACGAAGGCCCGCAGCGTCTCCGCCCAGTCCGCAGCGAGATGCTCCTGGACGAGCTCGTGCAGCACATCGCGCTCCCCAGGCTCACAGGGTCCGACGTCGATCGCCGTCGGGACCGCGCGGTCGAGGTCGTGCAGCGTGCGGTGCATCGCGAGCGCGGAGCCGGCCGGCCGGGCGCCGTGGGAGACCAGGAACGCCGCCGTCGCCGGATCACCCTCCGGGTCGACCCCCGGAGCGGCATAGCCGTGCGGGCGGCCGCTGATCCGCAGGACGGGGACGCCGCGCTCCCTCGCCGTCCGCACTGCCGCGTCCAGGAGCGCGGTGCCCACCCCCTGGCGACGGCATTCCGGATCGACAGCGCCGCTGACCAGCCATCCCTCCGCGGCGTGCCACGGGATGTCGAGGTGGACGCAGCCCAGCGGGACGTCGTCGCGCTCGGCGACGATCACGACCGTGTCCTCGTCCCGGCCTGCCTCCACAAGGTCCTGCAGCAGCCCCGGACCGAGCACAGCCGTGCCGGAGGTCCGGGTCAACGCGCTGAGCGCGGCGAGGTCACCCGCCCGCAGACCGGTGCGCAGGTGGAGATCTCCCGTTCCTGCGGGGCGGGTCGTCGAGGCGACGGAGCCCTGCAGTGCGGACCGGTCCATGGGGACGTCCCGGCTCATCGCTGCAGTCCGATCGGGGCAGGAGAGGCGGCGCAGATCTCCTCGTAGCTCGCCCTGTCAGCGATGCCCGTGCGCAGCACATCCGATCCCCACAGCAGGTCGATGAACTCCGGCCTGTCCGGAGCGCTCTCGCGCCAGAGGGGTTGATCGGGGTACAGCTCGGCGACCACGCTGAGGATCATGTGACCGACCCTCAGGGGATCGAACGCCCCCGCATCCGCCGCAGCCGCATGGGGACCCTCCATGAGGTGCACCTGTGCGCCCTGCACCCGCTCCCCGGCGAAGGAGCTGTGGGTGGGACGGTAGTTCGCCTCCCGGAAGCACACCCCGGGAAGGGCGCGCTCCCGGAGCGCCGCGGTGAGCTCGGGGCCGCACCAGGGGGCGCCGAAGACCTCGAAGGGCATGGTGGTGCCTCGGCCCTCGCTCAGGGTCGCTCCCTCGAGCAGTCCGATGCCGGGATAGAGCGCCACGGTCGTCAGCGTGGGCATGTTCGGCGAGGGCGCGATCCATGGCGCCGAGCCGTCCTCGCCGGGGGCGTCGACGACCTGGAGGTCCAACGGCTTCTCGAGATGGTCGGCCGCGATGGTGCGAGCGACGCCGCCCAGTCTGGCCCCGTGGCGAAGCGGCACACCGAGGCGGCCCACGAAGCTCGCGCAGCGCGCATCGAGCCCGGGCCCCAGCGCGGTGGTGGCCAGCGGAGCCGGCCGGTCGAGCACCGTGACCGGCAAGCCGAGGCCCGCGCAGGCCGCCATGACGTCCGCCATGCTCCACATGTACGTGTAGAACCGGCATCCGATGTCCTGAAGATCCACGACCACCCGGTCGATGCCTGCACTGGCGAGCAGCTCCTCCAGCGGTCGCCCCTGCAGCCCGTAGGCGTCGAGCACGGGGAGCCCCGTGGCAGGGTCCTGGTCCTCGTCGTTGCCCGTGCCCGCCTGGCCCGTCCCCCAGTACCCGTGCTCCGGGGAGATCAGGCAACGCACGTCGACGCCCGCCGCGATCAGGGCGTCGACTCCTCGCGCCAGATCACTGGTGACAGCGGCGAAATGAGTGAGCAGGCCGACCCTGCTCGGGGCGAGGAGATCCGGGTCGGTGCGCACACGATCCAGACCGGTACGGGGCTGTGACTCACATGACATAGACCGAAGCTACCGAAAGAAACCCGTTTACGTAACCCGGTTACGCATGTCGGCGTGGTGCGTCGTCCGCTGACCGAGGGCACCCAGAGGCGGCGCGCACGGAAGCATGCGCGCCACCTCTGGGTGCCGTCGGGGCGAGGGTCCGGCGAGGCGTGTCAGCGCCCCGTGCCCGGATTCAGCCCTCCAGGGTGATCTCGTCGGCGTAGACCGCGCCGATCATCCCGGTGATCGTGTCCACCGTGCCGGCCTCCTCGCGAGCGACCTGCTCCACGGCGGTCGCCACAGCCTTGGTCACGCCGTCGTGGAAGACGCTGGGCACGATATAGGTCGGGTTGAGCTCGTCGGCCGAGACCACATCGGCCAGTGCCTTCGAAGCCGCGAGCAGCATCCGGTCGGAGACGCGCGTGGCGTGGGCGTCCAGCAGCCCGCGGAACACGCCGGGGAAGGCGAGCACGTTGTTGATCTGGTTCGCGAAGTCGCTGCGTCCGGTCGCGACGACCTCGGCATGCTGCGCGGCGATGGCGGGGTCGATCTCCGGGGTGGGGTTGGCCATCGCGAACACGATGGACCGGTCGGCCATGGTCCGGACGTCCTCGCCGGTGAGGATGTCCCCGGCGCTGACCCCGATGAAGACATCCGCGCCCGCGACCGCATCGTGCAGGCTGCCCGTGAGCTCCCGAGGATTGGTGACCTCCGCGATCCAGGGCAGGCGGCCCGCGAGGCTCTCCCGTCCCTCGTGGACGATGCCGTCGATGTCGGTGACGACCACGTCGCGCGCACCGGCGGCGCGCAGCAGACGCAGGATCGCGGTACCGGCCGCGCCCGCTCCGGAGAGCACGATCCGGGCGGTGGAGATGTCCTTCTCCACCACGCGCAGCGCGTTGCGCAGTGCCGCGACCACGACGATCGCGGTGCCGTGCTGATCGTCGTGGAAGACGGGGATGTCCAGCTCCGCGCGCAGGCGATCCTCGATCTCGAAGCAGCGCGGGGCGGAGATGTCCTCGAGGTTGATCCCCGCGAAGACCGGGGCGATGGCCTTCACGTGGGAGACGATCTCGTCGACCGAGTGCGCGTCCAGGCAGATCGGGAAGGCGTCGATGTTGGCGAAGCGCTTGAACAGGGCGGCCTTCCCCTCCATGACGGGCATCGCCGCCAGCGGCCCGAGATCGCCCAGCCCGAGGATCGCGGATCCGTCGGAGACCACGGCGACGGTGTTGCGCTTGATGGTCAGACGACGAGCGTCCTCGGGGTTCTCGGCGATCGCCTTGACGACCCTGGCCACCCCGGGGGTGTAGATCATCGAGAGGTCGTCGCGGTGGCGGATCGGCAGCTTCGATTCGACGGTCAGCTTGCCGCCGAGGTGGGCGAGGAAGGTGCGGTCCGAGACCTTGCCGAGTTCCACCCCCTCGAGCTCCTTGAGGTCATCGACGACCTCCATGGCGTGGTCGTGGCCCGCGGTCAGGACGGTGATGTCGGCTCGCATCCGCTCCGGCCCGGAGGCGGAGACGTCGAGTGCGGTGACAGTCGCGCCGCGTTTCTCGATACGGCCGGTGATGTCGCTGACTGCAGCGGATCGCGCCGCGAATTCGAGTCGGATCGTGATGGAGTAGCTCACGGATGGCAACGGTGACATGAGGCACAGCCTAACGAGGTCGGCGCCCTCGTAGCGACAGGACGCGGCGGGGCGGCTCGGGTCCGAGCTGAAGTCCGGCGCGCAGCACCGGGTCACGGCCCCGCCGCGGTCAACGGATCAGTCGGTGTACGGCTCGACGTCGTCGGCGTAGCGCTCCCAGATCAGCTGCGCGGCAGCGACCTGCTCGGCGTAGCGCTCGGGGTGCGCCGAGGCCTGCACGGCCTGGGCGGCAGCGCCGGGCTCCCAGTCGTCGTAGTCCGGGACGGCCTGGAGCAGGCCGGGCGCCGAGGAGTGGTCGCCGAGCCCGAGGAAGGCGTCGACGGCGCGCTTCTTGTGGCGCACCTCGTCGTAGGTTCCCCAGCCCATCGACGGACGCTGCTGGAAGAGCCCGCCGGAATCGGCGTCGACGGCCGGCTCGTAGTTGTACAGCCAGGCCTCGACGATCGCCGTGATGAGCACGATCGTGGCGGCGTCCTTCCCGAGGTCGTGCCCCTTGACCGCGGCGATGAGGAACTTCGCGTTCTCGATCTGCCAGTCGTCCATGTCGTCGACCACGAAGCCCTCCCGGGTCTCCGAGCGCGTCAGGAACTCCTCGGTCCAGTCCTTGTCCGCCGCGCTGGCCGGAGCGATCGTGGACAGCGACGCGACGGAGGCGAGGCCGAGGGCGCCGGCGATGAACAGGCGTCGCCGGGAGAGCGGAGAGGTGAGGGTGTCAGCCATGGTGCAGGAGTCCTTGCGGGTCCGGGAGCGATGGGCGCTGCCCGGAACGAACCGGGCCGGGCCAACGTAACGAGCTGGTTACGGCATGGGAAGGCCACTCCTGCCTGCGGGTTCGTACTCATCGGCCGACTTTTGGAGGACATGACCGGAACTCTCCCTGGGCAATATCCGATGGCGGAAGAGCGTCGTCGCCGGTCGTCGTGGACCTTTTCGGTCGCTGAACGGTCTCGGGGCGTTGGGCGCCGGGCCGTGCGCGAGGAGAAGGTAAAAGTTCTCCATGGTGACCGTGCACGCGGGTTCGGCGTGCCCCGCGCCACGAGATCCGTGCCGGGTGAAGGCTCAGCTCCCTGAGTCCCCGGGCGAGGCCCCAGGTCTCCGGATCCGGGCGGGAGGTCAGGTCCCCGAGTCCCGGGCGAGGGCTCGGGCCCCTGAGCCCCGGGCGGGGGCTCGGCCCCTGTCTCAGGACAGGGTGTTGATCGCCCTGCGGATCCGCTTGTCGGAGACCGTCTGCTTGGTCCCGAGCGTCTGCGCGAACAGGCTCACCCTCAGCTCCTCGAGCATCCAGTCGATCTCGCGGGCGTCCGGTTCGGCCTTGCGGCGGGCCGACAGCTTCGCCTTCGCCTTGTCCCAGTACTGCTCGAGATCCCGGATCTGCCAGGCGAGCTGCTCATCGCGGCGGGGGTTCTCGGGCAGCTTGTCCAGACGGATCGCATCGGCCTCGAGGAAGCGGCGCAGGTCCGGCAGGTGCTCGATGCCGGTGCGCGAGACGAAGCCGTCCCCGAGCAGCGAGGCCGCATGCTCCCGGATCTGGGTGAGATGGGAGAGCACCGCGAGGGACGGCACGCGGCTCAGCTCCTTGTGGAGCTTCGCGGAAGTGGCGAGCGCGGCGGCGGCATCCTTCACGGCCTGGGCGGCGACGGTGTCGTGCCGGCCGCGCACCCGCTCCCGCAGCGCGTCGAACTCGGCCCGGGTGCGCACCTGGGCGTCGCCCGCGAGGTGCACCGTCGCTGCTCTGGACGCATCGGCCAGCAGGGCCGAGGTGGAGGCGTAGTCGGAGCCGGCGACCGCGAGCTTGGTCGGGTTGGGCAGCGCGTTCAGCACTCCGGAGAGGTCGGTGCCCAGCTCGCGGTCCAACAGGGCGATGACGCCCTGCCGGTGAGCGAGCACCTGCTCGTCCGCGGTGGCGAGCACGGCGAGGTCCACGCGCAGGAGCCGGCCGTCCTCGCCGCGCCGCGCGACCAGCGCCGGGTACCCGGTGACCTTCAGCCCGCCGACGGTGGATTCGTGCACGCTCGGCACACCCTCGTCCGGGAAGCCGGGCAGGTCAGTACGCGCGAGCCCGTCGGCCTGGGAGGAGACCGAGGCGTCCACCCGCTTCTTCAGCCGGTCCTTGAGCACCTCGAGATCATCGCCGGTGCCGATCTGGCGGCCCTTGTCGTCCACCACGCGGAAGTGCATGCGCAGGTGGGCGGGCAGTTTCGAGGTGTCGAACTCCGGCCCGTACAGGGGCAGGTCATCGGGCACGCCGGGCAGGGCGACGAGCTCGTCGGCCACGGCCTCGAGGAACACCTCGCCGGCGTCGGGATCGTCGTCGTGGAGGGTCGCCGCGACGGTCTTCGCACGTTCCGGCGCGGGCACCAGGTGGCGGCGGACGGGCTTGGGCAGGGAGCGGATCAGCTCGGTCACCAGCTCCTCGCGCATCCCGGGCACGAGCCAGTCGAAGCCGCGCACCTGCAGGCGGTTCAGGACCGCGAGCGGGATGGTGGCGGTGACGCCGTCGGTGCCCTTCGCGCCCACCTCCCCGAAGGAGTAGCTCAGCGGCAGGGTGATGTCGCCCTGCACCCAGGTGTCGGGGAAGTCGGCGCCGATGGCCTCGGCGACGTCCTCATCGGCCGCCAGCAGGTCCTTCTCCGTAAGGGTGAGCAGGTCCGGGGTCTCGTGGCGCTGCTTCTTCCACCAGCTGTCGAAGTGGCTCCCGGAGACCACCTTCGCGGGAATCCGCTCGTCGTAGAAGCGGAACAGCTGGTCATCGGAGATCAGCAGGTCGCGGCGCCGGGTCTTCGCCTCGAGCTCCTCGAGCTGGGCGATCAGCGCGCGGTTGTCGCGGAAGAAGTGGTGACGAGTGCGCCAGTCCCCCTCGATGAGTGCGTTCTGGAGGAAGATGTCGCGCGCGGCCTGCGGATCGATGCGGCCGTATCCGACCACGCGATCGGCGACGATCGGCACTCCGTACAGGGTGACCTTCTCGTGCGCCATCGCGGAGGCCTGCTTCGAGGACCAGTGCGGCGCGGAGTACGAGCGTTTGACGACGTGCGCACCGGTCTCCTCCGCCCAGGCCGGATCGATCCGGGCCGCGATGCGGCCCCACAGCCGTGAGGTCTCCACCAGCTCCGCGACCATCACGTAATCGGGTCGCTTCTTGGCAAGCGCCGAGCCGGGCCACAGGGCGAAGCGCGCCCCGCGTGCTCCGGAGTACTCCCGGGTGCGGTCATCGAGCAGTCCCACGTGCGAGAGCAGTCCAGCGAGCAGAGCCTGGTGGATCGCCTGCGGCGAGGCGTCGTTGTCGTTGCGCGAGAGGTCGGAGTCCTTCGCCATGTCCTTCAGCTGCGAGTGCAGGTCCCACCATTCGCGGATCCGCAGGTAATGCAGGTGCTCGGCCCGCACCTCCCGCCGGAAGGCCGAGGAGGACAGCGCCTTGCGTCGCGCCTGGAGATGGTTCCAGAGGTTGAGGTACGAGAGGAAGTCGCTGGTCTCGTCCTCGAAGCGCTTGTGCTTCTCCTTGGCCTGCTGCTCCTGGCCCAGCGGCCGCTCGCGCGGGTCCTGGATCGACATGGCGGCGACGATGATCAGCACCTCGCGCAGCGCACCGAGGCGATGGCCCTCGATCAGCATGCGGGCCATCCGGGGATCCAGCGGGAAGCGGGCCAGCGCCGTGCCCACCGGGGTCAGGCGACGCCCGCCCGGTTCGCGGGGGGCGGCCTCGATCGCGCCGAGCTCGTCGAGCAGGCGCACACCGTCGGTGATGGCGCGGGAGGCAGGAGGCTCGACGAAGGGGAAGGACTCCACGTCCCCGAGCCCCAGCGAGGTCATCAGCAGCACGACGGAGGCGAGCGAGGTGCGCAGGATCTCCGGTTCGGTGAACTCGGGCCTGCCCTCGAAGTCCTCCTCGGAGTACAGCCGGATCGCGATGCCCGGCGAGGTGCGGCCGGATCGGCCCGAGCGCTGATTCGCGCTGGCCTGGGAGACAGGTTCGATCGGCAGGCGCTGCACCTTCGTGCGCTGGGAATAGCGGGAGATGCGGGCGAGCCCTGCGTCGATCACGTACGTGATCCCCGGAACGGTCAGCGAGGTCTCGGCGACGTTCGTGGACAGGATGATCCGACGGTAGGTGCCCGACGCCGGTGGGGTGAAGATCTTCTGCTGGTCCTGGGCGGAGAGCCGTCCGAACAGCGGCAGCACCTCGACCGGCAATGAGGAGCGACCCTTCGTGCCGCGTTCCAGGTGGGTGCTGAGCGCCTCGGAGATCTCGCGGATCTCCCGCTCCCCGGGCAGGAAGACGAGCATGTCCCCGGGGCCTTCTGCGGCGAGCTCGTCGACCGCGTCGGTGATGGCCTCGGTGAGGTCGCGTTCGACGGAGTGGATGTCCTCGAGCTCGTCGTCCTCGGCATCCTCGTCGAGCTCGGTCTCCAGGACGAGCGGCCGGTACCGGATCTCGACCGGGTAGGTGCGGCCGGAGACCTCGATGATCGGGGCGTTCACGCGCTCGCCCGAGGGCAGGACGTGGCCGAAATGCTCCGCGAAGCGCTCGGGATCGATGGTCGCGGAGGTGATGATGATCTTCAGGTCCGGGCGCTGGGGCAGGATCTGGCGGAGGTAGCCGAGGATCACGTCGATGTTCAGCGACCGCTCGTGGGCCTCGTCGATGATGATCGCGTCGTAGCGCTTCAGCAGCCGGTCCCGGCCGATCTCGGCGAGCAGGATGCCGTCCGTCATGAGCTTCAGCCGGGTGCCGCGACCGGTCTCGCGGGTGAAGCGGACCTGGAAACCGACGGTCCCCTCCCCCAGCTTCTCGCCGAGCTCGCTCGCGATGCGCTGGGCGACGGAGCGCGCCGCGATCCGTCGGGGCTGGGTGTGGCCGATCAGCCGGTTCTTCCGGCCGTATCCGAGCTCGAGCAGCATCTTGGGGATCTGGGTGGTCTTGCCCGAGCCGGTGGCTCCCGCGATCACCACCACCTGATGGTCGCGGATCGCCTCCATGATGTCCTCGCGTCGACCCGAGACGGGGAGCTCGGCGGGATAGGAGATGCGCGGGCCGGGAGCCTCGATGGAGGTCGAGGTCGGCGGCGTGGAAGGCGTGGTCATGGCCCGACCACTCTACGTGGCCGCGCGGCCCGGGTCGCGGTGATATCCGCCGCCCGGACCGACGCTGGCACCGGGCCGGGCCGACGCTGCTGCGGGGCCGACGGCCCGTGCGGAACCGTCTCCTGGGACCGGACGCGCGGTCTACGATCGGGAGACGGCGTCCGCGCATGCGGACGTGAGGAGCCGAAGGAGAGCCGACACCGCGATGATGCGTGCGCTGCGTAAGACGGAGCCCGGGCCCGGGCTGTCCATGGTGGACCTTCCCGAGCCGCAGTGCGGCCCGTGGGACGTGAAGATCCGCGTGCTCCGCGCCGGCATCTGCGGCACCGACCTCCACATCCTGGCCTGGGACGACTCGGCGGAGGCGATGTGCGACTCCGTGCCGTTCACCCCCGGGCACGAGTTCTACGGCGAGGTCGTGGGCGTCGGCCCCGAGGTGCTGGACGTGCAGGTGGGCGATCGGGTCTCCGGCGAAGGGCATGTGGTGTGCGGGGTGTGCCGGAACTGTCGCGCCGGTCGCAAGCAGATGTGCATCCGCACCCGCAGCGTCGGCGTGCAGCGGGACGGCGCGTTCGCCGAGTTCGTCGTGATCCCGCACCTGAACGTCTGGGTGCATGAGCGCTCCGGCGGCACCGCTCTCATCACCCCTGAGCTCGGAGCCCTCTTCGACCCCTTCGGCAACGCCGTCCACACGGCGCTGAAGTTCCCGCTGATCGGTGAGGACGTGCTGATCACCGGGGCCGGGCCGATCGGTCTGATGGCCGCGGCCGTGGCCCGTCACGCCGGGGCCCGCTACGTGGCGATCACCGACGTCCACGAGCACCGCCTGGAGATGGCCCGCGCAGCCGGGGTGGACCTCGCCCTGAACGTCGCGACCACGTCGATGACGCAGGCGCAGCGTGAGCTCGGCATGAAGGAGGGCTTCGACGTGGGGCTGGAGATCTCCGGGCAGGCCAGCGCCCTGCAGGAGATGATCGCGAACATGAACCACGGCGGGAGGATCGCCCTGCTCGGCCTGCCTTCCCACCACTTCGAGCTCGACTGGACCACCGTCATCACCCACATGCTCACCCTGCAGGGCATCTACGGTCGGGAGATGTACGAGACGTGGAACGCGATGAGCGCGATGATCTCCACCAGCCCCGTGCTGCGCGAACGCGTGCTCGCGACGGTCTCCGACGTCGTTCCCGCCTCGCAGTGGGAGAGCGCCTACGAGATCGCCCGCTCCGGGGCAGGCGGCAAAGTGCTCCTCGACTGGGAGAACATCGACTGACGCGCTGAGCGCCGAGAGCCGTCGTCCCCTCTGCGACGGCCCACATCCCGCTCATCGGGCCAGCAGTCGGCCCACCGCGCCCCGAAAACCCGCAGCCCGCATCCCGCATCCCGCATTTCGCACCCCGCATTTCGCACCCCGCATTTCGCACCCCGAACCCGCGTCCCGCACCCTCACGAAGCAACCAGCGCCCTTCGTCGAGAACGCACCGCACGCACCACGCACACGCACCACGCACAACGCACACGCACCACGCACAACGCACAACGCACAACGCACAACGCACAACGCACCGACCATGGAAGGGCCCCCGTGTACACGGACCTCAAGGACCAGCTGACCGCCGAACTCGCACAGATCCAGGAGGCCGGCACCTTCAAGCACGAACGCGTCATCTCGACCCCGCAGAGCAACCGCATCACCGCCGGTCCGCTGGGCCGCGACGGCGCCGAGGTGCTCAACTTCTGCGCCAACAACTACCTGGGGCTCGCCGACCATCCGGACCTGCTCGCGGCGGCGAAGCAGGCGCTGGACGAGCGCGGCTTCGGCATGGCGTCCGTGCGCTTCATCTGCGGCACCCAGGACCTCCACCTCGAGCTGGAGAAGAAGGTCTCGGCGTTCCTGAGCACCGAGGACACGATCCTGTTCTCCTCGTGCTTCGATGCCAACGGCGCCGTGTTCGCGCCGCTGTTCGGCCCCAAGGACGCGATCATCTCGGATGCGCTGAACCATGCCTCCCTGATCGACGGGATCCGCCTGTCCAAGGCGGTCCGCTACCGGTACCGCAATGCCGACCTCGAGGACCTGCGCGCCCAGCTCGAGTCCACCCGCGCCCAGAACGACGGCGCCGGCGCACGCCGCACGATCATCGTCACCGACGGCGTGTTCTCGATGGACGGCTACCTCGCCCCGTTGGACGGGATCTGCGATCTGGCCGACGAGTTCGGTGCGCTGGTGCTCGTGGACGACTCCCACGCCGTCGGCTTCATGGGCGCCACCGGCGCCGGCACCCCGGAGCACTTCGGGGTCTCGGACCGGATCGACCTGTACACCGGCACGTTCGGCAAGGCCCTCGGCGGGGCCAGCGGCGGCTATGTCTCCGGTCGCGGCGAGATCGTCGCGCTGCTGCGCCAGACGGGCCGGCCCTACCTGTTCTCCAACTCGCTGGCACCGTCGATCGTCGCCGCCACGCTGGCCGCCCTCGACCTGGTCGCCGGCAGCGCCGACCTGCGCGCCGCCCTGTTCCGCAACGCGGAGCTGTTCCGTCGTCGGATGACCGAGGAGGGGTTCGAGCTGCTCGAGGGCGAGCATGCGATCGTGCCGGTGATGTTCGGCGACGCCGCGCTCGCCGGACGCATCGCCGACGCGATGCTCGAACGAGGCGTGTTCGTCACCGCGTTCTCCTACCCGGTGGTCCCGCGCGGCAAGGCCCGGATCCGGGTGCAGCTCTCGGCCGCCCATACCGAGGAGGACGTCGAGGCGGCGGTCCAGGCGTTCGTCGCCTCCCGTGCCGCCGTGCAGAACTGACCCCGGCGTGCCGAGGGACACCATGCTCGAACCGGGCCTGTCCATGCTCTGGGAGACGACGGATCCCCGCGAAGCTCTGCGTGCGCGCTTCGGCTTCGACGGTCTTGGGGGCGCCCGCGACTGGATCACGACGATTCTGCGCGCCCATTGGGGCATCACCGTGCACGACTGCCCGCGTCTGGTGATCAGCGACCAGAACGTCATCGCCTGGGTGACCGGGGTGTCAATGGGTCCCGGCTGGATCAGAGAAGCAGCTGGCGAGGGAGAGCAGCCGCGACGTGATGGCGGTGGCGGACGGTTCATCGTGAAGTGGTCGGGGGATCCCGAACGATTTGACGCACTCCGGGCGTCGACCGCCCTGGTGCGAGACATCGCGGAGCCGGGCATCCTCGTTGCTGCACCGATCCCCTCGGCAGACGGGGAGGTGCGCCTCGAGCTCGACGGTCCGTCGGGGCCCTTGTCCGTCGCCGTCCTGCCTGAGATCGACGGCGACTGGCTCGACGTGGCCGATGAGCGGGCCGTGCGCTCAGCCGGGCAGATGCTGGCGCGGATCCACGACGCGCTGCGGCGTCACGACCCCGGGAAGAGCGCAGTTCCCGGGCCGGGCGAAGCGCTCCCCCGGCGGCTCGACGAGTGGTGGGAACGATCCGACCGGGGACTGGCCCAGGAGGCCTCGGCACGGTTGCGGCAGCTTCTTGCCTCCGCGCCGCCGCCACCGGCCGCACAGCAGCTCGTCCACCATGATTATCGCGCCGCGAACATCCTCACTCGTGCTGGACAGGTGGTCGCAGTCCTGGATTTCGAGGAGGTGGGGAGGGCTCCCCGGATCGATGATCTGGCCCGCGCGAGTGTCTACCTGGCAACCCGGTTCACCGACTGGTCCCCGACTCCGGCCGCCGCGCGAGCCGCCCTCCGTGCCGGCTACGAGTCGATCTCCCCGATCGGCGCAGCGGAGCAGCAATGGCTGGAGATCCTGACCCTCTGGTACGGCATCAGCGCCATTCCCCCTGGCAAGAACCGCGCCGAGTGGCAGGCGGCCGTGGATCCCGGACCGCGCGCCGACGCGACGGACACGATCTGAACGCCCTCCTCAGGGACTCTGGTGACCGTGACGTCCGGCCGGGCCGGGCCGGGCCGGGCGTCTCAGCCTCGAAGCAGCCGTCCAGCGACCTGCCCCAAGGGATGGTTCGACGGGTACGCCCCGGTCAGGCTCAACGCCATGCGCGTCGCCCAGGCGTGGGCGCGAGCGACGAGCGGGCCCCAGATCTCGTCGACCTCGATGCCCTCCCAGCTCGCGGACGCGCGGTAGGTCTCGAGGGGCGCGGCGCCGAGCCCGTGCAGGAGCAGTGCGCCGAGATCGCTCGCCGGGTCACCGGCCGTGGTGTCGCCCCAGTCGATGAGCGCGGCGACGACGCGGTTCCCCTCGGCGGCGTCGTCGACCACGACGTTTCCCGGGTGCGGGTCACCGTGCAGCAGCAGATCCTCGCCGGTCCACGCCCGGGCTGCCAGCCCGCGCTCCCAACGATCCACGGCATGCGCCTCGCAGCGCGGGGGAAGCTCTGCCCGCTCCAGGTCCTCGGCGAAGGCGTGCGCGCGGGTCGAGAGCGGGACCCCACGCACCGTGCTGCGCTCCATCAGCGGCACCTCGGAGGAATGCACCTGGGCGAGCATCCGCGCCAACTGCTCCCCCGCCCTGATCCGCCCCGCGGAGTCCGCCTCCGCGGCGGTGATGCCCGGCAGCCAGGGAATCAGCAGTGCATCCTTAGCAGTCGCGAGCGGGGCGGGGACGCGCATCGCGAGCTGGTCGCTCCGTGCAGCGAGATGCCTCAGCACCGTCACCTCGCGTGCCAGCAGCGGTCGTGCGCTCCTGCGCCGCACCACCCGCGCCACCAGGGTCGTCCCGTCGGCCTCGCCCACGGGCCACAGCACGTTGTCCCAGCCCTCCCCCAGAGGCTGCGCACCCAGCCTCCACACACAGTGCTCGAGCGAGATTCCGGGTTCGGGGAGCCAGAATCCCTGGAGCGCCCCGACTGCCTGCACATCCACCGGGAGGTCCGCCGCGGGCGGCCGGGGCGCAGCCCGGGCAGCCGGGCCCTCGCCTGCCGATCCTGCGCGGTGGAGGCGTCCTGCTTCGGGCTGCGACATCGCCCCAGACTACGAGCCCGCGAGGCCGCCGCACCGGGCAACCATCGGCAAGATCCTGAACGCCTCGCCCGCGCTGGATAGCGTGGATGGCGACGGGCGACGAGGACTCGCCCCCGGGCGATGCGGCCCGGACACACCCCAGGAGGTTCGCATGGCACGAATCGGTATCCAGCTCATGATGCTCAAGGAACATGTCGCCCAGGACGGCATCCTGCCCGTGCTCAGGCGTGTGAAGGACACCGGCTTCGAGGTCGTCGAGGTGTCCCAGATCCCCATGACCGAGGAGAACGTGGCCGGCATGGAAGCCGCTCGCGACGAGCTCGGCATCCATTTCGCGGCGATCTCCGCGAAGACCTCCGCGCCCGAGGACAGCGACGAGCTGACGCTGGCGAAGCACTTCGACCTCCACGTCGAGCACGCCCGCCGTCTGGGCACGAAGCATCTGCGGATCGGCATGATGCCGCTGAGCGCGATGGCGTCCCAGGAGGCCTTCGACGCGTTCGCCGCCGAGGCCGACGGATATGCCCGACGCATGGCGGACGCGGGCCTCCGCCTCAGCTACCACAACCACCACGTCGAGTTCGCGAAGCTCGGCGGCGTCACGCTGCTCGACCAGCTCCGTCAGAAGGCGCCCCACCTGCGCTACGAGATCGACTGCCATTGGGTGCAGCGCGGCGGCCGCGATCCCGAGCGCACCCTTGCCGACTTCGACGGCGTGCTGGACCTCGTCCACCTCAAGGACTACCGCATCACCCTGCCGCCGACCGAGGTGCTCGCCGCGGCCGCCGGCGGGGATCGGTCCGCGTTCACCCGCTTCTGGGGCGGGGAGATCGTGCAGTTCGCCGAGGTAGGCCAGGGCACGCTGGACTGGAAGCCCGTCATCGAGCAGGCCCTCGCCTCCGGAGCGCAGCACCTGCTCATCGAGCAGGACCAGACCTACGGCCGTGACATCTTCGACTCCCTCACGATGAGCCGTGAGCACCTCGTCTCGCTCGGCTTCGGCGCACTGATCACCGGCTGACCCGACCGTCCCGCGGCTGATCCACCCGTCCATCGGCTGCTCCACCGCCGCACGCCACACGCCACACGCCACACGCCACACGACGCAGCGGCCACACTCATCAGGCCATGCCGTGCCGTGGCCGTCGCCGTCTTTCGCCCCCTTCTCCGGACCCACCCCACAGGAGCCTTCATGACCCAGCAGGTCCCCCTCTCCAGCCGCGTCAAGCAGATCATCGAGGTCGACGGGCTGCAGTTCCGGGACCTCGATGGGGACGGCGAGCTCACCCCGTTCGAGGACTGGCGGCTGGCCCCGGCCGAGCGGGCGGCGGACCTGGTCTCGCGGATGTCTCCGGACGAGAAGCTGGGGCTGATGGTGATCAGCTCGCGACCGATGGGCATCTCGCAGCACGACACGGAGCTCACCAGTCACGACGGGGCGGTCGACGAGCAGCATCTGCCGCTCAAGCTCGACCCGCACACCAGCGCAGGCATCCCCTTCCAGGGCACCACCGAAATGATCCGGGGCATGCACATGCGCCACTTCATCATGCGCGAGGAGCCCACCGGATCGCGGATCGCGACCTGGATCAACGCGATGAACGAGATCGCGGAGGACACCCGATGGGGCGTTCCCGTGATCGTCGCCGCGAACTCCAAGAACGAGGCCGGCGGGTTCAAGATGGGCGCCACACCCGAGGACCTCCCGTTCACCCAATGGCCGGGCACACTCGGCCTCGCCGCCACCGGGTCGCTCGACGTCATCGAGGATTTCGCCGCCCAGTCGCGGGCCGAGTGGCTCGCCTCCGGGCTCCGCAAGGGCTACATGTACATGGCCGATGTCTTCACCGACCCGCGCTGGTTCCGCGGCCACGGAACCTTCGGCGAGGATCCCGAGTTCGTCTCCCGCGCGATGGACGCGATCGTGCGCGGCTTCCAGGGCGGCGACCGCCTCGCGGCCGACGGCGTGGCCCTGACCACGAAGCATTTCCCCGGCGGCGGCGCCCGGGAGAACGGCACGGATCCCCATTACGCGGAGGGCCGTTTCAACATCTACCCGACGCCAGGGTCCCTCGAGGAGTACCACCTGCCTCCGTTCCAGGCGGCGATCGATGCCGGGACCTCCTCGGTCATGCCCTACTACGCGATCCCGTCGGACGAGAAGTCCTCCACCCCGCAGGGTCGGGTCACGCAGTTCGAGCAGCTCGGATTCGCCTTCAACAAGGAGATCCTGGACCTGCTGCGGTCGATGGGCCATCGCGGCTACATCAACTCCGACTCGGGCATCCTCTCGAAGATGGCCTGGGGCGCCGAGGAGCTCACCACGGCCCAGCGGGTGGGCCTGGCCGTGATGGCCGGCACCGACATGTTCGCGGACACCAACGACGTCGACGCCGTGCGTGATGCCTTCGTCTCCGGCTTCTTCACCTCCGCGCGGCTCGACGAGGCGGCGCAGCTGCTGCTCGAGGAGCTGTTCACCCTCGGACTGTTCGAGAACCCCTACGCCGACCCCGCCGAGGCGGACCGCATCGTCCGGAACACGGAGGCAGCTGCGGCGGCGGAGGATGCCCACCGACGCTCCGTCGTCCTCGCCAAGAACCACGACGCCGTGCTGCCGCTCACGCCTGCCTCCCTCACCGGCAAGCGCGTGTACGTCGAGCTCATGGCCAAGGAGCTCACGGTCAAGGAGCTCGACGCCCTGCGGTCCCGGATCGAGCAGGCGCATCCGGATGTCGCGTTCACCACCGACCATCGCGGAGCGGACGTCGCGATCGTGCTCATGAAGCCCTTCGTCGGCGCGTACTTCGAGTTCGTGGGGGTCGCCGACCTCGCCATCGATGACCACTCCCACGTCGACATCGAGAAGGTGCGCCGCATCCGCGAGAGCGTCGACACCCTGGTGATCGGGCTGAACGCCATGTACCCGTGGCTGCTCGACGCGATCGAGCCGCTGGCGGACGGCCTGCTGGTCGGCTTCGAGTCCCGCTACGAGACGATGGTCGACGCGGTGCTGGGCGAGTACTCCCCCAGCGGTCGCCTGCCGATCACGTTCCCGATCGACGCCGACGCGATCGCGGTGGATGCGGACGGCCGCTGCGCGTCCCCCAACGACGTGCCGGGCTACGCCAAGGAGCGGCACATGGACGGCCGCCCCTACGTCTACGTCGATGCGGACGGCAACCGCTACGAGCTGGGGCACGGGCTCACGTACGACGTCGCCTGAGCGGCACCGGGCACGCAAAAGGCCCCCTCCCCGCGCAGCAACGCAGGTGAGGGGGCCTTTCGTGGTGAGTGCAATGGTGGAGCCGGCGGGAATCGAACCCGCGTCCGATAGTGCGGAGCAAGAGCTTCTCCGGGCGCAGTCCGTATTATCGTTTTCTCAGTCCCGACGCTCGCACGAACACGTCGTCGACGGACTCAGTCACTCTGAAGTGTTCATCCTTCCCCGATGACGAGGGTCGGCAGCAGTGGCTCCTTAGATGATGGAACGATCCGGGTCAGGAGCAAGCCCGGGGTTCCAGACTGCTAACGCTGATCAGGCAGCGAGAGCGAAGTCAGTGCGCTTGGATTCGGCACTTATTGGTTTCCAGAGGACGTTAACGAGATGACTCTGGCTTCTCGGCCCGCTTCCCCTTGCTGGACAACTACCGTCGAAACCGATCGGCCCCCAGCGTGGGTCTGCAGCACAGATATCGGCGATCCCGAGGGATCGCCCTTGCACTCACGATTCTGTTGTCAAACAGCCACGAGCACCGGGTCTCCCCGCATGCCGTTCCTTGAGTCTACCGCGACTGCCTGTCGAACTGAAGCGAATATCCCTCAGCTCACGGCGAAGCGGTCATCCCTGGACCGCACGCGGCCGCAGAGCCCATCATGATCCCATGGTCGGATTCACCGCAGCAGGAGTGCAGGTCATGGTCGATGACGACACCCTGCGGGAGGTGGTCGCCGATCCCGAGGCCCTCGCGCGCTGGTGCACGGAGAACCCGGAGGATCCCCGCGTCGTTGCTCATCTGCGCATGCTGGGTCGTCTCGACGAGGCAGCGATCGCCGCCCGGCGCTCCCTCGAGGACCCGGCTCTGCCGCCTCTCATGCGCGCGGTGCGACGCACCAGGTATGCCCACGTGCTGCAGTGGCAGGGCGCGTTCACCGCGGCCGAGGAGCAGTTCGACCTCGCCGCCGAGGAGACCGGTTTCGAGGATCCGACCTCCCCCTCCTCGCTGTCCGTGCTCGCTGCGGTGTTCCAGCATCGTGCGAAATGCCGTTTCGAGCACGGTCTCCGGGAGCTGCGCTCGGGCCGGGAGGTCTCGGCGACGGGGCTTCGGGGCCTGGCCCTGGAGGATGCGCGCCGGGCGCTGGTGATGCGCGAGATGCTCGGTGCCGGCGACGAGGGGATCCTGGAGTCGAGCCGACAGACCGTGGCCCGGCTCGAGCGCGACGACTGACCAGGTCCAGGACAGGCCTCGGAGCGCCAGACGGCGTGATCGTCCGGGCCGGAGCGCGTGAATTCGCGTCGGCCCGTCACCCTCAGCGTGCGAGGAGCGCCTCCCTCAGCGCTGGCGGTGCGTTCCGACAGGAAGGTCAGGCGAGTTCGCGCTGCCGCATGGCGCGCTGCGCCTCACGCAGGTCCTGCTGCTCGCGCAGAGTCTGCCGCTTGTCCCATTCCTTCTTGCCGCGCGCCAGGCCGATGACGACCTTCGCGTGCGAGCCCAGGAAGTACATCTCCAGCGGGACGATCGTGAAGCCCTTCTCGCGGGACTTGCTCGCCAGGCGCTCGATCTCCTGCTTGTGCAGCAGCAGCTTGCGCTTGCGTCGGGCTGCGTGATTGGTCCAGGTGCCCTTGACGTACGGGGCGATGTGGACGGCGTCCATCCAGACCTCACGGCCCTCCACGAAGCAGTAGCCGTCGATCAGGGAGGCGCCGCGATCGCGCAGCGACTTCACCTCGGTGCCGGACAGGACGATTCCCGCTTCCCAGGTGTCGTCGATGTAGTAGTCGTGCCGAGCACGCTTGTTCGACGCGATGAGCTTCTTCTCGGGACCGTCTTCCCTGGCGGCTTTCTTCGCCGCCGTCTTCTTCTTCGCCGCCATGGAGTCCCTCCGTTCCGCAGTCGATCTGCGCCAGGTGCCGGCCGGGCTCGTACCGCGACCGAAGACCAAGCTTACGCGGTGATCACCGCAGGACGCGAGACAATATGGCCCGCTCGACGCCGACCGTCCCGACGCGGGCGGGCCCGGTCACGCGCCGCTCTGCGTCACAGGTAGTTCGCGGGGTTGACGGAGTTCCCGTCCTCCTGGATCTCGAAGTGGAGGTGGCAGCCGGTCGAGGAGCCCGTCGTGCCCACGTAGCCGACGGTGTCACCGGCGGAGACCTGCGCGCCCACCGGCTTCGCGAAGCCCTGCAGGTGGTGGTACGAGCTGGTGACCAGTTTCCCGTTGTGGATGCCGTGGCTGAGGATGATCTTGTTGCCCGCACCGCTGTTGTGCGTGCGAGCGATGACGCGACCGGAATGGGTCGCCCCCACCGAGGTCCCGCACGCGACCGGGAAATCGACTCCGGCATGCAGCTTCCGCGTGTGGTAGATCGGGTGGTAGCGCCAGCCGTAGTTCGAGTTCATGCGCGAATTCACCGGGTAGTTCCAGCCTCCGCCGGTGTTCGCGGAGCCGCCGCTGCTGCTCTTCTTGCCCGTGCCGCTCCCGCTGCTGCTCTTCTTCTTGGCCGCTTCGGCCGCCTTCTGCTCGCGTTCGCGCTCCTGGCGGGCGAGCTCCTCGATCTCCGTGTCCAGGGTCGAACTGCGATCCTCCAGGTTCGCCTCGTCCTCCTGGTACTTCGTCTTCTTGGCCTCGAGGTCGTCACGCTGGGTCTTCTGCGTGGCGTAGAGGTCGTCGAGGTCGGCCTTCGCGGCGGCGGCGGCGTCCTCCGCGTCGGCGGTGCGCTGGACGGCCTGCTCGGACTCGAGCTTCAGTGCGTCGATCTCCTCGCGCACTGCGGTGAGGCGGTCCGCGGAGTTCTCCGTGACCGCCTGGTCGGCGCGCAGGGTGTCCAGGCGGCTCCCCTGGGAGGACATCGTCAGGCGGTAGTTCATCGAGCGATCCACCGCGTCCTGCGGGTCCTGCCCGCCGGTGTAGATGGTCGACGGATTGGGCAGCCCGCCGCCCTTGTAGGCGTCCAGAGCGACCTGCGCCAGCTCGTCGTCGCTGCGGTCGACCTCTTCCTGACCGGTCTCGACCTCTCCGGAGAGCTGCTTCTCCTCGTCCTGGGCGGCCGTGAGGCGCTCCCCGGTGAGCCGATCGTCCTCACGGGCGGCCGCGAGCTCGGCCTGAGCGTCCTCGAGATCCTGCTGCGCCTCCGGGATGAGCAGTTCCGTCTCCGCCAGGGCGATGTAGGTGTCGGCGAGCTCATCGTTCACCCCGCCGAGATCGATGCGGAGGTCCTCGAGCTGCTGGTCGACCGTCTCGCGCTCGGCGATCTTGTCCTGCTTGGTGCCCTCGGCCGAGGCCGGCGACAGCGGTCCGGCAAGCGAGGGCGTGAGGACCAGCAGGACGGTCGCGGCGAGAGTCAGCGGACGGCGCAGGATGCTCGGGGACATGCTCACACCTTCAGATAGCGGTTCAGGGAGACCACCGACGAGGCGATCGAGAGGATCGCGCCGAGCGCGACGAGGACGGGCGCGGCCCAGATCAGGTCGGCGACGCCCACCGTGATCAGGTCGCTGCCGAGGGTCGGCGCGAGCCAGCCCTGGACGATGTAGTCCAGGCCCAGCCACAGCATGCCGGAGGCGATCACGCCGCCGATGATCGCGGCGACCGCCCCCTCCAGCAGGAACGGGAGGCGGATGAAGAGGTTCGAGGCGCCGACCAGCCGCATGATGGCGATCTCGCGGCGACGGTTCGCCACCGACATCCGGATGGTAGTGGCCACCAGGAGCAGCGCGGCGATCAGCATCAGGACCGCGAGCCCGAGCGCGAACAGGGTCGACTGGTTCAGCACATCGATGAACGGGGCGAACGTGCTGAGGAGGTCGGTGACCTCGTCGACCCCGTCGCGACCCTGGAAGAACTCGACGACCGCAGCGGATTCGTCGGCGTCCTGGAGGGTGATGTGGAAGGAGACGGGCATGTCCTCGGCGGTGAAGTTCGAGACGAACCCCTCCCCGGCGAACTGCTCCTGATAGATCCCAAGCGCCTCGTCCTGGGAGCGCTCGTCGTAGGACGCGATGTAGGGCGAGAGCACGTCGCCGTCCAACGCCTCGCGCACCGAGTCGATCTGCGCGTCGGTGGCCGCGCCGCCGGCACAGGAGGCGGCGGTGGAATGCGGTGAGCACAGGAAGATCGTCACCTGCGACTGCTCGACGAGAGTGTCCTTCATGTCCATGATCTGCTTCTGCATGATCAGTCCCGTGCCCACGAAGGTCAGGGACACCGCGGTCACGATCACGACGGAGATGACCATGGCGATGTTCCGCCAGAGCCCGGAGAGGATCTCCCCGGAGATGTAGCGCATCCTCATCGCAGAGCCTCCCCGTCCTCGTCCTCGGCGAACGCGTCCTCGTGCTGCTCCAGCAGCGCATCGCGCTCGTCGATCAGCTCCTCCTCCAGCACGTCCCCGGCAGGCCCGTCCTCTGACGCAGGCTGCTCGCCCTCGTCCACGAGGAGCGCGGACGGCAGTTCGGAGCGGTGGGCGGAGTCATCGGGAAGGTGCCCGGAGATCACGCTGACCGGGGTCTCGCTCTCGTACAGGCCCTCGCGCTCGTCACGCACGACGCGGCCCCCGACCATCTCGACCACGCGGCGGCGCATGCGGTCCACCGCGCCGTGGTCGTGGGTGGCCATGACCACGGTGGTGCCGCGCTCGTTGATCTCGCTGAGCAGATCGAGGATCCCTTCCGCGGTCGAGGGGTCGAGGTTGCCCGTCGGCTCATCGGCCAGGAGGATCGAGGGTCGGTTGACGTAGGCGCGGGCGATGGCGACGCGCTGCTGCTCACCGCCGGACAGCTCGTGCGGGAGTCGCTTGCCCTTGTCCTCCAGACCCACCATCTCGAGCATCTCGGGCACCAGTCGGCGCACCACCTTGCGGGGCGTGCCGATCACCGCCAACGCGAACTCGATGTTCTGGTAGGCCGTCTTGGACGGCAGCAGGCGGAAGTCCTGGAACACCATCCCGATGTCCCGGCGCAGTGCGGGAACCTTCCAGGACGGGATGCGGGAGAGGTCCCGGCCCGCCACGTAGACGGTGCCGAGCGTGGGGGCGGTCTCCTTGAGCACCATGCGCATCATGGTGGACTTCCCGGAGCCCGAGGCGCCGACGAGGAACACGAACTCCCCGCGGGCGAACTCGATGTCGAGGTTCTCCACCGCGGGGTGCTGGCCACGCATGTACGTCTTGGTGACGTTGTCGAAACGGATCACGGGTGCCTGTTCACATCGGGGGAGGCGTTCTGTCCCAGAGTAGGGTCGCCGACGCGCGAATCGCCGCAGGCTGACTCGTGAACGAGGTCAAAACCTGGTCAAGGTCTGGTGCCGGTGCTCACACCAGGTGGATCAGCGGACTGCAGGCCCCCGACGGCGCTGATCAGTCCTGCAGCTTGCCCTGCTCGGCGCGCCACCGGATGCCGGCGTCGATGAACTCGTCGATCTCACCGTCGAACACCGAGGAGGGGTTGCCCTCCTGGTACTCGGTGCGCAGGTCCTTGACCATCTGATACGGGTTCAGCACGTAGGAGCGCATCTGGTCGCCCCAGCTGGCCTTCACGTTGCCCGCGAGCTCCTTGCGCTCAGCGGCCTCCTCGGCCTTCTTCAGCAGCAGCAGGCGAGACTGCATGACGCGCAGCGCGGCGGCACGGTTCTGGATCTGGGACTTCTCGTCCTGCATGGAGACGACGGTCCCGGTGGGCAGGTGCGTCATGCGCACTGCGGAGTCCGTGGTGTTCACGGACTGCCCGCCGGGGCCCGACGAGCGGAAGACGTCGACCTTGAGGTCGTTGTCGGGGATCTCGATGGAGTCGGTGGACTCGATCAGCGGGATGACCTCGACGGCGGCGAAGGAGGTCTGGCGACGCCCCTGGTTGTCGAAGGGGCTGATGCGCACCAGGCGGTGGGTGCCGCCCTCGACGGACAGGGTGCCGTAGGCGAAGGGTGCGGAGATCTCGAAGGTGACCGACTTCAGCCCCGCCTCTTCCGCGTAGGAGGTGTCCATGACCTTGTGCGCGTGGCCGTGCCGCTCCGCCCAGCGCAGGTACATGCGCATGAGCATCTCCGCGAAGTCCGCGGCGTCCACGCCACCGGCGCCGGCGCGGATCGTGATGACCGCGTCGCGCTCGTCGTACTCGCCCGAGAGCAGGGTGCGCACCTCGAGCTCGTCGAGCGTCTTGTGGATCGAGACCAGCTCCTGCTCGGCCTCTTCGAGGGTGTCAGCGTCGTCCTCCTCGGCGGCGAGCTGGACCATGACCTCGAGGTCCTCGATGCGCGAGGAGAGCTGGCTGATGCGTCGACGCTCGGACTGCGCGTGGGAGAGGGACGAGGAGACCTTCTGCGCGTTGTCGACGTCGTCCCACAGGTCCTGGGACGATGCCTGCTTCTCGAGGTCGGCGATCTTGGCGTCGAGCGCCTCGATGTCGGTCACCTGCTCGATCGACGACAGGGTCGAGCGGAGCTGGGGGATCTCTACGGAGAAGTCGATGGAAGTCACGAGGCCCGAGTCTACGGCAGGAGCCTGGACCGGGCCGACGAATCGGTCCGTCCCGGGGCTCCCCGGGAGCGTTCCGGGCTCTCCCGGTATCGTTCAGCGGCCTGCAGCGCCCGACCCGTCGCGCGCGGCAGCATGCTCCTGCTGCGGGGCATCCACGAGCCAGGTGCCGAGGTCGCGCCCCACCTCGACCAGCCACCTCGCCGGATCGGCGATCGCCTTCTCGACGGATCCGGCGCGCGAGGTGAGATCCCACGCCCTGGTGATCCCGGCCTCGTGCAGCTCGTCCTCGGACAGGGTGATCGCTCCGGCGACCGCCGCCACCGGGAGCCCCAGATCATGGGCGCGACGGGCGATCTCGGCAGGCCCCTTCCCCTGGAGCGTCTGTGCATCGAGCTTCCCCTCCCCCGTCACCGCGACGTCGGCGCGGGCCAGGAGGGACTCGACGCCGGCGAGCTCGAACACGGCGTCGGCCCCGGAGCGCTGGGCGGCACCGAGCAGGAACAGTGCGAACCCGGTGCCGCCGGCGGCGCCGGCACCGGCGGCGTCCCGGCACGCATGCGCGGGGTCCAGGATCTCCGCAGCGGCGCCGAGGACCGCGTCGACCACCGCGATGTCCTCCGACGGGATCCCCTTCTGCGGTCCGTACACCGCGGTGGCGCCGTCGTCTCCCAGCAGCGGATTGGTCACGTCGCTCGCGGCGATCAGCTCGATCCCTTCCAGCGCCTCGAGCGCCGGGGCGAGGTCGACCGAGGCGAGAGTCGCCAGGCCGTCGACCCCTGCAGCGATGTCCTCCCCGGCGGCGGTCAGCAGCCGCCCGCCAAGGCCCTGGAGCAGACCGGCCCCGGCGTCGGTCGAGGAGCTGCCGCCGAGTCCGACCATGACCGAGCGAGCCCCGGCGGCGACGGCGGCGAGGATCAGCTCGCCCAGACCACGGGTGGAGGCCGCGCGGGGGGCGAGTTCGTCACCGGGGAGGGCGCGGAGGCCGACGGCCTCGGCGAGCTCGAGGACGGCCAACCCGTCCGAGAGCGCCCAGCGCGCACTGCGGGGCTCCCCCGTCGGCCCGGTGATGAGGCTCGTGCGCTCCGTGCCGCCGGCGGCGAGCGCGGCGTCCACGGTGCCATCGCCGCCGTCGGCGATCGGGCAGGCGAGCAGCTCGACGTCGGGTGCCGTGTCCCGGATCCCGCGGGCGAGCGCCTCGACCACCTCTGCGGCGCCGAGCGTTCCCTTGAACTTATCGGGGGCGAGCAGTGCGGTCGTGATCGGGGTGGTCATCGCGATCTGGCCTCTCCTTGAACGGTCAGAGGGACGGACAGCCCCGTCCTTCGTGTGAACCATCCTGCCAAGGGCGGATGGGTGCGAGCGGTGACCACGACGCGGACGGTCCCGTCCCCGTCGACGGAGACGTCGAGCACCTGCACGTCCTCGGTGCTGGTCGTGTCCAGGGGATATCTGCGCAGCTGCTCCTGCGCGGCACGACGCGCGAAACCGGCGTGGAGGGCGTTGCCGTCGCCGGTGGTGTAGAGCCGCGCGGGGTCCACCGCCTGCGAGGCGGCGAGCGCGGCGCTGTCCGCAGCGGCCTGCAGGCCATTGCGCTCCAGGTGGACCCCGGTGACGGCGGTGCCGACGCCGATCACCATGAGGATCACGACGAGCACTCCCGTGGTCAGGATGGTCATGGACCCCCGGGGATCGCGCAGCCTGGAGAGTACCCGGCACCGGCCCCGACGTGAGTCCTCGGTGCCGTTCACTGTCGGCGCTTCGGTCCCGTTCACGGTCGGCGCTTCGGTCCCGTTCACGGTCGGCGCCTCGAACCCGTGCACGGTCGGCTCGTGGTGTCCGCTCATGGGGCCCCCTCCCCGTACTGGTCGACCTGGACGGCGTGCGCGGATCCCACCGTGACCGGTCCGGTATCACCGAGGATCGGGCCGAGACCGGGGACGGGAACCGGGATCCGTACCCGCGCGGTGACGGTCCCTCCCGCGGTCGCACACGGGTCCTCGCTGCAGCGGATCTCCACGACGTCGCTCACGGGGAGGCGGTAATCCTCGAGGATCATCGTGGTGTGCTGCCAAGTTCGCGCGGTGGCGTTCTCGGGATCGGCGTCGACGGCGTGGATCCGGGCTGCGTCCCGGGCAATGGTGTCGGCGGCGAAGACTGCCGCCTGGACGGACCCGAGCGTGAGCACGAGGTAGAGGGAGGGGATCAGCAGCGCGGCCGAAAGCGCCACGAACTCGACGATCGTGTTGCCGTCCTCGTCGCGCAGGCGGTTCCGTGCGCCGTTGCATCGGCGATGCCGAGGGCCGATCGCGCAGGGCGCGACGAGCGTCACCATGCCTCCTCATCCAGTGCGCGTCCCTCGACGCGGAGCGTCCCCGCGGGGCCGAACAGTCCCACCAGAGGCAGGGTCGCGCGCACGTGGACCGTGATGGTGCCGTCGGCGTCCTCCGACGCCGTGGCGGCGACCTGGTACGAGCTCCCGAACCGCTGCTGGACGAGCTGCTCCGCCCGTGCGGCACCGTCGTCGGGGGCGGCTCCGACCAGGGAGGCGTGGTGGGCGCCCTGGACGGCGGCATCGATGAGCGTGTTGCGGGTGTGGAGGACGAGGGCGGCCTGCACCACGGCGAGCGCGATGAGGATGATCAGCACCGCGACCATCGGGAACTCCGCCACCGCCGAGCCCTCCTCCCGGCGCAGGTCGCGCGTTAGCTGCCGACCGGGGCCCGTGCGCGATCGGCCGCGTCGGGCCGGAGGGCAGGGTGATGCCACGAGTGTCGAGGACGGTGCGGTGATCACGGTGAGAACTCGGGAGCGACGGCGATCAGAGGCTTCCGCCGAGGAACGGCGCCATGGCGTTCTCGAAGATCTGCACGATCTGCTCTGAGGCCACGGCCCAGAGGGCGACGACGATCCCGGCAGTCATGAGCGTGATCAGCACCCATCCGGGCACGTCGCCGCGATCGGAACCCAGACGCTCGACGAGCTGCGACGTCCTGCTCTGCGGCTCGACCGCTGCGCCGTGCCGCGGGCCGCGGTATGCGACACGCCCTCGGCGGGACCGACGGTGGAGAGTGGTGCGGTGAATGGTCATGTCTGGCTCCTCGGCAAGGATCCCGGAGTGTTTCTTCGGGATCGGGTCGGCGGTGCGGGGCGTGCTCGTTCAGGTATCTGGAGAGGCAGCCGGCGGCCGGCCTCGACGGGCAGGACCGGAGGGGGTCGGCGGGCAGTTCCCGGCAGCGAGAGGTGCCGGGCGCCTCCCGGCGGCATCGGCGCCCTCACAGGGCGATCTCCAGCACGGCGATTCCCGGAAAGATCGCGAAGACCACCACGAGCGGCATCACGAAGAACACGACGGGCATCAGCATGTAGATCTCGCGGCGACCGGCGATCTCCATCAGATCGCGCTTGGACGCCTCCCGGGCATCCTGTGCCTGGGCGCGCAGCACGTCCGCCAAGGGCGTGCCGCGTTCGATCGCCACGGAGACGCCCTCACCGAAACGCCCCAGCGAGGCCAACGGCGTACGTGTCCCCAGGGAAGCGAGCGCCTGGGCGACGGAGGTGCCTGAGCGGATGTCCGCGACGGTGGCCGCGAACTCCTCGGGCAGGGCGCCGGTGGAGGTGTGCGCGACCCGTTCCATCGCCGCGATGGGGCTCTCGCCCGCAGCCACGGCGAGCGCGAGCAGGTCCGCGACCGTGGGGAACTCCCGCGCCATCCGGGCGGCACGGCGCGTGATCTCCCGTCCCAGGAGGTAGTCGCGCAGGAGCACTCCGAGCAGCGTGCCGAGAGCGACGATGCACAGTCCCAGCACGGGGCTCGCGCCGCGGGAGCTGATCGCCAGCAGCGCCACCACGAGGCCGAGGAGCAGGCCGAGCACAGCGAAGACCACCTGCTCGACGCGGAACGAATCCACGGAAGAGCGTTTCCCCGCCAGGCGCAGCCGCCGTTCGAGCTGGTCCGCCCCGCCGGTGAGGCGTTCGAGCAGACCCAGGCCGCGGTGCGCGATCGGGCCGAAGAGGTTCTCGGCGACGAGTCGCGTCCTGCTGGTGCTCGCTGGGGCGCTGAACAGGGAGGCGGAGCGGGAACGACGCAGATACGGGTCGATGCGCGCGCCGAGATCGCGGGAGCGCAGCCATGGCAGGCGGCCTGCCACCAGGGCGAGCCCGATCCCGAGCATGAGACCGAGGAGCGCTCCCAGGAGGGCGATTCCGGAGGTCGTCATCGCAGCACCCTCTCGTCCTGCGGCAGACGCGCGATACGCAGCATCACGCGATAGGCGACCAGAGAGACTGCTGCTCCGATGAGGATCATCGACATTCCCATCGGGGAGTCGTATGCCTGCGCTGCCTGCGGACGGGTCGACATCAGCGCCAGCACGGCCCACGGGGCGACGAGCGCGAGGCGTGCCGCGTTGATCGTCCAGGACTGGCGGGCCTCGAGCTCGGCGCGGGTGCGGGCGTCCTCGCGGAGGAAGGTCGCCAAGGTGCGCAGGAGTCCACCGAGATCGGTACCTCCGACGTCGCGCGTGATCCTCAGGGCTTCGACGATCCGATCTCCGACAGGATCGGCGAGGCGGGTCTTCAGTCGGTCCAGGCAGGCAGCGAAGTCGCCGCTGGCCTGGTAGTCGAGCGAGAACTCGTGGAATGCCGGCCGCAGCCCCTCCGGCCCCTTGTGGCTGAGCTGGACCAGCGCTTCGGGCAGGGAGAGGCCGGCTCTGATGGCGGAGTTGACGTGATCGACCGCTTCGGGCCAGACCTCGCGCAGTTCAGTGGTGCGACGGCGGGCCGCGGAGCGCAGGAAGACGATGGGCAGGGCCATCGATGCCGCGCCGATGGTCACGGAAGGGACCACAGCGCCGGAGAGCGACCACAGAGCAGCCGAGACCACCAGGCCCAGTCCTGCGCTCAGGGCCGGCACCGCAGCCGGCGGAACGGAGGTGAGCCCGACGGTCACCAGGTCGTCGCGCATCCGATCCATCGCCCGACCGATACGTCCCCGTCGCACCGAGTGACCGTCCTGCTCCCACAGCGACCACCAGATCGACAGCAGACCGAGGCCGGCGATCAACCCGAGGAATGCTCCGTCGCTCATGCTGCCTCCGGACGCCCCAGCAGGGCATGGAGATCGTGATCGGCACGTGCGAAACGTTCGGCGTGGGGAGGATGGCCTTCCCCGCGCACGAGACGATCCCCGCGCAGCGTGAACAGCTCGGAGATCTCGATGACCTCGTCCTCCACCCGACCGCTGAGCCCTGCGATCTCCCGCACCCGGCGGCGCCCGTCCGCGAGCATGTCCAGGTGCACCACGAGGTCGATCGCACTGGCCACGGTGGGCACCACGAAGCGACTGGAGATGTTCTCCCCGGCCAGCAGCGGCAGCGTGCAGAGCTTGGTGACCGCGTCGCGCGCGGAGTTGGCATGGATCGACGCGAGTCCGGGCAGGCCGCTGTTCAACGCGATCAGCATGTCCAGTGCCTCGGCCTCGCGGACCTCCCCGACGATCACCCGGCTGGGACGCATGCGCAGCGCCTCCTTCACCAAGCGGCGCATCGAGATCTCCCCTGTGCCCTCGAGGTTCGCCTGGCGCGTCTGCATCGCGACCACGTCGCGCAGGCCCAGATCCAGCTCGAAGACCTCCTCGATGGTGACGACCCGTTCGCGGGCACCGATCGACTGCGCCAGGCACCGCAGGAAGGTGGTCTTGCCCGCCCCGGTCGCGCCGCTGGCGATCACGTTCAGTCCCGAGCTGATCGCTGCGTCGAGGAAGTCCGCGGCCTGAGCGGTCAGCGATCCGAGGGCGACCAGGCCCTGGAGGTCGATGGCCTTGGCGACGAACTTGCGGATGTTGATCGCCCAGTGGGTGCGCGTGACGCTGGGGATCACGACGTGCAGGCGCGATCCGTCCGGCAGCAGGGCGTCGACGAACGGGGTGCTCATGTCCAGGCGCCTGCCCGAGCTCACCAGCATCCGCTCGACGATGCCGCGGACCTCGGCGTCCGAGAGGACGATCGTGGTGAGCTCGCTGCGTCCGTTGCGCGCGCAGAAGACCTGGCTCGGCGAGTTCAACCAGATCTCCTCGACCGTGGGGTCGTCGAGCATCTCCTGGAGCGGTCCGAAACCGCCGATGCGTGCGGCTACCTCGGCCACCATCGTGTCGCCGTCGTGGAGCACCGGCACCTCTCCGGAGGAGGAGCGGTAGTCGTAGTCCGCGACGACCTCCCGGATCAGCGGCTCGAGCTGGTCGGCACGCACGTCCAGTCCCCGACGGCGGATCAGCTCCCGCGATTCCGCCTCGATGATGGTGGCGGTCTCCATCCAGTCCCCTCCCGACCCGACCGACCGGTCCCTCCAGTCGCAATGTGCTGCGCAGCACATCCGCGGTCACTGTAGAGGGATCAGCCGTGCCGCGCCGCGCGAAGTCAGGAATTGTGGACAACTCTCCCAGGGTCCGACCATGGCAGGATGACGTGACGCCTGTCCCAGAGATCGTCCCCACTACCAGGAGCCCTTCCTCATGGCCGACTCCCCCGATCCGTCCTCCTCGCGCCTCAGCCGCCCCACCGTGAAGTACATGGCGAAACGTGTGCTCTCGGAGTTCTCCCGCGATGGGGGCACGGACCAGGCCGCGAAGCTCACCTATTTCATGGTGCTGTCGATCGCTCCGACGCTGCTGGCGCTGTTCTCCTTGGCCACGCTCCTGCTCGCCCCGGTCAAGGACCAGATCGCCGCGCTCATCACCGATGCGATCGAGTCTGCCGCGAGCGGTTCCGAGCTCGGTGCCGGCGATGCGGTCGCGTCGACCGTCGAGTCCCTCATGGGCTCGGCGACCGGCGGCACCGTCGCGCTGATCATCGGTATCGCCACCGCCCTGTGGTCCGCCTCGGGGTACATCAAGGCGTTCGGCCGCGTCGCCAACCAGGTCTACGAGATCCCTGAGGGCCGAGGACCGGTCCGCCTGATCCTCTCGATGCTCGGGCTGACGATCGCCATGATCCTCGGCATCCTCCTGATCTTCGTGTCGATCCTGCTGAACCAGTCGCTCGTGGACGGGCTGCTGGGCCCGATCGCCTCCGCCTTCGGCGCCCAGGGCGTGCTCACCTTCCTGACCGGATCGTTCCTGCCCGTCTGGGCCTGGGTGAAGTGGCCCGTGATCCTGGTGATCGCCTTCGCACTGATCTCGCTGCTGTACTGGGGCGCCCCGAACATCGCCAAGCCGTTCCGCCTCATCTCCCCCGGCGGTGTGTTCGCGATCATCGGCATCGCCATCGCCGCGGTCGCCCTGTCGATCTACATGGGCACCGTGGCCGGGTACTCGAGCTACGGCGCCATCGGCGGCATCATGGCCGTCCTGTTCGCCCTGTGGATCATCAACATCGTGATCATCCTCGGTGCCGAGGTGGACGCGGAGTTCGAGCGAGCTCGCGAGCTGGAGTCCGGCAAGCCCGCCGAGGACGACCTCACCCTCCCGATGCGTGACTCGAAGGCGGCGGAGAAGGCCGAGGCCAAGCGCGAGGACATCATCGATCAGGGCCGCGACATCAGGCTGAAGAACTTCCACCGCGACGCCGAGGCCTACACCGGCGAGGACGCCCGCCTCACCCCGCGTCACGGCGTGCCGACGGTCGATCCCGCTTCCGTCGACGGCAGCGAGGGCCCCACCGCCGATCAGGCCACCACCGGCGAGCCCACCGAGGATCCGAAGGGCTCCTGACATGTGCGGGCGCTTCGCGTTCTTCCAGGAGATCGATCCGCTGGTCGACGACCTCGGGGCCGTCGACCTCGCGGATCCGCAGCTGCGCAGCCGGTGGAACATCCCGCCGACGGCGCCGATCCACGTGGTCACCGAATCGATCGACCCGGGCTCCCGGACGATCACCCGCGCGCTGCGTGTCGCCCGCTGGGGCCTGCTGCCCCCGTTCGCGACGGACTCCTCGTTCTCCTCACGCACCTTCAACGCCCGCCGCGAGACCCTCGCAGAGAAGCCGAGCCTCCGCGGGAGCCTCGGCCGCTGGCGTGCGATCGTCCCGATGGACGGGTACTACGAGTGGGTGCGCGACGAGCAGGGCAGGCGCGGGCAGCCGCACTTCATCGCCCCGGCCGACGGCTCCCCGCTGTACATGGCGGCGCTGGTCTCCTGGTGGAAGGGGCCCGGGCACCACGCGGGCCCGGCCGCCAGCGAGGACGGCGATTTCCTGCTCAGCGCCACGATCATCACCCGCGAGGCCGTCGGGGAGCTCCGCGACCTCCACGACCGCACCCCGGTGATGCTGCGCCGCAGCGAGCTCGATGTGTGGCTCGACAGCTCGATGGATGACCGGCACGCCGCCCAGGAGTGGATCCTGGACGACACCCACCTGCTGGACGATGCCGCGCTCGAGATCCGCGAGGTGGATCCCGCAGTCGGTGCGGTCGGCAACGACGGCCCCGAGCTGCTCGAAGCGCCGCTGCGCCTGCTCTGACCGTGCCGGCGCCTGCGGCGACCGGGTGCCTCCCGGCAGATCCGCACCGGCACCCGCACCCTGCGTCGGACCGGTCCCACCCGCGGGTCAGACCGCGGTCTGACGCACGCGGAGCCCTCTCCCCCGTACGCTCGTGCCCATGACCACCGGATCCGATGCACGCCCGGAGGAGCCGAGCGGGCCCGTCCGGCGCTCCGACCCATTCCGCTGGATCATCGAGAACCCCGGCACCGTCGATCTGATCGGTTTCGGCGGGCTGGCCTTCCTCACCTTCGCCTTCGGCGTCTGGACGGGCAGCTTCGGCTGGTGGACGCTGTTCACGGTCCCGATGATCGCGGCCGCCGCGATCTGCCGGGTGCGCCCGCTGATCGGCGTGATCGTCATCGGAGTGCTCGCCATCTCCCACATGCTGCTGGGTGTGCCCGTCGTCGGCGGCGACATCATGACCTTCTATGCGATGTTCTGCGCCGTCGCCTACGGCGGGCCGGCGGTGCACGCGATCGGCGTCGGCGCCGGTTTCCTCGGAGTGCTGGCGCAGGCCGGGTACTGGAGCATCGTCACCTTCTTCGACGAGTACGGCGGCCCGCTCCAAGCCGCGCTGACCTTCGGAGGGCTGTGCGTGGTCGGCACGATCACCATCGTCGCCGTCTGGGCGCTGGCGAACCTCCAGCGGGCACGGGTCCGCCAGCTCGCCCTCACGCGTGACCGCGCAGAGCAGGCGGTCCGGGAGCGCGAGCAGCGCACGGCGCTCGCCGTCGCCGACGAGCGCGCCCGCATCGCCCGCGAGATGCACGATGTCGTCGCCCATTCGCTCTCGGTGATCATCGCCCAGGCCGACGGCGGGAGGTTCGTCGCCTCCCAGAAGCCCGAGATGGCCGTCGAGGTCCTCGGGACGATCGGGGAGACCGGCCGCGCGGCGCTCGCGGACATGCGGTCCCTGCTGGGGGTGCTGCGCCAGGAGGACGAGACCAGCTTCGGACCCCAGCCCGGCCCGGAGATGCTCGACGACCTCCTCGAACGGGTGCGAGCGGCCGGGCTCGACGTGACGCTCGAGATCGAGGAGCCGCTGGAGGATCTCCCCCAGGCCCTCGGCATGTCCGTGTTCCGCCTGGTCCAGGAGTCGCTGACGAACACGCTCAAGCATGCCGGCCCCGGCGCCTCCGCCGCAGTGCGGATCTCCCGCGCCGCCGGGCGTCTCGAGATCGAGGTGCTCGATGACGGACAGGGCACCGATCCCGAGTCCGACGGGCTGGGTCACGGGATCACCGGTATGCGCGAGAGGATGTCCGTGTTCGGGGGGACCCTGCAGGCCGCTCCTCTGCCGGGCCGCGGATATCGCGTTCTCGCCACGGTCCCCCTCGATGCTGCCGGAGCGCCCTCCCCCGGCGATGATGACCCTCCTCGCTCCCCACCGCCCTTCTGATCCGATCCCGCGGATCACCCGACCCTCGCCCCCCCCCTGATCCCCTTCCCCACCCTCACCGAGGAGTTCTCCGATGACTGCACCGCTGGACCGTCCCCTGCGCATCGTCCTGGTCGATGACCAGCCTCTCGTGCGTGCAGGATTCTCGATGGTGATCGACTCCCAGGACGACATGTCGGTCGTCGCGCAGGCGGCCGACGGCGCTGCAGCGGTCGAGGAGCTGCGCGCCCGCACGGTCGACGTGGTGCTCATGGACGTGCGCATGCCGCGCATGGACGGCATCGAGGCGACCTCCCGCATCCTCGCCCAGGCACCGGAGGGTCGGGCTCCGAAGATCATCGTGCTGACCACCTTCGACCTCGACGAGTACGTGGTCTCGGCGATCCGGGCCGGTGCCAGCGGCTTCCTGCTCAAGGACGCACAGCCCGAAGAGCTGCTCGCCGCGATCCGGACGGTCCACAGCGGGGACGCGGTGATCGCCCCGTCGGCCACCCGTCGGCTGCTCGCACGCGTCGTCGCGACCCCGGAACCGCAGGAAAAGGACACCTCGATGCTCGAGGCGCTCACCGAGCGCGAGCGCGAGGTGCTCACACTCATGGGGCGCGGGTATTCGAACCAGGAGATCGGCGCCGAGCTGTTCGTCGCCGAGGCGACGGTGAAGACCCATGTGGGCCGGGTGCTCTCCAAGCTCGGGGCCCGGGACCGCGTCCAGGCCGTGATCATCGCCTTCGAGACCGGCCTGGTCTCCCCCGGCGCTGAGTAGCCCCGGCGTCGTCCACCCCTGGTATGACGAGGCACCATCCTCAGGTCTCGACACCAGCCACCTGACGAGACCGGAGGCTGACGAACCGGGAGCTTGCCCAGGAGAGGATCGACATCGACCCGACACCCCCTCCGAAGGATCCCCATGACCTCCCAGCATCTCGCCAGCTCGACCCCGTCCGACGGTCCCGACGGCTCGACCGGCACGGCGGCGGGCGCCCTCGCGCACGGCGCCACCGGCACGGAAGCTCCCGCGATCATCGCCCGCGGCATCACCCGCACCTACGGCACCGGGGCCGGCGTCGTCACGGCGCTGGACCACGTCGATCTCGACGTCGTCCGTGGAGCCTTCACCGCGATCATGGGTCCCTCGGGATCGGGCAAATCCACGCTCCTGCACACCCTGGCCGGGCTCGACGTCGTGGACGGCGGATCGATCCGGATCGGCGACACGGAGATCACCGACCTGTCGGACGACGCGCTGACCGTGCTGCGCCGTGAGCGCATCGGCTTCGTCTTCCAGTCCTTCAACCTGCTGCCGATGCTGAGCGCCGAGCAGAACATCCTGCTGCCGTTGGAGCTCTCCGGCAAGCGCGTGGACCGCGCCTGGCTCGAGACCATCACCGAAGCGTTCGGGATCGGCGACCGGCTCTCGCATCTGCCCTCCCAGCTCTCCGGCGGTCAGGTCCAGCGGGTCGCGATCGCGCGCGCCCTAGTGACCTCCCCCGAGGTGGTGTTCGCCGACGAGCCCACCGGCAACCTCGACTCCCAGACCACCGAGGAGGTCCTGGAGTTCCTGCGGCTGTCCGTGGACCAGTTCGGGCAGACCGTCGTAATGGTCACCCATGAGCGCGACGCCGCCGAGCGCGCCGACCGGATCCTCACCCTCGCCGACGGTCGCATCGCGAACGACGAGGACCTGCGAGGGCAGCGCTGATGGCCCGTCGTACCCCCGTGAAGCTCACCCCGCTGCGTCGACATTTCGCCGCCGTCCTCACCATCGCGCTGTCCTGCACCTTCGTCGCCGTCATGGTGCTGGCCGGGAACCTCATGCAGTCCTCGCTGCGCTCCCAGGCCGCCCAGCAGTTCGACGGCGCGGACCTCCAGATCGAACGCCCCCTCTCCGACGAGGACTGGTCCTCCGAGGACCCGCTGGATCCGCCCGAGGTGCCCGGCGCCGACGCCGTATGGCCTCAGCTGATGGACTACATCCAGCTCGACTCACCGGACGGTGACGGCGTCTTCCTCACCACCGCCATGCTCCCCCCGGGGGACGCCGGCGAGCGCTATCTGTCGGAGGGCAGAGCCGCGACGTCCGACTCCGAGGTCGTGCTCGACGCCTCTGCCGCGGATCAGCTCGGAGTGACGCTGGACGACACCGTCGTCCAGCCCGCCGACTTCTCGCCCAGCGGCACGGAGCAGGAGCTGACCGTCGTCGGCATTGCACCGACGGCAGACGGCGCCGCGTTCGGCGGCACCCCGCGCGTCCTGGTCTCCGAGGCCGATGCCCAGACGCTCCTCGGGCCGACGGCCGGGACCATCACCGACAAGTGGCTCGCCACCGTGCCGGAAGGCACCGACCCCGCGGACGTCGCTGCGGACGCCTCCGCCGGCGACCTCACGGTGCGCACGGTCGACGAGGCCGAGGAGGAGGCCGCAGGTCAGTTCATGCAGGGCTTCGGTGCCCTCGCGATGGTGCTCGCCGTCTTCGTGGTGATCGCCCTGTTCACCAGCGCCGTCGTCATCGCGAACACCTTCGCCGTGACCATCGCCCAGCGCACCCGCAGCCTCGCACTACTGCGCACCCTCGGTGCGACCCGCTCGCAGGTGCGCAGCGTGGTGCTGCGGGAATCGCTGACGGTCGGACTGGTCGGGTCGCTCCTCGGCGTGCTCGGAGGCCATCTCCTGGCACAGGCGGCGCTGGCCGCTGCCGCCGGCATCGGCTGGATGGACGGTCTCGTGCTCGTTCCGGTGAGCCTCTGGTCGGTGCTGCTGCCGATCTTCGCCGGGGTCGCCATCACCCTGGGGGCGAGCTTCGCCCCGATGCGCTCCGCCACCAAGGTCGCACCGCTGCAGGCTCTGCGTCCCGCACCGCCTGCACAGCAGCGCGGCCTGGGCGTGCGCGGCATCCTCGGCCTGGTCGCCGTCGTGCTCGGCATCGCCGTCATGGCAGGCGGCACCGCCCTCGCCCTGACCAGCGATGCTGCCGCGCTCGGCATCCTGCTCGCGATGGTGGGAGGCGTCCTCAGCTTCACGGGCGTGCTGATGACCCTGGTGATCGCGACCCGTCCGCTGTCCGCTCTCGCCGGGCGGATCGTGGGACGTCTCGGCGGGCTGCCCGCGCGGATCGCCGGCGCGAACGTCGCCCGCAATCCCCGCCGCAGCGCCGCCACCATCGCTGCGCTGCTGATCGGGACCACCCTGATGACGATGATGGCCGTCGGGGCGCGGACCGCGGAGGCGACGCTCACCTCCGAGCTCGACTCCCGTCGACCGATCGACCTGGTCGTCTCCGCCGCCGAGATGCCGGAGGACGCCGCGGAGAAGACCGCGGAGATCGACGGCATGGACTCCGCCCACGCCGCCGCCCGCGGAGACATCGACGTCGACGTCGAGGAGCCCATGACGCTCTACGGCGCAGACCCCGAGACGGTCCGGGAGGTTTCCCATCGGCCCGAGATGGCCGACGAGCTGAGCGACGGCATCGTCCTGCTGGGCGAGGAGCGGGCCGAGCGCTTCGACGTGACCGATGGCGAGGTCCTGCAGGTCCAGGGCGCCGACGGCGCGGAGCATGAGCTGACGGTGCAGGTCGACGCGAACCTGCAGATGTCGCTCGTGACCCCGGCGACCCTCGAGCAGCTGCTCGGGAAGAGCACCGATCCGGTGGTGCTGGGCGATTTCGCGGACCCGGGCACCGCGGCGCGCGAGGGCATCACCGCACTGGACCTCGTCGACGCCGTGAACCAGCAGATCTCGGGCGAGGGCTACTCGGAGGCCTCCGCGGACTTCGGCGGGACGGAGCGGGAGTCGTACGCGCAGATCCTCTCGATCCTGCTCGGCATCACGATCGCGCTGCTGGCCGTCGCCGTGCTGGTCGCCCTCGTGGGCGTCGCGAACACGCTCAGCCTCGGCGTCATCGAACGCACCGGGGAGAATGCCCTGCTGCGTGCTCTGGGGACCACCCGGCGCCAGATGCGGGCGATGCTCGGCTGGGAGGGCGTGCTGCTCGCCCTGGTCGGGGCGGTGCTCGGCATTGTGCTGGGCAGCGTCTACGGGGTCCTCGGCATCAATGCCCTGCTGGGCTCGACGTACCCGGTCTCGATCACCATCCCCTGGGGCCAGCTCGGCCTCGTGCTGGTGCTCGCCCTCCTCGCCGGCGTCCTCGCCTCGGTGCTGCCGGGCCGCGCCGCCGCACGGACGGCTCCGGCCGCCGCCCTGGCCGACGCGGACTGAGACGCCACAGGCCCCGCATCAGACAGGCCCCGCTCCGGAGCGCTCCGGAGCGGGGCCTGTCTGATGCGGCAGCGCGCACCGTCGGCCGGGCATCGCCCGACAGGAACCGGGGCTGCGCGTCAAGCACGGGGCTCCGGCTGTGCGTCAAGCACGGGGCTCGGGTTGCGCGTCAGGCGCGGGGCCCCGGTTTCGCGTCCGTCCGGGCGCTGCAGGTGCGCGTCAGCTCGCGCGATCCGGCAGCGGCGTCGAGCGCACCAGGCGCAGCAGCAGCACGAACACCGCGATCGCGAGGGCCAGGCCGAGCGCACCCTGCCAGTACATGCCGCCGCGCAGCATGCTCGAGGCGACCAGGGCCTGGAACATCTGCCACGTGATCCCGTAGCCGAGACCGAAACGCCCCTTGACCAGGACCGAACGCGAAGCGAGCGCAGTGCCGACGGCGAAGATGATCAGGAAGATGCCCAGGCCTGTCCCGAGGCGCGCATGCAGGTTCCCGGCGGAGACCATCACGAAGCAGAACGTCGCCGCCGCGAGCAGCAGGAGCGTCTCGATGCCGAGCAGCCCGGCCGCCGCCGGGCGCAGGCGCGGGCTGGGATCCTCGACGTCGGCGGGTCGGCCGTCGGCGCGACGGGGCGTGCTGGATCCGGTGGGCTGGGCATTGCGGGGCATGACGGAACTGTATCCGTGCCGGCTTCCCGCGGCGCGCCACGAGACGCTCCCCAAGCACTCCTGGCGCTCTTTCGCAACGCTTCCGTGCGGGGCATCACGCCGCTGAGGAGCCGTGTGGGAAGTGCCACCCAGGTCGGGCATCCAGGCCCTTGTCGAGTCCGCGACCGCCCCAGAGAATGGAGGTCGGCTCGCTCGCGACGCCGCGATCCGCAGGTTCGTCCGCGGCACCAGCATTCGCGACGATGAGCCGGATATCCGAGAACGCCCCTTGATGGTGCGACCCTCGCCGCGTCACGCCCCACGGGGTGAGGCGTGGCGTTCTGGAAAGAGAGAGTGACGATGGACTGGCGCCACCGTGCCGAGTGCCTCAACCATGATCCCGAGCTGTTCTTCCCGATCGGGAACACGGGACCGGCGATCACGCAGATCCAGGAGGCGAAGGCGGTGTGCCAGAAGTGCGACGTCATGACCGCCTGCCTGAAGTTCGCTCTCGAGTCCGGTCAGGACTCAGGCGTCTGGGGCGGCCTCTCCGAGGATGAGCGCCGCTCCCTCAAGCGCCGCAACGCGCGCGCCCGCCGCGCCAGCTGACCCGCCGTCCTGCGGCGCACCTCCGCAAGGGGCGGCGCCGCAGGAATCTCGCACGCTCAGCCCAGCCGTCGTCCGCGGACGACCCCGTACTGATCAGATGCTCAGCGGGTCCAGGTACACCTCGACCAGTGCTCGGGTGCCGCCCTCGGGGCGGCTCTCCCAGGTCAGGGTTCCGCCCAGCTGACCCTGCACCAGGGTCAGGGCGATATTGGTGCCCAGCCCGGTCGGCTTGGCCATCCCCATCCCGTCGCCATCGTCCTCGATGGTGATGACCAGATGCGATCCCGTCCGCTCGCTGCGCACGGTGAGGGTGCCGCCGCAGTCCGAGAGCCCGTGCTCGACAGCATTCGTGGCCAGCTCGGTGACGACCAGGGCCAGCGGCGTCGCCTCCTCGGCACGGATCGTGCCCACGCGTCCGATCTTCTCGGTGCGCACCTCGACCTGGTTCTCGGTGAGCCGCGGCGTCCCCTCGCGATGCACGCTGGCGCTCGCCGCGTCCACGGCCAACCGCAGGCAGCGATCGATCACCTCGTCGAAGTGGACCGCCTCCTCGGAGCCCTGCAGCAGCGACTCGTGCACCAGCGCGATGGTCGACACACGTCGCATCGCTTCGTTCACCGCCTCGCGCGCCTCGTCGGACGTCATCCGTCGCGACTGCATGCGCAGCAGCGCAGCGACCGTCTGCAGATTGTTCTTGACCCGGTGGTGGACCTCCCGGATCGTCGCGTCCTTGGTGATCAGCTCCCGTTCGCGACGACGCAGCTCGGTCACATCGCGCACCAGGATGATCGCGCCGGTGCGCTCTCCGCGCTCGGTCAGCGGGACCGCCCGCAGCGAGAGGGTTCCGCCGCGCGCCTGCATGTCCGAGCGCCAGGCCGCGCGCCCCATGAGCACCAGCGGCAGGGACTCGTCGACGGGTGAACGGGACTGCAGCACCTCGGTGGAGAGCTCGGCGAGGGTGATCCCCTCCATCGATCCCTCGATGCCGAAGCGGTGGAACGCCGACAGCGCATTGGGTGAGGCCCACTGCACGACTCCGCCGCCGTCGAGCTCGACCACACCGTCGCCGACGCGGGGCGCTCCGCGCCGAGGCGGGATCGGGGCGCCCTCGATCGGGAACGCCCCGGCTTCCAGCATGCGCAGCACCCGGCTGCCGAGGTCGTGCTGATGGATCTCGTTGGCGGACCGCATGCCGTCATGGACCGGGCTCTCCGTGGCCAGGACCGCGAGGGTGCGGCCGTCCTTGCGCACCGGGACCAGCAGGCCCGAGGCCTCGCGGCCCTCCCGTTCGATGGTGCTCGGCCGACGGGTGGGCTCGGCCCCGTTCAGCAGCGCGGGGATCTCGGAGTCCGTGTCCTCGTCCAGCACGATCCCGACGGGATCCTCGTAGTACACGGTTGATCCGGTCGCGGGTCGGCAGTGGGCGACGGCCTGGGCGCCCTCCAGGGTCTGGATCCACAGCACGAGGTCGGACCGGAGGAGGTCGGAGACCAGATTCCAATCCCCGACCAGGTGCTGCAGCCAGTCGGCTTCCTTCTCGGAGAGACCGCGGACGTCAGTGAGGAACTTGGACAGGCTCGGCATGTGATCAGGATAGACGCCGATCATCGGGCCAGCGCACGCCGACCGGCGTCGGCACTGACTTAGGCTGTGGCGGACCGATCCCCCAGGGAGGACGAGGAATGAAGCTCCGCGAGACGTTGAACCTGCCCCTGCCCGTGCGCGCCGTCGCCACGATGTACGCCGACGAGGACTACACCGCGATCCGTCGCGAGACGCTCGGCGCGAACAGCGCCGACTCGACCGTCGACGGGGATCCGAGCGGTGCCTTCACCGTACGCACGGAGCTCACCATGCCCACAGACCGGGTCCCGGACATCGTGCGGCCCTTCGTGGGATCGTCCGTGACGATCCGCGAGGAGCAGGCCTGGTCCGCGCCGGCGCCGGATGGCAGTCGCACCGGCACGATGTCGCTCGACGTGGCCGGCACTCCGGCCGGGTTGACGGCCTCGGTGCGGCTGGTCCCTAGCGGATCGCTGACCAGCACCGTCGAGATCGATGGTGAGCTCGTCGCCAAGATCCCCCTGCTCGGCTCCCGCATCGAGAAGGCTGCCGTCCCCTATGTCTCCACCGTGCTCCGGCGCGAGGAGAAGTCCGCAGCCACCTACCAGGCGAAGCACTCCGACTGAGCGCGAGTCAGGGTCCGGCAGGAGTCGGCGTCCGGCAGGTTTCAAAATCCGGCAGAAGTCGACGTCCGGCAGGAGTCAGTGCGCGGCGCTGCCGTCCGGATCCTGGGCCTTCCCCTCCAGATAGGTCAGGGCATCGGCCGTCTCGCTGGGGTCGAACCACAGGAGAGCGGGATCGGTGTCATCCGCGTCGGCCGCTGCGGCATCCAGCTCGGTGACGTGCATGCTGGCGATCCGTGCGTGCGTCGCCACGCGAGTGCGCAGTCCGAACGCTCCGCCGCTCTCGACAGCCTCCTCGAAGGCGTTGTCGGGGGCATCGGCGGCGATCACCAGGGCACGGGCGTCCGCAGCGCCGGCGAGCAGCGCGACATGGACGGCGTCCTGGATGGCCTCGTACTCGAGATCCTCCTCATCCTGGTCCGGGCGGTCGGTGCGTGCCGAGGCAGTGACGCCCCAGGCCGATCTGCCCTCCGGCAGCTCGAGCTGGGTGCTCGCACTGCTCAGCGCGAGGCGATCGGGGTCGGTCAGCGGCAGATAGATCCTCATGGCGGTCATCTTCTCACCCCCGCGAGGAGGCCGTTCCGCGCCGCTGCCGGCTCCCGTGCGCTCACTCCGCCGCGAGGACGGCCGCTGCTGACGCGTCGGCATCGACACCCGCAGTCCCGGATTCCTCGGGAGCATGTCCGAGCACGGCCGCAGAACCCGCGATCTCACGAAGCGCTCTGCGCAGGCTCGAACGCGGAGCGGACTCGGCCAGCAGCGCACCGTCCCATGACGCCGTCCGGCAGGTGGTGGGGTCGTCCGGCAGAAGGTGCAGCGTGGCCACTGGGATCCGTGACGTGATCAGGTCACGGATCCGGTCCCTGGGGATCGGTGCGCCCACCCGGTTCACGATCACGTGCAGCTCCTCCACACCGAGCTCCTGGAGCCGCGTATGGTCACGCAGCAGCCGGGTGATGCTCACCGGATCGGCGGAGACCACGGCGAGCACGGCGTCCGCGCTCTCCAGAGTGCTGATGGCGGCGGCGTTCCGCTGGGGCGCCGCGGTGTCGTAGCTGAGTTCCTCATCCTCTTCGAGGACGGGCCCGACATCGGCGACGACGAGTCCTCCTCGGCGCGAGAGTGCTTGCCAGACACCGTCCATCGAGGTGCGACGCACCTCGGACCAACGAGCCGGCACCCCGATCCCGCTGAGCAGTCGCAGCCGCGGCTGGGCCAGAGGCAGCAGGGCGTCGAGCGCGTCGTCGTCCAGAGTGTCCCGGTCATGGGCCCGACAGGCAGCGACCAGACCGGGCGTCTCATCCAGGACCCCGAGGATCTGACTCAGGGAGGGGCCGTAGGTGTCGGCGTCGACGAGCACGGTCTCATGTCCGGCGAGCGCGCTCTCGGCGGCGAGGTTCACGGCGACGGTGGAGCGTCCCGGCGCTCCCGTCGGCCCCCAGACGGCCACCAGGCGGCCTCGGACATGAGGGCCCTCGTGGGCGGCGTCCTGCATCCAGGCGTCCGCCTGGTCCTCCTCGGAGGCGACGGCGGAGGTGAGCACGGTGAGGATCTCGCCGATCGGTGCGTCGGCAGGCAGCACGTGGCGCAGCCCGAGCGACGTCTGCTCGGAGGCTCCATCGGAGCGCAGGCCCACCACCGCGGCATCGCGCATCAGCGCAGCCAGCGGATCCCGCCCGAGCCCTCGCACGGTGAGATCGATGAGCACCACGTCGCCGATGCCGGCTGCGGTCACGGCCAGCGTCTCGGCGAGGTCGGCGCATCGGCGCACCACGCGGGCGGTGCGGGTCATGTCGATGGCGAGGTCATGGACGATGCGCACCTCGTCGCTTCCGGAGGCGCACAGGACGACGTCGATCATGGGGTGACCCCATAGGCGCCGGGCACACCGATCACGTCGAGCCGTTCGTCGCGCGAGAGGACCTGCAGGACGGCCGCGAGATCGTCGCTGGGGACCAGCACTTCGACGGCCATCGAGCGCATGCCCAGCGAGCTGCCCTCGTCGATCGAGCGGACGATGCCGCGCTCCACAAGCAGCTCGGCTTCGACGTCGCCGCTCTCCTGTGCCGGGGCGGTGTGCCAGAGTTCGACGCTCGCCCCGGGTGCGACGGATTCCGCCACCGTCGAGTCCACGGGTATGACGATCGGGCGCAGCGGGACGTCCGCGGATTGGCCCACAGCGGAGAGCGGGAGCAGCTCCCCGGCCTGGACCGCGCGGGTCGCGACGGACCCGTCGGGGATCGCCTCGATCGCACCGAGGTAGAGATCGTGCTGATCTCCGAGGCGCATCTCCACGAGGGTGAGGTTGTCGGGATCGATCGGATCGCCCGGCACGATCGGTGAGCGGGCCACGAGCACGGGGGTGGTCTCGGCCAGCCGTGAGACCAGGAGAGCTCCCATCAGCACACTCGCGACGACCAGCACGACGCCCACGATCAGCCGCGGATCCTTCCACCGAGGCCGGCGCAGTCTCATCACTGGTGCACTCACTGCCACGCGCTCCTCCTGCTGCTGTGCCCGACCCCGCGTCGCGCCCCGCCAGAGGCTACGGGAACGTCACGACTGCGAGTCGAGGGGCGCACGGATTGTGGATAACTCAGAGCGCCGGACACCCACGAGGTTGTCCACACGTCCTCTCCGGGAGAACGCAGGACGGTGTGAGACTATCCGGGTCGTGACAGGTGAACCGATCGGGAAGGAACGTCGATGACTCCTCGCTTCGTACCGCTATCTGATGTCGCAGAGACGCTCTCGATCTCCGCTTCCCAGGCGTATGCACTGGTCAGATCGGGCGAACTGCGGGCCATCAAGGTAGGCGGCCGCGGTCAGTGGCGCGTGGAGGTCTCGGAGATCGAGTCCTATATCGAGCGCAGCTACGCGGCGACGGCCCACATCCTGGAGGCTGAGCGCGAGCTCGAGCGCCAGAAGTCCGACGGCAAGAGCTGAGCCGAGCCCACTTCTGCGCCAGATGCTTCCGAGCCGCCCATTCCCCGCCCGACGTTCCGGCCCCGCTCCCCGCGCGACGTTCCGGCCCCGCTCCCCGCGCGATACCGTCCCCCGCCGCGCCCGCCGCGCCCGCCGCGCCCCTGTCAGCGTCCCGAATTCTCGATTTCCCGCAGCAGTTCCCGCGGCTGCGGGTCAGCCACAGTGCGATCTCACGGTCCCTCTCGTCTCAGCGAGGGATCACGGCCAGCAGCGCGGCCATCGCCACGGTGACTCTGACCGACCCGGGAACCGCCCCGTGCTCGCCGGTGGGCAGGGACTGCACGTCCAGGCTGTCGGCGCCGACCGCGGCGATCCGTCCCATGATCCTGCCGGCTGCGGTCTCCAGACGCACGATGCTGCGATCCCGCGCGATCGCCCGCAGCACTGATCCCAGGCCGAGCGGAGAGAGCAGCGATTCCTCCGCCGGGCGCGCACGCGCGGGAAGCCCCTGGACCAAGGAGACCGCAGGCATCGGGATGACCGCTCTCTGAGAGCTCTCCGGGTCTCGCAACGCCACCCAGGCCTCTCCGACCTCCTCGACGAGCCCTTCGAGACGCAGATCCGTCCCGACGTGAAGAGTCAGGACCGAGCGCCCGGCGCCGCGCAGACGGTCCGCCAGGGACAGCTGCGCACGTTCGGCGCGTGCAAGATCCTCCGCAACCGCACGCATCTCCTCCCGCTCCTGGTGCTCGAATCGACCCTCCAGGTCGTCGAAGATCCGCTCGAATCGCATGCCGTCACTGTAGGCGCATCGTTGCTGCGCAGGGCCGATTCGCCCCCAACGGGCAGTGCCCTCGCCCGCCACACCCGCACGACACGGCGACAGGAGCGCACCTCTCCTCCCCCGCACGACTCGTCCACACACCTCCGGACGCCCCTTGCGTTATGACCCACCGCACATTACTTTTCTCTCTCAGAAGCCAACGACATCAAACTGCATCAAATGACAGCGTGCGGGGTGTGAGGGGCACGACGAGGGGGATCGATGGAGAGCAGAACGGAAGCGGTCCGCGCCGCTCATCCGGCGAGAGCGCTGTGCGGAGGAGGGTTCTCAGGCGCCGGGGCACTCGCCATGGCCGCCACGGCCTCGGCGCTCTGGCCAGCCGCCATCGACGGACACGGACAGGCCGGGTTGATCGCCTGGGTGCTCGTCGCGGCGGCGACGACGGGCGCAGCGCTGTGCCTGTATCTGGCAGTGATCTGGTCTCTGGCGGGCCTCGTGCTCATGATCGGGCCGGCGAGCCGAACAGGCACTGCCCTGCTCGGCGCGCTGCGGATCCTCGCACCGCAGCTGGCACGACGGATCCTCGTCGGCACCGTCCTGGCCACCACGGCCACCGGTCTGGCGCTCGTCCCGGCCAGTGCCTCGACCACGGGGCCGTCGGCCGGCTCGGGTCGGAGCGTCGACGCCGTGGCCATCTCCTCCGAGCTGACGCCCGCCCTGCCCGTCGGATCCGATCCGGACCCGGAAGCCTCAGCTCCCACCGTGAGCCCGGACGATGCCGAGGCGCCGCGCCCCGGCCTCGGCTGGGGTGAGAGTGCCGCCGGCGTGCCCGAACCCGAGGAGCAGCCTCTCGCCGCGGACCTCGCCGACGACCCCACGGAGGGCACCGGCACCCCCGGCGCAGCACCCCTCGAGCAGGAAGCATCGGCCGAACAGCAGGGCCCTCTGCACGAGGCCGATGCTCCCTCCTCCCCGGGCACCGTCGTGGTGCACGCCGGGGACACACTCTGGAGCATCACCGACGATCTGCTCGGTCCGGCTCCGGAGGACCCGTCCGAGATCGCTGCGGCCTGGCCACTTCTCCACGAGGCCAACCGCGACGTGATCGGACACAACCCCGACCATCTCGAACCCGGACAGGAACTCACCGTGCCCGCACCCCTCACCTCTCAGGAGTCGTCATGACCACCACCGATCAGCGCGTCGTCACCGGTGGTGAGTCGACGGAGAACCTGGACCTCGACGATCCGCGGATCGTGGAGCGGATGGTCGCTCCAGTGGCTCGGCGGGCCGTGGAGATCGTCCGGGACATGCGACCCGAGAACGCCCTGGCCCGGATCGTCACACCGGACGTGGGCAAGCTGCTGTCGCGGCGCGCCGCGCTGACGCGGCGCCTGCGGGCGACCACGGGGTATGCGCCGCCTCAGCGCATGCAGGTGAGCGGGGTGCGCACCTGCGTGGTCAACGAGCAGACGGTCGAGGCCAGCTGTGTGCTGCGCGAGCCCGGCCGTGCCCGTTTCCTCGCGATGCGGTGGGAACTGCGCCATTCGGGCTGGCGGGTCACGGTGCTCGAGATCGGGTGACGTCAGCCGTTCGGACGACGCACAGAGAAACAGACGCACTACGAACACACGACGCAGAGACGCAGAGACGCAGAGACGCACGGTGCCGCCACAGATGATCCTGTGCCGGCACCGTGCGTCTGCACGTCATAAGGACAATCGGGGAGCCGGGCGACGTGCAGCCCACCCGGCGGGGCCGTTCACCTCGCCAGTCCTCCGGTCAGCGCGTGGTTCATCGCCCGTCCCCGGCGCCGACGCTTGACGCATCCGCCCGTCCCGGCATCAGCGCTTGGCTCGTCGCCGGTCCGAGGGGTCAGCCCTTGCGCCGGCGGGCCCCGCGGGGGCCGCGGTTCTCTGCCGGAGCGCCCTCTGGCTTGTCCGAGGTCGTGCTGCCCGCAGCGGAGGCCCCTGTGGAACCGGCCTGCTTGGCTCGTCGACGGCGCTCGGCGCGGGAGAGGCTGCCCTCGTCCTGCACACCGCTGCCCTCGGCCGAGGAGTAGCGGAGCTGCCCCGAGCGGGGACCGTCATCCAGTCCCTTGGCGGTCAGCACGATGCCGTTTTCGTCGACGGGGTCCTCCTCGTCCGAGCCCGGCTCCGACGCGGAGGCGGGCTCGACGGCGCCATCGGCCGTCTTCTGCTCGCCGACCCGCTGTGCCGCGGCAGCCAGTGCCGCACCGGTCGCGGTGGTGGTGCGCAGCAGGTCGCTGACGGCCTTCGGCACCACGGGCTCCGCCTTCTGGACCTGCACCTCGAGGTTGTAGATGTAGCCGACCACGTCTTCCTTGATGCCCGCGATCATCTCGTTGAACATCAGGTGGCCCTCGCGCTCGTACTCGATGAGCGGATCACGCTGGGCCATCGCCCGCAGACCGATGCCCTCCTTGAGGTAGTCCATCTCGTAGAGGTGCTCGCGCCAACGGCGATCCATCACCGACAGCAGCACGCGGCGCTGCAGCTGATGCATGCCGTCCTCGCCGAGCTCCTCAGCACGGTTCTCGTAGGCGACGCGAGCATCGGCGAGGATCTCCTCGCGGAGCAGGTCCGCTCCGAGGTTCTCCTGGCCGTTGACCTCGTCGACGAGCTCCTCCGCCGTGATCGAGACGGGGAAGGCGGGCCGCAGGGCGCCCCACAGCTCCTCGAGGTCGAAGTCCTCGGCGTTCTTCCCCTTGGTGTGGGAGTCGACGGTGCCGCCGATGACCTCGTCGATGAACCGCTCGACGTGCTCATCGAGGTCTTCGCCCTCGAGGATGCGCGCACGCTCCTCGTACAGCTTCTTGCGCTGCTTGGTCAGGACGTCGTCGTACTTCAGGACGTTCTTGCGGATCTCGGCGTTACGGGACTCGATCGAGTTCTGCGCACGCTGGATGGCGCCGGAGACCATGCGACCGGTCAGCGGGATCGACTCGTCGACGCCGCCGCGGGCCAGCAGGGACTCGGCGGCCCCGGAGTTGAACAGCCGCATGAGGTCATCCTGCAGCGAGAGGTAGAAGCGGGACTCGCCGGGGTCGCCCTGACGTCCCGAACGGCCGCGCAGCTGGTTGTCGATACGACGCGACTCGTGACGCTCGGTGCCCAGCACGTACAGACCGCCGAGCTCGACGACCTCGTCGTGCTGCTCCGCCACGGCCGCCTTGGCCTTCTCGATCTCCTCGTCCCAGGCGGCCTCATAGCCCTCGGGATCCTCCTCGGAGTCCAGACCGCGCTTCTCGACAGCGGCGTGCGCCATGAACTCGACGTTGCCGCCGAGCATGATGTCGGTGCCTCGGCCGGCCATGTTGGTGGCCACGGTGACCGAGCCCTTCGCGCCGGCCATCGCGATGATCGCGGCCTCGCCGGCGTGGTTCTTCGCGTTGAGGACCTCATGGTCCACACCCTGCGCGGTCAGCATCTTGGAGAGGTACTCGGACTTCTCGACGCTGGTGGTGCCCACGAGGACGGGCTGGCCGCGGTCGTGGCGCTCCACGATGTCCTCGACGACCGCATCGAACTTCGCCTTCTCGGTGCGGTAGATCCGGTCCGGCTCGTCCGCGCGCTGCATCTCGCGGTGCGTGGGGATCGGGACCACGCCGAGGTCGTAGGTGTTCATGAACTCGGCGGCCTCGGTCTCGGCCGTACCGGTCATGCCCGAGATCTTGTCGTAGAGCTTGAAGTAGTTCTGGAGGGTGATCGTGGCGAGGGTCTGGTTCTCCGCCTTGATCTTCACCCCCTCCTTGGCCTCGATCGCCTGGTGCATGCCCTCGTTGTAGCGACGGCCGGCGAGGATACGGCCGGTGTGCTCGTCGACGATCATGACCTCGCCGTTGAGCACGACGTAGTCCTTGTCGCGCTTGAAGAGCTCCTTGGCCTTGATGGCGTTGTTGAGGAAGCCGATCAGCGGGGTGTTGAGGGACTCGTAGAGGTTCTCGATGCCGAGGTGGTCCTCGACCTTGTCGATGCCGCTCTCCAGCACGCCCACGGTGCGCTTCTTCTCGTCCACCTCGTAGTCGCGGTCACGACGCAGGAGCTTGACGACCTTCGCGAACTCGCTGAACCACTTGTTGGCGTCGCCCGAACCGGGTCCGGAGATGATCAGCGGGGTGCGGGCCTCGTCGATGAGGATCGAGTCGACCTCATCGACGATCACGAAGCTGTGGCCGCGCTGGACGCGATCATCGGGCGAGAGCGACATGTTGTCACGCAGATAGTCGAAGCCGAACTCGTTGTTCGTGCCGTAGGTGATGTCCGCCGCGTACTGCTCGCGACGCTCCTCCGGTGTCATCCCGGATTTGATCACGCCCGTGGTGAGCCCGAGGCTGCGGAAGACGCGCCCCATGATGTCGCTCTGGTAGCCGGCGAGGTAGTCATTGACGGTGACCACATGGACGCCCTTGCCCGAGAGCCCGTTGAGGTAGGCCGGCAGCGTGGCGACCAGGGTCTTGCCCTCACCGGTCTTCATCTCGGCGATGCGCCCTCGGTGCAGCGCGGCGCCGCCCATGACCTGCACGTCGTACGGACGCTGGCCCAGGGTGCGGTGGGCCGCCTCGCGGACAGCGGCGAAGGCCTCGACCATGATGTCGTCAAGGGTTTCGCCGTCCTCGAGCCGGGCCTTGAAGCTGTCGGTCTCCCCGCGCAGCTCATCGTCGGTGAGGTCGGTGAAGACGTCCTCGGCCTCCCCTACCTTCTTGGCGATGGACTCGAGCCGGCGCAGCTCACGGCCTTCGCCGGCGCGCAGGATCTTGTCGAAGAGGTTGACCACTCGTGCTCCCGTAGTTCTGGAATGTGTCCTGACGGACGGCTGGTGCCTGACCCATCGTAAGCGTCACCTCGCTCAGAGGTGACGACGTGCGCGCATCCTCACGCTGACGCGTGGCTCGCGGCCGCGTCTCCGCGCTCGCTCGCCGCCTCGGTGTGGGCCGCGAGCGCGGCCGAGAGCTCCCGGTCCCCACTCGCCGCGTCGACCTCGATCCGTTCCAGGCCCTGCCAGGTGGCGGCACGGCGCAGCTCGACGGCCAGCGCTGCGACCACGGCCTCGTCGGCCGGGCGTTGGCGGGTGGGCAGATGGGGAAGCTCCTCCCGGAAGACCCCGCGCACCTCGAGCGTTCCCCGGGTCCTGTCCGCCTTGAGGTCCACGCGGGCGGGGAACACGTCACCGAGGAGGAAGAGCAGGGAGTAATAGCCGCTGGTCCGCTTCGCGGCGGGCGTATAGATCCCGATCCGGTAGTCCACGTCGAACAGTCGTTCCAGGCGCGGCCGATGGAAGACGATCGGGTCGAAGGGGCTGACCAGCGCGGCCGTCCGCAGCGGTGTCGGAGCGGGAGCATCGCGGTGCAGCAGCATCGTGCGCCGGCCTGCCGGATGCTCGACCTGCACCTCCGTCACCTCACCCGAGGTCAGCAGCTGCTCGATCGCGGGGCGGGCATCCCGCAGGCGAAGACGGAAATAGTCCGCGAGCGAGGCGGGCTCGGCGATGCCCGAGGAGCGGGCTGCGAGCGCCATGAGCTGCTCGTGGCTCGTCCGGTCCTGCCGGTCGTGAGGCGCCGTGGGGGACGAGGGGTCGAAGGCTGCGAGCTCGTCGAGCCGCTGAAAGGCGCCGGGGACCGGCACGTAGAGCCGCTCGAACTGGCTGTTGCGGCCCACGCAGTCCAGGATCCCGGCGCGGAACAGGTACTCGACGGTCCACTGGCTCGCGGTGCGCCGCCACCCCCAGCCCTCGCCGCGCTCGGTGTCCCCCAGATGCCGCGAGAGGGCGGCCGCGCTGACCGGCCCCAGCTCGTCGCACGCAGCGAGGATCCGGGCGAACAGGTCGGGCGAGGAGGCCGCGGCCTCGCGGATGCGGCCCCAGTCTCGCGTCGCGGCGGCGCGCCGCCGGAAATCCAGCAGATCGTGGACGTGTTCGGTGGCGAAGGTGGCCTCATGGGCGAGCGCTTCCTTCACCAGGCGGGATCGGCCGGGTCGTGAGGCGCGCTCCAGGGCGGCCGTGTCCCAGCTGCCAGTGCGGGTGAACACCGGCAGGTGATGGGCCCGCTCGAAGATGTTCACCGAGTCGATCTGGAGGAAATGGGTGCGTTCGAGCGTGGCGCGCAGTGCGCGTCGGCTCACCGCGGCGGACGGGAGCGCCATACGTCGGGCCCGTCCCATGCCCTGGGCACGCAGAGCTATCCGCCGTGCGTTCGTCCAGCTGAGGGTCGCGGTCATCAGTGGTGGGCTCCGGTCGGATCGGGACGGACCGAGGTCCGGGCGGGAGAGCACGTGCGCATCTCCCACCCGGACCGGTCGAGCAGGGTCAGGAGGACGACGGGAGCTCGGCGTCGAGCTCGATCACGCCGTAGTTCCAGCCCTTGCGGCGGTAGACCACCTTGGGATTCCCGGAATCCCCGTCGACGAAGAGGAAGAAGTCATGGCCGACGAGCTCCATCTGGTAGAGCGCGTCGTCGATGCTCATCGGCTTCGCCGCGTGCTTCTTCTCGCGGATCACGACCGGGCTGCCGGAATCGGCGAGGTCCGTCTCGTGCGGCGCGGTGGGGTCCGAGGTCTCCGCGGCGGGCTCCGAGGGGGTCTCCTGGAGCGCGGCCGGCAGTTCCTGATCAGCGGGCAGGGTGCGCAGGCTCTCGCCCGATCCCTGACGAGAGCGGTCCCGACCACGACGGTGGTCCTTGCGCTTGTCCCGTGCGCGGCGCAGACGTTCGAGCAGCTTCCCGTAAGCGATGTCGAGGGCTCCGTAGAGGTCATCCGCGCGGGCTTCCGAACGGACGATGGAGCCGCTGTCGTGAACGGTGAGCTCGACGCGGTCGCTGAGTTCGGCCTGCCGGGGGTTCTTCTCCTGTGAGATCTCCACGTCCACCCTCAGCGCTGCGGGCGCGAGCTGGGTGACCTTATCGAGCTTGTCGGTGAGATGACGACGGAATCGGTCCGGGACGTCCATATGGCGTCCGACGACATTGATCTCCATGAGGTGTTCTCCTCCTATCCGGGTGCGGCCGCTCTGAGCCCGGCCGCAGTGGCTCTTCGGCTGGGGTGCGCACCTCCTGGGGAGAGGATGACCGGCGGACTGTGCCGGGTCACGTCAGCATGCCATGTTTTCCTCCGAGTTGTCTGGTGGTCCGTCCTGTGGATTCACGAGGTGTCTGCTCGTGCGCCCCGTGGAGTCACGATGCCCTCGCCTCGGGACGGGTTCGCGGGACTGCGACCGGATCGACGCGACCTGCATGGTCAGGCGGGCAGCTGTGCGCTGTGGGCGGGTGGGATCCTTGCGGACGCGATGACGGCTGCCCCGAGCACGTCCATCCCCGCCTCGGTGAGCGCTTCATGCGTCCCGCGCAGTGTGGACCCGGTGGTCACGACGTCGTCGACGATGACGACAGAGGTGGCGCTCTGCCCGGCGCGGTGAGCTCTGCGACCGGTCACGCGGATCTCCCGCGTCCTTCGCTGCCGGGCACCCTGCCCCTCCTGAGCGGTGGTGGGTGCGGAGCGCAGCAGCAGCGGAGTGCCGCTCCCCGCACGGCTGAGGCCTCTCACGAGCTCGACGGTATGGTCCTCGCCCCGTCGCAGGCGGGCGCCGAGACGGGACGGGACCGGCACCAGCGCCGGCTCGGACACCTCGGCGTCCTCGGCAAGCGCTGCGACCGCCGGACCCAGGGCCCGTGCCAGCGGCGCCCCGAGGTGGAGCATCCCGCCGTTCTTCCAGGCGAGCACGAGCCGTTGCAGGGGCCCGCTGTACTCCCCCAGAGCGAGCACCGGAAGCACTGGGGAATGGTCCACCCCGGCCGGCAGGAGCAGGCCGTCGCGCTCCTGCTCGTGGACTCGTGCGGCGGTGAGATGCTGCAGGGCGTCGCATGCGGAGTCGACGCGGATCGGCGGGGCTGCGAGAAGCGCGGTGCAGTCCGGGCACAGCCAGGAGCCCTCCGCGCCGCAGGGACACTGCCGAGGAGCGATGAGCGAGCAGGTCTGGGCGATGATCTCCCACCACAGAGGAGGCTCCGCTCGGCGCCTGTCCGGAGGACCGTCTCTGCGCCTGCCCGGATATGCGTCTGTGCGCCTGCCCGGACGCCGGTCTCTGCGCCCGCCCGTGGGCGGGGTCGGGCTCCGGCCCGCGGCCTCGCCCCTGCCGCCGGCTCCGTTCGCGTAGCCCTGCTCGTCCATGACCGGATTCCAGCAGGTCGCGGGCGCCACGTGCTCGAGCTGCCCGCGAGTGTTGATGCCGGGCCCGTGGGGAGGAACGGTCGAGCCGGGCCGCGGGACGAAGGCAAGAGACGCGGGACGAGGCGGCGAGCGGCGAGCGGCGAAGGGCGAAGGGCGAGAGACAAGGGGCGAGTGAAGAGCGACGAGCGACGAGCGACGCTGCAGCGCTCGGGACGGCTCAGTAGAACGACGGGTCGTGGGCCTCGAGATCGACGACGGACCACCGGCTGCCATCACTGCGCAGCAGATCCCCGTCGGATGTCCCGGCCCAGATGGTCTCCCCCACGACGGTGCCTGCGATGCGATCGGTCGTCGACCGGACGGAGGGCAGCGGGTCGCGACCGGAGGTGAGATCGAGGATCTGCCCGCGCAGCTCCCCGGTGCCCGGGTCGGAGCCGAGCAGGATGAGCCCCACCTCGTCGTACCAGCTCGCCTGGGTGACGTCCGAGAGGAAGGTGCGCACCTGGTCCGGCTGGGTGAGGGAGCTCGGCACCCCGTCCGCATCCCGGATCACGGCGCACAGGTCCAGCTGCGATCCGGCCGAATCGGTCGAGAGCACCATCATCCGGGTCGAATCGGCGGCGATGTCCAGCGCCCTCACCTCACGGCCACGGAGCCACGGCACGTCGACCTTCACGTCCTGGCCCGGCCCGCTGCCGGCCAGTGCGAGCATCACGCCCGCGCTGCGCACGGTCGAGGTCCACACCAGCCCGGCGTCATCGACACGCGGCGGGACGAACTCACCGCCGGTCGCGGCCTCTCGGGGCGGGACCGAGCCGTCGGTCGAGGCGAGCAGCACCACGGTGCCGTCATCGGTGAGCGCGGCGGCGAGCCCGCCCTCCTGCGCGATCACCGGAGAGGTGAGGGCCTGCTCCGCGAGGTCCGGCACCAGCTGGGCGGCCGGCGCGTCCATGCTGGGATCGTTGAGGGAGATGATGCCGGTGGGGCCGGCCGCGATCGGGCGGTGTCCGGGAAGCGCCCGTTCGATCGTGTGCTCCTCACCGGCCGAGTACTCCTCACCGTTGCGCACAAGGCGGATTCCCGACAGTGAGCGCAGAGAACGCAGTGAGGATTCGATCTGTGCCAGGGCCTGGGCCCGCTCCTCGAGGCGCAGGGCGAGGACCGACCGGGGCACGTCGACCTCCGGCGTGCCGTCCGCGGCGGTGGTGACGACCGCGTCGGCGACATCGGGAGCATCGGGCACCGCGCTGCGCACGGCGCCCTTGAGGAAGAGCGCCGGCCCTGCCACGAGCGCCTCGAGCACGGCGGCAGCACCGCGCTGCAGGGAAAACCAGCGGTGGTCGGGGACGAGATGGCGACCGCGGGCGTCGAGGAAGTACAGACGTGCGGGCGCGAAGAGCGTCTCGAACGCCGCCTCGGACAGGAAGATCCCATCCGGCACCTCACCGATCCGCCATTGATCCTCGACCTGCTCCATCGTGACCTCCACGTTCTGGGAGACAGGGCCTGAGAGGACGCTGCGCACACCCGAGCCGTCCACCACGGCGACCACCTGGAGCACGAGCACCATCGAGGTCTCGTCGACCTCCTTGACCTCGAGCTCCTGGCTGCTGGAGTAGATCGTGATCCCGGCGGCGGGCCGCCAGCGCGCACTCAGCTCATCGGTGAGATAGGAGCGGGCGACGGCGAAGTCCTCCTCCGAGCCCACACCTGCCTGCACGAATCCGGAGACCACCTGCTGCGCGGTGGCGTCCTCCGCGGGCGGGAGCGCCTGCACGTACGGGGCCCCGGGCTGGACACGACCGCTCAGCGGCCTGCTGTCGATCGGGGAGCCGGTGGGGATGCGCGCGCACGCCGCACCGAGTCCCAGGACGGTGACGGCGCCGGCGGCGTGCAGCACGGTGCGACGTGGGGGCCTCATCCTCGTCCTCCTGGCATCGGGTTCTCGCCGTCCGGTTCGGCGTCCGGCGCGACATCGGACAAATCGGGCAGATTGCCCGGACCGATCGGGATCTCGCCGGTCGGAGTGACCGAGTAGGTGCCGGTCAGGTCGCGGTCGAAACGTCGCTCCAGACGCAGCGGGGACCGTGTGATCGTGCCGCCGGGTCGGCGCGGCAGGGTCAGGCGGAACACAGCACCGCGGCCCTCCTGGCCCCAGGCCTGCAACCATCCGGTGTGCAGTCGCGCGTCCTCCGCGGAGATCGAGAGCCCCAGGCCCGTCCCGCCGAGGGTCCGAGCACGGGAGGGGTCCGCTCTCCAGAAGCGGTCGAACACGTGCTGCGCATCTTTCGGGGAGATGCCGTGGCCGTAGTCCTGCACCACCACCGCGACGGAGTCCTCGTTCGAGGAGGTCTGCACCAGGACGGGTCCGCCCGCGCCGTGCTCGATCGCGTTGGTGAGCAGATTGCGCAGCACCCGGTCGACCCGTCGGGCGTCGACCACCGCGCTCATCTCGCGCCCTGCCAGATGCACATCCAGGAGACAGCCGCGCGCTCCGGCCAGCGGCCGTACGTCGTCGATCGCGCGGACCACGAGGGCGTCGAGATCCTCGCGATGCGCCTCCAGTTCCGCGGCCCCGGCGTCGAAGCGCGAGATCTCCAGCAGGTCTGCGAGCAGCACGTCGAAGCGTTCCACCTGCGCGGAGAGGAGTTCTGCCGTGCGCTGCAGGTCGCCGGGCAGGTCGGGGCGACGGCTGTCGAGCACGGAGGAGGCCATCCGGATCGTGGTCAGCGGAGTGCGCAGCTCGTGGGAGACATCGGAGACGAACCGCTGCTGGAGGCGGGAGAGCTCCGTGAGGTCGTCGACCTTCTGCGCGAGGCTGCGCGCCATGTCGTTGAAGGACTCCCCCACCCGGGCGAGCTCGTCGGCCCCGGAGACCTCGACGCGGCTGTCGAGATCTCCGCCGGCGATGCGCTCGGCCGCGCGCGCCGCATGCTTCAGCGGGGTCGTCACCAGGCGGGCCACGGCGATCGCGATGCCGACGACGAGAGCCAGCAGGACTCCGCCGCCGCCGAAGAGCACGCTCTGCACGAAGCCGAGGGTCTCCTGCTCCTCCTGCATGGAGTACACGAGGTAGAGGTCATAGGAGCCGACCCCGGGGACCATCACCCGGGTGCCCACGAGCAGCGCCGGCACCGTGCGCCCCTGGGGGTCCTCCCGGCCGATCGAGCGCCAGGACACCGAGTCCGGGCTCGCGGCCACTGCGGCGGAGAACTCGTCGTCGACCTCGTCGAACAGCGTGCGGTCGGAGGAGGCGACGGGGAAGACCGTCTCGGAGGTCTCCACCGGGAGCAGGGCGACCTCCCGGCGGTCACCGCCGCCCTGGCCGCCTGCGGACTGGACGAAGGCGTTCACCGCATCCTGGCGCTGGGTGCTGGTGGCACTGGAGAGCTGGGTGAGGCTGTCGGAGAGGTCACGGCGCACCTCGACGGTCTCCTCGAGCACCCGGTCGCGCCGCTGCTCGTACAGCCCGTCGGCGATCACGGAGGAGAGATAGGCGCCGACGGCGAGCATGGCCAGGATCGACAGCAGCGTCGTGACCAGCACGACCCTCAGCGCGAGCGGCCAGCCGCGCGGGTCGGCGGCGCGAGCGAGCCGTACGGAGGCGGGCACCTCCGCCGCCCCTTCGGCCACTGTGCTCACGGACGGTCCGTCGTTCTCAGGACGCGCCCCCGGCGCGATAGCCGACCCCGCGGACGGTGACGACGATGCGCGGGTTCTCGGGGTCGTGCTCGATCTTCGAGCGCAGGCGCTGGACGTGCACGTTGACCAGACGGGTGTCCGCGCTGTGGCGGTAGCCCCAGACGTCCCGCAGGAGCACATCACGCGTGAACACCTGCCACGGCTTGCGCGCGAGCTGGGTGAGCAGATCGAACTCGAGCGGGGTGAGGGCGATCAGCTCTCCGTCGCGACGCACCTCGTGACCGTCGACGTCGATCGAGAGGTCCCCGATCGCCAGCTGCTCCGTGGTGGGCGGCTCCACGCGGCGCACCCGCGCCTTGATCCGTGCCACGAGCTCTTCGGGTTCGAAGGGCTTGGTGAGGTAGTCGTCGGCTCCGGCCTCGAGCCCCTCGACCACATCAGCGGTATCGGTGCGGGCGGTCAGCATGATGATCGGGACCCCGGACTCGCTGCGCAGGCGCCGACAGACCTCGATGCCGTCCATTCCGGGCAGCATGAGGTCGAGCAGGACCAGATCGGGCCGAAGTCGCGGGAAGGTCTCCAGCGCGGAGGCGCCGTCGGGCGAGGTGGCCACTTCGTAGCCCTTGCCGCGCAGGACGATCCCGACCATCTCGGCGATCGCCTGGTCGTCGTCAACCACGAGGATCCGAGAAGGCGTCGTCATACGGCTCATTGTGCCACCGGCACTCACTTTCCGAGCGCATCCCCGGATGGTGGGGTGTCCGGAAGACGCATGACCATCGACGTTCGTCGGATCGGTGCAGGGCCCAGGAGTCCGTAGGTTGTCCTGGAGGACATCGCATCCCGCCCACCGGCCGCCGCCGGATCCCGGGTGCCGACGGACAGCAGGAGGACAGATGAGCACGGGCTGGACCGCACCGGGAGCGACCGAGGGAAGCTCCCAGCCCGACCCCACGGCGCCCCAGGGCTCCGTCGATCCGCACCCCGCGCCGTCGCAGGGAGCACCGTCGGGGGCTCCTGCGCCGCAGGGGCCCCGACGTGAGCTCGTGCAGGACATCCCGCTGTTCCCGCTGCGTCCGCTCAGCGTCGGCGAGGTCTTCGGCGCCGCCCTGCGCATCTATCGACTGCGGGCTCGCACCGTGCTGGGGCTGGCCGCCATCGTCTACGGGGTCGCCTTCGTGCTCATCACCGCCACCACCGGGGCCGGGATGATCCCCGTCTTCGGGGACGTGCAGGCGCTGATGGAGGATCCCGAGGCGTCGGGCTCGAGCGACTACGGCACCTCGCAGATGCTCCTGACGGTCGTCTCCTCCTTGATCACCGGGATCTTCACGATGGTCGCCTCCTCCCTGGTCACGGTGGCGCTGACGCACGTGGCGATCGGTGAGGCGACCGGACGCGGCGCGAGCACGTCGCAGATGTGGGCGACGGTCCGGCGTCTCGCACTGCCCGCGATCGGCGTGAGCCTGCTGCTCGGCGTGCTCGGCACGGTGGCCTTCGCACTGCCCACCGTCCTCGGCACGCTGCCGCTCCTCCTGCTCCAGGAGCCGACGGTGCTCACGATCGGCGCGCTCGTCGTCGGCGTGCTGATCGGGATCCTCCTCGCCCTGTGGATCTGGGCCCGCATGCTCCTGGCGATCCCCGCCCTGGTGGTCGAGCGCACCGGAGTGTTCGGCTCCATCGCACGATCCTTCCGCATGACCGCCGGTCGCAAGCTGTGGCGGGTCCTCGGCGTGGGGGTGCTGCTCTACGTGTGCTACACGCTCGGCACGCAGGTGGTCTCCGGCGTGTTCAGCGTCGTCGCGATGATCGTCTACGTGGCGATTCTGCTGGCGTCGAGCATGCAGGGCCTGGTCCTGGGACTCGTCCTGATGACGATCATCATGATGATCGGCTCCTACCTCGCCACCGTGCTGCTGGCCCCGTTCCTCTCCGCCGGATTCGCCGCGGTCTACGCGGACAACCGCATGCGTCATGAGGCCTGGGACATCGACCTGATGCGCAGCTCGCGCGAGAACTGGTCGACGGACAGCACCCGATGATCGACGCAGGCCCTCCGGTCTACGCAGGCCCTCCGGTCCCGGATCCGGACGAGGCGCGCTCGCGCGTCTTCGATGAGCTCTCCAAGGCCGAGTACGACGACTCCCCCGGATTCGTCCAATGGCTGCTCGGCGTGATCGAGCGCTGGCTCACCGACCTCTTCGACAGCGTCGACGGCACCTCCACCGTGCAGGTGGGCCTCGCGATCGCGCTGATGGCCGTGCTCCTCGTGGTGGTCGTGCTCGTGCTGCGACGCACCGGTCTGATCCGGCGCAGCCACACGCTGGCCGTCGCTCCCGGTCTGGACGCCGACCCCGTGCTCAGCGCGCACGACCTGCGCGAGCAGGCTCGCACGGCGCTGAACGCCGGACGCTTCGACGACGGCACCGTGCTCGCGCTGCGCGCCCTGGTCAGGGACCTCGAGGTCCGCACCCTGCTGGACGTCACCTCCGGGATGACCGCGCACGAAGCGGCCGCCCGCGCCGCCGCTCCGTATCCTGATCTGCGCGGTCGCCTCCTGCGCGGGGCCGATGCCTTCGACACCGCCGCGTACTCGCACCGGCCCGCCACGGCGAAGGCGGCCGACGATCTGCTGAGGCTCGCCGAGTACATCGCCGAATCCGCCCCGGACCTCTCCACTGCGGACGACGTCGCCGCCGAGAACTCGACGCCCGAGGACTCGACCCGGAACGAGGTCGGCGCGTGAGCACCCCTCCCCTCCCCTCAGCCCCCGCCGCGACCGGGGGCCCGGAAGCCGCGTCGACCGCGGGCGCTGCCGCCTCGTCCCCGTCGCCAGATCGCGCCGCCGGCTCCTCCCCACAGACCGAGCAGCGTCGGCCCTGGCTGACCGTGCTGGTGGTTCTCGCGGTGCTCGGTGCGGTGCTGGCCTCCGTGGCCCGTGGCTACTACCGCGACGGCCCCCTCGAGCCGGACGCCCCGACCGGGCAGGGATCCAAGGCCGTGGTGCAGGTGCTCGAAGGGCTCAGCGTCGACGTGGAGGTCGATCGGCACACCGCGGATGCTGCGGCGGACCTGCGTGCGGGCCGCACGGTGCTGGTCACCGACCCGCGCGGGCTCTCGTCGACGCAGCTCGCCGCGCTCGCCGAGGCCCACGAGCAGGGCCCGGGTCGGCTCGTGCTGGTCCAACCGGATGACGAGGCGCTGTATGCCCTCGCCCCGGACATCACGCGGTCCGGCTCGCTGAGCACCGCGAGCGATCTGTCCCCGGGCCCCGAGTGCGGGGATCTCTCGCAGGGAGCTCGGACGCTGCACGTGCCCGGGGAGGACGGGCTGCGCGGCTCCTCGAGCCTCTACCGCGCGAGCGGGGAGGCGCGGTCGTGCTTCGCCGCGGAGAAGGGCGGCCTCGTGGCCGGTGCCGATCGACTCGTCGTGCTGGGCAGCGCCGATCTGCTCACCAACGACGGGGTCGCGAACGGAGACAACTCCGCGCTGGTGCTCAACACACTCGGGGTCGACGGCGAGCTCACCTGGTACGTCCCCTCCGCCGGCGACCCCTTGGGATCCGACGGACAGGACCTGCTGACCTACCTGCCCGACTGGGCCGGTCCCCTCCTGCTGTGGCTCCTGCTGACCGCCGTGATCGCGGTGATCGCCGTCGCGCGCCGCTTCGGGCCGGTGGTCGTCGAACCGCTGCCGGTGACGGTGCGCCCGCAGGAGATCGTGCTGGGCCGCGCCCGGCTGCTGCAGCAGGCCGACGCCCGGGACGCCGCCGCGACGTCCCTGCGTTCGGCCACGGCCACCCGTCTCGCGGACCGGCTCGGCCTGCGCCGTGAATCCGCGCTCGACGGCCTGGTGATGGCGCTGGCCCCCCATGTCGACCGTTCGCCCGAGCAGCTGCGCACGCTGCTCGGCCCCACCCCCGTCCCCGACGACCAGTCCCTCGTGCGCCTGGCGCAGGACCTCGACGTACTCGAGAAGGAGATCGACCGATGACCGACACCACCCCCGGTGCCTCCCCGACCCCCGAACCGGCCGGCAGCGCCCCCGCCCCGAGCCCCGCGCAGGGAATCGGCGCGCACGGAGCCGATGCGCAGGCGGTCGACCCGCAGGAGGTCGACGGTCCGTCCGTCGATCAGGACACCCGCGCCGACCTGCAGCGCCTCTCGACCGAGATCCACAAGGGCGTGGTGGGTCAGGACGCGGCGGTGACCAGCCTCGTCGTCGCGCTGCTGTGCCGTGGCCACGTGCTCCTGGAGGGCGTGCCCGGCGTCGCGAAGACGCTGCTGGTGCGCTCCATGGCTGCCGCCCTCGACGTGACGATGCGTCGCGTGCAGTTCACGCCGGACATGATGCCCGGCGACATCACCGGCTCCCTGATCTACGACAACACCACGAGCGATCTCGTCTTCCGAGAGGGTCCGGTGTTCACGAATCTGCTGCTGGCCGACGAGATCAACCGCACCCCGCCCAAGACCCAGTCGGCCCTCCTGGAGGCGATGGAGGAACGGCAGGTCACCGTCGACGGTGCGAGCCGCCCGCTGCCCGATCCGTTCCTGGTGATCGCCACCCAGAACCCGCTCGAGTTCGACGGCACCTACACGCTGCCCGAGGCACAGCTGGACCGCTTCCTGCTCAAGGCCGTCATGCCCCTGCCCGATCGCGAGGTCGAGGTGGGAGTGCTGCGCCGGCATGCGGACGGCTTCGACACCACCGACCTCGCCGCGATGGGACTGGGTCCCGTGGTGGACGTGCCGTCGCTGCACCGCGCCCAGCAGGACGTCTCCCAGGTGGTCGCCGAGGATCCCGTCGTGCAGTACATCGTCGACGTGTGCCGCGCCACCCGTCGTTCGCCCAGCCTGTCGCTCGGGGTCTCGCCCCGTGGTGCGATCGCGCTGCTGCGCACCTCGCGGGCCTGGGCGTACCTCACCGGGCGCGATTTCATCACCCCGGACGACGTCAAGATGATGGCCCCGGCCACGCTGTCCCACCGCGTCCGTCTGACCACCGAATCCGAGCTCGAAGGAACCCAGGTCGAGTCCGTGCTGGCTGCGACCCTCGCCTCCGTGCCGGTGCCCCGCTGAGGCCCCGTCCATGAGGATCTCCCTGACTCCGCGCGCGGCCCTGGTCGCGCTCCTGGCGCTGCCGGTGATCGTGCTGTGGCCGAGATGGTGGACGCTGCTGGCGATGTTCGTGCTGTGGGCTCTCGTGGTGCTCGTTGACGCCTTCCGTGCCGCGAACCCGGCGTCGATCCGGGTGCGCCGCGAGTCCCCGGTGCAGGTCAGGCTCGGCAGGTCGGCGACGGGCCGGCTGCTGCTGACCAACCCGACCTCGCGCCTGGGTCGGCTCGAGGTGCGCGATGCCTGGAACCCCACCGCGGGGCTCGCCGCACAGCGCTCGACCGTGCTGGTCCCCTCCCTCGAGCGCCGTGCGATCGCGCAGACCTTCACCCCGGCCCGCCGCGGCGAGCACTCCTCGCGCGCGCTGCTCATCAGCTCCCGCGGGCCGTGGGGGCTGGCCCGACGCACTGCTCCGGCCGATGCCCAGGGCCGTCTTCTCGCCCTGCACCCCTTCGGCTCCCGACGCCATCTGCCCTCCCGCGTCCAGCGGCTGCGCGAGATCGAGGGTCTCGCAGCGGTCCACCAGCGCGGTCAGGGCACCGAGTTCGACTCGCTGCGGGACTTCGTGGACGGCGACGACGTGCGCTCGATCGATTGGCGAGCCACCGCCCGACGCCGCAGCGTGGTGGTACGCACGTGGCGCCCCGAGCGCGACCGGCATGTGCTGATCGTGGTGGACACCTCCCGCACGTCGGCGAGCAGGCTGGGCGAGTCCACCCGGCTGGACGCCGCGTTCGACGCGGCCCTGCTGCTCACGGCCCTCGCGGGCCAGGCCGGCGACCGCGTGGATCTGCTGTGCATCGACCGCATCGCCCACGTCTCGGTGCTCGGCTCGACCCGCACGAAGGTGCTCCACGACGTCGTCGCCGCCACCGCGGCGGTGGATCCGGCGCTGGTCGAGACGGACTGGGAGCTCGCTGCCGCCGCCATCGCCGAGCGTTCCCGGCGCGGTTCCCTCGTGGTGCTGGTGACGCCCGTGGAGGCCTCCGTGATGCACACCGGCCTGCTTCCGGTCGCCGCCCGGATCGCGAAGGACCATCCGCTGGTGGTGGCCTCCGTCGCCGACCCGGCCCTCGAGCAGCTCGCGGCGGGGCGCGGGGACATCGAGTCGGTCTATCGTGCCGCGGCCGCCGAGCGCGCCCGCGCCGAGCGCACCGGGGTCTCCCGCGCCTTCGAGCGGGTGGGTGCCCACGTCGTCGATGCCGCCCCGGACCACGCACCCCAGGCCCTCGCCGACACCTACCTCGCCCTCAAGGCCGCCGGGCGGCTCTGAGAGCCTGCGGCGAGGCGAGGCGAAGCGCGGCGCGGCGAGGCGAAGCGCGGCGCGGCGCGGCGCGGCGCGGCGAGGCGAAGCGAAGCGCGGCGCGGCGAGGCGAAGCGCGGCGCGGCGCGGCGCGGCGCGGCGCGAGCCACAGGTACTCGTCAGCCGGCCGTGGCGTGGCGCGGCGCGAGCCTCGGGTCTCCGTCAGCCGGCCGTGGCGACGCTGTCGCCCACCAGCTCCTCGGAGAGGTCTCCGGTGACTCCGCGACGATGCACCTGACGGCCGCGTCCGAGCATGAAGACCATGAAGGCCGCCCATGCGAGAACGCCCAGGCCGATGCGCACGGCGGGCGGCAGCGAGCTGGGGGTCACGAACGCCTCGAGCACGCCGGAGATCAGCAGCACCGGAACCAGACCGATCGCGACCGTCACCAGTGCCCGCGCGGCATGCGACAGCGCCCACCGTCGTGGCAGAGAGCCGGGGCGCACCCAGGCCCAGAAGGTGCGCAGCCCGGCGCCGGCACCCACGAGCACCGCGGTGATCTCGAGCAGGCCGTGCGGCAGCAGGTACACGAAGAAGGTGTCCAGTCCGCCGTAAGCGCCCATCACGCCACCGGAGAGCCCCACGTTCAGGCCGTTCTGCACCAGCATGATCAGCGGCCAGAACCCGGTCACGCCGAACACCACGGCCTGCACGGTGATCCAGGCGTTGTTCGTCCAGACCTGGGCGGCGAACCCCGAGGCCTGCCCCTCGAAGTAGTAGGAGACGAAATCGCGCTCCGCCAGGGAGCGCTGCGCCTCCTCGGGCAGCACGAGGCTGCGGGCGACGGAATCGGTGCCGAAGTACACGCCGGTCAGGACCGCCGAGACCAGGAAGATCGCTGCGGAGAGCGCCACCGCCCAGCGAGCCTCGTACAGCCCGGCGGGGAGGTCCTCCCACAGGAACGTGCGGGCGTGCTTCCACAGAGGGGTCCGGGCACCCGTGATGCGAAGGCGAGCCCGGTGCAGCAGCAGCGAGAGCCGGGCCGTGAGCGCCGGGTCCGGATTCGTCGAGCGCACGGTCGACAGGTGGGTGGACGTCTCCTGGTACAGGGCGAGCAGCTCGTCGATGCCGGCCGCATCGAGCCGGCGGGCTCGTGTCAGGGTCGCGAGCCGCTCCCACTGCGGTCGGTGCACGGCGATGAATGCGTCGGTGTCCACCACCTCAGCGTAGGTTCTCGCCACGCCCACGACCGCCGACGAAAGTCGGAGGCCGATGCTCCGGAAGCCGACGGTCGGTGCTCACTGCCCGGGCGCGCTGCTGACAGGATGGGGTCATGGCAACGATGGGCTCCGCCGCACCGGTCCTGCACCGCACCGAGGCAGACGCGATGATCACCGGGGACGCCGTGCTGCTGGATCTGCGCACCGCGTCCTTCCCCTCGCGCATGCTCGCGGCGGCGATCGACGGAGCGATCCAGCTGGTGCTCCTCACGCTCGGGACCGTCGCGGTGGTCGCCACCGCCGCCCGCGCGGATCTCGACGACGGGCTGATCACCGCCGCGGTCATCACGGTGTCCGTCACCGCCTACGTCGGCTATCCCGTCCTGTGCGAACTGCTGATGCGCGGCCGCTCGGTGGGCCGACTCGCGCTGGGCACCCGCGTGGTACGGGACGACGGCGGGCCGGTCCATGTGCGTCAGAGCCTGCTGCGCGCCGTGATGGCGATGCTGGAGATCTGGTCGACCGCTGGCTCGCTCGCGCTCACCTGCGCGGTGCTCGACCGCAAGTCTCGTCGCCTGGGCGACCTGCTGGCCGGGACGATCGTGATCCAGGAGCGCATGGCGGCCCTCGAGCCGCAGCGCCCCGATGTGCCCGAGTGCCTGCTGCCGTGGGCGGAGTCTGCTGACGTCGGACGGCTTCCGGTGACGCTGCTGCAGGACATCCGCTCGTTCCTGCCCCGCGCGGCCCGGATCAACCCCGAGTCGCGTCTGCAGCTCTCGCGCGATCTGCTGCGGCGCACGCTCCCGTTCGTCGCTCCCGCGCCGCCACCGGGCACGGCTCCTGAGGAGTTCCTGGCCGCAGTGCTCGCCGAGCGCTCCCGCCGTGACGAGGAGCGGCTGCGCCGAGCGCAGACCCGGCGCCAGGAGCTGGCGGACGAAGTCCGCGCGTTCCCCTTCAGCGCCTGACCCCGCGCGGCTCAGGGGCCGCAGGTCAGCGGGAGCGCACGCCGAGGGCCCGCAGGCCTCGTGGGCGAAGACGCGCTCGGGACGTCAGCGCAGGAGACCAGCGCTGGCAGCAAGCGCAGGAGGTCAGCGCCCGGCGATCAGCACCGGGATGCCGTCCTGGACCGGGTGGCATCGTGCGCAGCCTTCGCACTGCAGGGCGGCATCCACGTCCCGCAGCTCGCCGCCGCAGTCCGGACAGCGCAGCAGCGACCGCACCCAGGCGGGAACGTCCGCACCGCTCGCACCGGCCGGCAGTCGGCGCGGATCCTCCGTGGCCGTCTTCTCCACCACCGGGGCGGTGCCGTCGGCACGCGCTGCACCGCCCTCCGCGGACAGGCCTTCGCCGTCGGCCCCACCGGTCTCGTCCTCGACGGGCGCGTCGTCGCCGTCGTGCGCGGGATCCTCGCCGTCGGTGGTCCATACGGAGACGGCCCGGGCGAGGTCCTCGTCCTGCGCGATCACGAGGATCTCGTCCCTGATGCGGATCATCGTGGACTCGCGCTGCGCCTCGACGTTCAGTCGCAGCAGCGGCTCGGTGTTCGAGGACCGCAGTGAGAACCACCAGCGGTCCTCCGGTGCGGCACCCTCGTCCCAGTGCACGACGGTCAGGCCGTCCAGGTCATCCGTGCTCGCGCCGGGCAGTTCGCGCACGTGTGCGCGCACCCGCTCGCGGGCCGCGACGGCATCCTCGACGCGGGAGTTGATCTCCCCGCTCGAGGGGTAGGGGTCGTGCTCGGCGACCAGGGCGGAGAGTGGTCCGTCGGTCTCGGCGAGCGCTGCCAGCACGTGCAGGGCGGCGAGCATGCCGGAGTCGGCGAAGAAGAAGTCCCGGAAGTAGTAGTGCGCGGAGTGCTCGCCGCCGAAGACGGCATCGTGCTCGGCCATGATCGCCTTGATCAAGGAGTGGCCGACGGGTGAGCGCACCAGCTCTCCCCCGGCTGCGGCCACCGTCTCTGCGACATGGCGCGAGGAGACCAGGTTCGCGACGACGGCGGGACGCTCCTGGCCCGCCTGCTGAGCGCGGGCCACCTCGCGGCGGGCGATGAGCGCGGTGATCGCGGAGGGCGGCACCAGGGTTCCGGATTCGTCCAGCACCACGCAGCGGTCGGCGTCGCCGTCGAAGGCGAGGCCGAGGTCCGCTCCCTCGCGCACCACGGCGGCCTGCAGGTCGTGGAGGTTCTCACGGTTCAGGGGGTCGGCGGGGTGGTTCGGGAAGGTCCCGTCGAGCTCGAAGTGCAGCGGGAGCAGCTCCAGCTGATCGAGGCGTCCGAGCACGGCGGGCGCCGTGTGGCCCGCCATGGCGTTGGCAGCATCGACGACGAGGCGCAGCGGACGCTCGGAGGGGATCGTGACGAGATCGTGGAGGGTGCCGGCGTAGTCCGGCAGCGTGTCCAGCACCTGGACCCGGCCCCCGCCGGTGGCGGGGATCTCGCCCGTTGCGAGGTAGGCCTCGGCGCGGCGGCGGATCTCGTCCAGGCCCGTGTCGCGGCTGATCGGAGCGGCTCCGGGCAGGCACAGCTTGAGGCCGTTGTCGGCAGGCGGGTTGTGCGAGGCGGTGACCATCACCCCGGCGGCGCGATGCAGCCCCGAGGCGCAGTAGAGCTGGTCCGTCGAGGCGAGACCTGCGTCGGCGACGAAGGCTCCGCGTCGTACGGCACCGTCGATCATGGCGTCGGCCAGTTCGGGCGAGCTGACCCGCATGTCGTGGGCGACGATCACGGCGGGCGCCTCGAGGAAGTCCGCGAAGGCCGCGCCGAGGGCACGGGCGACGTCCACGCTCAGCTCCTCGCCGGCGATGCCGCGCACATCGTAGGCCTTCACCAGTCGCGAGAGGTCGGCACCTCCGGCCTCGGGCCGCTCGGAGCGGAGGTCAGTCATCCGACCCCCTGAGCACATGCAGGTGCCTCGGCCCCGTCTCCGCGTTCTCGCGTGCACGGTGCGCCGCGCCGGACGCCCCGGAAGGTCTGGTCGTCGCCGACGACGCGGCGGCGGGTGAGGAGGGCGGGGTCGCGCGGGGCGGTCGCACGGCGTCGGCGAGGGCCAGCAGGTCGTCGCTGACCTCCTCGCCGCCGGCCACGCGCAGCAGCTCCCAGCCGCGCGGCGCGGTCATCCCAGCCGCGTGCTCGCGACAGAGGTCATAGGCATGAGGTTCGCTGACCCGTGACAACGGGCCCAGCACCGCGGTGGAGTCCTCGTACACGAAGGTCAAGGAACTCACGGCAGGCCGCGAGCAGGCGGTTCGGGAGCATTCACGGGCTGGCACGCCCAGCAGTCTACTCAGGAGGTGCGTCGCTCCTCCGGCGGCGCGCCCTGACCGGTCCGGACGTGGCGCAGACCGCTACTGTGAACGCATGGATGTCGAGCCTCTCCGCCCGGGGTCGCCGGGCCCGCGCCAGGGTCCGCGCCGTCGCGATCGACGGGGCCGTGGTCGCCGCTGGGACCTGATCCCTCCGCATCTGCCCGGGTATCGCACCCGCCGGGAGCAGTTCGACGACCTGGTCGCCGATTCCGGTGCGGCCCTCGCTGAACGCTTCCCCCGTCGTCTGGCCCATCTCCAGGTGCTGGTCGAGGAGGTCCCACCGACGGATCCTGCCCCGTGGGAGGACGCGACGGTGCTGCTGGGCCGTGCGCTGCCGCCGAGCCGCGAGCATCCGGCGCGGGTGATCGTGTACCGCCGCCCGATCCAGACCCGCTGCGCAGATGATCTGGAACTGGAGACCCTGGTGCGCCAGGTGCTCTCCGAGCAGATCGGCTCCCTGCTGCACATCGAGCCGGAGGACGTCGACCCCGGCGCCTGGAGCGAGTAGGGACGCGGACCGCACGCCCGGTGGATGGTGCCGGTGGGATGCTGCCGGTCCCGGCGGACGCTGCGGACACTGCGGACCGGGAGAGTCAGTCCTGCACCCGCACGGTGAGCGTCTCGCCGCTCTGCTGCGCGGACAGCACGGGCAGCGAGGAGAGCAGCACCCCGTCGGCGCCATCGCTCTCGCGCTGCATCCAGGAGGCCCGCACGGCGCCCGGCACCTCGGGGACCACAGTGAGTCCGCTGGCCGGGGCGCCATCGACCGCGAGGGCCCGGGAGGAGACCCACACCGAGGCGTCCGCCGCGAGATCGACCTCGACCGGGGTCCCGGCGGAGCCGTCCGCGGCCAGCGGCACGATGCTCACGGACCCGGCCGTCTCGGCGGTGAGCGTCAGCCCACCGGCTGCCCCCTCGGCCGGCAGGGCCAGGACTCCGCTGGTGCCCAGTGCGGGAGCCGAGGAGACCAGTGTGAAATCGACGGGCGTGCCGAGGGTGTCCCCCGAGAGCTCTGCGCCGAGCGCGGAGCTGCGGGTCACGGCGAGCACGGGATCCGCCGCGGTGACGCTCACGGTGTAGGAGCCGTCCTTCAGCCCCGTGAGCGGGACCCGCACCACAGTGCCCGCGGGCACCTCGACGTCCTCGAGCCCGGCGGCGGCGATCGGGCCGTCCGCCCCGGAGACCGCGACGGAGGCGGTGGTGTCGCTGCCCTGGGGGTTGGTGAGCACGAGCTCGGGCTCGGTGCCCAGGACGTTCACCCCCGGCATGACCTGTTCGACGCCCGCCCCGGGGAGCGGGTCGAGGATCTCGGCCCCGCCGGGGGTGAGGCCGTCGCGCTCGGTGGTCTGGATGTGCATCGACAGCGGCGCGCCGAGCACCGAGGCCCGCACGCCGACGGCCTCGTGCCCGCCGGCGACGGATTCGAGCAGCACGCGCTCCTCGTCGCCGGGTGCGACGACGACCTGGCTGCGGCCCGCCATCGACGCCGGCCCGTCCTCGGTCCACACCTGGACCGAGGCCGTCGCGGGGCGCTGGGTCGGATTGCGCAGCACCAGAACGGAGCTGTCGCCCGAGGCGGTCGAGGCGCCGAGGAACGACGCGTCCGTGGTCGGTTCGGCGCAGCGGGTCAGGGCGAGCGACCGGAAGTCGCCGCTGGTGGTCGCGGTGGACTGCGCCGTATCGGCGACCGGGCGTCCCCCCTCGGCGGAGGCGGCGCGCACCACGGCGGAGTCCTCGAGCGTGGGGACCTGCTGGACGCCGACGCCGAGATCGGCCGAGGCCGTGGTGTCCTCGACGACGTCGCCCTCGGAGTCCTCTGTGGTGAGCACAGGGGCGCGGACGGTGCCGTCGTCCTCCTGGAGGGTCTCGGAGCTGCTCACCCGCCCGAACAGGACGGAGGAGTCGGGTTCGAGGGCGACGGAGCCGATCCCCACGCTCGTGGAGGGCGGCTCGACGGACAGCTCGGCATCGCCTGCTTCCTCGAGCAGGGCGTCGGGCACCTGGAGCGGCCCGGGGCACCGGCTGGACATCGCGCCGGGACGGGAGTCGGTCTCCGCCCGGGTGACGGCGGTCGGCTCGGAGGCAGGCGTCATCGCGATGACGCCGACGGCGGCCGCGAGCGGGAGCAGCGAGGCGAGGGCGAGCAGCGGACGCACCGGGCCGCGGTGCTCGTCGCGCGGCCTCTGCGGCCGGTTCGCCCGCCTGTCGTCGCTGCGCTCCCCGCCGGCTTCCGCGCCGGCCTTCGCGCCGTGCCCCGAGCCGTCGTCCGCGTCGCTCCCGGCACGCTGATCGTTCCCGGCACGCTGGGCGCGCTCGGGAGCCGGGCCCAGTCGGGGCTGCGGCCCGTGGGCCGCCCCGGGATCCTGCGGGGTGGGGGTGTCGTCGTCAGCCATACATCTCCTCCGCATCCCGGCTGCGCGGCCGCCAGGGGATCGAGATCAGCGCGGTCAGGGCGAGCGCGGCTCCGAGCAGGATCTGCCAGACCAGGCGGGCGGGCTGCTCGCGATGGAGGTCGATCTCGCCCTCCGCGCCGGCGGGGACCTCGAAGCCCTGCGCCCAGCCGTCGACCGTGACCGGCGTGAGCTCCGCGCCGTCGAGCGTGGCGCGCCACTGCCCGTCGTCCCGTTCGGAGAGGATCACCGTGCGCTCCTGGTCCGACGCCGGGAGGTGACCGGAGGCATCGATGACGCCGCTGGACAGCGCCACAGGCTCCTCACCGCCGACGACGACGGCGCGAGGCGCCGATTCGATCACGCGCCACATGCCTCCGCGCGTCCCCTCGGTCACCTTCTCGAGCGTCGAGGAGGAATCCAGGGACGCCATCAGCGACGCCTGCTCCTCGACGTCCCCTTCGACGACGACATAGGCGATCGCGAGGGCCTCGGTGGTCTGCTCGACCTCGTCGGACCCGCTGGAGCCGGCGTCGGTGGAGAGCATCCGGGCGACGGCCTCGCGCAGGGCGTCGTCGGCCGGGTCGCCGTCGACGGTCTCGCCGGCTCGCGCGGTCTCCGCGCTGCGGGCATCGACGACCGCGGCGTGCTGGATCACGCTGTCGCCGCCGTGGACGACGAGCCGCGCCTGCACCGCTGCGTCGTCCTGCTGCTCGAGCACGAGGACGCGGGACCGGGCGTCGGTGCGGCCCTGGTCCGCGGCGGCGGCCGAGACCTCACCGCTCTCGGCACGGTCGAGACGGAGCTGACCGGGCAGCAGCAGGGTCCACCCGGTCACCGTCACCACGCACACCGCGGCGACGAGCGCGCCGACCACGGCGGTGACCCCTCGGCGCACGCGACCATCCGTCTCGTCCCGGCGGGCGAACGCGTCGAAACTCGCCGCGGCACCGATCGAGAGGGCCAGCTGGACGGCGCTGACCAGAGCATGGACGGGGGGCGGTGCGAGCTGGTCGCCGTCGGCACCGAGCCCTGTGGCGCGGGTGACCAGCACCAGGACGAGGCCGACGGCGGCCATCAGCAGGCTGAACCGACCGGCACGACCGGCGTTGCCTGCCAGCAGCGGGGAGACGAGCGCGGCGAGGACCACCGGAGCCACCGGGAGCATCGGCAGCAGCAGCGCGGCAGTCGATCCCATCAGCGGCGCGAGCTGGTCCTGCAGACCCGGCGAGACGGGCCACAGGGAGAGCAGATCCGTGGTCGTGGCCCCGCCCTCGTGGGCGGGGACGCCGCCCACGGCGAGCAGGGTCTCCGGGTGGCCGAGATATACGGGGAGATAAGGGGCGTGCAGGGCCAGCGACGGCACCAGCACCCACAGCAGACGCAGTCGGCGACCGGGGACCGCTATCGCGATCAGCACCAGCGCGAGAGCGCTCAGCGGCACGAGCACCGGAGCCACGGCGCCGAGCACGAGCAGCAGCAGACCACCGGCGGCAGCCCCGGAGACGCTCGCCTGGGAGGCCTTGTGGGGCAGGCCCACGGCGCGGCCGACGGCGAGCGCGAGCAGCGGCAGCAGGGCGTGGACGAGCAGCAGGGGCCAGGCGCCGATGGCGAGGGCGGAGATCAGGGCGGGCGCAAGAGCCCATACGGTCGCGATCGTGAGGCGGGCGCCGACGGCACGGGTGATCGCGCCGGCCGCCCACCAGGCGGTGAGGGCGCTGAGCGGGACGGCGGCGATGATGACGGCCTCGACGAAGGAGGTCCCCGCGAGAGGCAGGGAACCCAGCAGTCTGACCAGCGGGTCACCGGGGCCGCGCTCCCCGAGGCCGCCGGGGACCCAGCTGGCCCAGGCGGCCTCCCAGCCGTCCTGCCAGGTCCGGGGCAGGGCGCGCAGGCCGGGCCCGACGAGCTCGCCCCGGCCGAACACCCCGCGCAGCGCGACCAGGCCGAGCACGGTCGAGACCAGGCCCACCAGCACGGTCCACATCACGTGCCGGCCGTAGTCGGCATCGTCGGCCCCATGGTGGGTACCGGCGATCCCCCAGGTCGTGCGGCGGATGCGGCGGGTGTGGTCATCGGTGGCGAACAGACGCGTCCAGGCATCTCCGAGTCGACGGCGGGCGCTGTCCCCGAGCGGCAGGTACAGCGGCGCGAGGCGTCCGCTCGGCACGCGCGCGCGGCGACGATCCGCTCGCCCGCGGGACAGCACCCTGGGCACCCGCGGCATCGCCGCCGCCCAGGCCCGCAGCTCCATCATGGCGCTGCGCGGCTGCGACGCCGCGATCGCACCGAGCATCCGCAGCAGTGTCGCGACGGGCAGCGCCACGAGCATGAGCAGCGCCATCAGCAGGGGACGATGCTTGAGCCGGAGCAGGATCTGCCCGGTGCGCTGCTCCTGCAGCCGTTCCAGACGAGGGCGCGTCGGGTGCGGGGAGAGCACTCGGGCGGCGGACTGCACCGCGACCCGCTCGCCGGAGCGCCAGATCCGTCGGCACAGGTCGATCTCGGCCCACGGCTCGGGAAGGTCGGGATCCAGCCCGCCCACCTCACGGAGGACCTCCTCGCGCACGAGCATGCCGGGCAGCGCGACGGCGAGGACGTCCTGGCGCCAGTCGGCCTGGCCCTGGTCGATCTCCCCGGGGTCGACACCGGTGATGATGCGCCCGCCGTGGGTCAGGGTGAGGCCGACGTCGACGAGCGCGTCGGCGCCGACTTGCGCATGGTCCTCCCACGGGACGCCGTCGTGCGCGGAGGGTGCGAGCACAGGACGCACGCGCTTCGCGCCGACAGCCCCGGTGTTCGGGGATTCCGCGGCCATCGTCAGCTGACGCTCCAGCGCATCCGGCTCGGGGGTCGCTCCGGCGACGACGAACCACAGCCAGCTCTCGCCGTCGGCGACCTGACCGATCCGGCGGCCGGGACGGTGGCGGTCCTCGCGCAGTCGCTGCGGGACCCGCGCCAGGTCCTCGGCCCGCTGGGTGCGCTCGCGTTCCACGATCGCGCTGTCCACTGCTCGGGCACGGCGGCCCGAGCGCCCGGAGGAGCGACGCTCCTGGCTGCTCACGACCTGCGCGCCGTGACGGTGCGCGTCGCCGCCGGTGGGGTCCGTGCCGCCGACGGCGGACTCGTCGGCGGAGGACTTATCAGCGGTGGACGCCTCGGCGGAGGACGCCTCGGCGGAGGAGCTGTCGCCGTCGGAGCCATCGCCGTCGGCGCCGTGGACGGGGCTGTTCTGCGCGGTCTCGTCGACCTGGGACCGTGCGCGACTCTCCAGCAGGTCCAGCGCCTCGCGGACCGCACCGGCGCGTCCGGCGCTCGCGGAGACGGTCTGGAGCTCGTCGAGACGCCCGTCGCCGACGTGCTGCTCGAGCACGCCGAGGACGTCAGCGGAGAGTTCGGACGTGGCGACCGCTATCAGCTGGTCGGGGGGCCGGGTCTGCCCGGCCACGGCCTCGATGACGCCCTGAGGGGAACGTTCAGCAGCCGGCCCGCTCAGCAGGACGACAGCCGTGACGTGACGGGTGCTCACCGAGGAAGGATGTCAGACCGCCCGGCGCTTGAGCTTGCGACGCTCGCGCTCGGACAGACCGCCCCAGATACCGAAACGCTCATCGTTCTCGAGGGCGTACTCGAGGCACTCTGCGCGGACCTCGCAGGACACGCACACCTTCTTCGCCTCGCGGGTGGAGCCGCCCTTCTCGGGGAAGAACGCCTCCGGATCCGTCTGCGCGCACAGGGCGCGCTCCTGCCATGACAGCTCGGCATCGTCCTCGACGTCCTGCCACGAGAACCCGGTCTCGTTGACATCCTGACCGGCGAGATCGAGCAAGGACAGCTCTGCACGCGCGTCATCCTTGACGGGTTGCTCGTCCATCGTCACCTCTCCTTCCGCTGCGGGGACCACCGAAGGCCTGTTGCCGCTCTAAAATACACCCGTGTAGTTATGGCCCGTCAAGCGGGACCGGCGCGTCGCGGCCCCCAGCCGCACCGAATCACTGATCTGGGAGGATCCTGTGAGCATCGAGAAATCATCGCAGGTCCCACCGGGATCGGGCCTCGCCGACCCCCCGAGCACGCGACCAGGCACAGTCCAGGTCCTTCCCGTGACCGGGATCCCCGAGATCCGTCACGGCGACGACCTCGCCGCCATCCTCGCACCCTCTCTGTGCGCTCTCGAGGTGCGCGACGGCGATGTGCTGTGCATCTCGACCAAGATCGTCTCGAAGTCCCTCGGACTGCGGGTGGACCCCGCCGAGCGCGACGCCGCGATCGAAGCCGCCGCGGTGCGCACGGTGGCCCGCCGGCGCCACACCCGCTTGGTCACCTCGGTGGTCCAGATTCCCTCGGGCCCGGTGATGGCCGCCGCCGGCGTCGATTCCTCCAACGCTCCCGACGGCCCGCTTCTCCTGCCCGAGGACCCCGACGGCTGCGCCCTCGACCTGCGCGATCGACTGGTGACGATGCTCGGCGTCCGCCTCGGCGTCCTCCTGACCGACACCTCCTCGCGGATCTGGCGCGTCGGCGTCGGCGACATCGCCCTGGGCGCCGCAGGGGTGGCCTCCCTGCAGGACCTGCGCGGGGGCACGGATGCCGACGGACGCGCGCTCACGGTGACCGTGCGTAACCTGGCCGACGAGCTGGCCGCGGCCTCCGACCTCGTGAAAGGGAAGGCCGGCGGCGTGCCGGCGGCGATCGTGCGCGGCGTCCCCGGGGCCACGACGGACGACGTGCCCGCACGGGCCCTCTCGCGCACCGGGGAGGATGACTGGTTCCGACGCCCCAGCCTGGAGTCGGTCTGGGTCGCCCTCGGCCTCACCGCAGCGCAGGAGCCGGTCGCCCGGATGTCCCCGGAGCCGGCCGCCGAGCGAATCGAGAGGGCCCTCGCGGTCGCCGCACTCCCCCGGAAGGACGAGACCGGCCGCGACGCCACGGCCCGTTGGGTGCCCGCAGCGCCCGAGGACGCCTCTCACGGGAGGGCCGGAATCGCTTCCAACCCCGGCACCAGCACCACCGCCGGCACAGGCACAGGCGTGGGCACCAGCACTGGCACTGGCACCGGCACCGGCACTGGCACTGGCACCAGCGGATCGGGCCGTATCCTGGTCACGCCCGCAGGGACGGGCCCCGACGCCTGGATCGCCGCCGGCACCCTCGCCGAACGGATCCGGACGGCGCTGGGCGCGGAAGCCCTCGGGGCGCCGCTGCACCTGCTGACTGTCGAGATCGTCCGTCCGGACGGTCAGGAGGACTCCCGATGACCCCCCAGACCAGCGTCCAGCTCCTCGCCGCCCTGGAGCGGACCGGACCCCAGCCCGCCCTCGCCTGGTACGGCGAGTCCTCGCGGATCGAGCTGTCCGGGCATGTGCTCGCGAACTGGGTGATCAAGTCGATCGGACACTTCCATGACGAGATCGCCCTGGAGCCGGGCGACGCCGTCGTGCTCGACCTGCCCCCGCACTGGAAGCGACTGGTCCTGGCCCTGGCCGCCTGGTCGCTCGGCGCCGAGGTCACCGTGCTGGACCGCGGGTCGGAGGGCGAGGACGGCCCGGAGGGCGGGGCTGCCGAGAGCTCACCGGCTCTGCCGCCGTCCCCTCGCGTCGTCGCCACCGACCGCCCGGACTCACCGCTCGCGGCGGACGCGGACGAGGTGCTCGCTGTGCAGCCCGTCTCCCTCGCGCCCCGGTTCGACGGCGAGCTCCCGCCGCTCGCTCACGACTGGGTGGGCGAGGTGCGCGCCCACCCCGATCAGCTCGGAGTCCCGCTGCCGGGCTGGAGCGGCCCCTCCCCGTCGGTGGAGCTCCCTCCGAGCGACCCGTCGGAGCCGTCGGCGGCTGCGCCGCCGCGTCTGCTCGCGCAGGAGGACGGACTCACCGCCGTGCCGAATGTCCTTGAGGCGCTGCTCGCCGGGGGCGGCATCGTCGCCCCGGCCGGCGCGGTGGATGAGCGCCGGGCTGCCGACGAATCGGTCACCGGGCGCGCCTGAGCGAGCTCGTTCGCCGCGAGTGCGGGCGGCGCCGCCGGATCAGTCCGCACGGACGGGCCTGCGCGGACCGGCCCCGCCCCGTGCCTCGGCCCACCAAATGCGAGGTCAGCTGGCGCGCAGCGTCGCGACCGCCTCGCGCGGATCGCCGTCGAAGACGACCTTCCCCGAGCGCATCACGACGATGCGGGTGCACAGCTTCTGGAGCATCTCCAGCTCGTGCGAGACGACCACCATCGTGCGGCCGGCGGCCTGCAGCTCCCGGATGCGTTCCAGGCACTTGCGCTGGAACGGCTCGTCGCCCACCGACAAGATCTCGTCGACCAGGAAGATGTCCGGCTCGGTGTGCACCGCGACCGAGAACGCCAGGCGCAGGAACATGCCCGAGCTGTAGTACTTCACGTCGGTGTCGATGAACTCCTCGATCTCGCTGAAGGCGACGATCTCGTCGAACTTGGCATCGATCTGCTCCCGGGTCATCCCGAGGATGGCCCCGTTGAGGTAGACGTTCTCGCGACCGGAGAGATCGGGATGGAACCCGGCACCGACCTCGATCAGACCCGCGACCCTGCCCCGCAGCAGCACCCGGCCGTGATCGGGGAACAGCACTCCGGAGATCGTCTTGAGCAGCGTGGACTTGCCGGAGCCGTTGAAACCGATCAGGCCCACGGTCTCCCCCGCATGCACCGTCAGGTCGACATCGTCCAGCGCCAGGAAGGTGTCCGCGAGCTTCTTCTTCTGCAGCGCGGAGAACACCAGCTCCTTGAGCGAGTGGTCGTGGCGCAGCGAGAACTGCTTGGACACGTGCTGGATGCGCACCATCTCGCGGTCGGTGGGGACCGCGGCGGATTCCGGAACATCCTTGAGGTTCGGGCTCATCGTTCTGCTCCCCTCACAGTTCCTGCGCGAAGCGCCGCTTGGAGCGCTCGAAGACGACCGTGCCGATGACGAAGGTGGCCACCGCGATCAGCAGTCCGGCCCACCACAGACCGAAGGGCTCGCCGGGCAGCACCAGCGACGGGTCCGCCGGGATCGCCTCGACCACCTCCGGCGAGAACCGCCAGAAGGCGACATGGAACAGCTCCACGACGATCGTGAGCGGATTGAGCTGGTACAGCCACCACCAGATCGTGCCGTCGATCGCCTCCTGGACCATCGAGATCCGGTAGAGAACCGGGGAGAGCCAGGTGGCCACCATGACGATGAGGTCCACGAAGTTCTCCACGTCCCGGAACGCGGCGTTCAGCGCGGCCGTGAGCATGCCCAGACCCATCGTGAAGATCACGAGGATCATCATGCCCAGCGCGAAGGCGACCAGTGCCGTGGGCGAGGGCAGCCAGCCGAACAGCAGCGCACCCACCACCAGCACCAGCAGCTGGGGCACGAAATGCACGAGGGCGACGATCATGCTGGACCAGGGGAACAGCTGACTGGGCAGATAGATCTTCGCGACCAGCGCGCCGTTGCCAGAGATCGATCTCGTGGCGTTGCCGAAGATCTCGCCGAAGAGATTGACCACCACGATGCCGCTGAACAGGTACACCGCATAGGCGGGGGTCGCCTTCGACAGCTGCAGGAACACGCCCAGCGCGATGTAGAAGACGATGAACTGCACCGCGGGCTTGACGTAGCTCCACAGCATGCCGAGCATGCTGCCGCGATAGCGCACCCGCAGCTCCTTGCGCACCAGCAGTCGCAGCAGGAAGCGCTCCCGGATCGGGTTCAGCCAGCCGGCGTCCTGACCGGGCGCCCTCCACCCCTGCGCCTGTTCGGCGCGGGTGGGGACCGTCAGGGCGTCCGGGCGGGAGGCGTCGCCGTGCTCGGTCACGCGGGCGAGCCTCCGGTGGTCGTGGCGCCTGCCCCGGAGGACCCGCTCTGCTCGGCGTCCTGAGCGCGCACCGGCGCGGGGTTCTCGGCGAAGGTCCGCTCCCACGCCTCGAAGGACGTGAGGTGCGCCGCGGCGCGACGGTAGGTGCTCTGCAGCTCGGGCCAGCGACGGTGGAGATCGAGGTGGGCACCGATGGCACCGGTGAGCATCTCGCGCACCTGGCGCGGATCGCGCTTGTACCAGGAGACCTGCGTGCCCTCGGCGTTGGAGACCAGGGCGCTGTCATAGGCGGACAGACGCCACCATTTGGCGTCGATGTGCGCGATCGCGGCCTGCGGGTTCTCCTCCGCCTGCGCCTTCGTCGGCTTCACCAGCTGCTTGGCGAGGGCCTTCACGGTCCACACCGGCAGCTTGAGGCGCCCGGGCTCGCTGAACGGCCTCCCCTTGCGGGGCGGCTTGTCGATCTGGACCGGTGGATACAGGTCCTGATCCTTCCGGGAGACCGCGTCGTCGAAGCCCGCGGCCATCCCCCGGATCTCGGGGAGCTTCGTGCCGATCGACGGGTGCAGCGCATCAGGCCCCTCGAGCACGTCGCGCTGGGCCATGAGGCGCCCGGCCTCGGTGTAGTACTGCATGGAGATCAGGTGCTTGACGTCCATGAACTGCGATTCCTTGATCACCCGGCCGCCGCGGCTGTACGGGGAGTGCAGCAGGGCGGTGATGATGCGGTTGCGCTCGTGGAAGTAGGCCTGCCAGCCCACCAGGTCGTCCTTGTCGACCCAGCTCATGTGCCACACGCCGGCGCCGGGCAGCGACACCGTCGGATAGCCCGCCTTCTTCGCGCGCAGGCCGTACTCGGCGTCGTCCCACTTGATGAACACCGGCAGGCTCAAGCCGATCGCCCGCACCGTCTCGGTGGGGATCAGGCAGCTCCACCAGCCGTTGTAGTCGACATCGGCACGGCGGTGCAGCCAGGGGGTCGACCGCAGCGGGTCCAGGGCGAAGTCGTGGCCCATCTCCGCGCCCGGATTCGCGAGCGCCGGCTGGATGCGCCAGGGATCGACGACCTCGCCGAACGTGTGCAGCACGCTGCGGTTGTTGAGGTCGAACATGTGGGCGCCGACGATCGTGGGCCGGGTCGCGAAGTCCGCGAAGGTGGTCATCCGGATCAGGGACTCGGCCTCGAGCACGATGTCGTCGTCGCAGTTGATCACGTAGGTCGAGGCACCGCCGGTCGAGGCCTCGTACATGCCGCGGGAGAAGCCGCCGGAGCCACCGATGTTGCCCTGCTCGATGATCTGCAGCTGCTCCCCGAGCGTCTCCTGCAACGGGTCGAGCTCGCCCGCATGATCACGCAGGCGATCCGAGCCCTGGTCGATCACGTACATGACGTCCAGCAGCTCGCGCAGGTCCGGATCCTCCGCGATCGTGCGGATGTTGTCCAGGCAGTACGGGACCTTGTTCATCGTCGTCATGCTGATCGAGAAGGTGCCGTCGGTGCGGGCGAGATCGGCGTCGGCCGTCCACTCCGCACCGAGGATCGTCAGCGGCTCCTGGCCGGCGTAGGCGTCGAACCAGTACCAGCCGCCGTCGCCGAAGGCGGTCAGCGGCAGATCGAAGACCTGGTCCGCGGGACCGCCCGAGACGTTTCGCGACTCCTGGCGCTGCAGCGTGCCACGGGCGGTGGATCGCATGACGATCAGGTGGCCGCTGCCGGCGGTGCGGATCGTCAGCCGGATCCGGCGCACCGGGGTCCAACGGCGCCAGTAGCTCGCCGGGAAGGCGTTGAAGTACGTGCCGAAGGACCGCATCGAGTGCGCGGGGATCCGGGCGGCATGGCGGTCGCTCAGCTCGCTGACGTCCACCTGCGCGGGACTGGCCCCGCGCGGCGAGCCGCCGGGATCCGCGATGTCACGGTCCGAGGCCCCACCCAGGCCGAAGGCTCCGCCGGTGGCGCCCGAACGGGCGTCCTCGGCCTCGATGTACAGAGGCACGATGTCCGGGGAGGCCTCGTACGGAAGGATCAGCCGCTGCAGCAGACGCTGCGGCGCGATCTCGGGCGTGCTGCCGGACTCTCGCGATGCGGTGGTGGCTGCGGTCTCGGCGGTGGCGGCGTTCATGATGCTCCTCGTCGGCGGTCTGCGGAGGCCCCGTGCTGCACGGCGGGGCGGTCTTCTCAGGCCCGCAGCAGGTCAGGCAGCTTGTTGTCGGCCATGGACAGGGCGGATCCGATGGCCATGTGCATGTCCAGGTACTGGTAGGTGCCCAGACGCCCGCCGAACAGGGTGCGCGGCTCGGCGTCGGCGAGCCGGCGATAGGCCTTCAGCCGCTCGCGATCGGTACCGGAGTTGATCGGGTAGTACGGCTCGTCCCCCGAGTCCGCGAAGCGCGAGTACTCGCGCTGGATCAGCGTGCGGTCCTTGGGGTAGTCGCGCTCGGGGTGGAAGTGGCGCGGCTCGATGATCCGCGTGTAGGGGACCTCCTCGTCGGCGTAGTTCATCACCGAGGTGCCCTGGAAGTCGCCTACGTCGAGGTGCTCGGTCTCCAGGTCGATCGTGCGCCAGCCCAGCTCCCCGAGCTCGAAGTCGAAGTAGCGGTCCACGGGACCGGTGTACACCACCGGGATGTTCCCTCGGGTCGAGTCCTTGTTCAGCGGCTGGGAGGTGTCGAAGTAGTCGGTCTCCAGCTGGACCTCGATGTTCGGGTGGTCCGCCATCCGCTCGAGCCACGCGGTGTAGCCGTCGGTGGGCAGGCCCTCGAAGGTGTCGTTGAAGTACCGGTTGTTGTAGGTGTAGCGCACCGGGAGCCGCGAGATGATCGAGGCGGGCAGATCCTTGGGGTCCGTCTGCCACTGCTTGCCCGTGTAGTTCTTGATGAACGCCTCGTACAGGGGGCGGCCGATGAGGGAGATGCCCTTCTCGTCGAGGTTCTCCGGGTCGGTGCCCGCGAGCTCTCCGGCCTGCTCGGCGATCAGCTCGCGTGCCTCGTCGGGCGTGTACGCGGCGCGGAAGAACTGGTTCACGGTGCCGAGGTTGATCGGCATCGGGAACACCTCGCCCTGATGCGTCGTGTACACCTTGTGCTGGTAGCCGGTGAACGTCGTGAAGCGGTTGACGTACTCCCAGACCCGCTCGTTGGAGGTGTGGAAGAGGTGCGCACCGTACTTGTGGACCTCGATGCCCGTCTGCTCGTCGATCTCCGAGTAGGCGTTGCCGCCGACATGCGGGCGCCGATCGATGATGGTCACCTTGGCGCCGTGCTCGACGGCGGCTCGTTCGGCGATGGTCAGACCGAACAGGCCGGAACCCACGATCAGGAGGTCAGGAGTCGACACAGGCAATCCTTTCGAAGCGGGCAGTGGTCCACCGGGGAATCACAGTAGCCGAGCCTCGCAGGCCCGGCGCCGTTCTCAGGCCGCTGTCGGCGGGCACGACGAGGACGTCACACTCATGTCGAACTCTCGATGAACTTTCGGTAGCCGAATCGTCGCAGGCTCCCCGGTGCGAAGCGGTATGCGCCTCGGATCACGACGTTGCGCAGGAACTGGGTAGGGGTGGTGACCCGGTCGAGCATGAAGCGGCGCTGCAGCTGGAGGTCGCTCGCGTACAGCCGCCATCCCCCGCGGCGCGCGAACAGGTCCTGGTCCACGCGGTAGTCGACCACCACCTGCTCCAGATTGCCCATGCGGGCGCCCCCGAGCATCATCCGCTCCCACAGCCAGTAGTCCTCCAGCAGGGGCAGGTCCCGGTACCCGCCCACGGCGAGCGCGACCGCACGGCGCATCACCACGGCGGGATGGTGGAAGGGGCTGTGATGGGGCAGGTACTCGACGATCGCGTCGTGGGTCAGCGGCCGCTCGCGCAGCGGCCCGGTGCCCGGCGCGATGCTGTCGTCGAACTCGCGCATCGACCCGCCGAGCAGGTCCAGCGGGTCAGAGGGGTCATCCATCCGCGGGATCTGCAGGGCGAAGCGCTCGGGACGGCAGATGTCGTCCGCATCGGCGCGCGCGACCAGCTCGTACGGCGAGGCCTGCAGACCGTCCTGGAGAGCGGCGGCGACCCCCCGATGCGTGTCGTGGCGGAGCACCTGGGCCGGGCCGAAGGCTCCGTCGGCGACCCGAGCGACCAGCTCCTCGAGCGCGACCGGCAGCGGACCGTCGATCGTGAGGATCAGCCGGTCCGGGCGCAGCTGCTGGTCCACGGTGGCCGAGGAGATCGCCAGCTCGACCCGCTCCGGCAGGTCCTTTCCCCACATGGGCATGAGCACCGCGAACGGCGGCGTGCCCGCCGCAGGCTCCGCTGCCCGGCGACGGCCGCTCACCGACCGGCCTTCCGCTCGATCGTGCGCACATCGGCGGCGGCCTCGCCATCGGCCGAGAGCACGTCCGCGGAGGGGCGCGGGCCGCGCCGCACCGCCGAGACCACGCCGTGCGCCCCGGCACCGATCAGGTCGCCGCGGTGGCGCGCCAGCTGCTTCGCCCAGCCGACGGCGGTGCTGCCTCCGTGGACCGCCTTCTCCCACACGCTGAAGGAATCGGTGCGCAGCAGGGCCCACAGGCGATTGCGCACGTCGTAGTAGAACCGGGATCCCGGGTTGCTCTGGGCGTTGCTGAACAGCACGGTGCGATGCTCGACGACCGACGAGGGCACCTGCAGCCCGCGCCCATGGCGGAGCAGTCGTCCGGTGTGCTCGAAATCGTCGGACCAGATGAAGTAGTCCGCGTAGGGCAGTCCGAGACGGCGCACGTCCTCGCCGTTGAGGAAGGCGGAGACGTAGCTGGCGGTGCGGATCGGGCGGCCGCCGGCGCGCGCCGCGTCCCGCTTCTCCTGCGCGCCGGCATCCAGGCGGGTGCGCTGGGTGTTCATGGGGTGGTCGCGGCCGTCGGTCCAGACGGCGCGGGAGCTCAGCACGCTCAACCGCACCGGCGAGGCCTCCAGGGCCTGCAGCAGGGCGGCGAGGGCGCCGGGTCGCGGGATCGTGTCGTCGTCCATCACCCACACCCAGTCGGCGTCGTGCCGGACGAGGGCGCGGGCGATGCCGGCGGCGAAGCCGCCCGCTCCCCCGACGTTGCGGTGCAGGTGGACCACGTCGGCCGCGATCGCGTGCTCGTCGGCGACCGTGCCGCTCGCATCGCTCGAGGCGTTGTCGATCACCACGACGGCGTCGGGACGGCGCTCCTGGGCGGCGAGCGCATCGAGGCACTCCCCGAGCAGCTGCTCACGGTTGTAGGTGACGATGACGGCGACGACTCGTGCCGACGTCGCCTCGGGATGGGCTGACGAGGGATGCGGCATCGGGCCGGCGGCGGGTGCGGACTGGGTCATGGCGCCTCCTGCGGGTGGTGACGGCCGCCTGAGCGGCGCGGGCACCAGTGTACGGAGACCGCAGCAGGCTCCGGACTGCCGTGGATGGTCGCCGTGTGAAGGTTCGCAGGAGGTTCTGTCCATCCTGGTCGGGCAGGCCACGCGGCCTCGTCGAGCGGGCCTCTCGGCCGCTACTCTGTCGGACGCCATACATCTCCGCGCCATCAGACCCATGGCCGGGAAGGAGACAGCCGTGAGCGATCAGCAGCCGCCGCGCTCCCCGCGCCCAGGAGGACCGCGCCGTCCTGCCGGTCATCGTGCACGCGCCGGAGGCAGCGCCCGGCAGGTGCCGCGGCGCTCGTCGGCGCCGCGACCGGCCGCCGAGCCGACCCCCACCCGGGCGCTGCCGGTCTCCGAGGAGGCCCTGCCCCCTGCCGAGGACGCGCACCCGAGAGCAGGCAGCGTGCGTCATGTGCCCGGCGCAGCGCCGGCGGCCGCAGCCGGTCCTCACGGTGATCCCGCCGACCCGATGGGTCCTGTGGGTCCTGCGCCCGAGCGGCGCTCCCGCCGTCGCTCGCGCTTCCCGCGACCCGTCCGCCTGGGCGCGACGCTCCTGGTGCTCGTGCTGGTCGTCGTGGTGGGCTGGGGCGCCGGTCTGGTGCTCTGGGCCGACAGCCGGATCGAGCACGTCGACGCGCTCTCGGGCGCGGAGGACACTCCCGGCACCACCTATCTCATCGCGGGCTCGGACCGCCGCGGCGGCGAGGCGGTCAACGAGGACGGCACCGAGGGAGCCCGCACGGACACGATCATGCTGCTGCACAAGGCGCCCGGCGGGAACAGCTATCTGGTCTCGCTCCCCCGCGACACCCTCGTCGACATCCCCGGTCACGGCGGCTACAAGCTCAACGCCGCCTACTCCTTCGGCGGTGCACCGCTGCTGGTGGAGACCGTCGAGGAGTTCACGGGACTCACGATCGACCACTACGTAGAGATCGGGTTCGACGGGGTCTCCGGGATGGTCGACGCCGTCGATCATGTGAACCTGTGCATCGACCAGGACGTGGACGACGAGAAGTCCGGGCTGAAGATGGACGAGGGCTGCCACGACGTGGGCGGCGAACAGGCGCTGGCCTTCGTGCGCGCCCGCTACTTCGACCCCACGGCCGACATCGGACGCCAGCAGCGCCAGCAGCAGTTCGTCAGCTCGCTCATGAACCGGGTCAGCTCGCCGGGGGTGCTGCTGAACCCGATCAGCCAGGTCAAGCTCGCCGGTGCCGGCTCCGACTCGCTGGTGACCAGCGAGGGCACGGGGATCTTCCGGGTGGGCAGGATGGCGCTCACCGCGCGCAGCGCGATGGGCAGCGGGACGATGGTCATGCCGATCGAGGATCCCTCGTACCAGACCCAGAATTCCGGGGTCGCGGTCCTCACCGACGACGCCGACATCGCGCAGTTCTTCGAGTCGATCGCCGACGGCAGCGCCGAGCCCTCCGCACCCGACGAGGGCTGACGGGCTCTCAGCGGCTCAGGGGCCCAGCAGCTCAGCGGGCCACCGGCCAGCGGGCCAGCTGCTCAGCGGCTCAGCGGCTCAGCGGCTCAGCGGCTCAGCGGCTCAGCGGAAGAGCATGTCGATGACGATGTTCACGGAGTTCAGCATCGACTGCCCCTTCGAGCGCGAGTAGTCGGTGTAGAGGATGTGCACCGGGTGCTCGCGCACCGTGAAACGGTGCCGCCCGATCTCCTCGACGATCTCCGAGGCGTGCGCCATGCGGTTCTGCTCGATCGCGAGCTTCTCGCAGGCGTCGCGTCCAATCACGCGCAGACCGTTGTGCGCGTCGGTGAGCTTCACGCCGCTGGTGAGGTTGGTGTACCAGACGGCGCCGCGCAGCACCATGCGCTTGAGCAGGCCCGGCTTGGTGCGCTTGTCGAGGAAGCGCGAGCCCAGCACGATGTCCACGCCCTCGTCCTCGCGCATCGCGATCATCGAGGCCGCATCGTCGACCTGATGCTGACCATCCGAGTCGAACGTCACGACCTGGCGCATCGCCGGATCGCGCAGCGCGTAGTCGATGCCGGTCTTCAGCGCCGCGCCCTGCCCCATGTTGTAGGGGTGGCGCACCACCGCCGCACCGGCCTGCTCCGCGATGGCTGCGGAGCCGTCTGCACTGCCGTCGTCGACGGCGACCACGAGCGGGTAGCGAGTGCGCAGGTCACGGATCACATCGCCCACGACCTGGCCTTCGTTGAACAGAGGGACCACGAACCAGGTGGATGCTGCGCCTGGTGAGGTGACCTCGGCGTCGGGTTCGCGCAGGGGCTCGGGGGTGCTCACGGGCTCTCCTTCAGGGACTCGCGACAGGGGGCGTGGCATCGATGTCGAGGCGGCGCGTGACGACGCTCCGGAACAGCGGCCCACGATACTCTGTCACGGTGGGCCGCCAGTGGTGGTCATCATCGTGCACACGGTGCCCGCAGCGGCGCCGAACTAGGAGGAACCCCACCGTGAAGACTGCTGTCGTTGCCCTTGGGAAGATCGGACTGCCGCTGGCCGTGCAGTTCGCCGATGCCGGTCACGAGGTGACCGGAGTGGACACCAACCCCCGGCAGGTCGAGCTGATCAACCAGGCCACGGAGCCGTTCCCCGGCGAAGCGCACCTGCAGGAGAAGCTCTCCGAGCTGGTGCCGGCCGGGAAGCTGCGCGCGACCACCGACTACGCCGAGGCGATCCCGGACGCGGACGCGATCGTGATCGTGGTCCCCCTGTTCGTGAACGACGCCACTTGGGAGCCGGACTTCGGCTGGATGGACGCCGCGACCCGCTCGCTGGCCGAGCACATCACCCCGGGCACCCTGGTCTCCTACGAGACCACCCTGCCGGTGGGCACCCTGCGGGGCCGGTTCGTGCCGATGATCGAGGAGATCTCCGGGCTGAAGGAGTCCGTCGACTTCCATGCGGTGTTCTCCCCTGAGCGCGTCCTCACCGGGCGCGTGTTCGAGGACCTGCGCAAGTACCCCAAGCTGATCGGTGCGCTGACCGCCGAGGGCACGGCGAAGGCTCGTGAGTTCTACGAATCCGCGCTCCAGTTCGACGAGCGGCCCGATCTGCACCGCCCCAACGGCGTATGGGACCTGGGCACCCCGGAGGCCTCGGAGCTCGCGAAGCTCGCCGAGACCACCTACCGCGATGTGAACATCGGGCTGGCCAACGAGTTCGCCCTGTTCGCCCAGGACAACGGCATCGACGTCTACAAGGTCATCGAGGCCAGCAACTCGCAGCCCTACTCCCACATCCACCAGCCCGGCATCGCCGTGGGCGGGCACTGCATCCCCGTCTACCCGCGCCTGTACCTCTCCACCGATCCCAAGGCCGAGACGGTGCGCACCGCTCGCACCCTGAACGCCTCGGTCCCCGCGAAGCTCGTCGAGCGGGCCTCGAGCCTGCTGGGCGATCTGTCCGGGATGAAGGCCGTGGTGCTCGGCGCCTCGTACCGGACCGGGGTGAAGGAGACCGCGTTCTCGGGCGTGTTCCCGGTGGTCGAGGCGCTGCGCGAGCACGGCGCCGAGGTCGCGGTCCACGACACGTACTACGACGACGAGGAGCTCGCCGATTTCGGCTGGGCCCCGTACCACGTGGGCGAGGAGGCGGACCTGGTGATCGTGCAGACCAACCACGCCGAGTACAAGGACCTCACCGCCGCCGACGTCCCCGGCGTGAAGCTCGTCATCGACGGCCGCAACATCACCACCGCCGAGAACTGGACCGGGACCCCTCGCCTCGTCCTCGGCGACGGCTCCGCCTCCACCCACCAGCAGGCTGAGGAGGCCTGAGCCCTGTGGGTGAGCACGAGCTGATCGTCAGCCTCGGCCCCGCGCTCGGGGTCGAGAGCCGCACCTTCATCATCCAGCTCCTGCTGGTGCTGGGGATCGTCGGGATCATCGCCTGGCTGTTCGTCAAGCGCGGCGCGAAGCAGCTCGCGGTGCGTCGCCTGCTTATCATCGCCTTCGCGTTCTTCGCCGTGGTGACGGTCCTGTTCCCGGGGATGCTCTCCCGCGTCGCGAACCTGGTGGGCGTGGGTCGTGGCGCCGATCTGCTGCTGTACGCCACCGTCCTGGTGCTGCTGGGCTTCCTCGCGCTGCAGGAGGCCCGCACCAAGGCGGCCGAGAAGCGGACGACGTATCTGGCCCGGCGCCTCGCCCTGGATGAGGCGCAGCCGCCGTCGCAGTACCGCGCCGCGGCGCTGCGCGACCGTCAGGACGGATGACCGCTCTGCTCGCCGCCCTCGCCCTGCTCGTCGCGATCCTCGTGGTCCTGGCCGCGGCGTACCTCCCCGGGTACGTCGCGGTCCGAGCCCTGGGCGGGTCGCGCCTGCTCTCCCTCGCGCTGGCCCCGGCGTTCGCGGCCGCGATCGCCGGGATCAGCGCGATCCTCGTCGCACCCCTGGGGCTTCGATGGTCGCTGCTCCCCTTCCTGCTGGGCAGTGCGGCGCTCGTGGCCCTCGCCTTCGGCCTGCGCCGGCTCGGCGCGCAGCTGCCCTCGACGGTGCTGGACGGGCGGCTGATGCCCCGCCGTGCCGTCCCCTGGGGCGGAGCGTGGCTGGTGGGATCCGTGGCGATCGCCGTGGTCCCCATCGCGCTCCAGGCCGGCCGCCCGGGCGCCGTCCTCGAGCGCTGGGACGCGCTCTACCACCTCTCCGCGCTGGAGCGGATCCGCGAGGTCGGTGACGCCTCGAGCCTGCACGTCGGCTCGATCTCGAACACCTCCGGCGATCCCAGCTTCTACCCGGCCGCGTTCCATGCCCTCGCCGCCCTGGTGCCCTGGGGGCCCACTCCCGTCGTGCTCAACGGCGCCGTGCTGGCCCTGGCCGTGCTGCCCTGGATCCTGGGCATCGCGCTCCTGGCCCGTGTGCTGTTCCGCGACGTCCCCTGGGCGCCGTTCGCCGCGGGGATCACCGCTGCGCTGATCCCTGCGGCTCCGCTGGACCTCTGGGTCCACCTCTCCCCCACCCCCAACCTGTGCGGTTTCGCGGCGCTCCCCGGCGCGCTGGCCGCGGCCGCCGCCCTGTGGACGACCCTGCTGCCCCGGTTCGCGCCGGGGGCGACGGCGGCCGCCCTGTTCGCTGTGGGGCTCGCCGGCGCCGGGCTGGGACTGCTGCACCCCAACGTGGCCGTGACCGCGCTGATCCTGCTCGCCGTGCTCACCGCCGTCACCGGCGCGCCGTCATGGCGCGCCCGCCCGCTGCTGGTCGTCGCTCCCGTGCTCGCCCTGCTGCCGGTCGTGCTGCTCACCTTCACCCCTCTGGGCTCCCAGGTCACCGGCTTCAGCGGCGGGCTGGTGATCGAGTGGTGGCGGGCGCTCGGCGAGATCGGTCTGGGGCTGCTCACCGTCTGGCCGATGGCTCTCGGCGTGGTGATCGCGGCGCTGTGGTGGCCGGGCCTGGTCACCACGTTCCGGCGCCCTGCGGTGCGCTGGGTCGCCGTCGCCTGGGTGGTGGTCGCGGTGATCTACCTCGACGCGGCGCTCGATTCCCCCCTGGGCCTCTCCGCCATCTACTACCGCGGCCAGGACCGGGTCGCGATGCCGCTGGCGATGCTCTCGTGCGTGCTCGTGGTGCCGGGACTGCAGGCCTGGACGCGCCTGTTCGGACCGCAGCGGGCCGACGGTCGCCGGCCCCGCCCCTCCACGCCGATCGTGGTCGTGCTGGTGGCGGGGGCGCTCATCGCGTCCCTCGCGTCGGTCCCCACCCGCTCGGACAACGCCGCGAAGAACTTCGCCCTGGACTATCCCGGGCGCGGTCGCTTCCTGCAGGCCGACGAGCTGGCCCTCTTCCAGGAGTACGTGCCGCAGATGGACCACGGGGGAACGGTGCTGGCGAGCCCGTTCTCCGGCGCCGCTCACCTCTATGCGATGTACGGGCAGGACGTGCGCCTGCCGGTCGCCGGGATGGCGTACACGGACCTCGACCGCGAGCTGCTCTACGCGACGAAGGACGCTGCGACGAACCCGGCGTCGTGCCGGACCCTCCAGGAGAACGGGATCCGCTACGTCTACCAGGAGCGCCTGCCCTACAGCGTCCATTCGACCTCCGACGCGGTGAACCTCGCCGGGCGGGATCTCGGCGTCGTCCTGTTCGAGACGAAGCACTCGCGCATGATCGAGATCGACTGCGATCCCGGCGACGGCGGGGACGCCTCGTCCTGATCCCGGACGTCGGGGTTCGCGCGTCAGCAGGCACCGAGTCTCGGCGCGTGCCGATGCCATCGTGGCCGGTGCCGACGTATGCAGTCGTCAGGGCGTTCAGCCGCCAGGGGGTTCAGTCGTCAGGGCGTGCGGGCGTCAGGGCGTGCGGGCGTCAGGGCGTGCGGGCGTCCTGGATGCTCGCGAGCACCTGCTCGGCGGCGTGCGTCGCGCAGCCGGCCAGGGAGGCGTTCTCCATCGTCCAGCGGCGCACGTCCTCCGCCGCCGGAGCGTCCTCACCGCGCAGCGCACGGTCCATGGCGTCGGCGACCTGCTCGGCGTCGTGGTCGCAGGCCCAGCCGAGTCCGTGGTCGCGGATGCGGTCGTGGGCCGCACCCTCCCCGGCATGGATCACCGGCGTTCCGGTCGAGGTGGCCGCGTAGATCTTGGTGGGCAGAGCGAACTCGTAGCCCTGCCCCGGGGTGATCGAGGACAGACCCGCGACGGCGCCCCGCAGATGCGCGGCGACGTCGGCCGGCGGGATCTTGTCGCGGAACTCGATGCCCTCGATCCCCTCCTCGCGCACTCGGGCCTCGAGCGCATCGCGGCCCGACCCCTCGGAGAAGAACAGCAGGCGCGCCTCGGGGTGCGCGGCGCGAGCCCGTGCGAAGGCCTCGACGAACACGCCGGCGCCCTGCCATTCGGAGACCGTCCCGGCGTACACGAAGTAGGGTCCCTGCTCCCCGCCGGTCGCGCCCTTCTCGCTGAAGGTGTCGGTGTCGATGCCGTTGCCGACCATCGCCAGGCTCGGCCGCGGACCGATCAGCTCCTCGAGCCGGTGCTGGACCCCCGGGGAGATCGTGAGCACACGGGCGGCGCGCTTCCACACGGTCGTCTCCGCCCAGCGCACGGCGGCCCGGACGAACGTCGGCACCCCGTCGACGCTCTCGGTCGCATCGGACCAGATGTCGGCCGCGTAGAACGTGTACGGCACCCGTCGGATCGCTGCGGCGACCATTCCCACCATCCCGGTGGTGGGTGGGGGCTCGAGGACCAGTGCGTCCATCGGGCGCTGCAGCAGCAGTCGCAGCGCGAGCGGCAGGTCGAAGCTCAGGTAGGAGACGTAGCCGCGCACCTGCCCCTGGTGGTCGCGCTTGACGGGCCAGCGGGACACCCTGCGCGTTCGCGAACGGGCGTTCCCGGCGCCGGGAGCGGTCGTGGTCAGCACGGTGACCTCGGCGCCCGCCCGCTCCAGGGCGAGCACGAGGGCCTCCTGCCGGAACGCGGCAGCGACCGGCTCCGGGGTGTAGACGCGGGTGGCGACGACGACGTGGGGCGGGCGACCGCGGCCGGGCCGGCGCGGCGTGCGCGAGCGGGCCATCAGGCGTTCTCACGGAGGGCGTCGACGGAGCGCAGTGCGGCCCGTCCGTCGCCGTAGTGGGCCGGGCGATCCGCGGTGGGCCGGGGGCGGCTCACCGCCGCGGTCAGCTCGGACGGATCGGGGACCAGGCGGTTCCAGTCGTCCTCGAGCGTCTCGACCCATTCGGTCTCGGTGCGCACGGTGGAGCAGGGAGTGCCCAGCAGGTAGGCCTCCTTCTGCAGGCCGCCGGAATCGGTGACCACTGCTCGGGCCTGCTTCACGGCGCCCACGAGGTCCGGATAGGCGACGGGCGCGCCGACATGCACGGCCCCTCCGCTCAGCTCGATGCCCGCGTCCTTCGCCTTGGCGACCAGGCGCGGGTGAGCGAACAGGGCCAGGGGCATCTCGAGCGACTGCAGGGACCGGATGATCGCGCGCAGACGTTCTGGATCATCGGTGTTGTCGGCGCGGTGGATGGTCGCGACCGCGAACTCCGCGGTGGGGTCGATGCCCTCGGGCAGGGCCGGCTCGGCGCCCTCGACGGAGGCGGCGACACGCAGGCACACGTCGGTCATCACGTCGCCGGTGACCAGGGTGCGCTCGGCGAGACCCTCGGCGGCGAGATGCGTGCGGGCGACCTCGGTGGGTGCCAGGAGGAGGTCAGCGGCGTGATCGGTGAGCACACGGTTGTGCTCCTCGGGCATGCGGCGGTTGAAGGAGCGCAGGCCGGCTTCGAGGTGGGCGACCTTGAGGTGCATCTTCACGGCGGAGAGCGTGCCGGCGAGGGTGGAGTTGGTGTCGCCGTAGACGAGGGTCCAGTCGGGCCGGTGCTCCTCGAGGACCTCGTCCATCCCGGCGAGCATCGCGCCGGTCTGGCGGCCGTGGGAGCCGGACCCGATCGCGAGGTTGACATCCGGGGCAGGGATCCGCAGGTCAGCGAAGAAGACGTCGCTCATGGCGGCGTCGTAGTGCTGGCCGGTGTGGACGATGAGGTGCTCGACGTCGTCCCGCTGCGCGGCGGCATCGGCGATCGCGGCGAGCTTGACGAACTGCGGGCGGGCGCCCACGACGGACAGGATCTTCACGGACGGATCTCCTCTTCCCGGACCCGGCGATGCTCCGAGCGGTGCCGACCAGGACGACGGTATGGTGAGCGTGCTCCACAATAGCCAACCGCCGACGTCGGTCGGTACATCACAGGACCTGACCTCAGCGGTGATCGGCGCGGCCCCGCGCCATTGCCGGACGCGAGAACGGAATTTGCATGACGCCAGGCCAGAGAGCGATGGCTCCCCGTATCGCTGTACTCGTCTACAACGATGCCGCCAACGATTCCCGGGTGCTCAAGGAGTCCGCCACCCTCCGCGACGACGGATACGACGTGCGCATCATCGCAGTCGAGCGTCGCAAGCTCGGGCGAATGGCACAGGTCACGTCCCTCGGCGAGCGCCTCGCCCTCGAGAGGGTCCCCGAATTCGCGATCGAACGGGTGCTGCCCTCCATCGCCCCGTGGTGGCGGCGACTGATCAACGAGGCCGACTCGGTCGAGGCGAACGATCCGGCCCCGGTGCCCCGCTCCCGTCCCGGCACCGGCCTGCCTCGGCGCGCCCTCGACGAGGTCCCGGCGGTCAGATCGCTCGCACTGCGCACGCTGCGCAGCATCGGCGAGCGCGCGTTCCGCACGGTCTCGCTGGGGACGTACTGGAAGAATGCGACGGCGGCGGGCCTGCGGCTCCAGCCGGACGTCATCCACGCCAACGATGCCAACACGCTTGTGCCCGCGCTCGCCATCCGTGCGCTGACCCGGGGCGGCACGGGCATCGTCTACGACTCCCACGAGCTGTGGCGTCACCGCAACGTCCGCTCCGGGCGGATCCTGGCCCCTCTGGCCGAGGTGCTGACCGAGACCTTCGGGATCCGCCAGGTCGATGGGGTGATCACCGTGTCGCCCTCGATCGCCGAGTGGCTCCAGCGCACGTACCGGCTGGAGGACGCGCCGACGCTCGTGCGCAACGTGCCGATCGCCGACGCTCTGCCGGACCCGTCCACAGGCGTCCTGCGCGAGCGCGCCGGTCTGTCCGACGCGGACAAGGTGATCGCCTATGGCGGTCGCATCACGACGGCACGCGGCATCGAGGAGACGATCGCGGCGCTCCCCCACCTCCCGCCGGACATCCACTTCGTGCTGCTCGGCTACGGGGAAGCGGCCGCGCTCGACGCCGTGCGTGCCGAGGCGGTGAGCCGCGGGGTCGAGGACCGGGTCCATCTCGTCGGCGCGGTCGATCCCGACGACGTCTCCCGATCCCTGGCCGACGGCGACGTGGCCGTGGTGCACGTGCGGCCGATCTGCCTGTCGTATCGCTACGCCCTGCCGAACAAGCTCTTCGAATCGATCCGGGCCGGACTGCCCATCGCCGCCGCGGACCTGCCCGACATGCGCCAGGTCGTCGAGGAGCTCGGCGTCGGGGAGGTCTTCCAGGGATCCGAGCCCGAGGACCTCGCTGCCGCCCTCGCCGCGATCCTGGAGGATCCCGAGGCGTATCGTGCTCGGGCGCGCGCCGTCGCCCCGAAGCTGACCTGGGAGAACGAGACCGAGAAGATGCTCGAGATGTATCGGCGGATCCTCCGCCGACGGAAGGATCGCTGATGCGGGTCGCCGTCGTCACCACCTGGTTCCCGACTGCTGTCGCCCCGTCACGCGGCTCCTTCGTGGTGCGCGACGCCCTGGCGATCGGCCGGCACGCAGAGGTGAGGGTCATCCACCTGGTCCCTCCGGCCGACGACGACGGCAGCAGACGAACGATCCACGAGGGCCTGGACGTCCTCCGGATCCCGATGGACCCCCGACGCCCCGACCAGATCCTGCGAGCTTCCCGCGCCCTGGGGCCAGCGATCGCTGACAGCGACCTCGTCCATTCGATGGCGTTCTCCTCGTTGCTGCCGCTCTCGCTGCACCGCCCCCGAGCGCCCTGGATCCACACCGAGCACTGGTCCGCTCTGACCACGCCCGCCACCCTGCCCGCGCCGGCGCGGATCGCGCTGCCCGTGCTGTCCCGGCTACTCGCACGGCCGGACCGGGTGACCGCCGTCTGCGAGTTCCTCGCGCGACCGATCCGCGCCGTGCGCGGCTCCCGACCCACCGCCGTGGTGCCGTGCATCGTCGAGCCCGGCGAGGTCGTCGCCCGGCGCGACCGGGAGGACGACAGCTCCCTGCGGCTGGTCTCCACCGGCGGTCTGATCCCGCGCAAGGATCCTGTGCTGGCCGTCGAGGTCCTCGCCGAGCTGGTCGAGCGCGGCGCGGATGCCCACCTGGAGTGGCTCGGCGACGGACCGCTGCGGGCGGAGACCCTGGATCGCGCCGCCGCGCTCAGTGTGCGCGACCGGCTGACGCTGCCCGGCACCGTCGACGGCGCCGGGGTCCGTGAGGCTCTCGGCCGGGCCGATCTGTTCTTCGGCCCCACCCGGGCGGACAACTTCTTCGTCTCCGCCGCGGAGGCCATCGTGGCCGGGCGGCCCGTCGTGCTCGGCGCGACCGGCGGCCAGGGAGAATATGTGCAGCCGCAGGTCGGCGCCCTGATCGATGTCCAGGACGTCACGGCCTACGCCGACGCCGTCCTCGACGTCGACGCGCGCACGCGGACGCTTCCCGCACAGGACATCGCCGACACCATCGGAGACAGGTTCTCCACGGCCGCTGTCGGCCGCGGATACGCCGCTCAGTACGAGCTCCTCGACACCGCGGGGGTGGGCCGGCGATGACGTCCGTCGAGGTCATCATCGCCTGTCACACACCGGAGCGTCCCGTCGGCCGTGCGGTCGCCTCCGTCCTCGACGGGAACGGCGAGCACGCCTCGGTGACGGTGGTCTGCCACAACCGCGACGTCGCGGAGATCGCGGCGGTCGTCGCCCCGAAGCATCGCGAGCGGGTCCGGTTCCTCGAGCACCGCGACGAGTTCCGCTCCGCCTCGGGACCGTTCAACGCCGGGATGGCGCAGAGCACGGCGACATTCGTCGCGATCCTGGGCTCGGACGACATCCTCGCGCCGGGCGCCGTGGCCTCCTGGCTCTCGGTGCAGGAGCGCACCGGGGCGGACTTCGTGATCACCCGTCTCGCTCTCGGCACGGCGGAGGCGGGGGTGCCCACCCCGGCGGTGCGCATGCATCGCGGAGGTCCGGTGGATCTCGTCGCGGACCGGCTGAGCTACCGCTCCGCCCCGCTGGGGCTGATGCGCCGGGCCATGCTCGAGAGCACCGGGGTGCGGCTCGTCGAGGGCGCCACCATCGGCGGCGACGTCGCGATGGTGACCCGTCTGATGGCCACCTGTCCCACGGCGTACGACCGCTGCGGCCCGCCCTACGTGATCGGCGAGGACGCCGGCGACCGCGTGACCTACGTGGTGCGGCCGATGCGTGAGCAGCTCGGCTTCTTCCCCGACCTGCTCGACGCGGAATGGTTCGCGTCGCTGCCCGCCCGGGCGCGACGGGCGATCGGGGTGAAGCTGCTGCGGATCCATGTCTTCGGCGCGGTCTTCTACCGTGACGACGTCGCGATCTGGACTCCCTCGGAGCGCCGCGCCCTCGCGGACATCACCGCCCGGGTGATCACCCGCTCCCCCGGCTGCCTGGCGCCCCTGTCGCGAGCGGATCGGGAGCTGGTCGACGCCTGCCTGGATCCCACCGTCGACACGGCGGTGCTGGTGCGGGCCGCGCAGGCCCGCCGGCGCCACGGCCGGCCCGCCACCCTGCTGACCTCGTCACCGCTGCACCTGCTGGACCGCGAGGCGCCCCTGAGGTTCATGGCGGCGTCCCTCGCGGTGCGACACCTCCCCCGGCTCCGCAGCGCAGCGCGGGCCTGAGCCCCGGGCCGGCCCTCGGCCGGTCGGCGGGCGTGCGCGCGGCACGCGGTCGCTCAGCGAGGAGGAGCGGTCACCCTGCCTCGGCGAGGCGGGCGAGTGCCCGGCTCCAGCCGCTCACCTGGTGCTCCGCGGAGAGCTCCCGGGCGGCCGCGTCGGAGGCCTGCTTCCAGCCGTCCACGTCCTCCGGGGTCATCGTGGCCAGCGCCGAGCGCAGCGCATCGGCGTCGGCGCCCTCGAGCACCTCGCCGATGCCGTGCTCACGCACCAGGTCGGCCATGTCCGGTGACGGCCCCACCAGCACCGCCGTGCGCGCCTGCACCGCCTCGAAGAGCTTGTTGGGCAGGCTGTGCTCGAGGTTGAAGGTGGTGGCGGGGAACACCACGATCGAGACGTCGTACTCGGCGACCGTCTCGACCAGCTCCGTGTACGGGACCGGCTCGCGGAATCGCACCGCGGGCAGGTCCGCGGCCCGCTCCCGCAGCGCATCGATGTACCCGGGTTCGCTGGGGACCAACATGAGGTCGAGGGTGACGCCGTCCGGCGCCCCGCGCAGGGCGTCGATCATCGCGTCCAGGCGGCGGTTGGCCCGGGCGACCCCCGTGTGCAGGAGCCGGATCGTGCCCTCCGTCGGGCGCGGACTGCGCTGCTCGTAGGCCGCTGCGTTCGTGACCACCTCGACGTCGACGCCGAATTGGTCGTGGTACTCGGCGGCCAGCCCCGGGGACACCGTGGTCACGGAGTCGACCTGCGGCAGGCAGGTGCGGCAGATCCACCGCTGGTACGGCGCGATGAACCAGCGCCAGCTGCGCACGTGCTCCTTCTCGCGGGGCGCGTACTCGTGCAGGTCGGCGTGGACGCCGCGCCGCGGTGCGAGCCACAGGGCCAGCGGCAGCGTGTTCACGTCGTTGGCCAGCACGATGTCCATCGCCCCCACCAGCTCGTCCAGCGTCTCGTGCGCCGCACGCACCGCGCTCATCGCCCAGTACGCCTGCCGGTAGCGGCCGGTGAGCAGATGCTTCTTGCTGCTGGGCCACGCCCGGGTGTCCCCGGGCAGCTCGAGATGGGTGACACCCGGATGCGGCTGCGGGCCGAAGCCCACCGTGGTGACCTCGTAGTCCTCGGCGAACAGCTCGATCTGGCGCTGCACCCGGGGATCTCGTTCCAGGGTGGAGAACGACAGGATCAGCAGGGAGGTCATGCCTCCTCCTCGGTGACGGGCTCACGACGCTCCCCGGCCCGTGCCAGGCCTGCCAGGGCGGCCTGCTCGGCGAAGGCCGGCACCGACGCGACGACCTCGTCGAACGAGCCGGAGGCCATGACCTGCCCCTCGGACATGTAGAAGACGATGTCGCAGTACTGGATGGTGGCCAGGCGGTGGGCGATCGTGATCGTGGTGACCTCATCGGCCAGGCCACGGATCGCCTCGGTGACCGCGGCCTCCGTCTTCGTGTCCAGGGCGCTGGTGGCCTCGTCGAGCACGAGCACCGTCGGCTCCGCGTACATGCCGCGAGCGATGCCCATGCGCTGGCGCTGGCCCCCAGAGAGGGTCATGCCGCGCTCGCCCAGCCGGCCGTGGATGCCCTGCGGGCGGTCCTCGATCACCTCGAGCATCTGCGCGCGGGAGAGCGCCGTGCGCACACGCTCCTCGTCGACCTCTGCCGGATCCCAGGTCAGGGCGACGTTCTCGCCGACGGACACGTCGAAGAGCGCGACCTCCTGCGGCACGTACCCGACCGAGGAGCGCCACTGGCGCAGCACCGTGGTCATGTCGACGTCGTCGATGAGGATGCGTCCGCTGCTCGGCGTGAGCAGGCCGAGCAGCAGATCCACCAGGGTGGACTTGCCCGCGCCGGACGAGCCGACGAAGGCGACGGAGGAACCGGCCGGGATGTGCAGGGAGACGGCGTCGACCGCCGGCTCCTCCCTGCCCGGATAGGTGAAGGTGACGTCCTCCAGGACGATGTCGTGCAGGCCGTGGACGAGGCTCCCGGTGTCGGGCCGCTCCTTGCGCTCGACCGCCTCGCGGGCGAACTCGATGTCGTCGATGATGTAGTCGGCGAAGGCGGCGTTGGTGAGGATCCGGTTCTGGGTCGACTGGAACCGCGTCAGCGAGGGCACCAGGCGGAAGCCTGCCACGGCGAACAGCGCGACGGAGGTCATGGCGGCGGTGGCGCCGTCGTCGGGCAGCCCGGAGAGATAGCCGACCCCGCCCACCACGACGAATCCGCCGACCATCCCGGCGTCCAGGACGAAGCGCGGCATCTGGTTGTAGTACTGGGCGAAGGCCCGGGTCCGCGACGCGTCCGAGCGTCGGTCGGCGACGATGTCCGCGACCTCGGTCTCGTTGCCCTTCAGCGTGAGCTCCTTCAGCGCCGCGAGCACTTCGCCCAGGAGGCTGACCACGCGGATGGAGTTGTCGCGGTTGGAGGCGCCGTTGGTGACCGCCAGCGGGGTGACCACCCTCGACAGGATCAGGGCGATGGCTCCGAGGTACGCGAAGGTCGCCAGCGCGATCTTCCAGTCCAGGATGAACAGGCCGACGCTGATCACGGAGATGGTCGCGAACTCGGCGACCACGGTCATCGACGGCATCAGCACGTTGGCGACGACGGCGGCGACGCCGGAGTCGACCATGCGGATGATCTCCTGGGTCGACTTCGAGGTGCGGTCCACCCAGGAGGCCGACATGTACGAGCGGAACAGGGTCTGTCCGATCGCGACCTCGTGCTGGGCGAAGCGCTGGGTGGCGATCCTGATGGTCAGCAGGTTCAGGAAGCTCTTGATGATGATCAGGCCGACGAAGGCGGCGACGAGGATCATCATCTCCTCGAAGGTCTCCAACCTCCAGCCGACCAGCGGGATCGTCACCGCAGTCCCCGGGTTCATGAGCGCCGGGATCACGAGCGCGATCGCGCCGAGCGCGACCACGTCCAGGAGGGCGAGGACACTCATGACGGCGGCGAACGCCATCAGGAATCGACGGGATTCCCGGGGCAGGACCGAGAGCGTTCGTCGGACGATCCTGATCGTCTGCTTCACGTGGATAACTCCTCAGGGGTTGAGGCCGTGCGGGAAGTGCGGCCCGAAGGCGGACCCGGCGGCGTCAGCACGCCGGGTCCAGCTCGTACAGAGCGTACGGGCCGCTCGCGTCGACCAGGGTCAGTCGGGACTCGGGAATGTCGTGGACCCCACGCCAGCGCTCGGAATCCTCGGGATTGATCCGCTGGCCGGATGCCTCGGACGTGTCGCGGTACAGGTGCGTGGGGCCCACCGACTCCAGCGCCCGGCACAGCTCCACGGAGGCCTCGTCGGTGCCCGCACGATGCGCGTAGTGGGCGATCAGCGTCTTCTCCCGGGTCAGGGGCCTCGACATGGTCGGGAAGACGGTCTCCACCCCGCCGACGGACCAGTACAGGGTCGCCCCGTCCAGAGGATCCGCGAGGACGACGGACCCCTCGGGCAGCTCCTGCGCGGTGCGCTCGATGAAGCTGCGCTCCTCGGAGGTGACGTACGGGGTCAGCTGCACTCCGTAGGCGGTGTACGCGAGCGATCCCATCAGCGGCAGCCGCTGGGGCGTCACGAGCGCGATCAGCACCGTCACCACCACGGCGCCGACGGCCAGCGCCCCGGGCAGCGACCGACGGCGTCGACCGCCGGGCTCGAGGAGGGCGAGCAGGCCCCGGGCCATGAACAGCACCAGCATGCACATCATCAGGGGTGCGATGCGCTCGCGAGCGCCGTACCAGGGGTTGACCAGTGCCACCGCGAGCGGATGGTCGATCTGGGTGGCGACGCCGAGTATCAGCGAGGCGAGCAGGCCGAGAGCAGCCGTTGCTCCCAGCACCTCCCGGCTCCGGACCGCGGCAGCAGCACCGATCATCGCGAGGATCCAGAGGGCCGCCATCGGCCACAGCAGTGCGGGCACCGCGGGGATCCGCGGAGAATCGAGCAGGATCTCCCCGAGGACCGACCCCACCCCGTCGAGGCTGGGCTTCGTGAGCGCCATCCCGCTGAGCAGCACGTGGGAGCCGGCGACGAACAGGACCGCAGCGGCGAGAGCAGCGCAGACCTCGATCAGCCCGCGCAGACGGCCACCGCCGAGCATCCGCTCGATGCCGCCGGCCAGGAGGCGGAGTCCGGCCACGACCGCCACGGAGAACAGGACCGACGGATGGGCCAGCGCGGTGCCGATCACGATGAGGACGAGGCCGGCCGCCGTGCCCACGCCCGGCGCACCGTGACGACGATCCGTCAGCATCAGCACTGCGGCGATCGCGGGAGGCAGGCAGACCACACCGAGGACGATCGGCCACAGCCCCATCACCAGGGCCATCGCCGGGGTGCTGAGGAACAGCGTGGCCGCGCCCGCGCTGAGAGCCACCAGCAGCGGTGCGGAGCGGGCGGGCCGCGACACGCCCGCGACCATCGCCGCGACCGCAGGAGGGATCGCGGCCAGCATGGCGAGCATCATCGCGTTGGCGGCCGTGATGACGTCGAAGGGCAGGATCGCGACGAGGTCGTCGAACACGACGGGATAGAAGGTCGGCTCGCCGTAGATGTCAGAGAGCGCCGTGGTGAAGGAGGCGTCCCCGCGCTCCCGGATGAAGGCAGCAGCGGAGAGGTGGAAGAAGGAGTCGAAGCTGCCGTTCAGCGTCGAGATCCCGCCCATGCGCCGGGCAGCGGATGCCGCCACCAGCGCGCCGCTCAGGATCGAGGCCCCGGTGACCGCCGCCGCAGTGCCTCGCGACCAGTCCTGCGGCGCCGGGACGCCGACGCCGGTGCTGGTGCTGGTGCTGGTGCTGGTGCTGGTGCTGGTGCTGGTGCTGGTGCTGGTGCTGGTGGTCAGTCTGCGCGCCGTCCGGCGCTGCAGCGCGAGACGCACGACGGCGGCGAGGGCCACCAGCAGCACGATGCCGATGACCGCACTGAGCAGCGTCCACCGGATGCCGAGCACCCGGAAGAGCGCCCCGAGCACGACGGTCAGCAGCACGGTCACCGCGGGAGCCCACCCCCAGCGGAGGCGAAGGCGCACGTCGAGCGCGCACAGCATGAGGTATCCGGGCGCACCGAGCAGGACGGCGCCGCACAGGACGGGAAGCACAGAGCTCATGCGGAGATCACGCGGTGGGGTCCTGCAGCACGTGCTCGTACCCCGCGACGACCACGGCAGGGTCACGATGCGCGAGGGCGAACTCCCGGGCGTCGGCGGACTCCTCGCGGTAGCGCTGCGGATCCGCCAGCTCGAGGATGCGCTGCGCCGCGGCGTCGGCGTCGGCCACGACCCAGTCGGGACAGTAGAGCGTAGCCGGGCCTCCGTAGGCGACGGTGTCCGGCCAGTCCCGGATCACGGCCGGGCATCCCACCACGAGCGCCTCCATCAGGGACTCGTGGGTGCCCTCGTGCCGGGACGAGGACAGGATGGCACCCGACTGCGCCAGGAGCGAGGGCACATCGTCCCGCACCCCGAGCTGCTCGACGACGCCGTCCGGGAAACGGCCCAGCGCGGCGCGCACCCGACGCTGGTACGGGGTGTCCCGCGCCTCGTCCCCCTGCAGCGCGGGGCCGACCAGCTGCAGGCGGTACCGCTCGTCGTGCTGTCGCAGACGGGTCAGCACGTCAAGGCTGAACAGCACGTCCTTGACCTCGCGGATCCATCCGATCTGCACCAGGAGATGCGGATCATGGGCCTCCCGCGGCAGCTGCTCGACGCCACGGGCCAGGAGGTTCCCCACCTGGGACGAGGGGACGTCGGAGTAGCCGGGAGCGATCGTGGTGAGCATCGCCCACACGGGCGGGGAGACATAGAGCATCCGATCGATCCGCCGGTGGTCGTGCAGCAGCACGAACGGCGTGAACGCCTCGAAGCGGTGGATCCTCGCCATCAGCCGGCGCGGTGCCCGGTCGAGCAGGGTCATCCAGGTCAGGACGTGATGGCTCCATTCGACGAGGACGACATCCGCCCACTCGAAGGCCTCGACGAGAGCGGGAGGGGTGGGCATCCGTCGCCCGGTGGTCAGCAGGTCGTACCGGCCACGGATGATCCGCTCGCGATCCGGGAAACCGCCGTCGGGGAGATCGTCGACCTCGATCTCCTGCACCTCGTAGCGTCCGGTGGCGCGCAGCGCCGCCAGGAGAGGGCGCATGAAGGTCCAGTTCTCCTGCGCCACGACCACGAGGCGCAGCGGCTCGTCCTCACCGCGGCGGCGAGGTGCCGGGCGCGGGGGCGCGGTCCCCTCCGGGACGGTGCCGTCCAGGAGGACGGTGCCCAGAGCGGACTGCCGCAACGGACGCAGGAACGCATCCGGGTCCTGTGCCAGGGGTGATCCGCCGGTCTGGTGGAGGGACGGGTCGTAGCTGATCCGCAGCGCCTTGTCGTACCAGCGCAGGGCCGAGGCCACGTGCCCGCGCAGGAAGCGCCGATCCGCGCGTCGCAGCATGGTCGCGACGTCTCGCCGCCAGCCGGCGTAGCGGGGATCCTCCGCAAGCCGCTGCTGGGCGGAGAAGTAGACGCCCATCCCGCCGGCCGCACCGGGCAGCGAGCGTGCCGTCCGGAACGCGAGCCGAAGGACGCGCTCACGGACGCTGTCGAGATCACTCACCGGATGCGGCCGTGTCCAGACGCACGACCTGGCCCTCCCGAGCGCTCTCCAGCACCGCCTCGACGGTGCGGACGGTGTGCAGGCCCTCGCGCATGGTGACGATGTTGGAGGTGTCGCCGCCGATCGCGTCGCGGAACGCCTGGTGCTCCGTCGCGAGCGGCTCCTGGCGCTGCAGGGAGTACGTGATCGAGTCGCCCTCGCTCACGCCGCGGAAGGAGGCCATGGACTCCCAGAGGTTGGTGGCGGCATCGGCGTTGGCGTGGAAGGTGAGGTCGGCGTTCAGGGTGTCGCCGAACAGCGCCCCCTTCTCGCCCGTCACCACGGTGACGCGCTCCTTGAAGGGGGACAGCCAGTTCACCAGGTGGTTGGTGATCGTGCCGTCCTCGAGACGACCCGCGACGGAGACCATGTCCTCGTCCTCACGGCCGCTGCGACGCGTCGAGGTCGCCGCCACCGACGCGTACGGGGACTGCGCCACCCACGCGGTGAGATCGAGGTCATGGGTGGCGAGGTCCTTGACCACGCCGACATCCGCGATCCGGGCCGGGAACCCGCCCTGACGACGGGTGACGATCTGGTAGATCTCCCCCAGCTGCCCGTCGGCGATCCGCCGACGCATCTCCTGCAGCGCCGGGTTGTACCGCTCGATGTAGCCGACGGCGCCGACCAGGCCGGCATCCTCGAACGCGGCCGCGATCTCCTCCGCCTCGCCGATGTCGAACGCCAGCGGCTTCTCCACCAGCGTGTGCACGCCCGCCTCGGCCAGCCGCAGCGCCACGTCCCGGTGGAACTGGGTCGGGACCGCGACGACCGCGTAGTCGATGCCCGCGGCGATCAGCCCCTCCACATCGGGCAGCACGTCCAGCTCGGGCGCCGCACCATGGGGATCGCCATAGGCGTCCGCGACCGCGACGAGGTCCACGCCCTCCAGGGAGCGCAGGTTGCGGGCATGATGACGACCCATCATGCCCAGACCGATCAGACCGGCCCTGAGATTCTTCGCCATGCTCACGCACCCGCCTTCGCCACGGTGTTCACGGCCGCGACGATCCGCTCGCGGTCCTGGTCGGTGATGCTGGGATGCACCGGCAGCGACAGCACCTCACGGGCCAGCTGCTCGGTCACCGGCAGATCCACCTCGGTCCGGAACGTCTCCAGACGGTGCACGGGCGTGGGGTAGTACACCCCGCATCCCACCCGGTGCTCCTCCCGCAGCGCGGTCGCGAACGCGTCCCGTTCCTGCGCGGAGGCCCCCTCGATCCGGATCGTGTACTGGTGGTACACGTGCTGCGCCCCGTCGCGGACCACCGGCGTGACCACACCGCGCAGATGCGCGTCGAAGAACGCCGCGTTCTCCCGACGGGTCTCCGTCCAGCCCGCGAGCTTGCCCAGCTGGACCCGCCCGATCGCCGCGTGGATGTCGGTCATGCGGTTGTTGTAGCCGGCGACCTCGTTCGCGTACTGCTTCTCCATGCCCTGGTTGCGCAGCAGCCGCACCTGGCGCGCCGTCTCCGCCGTCCCGCACGAGACCATGCCGCCCTCGCCCGAGGTCATGTTCTTCGTCGGGTACAGCGAGAACATGCCGGCCTGCCCGAATGTGCCCACCTGGCTGCCCTGCCAGGTCGCACCGTGCGCCTGCGCGGCATCCTCGAACACCCACAGGTCGTGCTTCGCGGCGATCGCCATGATCTCGTCCATCGCGGCCGGATGCCCGTACAGGTGCACCGGCTGGATGCCCACCGTGCGCTCCGTGACCGCCGCGTCGATCATCGCGGGATCCAGGGTGAAGGTCTCGGGGTCGACGTCCACGAACACCGGCGTCCCGCCGCTGACGGCGACCGTGTTCGCGGTCGCCGCGAACGTGAACGACGGCACGATGACCTCGTCCCCGCTGGACAGCCCCAGCGCCAGCATCCCCAGATGCTGACCCGAGGTCCCCGAGTTCACGGCCACGACCTCACGGCCACCGGCCAGCGCGCCCGAGAACTCCTGCTCGAACGCCTCGACCTCCGGCCCCTGCGCCACCATGCCGGACGCCAGGACACGGTCCACCGCGTCCCGCTCCTCCTGACCGATGATCGGCTTCGCCGGGGGGATCATCGAGAATTCGGTGTTCATGCGGAGGGTCCGTCCTGTCCATCGGGGTCAGTGAGGTGGGCCGGACGCGGTGCGTCGGCCAGGGGGGAGGAGGCGAGCAGGAGCCCGCCCGTGGAATCGTCGGGGATGTACCACTCGCCGGTCGTCGGGCACACCCAGGCGTCGGTCCCGTCGGAGGCAGGCACGAGCTTCTCGCCCGAGCGGCCCACCCAGCCGAGCCGCTTGGCGGGAACCCCGGCGACCAGCGCGTACGGGGGGACGTCCTTGACCACGGTGGCACCGGCCGCGACCATCGCCCAGGCTCCGATGGTCACCGGGGCGACGCAGACCGCGCGCGCTCCGATCGAGGCCCCCGTCTCGCAGGTCACGCCGACGGGTTCCCAGTCCGAGGCGGACTTCGCGGAGAGATCGGGGTTCACGGCCCGGGGGAAGTGGTCGTTGGTGAACACGGCCGCGGGGCCGACGAAGACGCCGTCGGCGAGCACAGCGGGCTCGTAAACCAGCGCGTAGTTCTGGATCTTGCAGCCGTTGCCCATCTGCACGCCGGAGCCGATATAGGCGCCACGGCCCACGACGCAGTCGGTGCCGAGCACCGCGCCCTCACGGACCTGGGCGAGGTGCCAGATCGAGCTGCCGGCACCGACGGACGCGCCGTCCGAGACGTCGGCGCCCTGCGCGACCCGGTAGGAAGGGGTGTCACTCATGGTCTCGACGATACCGCGAGGGAAGGCCCCGCTTTCGGAGCAACAGTCCCGTCCAGGGCAGCTGTTGCCCATATCGCCTCACGATTCGCCGGGACGGATCGGAGAAATTCACCCAGCGGCCATCCGGCGGTCGCCCGCCATGCACCTCCGGACCGCCTCACCGCGACGCGCGCAGCGTCTCCCCGCGGCGGTCATGGGTGTCACTCCGGGGAGAGCCGATACCGTGACACGGCTGCGGACGGAGCGACACCGGCGCTCTCCTCGCGCGATGCCCACGGGAGCTGAAACAGCCAGTCCGCGCCGAGCCGATCCGCGACGGCCTTGAATACGAGCGAGATCAGCACGCACACCAGGATGATCGTCGGGAGCAGGAGAAGCTCGACCACTAGGGGCACGGGGCCCGTTCCGTGCTCGTACACCCGGCGGAACACTACGACGAGCGCATTGAGCACCAACGGGTGCACCAGGTAGATCACGAGAGTCCTGGAGCCGATAACTCTGCCCAGGTGCGAGATCGTCGGCAGCGCGCCGAGGAGCACAGACACCGAGAGCACTGCCAGCACCGAGGAGCAGGTGGCCAGGAGCTTGATGATCCGCTCAGTGCCTGGTTCAAGGTCTGCCATCACCGCGAACCAGCACATCGGGATGCAGATGACCGTGGCGAGGATGGCGACCAGTGGCCGTTTCCGCCCTCCGAACCTCTTGATCTTCCCGGAGAGCACGTATCCCGCTGCGAACCACACCGCGAACTCCGTGAGGCGACGCAGACCTGTCGCGGGTTTCGAGAACTCCGGCCCTAGTTCCCTGAGCGCGCTCACCAGGAACGGACTCGCCAGATAGACAAGGAACAGCGTAGTGAGCAGGAGAATCGGGCGTGCCCGGCACCAGCGCGTCACGAGGAAGAACACCGGAAGCGCCGCGATGAACCAATAGGGAGAGGCGAAGACGACCATGTTCCGCATGCTGGAGCGGAAATACTCCCACGGCTCCTCGGGGGCGTAGCGGACCCAGGCGGTCACCCCGAAGACGACGCTCCAGAGCACGTAGGCCCAGAGCATGTCGAAGACGCGCGGTCGACTTACGGAGCGCCAGGGTCGTGACAGCGCGCTCGCAGCCAGCATCCCGGAGACCACGAAGAACAGCGGCATCCGCAGCGGGACGAGCAGCAGGTTCGCTGTCTTCCAGTACGAGCCGGTGACGCTGAAATCCGACGGCAGAAACGCCCCGATCCCGCTCACCCCTGCGTGGTAGGAGACCACCAGGATGATCGAGAGCGCCCGCGCGAGATCGACCCACGACATCCGATTCCGCGACGAGGCCGGGCCCACGAAGAGAGCGGCCCGTTCCTCCGCCTTCATCGCGACGCGCGCAGACTCTCGCCCTTGCCGACGGCGATCTCCCGTAGCTCAGACTGGAAGGCGACCATGCGGTCGCGCAGCGCGGCCGCTTCGTCGTCGCCGCCCGCGGCGAGGATCCGGGCGGCCAGCAGGCCCGCGTTGCGCGCTCCGCCGATCGACACCGTCGCCACCGGCACCCCGGCAGGCATCTGCACGATCGAGAGCAACGAGTCCATGCCGTCGAGGTGCTTCAGCGGCACGGGCACCCCGATCACGGGCAGCGGGGTGAGCGAGGCGAGCATGCCGGGCAGGTGCGCGGCACCGCCGGCGCCGGCGATCACCACGCGCAGCCCGCGCTCGACCGCGCTGCGCCCCCAGGTGATCATGTCCTCGGGCATGCGGTGGGCGGAGACGACGTCCACCTCGACCTCGATGTCGAACTCGGCGAGGGCCTCCTCGGCGGCCTTCATCACCGGGTAGTCGGAATCTGAACCCATGACGATGCCCACCAGGGGGCGGGGTGCGGTCGCGGTCATCGCGTCTCCTTCGAGGTGCTCGTGCTGGTGGAGGGGCCGGTGGCGACGCCATCGGGCGCGTCGACGGCGGCCCCGGCGTCTGCGTCGCTCGCTGCGTCGACGGAGGGGCCGTCGATCAGGAGTCGTTCGGCGCGGTGCGCACGCTCGAGCAGATCGTCGGCGTCCTGACCGACCACCGTGACGTGGCCGACCTTGCGACCCGGCCGCACGGACTTGCCGTAGAGGTGGATCTTCAGCTCCGGGTCCGCGGCGAGGGCGGCATGGGCGCCCGGCGCGAGGTCCTCGGCGCTGCCGCCGAGGAGATTCACCATCACGGCGACGGGGGCGACCGGGGCGGTGGAGCCGAGAGGGAGGTCGGCGACGGCCCGGAGGTGCTGCTCGAACTGTCCGGTCACGGCGCCGTCCATGGACCAGTGGCCCGTGTTGTGCGGACGCATCGCGAGCTCGTTGACGCTCACCTCGCCATCGGCCGTCTCGAACAGTTCGACGGCGAGCATCCCCACCACGTCGAGGTCCTCGGCGATCGCGAGGGCCAGAGACTGGATGCGCTCCTGAGCAGCATCGTCGAGGCCGGCAGCGGGCGCGACCACCTCGTAGCAGACCCCGTCCTTCTGGACCGAGTGCACCACCGGATAGGCCGCCGCTTCTCCCCCGGGGCGACGAGCGACCTGCGCGGACAGCTCCCGGGTGAAGGGCACGAGCTCCTCGGCGAGGAGATCGCCGTGGGTCTGGAACCAGTCATCGGCCTGGTCCGCGCCATCGACGATCCGCACCCCGTGGGCGTCGTAGCCGCCACGCGGGGTCTTCACCACGAGGCGGCTGCCGGCGGCGTCGAGCGCCGCCGCGAGGTCCTCCCGGGAGCCGACGCGCCACCAGCGGGGGCAGGGGTGGCCGAGGGCAGTGAGACGTTCGCGCATGACGAGCTTGTCCTGGGCATGCACCAGCGCGGCGGGGCCGGGGCGCACAGCGGCGAGACCGTCGGCCTCGAGGCCTTCGAGGATCGCGGTGGGCACGTGCTCGTGGTCGAAGGTGATCACGTCGGCCGACTCGGCGAGGCGGCGCACCGCCTGCTCGTCGTCGTGACGGCCCAGGAGCACCTGGCCGGCGACGGCGGCCGCGCTCTCCTCGCGGGAGGTGGCGAGCACCGGGGTGGGGAGCCCCAGTTCGATCGCGGGGCCCAGCATCATGCGGGCGAGCTGCCCGGCGCCGACGATCCCGACGCGGCGGGCCCCGGTCGGCAGGTCGGGGCGGGCGGGGGGAACGGGGCGCTGCGAGGTCTCGGACACGGCGGCCAGTGTACGAGGATCAGGCCCGTGAGCGCGGGCGGCGCCGCACCACGGACCCCTGGGGCAGCGGGTCGGGGGACTCTCCCGACCCTGCGGTCGCTGCGGGGTCCTCGTCCGCCGCCGGATCCTCCTCGTCGCCTGGGGCGGAGATGAGGAACACCCCGAACTTCGCGGGCGTCTCGGTGAGCAGCTCGAGGCGACCGCCGTCGTCCTCGACCAGGGTCCGGGCGAGCGCAAGGCCCACGCCGGTGCCCGAGGAGCTGCGCCCGGAGACGGAGCGCTCGAAGATGCGGGTGCCGAGCTCCGGGTCGATCCCCCCGCCCTCGTCGGTGACCTCGATGACCGTGGAGTGGTCGTTGCGGCGCACCTTCACCGTGGTGCGGCCGTCGCCGTGCATGAGCGCGTTCTCGATGAGGGTCGCGACGACCTGGGTGAGCTGGCCGGAGGAGCCCCAGACGGCCGCGCTGCGCGGCACCTGGATGCGCAGTTCGCGCTGGGCCCGGCGGTAGGCCGGGGACCACTCCTCGCTCTGCTGGGTGAGGATCGTGCGCAGCTCGACCACGCCGGGGGTGCGGCGCGAGGAGGAGCGCGGGGCGTTGATGAGGTCGTGGACCACCTCGGTGAGGCGATCGATCTGCTCGAGGGAGATCCGGGCCTCGTCGCGTACCCATTCCTCGGAGCTGGTCGCGAGGATCTCGTCCAGACGCATCGACAGGGCGGTCAGCGGAGTGCGCAGCTGGTGGGAGGCGTCCGAGGCGAGCTGGCTCTCGGCCTCGAGGCGCTCGGTGAGCATCGCGCCGGAGCGGATCAGCTCCTCGGCCACGTCGTCGATCTCGGCGATCCCTGAGGGGCTCCAGGGACCGCGGGCACGCCCAGATCCCATCTCCTCGGCGCGCCGGTTCAGCCGGGCCAGGGGCATCGAGATCCGTTGCGCCTGCCACAGGGCGACCGAGGCGCCCACCGAGAGGGCGGAGAGACCGGCCACGACGATGATCACCCACGCGCTCGCGGTGTGGGCACGCACATCGGAACGAGGGATGTTCACCCGGATCTGCTGCTGCTGGCCGCCGACCGCCGAGAAGCCCATCGGGTTGTGGCCGGGCGGGTCGCCGGCGGTGACGACCTCGCCGTCACTGGTGGTGACCTCGATCTGGATGTTGAGATCGGTCTGCTCGTCGACGAGCGCCTGGAGCATCGCGGGGTCGAGCGGACGCTCCTCGATCAGCCTCGCATCGGTCGCGACCCGCGTACGATCCATGATCGTGTTGGCCTGGAGCCCCAGTCTCTGCTCAGCCAGCTGCAGCCAGGACCAGCCCAGCGGGATGCCGAGCATCAGCACCGCGAGGACCACGGTGATGATCGTGACCTGCAGTACTCGCTGCCACACGTGTCAGCTCTCCGCGCCGGTCTCGAAGCGGAAACCGACACCCCTCACGGTCGTGATCCGCCGCGGATTCGTCGCGTCGTCACCGAGCTTCCGTCGCAGCCAGGAGATGTGCATGTCCAGGGTCTTGGTGGAGCCCCACCATTCGGCGCCCCACACCTCGCGCATGAGGTCGTCGCGCGTCACGACGCTGCCGGACTCGCGCACCAGCACGGTGAGCAGGTCGTACTCCTTGGCGGAGAGGCTCAGCTCCTCGCCGTCGACATAGGCGCGGCGAGCGGAGACGTCCAGAGAGACCCCGTTGACGTCGAAGGCGTCGCTGGACTCCTCGACCGCCTGGGAGCGGCGCATCAGGGCGCGGATGCGGGCCTGCAGCTCACCGAGCCGGAACGGCTTGGTGACGTAGTCATCGGCGCCGGCGTCCAGACCCACCACCGCGTCGACCTCGTCGGCGCGAGCGGTGAGGATCAGGATCGGCGACTCGAGGCCGCCCTTGCGCAGGCGGCGTGCCACCTCCAGGCCGTCGAGATCGGGCAGGCCGAGGTCGAGGATCACCATGTCGATCGGTTCGGGACCGGCGGCGATCGCGAGCGCGTCCATGCCCCGGGACGCACGCGTCACGGAGTAGCCCTCCCGGTCGAGCGCACGGGAGAGCGGTTCAGCGATGGCCGAGTCATCCTCGACGAGAAGCAGTCGTGTCACGAGTCCATCCTACGTCGCAGCGGCCGGCGGGCCGGATGGCCCCCGTCTCACAGACCCAGGTCGAGCGGCGCGGAGCGGTCGCGGCGCATCTCCTGCACCCGCACCGTCCCGATGCCATGCAGGTCCACGTCCTCGCCCTCGGAGATGTCGAAGCCGCCGGGCAGCGCCTGGGCGATGGCCTCGGCGGTCTCGTCGTCCACGATCACGCTTCCGGGCCGGGCCACGGATTCCATGCGAGCGGCGAGGTTGACCTTGGGTCCGAAGACGTCACCGTACCGGGAGAACATCGATCCCCACGACAGCCCGACCCTGACCGGCGGGAGTCCCTGGTCCGCGGTGATGATCTCCGCGAGGCTGACGGCGATCTGGGCGCCGTCCTCCGGCGTGTCGGCGAGGAACATGATCTCGTCGCCGACGGTCTTGACCACGCGGCCGCCGCCCACGGAGATGACGTCCCGGCCCACGGCCTCGAACCGGCCGACGACGTCGGCGAGCTCCGCCCCGGAGAGGTCCTGGGCAAGGCGCGTGAACTGCACCAGGTCCGCGAAGCCGACGGCGCGCTGGAGGGGGAAGAGCTCGTCGGTGTCGCGGTGCAGCACCTCGGAGCCGGCGCGGGCCGCGTACGCGGCCAGCTGCCTGCGGAAGGTGAACATGACCTGCGATTCGAGCGTCTCGAGCAGTTCGGGGACCGAGTCGAGCATCTGCTGGCGGGCTTCGGCGTCGTCCGCCCCGTCGGCATGCTTCGCCTCGTCCACCAGGGCCTCGGTGATCCACATGGCCAGTCGGCCCATATGGAATCCGAGCCCTCGGGTGATGCTCGAGAAGGCGCGCTCGGAGAGCACGCCGTCCTCGACGATCGCGGTGAGATCGCCGATCGCGTAGGCGTCCTCCTCGGTGAACACGACGGTGTCCTCGTCGACCGGTGTGAAGCCCAGCGACCTCCAGTAGACGGACGCGAGCCGCTCGGGGATGTCCTGCTTCAGGGAGAGATCACGTCGGGAGAACTTGCGCGGACCCTGCAGCAGCACCTTCTCGAGGGCGCCGACGCTGCGCCTGACCTCGGCGAAGCGTCTGTTCAGATCCAGGATCTCCTGGTCGTCCAGGGGGGTCTGCACCAGGTCCGGCGACTCCTCCGGCGGCACGGCGGACCCCCCGGCCGGGGTGTCCCCGTCCGAGGTCGTCGTGTGCTCCAGGTCTTCGGTACCACCGGTCACCTGCTGCTGTCCTCCTGTTCGACGCCTTGCACCGCGTCTGTCGTCGTCCGAACGGTTCCGCCCGGCCTCACATGCCTCACATCGCCCACGTCCACGGGGACGCGCTCCCCGTCCGGCAGGTCGACCAGCAGTCTGCCGCGATCGTCGACCGCTCGTGCACGTCCGTACAGCGAAGGAGGGCGAGCCCCCTCCGCCCCGGCCGTCCCGAGAGGATCGATGCGCACCTCCTGCCCAAGTGTGAGGCAGGTCATAGTGTAGCGGTGCATCGTGCCCGCCGTGACCGCGTCCCCCTGGCTGGACTCCAGCGCCTCCAGCTCGGCCCGGAGCGACCCGGCGAGCGCCTCCTCGATCCGTTCACGCAGGGCGTCCGGGTCCTCGCACCCCGTCATCCCGTCCCCGTTGCGGATGCCGTCCGGGCCGAGCAGCCAGGCGGCACCGGGAATCGCTGCTCCCTCGCCGTCCTCGACAGGACCGCGCACGTTGAGCCCGATGCCGATCAGCACCCCGTCCGCACCCCGCCCCTCGACGAGGATCCCGCCGAGCTTGCGGCCGTCCGCCGTATGCAGGTCGTTGGGCCACTTCAGGCCCAGGCGCACGCCGTCCTCCCCGATCACGGAGGCGACCGCGGCGAGCGCCGCCAGTCCTGCCGCGAGCGGGAACCAGCTGCGGCGGGCGAGTTCGAGACCGGTGCGGTGCACATAGGTGAGGTAGACGCTCCCGCCGTCGGGGCTCGCATACGCCCGCCCCAGTCGCCCGCGACCGGAGAGCTGTTCGCGGGCGGTGACCACGAACGGCGCGGCGACCCCTCGAGCGAACAGCGCGGACGCCTCATCCTGCGTGGAGGCCACCGCGCCGAGCCGACGGATCGATGTGGGGTGCAGCGGGCGCGGCGCCGCCCAGCGGGCAGGACCGGCGGACTCGACGGGCCCCGGAGCGCCGGTGGGCCCCGTGGACTCGGTGGGATCCGTGGACCCCGTGGAATCCGTGGGACCGGCGTGCGTCTCGGTCACGCGTGACCTCCCTCATGGTGCTGATGGCGAGTGCTGGACGCGGTGACGGAGGAGTCGCCGCAGGGGGACGCCGTGGCGACCGGGACGTCGTGCGGGTTCGCACGGAGATCGCACGGATGTCCCGCGAAGATCGGGCCGATCGGGCATGAACCTCACCACCAAGGCGACATGTCCCTCCACGCCGGGTCGCGGTCGACCCTCGTCGACACCTCGTAGCGTAGTATCCCGGTGTTCATCGCCCGGATTTCACGGCGGCCTCGCAGGCCGCAGCAGGAGGCTCCGTGACCGACGCCCCGCGGCCGCTCACCACCGCCCAGCGACTCGAGGATCTGCGCGAGCGCGACGCCGCCGCAGTCGCCGCTGCGGACGAGGTCGCCGTCCAGAAGCAGCACGCTCGTGGGAAGAAGACCGCTCGCGAGCGGATCTCCGACCTGCTCGACGACGGCAGCTTCGTGGAGACCGATCGCTTCGTGAAGCACCAGGCGCGTGACTTCGGCATCGAGTCCAAGCGCCCGGCCGGAGACGGCATCGTCACCGGCTACGGCACCATCGACGGCCGCCAGGTATGCGTCTACTCCCAGGACTTCACCGTCTTCGGCGGCTCGCTGGGCGAGGCCCACGGCCGCAAGATCCAGAAGATCCAGGATCTCGCGCTGAGCACGGGCGTGCCGATCATCGGCATCCTCGACGGCGGCGGCGCACGCATCCAGGAGGGCGTGGCCTCCCTGGCCATGTTCGCCGGCATCTTCAAGCGCAACACCCGCGCCTCGGGCGTGATCCCCCAGATCTCCCTGATCATGGGCCCGGCCGCCGGCGGCGCGGTCTACTCCCCCGCCCTGACCGACATCATCGTGATGGTCGAGAAGACCTCGCACATGTTCATCACCGGCCCCGACGTGATCCGCACCGTCACCGGTGAGGACGTCGGCTTCGAGGAGCTCGGGGGCGCCCGCACCCATTCCTCGCGCTCCGGCGTCGCGCATTACATGGCGCCCGACGAGGGCGAGGCGATCGAGTACGTCAAGGACCTGCTCAGCTACCTGCCGGCGAACACCCTGAGCCCGGCTCCGTCGTTCCCCGTGCAGATCGACGAGCACCACACCGCCCAGGACACGGCGCTGGATGCGCTGGTCCCGGATTCGCCGAACCAGCCCTACGACATGCTCACCGTGCTGCGCGCCGTGCTGGACGACGAGGAGTTCCTCGAGGTCCAGCCGCTGTTCGCCCGCAACGTTCTGGTGGGCTTCGGCCGCGTCGAGGGATACAGCGTCGGCATCATCGCGAACCAGCCCTCGCACCTCGCGGGAACCCTGGACATCGACGCCTCCGAGAAGGCGGCGCGCTTCGTGCGCCTGTGCGATGCCAACAACATCCCGGTCCTGACCTTCGTGGACGTTCCGGGCTTCCTGCCCGGCACCGATCAGGAGTTCGGCGGGATCATCCGCCGCGGCGCGAAGCTGCTGTACGCCTACGCCGAGGCCACCGTCCCGCTGATCACCGTGATCACCCGCAAGGCCTACGGCGGCGCGTACATCGTGATGGGCTCCAAGGAGCTCGGCGCGGACATCAACCTCGCCTGGCCCACCGCGCAGATCGCGGTGATGGGCTCGCAGGGTGCGGTCAACATCCTGCATCGCGGGGACCTCCGCGATGTCGCGGAGCAGGGCGGGGACGTCGACGCGGAGCGCCTGAAGCTCGAGACCGAGTACGAGGAGAAGTTCGCGACCCCGTACACCGCGGCCGAGCGCGGCTGGATCGACGGGGTCATCCGTCCCGCCGACACCCGGCTCGAGGTCGCCCATGCCCTGCGGGCGCTGCGCACCAAGCGCGACACCCTGCCCACCAAGAAGCACGGGAACATCCCGCTGTGAGCATCACCCCGTCCGATGTGCGTCTGGTCCAGGGCCGCTTGGCGAACGACGAGCTCGCGGCGATCGCCGTGGTGGTCTCCGCCATGAGCGTCACCAGTCGCGTGGAGGCCGAGGAGCGAGCGCTGGCGGAGGGCCGCGCCAGCGGGTCGAGCTGCTGGAACGATCCGATCCACGGTCACCCGCACGGCCACGCGCTGCGGGGCCTCGCCTCGGCCACCGCCTGGCAGTTCGGCGACCGCTGAGCGCTGCGGTCCGCCGCCCTCCGACGTGCCGATCAGGTGCCCGTCCGACAGGCCCCGCCGCACTAGACTCGCCGCCATGCCCGTGACACCCTCCGCCGCCCCCGGCCGTGCCCCGTCGGCCCTCGACCGCCTCGCGGACGAGTACGTCGATCTCAGCGTGCGCCTGGATCCGTTCCTCGCCACCGAGCTGGGGGCCCCGGGATACGACGCACTGGTCACCGACTACTCCCCCGATGCGGTCGGCGAGCGCACCGACGCCGCCCGCACGCTGCTCTCCGCGATCGCCGAGGTCCCCGATCAGGACGCGGCCGATGCCGTGACCCGGGCGGCGCTCACCGAGCGTCTGGGCCTGGAGATCGAGCGCGCCGAGCAGCGACTGGACATCGCGATGGTCAACAACCTCGCCTCGCCGCTGCAGTCCCGCGACGTGCTCGACCAGATGCCCGCCGAGACCGCTGAGGACTGGCAGGTGATCGCCGAGCGCCTGGCCGCCATGCCGCACTCGCTGTCCACCTGGGCGCAGTCCCTGCGGGAGGCGGCCGACCACGGCGTGGTCTCCGCGCGGCGGCAGCTGCTGCTGGGTGCGGAGCAGGCCCGCGGATTCGCCGCCCGGGACGGCTTCTTCGCGGGCTTCGCAGCCCAGGGTCTCGGGGACGATGCCCAGCGCACCCGGCTCACCGAGGCCGCCCGCGCCGCAGCCGAGGGGTATCGGGAGATCGCAGACGTGCTCGAGTCCCTCGCGGACCGTGCCCCGGAGGCCGACGCCGTGGGCCGGGAGGCCTACCAGCTGGCCTCCCGCACCTTCCTGGGCACCGAGATCGATCTCGAGGAGACCTACGCCTGGGGCATCGAGGAGCTGCGCGCGATCGTCGCGGAGCAGGAGACGGTCGCACGACGGATCAACGAGCACCACGGCACCGGCGGCGGGAGCTCGGTCACCGCCGCCAAGGCCGCGCTGAACAGCGATCCCTCCCGGGTGCTCCACGGCACCGAAGCGCTGCGCACCTGGATGCAGCAGCTCAGCGACCGGGCGATCACGGAGCTCGCGGGCACCCATTTCGACATCCCCGCACCGCTGCACCAGCTCGAGTGCCGGATCGCGCAGACGGGTTCCGGCGGCATCTACTACACCGGCCCCAGCGAGGACCTCACCCGACCCGGGCGGATGTGGTGGGACGTGCCCGCCGGGACCACCGAGTTCCACACCTGGCTGGAGACCACGACCGTCTACCACGAGGGCGTTCCGGGGCATCACCTGCAGGTGGGCACCCAGACCCTGCAGGCGAGCACCCTGAACCGCTGGCGCGCCCTGATGTGCTGGGTCTCCGGCCACGGCGAGGGCTGGGCGCTGTACGCCGAACGGCTCATGGACCAGCTGGGGCACCTCGAGGACGACGGCGACCGCCTCGGCATGCTCGATGCCCAGCGCCTCCGGGCCGGGAGGGTCGTGCTCGACATCGGTCTGCACGTGGGCCTGCCGATGCCCGAGGGCATCGAGGGCTCCGCGGGCGGGGCCTGGAGCGTCGCCAAGGCCTGGGACTTCATGAGCGAGCACTGGGGCGTGACCGAGGCGGAGCAGCGCTTCGAGCTGCATCGCTACCTGGGATGGCCCGGGCAGGCGCCGTCCTACAAGATCGGCCAGCGGGTCTGGGAGCAGCTGCGCGCACGCGCCACCGCCCCGTCAGCCGGATCCGCCAGCACCAGCACTAGCAGCGCCACCAGCACAACCGCTGGCACCACCGACTCCGCCCAGCAGGTGCGCGAGTTCCACCGCCGGGCACTCGAGCTGGGAAGCCTGCCGCTGTCCGTCCTCGAAGGAGCCCTGTCATGACCCCGCAGACCGCCGCCGCAGACCCGGGCGCCGCCACCGCCGGCCCCTCCCCCTCGGCGGAGGAGCACGACCCGCTGCTCCTGCTCGCGTCGGCCTCCGCCGGTCGTCGCGCGACGCTGCGCGCAGCACGCATCGAGCACAGCATCCTCCCGGTCGATCTGGACGAGGAGGCGATCCTCGCCGCGGCGCACGAGCGGGCAGCCGCCTCCGGAGAGCCCGACGCAGCCCTCTCCCCCGCCGATCAGGTGCTCCTGCTCGCCCGCGAGAAGGCTCTGGCCGCGACCTCCCGCAGCGAGGGCGGCTACGTCGTGCTCGGCGGCGACTCGATGCTCGAGCTGGACGGCGAGCTGATCGGCAAGCCGCACACCGTCGAGCGAGCCACCGCCCGCTGGCGCGCCATGCGCGGCCGCACCGGCGTCCTGCACTCCGGGCACTGGCTGGTCGACGACCGCGACGAGGAGGACGGCGGGACCGGGGCCACGCTCGGCGCCACCGCGAGCTGCGAGGTCACGTTCGCGCAGCTGAGCGACGAGGAGATCGACGCCTATGTCGCGACCGGCGAACCGCTCGGCGTCGCCGGCGGGTTCACGCTCGACGGCTACGCCGGACCCTTCATCGACGGGGTGAACGGCGACCCCCATGCGGTGATCGGCCTCTCGCTGCCGCTGCTGCGCGGGCTGCTCGGCGAGATCGGTCTCGGCATCCACGAGCTGTGGGAAGTCGCACTGCCCCCTGAGGAGCACGACGACTCCACTGGTGGCTCGTCGGCCCCTGCATCCCACTGAGCTCCCGCAGTACTAGACTCGGCCTCTGCTGACTCCCGGAAGGAACCCTCCCCCATGCCCGCACGCTCCTCCAAGCCCCGCCCGCTGTCCACGGTGCTGATCGCCAACCGTGGAGAGATCGCGGTGCGGATCGCACGGGCCTGCCGGGATGCCGGGCTCCGTTCGGTGGCCGTCTACGCCGACCCGGACCGCGACGCCCTGCACACGCAGATCGCCGATGAGGCCTACGCGCTCGGCGGCACCACCGCGGCCAGCTCATACCTGGTCGTCGACAAGATCCTCGACATCGCCCAGCGCTCCGGCGCCGATGCGATCCACCCCGGCTACGGCTTCCTCTCGGAGCGTTCCGACTTCGCCCAGGCCGTCATCGACGCCGGGCTCACCTGGATCGGTCCGCCCCCGTCCGCCATCGAGAAGCTCGGCGACAAGGTCTCGGCCCGCCACATCGCGCAGAAGGCCGGCGCCCCACTGGTGGCAGGCACCAAGGACCCGGTCCAGAACTCGGACGAGGTGGTCGACTTCGCCCGTGCCAACGGCCTCCCGATCGCGATCAAGGCAGCGTTCGGCGGCGGCGGCCGCGGGCTGAAGGTCGCTCGCGAGGAGTCGGAGGTGCGCGAGCTGTTCGACTCGGCGGTGCGCGAGGCCACGGCCGCCTTCGGCCGCGGCGAGTGCTTCGTGGAGCGCTACCTCGACTCCCCCCGGCACGTCGAGACCCAGTGCCTGGCGGACGTCCACGGCAACGTGCAGGTGGTCTCCACCCGCGACTGCTCGCTGCAGCGTCGTCACCAGAAGCTCGTCGAGGAGGCGCCCGCGCCGTTCCTCACGTCCCAGCAGAACGCCCAGCTGGTCTCCTCCTCCAAGGCGATCCTCCGCGAAGCCGGCTACGTGGGCGCCGGCACCTGCGAGTTCCTCGTCGGTATCGACGGCACCATCTCCTTCCTCGAGGTGAACACTCGCCTCCAGGTCGAGCACACCATCACCGAGGAGGTCGCGGGGGTGGACCTGGTGCGCGAGCAGCTGCGCATCGCCGCCGGCGAGACCATCAGCACCGAGGATCCCGAGCCGCGCGGCCACTCCTTCGAGTTCCGCATCAACGGCGAGGATCCGGGCCGTGGCTTCATGCCCGCCCCCGGCCGCATCGACCGCTACGACGTGCCCTCGGGTCCGGGAGTGCGCGTCGACTCCGGCGTGCGCGCGGGGGACGAGATCTCCGGCGCCTTCGACTCGATGCTCGCCAAGCTGATCGTCACCGGCGCCACCCGCCAGGAGGCCCTCGAGCGCTCCCGCCGGGCGCTCGCGGAGTTCCGTGTCGAGGGAATCCCGACGGTCATCCCGTTCCATCGTGCGGTGGTCGAGGACGCGGCCTTCGCCCCGGCGGATCCGGAGGAGGCCTTCAGCGTCCACACCCGGTGGATCGAGACCGAGTTCGACAACGATCTGCCCGCCGCTCCGTTGCCGGCTCAGCCCGAGGAGCCCGAGGACCGCGAGGCCGTCGTGGTCGAGGTCGACGGTCGCCGGGTCGAGATCAGCCTCCCCGCCTCGCTGCGGGCCCCGCAGGCCGCTGTGCGCTCGCGTCGCAAGCGTCAGCACAAGGGCGTCGGCGATGCCGCGGCGAACGGCAACTCGGTCGCCGCTCCCATGCAGGGCACCATCGTGAAGATCGTCGCCGAGGAGGGCCAGAGCGTCGCCGACGGCGACCTGCTCGTGGTGCTCGAAGCGATGAAGATGGAGCAGCCGATCACCGCGCACCGCTCCGGAGTGGTCAAGGGACTGTCCGCCGAGATCGGTGCGACGGTCTCCGCCGGTGCCGTCCTCTGCACGATCGAGGACTGATCCCGGACCTCCGTCAGGAGAAGCGCAGCCAGGGGCTCCGACCGTCGCGGTCGGGGCCCCTGCTGTCGTCGTCGGCGCTGCCGTCGGCGGCCCCTGCGGGGCTCCCGTCAGTCCGTGGCAGTGGCCGTCGCCCTCCGCGCCACCTCCGCCAGGGAGCCGGTGAGGGACGGATACACCGTGAACGTCCCGGCGACCTGCTCCGCGGTGAGCCGGTGGGCGACCGCCAGCGTGTAGGGCAGGATCAGCTCGCTGGCCCGCGGCGCCACCACCACGGCGCCCATCACGGTGTGCGAGCCGGAGCGCACGATGAGCTTCACGAAGCCCTCGGAGATGCCCTGCATCTTGGCGCGCGGGTTGGTGTCCAGGCCGAGCACGAGCACCTCGCCGGAGATCACGCCGTCCGCCACGTCCTGCTCGCTCACGCCCACCGCCGCGATCTCCGGGCTGGTGAAGATCGCGGAGGCGACCTGGGTCGAGATCAGTGGGGAGACCGCATCGCCCAGGGCATGGTGCATGGCGATGCGGCCCTGCATCGCTGCCACCGAGGCCAGCGGATGGACCCCGGTGCAGTCGCCCGCCGCGTAGACGCCGCGCACCGAGGTGCGCGAGACCCGGTCGGTCTCGATGTGACCCGAGTCCTTCACGCGCACGCCGGCCTCGGCAAGGCCCAGGCCGTCCGTCCATGGGATGCCGCCGAGGGCCATCAGCACGTGGCTGCCGGCGATCTCCTCGCCCGAGGTGAGGGTGACGATCACGCCGTCCTCGGTGCGGCGCGCCGTGGCGGCGCGCGAGAGGGAGCTGACGGTCACGCCGCGACGGGCGAAGGCGTCCTGGAGCACGTCTGCCGCGTCGACGTCGGTGCCGGGCAGCACCTTCTCGCGCGAGGAGACCAGGGTGACCTCGCTGCCCAGCGCCCGATAGGCGCTCGCGAACTCGGCCCCGGTCACGCCCGAGCCCACCACGATGAGATGCTCCGGCAGGCTCTCGAGCGCATACAGCTGGGTCCAGTTCAGGATCCTCTCGCCGTCGCTGGGGGCGGAGTCGAGCTCACGGGGCCGGGCCCCCACGGCGAGCAGCACCACGTCGGTCGCGAGCACGGTGCTCGCGGCGGCGTCGGTGCCGTCCGCGGCCAGCACCTCGACCTCGGAGGGACCGCGCAGACGGCCGTGCCCCTCGAGCACCGTCACGCCCTCCTTCTCGAGGCTCGCACGGATGTCCGCGGACTGCGCGGCGGCCAGGCGCTGGACGCGCTGGTTGACGGCGGCGAGATCCACGTTCAGCGCTCCGGCGCCCGGGGCGGAGCCGTCGTCGGCATCCCGGATCCCGAGCTCATGGGAGGAGGCCACCTGGTCCAGCACGTCCGCAGTGGCGATGAGGGTCTTGGAGGGCACGACGTCGGTGAGCACGGCGGCGCCGCCGATCCCCCGGTCCTCGACCAGCACCGTCTCGGCACCGTGGCGGGCGGCGGTGAGCGCGGCCTCGTAGCCGCCCGGGCCTCCGCCGATGATCACGACCCTGGGGCGGTCCCCAGCGCGGGGGACTCGATGAGGGTCCGACGGAAGGGCAGTGCTGGGATCGGTCACTCCTCCATTGTGGCTCACCCCGCTCGACCGTGGCGGGGAACGGGAGCCCGGAGGCCCCGGACTGTCGAGAGGACGCTGACCGACCCTCGAGAGAGGACACCGTCGGACCGTCGCGAGGGCGCTGACAGGCCGTCGAGGGGGCGCCGACGCGCCGTGCCGACAGGAGACGGGATGCCCAACCGGGCGCTGGCGGATCGCCTCCCGCGGCGCCGCGTGCGGGTGAGACCACGTCGTGACCCGGCCCGGCCCCTATCCGTCGTCCGCGGGCCGCTCGCTGCGTTACCTTCGGTCCATGACCGAAACCGCACCTGACCCGTACCAGCTCGCCCGCGACGCCGCCGCCGCGATCGCCGAGGCCAGCTCGGTCCCCGCCCATGACATCGCCCTGGTGCTCGGCTCCGGCTGGGCCGGCGCCGCGGACCTGCTCGGCGAGACGGTGTGGCAGGCCGACGCCTCCTCGATCCCCGGCTTCCGTCCGTCGGCCGTCGCCGGCCACGTGGGCACCCTGCGCTCCGTCCGCATCGAGGCCACCGGGGCTCGCGCGCTCGTGCTCGGCGCCCGCACCCACTACTACGAAGGAGCCGGCGTCGACGCGGTCGTGCACGGTGTGCGCACCGCAGCGGCCGCCGGCGCCCGCACCATGGTCCTGACCAACGGCTGCGGCGGGATCGACCCCTCCTGGACGCCCGGCACTCCCGTGCTGATCAGCGACCAGATCAACTTCACCGGTGCCACGCCGCTGCAGGGGGCGAACTTCGTGGACCTCACCGGCCTGTACACCCCGGCTCTGCGGGACCTCGCCCGAGAGGTCGACCCGAGCCTCGACGAGGGCGTCTACATGCAGTTCAGCGGCCCCACGTACGAGACGCCCGCCGAGGTGCAGATGGCCCGGATCATGGGAGCGCACCTGGTGGGCATGTCCACCGCCCTCGAGGCGATCGCCGCCCGCGAGGCCGGGATGGACGTGCTGGGCATCTCGCTGGTGACCAACCTCGCCGCGGGGATCAGCGCCCAGGCCCTCAGCCACGAGGAGGTCCTCGAGGCCGGCCGCGACGCCGGACCGCGCATCTCGTCGCTCCTCGCCGAGACAGTGCGTCGCCTCACCGACCAGGCAGGTCGGGCGACCCCCGCGGAGCGGGCATGATGACCACGGGCGGGTCCACCGCGCCGGCCGCCGGAGACCCGGTGGATCCGGCCCTGCGCGGGAGCGCCGAGGCCTGGATCGCGGAGGACCCGGATCCCGCGACCCGTGACGCGCTCACCTCCCTGCTCGAGCAGGCGGGCGCCGGCGGGCAGTCGGCGCTCGAGGAGATCGCCGACGCCTTCTCGGGCGACCTCGAGTTCGGCACGGCCGGTCTGCGAGGTCGCATGGGCCCCGGCCCGCACCGGATGAACCTCGCAGTCGTCTCCCGCGCCGCCCGCGGCCTCGCCGACCACCTGCTGGGCGATCTCGGCCTCGAGGACCCGCTGGTCGTGATCGGATACGACGCCCGTTACCGCTCCCAGGACTTCGCACAGCGCTCTGCGGCGATCATGACCGCCGCCGGATGCCGTGTGCAGCTGCTGGACCGGCACGGCCCCACGCCGCTGGTGGCCTTCGCCGTGCGGCATCTCGGGGCCGACGCAGGGATCGTGGTCACGGCCTCCCACAACCCGCCGGCCGACAACGGCTACAAGGTCTACCTCGGTGGCCGGGCCGCGAGCCCGGAGGGACAGGGCGTGCAGATCGTGCCGCCCTCGGACGGCCGGATCGCCGACCGCATCACCGCCGTCGGCCCTGCCCGGGAGATCCCCGTCGCGGAGTCCGGGTGGACGCTGCTCGGCGACTCCCTGCGCGAGGACTATCTCGCCGCGATCTGCGCACTTCCGGACGCCGACGGGCCCCGCGACGTACGGATCGTGCACACCGCGCTGCACGGGGTGGGCACCGAGACGGCGCTCGCGGCCCTGCACCGCACCGGCTTCGCCGAGGTGCACACCGTGGCGAAGCAGGCCGATCCGGACCCCGACTTCCCGACGGTCGCCTTCCCCAACCCCGAGGAGCCCGGCGCGATCGATCTGGCCCTCGAGCTGGCTCGCACGGTCGAGGCCGACGTGGTGATCGCCAATGATCCTGACGCCGACCGCTGCGCCGCCGCTGTGCTCGACCCCCATCGGGGCGACTGGCGGATGCTCACCGGTGACGAGCTGGGGGTGCTGCTGGGAGACCACCTGCTGCACCGGCACGGCTACCGCGGCGGCTTCGCCCGGTCGATCGTCTCCAGCCGCTGGCTGGGTCGCGTCGCCGAGGCGGCCGGTGTGGACTCCCCCACCACGCTGACGGGCTTCAAGTGGATCGCCCGCGCCCCCGACCTCGTGTTCGGCTACGAGGAGGCGATCGGCTACTGCGTGCTGCCCGAGGTGGTGCGCGACAAGGACGGTCTCTCCGCCGCCCTGATGGTCGCGGAGCTGGCGGCGCTCGCGAAGGCCGAGGGCCGCACCCTGATCGGACGGCTCGACGAGCTCGCCGCGGAGCACGGCCTGTTCGGGACCTCCCAGCTCTCGATCCGGGTGGAGGACCTCTCCCTCATCCCCGCGATGATGCAGCAGCTGCGCTCGACCCCTCCCGCGCGACTGCTCGGCTCCGACGTCGTGACGTTCCAGGATCTCTCGGAGGGCTCCGTCGCCACGACCGGGCTCCCGCCCACCGAAGGGCTGCTGCTGCTCAGCGCCGACGACACGCGCGTGGTGGTGCGCCCTTCGGGGACCGAGCCGAAGCTGAAGTGCTACCTCGAAGTCGTCGGATCCGTTCCCGCGGGAACGGATCCGACCGCGATGTCCGACCTGCGCGAGCGCTCCGACGAGCGCCTGGCGCAGCTGAAGGACGAGCTGCGGGCGGCCCTCGGACAGGCCTGAGTCCCCGGCGGCGCCGGGGACTCGGTGTTCCGGACTCCCCGTTCCGGGATCAGTACCCGGAGCCGGTGCCGCCGTCGAGGATGGCTCTCGAGGACGACAGGCCCAGACGGCTCGCGCCCGCGGCGACCATCGCCTCGGCGGCCTCCCGGGTGCGGATGCCGCCGGAGGCCTTCACGCCCAGGCGGTCGCCGACGGTGGCGCGCATCAGCCGCACCGCGTGCTCGCTCGCACCGCCGGCAGGGTGGAACCCCGTGGAGGTCTTCACGAAGTCCGCGCCCGCGCGCTCGGCCGCCTCGCACACGCCGACGATCTGCTCGTCCTCGAGCGCAGCAGACTCGATGATCACCTTGAGCACGACGGGCGACGGTGCCGCCTCGCGCACGGCCCGGATCTCGTCCTCGACCGCGGCGAACTCCCCGGCGCGAGCGAGCCCGACGTTGAGGACCATGTCGACCTCGTCGGCGCCCTTGGACACCGAGTCGGCGGCCTCGGCGGCCTTGAGCGAGGGGGCGTGCTGGCCGGAGGGGAACCCGCAGACGGTCGCGACCTTCACAGTCGTCTCCGCCGGCAGCATCGAGGGCGAGACGCATACGGAATAGGTGCCGAGCTCCTCGGCCTCGCGCAGCAGCGCGGTGACATCCGTCCGGGTGGCCTCGGGCTTCAGCAGGGTGTGGTCGATGAGGGCGGCGAGCTGGTCGCGGTCGAGAGTCGTCATGGACAGATCCTCCCACGCTCGCCTGATCCGGGAGGCGCCTCGGACGCACCTTCGGAGCGTCGCCCGCCCCACGGGATCCGAGCGACGCGCGCGCTCGAGCGCCTAGACTGGACGGTCGTGACCACAGCCTCCGCCCCGGCCCGTCCCCCACGCCGCATCGTCCTGCTCGCCGGTCCCTCGGGGAGCGGCAAAGGGCTCATGTCCCACCGGGCGGGCCTGCCCGTGCTCGGACTCGACGAGTTCTACCGGGACCACGACGATCCGGGTCTCCCTCGGCGCTTCGGCATCGTGGATTGGGATGATCCGGCGTCCTGGAACGCCGGCGCCGCCCTCGAGGCGCTCACCTCCCTCGCGCACGACGGCTCCGCCGAGGTGCCTGAGTACTCCATCTCCGCCTCACGTCGCATCGGGACCGCGCGTCTGCTGACCGGGGACGCGCCGCTGATCATCGCGGAGGGCATCTTCGCGGCCGAGCTGATCGCCCCGCTCGCCGCCACCGGACTGCTGGCTGACGCGATCGTCCTGCACCGGCCCACCCCGGTCGTGTTCGCCCTGCGGCTGCTCCGGGACCTGCGCCAGCATCGCAAGCCCCCGCTCACGCTGCTGCGACGCGGCTGGGGCCTGGCGCGGGACCAGCGCAGCGACCTCGAGAGGTGGATCCGTGCGGGGATGCGCCCCGAGGGCCTGCGGGCCGGGATCGACCGGCTCCGACAGCTGACCGCCCTCACCGAAGCGGAGGCCTCGCACCGCTTCGGCCCGCAGGAGCCCGACCTGCTCCGAATCACGGCCGTGTGCTTCCTGCGCCGTGGCCCCGAGGGCGAGGAGGTGCTGGCCGTGCGCAAGCGCGGCACCGGCTCCTACATGCAGGTGGGCGGCAAGCTCGAGCCCGGCGAGACCGCAGCGGAGGCGGCGGTGCGCGAGGTCGCCGAGGAGATCGGCCTCCAGCTGGACCCGAGCGACCTCGAGCCGCTCGGTGACTTCGAGGCGGTCGCCGCGAACGAGCCGAACACGCTGGTGCGCTCGGCGGTGTTCGTGTGCCGCGCGACGGTGCCCGAACCGCTCGACGTGCTCGCCGAGCTGGAGGACCACCGCTGGGTGCGGGTCGCGGACCCGGGCAGCGGCGCGCGCCTCGCACCGCTGATGGTGCAGCACATCCTCCCCGCTCTCCGGGACCGCTGACCTCCTCCCCAGCGGTCGATGCCGGTGCCTGCACCGGCACGGGTGCCCGCACCGGCGCGGCCGGCAGGCGTCGGCGGGTCAGGCGATCCGATCCATCACGATCCGGCGCTCAGGTGCCGCGACGCCGGGCGTCGCGAGGGTCCAGGATCCCGCGATCGACTCGAGCGCGCGCGGCATCCGTTCCGGCGTATCGGTGTGCAGGCGGGCCAGCACGTCCCCGGCCCTCACCTCGTCGCCGATGTGCGCCTCGATCTCCACACCGGCGGCGGCCTGCACGGCCTCGCCCGGGCGGGAGCGTCCGGCGCCGAGCCGCCAGGCGGCCACGCCCACACCCATCGCATCCAGTCCGGTGACCACGCCGTCCTCGGCGGCGCGGAACTCCTCGACGTGCTTCGCGACGGGCAGCGGGGCGTCGACGTCGCCGCCCTGGGCGGAGATCATCGCGCGCCACGAATCCATCGCCCGTCCGTCGGCGAGGGCGGCCTCGACGTCGGGGTCGTGCACCCCGGCCGCCTCGAGCATCTCCCGTGCCAGCGCGCAGGTGAGTTCCACGATGTCCGCCGGTCCGCCGCCGGCGAGCACCTCGAGGGACTCACGCACCTCGAGGCCGTTGCCGGCGGTGCGGCCGAGCGGAGCGGACATGTCCGTGAGCAGGGCGACGGTATGCACACCGGCGTCCGTTCCGAGCTCGACCATGGTGCGGGCGAGCTCGCGGGCGTCGGCCTCGTCCTTCATGAAGGCGCCGGCCCCGGTCTTGACGTCCAGGGTGAGCGCGGCGGTGCCCTCGGCGATCTTCTTGGACATGATCGAGCTGGCGATCAGCGGGATCGCCTCGACGGTGCCGGTGATGTCGCGCAGCGCGTAGAGCTTCTTGTCCGCCGGGGCGAGGCCCGATCCGGCCGCGCAGATCACGGCGCCGGAGTTCTCGAGCTGGGCCATCATCTCGGCGTTGGTGAGGTCGGCGCGCCAGCCGGGGATCGCCTCGAGCTTGTCGAGGGTGCCGCCGGTGTGTCCCAGCCCTCGGCCGGACAGCTGGGGCACGGCCACCCCGTAGCTCGCCACCAGCGGGGCGAGCGGCAGGGTGATCTTGTCCCCCACGCCGCCCGTGGAGTGCTTGTCGGTGGTGGGCTTGGACAGCGCCTGGAAGTCCATCCGTTCGCCGCTGTCGATCATCGCGTGGGTCCAGCGGGCGATCTCGGGACGTTCCATCCCGCGCAGGAAGATGGCCATCGCGAGGGCCGCCATCTGCTGTTCGGCGACGATGCCGCGAGTGTAGGCGTCGATCACCCAGTCGATCTGGTCATCGGCGAGGCGCTGGCCGTCCCGCTTGGTGCGGATGACGTCGACGACGTCGAAGGGCTCGACGGCCGAGGTCGGCGGGGTGGTGTCGTCGGGGGCGGACGTCATGGGAGAGCTCCTGGGCTGGTGGGGGCGTCGTGTCGTCGGGTGTCGTGTCGTCGGGTGTCGTGTCGTCGGGTGTCGTGTCGTCGGGTGTCGTGGGCGGCGGGCATCGTGCGCGGCGGTCGCCGCACGGGGTGGTCAGGCTCGCAGATCGGCGGGGCCGAAGGCCTGGGGCAGAACCTGCTCCATGGACCGCGGGCCCTCCGGGGTGAGGATCACGAGATCGTCGGCGGCGTGCTCGGACAGCAGCTGCCGGCAGCGCCCGCAGGGCATCACGACCTCGCGCGCGTCGCCGGGGAGATGCTCGTCCCCGCCCACGCACACGAAGCGGGCGAGGCGCCCGCCGCCGGTGGCGACGAGCTCGCTGATCAGGCCGCATTCGGCGCAGAGGGTGACGCCGTAGCCGGCGTTCTCCACGTTGCATCCGCGCACGAGGCGGCCGTCGTCGGTCAGCGCCGCGGCCCCGACCCGGAAGTGCGAGTACGGGGCGTAGGCGTGCTCGGCGATCGCGCGCGCCGCAGCGAGCAGCTCGGCGAAGGCGTCGTTCCCGTCGGGCTCCGTGCCCGGGGCGGTGCCCCGGTGGGCGAGCGTGCCGGCTGTGGGGTCGGGGGTGCTCATGGGGTCGATGCTCTCACTGCTTGACGTAGGGGACGCCGTCGGCCGCGGGGACCCGCACCCGGCCCACCACGCCGGCGACGGCGAACAGGGCCACCACGTACGGCAGCATCAGCAGGAAGTCGCCGGGGATGGCGACCCCGCCCTCCGCCGCGGTCATCGTGCCCAGGCGCAGCTGCAGGGAGTCCGCGAAGGCGAAGGTGAGGGCGGCGAGCAGCGCCCCGATCGGGTGGTAGCGGCCCAGGATCATCGCCGCCAGGGCGATATATCCCTTGCCTGCGCTCATCTCCTCGCCGAAGGCGACTCCGGTGCCGATGGTCAGGGTGGCGCCGCCGAGGCCCGCCACCGCCGAGCCCAGCATCACGTTGATCCAGCGGGTGCGGTTCACGGCGATGCCCACGGTGTCGGCCGCACGGGGGTGCTCGCCGACGGCGCGCACGCGCAGGCCCCAGCGGGTCCGGAACAGGGCCACGGTGAGTCCGGCGACCACGATCCACATCAGGTAGACGAGGATGTTCTGCTCGAACAGGACCCGGCCGATCACGGGGATGTCCGCGAGCACGGGGATGCGCAGCGTGGGCAGCCGCAGCGGGGAGTTGAACCGCCCGGGGTTGTCCCGCATCACGGTGCCGAAGAAGAACGACGTGATGCCGATGGCCAGCACGTTCAGGACCACGCCGACGATGATCTGCTGGACCCGGTAGCCGACGGCGAACAGGGCCAGCATCGCGCCCATCACGAGTGCCATGACCGGTGCCGCGAGCAGCCCCACCCAGACGCTCCCAGCGATCGAGCCGACCAGGGCCGCCCCGAACGCGCCGAAGAGCAGCTGGCCCTCGATGGCGATGTTGATGACGCCGGCGCGTTCCGACAGGACGCCCGAGAGGGCGCCGAAGGCGAGCGGCACGGCGAGCGCGAGGGTGCCCTGGAGCAGCGTCGCCACCCCGAGGGTGCGCTCGGAGATCACCCAGGTCATGAAGGCCAGGACCCAGGCGACGGCGAAGACGACGATGAGCGTGACGCGCACGCGCGCCGACGGCCGGGCGACCCGAGCCTGCAGCGCCCACAGAGCGCCCGAGGCGAGGAGCGCGAGGACCGACAGCACGATCGAAGCGGCCATCGAGGGCACCGTGATGCTCTCGGGCACGATGCCGAAGGGGTTCAGGTCGCCCTCGCGGGCCAGGGCGTAGACGGAGTCGGCGCCGGGGATGCCCCGCAGGCCGAACAGCACCAGGGCGAGCAGGCCGAGCACGGTCGTGGTGGCCGGGATGTGCCACCAGCTGTCCGGGCGGATGTCGTCGATGGTCCGGGTGACCTCGGAGTCGTCCTTGACGACGGCGGGAGCGGTGCTCATCGGGTCTCTCCCTTCTCTCCGGCGGGGTTCTCGCCCTCGGCGGGCCCCGGCGTCTCCGGGTCGAGGTCTGGATCGGGCGCAGCGGGCGGTGCGGGATCGGGAGCACGCGCAGCGGAGGGATCGTCGTCGGCCGACGGAGGCCCGGCCTTCCCTGATCCGCCCTCACCGCCAGCGGTCGACGCGCCGGTCGAGGCACCGCCTGCGACCCCCGTGGCACCGACCGGGGCGGAGACGGAGCCGACGCCGCGGGACGAGGCGGCCTTCGCACGACGCACGCGCGCACCGGCGCCGGGATGATCGATGCGGCGCAGGCCGATCAGCGTGCGCACGAGCGGCGGGGCCGCGATGAACAGCACCACGAGCACCTGGATGACCTGCACCAGGTCGAGCGGCACCCCCTGGTTCGTCTCCATGAAGCGGCCGCCCGTGGATAGGCCGGCGAAGAGCAGGCCGGCGAGCACGATGCCCACCGGACCCGAGCGACCCAGCAGGGCGACCGTGATGGCGTCGAAGCCGATGCTTCCGGCGACGCCCTCGGTGAGCCGCTTCTCGGTCCCGAGCACGTGGACGGCTCCGGCGAGCCCCACGAGCGCACCGGCCACGGCGAGCACCAGGAACGACGTGCGGGCCGGGGAGATGCCGGCGACCTGGGCCGCACGCGGGTTGGAGCCGACGGCGCGGAACTGGAAGCCGAGGGTCGAGCGGCTCATGAGCCACCACAGGAAGACGGCCGAACCGGCGGCGAGGATCAGGCCGGCGTGCAGACGGAAGCCCGATCCCAGCAGGTGCGGCAGCACCGCGGTGTCGGCGACGGAGGGTGAGGTGGGCTGGGACTGGTTCGCGCCGGTGAAGGCGGCGGTCTTCAGCGCGAAGAACAGCAGATAGGTCGCGATCCAGTTCAGCATGATCGTGCTGATCACCTCGTTGGCGCCGAAGCGCGCCTTGAGGAAGCCCGCGAAGCCGCCCCAGACGGCGCCGGCGAGCAGGCCGGCGAGGAGGGCGACCAGCAGGTGCACGACGATCGGGAGGTTCCAGGAGAAGCCGATGTAGCCGGCGGCCATGGAGCCCACGATCAGCTGGCCGGTGCCGCCGATGTTGAACAGTCCGGCACGGAAGCTGACCGCCATGCCGGCGGCCGCGATGATCAGCGGGGTCGCGACGGTGAGGGTCTCGGTCAGGGGGCGCAGGCCTGCGGCGAGCGCCGGCAGCAGCACGTAGGTGCCGGACCCGCCGGCCTCGCGGAGGTCCTGGGCGACGCGGGAGAACCCGGGCCCGTCGAACACGGCGCCGCGGAACATGGCCTCGTAGGCCTGGCTCACGGACTGCCAGATCGCGGTGAAGGCGTCGGAGGGCCGGGCGAAGAAGTAGCCGAGCGTCTCGCGGACCTCGTCGTCGGAGATGACGATGAGCACGGAGCCCACGATGAACGCGAACACGAAGCTCATCACCACGACGAGGGTGTCACCGCGCGCGATCTTCTGGAGCGTCCGGCTCAGGCGGTTCTCGGCCTGCTGCTCGGGCGGGGGCGGGGTGTCGGCGCCCCCGGCCCCCACGCCCGGGGCGGACCCGCTGTTCTCGGGATCGGCGACGGCGGTCATACGATCTCTCCTTCGTCGGCGAGCTGCGAGTCGGTGGTGCGCGCACCGGAGGCGACGGCCTCGCGGGCGGCCTCGGCGGTGTATCCGGCCATCATCAGGCCGAGCACGTCGCGGTCCTCGTCGCCCGGGACGATGCCGAGGATCTGGCCGCGGTACATCACCGCGATTCGGTCGGCCAGCTGGGTGACCTCGTCCAGCTCGGTGGACACGATGATCACGGGTGTGCCCTTGTCGCGCTCGTCGAGGATCCGACGGTGGAGGAACTCGATGGAGCCCACGTCGACTCCGCGGGTGGGCTGGGAGGCGATCAGGAGGGCCAGCTCGCGGTTCAGGGCGCGGGCCATCACCACCTTCTGCTGGTTGCCGCCGGAGAGCGTGGAGACGGCCGCGGCGGAGGATCCCGTGCGCACGTCGAACTCCGGGATGAGCGTGTCCGCGTTCTGCTGCACCGCTCTCCTGCTCATCGCGAGCGCGGACCCGAAGGGCGCCCGGTCGTGCTGGTCCAGCACGAGGTTCTCGGCGACGGAGAAGTCGGCGACGAGGGCGTCGTGGGTGCGGTCCTCGGGCACGAAGCCGATGCCGGCGTCGAGGATCTGCTTGGTGCTGCGGCCGACGAGCTCCCGCCCCTCCAGCAGCGCGGAGCCGTGCACCGTCTCCTGCAGACCCAGCAGCGCTTCGCTGAGCTCGGTCTGCCCGTTGCCCTGGACGCCCGCGATCGCGAGCACCTCGCCGTGGTGCACCTCGAAGGAGACGCCGTCCAGCGTGCGCATCCCGGCCTCGTCGGTGACCTGCAGGTCGCTCACCTCGAGGGCGATGTCCCCGGGCGCCGCGGGGGCCTTGTCCTGGGCGAGGGAGACCTGCCTGCCCACCATGAGGGAGGCGAGCTCGGCCTGGTCGGCCGACGGATCGGCCTCGCCGACCACCCGGCCGCGGCGGATCACGGTGATCCGATCGGAGACGGCCTTGACCTCACGCAGCTTGTGCGTGATGAACACGATCGAGGTGCCCTCGTCGCGCAGCTGGCGCATGATCGTCATCAGCTCGTCGGTCTCGTGGGGCGTGAGCACGGCGGTGGGCTCATCCAGCACGAGCACCTCGGCACGGCGGCTGAGCGCCTTGATGATCTCGACCCGCTGCTGGGCACCGACCGGGAGGTTCTCCACGAGCGCATCCGGATCGAGCTCGAACCCGAAGCGGGCGGAGATCTCCCGCACCAGCTTCCTCGCGGCCGCGAGGTCGAGCAGGCCCCCCTTGGTGGGCTCGTGGCCGAGGACCACGTTCTCCGCCACGGTGAAGACGGGCACGAGCATGAAGTGCTGGTGGACCATGCCGATGCCGGCTGCCATCGCATCCCCGGGGTCGGAGAAGGAGACGGGCACGTCATCCAGGACGATCTCGCCGCCGTCGGGGCGGTACAGCCCGTACAGGACGTTCATCAGGGTCGACTTGCCGGCACCGTTCTCCCCCAGCAGGGAGTGGATCTCACCGGGTTCGACGACCAGGTCGATGGCATCGTTGGCCACGAAGGCCCCGAAGGTCTTCGTGATCCCACGCAGTTCGAGCTTCACAGTTCTCGCTTCCGTCAGCGGCGGCCGAGATCATCGGGCCGGCGGTCAGGAGGAGGCGGTCCCGGCCCGGTCAGGGTCGGGACCGCCTCGTCCAGCGGATCAGGCTTCCTTCGGGGAGGCCTTCGACTCGACGGTCACCGTGCCGTCGATGATGTCCTGCTTGAGGGTGTCGAGCTCGGTGGAGAGCTCCTCGGGGACGTCGTCCTCGAAGTCGTGGAACGGGGCCAGGCCGACGCCGCCGTTCTCGAGGGTGCCGACGTACGGGGTCGCGTCGAACTCGCCGTCGGCGGAGACGCTGATGACGTCCTCGACGGCGGTGCCCATCTCCTTCATCACGGAGGTCATGATGACGCTCTGGGCATCCTCATCGCTCGCATTGGTCTCGTAGCCATCGGCGTCGACCCAGATCACCGAGCGGTCCTCGCCCTCCTTCGCGGAGGCGAGGGTGCCGGCACCGACCGGGCCGGCGACGGGCATGATGATGTCCGCGCCCGCGTTGTAGAACTCGTCGGAGACGGCCTTGCCCTTGGACTGGTCGTCGAAGGTGCCCACGATCGAGCCCTCCTGCGTGTCCTTGTTCCAGCCGAGCACCTGCACGTCGGCGTCCTTGGTCTCGTTGTAGTACGCGACACCGTCGGCGTAGCCGTCCATGAAGATGGTGACGGTGGGGATGTTCATGCCGCCGTAGGTGGCGACCTTCCCGGTCTCGGACATGCCCGCGGCGAGGTAGCCGGCGAGGAACGCGGCCTCGGCGGTGTTGAACTCGATGGGCTTGACGTTGTCCAGCGTGATCGGGCTGCCGTCCGCGTCCTGCGCGGTGGAGTCGACGATCGCGAAGTCGGTGTCCTGGTTGGCCTCGCCGGCGGCGCCGGTGGCAGGGGCCAGCAGGAAGCCGACGGTCACGATGAGGTCGCAGCCCTCGGTGACCATGTTGTTGATGTTCGGGGCGAAGTCGGAGTCGCTCGAGGACTCGGCCTCGGCCTTCTCGATCCCGAGGTTCTTCTCGGCGGCGAGCAGACCGTCGTGGCTGGACTCGTTGAAGGACTTGTCGTCCCAGCCGCCCGCGTCGGAGACCATGCAGGCCTTGTAGTCGCTGCCGGCGCCGCCGGCGTCGCTGGATCCGCTGCCGCCCTCGTCGGGGGCCGTGCCGCAGGCGGCCAGGGTGAGGACGCCTGCCCCGGTGAGGGCGAGCGCACGCGTGAAGCTCTTCATGAGGGTTCCTCCGCTGGAGAGTCGGGCCGATCGGGCACCGAGGGGTATCGGGCGACAGCTCTGTCGCGTTCCGAATCGGACCCTAGTCGCGCAGGAGCCCTCCTGGCGCCGGAGGTGGGCGCGGCGGATGAACCGTTATGCAATCGACGCGGACGAGGCCCTCGGCGACCGGCGGAGGGGCCGCCGGTCAGACCGGGAGCAGGTCGCGCTGCACGCAGGCGCTCGCGAGCACCGAGGCCCCGATGCCGATGGCCCGCTCGTCGATCATCAGGTCGCCCATGTGGAGGTCGTAGGTGCGCCCGCCCGGGGTGCGCGTCCCGAGCCGGGCCAGCGCGCCCGGCACCTTCTCGAGATACCAGGCGAAGTCCTCGCCGCCCAGGGACTGCGCGGTCGGATCCAGGAACTCCCGTCCCAGCGTGCTGGTCACCGCGGCGGAGAGCACGTCGACGCTGCTGGCGGCGTTGGAGACGGGCGGCACGCCGCGATCATGCGTGACGCGGGCCTCGATGCCCCAGGGGCGTACGAGATCGGCGAGCACCGATTCGAGCAGCTCCTCGGCCTTGTCCCAGGCGTCGTGGTCCAGACAGCGCAGAGTGCCCTCGAGGGTGCCGCTGCTGGGAATCGCGTTGAAGGCAGAACCGGCGTGGACGCTGCCCCAGGTGAGGTTCACCCCGGAGCGGGGGTCCATGCGCCGGGTCAGGGCTGCCGGCAGCTGAGTCACGATGGAGCCGAGCGCGTAGACCAGATCCTGGGTGAGGTGCGGGCGGGAGGTGTGCCCGCCGGCGCCGCGCACCTGGATCTTCACCGGGTCCGTCGCCGAGGTGATCGGGCCGCTCTTCAGACCCACGTGGCCGACGTCCACACCGGGGTCGCAGTGCAGGGCGAGGATCGAGTCCACGCCGTCCAGGACGCCCTGGCCGATGAGGTCCAGCGCGCCGCAGGGGTGCATCTCCTCGGACGGCTGGAACACCAGGCGCACGCCCCGTCGCAGTGCTCCCGCGTCCGCCACGCGGACCAGTGTGGTGGCGGCCCCGAGCACGGCGCTCATGTGGACGTCGTGCCCGCAGGCATGGGAGACGCCCTCGACGGTCGAGCGATAGGAGACGGTGGTGAGCTCGGGAATGCCGAGTGCGTCCATGTCAGCCCGCAGGGCGATGGGCGCGAGGGTCGGGTCACTGCCGGGGATGTCGCAGATCGCGCCGGTGCTGGCCATCCGCTGCGGAGCGAGACCCAGGTCGCGCAGCCGTTCGAGGACGAACTCCGTGGTGTCGTGCTCCTCGTGGGAGAGCTCGGGGTGGCGGTGGAGATGGCGCCGCACCTCGCGCAGATCGTCGGCCCTCTCCGCGACGGTGCGTGCGATCAGGCCCTCCGGACCCAGCATCGAGCGCTGTTCCGGGGTTCCCAGCAGAACCTGCTGCGACTGCTCCACGTGCCCACTCCCTGTTCGTCTGTGCCGTCCTCGCCACGAGGCGCCCCTGCTGTCAGCGACCGGAGCACCGCTGCGCGCGCTGCGTCGCCGCACGACGCTCCTGCGCGGACGTCCCCTCGCACACGGAAGCCGCCGCGCGGGTGTGCTCAGCGCAGGTGGCCGTGCCCGTTCTCATCGAGGCGAGCCACGATGCGAGCGAGGGTCTGGGCCTGCTCGTCGGCGAGCACCAGCAGGGCGTCCTCGGTGTCCACGATGCTGATGCCCTGCAGTCCGACCAGGGCGATGTGGCGATCGGTGGAACCGTACACCGTCGCTGTGGAGGAGAGGGCATCGACGGTCGCGGCGCCCAACACCTGGACATCAGAGCCATCAGAGTCATCAGGTCCGTCAGCGCCGACAGGTCCACCAGCGCAGACAGAACCGTCAGAGCGACCGGAACCCGCCGAGCCGGCACCGGTGCTGCCCCGGTGCTCCCGCAGCTGGCGGGCGAGGGCGGCGAAGTCGCCGACGTCGTCCCAGTCGAAGTCCCCGGGAACCATGGCGACCTTCCCGGCCGCGGCGAGCGGCTCGGCCAATGCATGGTCGATCGCGATGGAGGTCAGCCGCGGCCAGATCTCGGCGAGCACCGAGCTGTACTCCTGCGTGCCGTGGGCGGCGGCGATCGCTCGCGCGCCGTGGGCGATCCCGGGGATCTGCTCGGCCAGCTCATCGAGCAGCACGCGGGCCCGCACCACGAAGATGCCCGCGTTCCAGGAGAACGTGCCGGACGCGAGGAACGCCTCGGCCCTGTCGCGGTCAGGCTTCTCGACGAACCGCGAGACGGGTACGGCGCCGAGGGCCCGCAGCTCGCCCTCGGCTGTCGCTGCTGTCTCCGTCGCCGCAGCTGTCCCCGTCACAGCAGCTGTCTCCGTCGCCGCAGCCGTCCCCGTCGGCCCTGCTGCCGCTGCCGTGCCGGACGCTGCTCCCCCGTCGGCCGACGTCTTCTCGCCGTCCCGCTCGAGGTGTCGCTCGACCACCCGCTCGATGTAGCCGAAGCCGGTCGCGGCATGAGTGGGTCGGATACCGATCGTCACCAGATGTCCGAGCTCGGCCGCATGTCGGGCGGCGGTGACCGCTCGGGCGAAGGACGCATCGTCCCCGATGAGATGGTCCGCCGCGAAGGACCCGATGACGGCGTCCGGGGAGTCACGCTCCACGAGCGCGGCCGCCAGCGCGATCGCGGGCATCGAGTTGCGCGGCGAGGGCTCCGCCAGGATCTGCACGTCGGAGCCGACCTGCTCCCGCACCGCGGCGACATGGGGCACTCCGGTGACGACGATCGGGGCCCGGTCCGCGAGCGGGGCGAGGCGCGCGACCGTCTGCTGCAGGAGAGAGGCTCCGCTGCCGGTGAGGTCGAGCAGGAACTTGGGCCGGCCCCGGCGTGAGAGCGGCCACAATCGGGTTCCGGCACCGCCAGCGGGGATCACGGGAACGAAGGGAGCCTGGGGCATGTGCCCAGCGTATCCGTGCCGCCGCACCCTTGGACGCAGGCCGGTGGGGACGCTTCCCCACCCCGTCGAGATGCCCAGGACCTGCACGTCATGGTGCTAGGCTGGCTCCGCCCCTGTCGGGGGCGATGATGATGTCGCCGTGTCGTGAAACGGGTGCCCGCAGGGCGTCCGGAGCGCCGCGAAGGTCGTCCGGATCGCATCCGGGACCCGCGCGCCCACCACAGCGGCGACGCATCCCGCTCCCGGCGCCAATCCGTCGCTTCTGGAGGATCTTCCGTGGCATCAGCCCAATCCGGGACGCTCTATCGCGGTCGCGAGGGCATGTGGTCCTGGGTCGCCCACCGCATCTCGGGAATGCTCATCTTCCTGTTCCTGCTCGTGCACGTGCTCGACACCGCACTGGTCAGGGTCTCTCCAGAGGCGTACAACGAGGTGATCGGTCACTACAAGACCATCGTCTTCGGCCTCGGCGAGATCGGTCTCGTCGGCGCGATCCTGTTCCACGCCCTGAACGGCCTTCGCATCATCCTCGTGGACTTCTGGTCCAAGGGCACCACCCACCAGCGGAAGCTGTTCTGGGGCGTCGTCGTGCTCTGGGTCGTCCTGATGCTCGGCTTCGTTCCCCGCCAGCTCATGCACATGTTCGGAGCTTGATCATGAGTGCACAGTCCACCACCTCGATCCCCGATCCCACCACCCGCTACCGGCGCACCGGCATGCACGGCGTCAACACCGAGATGATGTCGTGGCTGTTCATGCGCGTCTCCGGTGTCCTCCTCGTGATCCTCGTCTTCGGTCACCTCTTCGTGAACCTGTGGCTCGGCGAAGGAGTCAAGGGCATCGACTTCGCCTTCGTGGGCGGCAAGTGGGCCTCCCCGTTCTGGCAGGTCTGGGACCTGCTGATGCTCTGGCTCGGCCTCATCCACGGCGGCAACGGCGTGCGCACGATCATCAGCGACTACGCGCGCAAGCCCACGGTCCGGATGGTCCTGAAGTCCCTGCTGCTGTTCGCGGTCGTCGTGACGATCGTGCTCGGCACCCTGGTCATCTTCACCTTCGACCCGTGCCCGGTCGGTGCCGACCCCAGCCTGCTGCCCTCCCTCTGCGAAGGCTGACAACTCGTCCCCGGGGGCCGGCCCGCCCGGCCCCCGACATCGTTCTTCCCGGTCGACCCCGAAACGGAGCAGTCACCAGACATGCAGACCCATAACTACGACGTGGTCATCATCGGTGCCGGTGGCGCCGGAATGCGCGCGGCGCTCGAATCCTCCAAGGACGCCCGCACCGCCGTCGTCACGAAGCTGTACCCCACGCGGTCCCACACCGGTGCCGCCCAGGGAGGCATGTGCGCCGCCCTGGCCAATGTCGAGGACGACAACTGGGAGTGGCACACGTACGACACCGTCAAGGGCGGCGACTACCTGGTCGACCAGGACGCCGCCGAGATCATGGCCAAGGAGGCCATCGACGCGGTGCTCGACCTCGAGAAGATGGGCCTGCCGTTCAACCGCACCCCCGAGGGTCGCATCGACCAGCGTCGCTTCGGCGGCCATACCCGTGAGCACGGCGAGGCCCCCGTGCGTCGCTCCTGCTATGCGGCGGACCGCACCGGTCACATGATCCTCCAGACCCTCTACCAGAACTGCGTGAAGCAGCAGGTGGAGTTCTTCAACGAGTACTACGTGCTCGACATCCTCATGACGGGCGACCCGCGCACCGACGAGGGCGTCCGCGCCTCCGGCGTGGTGACCTACGAGCTCGCCACCGGTGAGCTGCACATCTTCCGTGCGAAGTCGGTCGTCTTCGCCTCGGGCGGCTTCGGGAAGATCTTCAAGACCACCTCGAACGCCCACACCCTCACCGGTGACGGACCGGCCATGGCCTTCCGCCGCGGCATCCCGCTCGAGGACATGGAGTTCTTCCAGTTCCATCCGACGGGCCTGGCAGGCCTGGGCATCCTCCTCTCGGAGGCCGCCCGGGGCGAGGGCGCGATCCTGCGCAACAGCAACATGGAGCGCTTCATGGAGCGCTACGCGCCGACGCTGAAGGACCTCGCGCCCCGTGACGTCGTCGCCCGTGCGATGGCCAATGAGGTGCGCGAGGGCCGGGGCTGCGGCCCGAAGAAGGACTACGTCCTCCTGGACCTCACCCACCTCGAGCCCGCCCACATCGACGCGAAGCTTCCGGACATCACCGAGTTCGCGCGCACCTACCTCGGCGTGGAGCCCTACACCGACCCCGTGCCCGTGTTCCCGACTGCGCACTACGGCATGGGCGGCATCCCGACCAACGTCCAGGGCGAGGTGCTGCGCAACGAGACCGATGTGATCCCCGGTCTGTACGCCGCGGGCGAGACCGCGTGCGTCTCCGTGCACGGCGGCAACCGCCTGGGCACGAACTCGCTGCTGGACATCAACGTCTTCGGCCGTCGCGCCGGCATCGCCGCCGCGAAGCACGCCGAGGAGGTCGAGCTCGCCGAGCTTCCCGAGGGCCTGGAGGCACCGACCGTGGAGCTGCTGCAGCGTCTGCGGGACCGTCCGGCGACGGAGGACCGCATCGCCGACATCCGCCGCGATCTGCAGGAGCTCATGGACGCCAACGTCCAGGTGTTCCGGACCGACGAGACCTGCCGCGCCGCCCTCGCCGGCATCGCGGACCTCAAGAAGCGCTACGAGACGGTCGCGATCCAGGACAAGGGCCAGCGCTACAACCTGGACCTCATGGAGGCGGTCGAGCTGGGCTTCCTGCTCGACCTCGCCGAGATCGTGACGATCGGCGCGCTGAACCGCAAGGAGTCCCGCGGCGGCCACTTCCGCGAGGACTACGACACCCGCGATGATGTCAACTACCTCTCGCACACGATGGCCTACCGCACCCTCGAGGGCGAGCAGGGCGATGAGGGCACCACGGTCCGGCTGGGCACCAAGCCCGTCGTGATCACCCGATACGAGCCGAAGGAGCGTACGTTCTGATGACTGCCGTCGCTGAGAAGCCGAAGGCCGACGAAGGGGTCGAGGCGATCCCCTCGTTCGAGGTCACGCTGCGCATCGCGCGCTTCAACCCGGAGGATGACAAGGGCACCCACTGGGAGGACTTCACCATCACCATGCACGGCACCGACCGTGTGCTGGATGCGATGCACGAGATCAAGTGGCACCTCGACGGGTCGCTCACCTTCCGTCGCTCCTGCGCGCACGGCGTCTGCGGCTCGGATGCGATGCGCATCAACGGCCGCAACCGCCTGGCCTGCAAGACGCTGCTGAAGGACCTCGACCTCAAGAAGCCGATCACGGTCGAGCCGATCAAGGGCCTCCCGGTCGAGAAGGACCTCATCGTGGACATGGAGCCGTTCTTCGACTCCTACCGCGAGGTCATGCCGTTCCTCGTCGCCAAGGGCCAGGAGCCCAGCCGCGAGCGTCTGCAGTCCGCCGAGGAGCGCGAGCGCTTCGACGACACCACCAAGTGCATCCTGTGCGCGGCGTGCACCTCCTCGTGCCCCGTGTTCTGGACCGACGGGCAGTACTTCGGCCCCGCCGCGATCGTCAACGCGCACCGTTTCATCTTCGACTCGCGTGATGACGCCGGCGAGCAGCGCCTCGAGATCCTGAACTCCAAGGAAGGCGTGTGGCGCTGCCGCACCACCTTCAACTGCACCGAGGCCTGCCCCCGCGGCATCCAGGTCACCAAGGCGATCGCCGAGGTCAAGCAGGCTGTGATCCGCGGCCGCGTCTGAGCCGTGCGGCATGCGCGGCGGCGCTCCGCACCAACCAGGACGCCGCCGCCCTCGGGTCGCCCGCTGGCATCCTCGGGTCGCCGCTGTCGCTGGCGCCGCCCTCGGGTCGCCGCTGTCGCTGTCGTCACCCTCGGCTCGCCGCCCTCGGGTCGCCAAATGTGAGCGTGGGACCCA
>NZ_NRGS01000003.1:0-28923 GCF_002332425.1 Brachybacterium alimentarium | reverse complement strand
TGGGTCCCACGCTCACATTTGCGGCAGGACCGGAGCACGGGCCAGCAGGCCGACGTGCGTGCGGCAGGACCGGAGCACGGGTCAGCAGGCGGCCGTGCGGCCCGGGCGACGTGCGGCAGGGCGGGCGCGCGGCCAAGCGGGCTGCGGGCAGCTGGCCTGGCGAGGCGCACCGGCCTACGACTGTCGGTCAGGAGTAGGAGATCACCAGCGGCGCGTGATCGGACCAGCGGGTGTCGTAGCTGGGCGCACGATCCACCTGGGCGGAGGTCGCGCGCGCTGCGAGGTCCTCGGTGGCCAGCTGGTAATCGATCCGCCATCCGGCGTCGTTGTCGAAGGCCTTGCCGCGCTGCGACCACCAGGTGTAGGGCCCGGGGCCGTCGCCGTGCAGCGTGCGGTGCACGTCCACGAAGCCGGCATCGGTGGTCAGGCGGTCCAGGTACGCGCGCTCCTCGGGCAGGAAGCCGGCGGACTTCAGATTGCCCTTCCAGTTCTTGATGTCCCACTCGGTATGGGCGATGTTGATGTCGCCGGTGAGCACCACGTGACGGCCATCGGCACGGAGTTGTTCGAGGCGCTCTATCATCACGTCGAGGAACTCGTACTTGTCGGTCATCGTCTGCGGCTTCTCGGTGTTGCCCGAGTGCATGTAGCAGGAGATGACCGTGAGAGCGCGACCATCGCCGAAGGGGTCGGCGAGGTCCGCTTCGAGCCAGCGGCCGGTGTGGCTGGGCTCGGTGAGGCCAGGCAGCCCGTGACGGGCGCCCGCGAGGTCGATCGCGCCGAGCGAGGTGCGGGCGGCGATCGCTGCTCCGGCACGGCCCTTCAGCTCCGAGACCTCGCCGACGATGGCCCAGTCCTCGCCGACGAGACCGGGCAGGAGGTCCTCGGGGGCGCGCACCTCCTGCAGGGTGACGACGTCGGCCGCCGTGGAGGCGAGCCAGTCGCGCATCCCCTTGCGCTCGGCGGCCCTCAGGCCGTTGACGTTGACGGTCGCGATGGTCAGGCTCATGCGGACTCCTCGATCCCGGCGGCACGCTCGGCCGCCTCGACGACGTTCTTCATCAGCAGCGCACGGGTCATGGGACCGACGCCGCCGGGATTGGGGCTGATCCAGCCGGCGACCTCCCGCACGGCGGGGTCGACGTCGCCCACGAGCGTGGCCTTGCCGCCCGCAGGGTCCTCACGGCGCGAGACACCGACGTCGAGGACGATCGCGCCGGGCTTGATGTCCTCCGCGCGCACGAGGTGTGCGGCGCCGGCCGCGGCGACGACCACGTCGGCGCGGCGCAGCTGGGCGGGCAGATCCGCAGTGCCGGTATGGCACAGGGTCACCGTCGCGTTGTACTCGCGACGGGTCAGCAGGGCGCCGATGGAGCGGCCGACCGTGATGCCGCGGCCGACGACCACGACGTCCTTGCCACGGAAGTCGAGTCCGTGACGCTCGACCAGCTCGATGACGGCCCGGGGCGTGCAGGGAAGCGGCGTGTGGATGGGCGTGTAGGCGTTCAGCACCAGGCGGCCGAGGTTCATCGGGTGCAGGCCGTCGGCGTCCTTGGCCGGATCGATCCGCTCGAGGATCGCGTCGGTGTCGATCTGCTTAGGCAGCGGGAGCTGCACGATGTAGCCGGTGCAGGCGGGATCCTCGTTCAGCTCGTCCACGATGGCCTCGACAGCCGCCTGGGAGGCGTCCGCCGGGAGCGTCTTCTGGATCGAATGCAGCCCGATCTGTTCGCTGTCGCGGTGCTTGCCGCGCACATAGGCGGCGCTGCCGGGGTCCTCCCCCACCAGGACGGTCGCGAGTCCCGGTCGTTCATGGCCGGCGTCGACGAGCCGCGTCACGCGCTCGGCGAGCTCCTCCTTGATCGCTTTCGCGGTGGCCTTGCCGTCGAGGATCTGTGCCGTCATGGCGCTCCTTGGGGATGTCGGTGCTGGAGGGTCGTGGGGTGGTGGGAAGGATGATCAAGCCCGCCGGGTGCGGCGGGAAGGCAGATCGGCGCCCGCCACCGGGTGCGGCGGGAAAGGCGATCGGCGCCCGTCGCCGGGTGCGGCGGGAAGGATGATCGTGCCCGCCGGAGACGGCGATGGGGCCCGACGTCGTCGCGTCGAGCCCCATCCGTCGCTCAGTGCTGCTGGAGGTCCGCGTACAGCGGCTTCGCGTCGGCAAGGGCCTGAGTGCGCTGACGGAGGGACTCGACGTCCGCTCCGCCGGTGAGCGCCAGGGCGATGACGTCGGCGACCTCGGTGAACTCCGCGGCGCCGAAGCCGCGGGTGGCCAGAGCCGGGGTGCCGATGCGTAGACCCGAGGTGACGCGCGGCGGCCGCGGATCGTTCGGGACCGCGTTGCGGTTCACGGTGATGCCGACCTCGTGGAGACGGTCCTCGGCCTGCTGGCCGTCGAGCTCGCTGTCGACGAGGTCCACGAGCACGAGGTGCACGTCGGTGCCGCCGGAGATGACCTTCACGCCGGCCGCCTTGGCGTCCTCCTGCTGGAGGCGCTCGGCGAGGAGCTTCGCGCCCTCCAGGGTGCGGGCCTGGCGGTCGGTGAACTCCTCGGTGGCCGCCACCTTGAGGGCGACGGCCTTCGCAGCGATCACGTGCATGAGCGGGCCGCCCTGCTGGCCGGGGAAGACTGCGGAATCGATCTTCTTGGCCCACTTCTCAGTGCACAGGATCATGCCGGAGCGGGGGCCTCCGATGGTCTTGTGGATCGTGGTCGAGACGACGTCGGCGTACGGGACGGGGCTGGGGTGCAGGCCCGCGGCGACGAGACCCGCGAAGTGCGCCATGTCGACCCACAGGGCCGCACCGACCTCGTCGGCGATCGCACGGAACGCCGGGAAGTCGAGCTGACGGGTGTACGCGGACCAGCCCGCGACGATCACCTTCGGCTGCTCGGCTACTGCCAGCTCGCGCACCTTGTCCATGTCGATCAGACCCGTCTCGGGCTCCGTCTCGTAGGCCACGATGTCGTAGAGCCGACCGGAGAAGTTGATCTTCATGCCGTGCGTGAGGTGGCCGCCGTGGGCGAGGGACAGGCCCATCAGCTTGTCGCCGGGACGGGCGAGGGCATGCATCACCGCAGCGTTCGCGGAGGCACCCGAGTGCGGCTGCACGTTCGCGTGCTCGGCGCCGAACAGCTCCTTGGCCCGATCGATCGCGATCTGCTCCGCGACGTCGACCTCTTCGCATCCGCCGTAGTAGCGACGACCGGGATAACCCTCGGCGTACTTGTTGGTCAGGACCGAGCCCTGAGCCTGCAGCACTGCACGCGGGACGAAGTTCTCGCTGGCGATCATCTCGAGGGTGCGCTGCTGACGGGCGAGCTCACGATCGAGGACGTCGGCGATCTCCGGGTCGAGATCCGAGATGGACTGGTCGAGGACGTTCACGGGGCCTCCTGCGGTGACGGACGGGGCGGCGGCGGGCGCCGTGCCCATCCTAGGCCGGGCTCACAGATCGATGCCGAGGCGGACAGGTTCCGGGACCAGGTGGATCCCGTAGCTCTCGTCGACCCGGCGCTGCACGTCCCGCGCGAGGTCGATGATGTCCTGACTGCCGGCACCGCCGCGGTTGGTCAGCGCCAGGGAGTGCTTGGTCGACAGGGACGCCCGCTCCCCCACCGCATGGCCGCGCTCGATGCCGGAGTGGCTGATGAGCCAGGCCGCACTCGTCTTCACCCGGCCCTGACCTGCGTCGTACCGCGGAGCGCCCTCAGGAAGGCTCGCTGCGTCGTCGGCCTCGAGGATCGGGTTGGTGAAGAACGAACCGGCGCTCCAGGTGTCATGGTCGGCCGGGTCCAGGACCATCCCCTTGGCGCCGCGGATCGCGAGCACCGCCTCGCGCACCTCGCGCATCGGAGCCCGATCTCCCACCTCGACGCCGAGCGCATCGGCCAGCTGGGCGTAGCGGATCGGCGCGGAGAGGCTGCCGATCGTGTGCTGGAACGTGACGGACAGCACGACGTAGCGGCCCGTCGCCGAGGGCACGTCTCCGGAGTAACGGGTGCGCTTGAACACGCTGTCGCGATAGGAGAAGTCGCAGTCGGCGGCGAAGAACGTGCGCACGGCGCTGCGCTCACGGTCCCAGGTGCGCACACGGGAGATCGTGGAGGAGACCTCCTGGCCGTAGGCGCCGACGTTCTGGATCGGGGTGGCGCCGACGGTCCCGGGGATCCCGGAGAGCGCCTCGATGCCGACCATGTCTCGAGCGATCGCGTACCGGACCGCACGATCCCAGGAGACACCGGCGAAGTATTCGACGATCGCTCCCCCGCAGGTCGGATCCAGCGGGGAGAGATCCGCGGGGTCGACGGGGATTCCGTCCGGCTCGCCGGACGCGCCCACCTCGCAGGTCGCGTCGAGCAGCGGCGGCTCCTCGGGATCCCGCAGCAGCACGACGGTGCCGTCGAAGGGCTCGTCCGAGGCGACCAGGTTGGAGCCGCCTCCGAGCACGAGCAGCGGTCGTCCGGCCTCGTCGGCTGCGCGGACGGCGTCGATGACCTCCTGATCAGAACGGGCCTCGACGAGAGTGCCGATGGGTCCGCCGACGCGGAGAGTGGTGAGATCCGAAAGCTTCATGCTGCGCCGACCTGGCCGTCGGCGGGGGCACCGGCCGTCGTGGCGATCGTGGCGCGGGCGCGCCCGAGCACCTTGGTGTCGTCGACCTGGGCGGTGATGTCGACGCGCGCGGTGCCGGCGGATTCGTCGATCGCGCCGACGACGGCGACCGTCTCGAGCACGACGTGCCCGGTCGCGGGCACCGGCACCGGGTTGGTGAAGCGCACCGAGTAGGCCCGCACCGCGGTGGGGTCCCCGACGGCATCCAGCAGACCGGTGACCGCAGCCCCCATGGTGAGCATGCCGTGGGCGATCACGCCGGGCAGGCCCGCGTCGGTGGCGGCGGTGTCGTTGTAGTGGATGGGGTTGAAGTCCCCGGAGGCGCCGGCGTAGCGCACGAGAGTGTCACGGCTGATCTCGTGCCGGGTGCGGGCGAGCTCCTGGCCGACGGAGAGGTCGAGCGGGGTGGCAGGGGTGGCAGTCATGTCTGCTCCTGAAGGTCGGGATCTGAACGGTCGAGGGATGGCGGGTATCCGCGGTGGTGACGACGTGGCAGGCGCTGCGGGCGTCGAAGGCGCTGCGCACGCCACGGGCCCTGAGTGCACGGGCGGCACGGGTGACACCGGGGCACTGGGGCACCGGGGCACTGGGGCACCGGGGCACCGGGGCACCGGCTGCGAGGTGAGCGCGTGGCGGGTGCGGAGGCGGGATCAGTCTCCGCGCACGACGATCATGCTGCGCACGCTCGCGACGTCTCCGCCGGATTCCTCGGCCATGTCGACCCGCGTCGCGATCATGGAGTGGCCGCCGGCAGCGCGGATCGATTCGACGGTGAGCGTCGGGACCAGCCGGTCCCCGGCGACGACGGGTCGATGCAGCGTGAACGACTCCTCCCCGTGGACCACCCGCGTGAAGTCGATCCCGGCGGCCGGATCCTCGATGTACTGGGCCTCGGTGGCCTGGGCGAGAGAGACCAGGAAGGTGGGTGGGGCGACCACGTCGGCGTGGCCCGCCGCACGGGCGGCCTCGGGGTCCGTGTGCACGGGCGAACCGGCACCGGTGGCGCGGGCGAATTCGGCGATCTTCGCTGCCGAGACCGTGTGCACGGGGCCGGCCGGATAGGTGCGACCGGCGAAGTCGGGGTCAGGGGTGGTGGTCATGTCTTCTCCCGGGAGGACGCGGCCTCGTCGGCCGACGGATGGTGTCGGTCCGATGATCTCAGGTCGGCCGCCGTGCCCTTGCGGGACACCCTGATCACGGCCGTCCTGTCCGCCAGGTCACCGGGCCAGGACGCACGAAAGGCCACCCGGGACGAGCCCGTGTGGCCTTTGGTGAAGTGCGCGAGAGGTCCGCTCAGCGGGTCTCTCGGTGCGCCGTCTGCTTGCCGCAGGTCGGGCAGAACTTCGAGAGCTCGAGCCGATCCGGGGTGTTACGGCGGTTCTTCTTGGTGATGTAGTTGCGCGCCTTGCAATCAACACAAGCCATGGTGATCTTGGGACGCACGTCAGAGCTCTTGCTCGCCACGGTTCGCCTCTTTCGTCCGGGTGGCACGCCCCGCGGCGCACCTCGTGGGTCCCCGTACTCGGGGGATGTGGATCGTACACTCCGGTAGGACCGGCGTGGTACCGAGGGCGGGGATCGAACCCGCGACCTCACGATTATGAGTCGTGCGCTCTAACCGTCTGAGCTACCCCGGCATGACCGATGAAACGGCCCGATCTCGAATGAGACCGGGCCGCCACATCCATCAGAGCCCTGAAAGGGAATCGAACCCTTGACCTTCTCCTTACCATGGAGACGCTCTGCCGACTGAGCTATCAGGGCAACCCGGTGAACTTTACACAGTCCCTGCCCAGCGGGCAAATCCTGAACCTTCTCCGGTGCCTCGAGTCACAGGGACTCTCGGCTGCTTCGGATCCGGGGATCGTCAGCGGTGGCAGATGAGGGATTCGAACCCACGAAGGCAATGCCAGCTGATTTACAGTCAGCTCCCTTTGGCCACTCGGGTAATCTGCCGCTGTACACCTCCGTTGCCCACGCGATCAGATCTCGTGGCCGCCGGAAGCGGACTCGAAACAGCATAGCGGTGCTCTGCGGGCGACGCTAACCCAGGAGGCCCCTGGACTGCATGAAGAAGGTCACAGAGCCCCTGAGCTGGGACGACGCTCCGAGCAGGCAGGCTCGAGGGACCTGCCCCGAGCCCGCTCGGGGCACCGGCACGTACACAGCCGCCGCCGACGCAGCCAGAAGGTCGTCGGCGGCCCGAGAAGGAAGGACGCCCCGTGGCAGATTCATCGTTCGACATCGTGAGCAAGCTCGACCGTCAGGAGGTCGACAACGCCGTCAACCAGGCTGTCAAGGAGGTGGGCCAGCGCTACGACTTCCGCAACACTGGAGCCTCGCTCAACCTCGGCAGCGACGAGATCGTGCTGACGGCGAATGCGGAGGAGCGTGTGCTCGCCGTTCTCGACGTGCTGCAGTCCAAGCTGATCCGGCGTGGGATCTCTCTGAAGGCCCTGGACGTCGGCGAGCCCAAGCAGTCCGGCAAGGAGGTGCGTCTCGTCGCCGGCCTCAAGGAGGGCATCAGCTCCGAGGACGCCAAGAAGATCGCCAAGCTGATCCGCGACGAAGGCCCCAAGGGGGTCAAGCCGCTGATCCAGGGCGACGAGCTTCGCGTCTCCTCCAAGAGCCGTGACGACCTGCAGGCCACCATCGCCCTACTCAAGGGCAAGGACCTCGACGTCGCACTGCAGTTCCTCAACTTCCGCTGAACGCACCGCTGGTAGGGCCGATCGGCCCGCTGCTCTCGCAGCAGCATGTCGATGCCACAGGACTCCTTCGCCTCTCACGCGGAACGGAGCCCTGTGGCATCGCGGCGCCCGATCAGCAGATCACTGCTGGTTGGACGCTGCATCCTGCTGCTCGGCATGAGTGCCCAGCTCATCGGAGCGGCGCTGGAAGCCCTCGACCAGATTCGCCACCGGGCCGGACACGAACGCATTCCAGTCCTCCTGGTAGGCGTCATAGTCCGGACCGATCCACTCCACCGTGTTGACGAGGCTCGTGGAGGCATCGATCGCCTCGAGGATCTGCTGGCCCGCCTCGCTGATCGAGGTCGCCACCTCGCGCCCCTCCTCCGGATTCATACCCTTGAAAGTCATCACATACCCCTTTTGACATCGTGCGGATCACTGCTGGAAAAGGCCACCGTGCCGGTGGTCAGGCCGATGCTTCGCGCTGAGCCGCCGCATTCTGCGACGCCCGCTCAGTGAACTGGCTCGCCTGCTGCACGATCTGCTGCACCAGCTGCCCGAGCTCACCGTCGAACTCGCTCACGAACCGATCGCGGTCCTCCCCCGTCCAGTCGAACTCCGAGACCCGACCCTGCACCTGCGTGTAGATCTGCTGAGCCTGCTCACCGGATTCGGCGATCTGCTGACCCATCTTCTCGACGACCTCAGGGGTCATACCCTTCTTCATCACGTGCTCCATCTCGTCGTTGCGACTGTCCCCACCCGACCCGACCTCGCAGTCGCACCCCAGGTGATGGCACCAACCCTAGACAGCGTCGAGATCCGTGACCATCACTCGGATCCCGGCCTCCCTCCACACCCCCAGTTGAGGTTGTTCCCGCAGGTCAGAGCATGGTTCTTGCGTTTGAGCCATTGTGGATAACTCACGACGAAGAAGCCCCGATGCCGCTCGTGCGGCATCGGGGCTTCGGTGTGGTGAGGGGGCGGCCTGAGAGCCCGACCGTCCCAGCGGATCGGACGATCCCAGCGGCCGGACGAGCGCGGCGCACCTGGCGACGCCAGCGCACCGAGGCGCCTCGCCGGGTCGCACTCCGGCAGCCACGGCGCCTCGCCGGGTCGCTCGCTCGCCGGCGGCCAGGGTGCGTCAGGCGAGTTCGACGGTGACGGTGTCCTGAATCGATCGCACGATCTCCGCCTCGTCGCCAGCGGACTCGGCGCCGCAGCTGCCCACGATCTCGACGATGTCCTTGGCGACGCCGCCACGGTCGACGAGGGTGTAGCGGGCCGACTGCACCACGGTGGTGTGGCCGGGCTGGGTGTAGCTGTATTCGCTCGTGGTCCAGCTGGTCCCGTCCACGTCGACCGTACCGGTGCCGAGCTCCTCGAGGCCGGGCAGGGAGGACTTGCGCTGCTCGAGACCCGCTCGTGCGTCCTGGTCCGTGAAATCGGGGCCGAATCGCTGCACGGTGACCACGATGTTCGCGCGGAACTGTCCGTCCACGTGGGGCTGGGCAGCGGCGAGGTGAACGCCCGGGACCGTGAGGGTCTCCCAGTCATCGGGGATCCCGACGGTGATCGTCGGCGGGCCGGGGAAGTCGGCGCTCGGGTACGCGATGTTCCTGGTCATGAATGCTCCGTTCGTGCCTGCGGCAATGCCGGCAAAGATATCAGTCTCGAAGAACCCGGCGCCCGAGCAGGCGAGCTGCTCGGGCGCCGGGTTCGTTGTGCTGGGACGCGCCGGGTCGACGACCCGTTGAGCGCGGTCAGCTGGTGGATGCCGCGTCCTGTTCGGCGGCGTTGCGGTCCGCGCTGTCCCCCAACTCCTGGACGGAGGTCATGATCCGCTGCATGGCTGGGACCATCTGCCCTGCCCACTGGCTGCGGAAGCGGTCTGCGTCCGGCCCGGTCCAGTCCACGGCCTCGAGCCCGGCGGTGAGCTCCTGCTCGATCCCCGTGATCTCGGCGGCCGCTTCGCGCAGCCGAGCCGACATCCGCCGGACCTCCTCGACATTCATCCCCTTGGTGGCATTCACGATCCCGACACCCCTTCCTGGCTCTGCGCGGCAGCACCCCGTGCGGGGCATCACCCCTGCGTCGTGCTCGAGGTCCACACTAGGGCGACGGCCGATACCGGACCATGGGAGCTCTCCCTCTGGGGATAACTTCCCGAGCTCGCCTCCGTCGACGGTGTCTGCCTCACCCGGTGATCTGCGCGACCTGCAGTTTGATCGCTCGCCCGCCGTGCACGAGGAAGCCGCGGCCCGCAGGGAGGTCTGCTCGACGGATCCTCCCCAGTCCGGTGCCGAGCAGCGCGTCGCCATCCATCTCCCCCGGCTGGAGAAGCAGCCCGCGGCGGCCGGACTTGAAAGGCTGGGCCAGGACATACGCCTGGGACCAGGACGCCGAATCGTTCTCGCCCACCACGAACTGCCCGTCGCGAACGCAGGTGCGTATCAGCCTGTCCAGGTCGGCCTCGATGCTGCTGCCGGTGAAGTCCGCGACACCGTCGATGAACAGGGCGAGCCGCCCCTCCCCGGCGGCGCCTGCATCGACCGTCTGCCGCAGCTGCACGGCGAGCTCACGGACGCGCTCGGGGTCGGATCCCTCCACGTCCCAGATCGGCAGCCCGGTCAGCGGCGTGCGTCGTGCGGAGAAGCGCACCAGGCGCATGGGAGTCTCCAAAGCCTTCAGTCCGTGGGCGATCGTCAGCATCGCCGTGGTGCGGCCGGAGCCCATCGGTCCCGAGACCATGAAGGCGCCACGGGGCTGGATGGTCACCTCTGCGAGCGTCTCGTCGGCGAGGCCGAGCACCGGTCTGCCAGCCACGACGGGACGCAGCTGCGAGAGCTCGACCCGTTCGGGCAGACGCTCGACGCGCGGGGCCTCAGGGACACCTGCGCGACGCATCGCCTCGGCGAGCTTCGTGACCTCTCGCGACTGGATCGCGATGTTGGAGTCGCCGCCGTGCACGGCGACCTGGACCTCGTGTCCGTCGAGGATGGCCCGGCCGGCCGGTGAGTCGGCATCCAGCACGTCCTTGGGCACGCCGAACCCGGCGTAGTCATCGGGACCGGGCATGCGGTGGACGAGTCGGCGCTGTATCGAGGAGCCCAGCGACGTGGGGACCGCGCCGGAACGGTCACCGGTGACGATGACGTGCACGCCGACCTGTCGGCCGTCGGTCGCGATCTGCACGAACGCGGTGAACCATTTCGTGAGGCCCGAGTAGTCGTAGGCCTCACGGAAAGCGGCCATGCCGTCGACCAGCAGGAGGACCCTGGGGGTCTCCGGCTTCCCCGCCAGGTCGCGGTACTCCGCCACGGAGCCGGCGCGCACGGTCGCGAAGTCACGGGCGCGGTCGTCGATGAGCGTGCGCAGGGTGCGCAGCAGGCGGATGACACGCTCCTCGTCGTCGCCGGGGACGATCGCTCCCACGTGCGGAAGGTCCTCGAGCATGGTGAGGCCGGAGGCGCCGAAGTCCAGGCCGTAGACATGGACCGGGCCGCCGCGCACGGTCGAGGCTGCGGAGATAGCAATCGTGCGCAGCGTGGTCGACTTGCCGGAGCCGCCGGTCCCGTAGATGGCCATGTTGCCGTCACGATCCGGGTAGTAGGAGACCGTGGGCTGCGCCTGGTCCTCGGGTGTGTCCATCACGCCCAGCAGCAGGTCCTCGTCCGTGCGGCGCGACGGCAGGCGGGAGAGGTCGTAGGCATCGGCGAGCTCGGCCAGCCATGGCTTTCGCGGGGTCGGGACCTGTGCCGCATCGGCTGCTGCCCTCACGGTGGCCACCACACGGGCGATGTCGTTGGGGCCCGGATCCTCGCTCTCCGCGGCGGGCGGGGCGGGTAAGTCCCACTGCTCCCCGGTGCCGAAGTCCTTCTCGACGATGTCGATGCGCGCCCGCTCGGGATCGTCCGTGGTCCAGCCGCCCGCATATCCGGTCTGGAAGGTCGCGATGCGGCCCGGACCGGTCTTCGCGGCCGCGCGCCCGGGGAGGCCGGGGTCGAAGTGGGCGGCCGCTGGGTCCCCCAGGATGTCCCGGGAATCCGCCTCGTCCGCCATCCGCAGCGCGATGCGGAGATTGGTGTTGGCGCGCAGGTTGTCCTTGATGACGCCAGCGGGACGCTGGGTGGCGAGGATCAGGTGCAGCCCGAGCGAACGTCCCCGCGCGGCGATGTCCACGACGCCGTCGACGAACTCCGGGATCTCCGTGGCGAGGGCCGCGAACTCGTCGACGATGATGATCAGGCTGGGCGGGGCCTCAGGGTCTCCGGTGCGTTCCAGCGACACCAGGTCCTTGGCCTTCTTCCGGTTCAGCAGGTGCTCCCGGTGATGCAGCTCGGCGCGCAGCGAGGTCAGGGCACGGCGGACCAGGTGCTGGGAGAGGTCGGTGACCAGGCCGACAGTATGCGGGAGATCCACCGCATCGGCGAAGGCCGCACCGCCCTTGTAGTCCACGAGCAGGAAGGTCACGCGGTCAGGACTGTGCGCGGTGGCCATGCCCATCACCCAGGCCTGCAGGAACTCCGACTTTCCGGCGCCGGTGGTGCCGCCCACGAGCGCATGCGGGCCGTCCGTGCGCAGGTCGAGGTGGAAGGCCTCCTGGCCGTCGTGGCCGATGAGACCACGCAGGGTGGCATCGTGCGTGCGCCGCTGGGGCGCGGACCCGTCACGCGGGATCAGCGAGCTGTTCTCCTTCCAGCGATCGATGATGTGGTGCGGCGACTGGGCCATCGCCATGCCGCCGAGCGTGAGATAGGAGATCGTGCGCGGGAGATCCGAATCGTCGTCGATCGGGACCCCGGCGTCGACCACCGGGGAGAGATGGCGGGCGACCCCCGAGGCCACCTCCACCGACACCGTCTCCACCGTCACCGGGAGATAGCGTTCCCCCAAGCGCACGTGCCCGGCGCTGGCCCCGTCCGCTGTCTCCTCGACCGTCATGTGGGTGCGGCATGCCGCCGGCAGCGCGGCGATGTTCGAGGCGCACCAGAGGACATGCACGCCGACGTCCGGCCCGCGTTCGGCGATGCGCACCAGACGGGCTCGATCCACCGGGGCGTCGTCCTCGATGACCACGACGAGGCTCGGGGTGACCGGGGCGGGAGGGTCCGGGTCCTCGCGCGCGATGTCGAGCGTCGTCGGGGCGCGCAGAGCCGCAGGAGCATCCCCCGCACGCTGCTCGATGAGCGCCTCGACCCGTGCGAGCAACGAGGTGCCGCGCCCCGCGGTGTCCGCGAGATGATCGCCGGCCAGGGGCGAGTGCGGACTCGAGGTGTGCGGGAGCCATTTCAGCCATTCCCATCCCTCCCGGCTCGACCGTGAGGTGATTGCGGCGATCGCGAGCTCCGCCGGGGAATGCAGGGCGATCAGCTGGATCACGAGGCCGCGGGCGACCCCGTCGGCCTCGTCCCCCGCCCCGGCGATCCCGATGTTCCCGGCATGGCGCAGATGGGCGACGATCGGCACGCCGGCGATCGAACGGTAGCTCTCGTGCAGGTCATCGAGCAGGTCGTAGTACATCGTGATCGCGTCGTTCTCCCCGGGCATCTCGATGCCCACCCGGGAGGGCGCGATCCCGAGGCCCAGGCGCACGGTGGCGAAGGCGCTGTGCTCAGGCCGGTGGGTCCACAGCAGCCGGCCCAGCCGGAACGCGGCATCGACCGTGTCTGCTGCCGACGGAGATTCCACCAGGCGCACCGCGCGCTCGAGATCCTGCGCCGCGGTGACCCGGCGCTTGAGCGAGGCGAGACCGTCCTCGAAGTTCGCGATCTGGCGCTCGAGCTGCTTCTTCTGCTGGTACCTGCGGTTCAGGTATCCGGCCGCCGCCATCATCGGCATCATGGCCACGAACATGAGCGAGTAAGGGCTGCCGGTCATCGCGAACATCAACCCGCCCATGAGGAGCGGGGCGAGCATCATGAAGATCGGGAAGAACGGGGGCGCCGGCTCCTTGGGCGGCGTCGGCGCCTTCAGCGGACGGTACGGGAACCGGGGCACCACCCGCGGAGACCGATTGAACTCGACCACCGGGGAGCTCGGTGCGGTCCCGCCGAGGCGATGCAGGGTGGTCACGGAGAAGGTGGTGCCGCCGATGTGCACGACGTCCGCCGGCCCGATCACCGCGCGCTGGACCCGTTCGTCACCGAGCAGGACACCGTTAGAAGAGTGGAGATCGATGATCTCCACCGCGTCGCCGACGTTGAGGCGCGCATGCCGCTTCGAGAGCATCGGATCAGCGATGCGGATGTCGAGATCGCCTTCACGGCCGATGACGCTCGACCCGCTGGGCAGCGGAAATTCGCGACCGATCTCCGGTCCCGAGAGCACGCGCATCAGTGCCGCTGCCGCGCCCCGGGACTCCGCACGGGTCGTGTAGTGCACCGAGGAACGGGCGATCGAGACGACGCTGCCCGAGCGCAGCCCGGCCTGGATCAGGTCGCTCTCCCGCTCCAGGGATCGCACTCCCCGTGCCCCCGGGCCTGCCCCGGGATCCTGCACCTGGAGGGTCAGCCCCGCCGGCGGTTCGACGTCGTCGCGCAGGGGATCTGCCAGGTACAGCGCGGTCGCCACATCCGCCACGCTCGCCGTCGCATCCGCGGTGACCTCGAGATCCGTGAGCCGATCCTCGGGTCTGCGCAGCGTGAGCCTGATCCGCATGCCGGTTTCCCCCCTGGCGAGCTCCTGCGCGCCCTACGGATCACCCCTCAGCCGAGGGGCGAGTGCTCATCGTCGCCCTCGGCCTGATCCAGCAGCGGGAGGTCCCCAGCCGTGACCAGCCGGGAGAGCACTGCATGCTCGACCAGCCGAGCCCGCCGGTTGCTCGCGAGCTTGCCGGGACCGCCGCGCAGCCCCCGCACCCCGAGACGGTCGAGCTTGTCGCACACGTTGTCGAGCTTGCGGTTGAACTTCGTGATCTGCCAGCCCAGGCGCGCGGCGGCCTGCGCCGAGCTGGGCACCGAGCTCATTCCCGAACCCTCCCGCACGAGCATCGGCTCGCTAAGCGCGAGGATCAGGAGCTTCTGGCTCGGTGTGAGCTGCACCGAGCCGACGGTGGTCTCGCCCACGGGGTCCTCCAGGCCGGCGATCCGCGCGAACTGCGGGGACTCGGCATGGATGGACAGGTCGTAGGTGGTGGGCCCGGCCGTGAAGATCACCTTGGTCTCGTCCAACACCAGCGGGATCCGCGCGCCGGGCGCGAGCCAGGCCTGCATCGACCCGGTGCCGTCGGTGATCGTCGCGGACAGCCGCGATCCGATGTTCACGAGCCACCACATCGACTCGACCTGCACGATCGTGAGGAAACGTCGATGAAGGAATGCGTTCTCGTCATCGACGCTCAGATCGGCTTCGCGGCCGATGGTCATCTCCTCCCCCTCGGCCACGCGGAACCATTCACCGCAGAACTCGACGGAAATCGTCGATGCCATCGCCTGCCTCCTTCATCGTCGGTCCTGCTCCTGCGGTCGGCAGGATCTGCTCGGCCCGCCGTCTGCGCTCCCCAGCGCGTCTCGCGCAGCCTCGTGCGCCTCGTCCGGCCCCGCGTCTGCTCGTCTCGGCTGTACGTCTCATCCCTCGCCCAGACACGTCGACACCGCCGCACTGCGACTCCCGCCGGGCGAGACCGTGCGCACCTCGAGGCACGGGTTCGACACCCCTGGCGGCGTGCTCCTGGTCGTCGAGACGCGCCCCTTCACGGTCACCCATCCCGAGTGCTCAGAGTAGTCGGCGGGCAGGTCCTTCCACCGCACCTGGTAGTAATCGCCCTCCCCGACGTTCTCCGGAGCGTCCCAGGAGATCGTGGCTCGGTCCGTGTCCCCGCTGCCTTCGAGCGCGGGAAGAGCCGCCACTGCGACGGACCTCGGAGCGTCCGGCGGATCCTGTGCCTTGGCCGGGTCGTTGACGGCGACCGTCGCCCGCTGCTCGGGCTCCGGACGCGTGATATGCCGTACGACCAGGGCGGTTCCGACGCCGAGCACCACCACCAGCACCGCGGCGAGGGCCACGAGGGGCCAGGGCGGCGTCCGTGCTGCGGGGTATGTCGGGGCTGCGGGGAGCTGACGGTGCGCGTAGGCCTCCACCCTGTCCGCGGAGGCCGACGAGGCGTCCCGCGCAGCCGGACGCAGGGCCGTCGCCACTCCATCGGCTCTTGTGGATAACTCTGTCCGGGTCGGTGCCGATGCCACCGATCCTGCCGCGGAGGGTGCCGACGGACCGAGCGCCGCAGCGACCCCCGCGTACGGATCCAGGCGGCTCCCGTCGCGTTCCCGGGAGAGGCCGGGGGTGGGATCGACGGCGGCGACCTCCCGGATCCGGGTGTGCCGGGAGAGCTCGTCGTCCTGGGTCCCCGCGTCGCCGGAGGCTCGATCGTCGAGGACCTCCATCTGCGTGACCGGCAGGGACAGTGCGAGCTCGACCTGCTGCAGGCTGCGGCCGAACGCGAGCGCGGTGTCGTACCGGCCGGCCGGATCCTTCGCCATGGCGCGGGAGAGCGCACGCTGGAGCTCGTCGGGCACGTCGGGGCGGGTCAGCGGCGCAAGCGGATCCGTCGCGGTGCGGTGGATGAGGTCCGCAGCGGAATTCCGGCCTCCGGGGTGCTCGAACGGGGTGCGCCCGGCAAGCAGCGAATACACGGTCGACGCCAGGGAGAACACGTCGCTGCGGGCGTCGACGCGGGGCACGCCCGTGAAAAACTCCGGCGGCGACCACAGGATGGAGACGCTCCCGGAGCCCTCGGCCTCACGCCCCGGAGAGGTGGCGATAGAGATCCCGAAGTCGGAGAGCACCGGCCGACGGTCGTCGGTGACCAGGATGTTCGCCGGCGTGATGTCCCGGTGCAGGATCCCGGAGCGGTGCCCCGACTCCACGGCGCCGGCGATCTGGACACCGACTGACAGCGCCTCGGCCACGGTGATCCGCTCCGCGCGGAAGCGCAGACCGTAGTGGGGACGCGCGCAGTACTCCATGACGAAGTGCGGACAGCGCTCCTCGGAGACCTCGGCCTGATGAATCGTGACGATCGATGGATGGGTCGACAACTGGGCCAGGACGGTCGCATCGGAGACGAGCGGCTGGCCGGCGGAATCCTCCAGAACGCTCGAGAGCAGCACTTTGACCGCGACCCGACGATGCGGACAGGGCTGGCGATAGAGGAAGACGTCCGAGAACCTGCCGGACCCCAGCAGCCGCTCGTACTCGTACCCCGGGAGCAGGGGCGGCATGGGCGGCGGGCGTCGGCTCATGACCGCTCCCTCAGCCGCAGACGGACGTCGTCCCCGAGGTCCAGCCGGTCGCCGTCGTGCAGGACGATGCCATCCTGAGGGCGCAGCCGCAGCAGGTCGGCGCCTTCTCGCTGCAGCGTGGTCCCGTTGGTGGATCCGAGGTCGATCGCCACCACGTGCCACCCCTCGAGCCGCAGTTCCAGGTGCGATCTGGAGACGTCCTGCTGGGGGCTCGGGACCGTGATCAGCTGCGGAGCCTGGCGGCCGTCGGCACGCGATGCACGGGGCCGACGGCCGACGATCGCCGAGCGGTCCAGCACGAAGTGCTCACCGGTGGACAGCTCGATCGCTCCCAGCGGTGGGCGCGCGACCCTCCGGGCAGGTCCGTCCAGAGGAGCCTCGCAGGCCCGGCACCGGGAGCGCTCCGCAGAATTCGCGTGCCCGTTCCGGCAGACCAGGCCGGTCAGCACGACAGCGCGTCCGGACTGCCGAGTGCGCACGGGCGCAGTCGGGCTCTGGTGGAGGAGGCGCCCGGTCGGTGGGGAGACGGGCTCGCGGCGGGGAAGCGGAGCCGCTCGGCGGGCGTCGGCGCGGGCGATCTCGGGAGCGATGCGTCCCGCTCCCGGCACCCAATCGATGACGCCAGTGTCGACCGCGGCGGGGCTGTCCGGCGCCGACCGGGGCGCCGCCGAGGGCAGCGAGCGTCGGCCGTCCTCCGGCCCGGAGGACTCCTCGCTGCACGGGTGGCCCGGACTCACATCCGCGGCTCTCGGCTGTCCGTGACCGGCGCCTTCCGACTCGTCCTCCGCACCCCGACGCACGGCCGCATCCTCGACGCTGCGGTGGATGGTCCTGCCGAAGAGGTCGTCGTACGCTCCCGAGCTCTCGAGGCCGTCCGCGTCCTCGAGCGGCGCGGTCTCGGTGTGCGGAGCGAGGAGCGCGAGTCCTTCGTCCTGGTCGATCGGAGCGACCAGGGTGTCGGGCACCGAGGAGGGTCTGCTCGCGGTGCCCGGATCCCCCGTCTCGGCGGTGTCCGGCGTAGGCCTCGAGCTCGCGGCCGTCTCCGAGGTCGACGTCACGACCGGGGTCGTCTCCGGCCTCGACGTCACCATCGGGGTTATCTCCGGCCTCGACACCACGATCGGGGTCGTCTCCGGCGTGGACGCGGGGGCCCGCGCGGCTGGCGCGGCTGGCGTGGCTGGCGCGGCTGGCGCGGCCGAGAACAGTCCGTCGAACACGTTCGGCCCACCGGAGGAGGCTGCCGCATTCGTCGCACGCGGGGGCGCCGCGCCGCGGTCGATCGAGGAGGGGACCTCGCCCGGCCTACGGGTCACCGTGGCGGGTCTGCGCACCGGCGTCATCGCAGGCCGCGCGACGCTCGGCACGGGCTTCGGGGCGGCCCCGACGGAGGGCCGCTTCGCCGTTTCCGGGTTCTCGATGGACCGGCCGAACGTCGCGACCTGTGCGGCGAGCGCCGCGCGGTCCTCCTCCCCCAGATCCGCCGGGTCGACGGCGACCTGGACGAACCCTCGCACCCGCGTGATCCCCGTGGCCACGCGGAGGGTGCCCACGGGATCCTCGGAGGGGAGGTCCCCGAAGGCGACGCGTCGCACGGCATCGAAGGTCCGCAGGGCGACAGGGCCCTCGTCGGTCCCGACGACCAGCTCCGCCCCGTCGGCCGTGTGCACGGCGACCGGGGTGGAACCCCTGACGCCGATCGTCAGCGACGTGCCGCCGTGGATGCCGAAGAGGATCGCGCTGAGGGTGCGAGCGCTGTGGGGCCCTGCCTCCCGGGTCAGATCGTCGAGGAAGGTCTCTGCAAGGGTGCTCTGTCCGAGCAGCATCCACGCCGACTCGATGACCTCCTTGCGCGTCCCCGGGACGAGCACGACCCATCCCGTCTCACGCACGACCAGCGTCGCGGGCCCCGGCCGGGTCCAGGTGCCGGGTCCGAGCAGTGCGGCGGACCTGATCGGTCCGCTCGCAGTGCTCATCGCGCGCCGTCCTGCCCCTCGCGAACGCGCCGCGGAAGGGTGTCCTCCTCGACCAGGTCGTCCTCGTCCGGCGAGGAGGTGCGGTGGTCCGAGGCAGACTCGACGAGAGCGTCCCGCCCGATGATCTCGAGGGCCTCGACCACGACCACGCTCACGTTGTCCCGGCCTCCACTGTCCAGGGCGAGCCGCACCAGGTCCTTGCTGACGGTGCGCACGTCCGACGGCCCGCGGAGCATCCGCTCGATCGACCGGTCATCGATCTCGCCAGTGAGCCCGTCGGAGCAGATGAGCATCCTGTCCCCCGCCTCGGCGGGAATCAGCCAGTAGTCGGGGTCGGATTCCGGCCCGGCCCCGAGCGCGCGGGTGACCATGTGCCGGTAGGGATGCACTCGGGCTTCCTCGGGCGTGAGATCACCGCGGTCCATGAGCTCCTGGACCACGGAATGGTCCACGCTGACCTGCTCGAAGATCTCTCCCGAGAGGCGATACACGCGGGAATCCCCGAGGTTCATCACGACCCAGTAGCCGACGCCGTCCAGCACCATCGTCGCGACCGCAGCGACCGTGGTCCCCGCCCCCAGGGTCGATTCGCCGCCGAGCGCGCCGATGCGGTCCGCCGCGCTGTCGAGCGCCTCGCCGAGCTGCTCGACGGTCACGTTCTGCTGGATCGTGAGCTTCGCGAACTCCTCGACCGCGATCGCGCTGGCGACCTCTCCGGCGTTGTGGCCGCCCATGCCGTCGGCGACCATGTAGATCGGGGTGGCGTTGAGGATGCTGTCCTCATTGGTCGCCCGGACATGGCCGACGTGCGTGGCGTCTGCCGAGACCACCCGGATCGTCCCCTGGACGTCCGGGTCGGAGAGGGACCGGTCGATCACTGCTCCTCCTCCACGGTGAGGGTCCGATCCCCGAGGGCGAGGGTGGTACCGGCCGGCACGACCGCAGACTCGTGCGGGACCAGGTCCTCGTGCGAGCCGTCCTCCCCCAGGATCGTCGATCCGTTGGTCGATCCCAGGTCCGTGACGACGAGGTCGTCGCCCGAGGCGTCGATGCGCAGGTGCGTCTTGGACACCGAACGGGTCTCGTCCTTGAGCACGACGGTCTCCTCATGCTGCTCGCCGGAGGGATTGCGACCGACCACCACGGCCGCCCCGACGATGCTGCTCGCACCGTCGTCGGTGGTGAGCCGCAGCTTCGTGGCCACCGGAGTGCGCGCCCAGGGGGACCGGGACTGCTCGAGGTCTTCGTCGGGCTCCACAGCGGCCGACGGGCACGCCGGCGCGACGATGTCATCGGCGGGTCGTGCCCAGGCGTCGCCGACTGGCTCGTGGGGTGCGCTCTGGGCGACTGGAACAGGAGCGAAAGGCGCTGACCAGGCGGGCCCTGCCAGGGGTGTCTCGGGGGCAGGGCTGTCGCGCCATGCCGCACCGGGCTCGGTGAGCAGATTGTCGTGGGCCGAGACCTCCAGGGATGCTGCTCCGAGGTATTGGGTGTCTGCGGGACGCTCGAAGTAGTCGGCGCGGGGCACCATCGGGTCGCGCCCGGCTCTGATGTCGACCACGACCGAACCGACCGCCCGATCATGGAAGCCTCGCAGCTGCTTCCGGGGGTCCAGGAAGACCGTGAGACCGATCAGCCACGTCAACACGCCGTACAGGGCCCCGCGGCCCAGAGCACGCAGGACTCCGATGCCGCCGCCGTCGCTGCGGCGAGTGATCCGCAGCCCCGACGCCAGCTTGCCGAGGGAGAATCCCTTGGAGCCTGTCAGCCAGATCATCACCAGGGCGTAGGCGACCGGGAGGGCGACCCCCAGTCCCGTCAGGATCGCGGCCAGCATGCTGACCGGGTCCTGCCTCGCCAGCAGGATGATGCCGATCAGCAGCGGGATGGTCAGCACCCCGAAGATCACACCGTCGATCAGGGCCGCGGCGACACGCTTGGCCGGTGCGGCCGGCACGCAGCCGTCCAGTGGGGCTTCGAGCTCCCCGGTGGACGACGCGCCGTCGGCCTGCACGTCAGACGACGGAGCAGGCGACCCGGGCCCGCCGGGCTGACCGGTGGGCGCGCCGGGAGCGCGCTGAAGCATCGGGGACTGTGTGACCATCATCTGATCGTACTGTTCCGCCGGGCGCAGTGCCGTCGTCCCTGGCTCGCCGGGGAGCATCGACTTCCGGGAGATCAGCTCGATCTCGTCGGCCGGTTCCCGCGTCAGCTCCTGCTGGCGCGGATCATCTCGGCGCGTGGTGAGCGGGCGCTGGAACCAGGCCGCCGGAGCGTCCGTGGCCCGGCGCTCATAAGGGGATTCCTGGTACCGGGCTCCGCATTCGCCGCAGATCGCGGCTCCTGCGCTCAGCAGCGCCCGGCAGGTGCTGCAGTATCTGGTCCGATTCATCGCGTCCTCCCTCTCAGGAGCCGTTGCCGTGTCGATCTCGTCCGTCGGCGCGATCCGCGGTGGCTGCGTCTGAACCGTCGACGGAAGGACCGCAGGGAGAGCTCCCCGCGCAGACGGCGGTGCCACGGCACCGACGCCGCCATGGTCTGCCGCGCCGCAGCCACCTGCTCCCAGTACTCCTCAGCAGCGCCTTCGGGCAGATCATCCGGCCCGAACACCGCTCGATCTGCTCGCGCGGCGAGGAGCGGCGCCCACAGTGCGGGGAGCTGCCTGTGCACGCCGGCGGCGGCCTCGGCGCGAGTCGTCCCCGGGTCGAGGCGATACCCGAGGTCGGCGAGGTGATCCAGGAACTCCTGCCAGCCGCCGTCGATCCGGGTCGGCGGCGACCCCCTTGTGCGGCGATACCTGCGTCGTGCTCTCTTCCCGATCACCACGACGGCGAGCGCGAGCCCCGCCAACAGCAGCGTCGCGGTGGAGGCGATACGGGACGCCGACGCCGTCCGCTCGGGAGCCAGGCCGTCATGGGCAGCGTCGTCGCTCATCGCGCCCGGGGGCGACGTCGGGAGCTCTGCAGTAGAGGGCGGTGGCTCAGCCGGCACTGGGAGCGGCCTGCTGATCTCAGGGGGCTCGGCAGGCTCAGAGGGCTCGGCAGGCACGGTCTGGTCCCCGTCGCCAGGCGCCACGTCGAAGCGGACCCAGCCCAGGTCCCCGTCGAAAGCGACCTCGACCCACGCGGTGACGTCCGCGCCGATGATCTCGACCGCTCCCGTCGAACCTGCTGCGCTCTCGCTGCTCGCCTCGACCTCGAAACCCATCACCACGCGGGCCGGGATCCCGATCGATCGGGCCATCAGCGCGGTCAGCGCCGCGAACTGCTCCTCATCTCCGATGAGGCCCTCGGTCCGGGCCTCCGGTGTCGTCTCGCCGTCAGGCCCGACCGGCTCGACCGGCTCGACCGGCTCGACCATGGTCAGCAGGCGGCCGGCCCCGTGTCCGGAGAGCGAGGCCGCCTCGCCGTCGTCGATCCCGTGAGAGAACGTGGCACGGGTCCTGAGTGCTCGGGTGAGGTTCGTGATCTTCTCGTAGTCCGACACGGCGCCGCCCGCCCATTCCTCGGCGAGCTGCGTGACCTGCCCCATCCTGGGTGCCGGCGGCAGCTGAAGCTCCGCGAACCGGGCTGTGCGCTGCTGATCGAGAGTAGGGGCGGTGTACGGCTGGTACCCGAGAACGTACGTGTCGCCCTCCTGGACACCGGCGGAATTCACCATCGTCTGGGACTTCTCGTTGAGATACAGGCTCCCCGCTGCAGCGTTCACCCGATCATCCGTCGTGTCGTCGAGGTCGATCCGCTCGGTCGCGACCCCGAGCGTGGGCAGCCACACCCCGGAGTAGGCGCCGATGGTGAGGGTCGAGGTGCGCGCCGCCACTTCACCCCGCTCGAGATCCACCCCCGCAGCGGAGCGCAGGAATGCCCCGGACGCCTCGTTCGTCGTGTCGCTTCCGGCGACGTTGTAGACCTGCAGGTCGTAAAGGTCCATCGTCGCCAGGCGCACCCGGTCACCGTCCTCGAGGCCGGTGACCGTGAAGAGCACGTCGCTGCGCTGCTGCTTGAGATATCCCCGGAACTCCGCCAGCGGCGAGACGTACTCCTGCGGGTCGAACGGCGGCACGATCGTGTCGCGGTGGGCATAGCGGACCGTCGCCTCGGGTGGATCCAGCAGGGGCTGGGCGCCGATCGTCGCTCCCCCGGCGAGCGCAAGGGTCACGGCACCGCCGATCGCACGACGCCGCAGCACCGGGTTCGCCCATGAGCCGAGCACCCCCGTGGCAGGGACGATCGCGGACTGCGCACTCTCGCGCCGAGCCACCTCCCGCTGAGTCCCGTCGGCGCGCCAGCTCAGCCACGCCACGGAGATGATCGCGAACAGCACGCCCCGCAGCACTGGCAGAGCATCCTCCGTGGTGCCGAAGAGAACGGTGGCGAGGATCAGCACGAACGGGAACATCCAGGCCAGCGCGTCATGCCTGCTGCGCAGCAGGATCGAGGCCGACGGCACCGCCAGCAGCAGCATGCTGATCCATACCACGGCCAGGACGCCGTGTGCGCTGCCCACCGGCGGCGGCGTGGTCAGCACCGTCTTCCAGCTGCTCACCGGCGCGACCAGCAGATCCTTGAGCGAGCCGGCCGTCGGCAGGATCCCCCAGAGGGCGCGGGCAGGGGCGGCGAACATCGAACCGAACAGGAAATGCGCCACGATCAGCAGGGCGAGCAGACGCAGCGGCCCGCAGCGGAATCTCGCGCCGATCAGGGCGATCAGCAAGCCGAGGACCAGCGCCGCCACCCCCGCCAGGACATATCGGCCCCCGCCGTAGACGGGGTGGAATCCGACCATTCCTATAAGCATCAGCACGCTGAGCGCGGCGAGGTCGAGTAGTCGCCTGGTCTGAGAGGTCCGGGCGATCTGCTGTGTGTGCTCGGCGGGGCGGCGGCCCGTGCTCATCGGGTCACCGCCTGCAGAGCCCGCGAGAGCTCCTCGAGGGAACCGACGCTGACCACCTCGAGGCGTCCGAGGACCGAGCGGCGCCCGCCGATACCCCCGGCTTCTGCGACGCTCCTCACCTCCCTGATATCCCCGGCTTCCCCGGCATCTCCGGCATCCGCGGTAGACACTGAGCAGCGGATCGCGACAGCCCTCACTCCGGCGGGCAGCCGTGTCGCCACTGAACTCAGCTCACCCGCTGTCGTTCGGGAGCCGATCACGATCATCATGGTGGAGGCACCGACGGCGAGCTCGGCCACCTTCTGGCCGAGGTCACGGAAGCAGAGCTCCGAGGTGGAGGCGACGTTCGCGTAGTCGTCCATCAGATCTCGGCGGTTGCCGGTGCGCTGGCACGCGTCGACGCTGAACGCCCTCAGCTCTTTGTCCTCCCGCAGAGTCTGCAGGGAGACCGACGCGGCCACGGAGACCGCCAGCTCGAATTCCTCGTCGAGCGCGTAATGTCCCACGAGGTTGTCCAGGGCGACCATCACCCGGGTACGACGGGTCTCCTCGAACTGACGCACCATGAGCTTCCCGGTGCGGGCCGTGGTGCGCCAGTGGACGTGTCGGCGGTCGTCGCCAGGGGCATGGTCGCGCAGCGCATGGAAGGAGAGGTCCGAGCTGGAGAGGGTCGAGGACGGGGTGCCTTCGAGATCGTGGACGAACCCGCCGGCGAACTCGTCCAGACCCACGGTGCGGGGGTGGACGTACAGCTCCTGCGTCTTCGTCCAGGTGATCTGCCTGCTCATGAGCGACAGCGGATCCTCGCGGGCCGAACGCACGGGTCCGACCCGCAGCACGGTCCGACGCTTCGTGGGCACGGCGAACCACTCCTCGCACATCTCCGCCGGGGCCAGACGCGGCACGAGGAGCTGGGCGGTCGCCGGCCCAGCGGCCAGATCGAGGCATGTGGGCAGCAGCGGACGCCCAGTGGGATTGGCGATCGCGACCCTGCCGAACGCTCTGGCCCCCGCCACCACGCGCTGGGAGCGCAGCTCCACGGTGACCGCATAGCCGGCCGTTCCCTGCACGAACACTGTCGCGACCACTAGAGGCACCGTGAGCACGAGGGCGATCACATTCAACTCCGTCACGTGCAGCGTGAGCCCGATGATCCAGCACAGCGTCGCCATCACCAGCACGGCCCGTCCGAGCGGGGACAGAGCACCGAGTCGGGCTCCCTCGCCGGAACGCGACGCGGTGCCGACGTGTCGACCCCTCGCCGCTGCCCGGGCGGTCCTGGCGTCAACGGTCGCGGTGGGGAACGAAGAAAGCTCGGGGTTCATGCCACCTGCTGACGTGCCTGCGGAGCTGCCACCTCACGGAGGATCCTGGTCATGATGGCCTGGGCGGTGACCCCGTCGAACTCAGCCTCGGACTCGAGGACGAATCGATGCAGCCATACGTGGCCCGCGAGGTGCTTCACGTCGTCCGGAGTCACGAAGTGGCGTCCGTTCGCCGCCGCCCAGACCTTCACCGCCCGCACGAGGCCGAGAGCGCCCCGGATGGAGACGCCCGCCCGCACCTCGGGAGCCAGGCGCGTCTCCTCCATGAGTCGGGACACGTACGCGAGCACCGCCGGGTCTACATGAACGGTCTCTGCGAGCCGAGTCATGTCGCTCACGGCGTGCAGCGCGATGCGCGGACCGAGACGGCTGGAGCGGTCCCGCAGGGCGGCACCCGCAAGGATCTGCATGCTCGAGGCGTGGTCCGGAAAGCCCAGCGACAGCTTCATCAAGAAGCGGTCCAGCTGGGCCTCGGGGAGCCGATAGGTACCGGCATGCTCGAGAGGATTCTGGGTCGCGATCACCATGAAGGGGTCCGCGACCTCATGGCTGATTCCGTCCACGGTCACCCGGCCCTCCTCCATCACTTCGAGCATCGCGGACTGTGTCTTGGGCGAGGCACGATTGATCTCGTCGGCGAGCACGAAGTTCGCGAACACCGGCCCCTGGTGGAACTCGAAGGTCCTGGTGCTCTGCTCGTAGATCGTCACGCCGGTCACGTCAGAGGGCAGCAGATCCGGGGTGAACTGGATACGGGTGCTCGAGCCCTGCACGGTCGCCGCAGTGGCGCGGGCCAGCGACGTCTTCCCCGTGCCGGGAGCATCCTCGAGCAGCACGTGGCCCGGTGCGAGCATCGCGGTCAGCACGAGACGCACCACCTCGTCCTTGCCGAGCACGGCCTGGCCGACGTTGCGGACCAGTTGGGCGAAGGTCTCGGAGAACCAGCGGGCCTGTTCGCAGGTCATGCTCACAGTGCGGGCCTCCGTATCGGACGCGAGGGGTCGACGAGGCCGACAACGGAGGCTCCGGGAATGCCGACCTCAGGATCGGTGGCAGCGCGTGCGATCTCCCCGGTCTCCCCGGTCTCCCCGGTCTCCCCGGTCAGGATGGCCTGGTCGGCGGCCCAGTCGTCGATCCTCGTCATATCGTCGGCGATCCTCCAGCACGGCCCGAGTTCCTGGTCGTTGAGGACCACGAGGCCGCTGTTGACCCGGAGGACCAGCGTGCCCAAGGGGTCCGCGCCGTCGACCGCCTCGACGACGGGTGCGGAACCCTCGCAGGCGCGGATGTATCGCGCCGATTGCGACCACGCGCCGTAGAAGCACCCCTTCGACTGGGCGGGCGGTGCCGGTTCCCCGGTGCCCCCGGAGTCGATCTTCTCCGCGGGCCCGCCGTCCATGGGCACGAGGAGCAGCGCTTCCTCTGTCGCGACGGCGACGTCTTCCGACGCTGGCGCGGGCTGCTGGAGGACCGCGGTCACCGACGGGATGAAGTTGTCCTGGTCAAGATCATGCACCACCGCCTCCTCCCCGATCCGGAGCTGACGGTTCTCGGAATCCAGGATTACCGGGCTCTCGCCGACGGCGGTCATCTGCAGCATCTCCTCCTGAGTGGAGACGCCGCTGACGGTGATGGGGTCCTCCCCTGTGGTCCGGGCGGCGATGGGCGTGAAGGGAAAGGTCAGAAGCTGGTCGCCGTCCAGGAGAAAGACGGTTCCTCGCGTGCTCACCGTGACCGTCGGAGGCCCGCCGGATGCCTGATGAATCGGCTCGACGGCCTGTGGGCTGAACGCCGCGGCCTCGTCCAGGGACAGAATCCAGACACGTCCGTCGGGGGAGACGAGCACGACGCGATCCCCGCCGAGAGCAACTCGGGTGCCGGGGAGGTAACTGACCGCCTTCTGGCGGGTGACGGTGGCAGTGTTGATCGGCACCATCCCGTTCGGCCCCGTCTCGAGCACGTGATAGCCGGATTGCAGGATCTCGACGCCATCGCCGGTCGAGGTAAGCCGGGCGTCGAGCTCGGCAGCGTCGACGTTGAGCCGTCCCATCAGGCCCTGCTGTGCGGCGGTCACCCAGACGCCGCCGTTGGTCACCGCGCCGTGGGAGGTGGCCACCCCCGGAGAGCGGATCGCAAGGCCCCCGACCACCACAGCGGCCGTGGCGAGCGCGACGGCCGTGATGACGGGTCCGCGTCGCCAGTGTCCCTCCCCCTGCATGGCCACAGACATGGCGACACCCCCGGTCGGCTCTTGGACTCGGCTCCTGCCAGGCAGCACCCTGCAGCGTTCGCTCCCAGAACCTCTTCCGGAAACGGACCAGCCGTTCACGACCGTCTCAGACTACGTACGGGGCCTACTCAGGACCACCGCACCTCGATCCCGGTGGATAACCGTGGACGGACCCCAACGACACGCAGGTCAGGAGGGGTACGGGGGATTGCCCCGTCGCTGTCCGTCCAGACGCACCGGGACCGCCGACAGCGGGCACCCAGCGCCCACGGGCGAGCTGCCCGGAGCCTCTCCGGGACACTCGCGTGCGAAAAGGTCAGCTGTGACGCTGGACGAGAGAGCTCGTGAAGTGGATCAGCGCGGTGCGCACGGCACCGTCCGGAAGCTCCTCGAGGATCGCGACTGCGTCATCCGCTGTCTGCTGAGCCAGAGCGCGCGTCTCCTCGAGCGCCGGATCCTCCCGCAGGAGAGCCACGAGCGTCTCCAGATCCTCGTCGCTGCTCAGATCACCGGCAAGACGGTCCACGATCTCGACACTGTGGGCATCGCCCTGCTGCTCAGCACGCCGGCGCACGAGCAGGGTGGGCATGGTCGGCACGCCTTCGCGCAGATCGATGCCAGGCGTCTTCCCACTGGTCTCCGTGCTGCTCTCGAGGTCGAGAACGTCATCGGCGAGCTGGAAGGCCACCCCGATCTTCTCGCCGTAGCGGCGCATCACACCGGAAGCGTGCTCCGACGCTCCGGACAGCACTGCCCCGAGCTCTCCCGCCAGAGCGAGCAGCGAAGCGGTCTTGTCCGAGAGCACCGAGATGTAGTGCTCGAAGGGATCGTCCTGCGCGGACGGGCCGACGGTCTCATGCAGCTGACCCAGGCAGAGCCGCTCGAACGTCTCCGCGTGCAGATGCACAGCCTCGGAACCGATGCGAGCACTCAAGGCGCTGGCACGGGCGAACAGGAAGTCTCCGGTGAGGATGGCGACGTTGTTGCCCCAGAGCGCGTGGGCGCTGTCCGTCCCCCGACGAGTGGTCGCGGAGTCCATCACGTCGTCGTGGTAGAGGCTGGCGAGGTGCGTGAGCTCGACGAGCACCGCCGCGTCCAGGACGCACTCTCGTTCCATATCGCCCAGGGCCGCCGCCAGCAGCACCAGCATCGGACGTACGCGCTTCCCGCCGGCGTCCATGAGGTGGCGTGAGGTCCACCGGACCATATCGTCAGAAGTTGCCACAGCTTCGCGCAGGCGACCCTCGATGAGTTCGAGTTGCTCGGCGACGCGCGCCGCGAGCTGATCATCGATGTCGGGGACGACCGGCAGCGAGGACGACATGGCTCTCCTGGGATTCGGCGAGGGCTCCCACAGCGGGTCGCCCCCAGCACGGATTCTGGCTGGACGGCGGCCTACGAGACCGCCGAGCACGCATGGACGACATCGCCGAGGAGCCGTCTACGCGATTTACGAGTCTACCCTCGGGCCGACGCAGAGGTACGGGCAGAACGTCCCCGCGTGACCCGGAGTACGCGATGGCTACCAGGGACCCGACGCCCCTCCCAGCAGTTGCTGCCCTCACTCTTCAAACCCCGAGGAGGTCTGGCGCGGGGAACGGCACGCTCCCGGACGACTCGTGGGCTCCACAAGGGAACAGACGCGGCGCACCGCCGCACGGCACATCTCCGTCCATGATTCCGATACGGCAGAGGTGCGGTACGGCGTGCTGAGGTTGCACACTCACAAATCCCCACTTCCAAGCTGCTCACACTAATCCCCGCTTCCAAGGAGAGCGCTGCGGCGGATCGCACGTCCCCAACGCCGGCGACTGTAGTGGACGTGGAGGGCTGCGCGACGTGGAGCGGTGCGCGGCATGCAGGAATACACAGCCGGCCCGCACGACCGTGCGACCGGGGCTCATGCCGCTGATCTCGCGACCCAGTTTCTGGGCATGAAAAAAGGGAGTGG
>NZ_NRGS01000002.1 GCF_002332425.1 Brachybacterium alimentarium | reverse complement strand
CCTGATCGTGCATCAGTCCCTAGCCGTACTCGGGGTCGTCGCGGTGGGCGTCCAGCAGTGCGTTGGCTCGGTAAGCCTCGACCAGTTCGGCGTCGGTGACCTGGTGTTTGAGCCAGCGGTAGTAGGGCTGGCGGGAGAGCTTCAGGACCCGCAGGGACACCGCGACGGGAATGTTCTCAGCGGCGAGCTCGCTCACGAGCGGGTAGAACCTTTTCCCGGCAGATTCGCCTGGGAGAGGTAGGCGGCGGCGCGGCGCAGGACCTCGTTCTCCTGCTCGAGCAGGCGCACGCGACGTTTGAGGTCTCGCGTCTCGGCGGCGTCCTCGCGGGTGGTGCCGTGGCGGACGCCGGCTTCGACGTCGGCTTGGCGCATCCATTTATGGAGTGTCATCTCGTGGACGCCGAAGTCCTTCGCGATCTGCGCGATGGTGACGCCATCCTCGCGGGAACGGGCCACTCGCACGACATCGTCGCGGAACTCCTGGGGGTAGGGAGCGGGCATGGTGCACATCCTTCCAGGCCGCCCAGTGGGCAAGCCAGATCAGATGTCACCTATCGGTGCGGCAGTCCCTAACCACCACCTCCTCCAGATGCGTTCCAACGAACGCGGTGGCGTGGCCCCTAGCGTCATGCGCATGCTCACCCACCTGGACTGGTTCGATGCAGTCGCGATTCTGACAGCCCGTCAACAGGCCGGATTCCTCGAAGCCGGCTTAGTCAGCGAGAACAGCTTCGTCGCGCCCAACATGTTGGCCCATCCGGCCGCGAAACCGTCGGCCGAGCGAGAACGGTCTGGCGGTGTCATCGTGGCTCGTCAGGTGACTCAGAAGCGACTCGACCACGCACTCGATGCTCTGGCACGTGCACGTGCCGAAGGTATACATACCCAGGTCGACATTTTTGGTCTCGGGCCGCTGACCCGTCGCCTCACCAGGCAAGCGGCAAAGCTCGGGCTTAGCGAGGTCGTCGACTGGAAGGGGTACGACTCCAACGCCAAGGCGAGCTTCGGCACGGCATCCTTCACACTGATGAGCAGTCGCTATGAAGGCCATCCGGTCGCCCTTCTGGAAGCCATGTCAGCAGGATGCATCCCGATCGTCTACGACATCGAGTTCGGCCCCAGCGACGTCGTCACCGATGGGGTAGACGGCTTCCTCGTGCCGCCGGGGGACATCGAGGGGATGGCAGAGGCGCTTATCAAGCTCCATGGCATGACGAACCGGCAGCGAGCCCGGATGCGGAAGGCCGCGATCCGGCGTTCGCGCGACTTCTCGCCGGCGAACGTCACCAAGGTCTGGGGAGAACAGCTCGCGAAGGCCCAGAAACGCAAGACGACTCTTCGGGCACGGAAGCTCGACGCGGAACTGATCGCGGTCTCATTGACCGCACAAGGCCTGCACCTCCGACTCAAGGTGACCTCGGAGATGGGTGGCGATATGCGTGACGTGATGCTCGGCTGGATCGGTCGAGGACGGGATGCGTACGGTCGCGTTCCCGCTCAGGCAAAAAAGACCCGTGGTGGTCTCGTCATCGAGGGGACCGTCACCGCTGCCGAGCTCAAGGCCATTGAAGGGAATTCCGCCCTAGATCTCTACGCGTTCGTCCGTGGCTCTGCGACATGGGGACGTACGCGGATCGCGAGTTCGGGTGTGCAGATGCCCAAGGCGAGGGACGGATTGCTTCCGTACACCACAGCGGCGGGAAACCTCAGCGTGCGCCGCGAGGCATAAGCGCAGCGTTCGGCAAGCGTGACCATGGAGTCGTCCGAGGTACGACGAGATACGGGCATGACGAAAGCTCCCCGACTCTCCCGTACAAGGATGGGGCGCGTCCTGTGAGGACCACTCTGGAGGGCTTCGATCGCCTGAACAACCACGCTCACAGTACGGCCGCCGCAGGCGATACTCACGCACGTCGGCCCGTACGGTCGTTCTCAGCGACTGCGCACGGGTTGAGGGTGGCAGGCCGAGGGCAGAGTGCCGGCCTCGCTCTGGAAAAAAGGGCACCGTCGCACGAATGGCTGAGAGTCCAGACGTGGCCGAGGATGCTTCGCGCCGGCCATCTCTGTACCAACCCAGCCGGCCGACGCCACGCTGCCGCACCGCGTCGGCGCCACGTGGAGACCAGCGTGCTCACCAGTGGACCACCGCAGGTCAGAGTCATGTTCTAAGTTCCGCGGACCATGCCGGTGGAGGGCCCGTCATGGACACTCGACCGTCGGGCGGGCAGGCAGTCGAAGGATCGCGCAACGCTCCATGCGGTACATGGCGTCTGCCCGCGTCGATGTTCGAGCAGGTCGCGCCGGAGCCGCCCGGACGCGTCCACCGCTCACCGGTTGACCTCAAGGGCGCTCGAGGGTGGAGGATCACCTCATCCATCTGAGGAGATGACCATGACCGATCCACTCATCACGAACGAGTCGCTCCCCGTCATGCTGCGGGGCATCACCCAGTGTGCGACCTGCGGCGTCGAGTACGACGCGGAGACGTTGCCCTCCGTGTGCCCCGTCTGCGCTGACGAGAGGCAGTACCTTCCACCCGACGGCGTGCAGCGCTGGCATCAACCCGCAGAGGCGGGCGCCGGCATCAGCGTCGTCGAGGTCGAGGAACGCCTCTTCGCGCTGCGGGTCGATGGCGGGGTCGGCATCGGTCAGGAGGCGAAGGTGCTGGTCACGGACCACGGCAGCGTGATGGTCGATGTGCCGGCCGCGATCACCGCCGCGGCCGTCGAAGAGGTCGCGAAGCTCGGACCGATGCGAGCGATCATCCCGAGCCATCCGCACATGTTCGGCCTGCAGACGGCATGGTCCGCAGCCCTCGGCGATGTGCCGGTCTGGATCGCTCGGGCCGACGCCGGCTGGCTCGGGCGCACGCCCGCGCATCGTCATCTCTGGGACGGCGAGGAGGAGGTGCTCCCCGGCGTCGTCGCAGCGCAGCTCGGAGGGCACTTCCCCGGCAGCGCCGTCGTCCACTGGGGCGGTGCCGATGGCCAGGGTGTCCTGTTGTCGGGCGACACGATCGCTCCGAACCCCGACGGACGCACCACCACGTTCATGTATTCCTACCCGAACCGGATCCCTCTCTCCGGTGCGGTCGCCCTTCGAGTCGCAGACGGCGCCGCACGCTTCGCCTTCGATCGTCTCTACGGCAACTTCGCGGGCGCGATCCTCGGGGGAGCTCGCGACGCGGTGCTGACCTCCGCCGCTCGGCACGCCGCGTGGACCGGCGGGGAGCACGACGACCGCACCGGACCTGCCGGAATGCCCGGCTGAGTTCGGGGCTGACCGCGAGAGAAGTGCGGGATCCTGCTGAGGCTGCTCACCAGCGGCCCGCCGTCATCGGAACTCGCCAGCTGGAGGCGTTGATTCGGTGCTGACCGCAGCTCGGATCAGAAGCGCCAGAAGCACGGTGACGCCCGCCAGCGCCCACCATCCCCATCCGTGGGCAGTCCCGATCGCGAACCCCAGGACGGCCGGTGCCAGTGAAGCGAGCAGCCCATTGCTGATGCCGTAGAACGCGCCGTACTGGCCCTGTTGCGCCTCGGGGGCCAGGCGGAACAGCAGCTCCATCGTTCCTGCGGTGTAGAACAGCTCGCCGGCGGTCTGCAGGATGAGGAGAAGGAGTAGCGCCACGACCAGGAGCGTCGTCGATGTCGACCAGCCCGACGCGAAGAAGACGTATGAGGCCGCGACCAGAACGGCCCCCAGCACCAGGCGCCGACTGGCGCTGATTCGGCTGGTGATGCCGGAGCTCGCCGGGACCTGGAACATGGCGCACAGCAGGGAGTTCGCTGCGACGAAAACGCCGACGACCCAGACGAGGTCGGGATGATTGCGCACCATCCAGAGGGGCAGCGCGAACGGGAGCGCGTGCAGGTAGATGTTGATGATGCCGTTGGATACCGCGAATGTGGTGAAGCGAGTATCGCGGATCGTCGGCCGAGGCCTGCTGCCGGAGGGGCCATTCGCGAGGGGCACCGAGACCCTGGTCAGCAGAGCTGCGGCGATCACGAACGACATGGCGTTGATGAGGATGCGGATCGTGAAAGCGGCTGGGGCCCCGTTCGCCAGGACGACGCCGGCCCCCAGTGCTCCCAGTGATGTCCCGATGGTCAGCAGGGATCTGAGGGACGCGCGGGTCAGCGCGGGATCCTCTCGGGCGATCCGTCGGATCAGAGCAGTGTTCGAGGACATGCACAAGCCTTGCCCCAAGGCGATCAGGCACAGCGTCACGATGAACAACAGACTCGTCTCGGCAATCAGCAGAAGGAGCGTCGCTGCTGCCGAGAGGATCAGGCCCGAGACGAACACCTTCTTCGGGCTCGAGGCGTCAGACACGCGGCCGCTGATCAGGTCGCCGCTGATGGCGAGCACGGTAGCCCCGAACAGAACAGCCGACACGAAACTGACCGAGAATCCCAAATGCTGCGTGTAGTAGAGGATGTTGATGCTCGCGAAAAGACCATTCCCGATCGCGTTGATTCCCGTGACCAACGCCAGGTTGCGGGTGGCGGGGGAGGCTGTTACCGTCCGAGCGGCGGTGACATATGGGCTCATTGCGGCTGTGAGAAGCGATGGTTGGTCCGGACGTGACGCCGATTTCATGAGCCGAGACTAGCCACTAATCGTGCCTACGAGGAAGCCGAATTTAATCGGATTGAAACTGTTATTCCGCTGTCGCGTGAGTTACCGTCTGCTTCGCGCAAGCAAGGGTGCTCAGATCCTGCTCACGGCTGCATGATGATCTTTTCGCCGCTGCACACCGCACACCGCACACCGCGATCCGTGGCGCTCGAGCCCGTGAGGCACGTACTGTCGATCTCTCTCTCGGACGCGCCCGGCGGCAGTGGCGCAGCGCGGCAGAGCACCCGTCACGCCCTCACGACTCGCCGACGCCTCCTCACGAATCGTTCTCGGCGTACTTGCGCTGACGCTCACGCTGGCCGTGGGTGAGAGTGCGGAGGTTCGTGCGTTGATCGAAGCTGGAGCCGAGCGCGCCGGCGACGACGCCCATGGCGGCGCTCAGCCACGCCACATCGAGATAGCGAGCGAACACGGGGGCTTCGTCGATGACCGATTCCATGTATTCGGGGGCGATCACGATCATGCCGCCGGCAAGGATCAGCAGCACCAGCGCTCCGTAGAGCGCGAGGACGCAGAGCAGCAGGGTGACGACGGTGGAGAGGTTGTAGAGGAGGACGACCCGAGCGAGATTGTCGCGCTTCGGGGAGTCCCACAGTCCGTTGCTCATGATCAGCCATGCCGTCATCGCGACGATCGCGAGAGCGCCGACGCCGAGCAGCCGGGGTGTCGACAGGTAGGTGGACATGACCCAGATCGAGTTGTAGAAGATGCCGAACGCGCCCGTGGCCGAGGCGGCAGCGAGGGCGCTGGAGAGGCGGGGCGCCGTCTTCAGGGGTTCGTTCCCAGCGACCATGCCGAGGATCGTGCGGGCGCCGCCGGATACTCGGTGCGCTCGGAGCGTTGAGTGGTCGGTGCCGTCCGAGCTCTGTGCCCAGTGCAGCCAGGACCGGTCGAAACGTGAGGAGTCGCGAGGTGCGCTGGTGGGCTTCAGCCGCAGGGTGCAGGCCATCAGGGTGTCGAGGATGCGGCGCTTGCTGGTGAACGCGCCGAGCGTCGGGCAGGAGATCACGGCGATCTGTTCCTCCGGGAAGATCTCGGCGATCAGTGGGTGTCCGTCGTTGAGTCGGGGGATCTCGGTGAGGAGGAGCACGGCGTCGGGCGACGAGTACTCGCCGGCGAGGTCGATCGCGTCGGAGAGGTCGAGAGAATCGTCGGGTCGAAGACGCAGCATCGCGGTCTGGACGTCCAGCGTGATCGGTGGGCTGAACGCTTCGTCCAGCAGCTGCTGCAGCTCGTCCTCGATGGACCGTGCGCGTGCGGTCGGCAGACCGGGGTCAGCGACCAGGAGGACGTTCACTCCGGTCATCGGGTCGTCGGCCATTCGGTGTCCTTCCTCGGTGGTGTCGGCCAGCAGGCTACGGTTTCGAGAGAGGCGGAAGGCCGCCTCCGACCACTTGGTGGGGTCCGTGACCGCGCGTTGTCTGCGGTCAGGGTCGCGGAAGCAGCAGCGGGGGCCACGGGGCACGGAGGGAGACCGGGCGAGCGCTAGAGTTGCGCTATCTCTCGACGAGGAGAACAGCTGCAGCAGAGCTCGCGGCATCAGAACCTCGAGGGCGCCGGTCCGCCCGTGGTCCGGGCGGGCGTCGACGAGTCTCGTCGCCACTCGTGGCGGACCGTGCTGAACCGAGGTCGGTGGCACCACTCATGCTCAGCGGAACAGTACGGGCCCTCGGACGGCTCGGGATGGAGGCGGCATGCGCATCGAAGACATTCAGGCCTTCTGCGGCCAGCAGGTCAGCGTGTGGCAGGGCGGACGGCTGGTGGCCGAGGGACTGCTCGACAGCGTGGACGTGATCTCGGCACCGGAACCGCAGGCCGAAGGGGAGGGGTGGCGGCTCGAGCAGGTCCTCGTGCTGGTCGTGGACGATGAGGCCCACCGCGTGGACTTCGGGGTCTCCGTCGTCCCGCGTGACTAGCGTGAGCCGCGTGATGCGTTCTGGCATCGTCCGCGCCGGCGACGATGCGCGTTCACTCCGACGACATGCGGCGCCGGCGGACGTGCCGAATGGCGCCGATCATGCTCGCCCGCCGGCTCGCCGTGCTCATCGGACGCGGTGACCGTCGATCCATACGCCGACGATGTCGCGCGTGCTCGTGATGTCCGTCCGGGCAGGTCACTGACCAGCGTCGTGCTCTTCGGGTTCGTCAAGTTCGTCGTGTTCGTCGAGTTTTTCGTGGTCGTCGGGCCCGTCGAATTCCCGGGCCAGGCTGGTGAAGGCTCGGCGCACCATGTCGGGATCCAGCGGTGCGCGGTTCCAGGACTGGTGGACCCACCAGCCCTCCACGAGGGCGTCGAGAGCGCGGGCCGCCGGTTCGGTGAAGTGGGTTCGCAGGGCGTCGATGGCCTCGGCCTCCAGGGAGGCGATCTGGGCCGCGACCGTCGGGCTGCGGCTTCCGCAGCGGTGCATCTCGCGGCCGAGGCGAAGCTGCTCCGGGGTGGCCCGGGTGCTGCCGCAGGTGGCCTCGACGAGCACCTCGATCGCCGCTTGCCTGTCGACGGCCTCCCTGAGCGGCGTGTCGTAGCGAGGGCGGAGCTGTTCGCCCAGGAGCTCGAACGCGCTCGTGATCAGGTCCGTGAGTTTCGGGAAGTAGTACGTCATCGATCCCAGCGGCACCTCGGCGTGTGCGGCGACGCGCCGGTACGTGGCCGCCTCGACGCCCTCCTCGGCGATCACGGCGGCCGCAGCGTCCCGGATCCGCTGCCGACGACCGGGGTCGTTGGCTATCCCTTTGCGCATGACGCCTCCTGCCTAGCCGCCTCGCCGCCTCGCCGCCTCGCCGCCTCGCGGATCGGCGGCCTCACCTATACGAGCGTACGCACTCTCGTTATGCTGAGGAGACTCGGCCGCGACGAGACGGGGAGGCACGCTGATGCAGAGCACCACGGTGCAGCCGCACGCCACGGAGAGCGCGGTATGAGCCTGCGCGGCGAAGACCTCCAGGAGGTCGCGCGAGAGACCGCCGACGGACTGCCGGGCACGAGCAGCGGGTATCCGTTCACCAAGCATCTGCGGGTGTGGAAGGTCGCGGGGAAGGTGTTCCTGATCGTGACCGAGGACGACCCGGACCTGGAGATCATCACGCTCAAGGCCGAGCCCGACGACGGGGACGCGCTGCGTCGCGAGCATGCGTCGATCCGCCGCGGGCACTACCTCGACAAGGAGCACTGGATCTCCGTCGGGGCCGGGGAAGGGGTCTCGCGGTCCCTGGTCGAGGATCTCGTGGACGAGTCCTACCGGCTCGCCGCACGAGGGGCGCCGGCCAAGGATCGTCCCGAGTAGGGCGAGCGCATCCGCTGCACACGAGGCGCCGCAGGGCGCGAGGACGGAGAACGGGTGGACCACGACGCACCAGCACTGTTCGAGGCCGACGAGTCATCGCGGCCGCTGGCGGACCGACTGCGCCCGCAGACTCTCGCCGAGGTGGTCGGGCAGGATCATCTGCTCGCCCCCGAGGGCCCGATCGGGCGAATGGTCGCCGAGCGTCGGCTGGTGTCCATGGTGCTGTGGGGCCCGCCGGGCTGTGGGAAGACGACGATCGCCCGGCTCCTCGCCGAGGGCACCGGTCTGGCGTTCGAGCCGCTGTCGGCCACGTTCTCCGGCGTCGCCGATCTGCGGAAGGTGTTCCTGGCGGCGCAGAAGCGGCGCGAGATCGGGCAGGGCACGCTGCTGTTCGTCGACGAGGTCCACCGGTTCAACCGGGCCCAGCAGGATTCGTTTCTTCCGTACGTCGAGGACGGCACGATCGTACTCGTCGGCGCGACGACCGAGAATCCCAGCTTCGAGCTCAACGGCGCGCTGCTCTCACGCAGCCAGGTGTTCGTCCTCAGACGGCTCGATGACGCCGCTCTCAAGACACTCGTCGAGCGGGCCGAGCGCGCGATGGGAGAACCTCTGCCGGTGGACGCGGAGGCACGGCAGGCGCTCGTGGCGATGGCCGATGGCGACGGACGCTATCTGCTCAATCTCATCGAGCAGGTGCAGCCCGTGCGCCAGCCGTTGGACGCCGCGGGCCTGGCCCAGCTCGTCCAGCAGCGCGCTCCGCTGTACGACAAGTCCCAGGAAGGGCACTACAACCTCATCTCGGCCCTGCACAAGGCGATGCGCGGCTCCGACCCCGACGCCTCCCTGTATTGGCTGGCCCGGATGCTCGACGGCGGCGAGGACCCGCTCTACATCGCACGGCGGCTCGTGCGCTTCGCCAACGAGGACATCGCCATGGCCGATCCGCAGGCGATCCACCAGGCGCTCGCCGCATGGGACGTCTACGAGCGGCTCGGTTCCCCCGAGGGTGAGCTTGCGATCGCCCAGGCCGTCGTCTATCTCGCGACGGCTCCGAAATCCATCGCGGTCTACCGCGGGATGACTCGCGCGATGCGCGCCGCCAAGCAGTCCGGCTCGCTCATGCCACCGGCGCACCTCCTCAACGCCCCGACGCAGCTGATGAAGACGCTCGGATACGGCGAGGGCTACGACTACGACCCCGACACCGAGACGGGGTTCTCCGGCCAGCGCTACTTCCCCGATGCCATGCCCCGCCAGACGTTCTACGAGCCCACCGAGCACGGTGACGAACGCGCCGTCGCCGAGCGGATGCGTCACTGGGCCCGGCTCCGGGACGACCGCGCCCACGGCGACCCCGGCTCCCCGCCCGACGGGTGATCCTTCGCGACACGCTCCCGCGAGGGCTGATCCGGGGCCCCAAGTGTTCGCCGCAGCCGGACTCGTCCGGGTGAGCAGTGCTCCTGGGGCAGGCGGTCCGTCAGTGTGTTCCGGGCTGTTCAGTGCGTCTCCCGGCCGGACCGATCAGCCCCTCTCGGACACGTCGTCGATCCGGAGCTGCTTGAGGAGCAGCTGATCGCGCTCCCTGGCGTGGTGGAGCGTCCCGTCGTCGGCGGTCCAGTCGTACTCCGTGACGTCGAAGATGCCGGTCGTGCGATACCCGAGCCGCTCGTACAGCCGCTGGGCACGAGCGTTGTCGTCGCCCACGGCCATGGCTGCCACGCGATGCCCGCGGGTCAGGGCCTCGTGCTCGGCTGCTGCGATGAGCTGGGTGCCGACCCCCTGCCCGCGCCGTTCTGGCCGGACCTGCAGGTGGCAGATCTCGAAGGCATCGGGATGGGAGGCTCGGGCTTGCGCTCCGCTGCAACCGTCCCAGCGGACGACGGCTGAACCGAGCGGGACGCCGTCCCGCCACGCCACCAGGTACTCCGAACGGCCCTCCTGCTGCCGGGCGAAGTGCGCTTCGTGCACTTCGCCTCGGAGCGGCCAGAGCGAGGTCAGCAGACTCAGGTCGGCGGCGGTGCAGGAGCGGATATCCATCTGCACATGATCGTTGATCAGGCGTGCGGCCGTCTCGGTAGAGTGCCGTCATGGAATGGCGTCTGCGGCTCCCGCCGGGATTCGGGCAGCGGCTGCGCTCGCAGGACGGAGTCACAGACCCGTGGCTCGGCTCCCTCCCGGCGCAGGTTCAGGACGTTTGCGACCGGTGGTGGCTGACCCCGGACGGGCTGGCGCACGGCGGAGGCACCAGCCTTGTGATTCCCGTGCTCACCTCCGAGGGGAAGAGCGCAGCCTTGAAACTCGTCTCGCCGCTCGCCGACCCTGCAGAGGAGAAGCGGGCCCTCGGTATGCTCGCCGGGCACGGCGTCGTCGAGTGCCTGCGAGCCGACGCCGACCTGCGGGCGCTGCTCCTGGAGCGCCTGGACGGCCCCTCCCTCGCCGCCGTGGCGGATCCGCTCGAGGCAGCCCGTATCGCAGGGGAGCTCGCTCGGCGGATCGGATCCGTTCCGGCCCCGGCGGACGCGCCGCGGCTGAGCGCAAGGTCCGCGGACTGGCTCAGGGTGCTCCAGGAGCAGCATGCGCGTGCAGAGCACGAGGGCGCGGCGCTGGGTATGGGAGTGGTGCGGCGAGCATTCGACGTCGTCGAGGAGCTCGCCGCCGACGCGACGGTGACCCTGACACACGGCGACCTGAGCTCGCAGAACGTGCTGCGTCGTGCGGACGGTTCCTGGTGCGCGATTGATCCCGATCTCCTCTGCGGGCCCCGGGAGTACGAGGCGCACACCGTGCTGCGCGGTGTGCTTCCGTCGAGTGCCGACGCGTCGGATGTCGGGGAGGTCATGGCTTCAGTGACCGAGCAGTTCTGCCTCGCGGCGAACGCGGATCCGGTTTGGGCGCAGGCGCTGTCCCATGCCCGTTTCGTCGCGTCGTACTACTGGGAAGCGCAGCACGAGGGAGATCCTCAGAACATCGCCCTGCTGCGCGCGGCGGCAGAGGTCGGGGTCTGAAGCGACCGCGCCGGGCACGGCCGTCGGAGCCTCCCTCCGCGGTAGGGGACAAAATTCGCCCGCAGGAGTGATGTGCACGCCGGCGTCTCGTCCCTACTTTCCTGCTCAGGACCAGAGGAGGGACCCCATGCACACCACGGCCAGCATCCCGGCGGCGCGACGTCCTGACGGTGCCACGGCGATCACCGCCACCGCCACCGCCACCGCCACCGTCACCCGCGCCGACCTCGCCGACCCCGCCTGCGCCAGTGCCACCGATTCCGGCACCGTACGCGCGACCATGGACCCGGCAGCCGCGTCGGGCACCCCTGGCAGCCGGCGCGATCCCGCCATCGACCTCGTGCGCGCACTGTGCGTTCTCGCCGTCGTGGTGCTGCACGGCATCCAGGTCGGGGTCACGGTGACGGGCACGGCGCCCGTGCTCGAATACACCACGGTGTACGCGCCCTGGTACCCGCCGCTCACGTGGATCCTGCAGGTGATGCCGATCTTCTTCGTGATCGGCGGCTTCGCCGGGGCACTGGCCCTGCGCCGGCTGCTCGCGCGCGGCGGCACCTCGACGGACTTCGTCGTCGGGCGCGTGCACCGCCTGCTGCTGCCGGCGATCGTCACGGTCTTGGCCGTCGGGATGGTGCTCGCCTGGCTCGGGATCCTGGGGGTTCCCGCGGAACTGCTCGGGCTGGCGGGCGTCCGCTACGGCCAGCCCCTGTGGTTCCTGGGCGTCTTCCTGGCGTGCCAAGCACTCCTTCCCGCTCTGCTGCGCGCGCACGACCGCGCGGCGGTGCGCACGCTCGTCATGCTCGTGATCGCGGCGGTCACCGTCGATGCGCTGCGCGGTCTCACCAGCATCGACGCCCTCGGATACACCAACATCGCCTTCGTCTGGCTCGCCCTCCAGCAGCTGGGCTTCTTCCTGGTCGACGGGCCGCTCGACGCACTGTCACCGGCGGTGCGCCGGAGTGCGGGAGCGGCCGCGGTCGCCGTGCTGATCGGGGGAGTGGTCGCCGGGATCTGGACCCCGGATCTCATCGCGCACCTCAACCCGCCCACCATTGCGCTGCTGCTGGTCGGTGCGGCGCAGACCGCCGCGCTCTCGCTGCTGCGCCCGGCGCTCGCCGAGCTCAGCGCGCATCCGTGGATCGAGGCGTTCACGCGCTTCGTCACCGCTCGCACCATGACGATCTACCTGTGGAACCTGCCGGTCCTGCTCGCGATGGCGGGGGTCTCCGCGGTGCTCGCGCTGCGCGACGGGATGCCGCTGCCGGAGCCGTCGGGCCTGATGTGGTGGACGACCCGGCCATGGTGGCTGGTGCTCTCGATCGTGCTGACCTTCGCCCTCGCCGCAGTGCTCGGGAGCATCGAACGACGCCGACCGGCACGCCCGACCCGCTTGTCCCGGCGAGCGCTGCAGGCCGTGCTGCTCGGCCTGATCGGAGTGCTGATCCTGTTGCTGGCCGGCACCACCGTGCTCACCGCGGGAGCCGCCGTCGGCCTGTTCCTGGCGGCGCTGTCGAGAATCCGCGCCAGGGTTCCTCGTGAGGACAGCGCGTCTCCTCCACGTGTGCGCACGGTCGGCAGGTGAGACGCCCCCGCCCTCGTGACGGAGGGCGGGGGCGCGTCGTGACGGCGGGGGCGCGTCGTGACCCTCATTCGAAGGTCAGGACCGCCGGGCCATCTCATCGATCTGTGCATCGCGGATCCCGCCCGCGACTGCCTTGCGGATCACCCAGTACAGGGTCAGCAGAATGACGACGAACAGCAGTCCATAGAGCACGAGCCCGACAAGAATTTCCATGCGCTCACGGTACGGGCACTGATCGTCCGCGAGCGACCTGGTCCGCTGCTGCGCGCGGTGGACGGCTCTGCTCGCCGCCGCACATCCGACCGCCGGCAGAGCCCCTGACGGAGTCGGCTATCGCTGGGTGACCAGGGAGCTGATCACCGAGAGCGCACGATCCCGCTCCACCCGTCGGCCGAAGGGATGCACGTCGGCCTCGACCACGCCGCGATGCTCGGCGACGACGGTGCGCACCGTCGCCTCGAGCGCGGGGGCCGACGGGGCATGCACCGACAGGGGCGGGTCGAGCACCGCACCGACGAGCGACGGCCCCTCCGCGTAGTAGACGTAGAGCGCACGCTGCACGTCCGGGCCGAACAGCTCCTCGGCTGCTGCGTCCGGCAGGCTCCCCAGGTGGGTGACGAGCATCGCGTGCCCCTCGGCGCGATCGGGCGCGCCGGGACGGTCACCGCCGTCCAGGACGGTGAGCTCTTCGCCCGTGGTGCGCCGGGTGAGCGCGGTGGGCCGGGCGTCGGGGAGGGGATCGTCGTCGACCATGGCTGCCTCCTGGCGGGTGCGGTGCCTCCGGTATCGGGGCCTCCAGTATCGGTGCCGATGCGGGATCAGTCGAGGCAGAACTCGTTGCCCTCGGGATCCGCCAGGACGATGAATCCGATGCTCAGCGGTTCCTCCGGCTCATGGCGGGCGATCCTGCGGGCGCCGAGGGCCACAAGCCGTGCGCATTCCGACTCGAGCGCATCCATCCGTTCCTCGCCGCGGAGGCCAGGTGCCGTGCGCACATCCAGGTGGACCCGGTTCTTGGCGATCTTCCCCTCCGGGACGCGCTGGAAGAAGATCCGGGGACCGGAGCCGTCCGGGTCCTCGAGCGCCGAGGCGGAGTTGCGCTGCTCCTCGGGCACTCCGCTGCGCTCCAGGAACTCGTCCCACGCTTCCAGCGGATCCTTTCCGTCGGGCAGCTCGACACCGGGCGGGGCCGGATGCACGTACCCGAGCACCTCCCGCCAGAAGGCGGAGAGGGTGCGCGGGTCCTTCGCATCGATGGTGATCTGGATGGTGCTGCTCATGGGGTCCTCCGTCGGCGGGTCGTTGTGGCGGACGGGCCGCCGCGTGGTGACAACGATCCTTCCCCGGGAGAAGGACAGGTGCTGTCCGCGAAGAGCAGGTGTCGAAGTACCGCCACCGGCGGCCTACGCTCATGCCATGCCCTCCTTGCTGTGCCTCGACCTCGGCACGTCCGCCGCGAAAGCCGTCCTCATCGCTCTGGACGGTACGGCCGGTCCGCAGGCCAGCAGCGGCTATCCGACGCGCACCACGGCGGGCGGGGGAGCGGAGCAGGACCCGCGGGACTGGTTGCGCGCCGCCCGCGCGGCCCTCGCCGGAGCCCTGCGGGGCAGCGAGGAGCGGCCGCTCGCGCTCAGCATCACCGGGCAGATGCAGGACCTCGTGCTCCTGACCGACGGGGACCCGGCGCCCGCGATCCTCTACAGCGACACCCGCGCCGCCGACGAGGCCGGCGAGCTGCGGAAGGCCCTCCACGCCGAGGGCGTCGACTGGGACGATCTGGCCGGCAACGAGCAGGACGCGACCAGCTGCGCCGCGATGTTCCTGCGCCTGGCCCGCACCGATCCGGGTCTGGTGCATCGAGCGCGGGGCATCGTGTTCGGCCCCGCCGGGCATCTCGTGCACGAGCTCGGGCTGGGGGCCTGGTGCGATGTCACCACGGCGTCGGCCACGGGACTGCTCGAGCACCGCACCGGCCGGTGGTCGCAGGACGTCGCCAAGGCTGCCGGGATCGAGGGACAGCTGCTGCCCCGGCTGACGGCGGAGACCGGGCAGATCGTCGGCCGGACCGGCGCCGACGCCGGCGCACTGCTGGGGCTTCCAGCTGATCTGCCCGTGGTGCTCGCGCCCGGGGACGCCGGGGCGACCACGCTCGGGATCGTCGGCCTCGAGCCGGGCGACGACTACGCCTACCTGGGCACGAGCGGCTGGCTCGCCACGGTGGTCTCGGAGGATGCCTCCGCCAGCAGTGCGCAGGACACGGATCTGCGTGCCTCCGGGCAGGGAGGCGAGGAGTTCTCTGCCGGCACTTCGCACCGCCTCGCCCTCGGGGCCGGGGCCTCGAGGCGCAGCCTGCGGATCTCCGCTCTGCTCGCTGCCGGAGCGGCGGCGGACTGGGCGCGCGATGCGTTCCTCGGCGGTGCCGCACCTGAGGAGGCAGACCTCCTGCTCGAGAAGCGCGAGGCCGAGCACGGGCGCGGCCCCACCGGTCTGCTCGCCCTGCCCTCGATCCAGGGCGAGCGTTACCCGGTGCGCGATGCGAACCTGCGGGCTGCGGTGGTCGGCATGGATGGGCAGACGCGGAGCATCGACCTGTACGCCGCGGTGCTCGAAGGAGTTGCTCAGGCCATCGCCCATGCCATCAAGGAGGGTGAGAGTGAGAGTGAGAGCGCGGCTCCGGCACGGTCCGACGCTGCGAGCGCGCGCCGTCCGCTCGCCGTCGTCGGGGGCGGAGCCCGCTCGGAGCCCTGGATGAGGATCCTGGCGGACGTCACCGGAAGGCCCGTGCACACGGTCCCGGTCGCCGACGCCGCCCTCGTCGGCTGCGCGCTCGCCGCGGCAGATGCCCTGGGCCTCGAACATCACCTCTGCCCGCTGGCGGACCAGGCCGGCGAGCACATCGTCGACCCTGCCCCGCCGGCCGGTCCCATCGTCGACCCCGACCTGTCGGCCGGTCCCATCGTCGATCCGGACCCGTCGGCCGCGCGCATCGTCGGCCAGGACCCGTCGGCCGGACGCATCGTCGCCCCTGACCCGTCGGCCGTTCGCGGGCATTCCGCTCTGCGGCCGTCCCACCGCGCCCTCTATGCAGCTCTCGCCGGTCTGCGAGCGGCGCGCTGAGGCACCCGCAACGCAGCTCGGACCCCCACCACCGTCCGTGCCGGTCGGCGGCGCGTCCTCAGCGCTAAGGGGTGGCCGGGCCGAATGCTGGAGCGAGCTGATCTGGCCGGCCCGAGGGCTGAAGCGGGCTGATCTGGCCGGGCCGAATGGCGAGGCCGGCTGATCAGGTCAAGCCGACTGGTCAGGCAGGTTTGGTGGCCCAGTGGATCGCGAGGGTGCCGAAGAGGTGCAGCTCATGACCTACGCCCACGAAGCCGGCCTCCTCGAGGAGCCCCTGGACCTGGCTCGGCGTGCGGAAGCCGCGCGTCGTGGAGGAGAGGTACTCGTAGGCCTCGGGGTTCTTCGTGATCAGGTGCGACAGCCGCGGGACCACGTGCTTGATGTAGAGAGTGGAGAACGGCCTGATGATGTTCTTCGGCGGCGGCGAGGTCTCCAGCGCGACCATCCTGCCGCCGGGCTTCAGCACTCGGAACTGCTCGGCCAGGGTGGTGGGGATGTCGGCGACGTTGCGCAGCAGGTAGCCGTGGGAGACCGCATCGAAGCTCTCGTCCGCGAAGGGGAGGTCCATCGCGTCGGCCTCGACCCAGGCGATCTTGTCGCCGCCGGGCCGGTCCTTACCCACCGCCATCATCTCCGGGGAGAAGTCGGCGCCGGTGACCTGCGCCCCCTCATGGGATCGCAGGATCTCGAACGCGATGTCGCCCGTCCCGGTCGCGAGGTCCAGCACGGCCGGGGTGCCGGACAGCTCCGCCCGACGCACCGTGCGGCGCACCAGGCGAGGCTCCTGGCCCCAGGTCATGACGAGGTTCATGAGGTCATAACGACCGGCGATCCCGTCGAACATGGAGGAGACGCGGCTGGCGTGGTCCTCGGAAGAGGCGCCGTGGGGCGCAGGCTGGCTCGTGCTCACCCGGCCCACGGTAGTCGGTGCGTCCTGACACCGAGCCGTGCGGGCGCGGGGTCCGGGTGAGGCGGAGGGACGTTACAGCGGCGGCGTGGAGGAGGCAGCCCGCACCGGGCGTGCTGCGCCGACGCGGCGGGCGGACGGGCGTCGCCGCGAGGGCCCTGACGCCGTCCGGAGCCGCCGGACGTCACCTATCCTCCACATTCTTCGTGATTCTCCCTGTGGAGCAGAGGTGGGGTTGTCCACAATGCCCTGATGGGAGCCTGATCCCGGCTGACGTGCGTAGACGGCGGGAAGCTGGTGCGCCATGGATGACCCGGAGAGTTATCCACATCGTGCGAACGGGGTTTCGATTCCGCACCCATCGGCGGACGATGGAGGCATGCTGATGTCGACGCCTCCATCCCCTGCCGACGGGCCTGACGGTCCGTCGCAGGAGGTTGCAGCGCTGCATGCCTCGGGGCCTGCCGCCGTGGCCGAGCTGCTCGGGGACGCGGGCTTCCTCCTCGGCTCGATCGCGGTGGAGCCCGAGGTGATGTTCGACGCGGAGAGCCGCGCACGCGAGGAGTACGTCGACCTTCTGCACAAGGCGCAGGAGATGCGCGGGATCCTCGACGCGCTCGAGGCTCGCACGCTCGTCGCGCTCAGCGAGGCCACTCGTCTCGAGCGGGTCCGCGAAGCGCAGGCTCAGGTCGGCCCCGAGCACTCTGCGATGCCGTCGCTGGAGCAGCTGCACCAGCGCGCCGACGCGCGATCCCGCCGGGATGTCTCCCACATGACCAGGCGGTCCCCGTCGGCCGCAGGGCGCACCGTGGCGTCAGCGCGCCGTCTCGTGACCTCGATGCCCCACCTCCTGACCGCGATGGCCACAGGGAAGGCGGCCGCGGCGTCGATCTACGCCGCGGCCGATGCGGCAGCCGTGCTCGATGCCGCTCAGCGTTCGCAGGTCGACGACGCCCTGCATGCGCGCCTGCCCGACCTCGACGGGTCGGGCACCAGACGCTGGCGTCAGGCCGTCGCCCTCGCGGTCCACGGCCTCGACCCCGAGGGTGAGACCGTCCGGCACCGCCGCTCCCGGACGCAGCGCCATGTCACCTTCACGCCGGCGAGCCACGGCATGGCGACGATCAGCGCCTACATGCCGGCGATCGATGCCCGCCTGATGCACAAGCGGATCTCCCTGGAGGCCGAGCGTCGTCAGGCCGGCGGGGAGAAGGGTCCCCACGGAGCGCTGATGGCCGACATCCTGCGGGACGCAGTGCTCACACGCGATGCGTCAGGCGGCTCAGCGCCCCTGGTTACCATGGATCTCGGCGTCATCATCACCGACCGTGCCCTGTTCCATCCCGGCAGCGGTGACGTCGCCCATCTGGAGGGCTACGGGCCGGTTCCGGCAGAAGCCGTCCGCGAGCAGCTGCGCGCCATCACCGCGACGCCCGGCCCGTCCCAGCGTGATACCTTCGGAGCCGACGGACCGGATGTGCGCGCGGTTGTGCGGAGGCTGTACACGCACCCCACCACCGGCGAGCTGGTGAGCATGGATTCTCGGGCGCGCGCCTTCCCACCCGCCATGGGCAGGTTCCTGACCTGGCGGGACACGTCCTGTCGGGGCCCGTTCTGCAACGCGTCGGTGCGGCACCACGACCACATCACGCCCTTCTCGCGAGGCGGGCCGACGAGCCTGGACAACGGGCAGGATCTCTGCGCGCACTGCAATCAGAAGGAGGACGACGCACTCGCTGTGGAGCGGGTCGGCGACCCCGAACGCCCGGGACACCGCGTCGCATGGACGAGCTGGTCGGGGACCACTCGCGTCACGGCTCCGCCGCCACTGATCGGGCAGACGCCAGCTGCCGAGCCTGACGGGTCGGAGGATGCCGACCATCCACCCGATGGCTCCGAGCCGCTCCCGCCGTGAGGGAGACGGATTTGCCATGGATGCGGGGCGTGAGGCGCCTCGGGCCGTCCTTCACCTCGGTCGACACGTGGAACGCCGCGGCTCTCGCCATCTAGGCGGGGCCCGCGGCGTTCCGTCACCAGGTGAGAGTCAGGAGACCGGGCGGCGCAGCCACGCCGTGGTCGCCCCGGGCAGCTGGTGATGGCCGTCGGCAGTCGTTTCGACCGGGGCGCTGGAGACCAGCATCTCTCCCTCGGGAAGAGCAACCGCGTCTGCACCGAAGTTCGTGATGCTCAGCCAGCCCCCCGGACGCTCGAAGGCGAGCACATCGATACCGCAGAGATCCTCGTCCCAGGTCAGGTTCTCTGCGCTCTGCAGTTCGGTGCGCAGGCGCAGGGCCTTGCGGTAGAGCTCGAGCGTGGAACCCTCGGCACCATCCTCCGCCTCGACCGAGAAGTCGGCGAACCACGCTGGCTGGGGCAGGTGCGCCGTGCCGGTGCCGAAGCCGAACGACGACCCCGAGCGGGTCCATGGCAGCGGGACACGGCAGCCATCCCTGCCCAGCCCGTCGTGACCCCTGTCGTCGGCCGTGGTGCGCCAGAATGCCGGGTCCTGACGCTGATCGTCGGGAATCTCGGCGACCTCGTGAAGGCCGAGCTCCTCTCCCTGATACAGATAGGCGCTGCCCGGCAGAGCGAGCTCGAACAGCGTCGCTGCCCGAGCCCGACGCAGTCCGAGTGCACGGTCGATGCCGTCCTCCGGGCCACCTGCGAGCACCCAGTCCGCTCCCTGCTTGCCCGGCCGGCCGGCACGCGGTGGGAGGCCGTAACGAGTGGCGTGGCGGATGCCATCATGGTTGGAGAACACCCAGGTCGTCGAGGATCCTGTCACCGCTGATTGTGCGAGGTTGTCCGAGACGATGTCCCGGAACTGCGCTGCCGAGAAATCGGCGTCCATGAGATCGAAGTTGAACGCCTGGCCCAGACCTGTCGGACTCGCGTACTTCGCGCGGCGCTCCGGTGTCTCCACCCAGGCCTCGGCCACGGCGGTACGGGCGGGCGTGTACTCGTTGAACACGCTGCGCCATTCCGCGTAGATCTCATGCACCTCGTCGCGGTCCCACAGCGGGTGGGTGCCGTCCTTGGGCATCGCTGAGAGCTCCGCCTTGCTGGGCAGGACCTCGCCGAGGTCCTTGGCCAGTCCGTGGGCGACGTCGATCCGGAAGCCGTCGACTCCACGATCGGACCAGAAGCGCAGAGTATGCAGGAAGTCCTCGCGCACCTCCGGATGCTTCCAGTTGAAGTCCGGCTGCTCCGAGGCGAAGCTGTGCAGGTACCACTGGCCGTCGGGGACACGGGTCCACGCCGGGCCGCCGAAGATCGACGTCCAGTCCGCTGGGGGCAGCTCGCCGTTCTCTCCCGTGCCGTCGCGGAAGATGTACCGCTCGCGGGCGTTGGAACCCTTGGACGCGGCCAGCGCTTCGACGAACCACTCATGACGGTCCGAGGAGTGGTTCGGGACGACGTCCACGATCAGCCGGATGCCGACGCCGTGCAGCGCCGCGACCATCTCGTCGAACTCCTCCAAGGTGCCGATCTTCGGGTCCACGTCGCGGTAGTCGTCCACGTCGTACCCGCCGTCGGCCAGGGCAGAGGGGTAGAACGGGCTCAGCCAGACGGCATCGATGCCCAGGTTCTGAAGGTACGGAACTCGGGAGATGATGCCGCGCAGGTCGCCGATGCCATCTCCGTTGCCGTCAGCGAAGGAGCGCGGGTAGATCTGGTAGACGGACGCCTGGCGCCACCAGTCCGTGTCGTCGTGGAGCAGAGTGGGAACGGTATCCAGTGCGGTCACGGGAAGGAACCTCCGAGGTGTCAGTAGATGGATCGTGTGTGCTTGGGGCTGGTATGGGGCTGGCGGCGCTGGCCCTTGCGAGCATGGATTCGCGGTCGCCGCAGAGCCGTTCCGCGTCCTACTTGACCGCGCCCTGGGTGAGGCCGGACATCACCCAGCGCTGTGCGAACAGGTAGACGATCACCGCAGGCGCCATCGCCATCAGATATGAGGCGAAGGCGATGTTGTAGTTGTTGCTGAACTGCGTCTGGAACATGTTCTGCAGCACCGGGATGGTCTGCAGGTCCGGGTCCGAGATGATCAGCGAGGGCATCATGAAGTCGTTCCAGGACTGGATGAAGGCGAAGATGCCGACTGTCGCGCACATGGGCGCCAGCAGCGGCAGGATCAGCCGCCAGAACACGCCCCAGGTTCCCGCGCCGTCCATACGCATGGACTCCTCGAGCTCCAGGGGGATGGTGCGCAGGAAGGCGGTGAACAGCATGGTGTTGAAGGCGAGGGCGAACGCGATGTGGAGGATGGCCACGCCCAGCGGATTGTCGAGCCCGAGCATGCCGGTCAGCTGGATCTGCGGCAGGGCCACCACCGGGAACGGGATGAACATCGCGGCCAGCAGGTAGAAGAACGACCAGCGGAACGCGCGACGGTCCCAGTTGCGGACGATCGCGAACGCTGCGAGGGCCGAGATGACGATCTCGCCGACCACGGCGATCGCCGTGATGAAGATCGAGACGGCGAACCCGCGGGGGAAGTTCGTGAGATTCCACGCCTCCACGAAGCTCGACAGCGTGAAGGGGCTGGGGATGCTGAACGCATTCCCGTCGACCGCCTGGGCGGTGGTCTTCAGCGACATGTTCACGGTGACGAACAGCGGCACCAGGACGGCGAGCGAGCCCACCGCCAGAAGAGCGGTGGCGGGCCGGTTGACACGTTCTCGGCCGACCTTCCCGCGGCTGCGCCGAACGGGGCGAGAGGACCGCGAGCTCCTGCGGGGCTCGTCGGCGGTGGTGGTCTCGGTGGCGGGCGAGGTGGTCATGATCCGAACACCGTCCTTCCTCGGGTCACGCGGAGCTGTACCAGTGCGAGGGCGATCGAGATCAGGAAGAAGACCATCGCGTTGGCCATCTGGTAGGCATAGTCGCCGCCCTCGAATCCGCGGAAGATCGACATCGCCACGGAGCGGGTGGCCACACCCGGGCCGCCGTCGGTCAGGCCCACGATGATGTCGTAGGCGTTGAGGTAGTTCTTGAAGCCGAGGATCGTATTGATGACGATGAACCCGGAGACCAGGGGCAGGGTGATGTGCCGCAGGCTCTGCCACCCGGTGGCGCCGTCGATGGATCCGGCCTCGTACACCTCGCCGGGGATCGTGACCAGGCCCGCGATGTAGATGAGCATCGTCCCGGGGATCGACTGCCAGGCGGTCACGATCACGATCGAGAGCCACGCCCAGTCCGGGTTGGCCAGGATCGAGGTCGACAGGGCGCCCGAGCCGACGGCCTGTCCGATGCCCGGCACCGTGTTGGCGAACAGGTACTGGAACACGAAGGCGATGACGATGCCGGAGATGACCATCGGGATCACGTAGATCGTGCGCAGCACCGCGGTGAAGCGAATCCGTGAGGTCAGTCCGAGCGCCAGTGCGAACGCCAGGATGTTCACGATCACGACGGTGACCAAGGAGAAGCCGAGGGTGAAGGCATAGGAGCCGAGGATCCCCTGGTCCTGGAACATTGCGATGTAGTTCCGCAGACCGATGAACTCCCAGTCGCCGAAGCCGATGGAGTTGGTGAAGCTGTACCCGAAGCCCAGCAGTGCAGGCACCGTGACCGCCGCGGTGAACAGGGCAAGGGACGGGAACAGGAAGAAGTAGTACAGCGGGTCGATCCTGCGCTTGTGGGATCGCAGCGGTGCGGCCGGCGAGGAAAGCTCGCCGCGGGACGATGGTCGTGTCGGTGTCGTCGTCGACATCCTCACTCCTTGCTCGTGGGCTCGTGGGACTGATGGTGCTCCGTGGTCATGGCCGCTCTCACTCCCGGAAGGCGAGACGGGCCCAGTCGGCGTCCATACGCGCCAGAGTCCGCTCAGGATCGGCGCCGCCCACGATCGATTGGATGTAGTTCTGGGCCGGGATCGACTTCGGGATGAACTGGGAGGCACCCATGTAGAAACGTCCGTCGTCGTAGAACGTCTGCATCTCCGCGATGCGGTCGTCCGTCACAGCAGGCGCGTTCTTCGTCGTGCCGAAGGCCAGGAACTTCTCGTTGTAGGGATTCTGGACAGAGGGCTGCATGAGGTACTGCAGGAACTCTCGTGCTCCCGTCGGCTCGGAGGCGGCCTCGGGCACCCAGAGGGAGAGGTCGATGTTCACGCGCACTTTGAGGTCCGCCGGATCGTCGGTCATCGGCAGCGGGAAGGTGCCCAGGTCGAGCTCCTCACCGGATTTCTCGATCTCGCCGAACGCCCACGGCCCCTGGAAGTACATGGCGGCCTTCTCCTGGGCCATCGCGGTGTTTCCATCGCCGTACCCGCGGTTGGAGGCATCAGGGTTCGTGTATTGCACCAGCTCGATCATGCGCTCGACGGGTTCGAGGAGAGTGCGCTGGAAGGAGACCTCGGAGTCGGGGCCGACGTCCTCGCCGAGCTCGTGCAGGTCCTCGTAGAAGGCACGCACGTCGACCATGCCGCCCACGGTGTAGTCGAACAGGCCCTGGGCGATCGTCCACGGATCCAGGAAGGTGCTGTAGATGGGAATGACGTCTGCGGCTTTGAGCGTCTCGCACACGCCGACGAACTCCTCCCAGGTGGTGGGGACCTCGAGGCCGTGCTCGTCGAAGATGCGTCGGTTGTAGATCACTGAGGCAGCCGTGACCGAATACGGGATCACGCTGGTTCGATCCTCATAGGTCGCGTACCAGGAGGTGAGGTCCTGGACGTCCTCCCGGATCGTGCTCGCTGCGGGGAGATCCGCGAGGTCGGCCAGGGCGCCGCGCTCCATGAACCGACCCATCTCGAGGTTGTAGTTCAGACATCCGAGATCCGGCGGATTGTTGCGCACGAAGCTCGCCGAGAGGTTGGTGGCGATGTCGTGCTGGACCCGGTAGGAAGACTGCGACTGCGAGAAGTCCTCGGCGAGCTGGCTGAAGTAGGAGATGGCTTCGGGCTTGGACTGGTGCATGGTGAGGGTCGAGGCGCCGCTCGCGCCGGAGCAGGCGGGCAGCGTCGTGGCGGCGAGGGCCCCGCCGGCGCCGGCCAGCAGGGCTCGTCGGGAGAGGTGGCCGTTCCGGCCGAACGAGGATGACAACGTCGTCTCCTTCTCGAAAGGGTGTGCACCGCAGCGGAACTGATGCGACGATAGATACGTCAAGAGTTATATTTACAACCTATCGGAAGTATGGAGGCGGGGAGCGAACGATGTCAACAGTGCGCGATCGGGGAGCCAGCTCGCCGCAGGTGCTGAGGCAGGCCAACCGGCAGGCGCTTCTGCAGCATGCCCTGTTCAGCGAGGAGTTCACTGCGGCAGATGCGATGGGCTCGACAGGTTTGACCAGAGCGACCGTGCTCGGCCTGTGCTCGGATCTCGAGAGCGCCGGATGGCTGCAGGAGGTCGCTGAGGAGCGGGGAGACGGGGCAGCGCGGCGCGGGCGCCCGGCCCGCCGCTTCGCACTGCGCGACGATGCGGCGGTGATCATCGGGATCGATGCCGGCGAGCACTCGCTCACCGCTCGCGTGGCAGACCTGCGCGGACGGGAGATCGCCGCCGCGCGCACCGCAGTCGGCGGAGCTGCCGTGGGGGCAGCAGCCCGCGTCGAGGCAGTGCGCCAGCTGATCGACTGTGTCGTCGAGGAGGCGGGCGCGCGTACCTCGCGGCGTCTGCTGACCGTCGTCGGAGTGCCGGCACCCGTGGATGGTCAGGGACGCTCCCCGCACGGCGAGAACGACTTCTGGCCCTCCATGAACCCTGGCTTCGTCGATGCGCTCGACGGAGAGGTGCTCGTCGAGAACGATGCCAACCTCGCCGTGATCGCCGAGCACTCACTCGGCGGCAGCGAGCACATGGGGGCGCTGCTGATGGGCGAGCGCTTCGGTGCCGGACTCATCGTCGACGGTCGCCTGCTGCGTGGAGCCGACGGCGGCGCGGGGGAGATGCGCTTCCTCGACGTCGTGCTCGAGGACTCCCGCGGGGCTGACGGTGTTGCCGCCCTCGCTCGCCGCTGGAGCGTGGACGCGCTCGCCGCCGGGCAGGAGTCACCCGCTCTCTCGGCGATCCCGCGCGGCGAGCTGACTGCGGTCGATGTGTTCGCCGCTGCCCGCGCGGGGGACGCTCTGGCCGTCGCCGTCCTGAACCGCATCGGCGCACGTGTCGCCCGGATCGCGGCGATCCTGGCCAGCCTGCTGGGCGTGCAGCGGATCGTTCTGGCCGGGGCGATCTCCGAGGCGATCGGGCCTGTGCTCGACCACGCCCGAGCCATTCTGCCCGAGATCACCTCCGAGCCCCTGCCCGAGCTCATCGCGAGCAGTCTGGGGCGCGATGTGGTGGTGCGCGGCGCCATCGAGCATGCCTTGTCGAGGTTGCGCGCAGACCCCCTGGAACTTCTCGGACCGGACCTCTGACCCCGGAGAACGAGCGGCACGGACAGGAAGCAACGGTGCCCGCGCCATGAACTCCTCGACACCCCTGCAGGACGGGTGCGAGGGACCGACGAGCCCGAGCCGGATCAGCCGGCTCGAGTGCAGACCCACCGATGAGAGGACTCAGCACGATGACAGCAGCAGCACAGGAGAGCACGCGCCGACTGCGTGCCGGAGTGATCGGCCTGGGATGGGCCGGCCAGCAGCACGTGGCCGCCTACGCCGCCGATCCCACGGTGGACCTGGTCGCGATCTCGGCGATGGAGGAGCACCTCCTGGCCGAGTTCGGCGACCGCTATCAGGTCGAGGGCCGCTACCCGGACTGGAAGCAGATGCTCTCCGAGGCCGAGATCGACGTGGTCTCGATCGCCACCCCGACCTTCCTGCACGCCCCGATGGCGATCGCCGCGCTCGAGGCCGGGCTGCATGTGATCACCGAGAAGCCCATGGCCGAGAACGCGGAGGCGGCCGGACGCATGGTCGAGGCCGCGAACACCGCGGGCCGTGTGCTGGACGTGTCCTTCAACCACCGCCAGCGCGGGGACGTGCGCGCCCTCAAGGAGGTCGTCGACTCCGGTGTGCTCGGGAAGCTCTACTACGCCAAGACCGGGTGGATCCGACGCCAGGGCATCCCGGGCCTGGGCACCTGGTTCACCAAGTCCGCGAGCGCGGGCGGCGGCGCCATGATGGACATCGGCATCCACATGCTCGACATGGCTCTGCACCTCATGGACGAACCGGCCGTCACCGCGGCGTCGGCCTCCACCCACGCCGAGTTCGGTCCGCTGGGCCGCGGCGGCTCCGGCTTCGGGATCTCCGCAGTCGAGGAGGGCGTGCCCTTCGAGGTCGAGGACCTCGCCACCGCCTTCCTGCGCCTCGAAGGCGGCGGCACGCTGCTGCTCGAGTCGAGCTGGGCGCAGTGGATCGCGCACGATCTCTGCTACGTCACCCTCTACGGGGCCGACGGAGGCGCCACCATCGAGTGGGGCGGGCCCGAGGAGCCGCGCATCACCGTGTGGACCGAGGTCGCCGGCATTCCCGCCGAGCTGCATCCGGCGGCCGGGGAGGACGGCCGCCACGCCGCAGCGGTCGCGAACTTCCTGCAGAAGGTCCGCTCTGACGACTGGGCCGCGCACAACGGGGCTCTGGCCCTGCGACGCGCCGAGGTCATCGACGCCTGCTACGCCTCCGCGAAGGCCGGTGCCGAGGTGACCATCGGGGGCTGACGCAGGGCTGGTGATGGCGTCGGCGACCCCCGGCGCCGCAGGACGCTCGGGGTTGCCGGGAAGCATCGCCGGGGCATCCGACACAGAAGACGGCACGGACCGGTCGCGAGTGATCGCGACCGGCCCGTGCCGTCTGGTCCGGTACTGGTGACCGGGCGAGGGGAGGGTCAGCCCTCCTCGACCTCCGGCAGCACGTCCGGGTTCTCCTCGAGCCACTTGTCGATGGCCTCGGGCTCCTTGCCGTCGTCGTACTCGTTGACGACGAGGTCCTCGAGGGAGTTGTACTGCTCGTCGTCCAACTCGATGCCGCTGATGAACTCCGCGGCGTCCGCGAAGTCGTCGGCGAAGCCCTTGCGAGCCAGGAAGTGCAGACCCTCGGTCTCGCCCATCCCGCCCTCGGGGTCCTCGAGGTCCCGCACCGGGAAGGCCGAGTTCGCCCAGAACGGACGCCACAGGGTGACCACGATGTCCTTCTCGGAATCGGTCGCCTTCTTCAGCTCGCTGAGCATGGCGGTCGTGGACGACGTGACGAGCTCGTACTCGTCCTCGAGATCGTAGGTGGGCATCATCGAGTCCTTGGTGACGCCGGTGAGACCGGCGCCGGGCTCGATGCCGATGATCTGCCCGCCGAACATGTCGGCGTTGCCCTTGAGCTCGTCGATCGACGTGATGTCGGTGTACTCCGGCACGGCGATGGTCAGCTTCGCGTTGCCGTAGTACGTGACGAGGTCGTCGATGTCGTCGCCGTACTCCTTCATGTACTCCGCGTGCGTGACCTCGGGCCATGCCGAGGGGTACACGTCGATGTCGCCCTTGGCGAGCGCTGCGTACAGGGCGCCGGGCTCGCTGATGTCCTGGTGCTCGACGTTGTAGCCCATGGCCTGCAGGCGGTTGTCCAGCAGGTAGGCGGTGCTCAGACCGTCGGTCCAGGAGCTGACGTAGCCGAGGGTGATGGTCTCTCCGCCGCCGCCGGCGCCGCCGGTGGAGGCGTTGTCGGAGCAGGCTGCGAGGCCGAGCCCGACGAGGCCGGCGCCGCCGAGCAGTGCGGAGCGGCGGGTGAGCGCGGAGGTGCGGAGGCGGTTGTCCTTCAGGGGATCCATGATGAATTCTCTCCTTCGGTAGTGGTGCGGTGGCTGGAGGGGCGCGGCCGGACGATCGCCGTCCGGCGGCGTGACGCCCGGAGGGGCGCTCGCTGGGGTCACAAGGCGCCGGTCGCCCGTCGGGCGCGCGCCTTCTGGACCAGGGCGAGGGCGGATTTGGTGTACGTGGCGCTGTCGCCGAGGGCGGCCGTGATGCGGTCGAGGTAGACGGCCAGGATGACGACGCCGAGACCGGCTTCGACACCGAGCGCCAGGTCGAGACTCGAGATCGCTGCGACGACCTCCTTGCCCAGTCCGGGTGCGCCGATCATGCCCGCGATGACGCCCATGGACAGTGCCAGCATGATGACCTGGTTGACGCCGGCCATGATCGTCGGGACGGCCAGCGGCAGCTGGATCCCGCGGAGGATCTGCCAGGAGCTCGCGCCGAAGGCCTCGCCCGCCTCGACGGTCTCGCCGTCGACCTGGCGGATGCCGAGCTCCGTCATGCGCACGCCGGGAGGCAGCGCGAAGATGATCGTGGCGACCATGCCGGGCACGACGCCGATCGAGAAGAAGGTGACCGCCGGGATCAGGTAGACGAACGCCGGCATCGTCTGCATGAAGTCCATGATCGGGCGCACCACGCTGCTCACCGCTCGGTTGCTCGCGGCGAGGATGCCGACGGGCACCGCGATCACCACGGCGACCACGGTGGCGACGAGCACGAGCGCCATCGTCTCCATCATGTGCACCCACTGCTCCATGGACAGCACGATCAGGAAGGTGATGGCGGTGCCGATGGCGAGCTGCCAGGAGCGAACGACCCATGCGATCAGCGCGAGGATCACGATCATCACCAGCGGCTCGAGGGCGGTGAGCCCGTAGGTCAGGTTCCCGACCAGGAAGTTGAAGATCGCGCTGATGACATCGAACAGGCCGGCGACGTTGTCGGTCAGCCAGTCGATGCCCGACTCGGCCCACTCGCCGATGGGAATGCGGGGGATGAAGTTCATCGGGCCTCGCTCCCTTCCTGATCGATGGTGACGGTGCTCGAACCCGTCGCAGAGACGGTGTCCCCCGGCGCACCGGGAGAGGACGGGGACGACGGCGATCCTTCATGGGCGACGCCGGCTGCGGTCAGCAGCGTCACCCGGGGCACGACGCCGAGGAACTTCCCGTCGTCGTCGACCACGACGAGGGGGTTGCGGTGCTGGGCCGACGGGGCGAAGAGATCTGCGATCGGGGTGTCATGGCGGACCACGTGCATCTCATGCGGTGGCGACCAGGGAAGGTCGCTGCGTCCGGCCTGCACGGCCTCGGCGACGTCGTCCTCCAGGAGCATCCCGGCGGGGGTGTGGTCCCGGTGGAGCACGACGAGCCAGGAGTTCTGGGTCTCGCGCAGCAGCTTGTGCGCGGTGCGCGGCCCCTGCCCGGAGCCGAGCACCTCAGGGGGCTGCTCCATGATGGCGGAGGCGGTCAGCACGCGGCTGCGATCGACGTCCTGGATGAACTTCGCGACGTAGTCGTTGGCCGGCTCGTTGAGGATCTCCTCGGAGGTGCCGATCTGCACGATGCGGCCGTCGCGCATCATGGCGATCCGGTCGCCGATGCGCATGGCCTCGTTGAGGTCGTGAGTGATGAACAGGATCGTCTTCTCCAGACGCTGCTGGAGCTCGATCAGCTGATCCTGCATGTCACGGCGGATCAGCGGATCCAGGGCGCTGAATGCCTCGTCCATGAGCAGGATGTCGGTTCCCGCCGCGAGCGCACGGGCGAGGCCGACACGCTGCTGCATGCCGCCGGACAGAGCCGAGGGCTTGTAGCCCTCCCATCCCTTCAGGCCCACCATCTCGAGGGCGGTGCTGGCCTTCTGCTCGCGATCGGAGCGGTTCAGCCCCGAGATCTCGAGACCGTACGCCGCGTTCTCGCCCACCGTGCGGTGGGGGAGGAGGGCGAAGTGCTGGAAGACCATGGAGATGCGCTTGCGGCGCACCTCGCGCACCTTCGCCGGCGACATCGAGAAGAGGTTCTGCCCGCCGATGTCGAGCGTTCCAGCGGTCGCGGGGAGCAGACCGTTGACCATCCGGATCAGGGTGGATTTGCCGGAGCCGGACAGGCCCATCACGACGAACATCTCTCCGGGATCCACGCTGAAGCTCGCGTCGATCACCGCGGCCGTGAGGCCGTCCTCGCGGAGGTCGTCGCGGGTGCTGCCCCGGCGGAGCGCCTCCACCCCGCGGGCAGGGCGTCTCCCGAAGACCTTGTACAGACCTTCGGCGCTGATGACTGGCGGCACGTGGGCTCCTTCATGGGTGGACAGAGATCGTGGGCGGGCAGGCCACAGCGTCGTCTCCCCCGTCGCGCAGGGCACCTACCCGATGAGCCATCTTCACAAGCCCTTCGCGTCTCGGCAAACCGCTGACGTCCAGGTCCAGCCGATTCGCCTCAGGGAGCACGCCGAAGGCCGCTGCCGCGCTCGACCAGGGATCCTCGTAGTGGCCTGGAGCAATGCCGGCCCGACACGGGGCGTGGGGCATACGTCCGGACTGTCCGACAATCCGGAGATAACTATTCGGTCACGCGACCGCGATCTGTCTGAATCGTCACCCGTGAGCGCCGCGAGCAGGTGCTGGCAGCCGCTTGCCCAGGAAATCGGCGGTCTGCCGCCAGGCGGCGTCGGACGCCCCGGCGTGGTGCAGGAACGCGTGAGGATTGTCGAAGGCGTGGCCCGCCCCCTCGTGCAGCTCGAAGCGCACCTGCGGCCTGCTGCCCGCGCCGGTGACGGCATCGCGGATCTGCTCGACGGTGGGCAGTGGGATGAAGGCGTCGGCCGTGCCGAAGTGGTGCAGGCTCGGCATCGTCACCTGGTCGGAGAGGTCCAGCAGCGCAGGCAGGGCGGAGCCGTAGTAGCTGACGAGGACCGCCGGTGGGCGGTCCTCGTGGGTGGCGGCCGCCGCAGTGGAGAACGCGAGGCCGCCGCCGTAGCAGAAACCCACCAGGCCCACGCGCTCGGAGTCCACCGCGCCGTGCGCACGCAGGGCGTTCAGGGCGGCGAGGGCGTCGGCCTCGCCGCGCTCCCACGGCAGCTGCTGGGTGAGTGCCATGCCCTCCGCGAGCCAGGCCTCGGCGTCGGCCCCGTCCTCGAGGCCGACGACCGGCGGATCCAGCCGGGCGAACAGCTGCGGGGCGAGCACCGCGTAGCCGAGCGCGGCGAGGTCCGCGCAGCGCTGCTGCATGTAGTCGGACAGGCCGAAGATCTCCTGGAGCACCACGAGGCCAGGGGCGGGCCGGTCGAGGTTCTCGGGCAGCCAGAGCAGTCCGGGCAGGTCGCCGTCGTCGGTCGGGATCGAAAGCATCGTCGCGTTCACGCCGCGACTGTACCCCGGGGTTGCGGCCGCGCTTCCGCCTCGGTGCTCGTCAGAGAACGCCCCCTGGGCGCAGCCAGGACGGTGCTCAGAGGAACAGCGCGACCGCGTAGACCGCGAAGAGTGCCAGGTGGACGACGCCCTGCAGCGCGGTGGAACGGCCGATGGCCGTGAACAGGGCGGAGGCCCCGAGGGTCACCGCGAGCAGAACGAGGTTCACGGGGGATTCGGCGAGCACCACCTGCTGCCCCGTGAGCTGCCCGATCACCAGGACCGTGGGGATGGTGAGCCCGAAGGTCGAGACCAGGGCCCCGTGGCAGAGGTTCACCACCCGCTGGATCTCCCCGCCCAGCGCGGCTCTCACCGCGGTGATCGACTCGGGCGTGAACACGATCATCGCGATGAGCACGCCGCCCAGTGCTGCGGGGGCACCGAGCCGGGCGAGGCCGTCGTCGAGCAGGTCGGCCATGTCATGGGAGAGCAGCACGATCGGCAGCACGGTGATGATCAGCAGCGCAGCGCGAGCCAGCAGCTCCGCACGGTGGACGCGGAAGGTGGCGCTGATCGGTGCGGTGTCGGAGACCGTGCTGTCGTCGGTGGTCGTGCTCTCGTCGGTGTCGGTGGGTCCCGCCGGACGCAGTCCGACTTCCTGGAAGTCCGCGGCGCGGGCACCCGTCTGCCGCCACAGGAACACCCCGTAGACCAGGACGGTGACCGCGGCGATCACGACGGCCTGGACCGGGGCGAAGGAGCCGTCGGTCCCGATCAGGTGGGGCAGGGCGAAGGCCAGGCCGCCGAGCACGGTCAGCAGCACCAGGTACATCGCGGTGCCGGAACGGTTGGGCCGCAGCAGCCCGTGGCGGAGCCCGCCTGCGACCAGACAGATCCCGAGCGCGAGGTTCAGGATGATCATCGAGACCGCCATCACCGAGTCCCGCGCGATGGTCAGATGATCGCCCGGTCCGAGCATGACTGCGGCGATCAGCACCACCTCGATCACGACGATCGACAACGTGAGCACCAGCGTGCCGTAGGGGTCGCCGAGGCGATGGGCGAGCGCCTCGGCCTGCTGCACCACGCCGCCGGCCGCGATCACGATGACCGCGACGATCGCTGCGAGCACGAGCACCAAGGCGATCCCCGGAAGCGGGCCTGCGAGCCACGGGGCGGCCACCGCGAGAGCGCCGACCCCGAGCCAGCCCAGGGCGAGGCGTCCGAGAGCGGAACGGGTGAGCACGGCGCGTCGCAAGGAGCGGCCGGTCAGAGCGCGAGAGTCCTCCGGCTGCTGCGCGGAGTCCGCAGAGCCCGTGGAGGGCGTCGAGGAGGGGAGAGGCGGCATGGACGGCATGATCCAGATCCTGTTCCGAGGCCGTCCTCATCGGGTTCTCGTGGGTCGGGTCGTCCCGGCCAAGGCGCCTGCGTGACCTGTGCGGCGCACCGCCCACGGTAGCGGAACGTGCAGGCGACGGGGAGGGGTGGGGCGTTGCTGGTGAGCGATCTGACCAGCAGAGGGACCAGAGCGCCCCGGAGGCGCGGCGGCGTCCGGGGCGGATCACGCAACGCAGCACGAGGTGCACCGAGCGGCGACCAGCGCGGCGGGCAGCGCGCCGGGCGGCGAGCGTCGGGGTAGCTCGGTCGGAGTCGTCGGGCTCAGCCGGCGTCGCTGCGCGCGATGCCCACGAGCAGACCCTGGTCGTTGTCGACGTAGGTGCCCGGGGCGACGTGGAGCGGGTAGGTCTCGCCGTCGGCCGTTTCGCCGGTGCACGGCGACGGCTCGAAGGCCTCGAAGCTCAGCCCGTCCTCACAGGTCACGGACTCCCAGTCCGCCTCGGCGACCGGCACGTACGCGTTCTCCGAGGTGAGCGTCTGCAGGGTGCTCTCCTCGAGCTCCTGGGCGCTGAGGTCCTCCGAGCCGAACATGGAGCCGAAGCCCAGCCCGGTGAGCTCGGTGCCCTCGTCCAGCAGCACGTCCGCGGGGCCGGTCAGGCCGTCTCCCGTCGTGAACAGCACCGCCACGGCGCCGCCGTCGCCGACCTCCCCGCTTACGGGGACCCGCGCTGCCTGGGCGGTCCACTCCTGCTCCGGCTCGGTCATGTCCATGCTCGCCGGGCCCGTGCACGTGGCGCTCCGGCCCGGCGCGAGCTCCAGCTCCTCCTCACAGGTCGCCGTGCCGTCGAACGGCTCGGCGAGCGTCGTGGCGAGCTCGTCCGGTGAGAGCACGGGCCAGCCGTCGCCGGTCTGGTCGTCGCCCGGCAGATCCGTCACGAGCATGATCTGCGTGCGGCCGTCCGCGGCATCGTCCCCCTCGCTGCCGCTCCCGTCGCCGGTTCCCTCTTCACCCTCCTGCCCGCTTCCGTCCGCGTCGGCCGGATCCCCGGCCCCCGCACCCACCCCATCGTCCTGAGCGGAGCCGCCGTCTGAACTGCCCGTACTGCCCGAGCTGCCCGCGTCGTCGGCCTCCGTCGTGTCCTCGGAATCCTCGTCGGACCCGTCGCCGTTTCCCCCGTCGGAGGCCTCCATCGGCTGCTCCTGGGCGTCACCGCCACCGCCACCGTCGTCCGCGCTGCCGTCGTCGTCGGCGCTGCCCCCGCAGGCCGACACGCTCAGCAGAGCGGCTCCGGCCAGGACGGCCAGCGCGGTGCGAGTGCCGGTGCGAGCGCGAGCGCGACGCGCTGTGCTGTTCGCGGCCATGGTGTTCCCCCTCGTGTCAGCGGATGGCTGGCCCCGTCCGAGCCTTCTGGTGATGCGTCTGGTGACGCGCTTGGCGCAGCGTCTCGCAATGCATCTGGCAGTGCGTCGGCTCGAAGGGATCCGCGTCACACCGTGCCAAAAGGTCAAGGGTCGGTCAAGGCTCACCCAAGAGTCTTTGGTGACCTGTCTGTGGAGATCCTGTGTGCGGGCCCCTGCTAGAGTCGCCGACCAGTGACACGGGGTGCCGTCGGGACGCGACGGCTGAGATCAGACTCGTCGAACCTGCTCGGGCCCACACCTGCGAAGGGATCGTCATCCATGGAGAACTCCACGCCGTCCGCTGAGGCGGCGCGCCCCGCTGAGGAGGTGCGCCTCGAACGTGCCCTGGCCGCGCTGCGCGACCGGGGGCCGCTGGTCCAGTGCCTCACCAACACCGTCGTCCAGCAGATCACGGCCGACGTGCTGCTCGCGATCCGCGCGGCACCGGCGATGGTGGACCACCCGCAGGAGGCGCCCGTGTTCGCCGCAGTGGCCGACGGGATCCTCGTGAACACCGGCACCGTCTCTCCCGCCCAGGTCGAGGCGATGCCCGCCGCCGCCCGTGCCGCGCGCGACGCCGGGCGGCCCTGGGTGCTCGACCCGGTCGCCATCGGGTCGCTGCCGGTGCGGACCCCGCTCGCCCACGAGCTGCTCGAGCTCGGCCCCACCGCCATCCGCGGCAACGCCTCGGAGATCGCTGCGCTCGCCGGCACCGGCCGCGGAGGCCGCGGCGTGGACTCCACCGACTCGGTCGACGCCGTGCTCGAGGCGGCCCGCGACCTCGCCGAACGCAGCGGCGCCGTGGTCGCTGTCTCCGGGGAGCGCGACGCGATCGTCTCCCGCCACCGGACCACACTGCTGACCAGCGGTGATCCGCTGATGACCCGCGTGATCGGCACCGGATGCTCGCTCGGCGCCAGCTGCGCGGCAGTGCTCGGCGCGACCCGGGACACCGACCTCACCGCGCATGACGCCGTGCTCGCGGCCCACGCCCTGCTCGGCGCGGCCGGAACCCGCGCGGCGCGGACGGCCGAGGGCGTCGGCTCCTTCGCGGTCGCTTGGCTCGACGCGCTGGACGCCCTGACCCCGGCCGACGTGCTGGGCATCGTGCAGCTCGACGAGCGCGGGATCTCCCCGGTGGCCGGCGCATGACCCGCCCGTCCCTGCGCGCAGCGCACGAGTGCGACCTGCGGCTCTACCACGTCACCGACTCCGCGCTCTCCGGCGGCATCGGAGCCGTGCCCGCCGTGGTCCTCGCCGCCGTGCGCGGCGGGGCCGGCATGATCCAGCTGCGGGACAAGGACGCCACGGACGCCGACCTCGTCGAGCTCGTGGAGGAGTGCCGACGGGTGCTCGGAGCGCAGCTCGGAGCCCGCGCCGCGCAGATCCCGCTGGTGGTCGACGACCGCCTCGCGGTGGCCGAGCAGACGCGGTGCCACCTCCACGTGGGCCAGGACGACGCCACGCCGGCGTATGCCCGTGAGGTGCTCGGCCCGGACCTCATGATCGGGCTGTCCACCGGAACCCCTGCTCAGGTGCGCGAGGCGCTCGCAGCAGGTGAGGCCGACCTCCTCGGCATCGGACCGATCCACTCGACCGCCACCAAGACCGATGCCGCAGCGCCGCTGGGCATCGACGGGCTGACCGCCTGCCTCGCGCCCTGGCACGAGGCGGCCCGGACGGTGGGATCCCCGCTGCCACGCACCGTCGCGATCGGTGGGATCGACGAGACCGCTGCCGCGCCCATCGCGGCGACCGGCGTCGAGGGGATCTGCGTCGTCTCGCAGATCGCCGCCGCGGCGGACCCACAGGCGGCATCCGCCCGGCTGCTGGCCGCCTTCACCCGCGGAGCCGGGCAGGCCAGCAACTCCGGACGCGGACCAGCAGGCCGGCCGAGGATCGGACACAGAATCGGACACGGAATCGGGCAGGAGGATCAGGCATGACGGCATGGCGACCGCCCACCGCGCTGACCATCGCGGGCTCGGACTCCGGAGGCGGGGCCGGGATCCAGGCCGATCTGAAGACCTTCTCCGCGCTCGGCGTCTTCGGCACGACGGCCCTCACCGCGCTCACCGCGCAGAACACCCTGGGCGTGCAGGCCGTGATCCCCGTCGGCGGGGAGGCCGTGGGGCAGCAGATCACGAGCGTCCTGGACGACATCCCGGTCGACGCCACGAAGATCGGCATGCTCGCCTCCGCCGACGTGGTCGCCGCGGTGATCTCCGCGATCGAGGCCAGGCCCGAGCAGTTCGGCCGCATCGTGCTGGACCCTGTCATGATCGCCACCAGCGGGGACGCCCTGCTGGAGGACGAATCCACCACGCTCCTGCGCGAGAGGCTGCTGCCGCTGGCCCACGTGCTCACCCCGAACCTGCCCGAGGCCGCCCGCCTGCTGGACGAGGGTGAGGCGGAGAGCATCGAGCAGATGCAGGACCAGGCCATGAGGCTCCGGGACCTGGGCGCGGACGTCGTGATGCTCAAGGGCGGGCATCGCGCCGGGGAGGAGATGGTCGACGTCATCGCCCACGGCGACGGGGTGGACCTGCTGCGCGGCGAGCGGGTGCGCACCCGCTCGACCCACGGCACCGGCTGCACCCTGTCCTCGGCGATCGCCGGTCAGTATGCGCGGATCGCCCGGGTGCGCGCGCTGTGCGAGGCCGGGCGGGACGGGGAGCTCACCCTGCTGACGCGGACGACGGACGCCGCTGCCGCGTACCTGGAGCGGCCGGGCGTGGGGGAGGACCTGCTCGCCCTCCGGTCCGGTCGGGACTACCTGCAGCGGGCGCTGATCTCCGGCGCCGAGCAGGAGCTGTCGAGCACCCCGCACGAGGGCCACGGCCCCGTCGATCATCTGGTGACGCTGGACCGCATCGCGCGCGAGGGCTGATCGCCGCGTCGGGCTCAGTGGTCGTCGTCGCGCCGTGGTGCGGGGTCGCCGTGGGCCGCGCGGTAGCGGTCGTCCGCGGCATCCTCGTCGGCCGAGCTCGAGCCCCGCTTGCGGCGGAAGCCCAGCGCGACCCCCATGATCCCGCCGGCGAGGAAACCGATGCCTCCGGCGATCAGCAGGTTGGAGGTCATCGTCAGCGCGACCCCCATCCCCAGGATGAAGCCGATGAGCATCCCGAAGGGGAGCCAGGTGGCGTCGAAGGATCGGCGCGTGCGGTCGGTCATGCGTCCTCCGTCCAGGCGGCCCCGCGCCATGGTGCGCACGGGGAAAGTTCCCTCGAGCCTAGTCGTGGTGGCGCTGGCCTGCCGTCGCGGGCCGGCCGGGCGGAGGCGGATGCCACGTCGGCCGACCATCCGGGGTCCCGTACGATCCGTGCGTGACACCTTCTCCCCGACTCTCCGAGGCACTGCGTCGACCCCGCCTGCTGACCACCGAGGTGCTGGCCGGAGCGGTCACCACGCTCGCCCTGATTCCCGAGGTCATCTCCTTCTCCGTGATCGCCGGCGTGGACCCGAAGGTCAGCCTGATCGCCTCCGTGGTGCTCGCGATCTCGATGTCGATCCTCGGCGGCCGGCCTGCCATGATCACCGCGGCCGCCGGAGCCGTCGCCCTCGTGGTCGCCCCGCTCGTGCACACCCACGGCGTGGAGTACCTGCTGCCCACCGTGATCCTCGCGGGACTCGTCCAGATCCTCTTCGGGGTCACCGGCCTCGCGCGGATCATGCGCTTCATCCCGCGCTCGGTGATGATCGGATTCGTCAACTCGCTGGGCATCCTCATCTTCACCGCCCAGCTGCAGCACGTGCTCGACGTGCCGCTCAGCGTCTACCCGCTGTTCGCGCTCACCCTCGTCATCGTGCTGGTGCTGCCACGGCTCACCAAGGCCGTGCCCGCACCGCTGGTGGCGATCGTGGTGGTCACCGCGATCGCGATGATCGCCCACCTCGCAGTCCCGAACGTCGGCGACCAGGGGGAGATCGCCGGCGGCCTGCCCGGCCTCACCCAGCTCCAGGTGCCGCTCGATCTCGAGACCCTGAAGATCATCGGACCGACGGCGCTCAGCGTCGCGTTCGTGGGCCTCATGGAGACGCTCCTGACCGCCAAGCTCGTCGACGACATCACCGACACGAAGTCCTCCAAGAGCCGCGAGTCCTGGGCGCTGGGCACCGCGAACATCCTCGCGGGCTTCTGGGGAGGCATCGCCGGCTGCGCGATGATCGGCCAGACCGTGGTGAACGTGAAGCTCGGCCGGGCCCGCACCCGCATCTCCACCTTCTTCGCCGGCGTGCTGCTGCTGGTGCTGGTCACCGTGCTCTCGGACCTCATGGCCCAGATCCCGATGGCCGCGCTCGCCGCGGTGATGATGGTGGTGGCGCTGTCCACCGTCGACGTCCACAGCGTGCGGCCCGCGACCCTGAAGCGGATGCCGCTGTCGGAGACCTGCGTGATGGTCGTGACCGTGGCGGTCGTGGTGATCACCCACAACCTCGCGATCGGCGTCGCCGCCGGCACGGTGCTCGCGATCGTGCTCTTCGCCCGACGGGTCGCGCACGTGACCACGGTGCGCCGGGTGCTCGGCGCGGAGGGGGCCGCCTACACCGTGCGCGGGCCGTTGTTCTTCGGCAGCAGCAACGACCTCGTCGAGCAGTTCTCCTACGCCGAGGATCCCGCGCAGGTCACCGTCGACTTCTCCGCCGCGCAGATCTGGGACGCCTCGACGGTCGCCGTGCTCGACTCCGTGCAGGCGAAGTACGCGGAGCACGACATCGAGGTGCGCTTCACGGGGCTCGACGAGCACTCCACCAGCTTCCACGGCCGTCTCACCGGCACGTTGAACTGAGGCGGTCGCCCGACCCCGGCCGGCGCTCGTCTCACCAGGGCAGGACGTCCGGGACGGGATCCGCGCCGAGCACGTGCTGATCGCAGAACGCGAGCACCGTCTGGTTCCAGGCCAGGGCGTTGGACGGCGTGAGCACCCAATGGTTCTCGCTGGTCACCTGCAGGAAGCGGTGCGGCATCGTCTCGGGCGGGCCGTCCCAGGCGGAGACCAGATCCCACCACAGGCGCAGCGCCTCGCTGATGGGCACCCGGTAGTCGCGGTTGCCGTGGGTGACCAGCATCGGGGTGTTGATCGACGCGGCCGCGCGGTGCGGGGAGTACTGGCGGTACCACTCGGGCACCTCGTCCTCATGCTGATGCACCCGCATCTTCGAGGCCGCGGCATCGGTGGTGCGGTGCTGCTGCTCGAGGGCCCACAGCCCGGCGTGGGTGACGATCGCGTCGAAGCGATCCGTGTGCCCGGCGATCCAGTTCGCCATGAACCCGCCGAAGGAGGCCCCGAGCATCGCGGTGCGCGTGGCGTCGAGCTCCGGGCGGGGCAGCACGGAATCGAACAGCGTCTCGCACTCGCGGAACACCACGTCGGGCAGGCGCGGCCAGCCGCGGTTCAGCCCGGCGTCCCCGTAGCCGCTGCTCATCGCGGGGTCCGGCAGGAGCACCGCGTAGCCGCGCTCCACCGCGAGCCACGGGCACCAGCGCCAGCTCCAGGCGTTGTACGACCCGTGCGGGCCGCCGTGGATCCACAGCATGACCGGGGCGGGCGTCGCGGCCGAGGCGGAATCCGGCACGCACAGCCAGCCGCCCACGTTGATCCCGTCCACGTCGGTCTCCACCCACTCCAGGGTGCCCGGCAGCGCGCCGACCGCGCCCGGGGCAGGCAGCTCACGAGGAGCGCCCTCCGCCGAGATCCGCACCGGACGCGACGGCGTCGCGATGTCACTGCGCAGGGCGACGACAGACCCGTCGGCCGCCGGAGCGAGCGAGGAGAAGACGCCGTGCTCGGCCACGGTGCGCGAGGCGCCGGTCGCCGGGTCGACGGCGAGGATCGCGCCGGAGGAGTGCAGATCGCCGGCCACCAGGAGCGTGCCGTCATCGGCCCACGCGACGTCGCCGATGCTCAGATCGCCGAGCTGGGCCGTCACCGGCTCGCCGCCGCCGATCGGATGGATCTCCAGGCGGCTGTAGCTGGTGTCGGTCGGGCTCGAGGCGGTCGAGCGGATCACGGCCAGGCGGTTGCCGTCCCGGGAGAACAGAGGGTCCCCGTACTGGGCGTCGTCGTCCGCGGTGAGCAGGGCGACGCGTCGCAGGGTGGCGGTGTCGATCAGCACGATCGAGCTGCGGGTCTCCCCGCCGCGCACCCGCTGGGTCCAGGAGGACGCGACGGTGGCGCCGTCGGGGGAGAGGTCCGCCGAGGCGGCGTAGAGGGTCACCGTGCCGACGTCCGGAGTGAGATCGGTGAGGTCGCCGTCGACGGAGACCAGCACGAGGCGTCGGCTCTCGTCGCCGATCTCGTGGTCCCACTGCCGGATCGGCATCCCGGTGTGCCAGATCGTGGTCTGCTTCGCGTTCTTGCGCGCGGTCCGGCGCTCGCCGTCGGTTGCGAGGGTTCCCCCGGGGAGCACGCTGGACGCGCCGAGCATGGTGCCGTCGTCGGCGACCGCCAGCAATGACAGCCCGCCGGGGGCAGAGGCGACCACCCGGGCCTCGCCGGTGCGGGGCAGGCGCCAGATCGCTGCGGTGTCGTCCTCGGCCCCGCCCTCGGGATCCGGGCGGGCGGAGCTGAACAGCAGCGAGCCGTCCGGCGCGAACCGGGGCGCGCTCTCTCCCTTGGCCGAGACCGTGAGCCGACGAGCCTGCTCCTCACCGGTCGCATCCAGCTCCCACAGGGACGAGACCATCCTCGCGCCCTTCTCGTCGGCCTCCTGGATCGCCGCGACCACGCGGCCGTCAGGCCCTGTGGCCAGGGACGAGAGGCGGGGGACGCGCAGGAAGCCGTCGATGTCGGAGAAGTCGGCGAACGACGGGGAGCAGGGGGCCTCGGCGGAGGCGCCGACCGAGGTGGACGGATCAGGGGCCGAGGAGTCAGGAGCGGAGGGGCCAGGAGTCGAGGTGGTGGGAGTCACCCGATCACGCTACCCGGGTAGACGCTCGATCGGGACGAGCGGTTCAGACCGGGACGGGCGGCTCACAGGTCGCCGAGGCGATCCTCGAGCATCTGGCGACGGGACGTCCGCACCGGCTTGCCCGTCTTCTCGGCGGGGGAGGCCTGGCTGGACGCGAGGAGCGCGGCGATCCCCGTGGTGAGCGGGATCGCGAGCACCAGGCCGATCGAGGCGATCAGGGTGCGGAAGACCTCGGCCGCGACCTCCCCGGCAGTGAGCGTTCCCAGGAACGAGCGCTCCAGCATCGAGGCGAACAGGAGGGTGGGCAGCGCCGACCCGATATAGGCGTAGGCGAGGGTGTAGACGGTCGAGGCGATGTGGTCGCGCCCGATCCGCATCGCTGAGGAGAACACCTTCCAGCGGGACGCCGACGGCATCGCGGCGCGCAGCTCCCACACCGAGGACGCCTGTGTGATGGTCACGTCGTTCAGAGCACCCAGACCCGAGATGATCACGCCGGCCAGGAAGACGGCCGAGAGCGACACCTCCGGAAAGCTTCCCGCGAGCAGCTGGGCCGCCTCGCCCTCCGTGCCCGTCATCCCGGCCGGGCGGCCGGCGACGAGAGCTGCGACGACCGTGATCGCGATGCCCCCGAACGTGCCGAGCACCGCCGTGGTGGTGCGGATGGAGATGCCGTGGGCGAAGTAGACGCAGGGGAAGATCATCGCGGAGCTGCCGACCAGCGCGACCAGCACGGCGTTCTCGCCGGCGAGGATCGCCGGCAGCATGAACAGCACGACGATCGCCACGCCGGCGGCCAGCCCGAGGACCGCGCGCAGACCGCTGCCCCGCGCCACCAGGGCGACCACCAGCAGGTACAGCACGAACAGCGCGCCCAGCGGGACGCCGCGCTCGTGGTCGAAGTAGAAATAGGGCGCGCCCTCGCCCGCCTCGTCGATCGAGAGGATGCGGATCCGATCGCCCGGGTGGATGCCATCAGCGGCGACCTCGGGCGTGACCTCGACCTGCACGCTCTCGTCCCGTATGTCGCCGGAGCGCCCGGTCGCCTCGACGACCATCGACTCCTGCGGCTGTGCATCCGGCGGAAGCTTCGTGACCTCTGCGGAGAGGATCTCGACGCCAGGAGCCAGCAGCGCGGCCCTCTCGGGCCGGGCATCCGCCGCCGGCCACAGCCCGACCAGCCCGAACACGGTCAACAGCAGCAGAGCCGTCGTGAGGGAGACGAGGATCGTGCGCGACCGACGGGTAGCGGGGGCACGTCCGCGATGAGAGTGGGAGTGTCCCGAAGCCATGGGCGAAGCCTATGCGGAGTCCTGCGGTTGTCGTGACCGCTGTTCACGGGCCGTACGGCGACGGCTATCCGTGCTGGTCTGCTCAGTGCCCCCGAGACGATTCGAACGTCCGACACCCGCTTTAGGAGAGCGGTGCTCTATCCCCTGAGCTACGGGGGCGATCCTCCGCGTCGGTCGTCGTCATGCCACGACGCGCGAAGCGTCGTCATCCTAGCGCCCATGGCAGGATCGAGGCATGTCGAGTCAGCTCCACGAGACCTCCGCCACCGCTGCCGCCGTCGTGCTCGCCGGCGGCACCTCCTCCCGGCTCGGCGGTCGGGACAAGACGCGGGTCCCGATCGCCGGGGCGACGACCCTGGAGCGGGTGCTGCGCACGGCGCCCGTCGGCCACCGGGTCGTGGTGGGACCTGACGGGGACGACGGCCGGGAACTCGCACAGCGACACGACGCCCGCTTCGTGCTCGAGGATCCGCCCCGCTCCGGCCCGCTCGCCGCACTGGCGCGGGGTGTCGCGGAGGTGCCGGGAAGCGTCTCAGCAGTGCTGGTGCTCGGCGGCGACATGCCGCTGCTGCGTCCGGAGACGCTCACCGCTCTGCTGGAGACGAGCACGGCGGAGCAGAAGGTCGCCGCTCTCGCCGGTGAGGACGGCCGGATACAGTTCCTCTGCGCCGCCTGGCCGCTGAACCGCCTGCGCGACGCCGTGACCGCCGTCGAGCGCAACGAGGGCGGATGGGCCGATCTCAGCCTGCGCCGCCTGTACGCCCAGCTCGGCGAGGACGAGCTGACCACCCGCGCCCCGAACGGCGCAGAAGGAGCAGACATCGACACCCCGGACGCTCTCGAGGAGGCGCAGCGTGCCGCCGGCCCCCGCATCGCCCTCGCTCAGATCGAGGTCGACGAGGCCTTCGAGGTCACCGAGTGCGCGGTGCGCTCCGCGGTCGCCTCGGCCGCCGAGGCCGGAGCGCAGCTGGTGCTCCTGCCCGAGGCCACGCTCGCCCCCTTCGGCACCGATCTGCGCGCGGCGGCCGATGCCTCCCACGAGGCCTTCGACCGCCTGGTGAGCGAGCTCGCCCAGGAGCACGGACTCATCGTGGTCGCCGGTTCCTTCACACCGGCCGACGGGGGTCGCGTGCACAACACGGTGATCCTCCGGGGACCCGCTGACGACGGCTCGCGGCTCGAGCTCGAATACCGCAAGATCCATCTCTTCGACGCCTACGGGGCGAAGGAGTCCGAGACCGTCGCACCGGGCACCGAGCTCGTGACGCTCGATCTCGGCGGCGCCCGGCTCGGGATCGCCACCTGCTACGACGTGCGCTTCCCGGAGCAGTTCACCGCTCTCGCCCGGCGCGGGGCCCACGCCGTGCTGCTGCCCCTGGCCTGGGCCGATGGGTCCGGCAAGAGCGAGCAGCTGCGCCTGCTGCTGCAGGCCCGCGCCCTGGACTCCACGTGCGTGGTGCTCGCGGCGGATCAGGCTCCGCCGGCCGACTACGAGGGCAGGGCGGCGCGAGGGATCGGACAGAGTGCCGTGATCGGGCCCCTGGGGCAGATCCGTCAGGAGCTCGGCCGAGCTCCGGGACTGCTGCTGGTGGACCTGGATCTCGCCGAAGTGCGCGCCGCCCGGAAGGCTCTGCCGGTCCTCGAGCACGCGGTGCCGTTGCCGCAGGCCTGATCCGGCAGACGGTGACACCGAGCCGTACCTCGCCCAGATCCGCGCCCTCGTAGACCGGGCCGAACGTCCCGGCCATGCGCACACGCGCTGGCGTAACCTGCTCGCGTGATGCCAATGACCTTCCGTCGTGCCTCCCTCCGACCTCTCACCCTGCTCGCGCTGTGCGCCGCGATGATGGTCGCGGTCGTCACGATGCTGCCCGCACCCGCACTCGCCCACGACACCCTGATCTCCTCGGATCCGGCCGATGGCGACACCCTCGAGACCTCTCCGGAGGCCATCACGCTGACCTACTCCGACAACGTGCTCGAAGTGAGCCCGGTGGTGCGGATCGTCGACGAGTCCGGCGAGACCATCGCGGACATCGAGCCGACGGTCGAGGGGCCGGATGTCACCGCCACCCTCGAGGAGCCCCTGCCCGCCGGTGACTACACCGTGCAGTGGCGCGTGGTCTCGAGCGACGGTCACCCGATCGAGGGCAACCTCGGGATCTCCGTCGAGCAGGACAGCACCGATCAGGCCGCCGCGCCGAGCGACAACGGGGGAGAGGACGCCGCCGCGAGCGACGCGGGCGGCGAGCAGTCCTCCGCGCCGTCCGCCGAGGAGGCTCCGGAGCAGGAGAGCTCCTCGATGCCGATCCTGCTCGGCGTGGTGGGCGGCGTCGTGGTCATCGCCGCGCTCGTCGCGTTCTTCGTGCTCCGCAAGCGCAGCTGACCTTCCGTCGGGCTGCCCGGTGCTGATCCCGCACTGGGCGCGGCACGCTGAACCCGCGAGACCGGCGGCGAGCCGGGTCCGCGAGAGCTGCCCGGGTCCGCGGGAGAGGCCAGGCTCCACGGGAGACGCCCGGATCTCTACGGGAGACGCGCGGATCCACGAGGAGCCACGAGTGACCCACGGACAGGAAAGGCCCCGACGCAACGTCGGGGCCTTTCTTCGTCGTCAGCGACGGGCGATCACTTCTTCTTGTCGCCCTTGCCGCCCTTGTCCTTGTCCCCGCCGAGTCCGAGCTGGTCGCGAGCGGCATCGCCGCCGCTGTCGACATGCTTGTCGAACTGGTCCGGGGTGCGATCCTTGACCTTGTCGGTCGCGGCGTCGATGCCCTGGTTCGCCTGGTCCGAATGCTTGCCAGCAACGTCCTTGGCCTTGTTCAGCGCGTCGTCGAAGCCCATGATGCGGTGTCCTTTCGTTCGCGGAACCGCCCCGAGCGGGGCGTTGCGATCAACATACGTCGGCCGATCGTCGTGTCTCAAACGTGACCTGCAGATCGTCCCGATCCTGACGACTTCTGACCATTTCCCGGGAGGGTCCGGTCAATCCGCGCAATACTGGCTGCGTGAATCTGCGTAATTCCTCTCGTGACCAGAAGCCGACAGGTGCCGGAGCCTCCCGGCCCGGCTCGCGCGCGGACCCCGCCGCGGCCCGTCGGACAGACCTCGGCGCGACACCCGGATCCGCCTCCTCGGCGCCGTCCGCCGGCTCTGCGTCCGGTGCCCGGTCGGCGTCGTCGGCGTCGTCTCCGACGCCCTTCGAGCAGGAGGCACCCGCTGGGCCGCGATCAGAGCGCAGCGCTCCGCGCGCCAAGCCGCCGACCGATCGCTCTTCGCGCTGGGACCACGTCCTCACGCTGCTGTCGAGCTCCAAGCGGCTGACGGTCGCAGAGGTGGCCGAGGAGCTCGGCATCAGTGAATCGACCGTGCGGCGGGACTTCCGGGAGATGGAGCGGGCGCAGCTGGCGCGGCGCACCCACGGCGGCATCGTCGCGGTGGACGTCGCCTACTCCCTGGCCACCGTTCCCCGCACGACCGACGAGCATTCCGCGCGGCGGGAACGGGTCGCCGATCGGGCCGCCGGGCTCGTCGAGCCGGGACAGATCATCGGCTTCAACGGTGGGCGCACCACCACCTCCACCTCGCGCCGTGCCGTCGCCCGGCCTGACATCGACTCCCGCGATGGGTCCCCGGGCCTGACCGTCGTGTGCGCGGCCCTGAACATCGCCACCGAAGCCGTGCTGCGGCCCTCCGTGCGCACGGTGGTGCTGGGAGGCGTGGCCGAGCCCTACTCCTTCGAGCTCACCGGTCCGCTCGCCACCGCCACGATGCGCGATCTCTGGTTGGACACGATGTTCGTGGGCACCGTGGGTCTGGACATCAGTGCCGGTCTGACCTGCAACTCCGATGCCGAGGCCGGGGTCACGCGGATCATGATCGGTCACTCGCGGCGAGTGGTGGGCCTGGCCACGGCGGACAAGGTCGGCCATCGTGCGCTCGCCGGCATCTGCCCGGTCTCGGTGCTCACCGACCTGATCATCGCCGGTCCTGTCCCCGAGGATCTGCGCGCGCACCTCGAGGAGACGTCGGTGCGATTGCACGAGGTCTGAACCTCGACCTTCGCGTCCTCCTCGACCCCTGAGCCTCGACCACTGCACCCCGACCTCTGAGCCCCAAGTCCGGGCGAGGGCCCTGAACCGGCCTGCTCGCCCTCTGGTCGCCCTCCCCGGGAGCGCCCCGCTGGGGCCCGCAGTGTGAGCAGGTTGTGCAGGGAGGGGTGGCATGCGACGGCACGCCTGCACGTGCTGACCGCGCCGCCCCGGTAGCGTGTTGCACCATGTGGAACCTCCTGCGCGGCAAGAAGCGCTCTGACCGACCGACTGCGGACGCGAGTCCTCGCGATGATGCCCTGTCGGCTCTGGCCAGCGAACACCGGGCCTCCGCGAAGAGGGCCTCCGAGGCCGACGCAGAGGCGCGCGGGGGCAGCGCCGCTGGGGCCGACGGCGATCACGCAGACGACGGGACGTCGGCGACGGCGTCGAGGTCCGTGGCGAGCACTGTCCGTACCGGAGGCTCTGCACGCTCAGGGGTGGGCGCATCCGGCACGGGCCGTTACGACGTGGTCGTGGACCGTCACCTCGACGAGGTGGGAGCCGGGATCGCCCCGGAGCAGGATGAGGACGACCTCCCCACCGTGCCCCGTGAGCACCGCCCCCTCAGCCGCGAGGACCTGGTCGCCGACGCCCTGGACCGGTGGGCGCAGCAGATCACCGGCGGCGTCACGGCCCCCTCGTTCCTCACCCAGCTCCGCGCCGGCGCGACCGTCCTGGACCTGACCCACTCGCACCCTTCCGGCCTCGCCCAGCTGCTCGCCGGCCGCGGCCCGACGCGACTGTCCTCCCTGGTGCGGGAGGTGGGGGCCCTGGCCGACGCGCGTGCTCACGCCCGCACCATCCGCGAGATCGCCGAGCGCCATGCGGAGGAGGTCGGCCTGACCACCTGCCATCTCGGCATCGGCGAGGCCACCTGGTACCCGGAGGACGGCTCCGCCCCGATCCACGCCCCCGTGCTGGTGCGTCCGATCACGCTGAGCCTGCGCGGCAATGCCCGCGAGGACGTCGACCTCGAGGTCGACACCACCGCCGATCTGAACCCCGTGCTGCTGCGCTCGCTGCGCGAAGCCGGTGTCGCGGTCGATGCCCGCGCGCTGCTCGCGACCACGGACAGCACCCACGGCTTCGACCCCACCCCCGTGCTCGACGCCTTCCGCTCCCTCGGACAGCCGCTGCCCGGTTTCCGTGTCACCCACGCCCTCGTGGTCGGCAACCTCATGGACGCCGCCGGCTCCGTGGCCGAGGATCTCGCGGCCGAGCGAACCGACTGGGTCGCCTCGCCCGTGGTCGCCGCCCTCGCGGGTGACGCCGAGGCGCAGGCCGTGGTGCGCAGCGACGAGACGGACGACCAGGTGCCGGAGGTCCCCGAGGACGAGCTGGTCGCCGCCGTCGATCCCGACCATCGCGGCGTGCTGGCCCGGGTCCTGGCCGGGCAGGACCTCGCGGTGGCCGCGCCGCCCGGCTCCGGGAGCCTCGACCTCGTGGTCGACCTCGCCGAGGAGCTCAACGCCCGCGGCCGCAGCGTCCTGATCGTCTCCCAGCGGCGGCGCAATCTCACCCAGCTGGTCGCGTCGGCGCAGAGTCGCCAGCTCGACGAGCTCGTCTTCGACCTGTCCCCGGACCCCTCGCTGCAGCGCAACGCCTCCGCGGCCCTGCTGCGCAGTCTGCGCCGCGCCGGCACCCACGGTCTGGGGCCGGACGACGGGTCCCCGGCCGAGCTCGGCGAGATGCGAGACATCCTGGTCGGTCATGTCGAGGCGATGCATCGTGTGCAGCAGCCCTGGGACGCCTCCGCCCACGACGCCATCTCCGCGCTCGCCGCCCTGACCCGGCTGCGCCCGTCGCCGCGCACCCGCGTGCGCCTCCGGGCCGATGTCGCCGCCCAGATGATCGGCACGGAACGTGAGCGCTTCGCCGAGGTCCTGCGTGAGGCCGCCGAGGTGGGCGTGCTCACCAGCGGCCCGGAGGAGACCACCTGGTACGGCGCCCCGATCAGCTCCGACACCCAGGCCGCTCGGGCCGAGGAGCTCATCGACCAGCTCCGCGAGGAGATCCTGCCCCAGCTGCGCACTGCCGCCGAGGAGACGGGCGGGAAGCTCGGCCTCGCCGCCCCGACGACGCTGCACCAGCTCATCGAGCGCCTGACCCTGTTGGACCGGGTGCGGTCGCTGCTGGCGACCTTCCAGTCCGCCGTGTTCAGCGCTCCGTTGGCCGATCTCGTGGCTGCGACCGCTGACAAGTCCTGGCGCGCAGAGCACGGCGTCGTGATGGGCTTCGGCCTGCGGCGCCGGCTCCGCAAGGAGGCCGCCGCCCTGCAGCGACCTGCGTCGCTGTCCCCGGATCTGCACCGCGAGCTCCACGAGGCGCGGCAGGTCGCGAGCGACTGGCGCCGCGTGGCCGTGACGCCGCAGGCGGACACGCCCGCCCGCGATGCGGGGGCCGGCGAGATCCCGTCCGCGTCCGGGACTGCTGCGAATGCCGAGACCGCCGCGAGCGCTGAGACTGCTGAGCCCGCAGACAGCACCTCGACCGGTTCGGTGGCGGCGACCGCCGCACCCACAGGCGATGCCGAATCGACGGCGGGTTCCACGACGACGTCCGCGTCCGCGTCGCCGGCCTCGGCCGAGTCGCCCACCGCGACGGCGAAGCGACCCTCGGGCTTGTCGACCCCGATGCTCCCCGCGGATCTCGACCGCGCCCACCGCACCGTCGAGCGCACCCAGAAGATCCTCGACGAGCTCTCCGTGCTGCTGGACGGCACCGAGGCCGGTGTCGACCTCGCCCGCACCGACTTCGACGAGCTCGAGCGGCGCGCCGAGGCCCTGGCCGCGGACCGCGACGACCTCGAGACGCTGCCGCGGCGCACCGAACTGCTGCGCCGCCTCTCGCTGGACGGACTGGGCGAGCTGGTCGAGGACCTCCGCGCCCGTCGCGTCCCGCTCGAGCAGGTCGGCGCCGAGCTCGAGCTGTGCTGGTGGCGCAGCGTCCTGGAGCTCATCGCCGGCGCCGAGCCCACGATCTCCCAGTACGACGGCACCTCCCTGTCGGAGGTGGCCGAGCGCTTCCGGCGCCTGGACTCCGAGGACCTCGCCGGTGCGTCGGCCCGAGTGCATGCCGCGGCCGACGAGACCCGTGTGCGCACGATGAAGTCCTACCCGGACACGTCCCGCGCCGCGATCGCCGAGCTGGCGCGCTCCTCGACGGTGTCGATCCGGGACCTCGCCGCGAAGTATGAGGACATCCTCTTCGCTGCCCGCCCCACCTGGATCGCCTCGCCCTACCTGGTGCCGCAGGTGATCCCGCGCGGGCGCCACTTCGACGTGCTGATCGTGGCGGACGGCGGGCGCCTGCCCACCGCGGCCGCGCTGCCGTCGATCGTGCGCGCCGAGCAGACCGTCGTGGTGGGCGACCCTCTCGAATACGGCGGGGACGCCGCCCCGAGCCTGCTGGACGACATGCTGCGGATCGCGCCGCACGTCGAGCTGCTGCGCGACGTGCATCCGGCCACCGAGGGCCTGCGCACCTTCGCCCAGCGTCGCGCGCTGGTGGGCGAGGTGCTCGCGGTGCCCAGCCCGGTCGTGCCCGAGCAGGACCGACTGGTGGTGGTCGAGAACGGTCGCGGCCCGGTCACCGAGGGCATGGAGTACGTCGAGAGCACCGAGGCCGAGCTGCGCCGCGTGACCGACCTCGTCATCGAGCATGCCCGGACCAGACCCGAGCGCTCCCTCGCGGTGCTGACCTTCACCGACGAGCACGCCCGTCGGCTCATGGACCGGATCATGAACACCGTCTCGGTGATCCCGGCGCTGCGCGATTACTTCGATCCGGCCGCCCGCGAGGTGTTCACCGTGCTCCCCGCGGCCCAGGCCACCTCGATCCTGCGCGACGACATCATCGTCTCGGTGGGCTTCGGGAAGACCCCGCACGGCCGTCTCCTGCACCGCTTCGGTCCGCTCTCCGAGGCCGGCGGACGCAAGGCGCTGGCCACGGTGATCACTCGAGCTCGGGGGCGCACCACGGTCGTCTCCTCGATCGACGTGCAGGACCTCGACCAAGCCCGGCTGCGTAGCGAAGGCGCCCACGACCTGCGGGCGATGCTGTGGGTGCTGCGGGGCGGGCCCGACGTCCCCGTCATCCCGCACGTCGCCGCGCTCACCGGGCGCGACGAGCCGATCGCTCCGCCGGATCCGGAGCAGCCGCGGCAGTCGCCGGTCCCCCCGCCCCACGCGGAGGAGGCGACGGCGTCCCCCGCCGAAGCAGAGGAGCAGACCGACCTCTCCGAGGACGACATGGACGCCGCGATCGAAGCGGCCCTGGCCCGGAAATCCGCCGGATCCCCGCAGAGCGCCGGCGAGGCGGTCGAGGGGCAGACCGACCCGGACGGTGCGTCCGTCGCGGCTGCGGACCCGGACGCGCCGGCGAACAGCGCGAACGCAGCGGCACCAGATGCCGACTCGCGTGCATTCGAGGAGCACGCCTCGGCGCAGGCGCAGGGCGGCGAGGCGACCACGGCCGACGGATCCTCCGAGCACGGGGGAGAGGCTGCCGGGGGCACGGAGACGGCCTCCGGTGCGAGGACGGTCGACGGCGACCCTGCGGGCGTCGATGCCGAGGGCGTCACCGGTGGGGCCGGCGACGTCGCGCCCGGCGACACCGGCGAGCCCCACACACCGCGCGAGCTGGAGACCGACGCGCTGGTGCGGGATCTCGCCGATCGTCTGTGGCGGCTCGGCCTGCTGGTCGAGAGCGACTTCGGGCTCACCTCGGATCGCATCGAACTGGCTCTGGGCCATCCCGACCTGCCCGGGCGCCTGCTGCTCGCCGTGGACACCGACGGTGCCCGGTACGTCGGCACCGCGAGCCAGCGCGAGCGCGACCGTCTACGGGCCGAGCGGCTCGAAGCGGCCGGCTGGGCCGCTGAGCGGGTCTGGTCCTGGGCGCTGTTCATCGATCCCGACGGCGAGGCCGAGCGCATCCGCCGCGCCGTGGAGCGGGCGTTGCGCCTGGTCCAGACCGAGGAGCTCTCCGAGTCCCCACAGGGCGTGGGCACCGTACGCCACCGTCTGCCGCGACCGCAGATCCCTGCCGGCCACCAGCTCTCCTTCTACTCGAGCGAGGACTTCGACGCGGTGGTGGAGTACATCTGCTCCGACGGCCGTGCCCGCCTCGAGGAGCATCTGGCCACCGAGGTGCGCAGCTTCCTCGGCTTCGAGCAGCGCTCCGTGCTGCTGGACGTCTCCGTCTCCAGCGCGATCCGCCGCTACCAGGAGCGCCAATGAGCACCGGCGCCCCCAGGAGCGGTGGCCCCGGGGCCGGTGGGTCCGGGCACGGCGGCCGCGTGGTGATCTCCTCGGTGACCGGGAAGCCCATCGTCTGGGACGACGGTGAGCCCGCGGAGCGCGATGCGCGCACGTCGTCCCGCCGGCCGATCCTGCCGAACCGCGTGGACGCGGACGCTCCCGAACCGGGCGTGGACGAGTCCAACGACGCCCGCATCGCCGGGGACGTCCCGCCTCACTGGGGCACCGGCCGCTGACGACCACGGCTCGCCCCGGAGCGCAGCGACTGCCGCACCGCGGTCATGGCAGCACGCCACCCCGTGGCAGTGCTCAGGCCGTGGAACCGTTCGGACGGTGTCACAGCGTTCGGCCGGTGTCAGCGTTCGGGCCATGTCAGTGCTCGAGGACCGTGAGGCCCTCCTCAGCCGTCGGCTCCTCGAGCAGCCCCGCCAGGTGGTCGTTGCCCGGCAAACCCGTATAGCAGGTGAAGGCGCGCACTCATGGCGAAGACCATAACGCGCCTGCGGAGCGCGCCCCGTAGGCTCGGAGCATGACGGAAGCCGATCCCCTCCCCTCGTCGCCGGACGTGACCGTCGAGGGAGAACGCCCTCCGCTCCCGCGCCACCGCAACCCGCTCGGGAACCTGCTGCGAGGCGCCCTGATCGGGGTCGTCGAGACGGTGCCCGGAGTCAGCGGCGGCACGGTCGCCCTGGTCACCGGGATCTACGACGAGCTGATCGATGCCGGTCACCACCTGACCGCGGCAGCACGCCGGCTGGTCGTCGGCCCGGACCGCGCCGAGGGGATGCGCGAGCACCTCCGCGCGATCAACTGGGTCCTCGTGATCCCGCTGCTGATCGGGATGGCTGCCGCGGTGCTCACCGTCGCCGGGCCCGTCGCCGGCCTGGTCGAGATGCATCCGCAGACCATGCGCGGACTGTTCCTGGGGCTCGTGCTCGGTTCCGTCCTGGTGCCGGTGAAGCTCTCCGGCGGCGCGTGGCGAGGCCGCGAGCTGCTGCTGTTCGCCCTCGGCGCCGCAGGTGGCCTGGTCGTCACCTCCCTGCCGACCGCCTCGCTCGAGCCGAGCCCGTGGATCATCGCCCCCGCCGCCGCGGTCGCCATCTGCGCCCTCGTGCTGCCCGGTGTGTCCGGCTCGTTCATTCTGCTCAGCCTCGGGCTCTACCAGCCCACCCTGCAGGCCGTGGACGAGCGCGACCTCGGATACATCGCCTGGTTCGGCCTGTGGGCGTGCGTGGGCCTCATCGTGATCGTGCGGGCCATGCGGCACCTGCTCGTGCATCACCATCGCGGCACCATGATCGTCCTGGCTGGCGTGATGATCGGTGCGCTGCGCAGCCTGTGGCCCTGGCAGGACGCGGCGGGATCCCTGCAGGCGCCGGGAGCCGACTGGCCGCTGCTGCTGGGGCTCGCGGTGCTCGGGATCCTCGCCGTGCAGCTGCTCGTGCTCGTCGAGTCGAGGAAGGTGGCCCGGGCAGCGGACGCCGACAGCGCGCCCGTCGGCCCCGACGCGGGCCCAGACGCCGATCCCCGCACCGGCCGCGGCGCCCGAGGCTGAGCAGCTGCGCCGTACCCTGGTCGGCATGACCGACTCCACATCGCAGAGCACCGCATCAGCCTCGACCCCCACCTCCGACCGGGACGGCGCGGCCAGCCGGACGGATCTCTCCGCCGTGCGTGTCGCGCTGATCGGCGCGGGCAACATGGGCGGGCCCGTCGCCCGGACCTTCCTCGCCGCCGGGGTGCGCCCCGAGAACCTCCGGATCACCAACTCCACCGCGGCCAGCAGCGAGCGTGCGGCCCAGGAGCTGGGCGCGCGCGCCGCCGCCTCCCGCTCCGAGGCGCTCGAGGACGCCGACGTCGTCGTGCTCGGCGTGAAGCCGTACCAGCTCCTCGACCTGGCCTCCGCGATCCGTGACGAGGTCCCGGCCGGCGCGGTCGTGATCTCCCTGGCCGCCGGGATCACCCTCGCGCAGATCGAGGGAGCCCTGCCCAAGGGCCGGAGCGTCGAGCGCGCCATGCCCAACACACCGATCTCGGTGGGGGAGGGCGCCGTGGGCATGATGCGCGGCGGCTCGGTCACCGACGAGCAGCACCGCCTCGTGCACGACCTGTTCGCTCGTGCGGGCGTCGCGGTCGACATCACCGAGGAGCAGGTGCATGCCTTCATCGGCGCGGCCGGCTCGCTCTCGGCGTTCGTGTTCGCGCTCATCGAGGCGATGACCGATGAGGCGGTGCGCCTGGGCCTGAAGCGCGACCTCGCCGACTCCCTCGTGCAGCAGACCGTGCGGGGTGCGGCCACCATGCTGCTGGAGAGCGGGATGCACGCCGCGGTCGCGAAGAACGGGGTCTCCAGCCCCGGCGGCACCACCGTGCAGGGCCTCGCCGCTCTCGAGCGCGAGGGCGTGCGCTCAGGCGTCGCCGCGGCGATGGCCGCGGCGGCACAGACCTCGCGCGAGATGACCCAGGGCTGAGTCCGGCACCAGACTGAGTCCGGCATCAGGGCTGAGCCCGGCATCAGGGCCGAGCCCGGTACCAGGGGTGGAGGGCACCGGCTGGGGCCGTGCTCAGGACCGGTTGGAGAACTTCTCGATCAGGTGGGTGTGGCCGGAGACGATCACCAGGTCGTGCGAGGAGACCATGGTCTCGGGCACCGCGTAGGTGAAGTCCTTGCCCGGTGATTTCACGCCCACCACGGTGACCCCGAACTTCGCCCGGATGTCGGACTCCGCCAGCGTCATCCCCTGCACCTCGCGCGGGGGCCGCATCTTGACGATCGCGAAGCCGTCGTCGAACTCGATGAAGTCCATGAGGCGGCCGTTGAGGAGATGGGCGACGCGCTTGCCGGCGTCGGCCTCCGGGTAGACGACGTGATGGCAGCCGATGCGCTGCAGGATCCGCCCGTGCGCCGCGGAGATCGCCTTCGCCCAGATCACGGGCTTGTCGAGGTCCACGAGGTTCGCGGCGATGAGCACGCTGGACTCGATGGAGGTGCCCACGCCCACCACGGCGAGGGAGAAGTCCGCGGCACCGATCTGGTCGAGCACCTCGGGCTCGGTGGCGTCGGCCCGCACCACATGGGTGAGCTGGCCGGAGTACTTCTGGACCAGCTCCTCCTGGGAGTCGATGGCGAGCACCTGGGTGCCCAGCTTCTCGAGGGTCAGGGCGATCGAGGCGCCGAAGCGGCCCAGACCGATCACGAGCACTCCCTCGTCGCGAGCTCTGCGTGCCATGTCGTCTCTCCTTCTCGGGGCCTGCCGGCGGGTGACGAGGCACCCTGCGGCGGGCACAGTCTACGATCCGTCGTTCCTGCGCAGTCGGGTTCCTGCGCATTCGAGTTCCCGGCCCACCGGCCGTCGCCGCCGCCGTGGGTGGAGGACGTGGCGGCGGCCGGCGCCGTCCGGGCCCTCAGCCGACGATCGGACGATCCATCGGGAGCTGGACCATGCGGGAGCGCCGCCGCAGGGCGAGCGCGGCGCCGAGCGTCATCGGCCCCAGACGGCCGACGTACATCGACGCGATGACCACCCATTTCGCGTCAGCGGGCAGATGCGGGGTGATCCCCGTGGACAGCCCCACCGTGCCGAACGCGGAGAGCACCTCGAACAGGGACTGATCCAGCGAGAAGCTCGTCATCCGCAGCAGCAGGAACACCGCGAGGAACACCACGGTGGCGCTCATGACGAGCACGCCGATCGCCTGACGGATCGTCTCGTGGGGGATGCGACGCCCGAACACCTCCACATCCGGGTTGCCGCGGATCTCCGCCCAGATCGACAGCATCAGCAGCGCGAACGTGGTCACCTTGATGCCGCCGCTGGTGGATCCGGAGCCGCCGCCGATGAACATGAGCAGATCGGTGAGCAGTCGCGACTCGGGCGTCAGCGCGTTCACATCGAGGGTCGCGAAACCGCCGGATCTCGGCATCACGGCGGCGAAGCCGGAGGCCAGAAGCTTGGTGTGCCACGGCTGCTCGCCGAGGGTCGCCGGATTGGCCCACTCCAGCAGCAGGTACCCGAGCCAGGCGAGCGCGAGCAGCAGCGCCGTGGTGGTGAGGGTGAGCTTGGCGTGCAGGCTCCATCGGCGCGGGGTGCGCAGCTTCTTGACCAGTACGAGGACCACGGGGAATCCGAGGGAGCCCGCGAACACCGCGAGCGCGATCGGGATGGAGAAGAAGGGATCGCCGAGGTACTGCGCGACGCCCTGCGCCTCGGGGACGAAGCCGGCGTTGTTGAAGGCGCTGATCGCGTAGAAGAGGCCGAGGAACATCGAGCGCCCCACCCCGTGCTCGGTGATGATCATGTACGGCGTGAGGGCCACGAAGGTGACCGCCTCGAAGGCGGTCGAGGTGATGAGGATGATCCGCAGCACGCCGCCCACCTCGGCGAGCCGCTCCGCGCGGGTCTCGGTCGCGGTCAGCACCCGCTGGGCGAGGCCCAGCCGGTGCATCACCGACAGGCTCAGCAGCGAGGCCAGGGTCATCAGCCCCAGGCCGCCCAGCTTCATCGCGATCATGATGACGGTGAGGCCGAAGGTGGACCAATGGATCCCGGTATCGACGGTCGACAGGCCCGTCACGCAGATCGCGGAGACCGCGGTGAACGCTGCGTCGACGAGGGAGGTGCGCTCGCCGGAGGCGGTCGCCGAGGGCAGCATCAGCAGCATCGTGAACAGGACGATCATCAAGGTGAAGCCCGCCAGGGCGAGCCGTGCCGGGGTGACCTTCAGGAGGGACACGGCGATGCTGCGCAGCCGGTAGGTCGTCGGCCGCACCGGCGCTCGACGGAGCGCGGCCCTCGATTCGCGGTCCATCATCCCGTTCCCCCTAGTGTTCCGGCGACCGGTGGTCGTGTCCGCGGAAGTCTACGACCGCGGGAGAGCGGTCCGCGGCATCGTGAGCGGCGGCGCACGGCCCTGGGTACGCTTCCCCTCATGCCTGCCGATGCGTCCACCCCGGATCCCGCCCCCGCGCTGCCCGATGCCGCCGCCACCGTCGGCGCCGGCGCCGACGTCGCCGGGACCTGCGGGATCGTCTGGTCCGATGACCTGTGCGAGTACGACTTCGGTCCGTACCACCCGATGTCGCCGGTGCGACTCACCCTGACCCGGGAGCTCGCCCGCGCCTCCGGCGTGCTGGACCGCCCCGGGGTGCGAACGATCGAGCCGTTCGTCGCGAGCGACGAGCAGCTGGGCGGCGTGCACGATGCGGACTACATCGCCGCAGTGCGCCGCGCCTCCGCGCCGAGCGAGGGGCATGTCTTCGAGGACCTGATCCGCTTCGGCATCGGGGGCGATGACGTGCCCTCGTTCCCGGGCATGCACACCGCGTCGGCCCGGATCGCCGGCGGCTCCATCGCGGCGATCGACGCGATCCGCTCCGGCGAGGTGCGCCACGCCGTGAACATCGCCGGAGGCCTCCACCACGCACGGCCGGCCAGCGCCTCGGGCTTCTGCGTCTACAACGACGCAGCGGTCGCGATCCGGCATGCCCTGGACTCCGGGGAGGAGCGGGTGATGTACATCGACACCGATGTGCACCACGGGGACGGCGTGGAGCTCGCGCTGTGGGACGAGCCGCGCGCGATCACCCTGTCGGTGCACGAGACGGGGGAGCGGCTGTTCCCCGGCACCGGCTTCGTGCAGGACACCGGGGGAGCGAACGCCCAGGGTTCGGCCATCAACGTGCCGCTGCCGCCCCGGACCACGGCCGACGGCTGGGTGCGGGCACTGCGCGCCACAGTTCCCGCCCTGGTCCGCGCCGTGAGGCCGACGCTGCTGGTCACCCAGCACGGGGCCGACACCCACCGGGTGGACCCCCTCGCGGACTTCTCCGTCTCCCTGGAGGCTCACCGCGAGGTGATGATCATGCTGCGCGAGCTCGCCGACGAGGTGTGCGGCGGCCGCTGGCTCGCGCTCGGCGGGGGAGGCTACGCGGTGATCGACGTGGTGCCCCGTTCGTGGGCGCAGCTGCTCGCGGTCGCCACCGGCGAGGCGATCGACCCGACCGCGCCGCTGCCGGAGGCCTACCTCGAGGCGGAGGCCCGGGCGCGCGGTGAGCACGGCGTCTCCCCGGAACCCTCCATCCGCACCTACGGCGATGGGCGCCCGCTCGACGTGCGGGACTGGGAGCAGGGCTTCGATCCGGAGTCCGCGCTGGACCGGGCGATCCAGGCCGCACGTCGCGGAGCCTTCCCGGAATGGGGCCTGGACCCGTTCCTGGACTGACGCCCCCGGGCCGACGTTCGGGGGCCGCCGCCGGGCACAGGGCCGGCTTGCTGCGGGGCAGAGGGGCCGGCTTGCTGCAGGGCAGACGGGCCGGATCGCTGCGGGGCCACAGGACCTGCGTGCTGCGGGGCTCGGCACGAGCAGGCTGGCACACTGGGCTGCAGGGCAGGGCAGGGCAGGACACGAGGTCACGGCGTCAGCGCCCCGTGACCGGCCGGTCCTGAGACAATGTGCTCCGCACGACCTTGACCGGGGGCCGCGCGCCCAGGACATCCGGGGGGACTGATGACCACACAGCCGACCACGGTGCTCGAGGAATTCGCCGAGCATCTGCGCGAGCTGGACCTGCCCTTGCCCGTCGACGGCGTCGATCGGGCGCGTGAGGAGGCCGCCGCCGCGCTCTCCCAGCTCGGGGACCACGTCATCCCGCGCCTGGAATCGCTCGACGCACCCCTGCTCGTGGTGATCGGCGGCTCGACCGGCGCCGGCAAATCCACCCTGGTCAACGCCCTGGTCGGGGACATGGTCAGCCGCTCCGGAGCGATCCGGCCCACCACCCGTCGGCCGGTGCTGCTGCACCACGGAGCCGACGAGCCCTGGTTCACGGGCAGCCGCATCCTGCCCGGCCTCGCCCGCGTCCATGCCGGCGGCGACCACGACCCCGAGGCGCCGCGCGTCGGCGACACCACGGGAGACGTCGATCCCGCCACCAGCCTCGAGCTGCGTGCCGACGACCGCATCCCGCAGGGGCTCGCCCTGCTCGACGCCCCGGACATCGACTCGGTCGCTCGCGGCAATCGTGAGCTCGCCCGGCAGCTCCTGCGCGCCGCCGACCTGTGGCTGTTCGTGACCACCGCGAACCGATACGCGGACGCCGTCCCGTGGGACGTGCTGCGCACGGCGGCAGAGCGTGAGGTCACCGTCGACGTCGTGATGAACCGCATCCCCGAGCGGCCCGGTGTCGCCGAGGAGCTCGCCGAGGACCTGCGCGGCATGCTCGAACGCAGCGGCATCGAGGTCTCCCGGCTGTTCCTGGTCCCCGAGACCCGGCTCGACGAACGCGGGATGCTGCCGGCGTCGGCCATCGGCGAGCTCCAGCAGCACTTCACGCATCTGGCGGCCGACGGCGAGGCCCGGGCGCGGATCGCCCGTCGCACCGTCGGCGGAGCCGTCGCGGGCCTGGCCGTCTCCGCCCGGGACCTCTCCGAACACGCCGCAGCGCAGGAACTGGAGCGAGCCCGCCTGCGGGACGAGGCGCAGGAGGCCTTCTCCGGCTCCCGCGAGCGCATCGACGAGGCGCTCGGGGACGGCTCCCTGCTGCGCGGCGAGGTGCTCTCCCGCTGGCAGGACGTGGTCGGCACCGGCGAGTTCCTCCGCGGGGTCGAGAGCCTGTTCACGCGCGTCCGGGACCGGATCGGCCAAGCGGTCAGCGGCCGGCCCGCCCCGTCGGTCGCGGCCGAGCAGGCGCTGGGCACCGGACTGGTGCACGTCGTCCTCGACGAGACCGCCCGCGGCGCCGAACGCGCGGAGGCCGCCTGGCGCACCACGCCCGCCGGCCGCCAGCTCGCCGAGGGCGCCGACCTCTCCCGCCTCCCCGAGAGCTACCGCGAGGAGGTATCCGCGGCGATCCGTGCCTGGCAGGGCGACGTGCTCGAGCTGGTGCGCTCCGAGGGAGCGGACCGGCGCACCAAGGCGCGGGTGCTGTCCCTCGGCGTGAACGCGGTGGGTGTCGCGCTGATGATCGTCGTCTTCGCCTCGACCGCCTTCATCCCCACCGGTCTCGAGGTGGGCGCCGGCGCCGCCACCGCCGTGGTGGGCCAGAAGCTGCTGGAGACGATCTTCGGCGACGAAGCGGTGCGCCGCATGGCCCGCGTGGCCCGGGAGCGTCTCACCGAGCGCCTCGACGCCCTGGTGGCGGAGCGCTCCGAACCCTTCCTCGAGCGGCTCGACGCCCTGGCCGGGAACGCCTCCGCGGAGACGCTCGCCGAGGACGCCGCCGCGCTCGAAGAGATCGCCCGTGAGATCAGGGAGGACTCATGACCCCGCTGCTGAGCCGCCGAGCCGCCTCCGGCCCGGCCTCGCTGGCCGAGCGCATCGAGGCCCTGGACCGCGCCGCCGAGGAGCTCGACGGGATCGCCCCCGGTGCTGAGCTCGACGCCGCCCAGGAGCTGCTCGCGCGCCTGGACCGCCGCCGCGCGCTGTCCGCCGAGCACACGGTGATCGGCCTGTTCGGCGCCACCGGCTCCGGGAAGTCCTCACTCGTGAACGCCCTCGTCGGCGCCGACATCTCCCGCGCCGCCGTGCGTCGCCCCACCACCGCGGAGCCCGTGGCCGCCGTGCTCGGGGACACCGGGAGCGAGGCCCTGCTGGACTGGCTCGAGGTGGAGGAGCGCCACGCCCTGGACGGTACCGGCACCGCGCTCGAGATCGCGGCGACACCGGTGGCGGGACGCCGCGCCAAGCGCACCGAGCCCGCGGTGGCGCCGGGCGTCGTGCTGCTGGATCTGCCGGATCTTGACTCCGTCGAGGCCGGCAACCGCGCCATCGCCGAGCGGATGACCGGCATGGTCGACGTGCTCGTGTGGGTGACCGATCCTCAGAAGTACGCCGATGCGGTGCTCCACCAGGAGTTCGTGCAGGCCTTCGCCGGTCACGACGCCGTCACCGTGCTGGTCCTGAACCAGATGGATCTGCTGCGGGAGGACGAACGCCCGCAGGTGCGGGGATCGCTCGAGGCCATCGCCCGCGCCGACGGACTCGAGCAGGCGCCGGTCCTCGCCACCTCCGCGAGCACGGGGGAGGGGATCGACGAGCTGCGCTGGCAGCTGGTCACCCTCGCCCGCGGCCGGGAGGCGGCCTCCCAGCGGCAGCGGGCCGACGTGCGCGCGGCGGCGGAGCGTCTGCGCGAGGCGGCGGATCCCGACGGACTCCCGGGCGAGGTCCTCGAGGAACAGATCGACGACCTGGTGGAGGACCTCGCGCTCGCGGCCCGCGTGGAGCCCGTGGCCGACGCCGTCGCCGCCTCCTACCGCCACCGCGCCGCGGGCCGCGTGGGCTGGCCGCCGCTGCGCTGGCTGCGCGCGGTGCGACCCGATCCGCTGCGCCGCCTCGGCATCGGTCAGGAGCGCGACGGCGAGCAGCTCGAACGCACCTCGCTGCCCGAGCCCGACGCCGCCACCCGTGCCACCGCCTCCACCTCGGTGCGCCGCTTCGCCGACACGTCCTCCGAGGGCGGCGGGGACGCCTGGCGGGCCGCCGTGCGCGGTGCCGCCCGCTCGCGCGAGGACGAGCTGCCCGACGCCCTGGACCAGGCGGTCGCCGGCGCGGATCTGCGCGGGCGCACGACCTCCTGGTGGTGGCCGGTGCTCGATGTGCTGCAGTGGCTCGCGATGCTCGTGTGGGTGGTGGGCCTGGGCTGGCTCGCGCTGAACGTCGTGCTGGCGCTGCTGCAGATCCCACCGCCGCCGATGCCGATGATCGAGGAGCTGTGGATCCCGATCCCGCTGCCCACGGCGCTGCTGGTGCTGGGGATCGCCGCCGGCATCCTGATCGGCCTGGCCGGGGTCGCGCTCGCCGGGGTCACCGCGAGGCGGCATCGGCGCCGGGCACGACGGGTGCTGCTGGGCCGGGTGCGGGAGGTCGCCGCATCCCACGTGGTGGCTCCGGTCGACGCCGAACTCGCCCGCGCGGACGCAGTGACGAGAGATCTCGCACTCGCCCGTGGGGAGACACCCAGACCTTCTGTGTAGAATGATGCGTCGACCGTGGCGTCGGGCCCGCGCCGCATCACTGGACCGCTTCTGGCGGTCCTCGCGGGCCGCGCACTCCTGATCAGTTGGACCATCCCGCAGGCGTCGGCCTGCAGAACAAGAGGCATCCTATGGGTTCTGTCGTCAAGAAGCGACGCAAGCGCATGTCCAAGAAGAAGCACCGCAAGCAGCTTCGCAAGACTCGCCACCAGCGCCGCAACAAGAAGTGAGCACTGTGTGATGTGCAACGGCCCCCGCCGAGAGGCGGGGGCCGTTGCTTGTTCGAGGGCGGTCGCGTGTCCGGGGGGCGTGTGGGCACGTCGTATGTCCGGGGGCGATCGCTCACGGGCGACCAGTGCGGTTCAGGCGCGGTCGATGCTGCTCCGGCGGCCCGGTGGTGTTCAGGCGGCCCGGTGCGGTTCAGGCGATCGGTGCAGTTCAGGCGCGGCCGGTGAGACGGCGCCACCACGGCCGCTTCCGCAGGGCCGCGCGCAGCTGCTCGGCCTCCACGCGGTACCTGGCATGGACGGCGCCGTCGACGATGATGACGGGCACGTCGTAGTCCCAGTCCGCACGCAGCTGCTCGTCGGCGTCGATGTCGACCACCTCGACGGCGGTGCCCGCGCGGTCTGCCTCGGCCCGGACCACGGGCAGGGCGTCCTCGCACAGGTGGCATCCGTCGCGGGTCAGGTACAGCACCCTGGCGTCGGGGTCGGCGGGGCTCGGGATGCGCGGGGTGGTCATGGCGTGAACCTTATCGAGAGCGGCTGGGCGCCGGGACGCAGGACGCCCCGGTGCCGGGGCGGCAGAGCGGGGCGGTGAGACGGCGAGGGGGCAGTAGAGGGCGAGGCGAAGACGGGTGAGCGCCGGACGACGACGGGCCGCCCGCACCTCGGTGCGAGCGGCCCGTGCCTCTGTCGTGACGCGGTCGACGCGCCGACGGGGGAGGCGGGTCGAGTCAGGCCGCGGTGGGCGCGGTGAACTCGGCCTCGACGGAGATCTTGACCTCGTCGGAGACCAGCACGCCGCCGGCCTCGAGGGCGGCGTTCCAGGTCAGGCCGAACTCCTTGCGGGAGATCGTGGTCTGACCGGTGAAGCCGGCGCGGTAGGTGCCGAAGGGATCGGTCGCGGCGCCCTCGTACTCGAAGCTGAGCTCCACCTCCTGGGTGGTGCCGCGGATGGTGAGGTCGCCGACCAGCTTGTCGTCCGTGACCTTCGTGGAAACGAAGGTGATCTCCGGGAAGTTCTCCGCGTCGAAGAAGTCGCCGCTGCGCAGGTGGTTGTCGCGGTCCTCGTTGGCGGTGGTGACCGAGGCGGTCTTCAGCGAGACGTCGAACGAGAGGTTCTCCCCGTTGTCGCCGACCGTGAGGGCGCCCGTGACGTCGGTGAACTGTCCGCGCACCTTCGAGATGCCCGCGTGGCGCACGGTGAAGCTCGCAGCGGTGTGGGTCGGGTCCAGGGCCCAGGTGCCGGGGGTCAGATCAGTCATGGAAGATCTCCTTGAGGTCGTAGGGAGCGATCATGCTGATGCATGATCGCCTCGCTTCCTTGAAATCTAAACTAAACTGGAGGATGATGCAAGGACATGGCCACAGGGACAGGAGACAGTGATGCGTGACACGCAGTCAAGCACTGAGGGTGAGGTCGGGGCCGGCGCGACCGGATGCGCAGCAGAAGCAGTGGCAGAAGCAGCAGAGGTAGAGGCAGAAGCGGTGGCAGAGGCAGTAGGGGTAGAGGCAGAAGCAGTGGCAGCAGAGGCCGGGAGGGCGTCGACGCCGGAGGACCTCTGGCTCACGCCCTCGGAGCAGAACGCCTGGCGCGGTTTCCTCTACGCGACCACGCTGCTCACCGACCGCTTCTCGGAGGTCCTGCAGGCGGACCCGGAGATCGACCTCACGCTGGGGGAGTACGAGATCCTCGTGCGGCTGTCCGAGGCCCAGGGATCGTTCCTGCGCATGTCCGAGCTCGCGGATCGCGTGGTGCATTCGCGCTCGCGGCTGACCCACACCATCTCCCGGATGGAGAAGCGCGGGCTGGTGGAGCGGGTGCGCTGCTCCAACGACGGGCGCGGGCGTCAGGCGCAGCTGACGGTCGCCGGGCGCGAGCTCCTCGAGCGGGCCGCACCGATCCATGTGCGCTCCGTGCGCGAACTGCTGCTGGACGTCGTCGGCCACGACGACTTCCTCGAGCTCGGCCGGATCCTGGGTCGCGCGGTGCCGGAGGACGCCCCGATCGCCATCGGGAGTCCGGCTGCTCACGTCGAGGCCGCTCCTCAGGGCTGACATGGAGGTTGGATTGGTACCGTGAGGCGGCTCAGCCGCTCGGCTCCACTCCTGCTGATCTCCCGAGGGGGGAACGCGCACCCGTGACCACCACCATCGTCCACCTCGTCCGCCATGGCGAGGTGCACAATCCGGACCGCATCCTCTACGGCCGCATGCCCGGGTATCGGCTCAGCGATCGCGGCGAGCAGATGGCGCAGCACGTCGCCGATCACCTTGCCGACTCCGACATCGCCCTCGTGCGCTCCTCGCCCCTGCTGCGCGCCCAGCAGACCGCCGCGCCGATCGCTGCTGCGCACGATCTCGAGGTCACCACGGACCCGCGGATCATCGAGTCCGGCAACCACTTCGAGGGCCAGCGGATGGGTCACGGCGAGGCGAAGCTGAGCGATCCGCGCAACTGGCGCTGGTTCCTCAACCCCTTCCGTCCCTCGTGGGGCGAGCCCTATCGCGACCAGGTCTCCCGCGTGATCTCCGCCGTGCAGGAGGCCCGCCAGGCCGCGAACGGGCGCGAGGCGGTGCTGGTCCTGCACCAGCTGCCGATCTGGGTGACCCGCCGCAGCGCCGAGGGCAAGCCGCTGTTCCACGACCCCCGTCGTCGCGAATGCGGCCTGTGCTCGGTGACGAGCCTGCACTTCGTCGGTCCGCACCTCGCCGACGTCGGCTATGCCGAGCCGGCGGCCGAGCTGTACGCCGGGGCGGTCGACGCCACCGGAGGCAACCTCACATGACCCGCACGCACAGCGGGCGCTCGCGGGCGCTCCCGCCTCACCTGCCCGCGCTGCCCGGCACGTCGGCACCGCTCACGCGCCGAGGTCTCCTCGGTGCGGCCGGCACCGCCTCGGTCACCCTGCTGCTGGCCGCCTGCGGCTCGGACACCAGCGACCGCTACGAATCCGGGTACGTCTCCGGTGACGGCGTGGCCACCGAGATCGAGGCCGCCGACCGCGGCGAGCCGCTCGACTTCTCCGGCACCACCTTCGAGGACGAGGAGTTCTCCTCGTCCGATGCGCGCGGCGAGGTGCTCGTGGTCAACGTCTGGTACGCCTCGTGCCCGCCCTGCCGCAAGGAGGCCCCGGACCTCCAGGCGATCCATGAGGAGTACGCCGAGCAGGGCGTTGGCTTCGTGGGCGTCAACGTGCGCGACACCGCCGGACCCGCGAAGGCCTTCGAGGAGCGCTACGGGATCACCTACCCCTCGCTGCCGGACCCTGACGCGCAGATCATGTACGCGCTGCGCGGCCAGGTCTCCCCGAACGCGGTGCCCTCGACGCTCGTGCTGGACGGCGAAGGACGGGTCGCCGCTCGCATCTCCGGCGGCATCGACCCCTCGACGCTGCGCGCGATGATCGACAAGGTGCTGGGCGAATGATCAGCGCCGATGCCGGCTCCGCCTTCCAGGCCACCGCGATGTCCGGGTCGCTCCTGCTGGCCGTGGCCGTCGCCGCCGCGGCCGGCCTGGTCGCGTTCCTGTCGCCCTGCGTCCTGCCCGTGGTCCCCGGATACCTGGGCTACGTCTCCGGCCTCGCGGGGCAGGGGGCCGGGGCCGCCGGGCCGGGCAAGGGAGCCAGGAAGCCTGCGGGGCGAGGTCCGGGTGCCGGAAGGATGGCGCTGGGCAGTCTGCTGTTCGTCGCCGGATTCACCGTGGTGTTCATGGTGCTCGGCGGGTTCGCCGGGGCGCTCGGCTACCTCCTGCAGGAGTACATCGTCTGGATCAACCGCGTCGCCGGCGCGGTCGTGATCCTGATGGGCCTGGTCTTCATGGGCGTGTTCCCCGGTCTCGGCATGAACCGCTCCGTGACCAGCAAGAAGCCCGATGCGGGCCTGCTCGGCGCTCCCGTGATGGGGCTCGTCTTCGGGCTCAGCTGGACCCCCTGCATCGGCCCCACCTACGCCGCGATCGTCGCGCTGTCCCTCGAGGGCGGCGGCGACGGGGCGGCCCTGCGCGGCGGCGTTCTCGCCCTCGCGTACTCGCTGGGCCTGGGGATCCCCTTCGTGCTGTTCGCGCTGCTCTTCGAGCGCGCGCTCGGCCTGAGCCGCAAGCTCGCCAAGCACCGCCGCTCGATCGGCCTGCTCTCCGGCGCGCTGCTCATCGCGATCGGCGTGCTGCTCATGACCGGCCTGTGGTCGGAGTGGATGAGCGAACTGCAAGGACTGATCGCCACCTTCGAGCCGGTGGTGTGATGACTCGCCACGACGAGGACCCCATGAGCACATCCGACGGGACGGACGAGACCCTGAACAGCGCACGCACCGGACGCCCTGCAGCGGCCCCGAGCGAGACCGCCGCGAACTCCTGGAGCTCCAAGAAGGACAAGGACGCCCCCCGCGGCGGCGGGAGCGGTCCCTCGATGCCGTCCCTCGGACTGCGCGGCACCCTGCTGTTCCTGTGGCGCCAGCTGACCAGCATGCAGACCGCGCTGATCCTGCTGATGCTGCTCGCGATCGCCGCGGTGCCCGGCTCGCTGTATCCGCAGCGCAGCGTCAACCCCGCGCTCACCCAGCAGTTCCTCGACGAGAACGGCAGGTGGGGGGAGATCCTCGACAAGCTCGGCTTCTTCGGGGTGTTCTCCTCGCCGTGGTTCTCGGCGATCTACCTGCTGCTGTTCATCTCGCTGATCGGCTGCATCATCCCCCGCGTCGGAGTGCACCTGCGCCAGCTGCGCGCCAAGCCGCCCCGCACGCCCTCGCGGCTGACCCGCTTCACCGGCTACACCCGGATCGAGCTGCCGGGCGCCGAGGCGGACGCCGTGCTCGAGACCGCGCACCGGTCGCTGCGCCGCTCGCGGTATCGCACCGTCGTGCGCGAAGAGCAGCGCTCCCGATCCGTCAGCGCCGAGCGCGGCCTGCTGCGCGAGAGCGGCAACCTGGTGTTCCACATCGCGCTGGTCGGAGTGCTGATCTGCGTCGCCGGCGGTCAGCTGACCAGCTACCGCGGGCAGATCACGGTGGTCGAGGGACAGGGCTTCAGCAACTCCCTGACCCAGTACGACTCCTTCGACTCCGGCGCCTGGTTCGATCCCACGTCCCTGCCGCCCTTCAGGTTCACGCTCGACGACTTCCGTGCCGAGTACGTGCTCGAAGGGGCCGACGAGAGCCGCGTGGGCCAGCCGCTGTCCTTCGAGGCCGACGTGGACGTCACCACCCCGGGCGAGAAGAACGAGAAGCGGACCCTGCAGGTCAACAAGCCGCTGCACGTCGACGGCACGTCGATGTACCTGCTCGGCAACGGCTACGCCCCCGAGGTCACCGTGACCGACCCCGAGGGGACCGTCGTGGCCGAGGGCCCCGTGGTCACCGTGCCGTCCGGGGACACCGGTTACACCTCGCAGCTGGTGATCAAGGCGCCGGACGCCCGCCCCGAGCAGACCGCCGTGGTCGGGTTCTTCCTGCCCACCGGCGTGATCGACGAGCAGGGCCCGCACTCGATCTACCCCGACCTGGCCGACCCGCAGCTCGCGATGTCCGTCTTCCACGGCGATCTGGGCCTGGACTCGGGCATCCCGCAGAACGCCTACGAGGTCGACGTCAGCTCGCTGGACCCGGTGACCAACTCCGATGGCGAGCAGGTGCTGATCCGGCTCGCACCGGGCGAGGTGTACGAGCTGGAGGACGGCACCACCATCAGCTTCGACGGGGTGCTGCGGTACGCCGCCTTCGACCTCGCCCACGATCCGTTCGAGCGCTGGGTGCTCGTCAGCGCGCTGGCCGCCGCCACCGGCCTGATCGTCTCGCTGTTCGTGCCGCGCCGGCGCCTCTGGGTGCGGGTCAGCGGCGGATCCGCCGACGATCGCACCGACGGCACCGTGGTGCTCGAGGTCGCCGGACTCGCCCGCAGCGACGATCCGGCGCTCGAAGAGGACGTCAAGACCCTCGCCAAGAAGCTCAGCACGGCGCAGGATGGGACAGGACGTCCTGGCCCTGCTCCGACGACCGGCCCCACCGATGACACCCCCGAAGGAAGTGCACTGTGATTGACCAGCAGCTGGCGGAGATCGCGAATCTCGCCATCGTGGTGACGATCGTGCTGTACGTGCTCGCGCTGATCGGCTTCGCCGCCGATCTCGCCTCCACCTCGCAGCGTCGCAGCGACGAGCGCCTCGCAGCCCGCGAGAAGCACGAGGCGCAGAGCCGTGACCAGGAGACGTCGGCCGAGGCCGCCCTGCCCGCGACAGTCGGGGCATCCGGTGGCGCCGGCGCCCACGTCGCCGGGGATGCGCAGGCCTCCGCCGGTGCGGCCGTCGGGTCGGAGGGAGCCGGGGGCGGCGACGTCGCCGGCACGGACGGGGCGGCCGCCGCGTCCACCCCGTCGGCCACGACGGCGGGTGCTGCGGCATCCGGATCGATGACCGCGCAGAACTTCGCGTTCATCCTGGCCTCCGCGGCGACCGTGCTGCACATCGTGGGTGTCGCGCTGCGCGCCGTGGCCACCCAGCGCGTGCCCTGGGCGAACATGTACGAGTTCGCCACCACCAGCACCGCTGTGGTGATGGCCGCCTTCCTGATCTTCTCGATCAAGCGCACCGACCTGCGGGCGCTGGGCACCTTCGTGGTGGGCCCGGTGCTGCTGACGATGCTGCTCGCCCAGACCCTGTGGATCGTCCCGGCCGCGGAGCTGACGCCGAGCCTGCAGAACTCCCACTGGATCTACATCCACATCGCGGTCGCGATCCTCTCGACCGCGCTGTCGATCCTCGGCGCCGTCGTGGCCTCGCTCCAACTTCTCCAGGCCCGCCATGAACGCGCGCTGATGCTGAAGGCGGAGGCCGGCGAGCAGTTCCCTGAGCACTGGGGCCGCTTCGGGCACGTGCTGGATCGTCTGCCGAGCTCGACCGCGCTCGAGGCGCTCAGCTTCCGCATCCACTCCGTCGCGTTCGTGTGCTGGACCTTCACGCTGATCTTCGGCGCGATCTGGGCCCGCGAGGCCTGGGGCCGTTACTGGGGCTGGGACCCCAAGGAGGTGTGGACCTTCATCATCTGGGTCATCTACGCCGCCTACCTGCACGCTCGCGCCACCGGTGGTTTCCGCGGCAGCCGCGCCGCCGGTCTCGCCCTGGCGGGCTTCGTGGCCGTGGTCTTCAACTACACGATCGTGAACACCGTGATCAACGGCCTGCACTCCTACTCAGGTCTCTGAACAGAGTCCGAGCACGAGCGCGGCCCCGGTGGACGAGAGTCCATCCGGGGCCGCGCTTGTCATGTGGTGGAGGCTGAGGGGGAGCAGTGAGGGAGCAGCCGCTCGGGCAGCGCGTGCTGGTGGGGTGATCGCTCGGGGAGCACGCTCTCGTGGAGCGATTGCTCGGGGCATGGCGTGCGTGGGGCCGGCGTGCGTCGCGCAGAGCGTCGGGAGAGTCAGCCGATGGGGTCGTCGGGCTCCTCACCCTGCTCGCGCTGCTGCCGCTCACGCCGTTCACGACGGATGTCGTCGTCCAGCCGGCGCAGGAACTCGGGGTCCTCGTCGGGGGCCGATGGGCCGTCACGACGCGGCCGCGCATCCGGTTCCGGTGCGCGCTCCCGTCCCACCACCAGCCAGGTGATCGGACCCACCCAGGGCAGCAGCACGATCAGTACGATCCACGCCCACTTGGGAATTCCGCGCACCTTGTCGTCCACCGTCTGCACGCAATCAGCGAGCGCGAAGACGGTGAGCGCGATCGAGAGAACTGCCAGTAACCCCTTAACCATGGCCGAAGTCTAGAGACCCCACCTGAACACTGGTGATTCGGCAAGCTCCCATGCGGTCGAACTACTCTGGGGGCATGCGAGAAATGGCCCTCTTCGCCGTCATCCGTCTGGCCCTGTGGCTGGGCATCTGGTGGCTGCTCACCCAGATCCAGGTCGGAGTGATGCTCGCCGGCGTGCTCGCGGCTGTGATCGCGATGCTCCTGTCGATCCTGTTCCTGGACCGTCTGCGCTCGAAGGTCGCGCTGCGGTGGAAGGCGGCCGACGACCGCCGCCGAGAGCGCAGGGGCGAGAAGCACGACGAGGACGCCGAGGCCGAGGACGCCTACCTCGATGCCCACACCGATGACGACTCCTTCGACGGCGGCTCCTCCGCGACAGGGGTGCAGGGCGCTGCCGCAGACGACTGGACCCGCGCGGTGGACGGTGGTGCCGAGGCCGCGGACGAGAGCACGGCGGGTGAACGCGCAGCGGATGCGGGCACCGCGGACGAGGGCCCGGAGCCCACGGCCTCCCGAGGCTGAGCGAGCAGAGGACGCCGGACTCGAAGCGCCGGCTGCGCTGGCTGAGTCAGCTGTGCCGGTTCAGGCAGCGGTGCGAGCTGCGGGAGGTGCTCACAGGCACAGGCCGAGCAGCAGCAGGAGCGAGAGCACCAGCTCCAGCCGGCCGGTCGCGCCCAGCGCCGGGATGAGGTCCCTGCCCATGGCGCCGCCCAGCACGGTGCGGACGGGACCGATGGCGAGCGGCAGCGCCAGCAGCACCAGCGCCACCTGCCACTGGACGACCATCACCGGGACCAGGAGCACGAAGGGCAGCAGCAGCATCGCGGTGAACAGAAGGCGGGTGCCGCGCTCCCCGAGCCGGACGGCGAGGGTGCGCTTGCCGGCGATCGCATCGGTGGGGATGTCGCGCAGGTTGTTGGTCAGCATGAGCGCCACGGCGAGCAACCCGATCGCGACGGAGACCAGCAGTGCGACCCAGTGCGGATGCGGCGTGATCGCATAGGCGGTGCCGTTCACAGCGACCAGCCCGAAGAAGAGGAACACGAAGACCTCGCCCAGCCCGAGATAGCCGTAGGGCTTCCGGCCGCCGGTGTAGAACCAGGCTGCGGCGATCGCGGCGGCGCCGATGAGCAGCGCGCCCCAGATCTGCGCGAGCACGATGAGCACGAGACCGAAGACTCCGCCGGCGGCGAGCGCACCGAATGCGGCGGCCTTGACGGTCCCCGGGGCGGCGGCTCCCGAGCCGGTGAGCCGGAAGGGGCCCACCCGGTCGTCGTCCGTGCCGCGGATCCCGTCCGAGTAGTCATTGGCGAAGTTCACGCCGATCTGCAGACAGAAGGACACCGCCAGGGCCAGCAGCGCGCGCGGCACGACCAGCGACCAGTCCACGGTGCCGGTGGTCTCGGCCAGCTGCCAGACGGCGACGCCGGTGCCGGCCGCGACGGGCGCGAGGGCGGCGGGCAGGGTGCGGGGGCGGGCGCCCTGCACCCACTGCGACAGGCTGGCCATCGTGCTCCTCAAGACAGGGGCCGCCCGATCGACGGCCTCCACGAGAATACGCCGCGGTCAGGGCCGGCGCCCGGGTCGTGGCCGACGGCACACGCCTGCCGGCGGGGCTCGTCGGCGAGTCGCTCAGCCGCCGAAGGGTCGGCCAGCCCCCGGGTGGGTCGCTCAGTCCCCGGTGGGCCGCTGGCCCTCGGCGAGGCGGCGCGCGGCGGCGCGGTCCAGCTTCCCGATGCCGAGCCGGGGCAGCTGCTCGACCGCGTGGACCCGCTTGGGGATCATGTGCGCCGGGACGTCGCTGGTGCGCAGCGCGGAGCGCACCAGGGCGGTGGCCTCCTCGGGATCGCTCCCCTCGGCCAGGGTGACGAGCGCTTCGACGCGCTGGCCCCATTCCGGATCCTCCACGCCCACGACGAGGCTCGAGAGGACCAGATCGCGCAGCATGAGGGAGCGGTCGATCGCCCGCTCGACATCCTGGGGGAGCACCTTGCGCCCGCCGGTGTTGATGACGTCGTCGGCGCGGCCCAGCACGGTCAGCGCGCCGTCCTCGGCGATCTGCGCGAGATCGGAGGTGGTGAAGCTGCGCATGATGGCGTCGCTGTCATGGACAGTCCCGCTGGTCTGGCTGGTCTGGCTGGTCTGGCTGGTCTGGCTGAACGGGCTCGTGTCGATGCCGCCGTCGGCCGTGAGATAGCCGAGCGCGAGCGTGGGGGAGGAGACGACCAGACGGCCCGCTCCCTCGGCGTCGGGGGACTGAGCGTGCAGGCGCACCCCCGGCAGCGGGAAGCGGTCGTAGACGCAGCCGCCGGCAGTCTCCGAGGAGCCGTAGGTGGTGCGGACGGCGATGCGCTGGGCGCGGGCGGCGGCGAGCACCTCCGGCCCGGTCGCCGCACCGCCCACGAGCACGCCCGCGAAGCGCTTCAGCACGGAGCGGGCCCTCGCGTCGGCCCCGGTGGCGCCGGTGAGGATCCGGGTGAGCTGCGTGGGCACCAGCGAGGTGAAGGCGGGCAGTCCGCGCTGCTCGGCCTGGGCGAGAGCCGGCTCGGCGAGCGCCACGAAAGCGTCGGCGTCGAAGTGGCCACGCAGGTCCGGCAGCGGATCCGGGAGCGCCGGAGAGTCCAGACCGAGCACCTCGGCGGTGCGATGTGCACGGGCGATCACCTGCACGCCGGCGATGTGCGTGGGCGGCAGCAGGGGCAGCCAGAAACCGTGGCCCCGGGTGCCGGTCGCCGTCCCGTCGGCCGCGAAGAGAGCCGCCGTCGCCTCCTGGGAGGCACGCAGCGCTGCGCGGCTCAGGGCCACCGCCTTCGCCGTGCCCGTGGATCCGGAGGTGGGCACCACCAGGGCGGTGTCCTCGAAGTCGGAGGGCAGGGCGGCGGGCGCCGGGAAGGGCCCCAGCCACAGCCGCCCGGTGCCCGTCATCACCTCGCCGATCGCGCGCACATGGGTCGTGAGCGACGCGGCCGAGGCGTCGTACGTCGGCGGGATCAGCCAGGGCGCGGTGCGCGCGGCGGAAGCGCCCGCTCCGGAGGGGCCGGAGGGGCCGGAGGGACCGGGGGGAAGGGTCATCGCCGTCAGCCCTGCGGGTGGGGGAACTGCGACCAGTCGGGCTCGCGCTTGTCCAGGAAGGCGTCGCGCCCCTCCACGGCCTCGTCCGTCATGTAGGCCAGGCGGGTCGCCTCGCCGGCGAACACCTGCTGGCCCATCAGGCCGTCATCGGCCAGATTGAAGGCGAACTTCAGCATCCGGATCGCCTGCGGGGACTTCGTGGCGATGGTCGCGGCCATCTCGAGCGCCACCGCCTCGAGCTGGTCGTGGTCCACGACGCGATTGACCGCGCCCCAGTCGTAGGCGTCCTGCGCGGAGTACTCCTCGGCGAGGAAGAAGATCTCCCGGGCGCGCTTCTGCCCCACCTGCTTGGCGAGATAGGCGGAGCCGTAGCCGCCGTCGAAGGAGCCGACATTCGCATCGGTCTGCTTGAACCGGGCGTGCTCGCGGGAGGCGATGGAGAGGTCCGAGACGACGTGCAGGGAGTGGCCGCCGCCGGCCGCCCAGCCGTTGACCACGGAGATCACGACCTTGCCCATGGTGCGCATCAGGCGCTGCACCTCCAGGATGTGCAGCCGGCCGCTGGAACCGGCGCGCACCTGGTCGGTCTGACCCAGCTCCTCGGCCTCGGAGTACTCGTAGCCGGCGCGACCGCGGATGCGCTGGTCGCCGCCGGAGCAGTAGGAGCGGCCGCCGTCCTTGGGGGAGGGGCCGTTGCCGGTGAGGAGGATGACGCCCACGCCGGTGTCCAGGCGGGCGTGGTCCAGGGCGCGGTACAGCTCGTCCACGGTGTGCGGACGGAAGGCGTTGCGCACCTCGGGACGGTCGAAGGCGATGCGCACGCACGGCAGATCCCGGGGCGCGCCTCCTGCCGTCCCTGCGGCCGCGGCCTCCCCGGCCGGGCGGTCCACGGCGCGGTGATAGGTGATGTCGGTGAAGGCCGGCCCGCCGTGCTCCTGCGCGGGGACGTCCCGCCAGCGGGAGGGGTCGAAGGTCTCGGAGACCTGACGGGGCAGAGGGGCAGGCGCGGAGGTCATGGCCTCAGGGTATCGCCGACGCCGTCAGCCGCGGGCGGGCTCCTCGTGCCACGGGAGCTCCGCCGTGGTCGGGACCGGATCGGTCCTCAGACGGCCGTGGGTGAGCACGTCGTGACGCTCACCGTCGATGAGGAACTTCGCCCTCTCCGTCCCCTCGTGCACGAACCCGGCCGCCCGGGCCACCGCGCCGGAGGCGGGATTGTTCGCCCGATGGCCGAGCTCGAGCCGCTCCAGGTCCCAGCCGCCCTCGGCCTGCGGGCGCAGCGCCCGGTTCGCGACGGTCGCCGCGGCGCGACCGCACACTCCCCGGCCGCGCGCGTCGGCGGCGAGCCAGTAGAAGAACCAGCCCAGACGGTCCTCGGGCTCGACGCTCACGCCCACCACGCCGACCAGCCCGTCGGTCGAGGTCTCGACGATCGCCATGCCGTGGCGGGACGGCGCGGCGAGCCAGGCAGCCATCTCGTGGGCCTGGTCGAGCGTGGAGACGTTCCCCTGACGGGCCATGTCCGCCGCGGAGGAGAACGCGGCGAGGATCGCGGTGGCATCGCTCTCACGGACGCGTCGCAGGGCGTGGGTGCTGGTGCTCATCAGGACCGATCCTAGGCGGGTCCTGGGCGTGCAGGGCCCGAGTTCGGTGGGGGAGGCCACGTCCGGCGGAGAGTCAGGGCGGCGGGTTCCCGGCCACGGCCCTGCGCCCGCTAGCCTCGTGGGATGCTCATCCCCTCCGCACTGCGCGAGCGCGGCATCGATCGCGTGCACGCCTGGACGATCCCCATGACCACGCGCTTCCGCGGCATCACCGAGCGCTCGGGCCTGCTGCTGCACGGCCCGGCCGGCTGGGCGGAGTTCTCGCCGTTCTGGGACTACGACGCCGAGGAGTCCTCGGCCTGGCTGCGTGCCGCGCTCGCCGACGCGACCGCGCAGCGCCCGGAGCCGCTGCGCCAGGAGATCCCGATCAACTCCACGATCCCGGTGGTCCCGGCCGTGCTCGCGCACCGCATCGCGACGGTCGGCGGCGCGGGCACCGCGAAGATCAAGGTCGCCGACCCCGGCTCGACCCTCGCGGAGGACGCCGAGCGGATCGAGGCGGTGCGTGATGCGATGGGCCCGTCCGCCCGCCTGCGGATCGACGCCAACGCCGCCTGGACCCTCGAGCAGGCCCTCGACGCGCTGCCCGTCCTGGACCGCGCCGCCGGCGGTCTGGAGTACGCCGAGCAGCCGTGCGCGAGCATCGAGGACCTCGCCGCCGTGCGCCGCGCCCTGGACATCCCGATCGCGGCCGACGAGTCCGTGCGCCGCGCCGGGGACCCGCTGCGGGTCGCACGCGCCGAGGCGGCCGACGTGCTGGTGATGAAGGTGCAGCCGCTCGGCGGCGTGCAGCGCTGCCTCGATCTCGCGGAGCAGGCGGGGCTCCCGGTGGTCGTCTCCTCGGCGCTGGAGTCCAGCGTCGGCCTCAGCGCGGGGCTGGCGTTCGCGGCCGCACTGCCGGAGCTGCCCTACGCGTGCGGTCTGGCGACCGCCTCCCTGCTCACCGGCGATCTCGTCGATGACCCCCTGCACCCGCGCGACGGTGTGCTGCCGGTGGGGCGCCAGGCCCCCGCCGAGGCGCCGCTGGACCGGCACGTCGCGCCGTCCGACCTCGCTGACCAGTGGCAGCAGCGCCTCCAGGAGTGCGCCGACGCCCTCTGAGGGGCACGGAGAGAACTACCCTGGCAGCATGCACGAGACCGCCGACATCGCCGCCCCGTCCGGGATCACGCCTCCCACACCCACCGGGTCCGGCGCGGTGGATCAGGCCTGCGCGATCTGGCACGCCCTGGCCGAGCTCGGTGTCCGGGACGCGGTGCTGGCCCCCGGCTCCCGCAGCGCCCCGCTCGTCTACGGGCTCGCTCGCCCTGATCTCGAGGCCAGGATCCGCGCGCACGTGCGGATCGACGAACGGGCCGCGGCCTTCACGGCGCTGGGCCTGTCGCGGCATGATCCGGCGCACCCCGCGGTGGTCGTGACGACCTCCGGCACCGCCACCGCCCATCTCCACGCCGCCGTGATGGAGGCCCACCACTCGCGGATCCCGCTGCTGGTGGTCACCGCGGACCGGCCAGCCGAGCTGCGTGAGGTCGGCGCGAACCAGACCACCCGCCAGGCGGGCATGTACCGCTCGCTGGTGCGGTTCGAGGCCGATCTGCCCGCGCCCACCGCCCGCCGTGCCACCGACGTCGAACTGCGCACCGCCGTCTCCACCGTCGCCCGCGCGCTGGCCGCCGCGACCTCCGAGCACCCCGGCCCCGTGCACCTGAACCTCTCCTTCCGCGATCCGCTCGTGCCGCACGTCGAGCCCCCTGCGGCCGACGCAGCGGGTGCATCCGCCGCAGCGGGTGCGCCGGCCGCGGACGAGGACGAGCACGCGACGGGCGAGAGCCGGGACGCGATCGTGCTCACCCGGCGCGCCCGCCCCGTCCCGCCGCAGCCGCAGCCGGTGCCGATCTCCTCGCGCACGGTCGTGGTCGCCGGCGACGGCGCCGGGCCGGCCGCTCGCGAGCTCGCCGAGCAGCATGTGCTGCCGCTGCTGGCAGAGCCCAGCTCGGGAGCGCATGCCGGCACCTCTCTGGTACCCGGCTATCCCGCCCTGCTCGCCCAGGTGATGGCCGACCGCGGGCATCCGCTGCGCCCGGACCGTGCGATCGTGATGGGCCGTCCGACCCTCTCGCGGTCCGTGATCGGCGCGCTGCTCGGCGCCGACGACGTCGACGTGATCGTCGTGGACCCGCACCTGGATTGGGCCGACGCCGCCCGTCGCGCCCGCCTCGTGGTACCTGCCGCGATCGGCGAGGACCCGGCCCTTGCGGCAGACGCGACAGACGAGACAGACACGACTGATGCGACTGATGCGACTGATGCGACTGACGCGACCGATGCGGCAGGTGCGTCAGCCGGGACCGGCGCGACCGAGCGCGACCTGACCGCCGTGACCGACACAGCCGAGCTCGCCGCGCGCCGGGCGCATCTCGCGGCCTGGAGCCGTGCCGCGGCGCAGATCTCCTCCGGGCTCCCACGCAGCTGGCAGCAGACGGCGGCGCTCGCCGTCTGGGACGCCTCCGGGGCACGGGACACGCTGGTCCTGGGCTCCTCCAGCCTGGTGCGCGATCTCGAGCAGCATGCCGGCCCCACCTCCGCCCGGGTGATCGCCAACCGCGGTCTGGCCGGTATCGATGGCACCACCGCGCTCGCCGGCGGCATCGCCCTGGCACAGCAGGACCCGCGCCGCGGCGCTGCGGACCCCGGGCGGGTGCGACTGCTGGTCGGGGACCTCACTGCGCTGCACGACCTCACCGGCCTGATCATCGGCCCCGAGGAGACGCGGCCCGACCTCGACGTGGTGATCGTCGACGACGGCGGCGGCCGGATCTTCTCCGGGCTCGAGCACTCCGCAGCGCCCCCGGAGCTGCTGCGCCGCTTCTTCACCACCCCGCACGGCACGGACCTCGCGGCGGCCGCCGCTGCACTGGGCGCCGAGGCCCGCGAGCTGACGACGGACAGCCTCGGCACAGCTCTGTCACAGCCGGGACCCGGGCTGCGGGTGTTTGTTGTGGTGCAGGAAGAGCACAGCACTCTCTCGTCGACCCTGTAGCTGGAGGTGTTCCCATGGCGGACATGAACGATCCGTACGAACCGACCGAGCGCCCGGAGGGCGCCATGCCCCCCGCCGACCACCCGAGCACCGGCACTCCTCCCCGTGACCAGCAGGCGTTCGACGACGGAGGGCAGCAGCCGACCAGCGGCTATGGCGCACCGTGGCAGCCCGCCTCCGGAGACGGCGAGGGCAGCCGGCAGCCCGCGCCCTATCCGGGCCCCGACGCCCGGACCGAGCAGCTCTTTCCCGCGCCCGGTTCCGCGCACGGCGTCGCACCGGCCCCCGGGACCGCCGATGGCGCTGACCCCTCCGCTCACGGGATGCCGGCCTTCGGCCCCTCGACTCATGGGGCGTCGGCCTTCGGCGCTGCCACCCACGCGGCTCCTGCCGCCGGTGGGGGCTCCCACGGGGCTCCTGCCGTCGGTGCGGCGGCTGCTGCCCCTGCGCGTCGACGCGGGCCCGGCTGGGCGGGCGTGACCGGTCTGGTCGCCCTGGGCATGCTGGTCTCCAGCGGCCTGACCCTTTCCGGAGTGGTCGCCTACGACCAGCTGCTGGGCCCGGAGACCGCTGCGACCTCGCAGGCCGGCTCGAGCACCGAGGAGCCGAGCACCGCTCGTCCCGCGTCGGTCTCCACGACCGACACCCCGGACTGGGGGACGGTCGCCGAACAGGTCTCGCCCAGCGCGGTCGCCATCCAGGTCGCGACTGATTCCGGCGCCGGGGAGGGCACGGGCGTGGTCCTGGACGACAACGGTTCGATCCTCACCAACAATCACGTGGTCGACGGCGCGCGCTCGATCCAGGTCACCATGAACGACGGCCTCGGATACACCGCGACCGTCGTCGGCACCGACACGACCACCGACCTCGCCGTGATCCGCCTGGACTCGCCGCCCGATGATCTCCAGCCGGCGACCTTCGCGGACTCCGCGACCGTCGAGGTCGGCCAGCCGGTGATGGCGCTGGGGACACCGCTGGGCCTCGAGAACACGGTGACCACGGGGATCATCTCCGCCGTGGATCGCCCGGTGACCGCCGGCGGCGAGGATCCCAGCGGCTCGGACGCCACCTACACCTCGGCGCTGCAGACCGACGCCGCGATCAACCCCGGCAACTCCGGCGGGCCGCTCATCGACGCCGCCGGGCAGGTGATCGGTATCAACTCCTCGATCGCGGGGATCGCCAGCAGCACGGGACAGGCCGGCAGCATCGGGCTCGGGTTCGCGATCCCGTCGAACACCGCCACCATGATCGCCGAGCAGCTCAAGGACAGCGGCTCCGCGGATCATTCCTTCCTCGGCGTCACCAGCAGCGACGGCACCGAGACCGTCGGCGACGTCTCCTATCGCGGAGCGCAGGTGCGCGGTGTGGAGGGCGGCAGCCCCGCTGCCGAGGCCGGGCTGCGCGAGGGTGACCTGATCACGAAGGTCGACGACACCCCGGTGGGCGGCGCCGCCGCCCTGACCGGCGTGGTGCGAGGGCTTCCCGTCGATTCCTCGCACACGCTCACGGTGGTGCGGGACCAGGACGAGCAGACCCTCGACGTCACCCTGGCGGGCCAGCCCTCCTGAGCCGAGCGCCGACGCGGATCGCGCGTCAGGCGCCGAGAGTGCGCGAGATGCGCGAGGTGTCGACCTCGCCGGTGCGCGGGGTGGAGCGACGCAGCGCCCGCAGCATCGGCCGGCATTTGGCGAGCGTCTCGGCATGCTCGGAGACGGGATCCGACGCCGCGACCAGACCGCCGCCCGCCTGCAGCGTCACCGTGCTGTCGCCGTGCAGATGAGCCATCCGCAGGGCGATCGCCCACTGGCCGTCGCCCGCCGCGTCCAGCCAGCCCACCGGAGAGGCATAGCCGCCGCGGTCGCGGGGCTCCAGGCGCGCGATGATCTCGTCGGCCCGATCCCGCGGCGTGCCGGAGACAGCGGCCGACGGGTGCAGCCGCGCGGCGACGTCGAGACTGGTGACGCCCTCGCGCAGGCGGGCGGAGACATCGGAGGCCAGATGCTCCAGCCCCGGCAGGCGCAGCACGAACGGGGCGGGGGAGACGTCCAGGTCCTCGGCGAGCCCCTCGAGACGGTCCACCACCGAGTCGACCGCGAAGGCGTGCTCGGAGAGCTCCTTGGCATCGGTGCGGAAGGCACGGCGGTCCACCTCATCGAGCTCGCTGTCGTCGGCGACCGGGCGGGTCCCGGCCAGGACCCGGGAGAAGATCCGACCCTCCTGGGTCTGGGCGAGCATCTCCGGGCTCGCGCCGATCACGTCATCGAGGTGGTACACCCAGGTGCTCGGATAGTCATGGGCCAGGCCCGCGAGCAGCAGCGCCGGCTCGAGGCGCTGCGGGGCGGTCACCGTGGTGCGCTCGGACAGGACCACCTTCTCGGCACGGCCCTCGCGGATCTCCGCCACGGCCTGCTGCACGAGCGACTGGTATTCGTCCGGCGTGTGATCCGCCTCGACCTCCAGCTCCGCCGGAAGATCCGACGCGGCAGGCGTCGAGCCGAACAGATCACGCCAGGACCTCGGCATCACCGGCTCCTCGTCGACCCCGACCACCGTCAGGAAGGCCTCGCCGTCGTGCACCCCCAGCAGGGCGCGGGGGACCACCAGGCGCGAGGGCCGCTCGGATCCGTCGGCGTAGGAGAAGCTGCCCAGGGCGATCAGCCCGGACATGCGCGTGCGCACCTCGTCATCGACCCGGGCGCGGGCCGCGATGCCCTGGAAAGCGGCACCCGCTGCGGCGAAGCGGTGCGCGCCGGCCGTCTGCACGCTCCAGGCGGTGCCGCGGGCGACCACGCCCTGGCCATGGCGCAACCATGCTCCGCTCACGTCGGCAGGGATATGGCCGAGCAGGTCGACGGGTTCCTCGATGCGCACGGTGCGCACCACCAGCGTCACCTCGGCAGCGGAGGGCTCAGGGGAAGACAGGGAGGCGGGCATCGGAGTCATTATGCGTCACCTGCCCGGCTCTGCGCCGTGACTCGCGTCCCGTCCCGAGGTGCGCGGGTGCGGGGCACGGAGGTGCGACCATGGACCGGCGACCGCGCCCGCGAGGTCGCTCGGCCCGTATCCGGGGCCGCTTCCCCCGTCGTGACCCGCTCAAGGAGCAGTTCGTGAACAGCACCGGCGACAGCATTGCGACGCCCCTGGTCCGTGGGACGATCGCCGCCGCCGTGTCCCTGGGCACCGCCATCGCCCTCGTCGTCGTCCCCGCGCTCGCCGCGCAGGTCGCCGGCACCCGATCCACCGCGACCGCGCTCGACGCGATCATCATCGCGCTGAACGTCCTGGTGCTCGGCCACGGCGGCGGGATCGTGCTCAGCACCGGTGTGGTCGACGGCGCGGTGACGCTCACTCCCTTCGGTCTGCTCGCGCTGTTGATCCTCGTCTCCACCCTCGGCATGCGCCGCGTGGGAGGCGCGCTGGAGCTGGTGCGCGACGACGGCGTGCTGCGCGTGCGCGCCCTCCGTGACGCCGGCGGTGCACTCGGCGCCTACGTCGGGGTGTACGCGATCGGCTTCACGGTGATCGCCGCGATCGGGCGCAGCAGCGAGAGCAGTCCCGTCGTGACCTCCGCGATCGTCTCCGGCGCGATGGTCGCCGTGGTGGGCGGCCTGCTGGGCCTGCTGTGGTCGCTGCGCCGCGAGCCGACGTCCACCGTGCCCGGCGTGCGGGTGCTCGGCCTGCTCCCCGCCCCGTACGGCGACGTCGCCCGCGCCGCGCTCATCGCCCTGATCGGGATGCTCAGTGCCGGGATGCTGCTGGTGCTGGTGATGATGCTGGTCTCCCTCCCCGCGCAGTCCTCCCTGTTCCAGACCCTCGACCCCGGAGCGGTGGGCGGCATCGTGCTCACGCTCGTCCAGCTGGCGCTGCTGCCGCTGCTTGCGGTGTGGGCGCTCGTGGTCGCCCTCGGCGGCACGATCGGCGTGGGAACCGCCACCTCGCTCTCGCTGAACGGCTCCGAGACCGGCGTGCTGCCGGCCCTGCCCCTGCTCGGGGCACTGCCGGGCCCGGGAGATTTCGGATGGTGGGTGTGGCTGCTGATCGTGCTGCCCGCGGTGCCCGTCGTGCTCGGTGCGCTCCGCCTGGTGCGGGACACCGGCGACCTCGGGCGGCGCGACCGGATCTCCGCGTGGGTCGCCTATCCGCTGACCGTGATGGTCGGCGTGCTGCTGCTCGCGGGGCTGTCCACCGGCGGCATCGGCGAAGGCCGGCTGGTGCATCTCGGGCCACAGATGGCCACGCTCATCCTGCCGCTGCTCGGCGTGGTCGTGGTCAGCACCGGTGGCGTGCTCCTCGTGCGCGTCTCGCCGCTGGTGCCGTGGGTGCAGGCGCAGATCGCCGCACTGCGGGACAGGGTCGAGAGCGCCGAGCGCACCGAGCGTCTGGGAAGGCCAGACGGCGCCGAGAGCGGCGCCGACTCCGATGAGGAGGGTGACGCCGACGACGAGGGCGGCGCCGGTCCCGACACCGACGCCAGCGCCGAGGACGAGCAGGACGGGTCGAGAGACCAGGAGAACTGATCAGCAGCCCTGACCAGCGGCCCAGATCAGCACGCCCGATTGACCGACCAGCGGCCCTGATCGGCACGCCTGACCGGTGCGCGGTGCCGAGGGTGATCAGCCGCTCAGCCGCTCAGCCGCCCAGCAGCTCGCTGACCCACGTGGCCATCGAATCCTGCGCGTCGGCCGTGCAGGAGGACCGCGCGTGCTCGGTGAGCGCGGAGGCGTGGCACTCCTGGATGTCGAGCATCGGACCATAGAACAGCAGCGAGAGCAGCGACCCGGTGACGATCATCAGCGTGGCCGGGACGCCCACGACGAGCGAGAGCACGGCCATGAGGTGACGACCTTGACGGAAGGTCTGCACCGCGGCCAGCACCAGCAGCACCATCGCGGCCAGCGCGGTCACACCGGCGGCCAGCGAATAGGGGAGCGGCGCGAGCAGCAGCAGCCAGGACGCGAGCATCGTCAGCAGCAGCGCGGTCAGCGTGCGGGGGCGTCGCGTGGTGGCCGGGTCCTGGGGGCGTTCCTGCCGCTCGCCGTCGTGTTCGCTGCTCATTCGTCCTATTGTGCCCGTTCCGGCGGCTGTGCGTGCGCCCGGCCCGAGCCCGCCCACATCGCCGTGGCCGCGGGGATTATCCTGGCCCGGTGACCCGCACCCCCATCACCGTTCTCATCTCCGGCACCGGTTCGAACCTCTCCGCCCTACTGCGGGCGACCGCCGAGCCCGACTGCCCCTACACCGTGGTGGGAGTGATCGCGGACCGGGACGCGACCGGGCTCGAGCATGCCCGCACCGCGGGGATCCCCACCGAGGTGGTGCGTCTGCGCGACCATGCCGACCGCGCCGCCTGGGACGAGGCCCTGGCCGCGGCCGTCGCCCGGACCGAGCCGCAGCTGGTGGTGCTGGCCGGCTTCATGAAGCTCGTGGGCCCGCCGCTGCTGGACGCCTTCGGGGGCCGCATCGTCAACACCCATCCCGCGCTGCTGCCCTCGTTCCCCGGCGCCCACGGCGTGCGCGACGCCCTCGCCCACGGCGTGAAGATCACCGGGGCCAGCGTGATCGAGGTCGACGCCGGCGTGGACACGGGGCGGATCCTGGCGCAGGTCGCCGTGGAGATCCTCGAGGACGACACGGAGGACACCCTCCACGAGCGCATCAAGACCGCCGAGCAGCCGTTGCTGGTGGACGTGGTGCGTCGCCTCGCCGCGGAGTCGACCGGCCGCTGAACAAGTCGTGCGGAGCGCGAGGGCGACTGGCTAGGATGGCCCCACACGACTGGCGAAGGTGGGCGACCACCGGGGAGTGACCGATACGAGCATCGACCGCCTGGGTGCTCGACGCAAGGACCCGATCCGAACAGGAGCACGCCTCGTGACCACCACTCAGCGCCGCCCGATCCGCCGCGCCCTCATCTCCGTCTTCGACAAGACCGGCATCGTCGACCTCGCCCGCACCCTGGCCGAGCATGATGTCGAGATCGTCTCCACCGGTTCCACCGGTGCGACCATCCGGGAGGCCGGGATCGACGTGACCGACGTCGAGACCGTGACCGGTTTCCCCGAGATGCTCGATGGCCGGGTGAAGACCCTGCACCCGCGCGTGCACGGGGGGCTCCTCGCCGACCAGCGCCTGGACTCCCACCGTGCGCAGCTCGCCGAGCACGGTATCGAGCCGTTCGACCTCGTCGTGGTGAACCTCTACCCGTTCAGCGAGACCGTCGCCGCGGGCGGCAGCTTCGACGAGATCATCGAGAAGATCGACATCGGCGGCCCGTCCATGGTGCGCGGCGCGGCGAAGAACTTCGCCTCCCTCGCCGTGGTCGTGGATCCCGAGAACTACTCGACCGCCGCCGAAGCGGTCGCCGTCGGCGGGTTCTCGCTGTCCGAGCGCCAGGAGCTCGCCACCATCGCCTTCACCCGCACCGCCGAGTACGACGAGGCGATCAGCGACTGGATGCTCTTCCAGCTCGCGGACGACGACGCCGAGGCCGAGGAGCAGGAGGACGAGCAGGAGGCGGAGTCCCTCAACATCCTCGACCTCAGCGAGGAGGACGCCGCGGAGCTCGGCTTCACCGCCACCCTGCGCTACGGCGAGAACCCCCACCAGCGCGCGCGCCTGGCCGTCACCGATCCCGACGTCCCCGGGATCGCCGGTGCGGAGCAGCTCGGCGGCAAGGCCATGAGCTACAACAACTACGTCGACGCCGACGCCGCCGTGCGCGCCGCCTACGACCACGAGCGGCCCTGCGTCGCCGTGGTCAAGCACAACAACCCGTGCGGCCTCGCCGTGGCCGAGGAGAGCGAGGACATCGCCGTCGCCCATCTGCGCGCCCACGGCACCGATCCGCTGTCCGCCTACGGCGGCGTCATCGCCACCAACCGGACGGTGACTCTCGCCATGGCCCAGCAGGTCAAGCCGATCTTCACCGAGGTCATCCTGGCCCCCGCCTATGAGGACGCGGCGCTCGAGCTGCTGCGCACCAAGAAGAACCTGCGGATCCTGCGGCTGCAGGGCGAGTACTCCCGCGAGATCGAGATGCGCGAGATCTGGGGCGGCCTGCTGATCCAGGACGCCGACGTGATCGACGCCGACGGCGATGACCCGTCGGCATGGACGCTCGCCGCCGGAGAGGCGGCCGACGAGGCCACCCTGGCCGATCTCGCCTTCGCCTGGCGCTCGGTGCGCGCGGTGAAGTCCAACGCGATCCTGCTGGCCTCGGGCGGTGCCGCCGTGGGGCTCGGCATGGGGCAGGTCAACCGCCTGGACTCCTGCCGCCTCGCGGTCTCCCGCGCGAACTCCCTGGGCGAGCACGCCGAGGGAGAGGCCGCACCGGAGCGCGCCCGGGGTGCGGTCGCCGCATCGGATGCCTTCTTCCCGTTCGCGGACGGCGCCCAGATCCTGCTGGACGCCGGCGTGCGCGCGATCGTGCAGCCGGGCGGATCCATCCGCGACGAAGAGGTCATCGAGGCCTGCCGCGCCGCCGGCGCGACGCTCTACCTCACCGGCACCCGCCACTTCGCGCACTGAGCGCATCCCGGGCCCGACACCGCACGCCGGGCCCGTCCAACCGACCGGTCGCCCCGAGATCCCGCTTCCGGGCTCGGGGCGACCGCCCTCCCGGCGTCCGCTGCACGGATCCGAGCCCGTCGTACGATGATCCGTTCACCGTCGCGACACCCGCGCCCCCTAGAGTTGGGGCCATACATCTGCGTGATCCCGAAGGAGTGGACGTGAAGATCCCCGATAACCAGAGCCTGCGCGAATACATCGAGCATCTGCGCGAAGAGGGGTATTCGGTCAAGGACGGGCACACGCCGGACCCGGATCTCATCGATCCGCAGGGCAACCCCGTCTACACCTGGCAGGAGGGGTACCCCTACGAGACGCGCATGGATCGCGACGAGTACGAGCGTGAGAAGTACAAGCTCCAGGTCGAGCTGCTGAAGTACCAGTACTGGCTCGAGGACAACGATCAGAAGTCGATCATCATCTTCGAGGGGCGCGACGCCGCCGGCAAGGGCGGCACGATCAAGCGCTTCACGGAGCACCTGAACCCCCGCACCGCCCGGGTGGTGGCGCTGAACAAGCCCAGCGACCGCGAACGCGGCCAGTGGTATTTCCAGCGCTACATCCAGCATCTGCCCACCGAGGGCGAGATGGTGCTGTTCGATCGCTCCTGGTACAACCGTGCCGGCGTGGAGCGGGTCATGGGCTTCGCCTCGCCGGAGGAGTACGAGACCTTCATGAATCAGGTGCCGTACTTCGAGCGCATGCTCGTGGACTCCGGCATCTTCGTCACCAAGTTCTGGTTCTCCGTGTCCCAGAAGGAGCAGCGTACCCGTTTCGCGATCCGTCAGCTGGACCCGGTGCGCCGCTGGAAGCTCTCGCCGATGGACCTCGAGTCGCTGGACCGCTGGGAGGCGTACACCGAGGCCAAGGAGGAGATGTTCCGCCGCACGGACAAGAAGTACGCGCCGTGGACGATTATCCGCTCCAACGACAAGAAGCGTGCGCGCCTGAACGCGATGCGGTACTTCCTGTCCCAGTTCGAGTACGAGGGCAAGGACCATGAGGTGGTCGGCGTGCCGGACCCGAAGCTCGTCATGCGCGGCAAGATGGAGGAGGCCGACGAGTGATCCCGGGCTCCCCGCGCGACGCTCAGCGCCCTGCCGCCTCGACGACGCCCTGCCCCGTTCCTCGCCACGGTGGCGGGGCGTCGTCGATCAGGGGCGGCGTCAGCCCTCGGTGGTCGGATCCAGCGGCAGCCGCGTGATCTCCCCGGAATCCAGTCCGGCGTCCGGTATCACCGGCATGGTGCCGGTGTTCGTCGTGCGGTGCGGGCTCGTCATCGAGTCGGGGGAGAGCAGGCTCTCCAGGCGCCGCTCGTCGAGCAGACCCCGCTCGAGCACCAGTTCCGCGACCGGCCGGCCGGTCTCCAGCGCGGTGGAGGCGACATCGGTGGCGGCCGAGTAGCCGATCACCGGCACCAGCGCGGTGACCACGCCGATCGAATGCCGCAGGTAGTCCTCGAGCACGTCCGTGTTCAGGGTGATCCCGGAGACGCAGCGGTCGGCCAGGGTGTTCATCGCCCGAGTCATGATCCGGGTCGACTCCAGGATGTTGAAGCAGATCACGGGCTCGAAGGCGTTCAGCTGCAGCTGCCCGCCCTCCGCGGCGAAGGTCACGGTGAGGTCGTTGCCGATCACCTCGAAGGCGACCTGGTTGACGACCTCGGGGATCACCGGGTTCACCTTGCCCGGCATGATCGAGCTGCCCGGCTGCACGGAGGGCAGGTTGATCTCGTGGAAGCCCGCCCGCGGCCCGGAGGAGAGCAGCCGCAGGTCGTTGCAGATCTTGGAGATCTTCACCGCGATGCGCTTGAGCACCCCGGAGTAGGTGACGAACGCCCCGGTGTCGCTCGTGGCCTCGACCAGGTCGTCGGCCACCACGAAGGGCACGCCGGTGAGCTCGGCGAGCTCCTGCGCCGCCATCTGGGAGTACCGCGGATCGGTGGTGATCCCGGTGCCGATCGCGGTGGCGCCGAGATTGATCTCCTGGAACAGCGTCGCGGAGCGGGTGAGGCGCTCGACGTCCTCCTCGATCGTGGTGGCCCAGGCGTTGAACTCCTGGGCCACCGTCATCGGCACCGCGTCCTGCATCTGCGTGCGGCCCATCTTCAGCACGTCCGCGAACTCCTCGCCCTTGGCGCGCAGCGTGGTGATGAGATGGTCCATCGCCTCGGTCAGCGCCGGGAAGGTGAGCAGGATCGCGAGCCGCACGGAGGTGGGATACACGTCGTTCGTGGACTGCGAGAGGTTCACATGGTTGTTGGGGTGCAGGAAGTCGTAGTCGCCCTTGGCATGCCCCAGGATCTCCAGCCCGCGGTTGGCGATCACCTCGTTGGCATTCATGTTCGTGCTGGTCCCGGCGCCGCCCTGGATCATGTCCACCACGAAGTCCTCGTGCAGGGACCCGTCCACGATCTCGGCGCACGCCTGCTCGATCGCGGCCGCGTGCTCGTCGTCCAGTGCTCCGAGGCGGTGATTCGCACGCGCCGTGGCCCGCTTCACCTGCGCGAGCGCCTCGATCAACCGGGGGAAGTGGTGCAGGGGCACATCGGTGATGTGGAAGTTCTCCTGCGCGCGCAGGGTCTGGACGCCGTAATAGGCATCGGCGGGGACCTCGCGGTCGCCGAGCAGATCGTGCTCGATGCGGTGCGCGGAGGCGGTCGTCGAACCGGGGCTGGTCATATCGGGGGAGTCCTCCAGGTCGTCTGCGGCCGACGTCGTTGCCGACCACGGCCAGCGTAGCCCCGGGCGGCCCGTAGCATGGGGCCGTGCGTGATGACCGATCCCCCTTCACCCTCGGCGCCGCCTGCAGGCGGCAGGCCGTGCTGGTCCTGACGGTCCCCGCCGTGATCGTGATCGTCGTGGTCGGAGCGGTGGTGGGAGCGCCCGTGGCCGGAACGGCGCTCGCCGTGCTGCTGGGCGTGCTCGCCCTGGCACGAATCGTGCTGCCCGTCCGCGTGGTCGGGGCGCTCGCCGTGCGCTCCCGAGGCCTGGACGCGAGCGTCCTGGCGCTGCTCGCGATCGGCCTCGCGGTGCTGTCGGTCTCCCCGAACCTCTGAGACGCCGGGGCGTCCCGGGAATGTGAGCAGAACACCGCGGGCGGAGCCTGTATGCGGTGAACCTCCTTGTGGGACGATCGGTGCGTGCCCACCGATTCTGTCCGGCTCCATGCCGTGTTCGACCTCGCCATGAGGATCGGAGAAGGCCTGCTCACCAACGGGGCCGCGGCGTCCGAGGTGACGGCGACCGTCCTCCGGATCACCAGCTCGTCGGGCCTGCGCAACGTCTCGGTGCAGGTCACCTTCGACGAGGTGGTCATCTCCTATCTCGCGGACGAGACCTCGACCCCCTTCACCAGGGTGCGCTCCGCAGCGGCCCGGGTGCAGGACTTCGCGCGCCTGTCCGCCTTCGAGGACATCACCCACGGCTACATCGCCGGTGATCTCCCGCTGGAGGAGGCCCGGCGGATGGCCGAGTCCATCCCGCGCACGCCCCCGGCCTACAAGCTGCCGCTGGTGGTCCTCGGCTTCGCCGTGATGGGCGGCGCCGCGGCGCTCAGCTTCGGCGCCGGCACGCTCGTGGTGCTGGCGGCGACCGTCGCCGCCGGGTTCCTCATCGCCTCCGGGGAGCTGCTGGGCCGCAAACAGATCCCGCCCTTCTACGGGCAGGCCATCGGCGGCTTCCTCGCCGTGGCCGCGGCGATGCTGGTGAGCCTCATCAACCCGAACGTGAACTCCTCGATCGTGGTCGTCTCCTGCATCATCGTGCAGCTGTGCGGACTCTCCTCGATCGCGGCCGTGCAGGATGCCGTGACCGGCTGGTACGTCACGGCCGCCGGGCGCATCCTGGAGACCCTCATGCTCACCATCGGCCTCGTGGTCGGGGTGCGCGGGGGCATGCTCCTGGCCGACGGGCTGGGCGTGGACATCTCCGTGAACGAGTCGATCCCGATCTCCCTGATCACGATCGCGTGGGTGGTCGTCTCCGGCATCGGGATGGGCATCGGCTTCGGTGTGGGCACCCAGGTGCCCTGGCGGGTGCTGCCCTGGATGGCACTGGTGGCCACGATCTCCGCCCTGATCTCCCACGTCGTCACCGGCCTCCTCCTGGAGCGGGTGTACGCGGTGACGCTCGCCGGGCTCGTCACGGGACTGCTCGCCGTGGTGCTCGGGGACCGCCTGCGCCGGCCCACCCTGCTGTTCGTCATGGGCGGGATCATCCCGCTGGTGCCCGGCAGCCTCATCTACCGCGGTCTGCTGCTCCTCGGGGAGGACGTCAGCGCAGGCGGTGCCCAGCTGTTCGGCGCGGCCGAGATCGCGATCGGGATCGCGGCCGGTGCGGTTCTCGGGCAGCTGCTGGCCTCGCGCGTGCTGCCGTACTTCCGTCGCAGCGAGATCGCCTACACCCCGAGCATCTCCTCGCCGTTCACCACCATGCGCCGGCGTCGTCTCAGCCTCGGCTCGCGCAGTCTCCGGCGTCGCAACGGCCCCCAGCTGGTCGAGCCGTCTACGATGACGGGCGAGATGACGGCGCTGTCACCCGCGATGTTCGACGAGCTGGAGGACTTCGATCCTCCCGCCCATGCGACGGGGACGGCCGCGGACCCCGAGGAGACCCCATGAGCCCCACCGCCCTGATCGCCACCGGCGGCTACTCGCGCAGCGGCACCGGCCGTGGCAGCGGTATCGAGCTGCTGCGGATCACCACCGCTGATGCCGACTCCGAGGCGGGAGCCGCGCAGCACCTGCAGGACGTCGAGCACCTGGCGACCGTCGACCTCCCGGACCCCTCGTTCGTGCTGTGGAGCGCCGAGGGCACCCTGCTCTACGCCGTGCTCGAGACGTCCCCCACCCGCGTGGTCGCCATGCGGGTCGCGGCCGACGGACGCAGCGCCGAGGTGGCCGCCGATCTCCCGCTCGAGGGCTCCGGCGGCTGCCACCTGGCCATCGGCCGCAGCCCCTCGACCCTGGTGGTCGCGGACTACGGCTCCGGGACCGTCGAGACGGTGCGCCTGGACGCCGACGGTCTGCCCACCGAGGTCATCGACGTGGACGATCACCACGACCGCGCCGACGGCCAGGATCCGCACCCCCACCAGGTGAGGACCCTGCCGGGGACCGAGACGCTCGCGGTGCCCGACCTCGGCCTGGACCGGGTCTTCCTCTACCGGCAGGATCTCGAGGGCCAGATGGGGCTGTGCGGCGAGATCCCCCTCAGCCGGGGCAGCGGCCCGCGGCACATCGCCCCTGATCACGAATCCGAGCTGCTGCACATCTCCTGCGAGCTGTCCGGCATGGTCGCCACCGCGGCCCGCCAGCCGCTGGAGTCCACGCGCTCCGCCCCGGCGGCTCTCGGCGGCACCGTGCACCGGTGGAGCGTGCGCTCGATGATCCCGGCCAGCACCCGCCCGGGAGAGAACTTCCCCTCCCACATCGAGCTCGCCGGCGAGGACGCGCTGCTGCTGGTCGCCAACCGCGGGCCGGACACGCTCTCGGTGCTGTCGCTGACGATGATGCGCCCGGAGATCGTCGCCGAGATCGAGGTGGGCGCCCATCCGCGGCACTTCACCCGTCTGGGGGACCTGGTGCTCGTCGCCGCCCAGGAGGCCGACCGCATCGACGTGCTCCAGCTGCAGGGCGAGGAGCTCTCCGTGGCCGGCGAGCCCATCCCCGCCCCCTCGGTGGCCTGCCTCGCCGTCCGCCCCTGAGGGACGGCTCAGCAGCGATGCGAGGGTGACGGCTAGACTCTTCCCGGCCGCGTCGGAGAGTGCCGCGGGGTTTTCGTCCCGCGCTCCGGCTCCTGATCGTCCTGGAGGAACAACCATGACCACTGCCGCAGATGCCGGCGCCGCTGATACCCGATACCCCGGTGCCACGGCCGCCCAGCCATCAGTGGTGGAGCTGTCCTCCGCCCCTGATCGCGGCGAGGCCGCTGCACGGGCGGAGGCGCTGTTCGAGGAGGCCTTCGGCTATGCGCCCGACGGCGTCTGGTCCGCTCCGGGCCGTGTGAACATCATCGGTGAGCATGTCGACTACCAGGACGGCCTGTGCCTGCCGATGGCGATCTCGCATCGCTGCTTCGCGGCCGCGGCCCGCACGCCCACCGACCGGGTGCGCCTGCGCTCCGCCCAGGACGACCTCGTGCTCGAGCTCGACGCTCGCGACCTGCGACCGGGCGCCGTCGAGGGCTGGCCGGCCTACGTGGCCGGCGTGCTGTGGGCGCTGCGGCCGCACATCTCCGGCGTCTCCACCCAGGGCATGGACATCATGATCGACGGGCAGGTGCCGCTGGGCGCCGGGCTGTCCAGCTCCGCCGCGCTCGAGTGCGCCGCCGGTGAGGCGATCGAGGCGCTGCTGTCGCTGGGCACCTCGCCGCTCGAGCGCGTACGGGCCGCGATCACCGCGGAGACCGACTTCGCCGGTGCCTCGACGGGTGGCCTGGACCAGTCCGCCTCGGTGCTCTCCCGCGCGGGCCACGCCCTGTTCCTGGACTGCCGCGACTTCTCGACCCGCGCCGTCCCGTGGGACCTGGCCTCCCAGGGCCTCGCCCTGCTGATCACCGATACCCGCGCCGAGCACTCGCACGTGGACGGCGAGTACACGGCCCGACGGGCCGACAGCGAGGCGGCCGCCTCCGTGCTGGGCATCGACACCCTGCGCGATGCGGACGTCGAGCAGCTCGACGAGCTGCTCGGCCGGATCCAGGACGAGGTGGTGCGCCGCCGTGCCCGCCATGTGCTCACCGAGATCCAGCGCGTGAAGGACTTCGACGCCCTGCTCGCCGCGGGCACCGTGCGGGAGAACGTCTCCGCCCTCGGCGCCCTGCTGAACGCCTCCCACGACTCGCTGCGCGAGGACTACGAGGTCACCGTCGAGCAGCTCGACGTGGCGGTCGACGCCGCCCGTGCGGCCGGCGCCCACGGCGCCCGGATGACCGGGGGCGGCTTCGGCGGCTCGACGATCGCTCTGGTCGAGGCCGACCAGGCGCAGATCGTCGCCGAGGCGATCGCGGCGGCTTTCGCCGAGCACGGCTTCACCGCCCCGGAGTTCTTCCTGGCCCTGCCCTCGGAAGGCGCCGGACAGGACCGCTGAGCCTCAGGAGGCGGCTGGGGGAGGGGCCGCGAGCCAGTCGCGCACCCCGTCCAGGAGGCGTGTCCTGGTGGCGTCGTCGGCCGCGGAGATCCGGATCGAGGAGGCGGCGAGGGCCGCGAGCTCCTCGTCGCTGAAGCCCATCTGGCGCGCGATCTCGTACTGCGCGACGAGCCGCGTGCCGAACAGCAGGGGATCGTCGGCGCCCAGAGCGATCTGGGCACCGGCATCGACCAGCTGACGCAGCGGCACGTCGGTGGGGTCCGCGACCACGCCGAGCGAGGCGTTGGAGGCAGGACACACCTCGAGGCCGACGCCCGCCTGCACGATGCGGTCCAGCAGTGCGGGGTCGTCGGCCGAGCGCACTCCGTGGCCCAGACGGTTCGGGGCGAGGTGGTCCATGACCGCCTCGACATGGGCGGGCCCCAGCAGTTCGCCGCCGTGCGGCACCGAGAGCAGGCCGGCCCGTCGAGCGATCGCGAAGGCGGGCCCGTACTCGCTGGTCACACCACGACGCTCGTCGTTGGACAGACCGAAGCCGATCACCCGGCCCGCGTGCTTCGCGGCGAGACGGGCCAGGGTGCGCGCGTCCAACGGATGGCGGGTGCGGGAGGCCGCGATGACGATCCCGACGCTCACCCCGGTCTCCTGCTCGGAGCGGTCGGCCTGGTCCAGCACGATCTCTGTGGCCGGCGTCAGACCGCCCACGAAGGGCGCGTAGCTCGTGGGATCGACCTGGATCTCCAGCCGGCCGGAGCCTTCCGCGGCGTCATCGAGCACCGCCTCGTGGAGGATCCGCCGCATCGCGGCCTCTGAATCCACCACGGTGCGCGCGGCGTCGTACTGCCGCTGGAAGCGGAACCAGCCCCGCCGCGTCGGCTCGACCTGCAGTGCGACGTCGTCGACCAACGAGCGCGGCAGGCGGATGCCGCGCTCGTCGGCCAGGTCCCACAGCGTCGTCGGCCGCATCGACCCGGTGAAATGGAGGTGCAGATGCGCCTTGGGCAGCGCGGAGAGATCCCGGCCGGCTGAGGCGGTCGCTGAGGAGGCAGCCGCTGCGGTCATCGCGTCTCCGCCCCGTGCAGGGGGCGGGGCCGTGTGCTCACTCGCACGTCGGGCTCATTCCGACAGCAGTGCCGCCACGCGGTCGATGCCCTCGGCGAGGTCCGCGTCGTGGAGCGCATAGGAGAAGCGCAGGTGACCGGGCGCCCCGAAGGCTTCACCGGGAACCGCCGCCACCTCGGCCTCCTCGAGGATCACCGTGGCGAGCTCGGTCGAGGTGGTGACACGGGTGCCCCGGATCTCTCGACCCAGCGCCCCGGAGACGTCCGGGAAGGCGTAGAAGGCACCGGTCGGGGTGGGCACCGAGAAGCCTGGCACCGCGGAGAGCTTCTCCACGATGGTGCGCCGGCGACGGTCGAAGGCCTCGCGCATCTCCTGGACGGGCTCCATCGGGCCGGTCAGCGCTGCGACCGCTGCCCGCTGCGCGATGTTGTTGACGTTCGAGGTCAGATGCGACTGCAGGTTCGAGGCCGCCTTGACGACGTCCTGCGGGCCGACCATCCAGCCCACCCGCCAGCCGGTCATCGCGAAGGTCTTGGCGACGCCGCCGAGGAGCACGGTGGTCTCGGCGAGCTCGGGCACCTCGGCGAGGATCGAGACGAACGGGACCCCGTCGTAGGTGAGGTGCTGGTAGATCTCGTCGGTGATCACCCACAGCCCGTGCTCGTGGGCCCAGCGGCCGAACTCCCGGATCTGCTCGGCGCTCATCACCGACCCGGTCGGGTTCGAGGGGGAGCACAGCACCACTGCCCGCGTGGCCTCGGTGCGGGCCGCCTCGAGCTGCTCGATCGTGGGCAGGTAGTCCTGGTCGGCACCGGCCAGGACGGGCACCTCGCGCGCACCGGTGAGCCGGATCGCCTCGGGGTAGGTGGTCCAGTACGGAGCGGGCAGGATCACCTCGTCGCCCGGGTCCAGGAGCGTGGCGAAGGTCTGGTAGACGGCCTGCTTGCCGCCGTTGGTGATCAGCGTCTGCGCCGACTCGATGGTCAGTCCGGTGGTCGCGGAGACGCTCTCCGCGACCGCGGTGCGCAGCTCGGGCAGCCCGGCGCCGGGGGAGTAGTGGTGGTTGGCGGGATCCTTCGCCGCCTCGATCGCCGCATCGACGACGTGCTGGGGCGTGGGGAAATCGGGCTCGCCGGCTCCGAAGCCGATCACGGGCCGACCGGCGGCCTTGAGCGCCTTGGCCTTCGCATCGACCGCGAGGGTCGCCGAGGGAGCGATCTCACGGACGCGCCGCGAGATGCGGTCGTGCGCGGCAGGCTGAGCGGAACGGGGGGCGGGGGCGGAGTCGTCGGAGGTCACACGCCTATCGTGGCAGAGGTCTCGCTCCGCTGCCAGGCCGACCGGTGTGCGGATGTCTCGGAGCATGTACTCTCGTGCCCGGTCCTCAGGCACGTCGCAGCACCAGCGCGGCAACGCGATGTGACGTGATCTGCGGCCGACGGATTCGCACCAGGTCCTTGCGGCTTGTATGCTGATCGCTGGTCAGAATCATGAATTCCGGCAACGGACTCATGGCACGACCGTTCGAGGGTTCTCCCTCGTGAAGGGCAGTGGCGCAATTGGTAGCGCAGCGGTCTCCAAAACCGCAGGTTGCAGGTTCGAGCCCTGTCTGCCCTGCCGGTCCGACCGGGTTCACCCGGTCGGATGCGGATGACCTCGACGAGATCGGACAGCTCAGACGTGAATTCCAGTCAGAACGCGCCGTCGACGCCCACCGGCGCCGACGCGGCGGGCCACAGGTCCCGCAACCCGTTCGTGGCTATCGGTCTGTTCGTCCGTCAGGTCATCGCCGAGCTCCGGAAGGTTGTCGTCCCGACCCGCAGGGACCTGGTCGTCTACACGATCACGGTCCTCGCATTCGTCGTGGCGATGATCCTGATGATCTTCGGCCTCGACGCAGCATTCAGCTGGTTGTCCCGGATCGCCTTCTCGGATCCCAGCGCGGGACTCTGAGTCCGGCCCGCGCCGTCGTACGCCGCACCGTGCCCGATCAGTCCCACCGCTGTCAGGAAGGCAGGTTCCCGCTGATGAGCGAGCAGACCTCATCCCCCGAAGACTCCTACCAGGACGTCGACGACTCCCTGTCGTTCTCGGCATCCCCCCAGTCCGAGGCCGCCGCGCCCCAGGGCGAGGACTCGGATCCCACGACGTCCGACGTCCAGGACGTCGCCGGCGAGGCTCCCACCGAGGATGAGGCCGCCGTCGAGACGCCCTCCGAGGGTGAGCCGGCCGCCGAGAGCGACGCGACCGTCGAGGGCGAGGCAGTCGCCGAGGGCGCGGAGGCCGACGCCGCTGATGCGGGCGACAGCGCGGAAGCCGGCGAGGCGGAGGAAGCCTCCGAGGAGACCGCCGCCGAGGACGAGGAGGAGGACCCCCTCGTCCAGCTCAAGCGCCACCTGCGCTCGGCCTTCGGCGAGTGGTACGTCATCCACTCCTACTCCGGTCACGAGAACCGCGTGAAGACGCAGCTCGCCACGCGCACCGAGACCCAGGACATGGAGGACTACATCTTCGAGGTCCAGGTCCCCATGGAGGACGCGACCGAGGTCAAGAACGGCCAGAAGAAGATCGTCCGCCGAGTGCGCATCCCCGGCTACGTGCTGGTCCGTATGGACCTGACCACCGAATCCTGGCGAGTCGTGCGCGATACGCCCGGCGTGACCGGCTTCGTGGGCAACGCCACCGAGCCCACTCCGCTCACGTTCGACGAGATCTACTCGATGCTCGAGCCGTCCGTCGGCCTGCCGGAGAAGAAGCGCTCCAGCGGCGGCACCCCGGCCAAGGCCCCGGCCGCGCAGAAGATGCCCGACTTCCACGTCGGCGAATCCGTCACGGTCATGGACGGGCCGTTCGAGACCATGCCGGCCTCGATCTCCGAGATCCACACCGAGTCGCAGAAGCTGCAGGTACTGGTCTCCATCTTCGGTCGCGAGACCCCGGTCGAGCTCGGCTTCGACCAGGTCGCGAAGATCTGACCCCGAGAACTGCTCGGCACTGCGGTCCTCCGACCGCAGGAGTACGACCAGGATCACTCGTGATCACGGTCGACGCCGACGCGGCGTGCAGGTAACGTCGCACCGGACCTCCTCGCGTTCCGCGCGAGCGGGGTCCCGCTGTGGGAGGAGCGCATGATGAGCTCCGCCCGAACCACGACAGAATGAGGAAGAGCAATGGCTCCCAAGAAGAAGATCGCGAGCGTCATCAAGCTCCAGATCCAGGCCGGCCAGGCCACACCTGCGCCGCCCGTGGGTCCCGCGCTCGGCGCTGCCGGCGTGAACATGATGGAGTTCGTCAAGGCGTACAACGACCGCACTGCTGATCAGCGCGGCAACATCGTCCCGGTGGAGATCACCGTGTACGAGGATCGCTCGTTCACGTTCATCACCAAGACCCCGCCGGCCGCTGAGCTCATCAAGAAGGCCGCAGGCCTCCAGAAGGGCTCGGCAACGCCGCACACCGACAAGGTCGGCAAGATCACCCAGGCTCAGGTCCGCGAGATCGCGGAGACCAAGATGCCTGATCTGAACGCGAACGACATGGAGGCCGCGGCGAAGATCGTCGCCGGCACCGCTCGTTCCATGGGCATCACGGTGGAGGGCTGACGATATGGGTTTCCGTAGCAAGGGTTACAAGGACGGCGCTGCCAAGATCGAAGAGGGCCGGGCGTACGCGCCGCTGGACGCTCTCCGTCTCGCGCAGAAGACCTCTCCCGCCAAGTTCGACGCGTCCGTCGAGGTCGCCATGCGTCTCGGCGTCGATCCCCGCAAGGCCGATCAGATGGTGCGCGGCACCGTCAACCTGCCCAACGGCACCGGCAAGACGGCCCGCGTGATCGTCTTCGCCACCGGCGCCCAGGCCGAGGCCGCGCTCGAGGCCGGCGCCGACGAGGTCGGCGACGACGAGCTCATCGCCAAGGTCGCAGGCGGCTGGACCGACTTCGACGCGGCTGTGGCCACGCCGAACCTGATGGGCAAGGTCGGCAAGCTGGGCCGCGTGCTCGGCCCCCGCGGCCTCATGCCGAACCCGAAGACCGGCACCGTCACGATGGACACCGCCAAGGCCGTGTCCGACATCAAGGGCGGCAAGATCGAGTTCCGCACCGACCGTGCAGCCAACCTGCACTACATCGTCGGCAAGGTCTCCTTCTCCGATCAGCAGCTCGTGGAGAACTACGTCGCCGCGCTGGACGAGATCCTTCGACTCAAGCCGTCCGCTTCCAAGGGCCGCTACATCTCGAAGATCACCGTGTCCACCACCATGGGCCCGGGCATCCCGGTCGACGTGAACCGCACGCGCAACCTGCTCGAGGAGACCGACGAGGCCTGATCCGGCCCGTCACCTCCTCAGGTGCGTCTCGGCGCCCCGTCCACCATCACGGTGGGCGGGGCGCCGTCGTGCCTGCCGTGCACCGCTGTGCGGGGCCCTTCCCCGCACAGGGGGAGGTGACGCGCGCAGTCGGCTCGGGCAGGGCGCGGATGTGACGCAGACCGCCGCTCTCAGCATGGCGTCGGGGTGCCCTCTGGTCTACGCTGGAGATACCGAAGACCGCCGGTTGTCGTGCTCGACCTCGAGGACGACCGAAGAGATCCCATGGGATGGCCTGCGCAGGTGAAGAAGCGACTTTCGCATGGTCGCCCGTCCGGCTCCGGCCGGCGCCCTCGTGGCGTGGGTGAACAGTGCGTTCGAGGCCTCGACACTTGCGTGTCGAGGCCTTTCCTGTTCCTGGACTTCTTCACCCGGTGGCGAGAGACCTCTGGAAGGAGGGCCATGGCGAACCCCGAAAAGGTGGATGCCGTCTCGGAGATCGCGGATCTGTTCCGCGAGTCCGATGCCGCCGTCATCACCGAATATCGCGGTCTCAGCGTGGGGGACCTCAAGGAGCTTCGTCGCTCCCTGGGTTCCGAGACGACCTACGCCGTGGTGAAGAACACGCTCACGGAGATCGCTGCCCGCGAGGCCGGCATCACCGCTCTGGATGGCACGCTCAGCGGTCCGACCGCTATCGCGTTCATCAAGGGTGAGCCGGTTGCGCCTGCAAAGGCTCTGCGTGACTTCGCCAAGACTCACGAGCAGCTCGTGATCAAGTCCGGCTACTTCGAGGGCAATGCGCTCTCGAAGGAGGACGTCCAGAAGCTCGCGGACCTCGAGTCCCGCGAGGTGCTGCTGTCCAAGACCGCCGGCGTCATGAAGGCGTCGATGGGCAAGGCCGCCGCTGTGTTCGCAGCGCCGCTGTCGAAGGCAGCGCGCACCGTGGACGCACTGCGCGAGAAGCAGGACGCCTGAGGAGCCTGAGTCCTCGGACTCGGTCCCCTCAGCCCCAGCGCTGTATCCCCGTCCGTCCCCTCCGGGATGCACGGACCGCATGACCTGGCGCGTAAGCGCCGCCTCACACCGCAGGGACTCCGGTCCCGCCCAAAGGAAGGAACGCCACCATGGCGAAGCTCAGCAACGACGAGCTCATCGAAGCTTTCAAGGAAATGTCGCTCATCGAGCTCTCTGAGTTCGTGAAGCAGTTCGAGGACGTCTTCGACGTCACCGCTGCTGCTCCCGTGGCCGCTGCCGCCGCCGGCCCCGCCGCCGGTGCGGAGGCGCCCGCCGAGGAGGAGAAGGACGAGTTCGACGTCGTCCTCGAGTCGGCCGGTTCCGCGAAGATCGCCGTCATCAAGGAGGTGCGCGGCCTCACCTCCCTCGGTCTGAAGGAGGCCAAGGCGCTCGTCGACGAGGCCCCCAAGGCCGTCCTCGAGGCCGTCAAGAAGGACGACGCCGAGGCTGCCAAGATCAAGCTCGAGGAGGCCGGCGCGACCGTCTCCGTCAAGTGATCTCCGGCGCTCGCTGACGTGAGCGCCGCACCTGATGGCAGTCGCACTGCTCCTGAAGGGCCGTCCCGCATCTGCGGGGCGGCCCTTCTGCTGTGCCCGGGAGCCGCACCTGTCAGGAGTGTCCGTCGGCGGCCCCCGTCGGGCGTGCCGGTCGGCAGCCCCCGTCGGCAGCCCTGGCCCGACGTGCCCGTCGGCAGGGCCCGCCTGCTGCCCCGGGTGACTCTGCGCCCGACCGGTCCCGTCGGGCCCCGCCTTGTCCGCGGGGCAGGATCCACGAGGTGTGCTCGACGATCCCGCTGAGGGGCTCGGTTGAGGATCGGCCTGGCCCGGTGAGCAAGGACACGACGGCGCGAGGCTCCCGGCACGACGGCGCAGGCCGTCACACTGCGCCGTCAGCCCGCGCTCGTGGGGGCGAGCGGCTTGGCCGTCGGGGGAGTGCGCGGGCCACGCGGAGCGGCGAGGAGCGGCGGGGAGGGACGGTCGCACCGACGATCGGCGGAACGGGCCGTCAGCGCTCCGACGTGCCGCGACACCCCGGGAACGACCCCTCCTGCTTGACTCCAGCACGATTTCCCTTCATTCTGTGTGCCGTACGGAGCTGTTCCTGCCGCATGCGTCCCGCTGAGCCGAGCTCGCGAGGGCCGGTCGAGCCAGACAGGCAGGGAGCACCGCAGAACTTCCGCGCCAGGCATATAGCGGCCGACGCGGATGGACCTCTCGCGTCGCGAGCCTTGTGTCCATCCGCGATTTTATGTATGCTCGGTCCTTGCGCTGCGCGTCGCCCGTGGGTTCTGCTGTTCTGACAGCATGATCGTCTTGCTCCACTGCCCTTTTGACGGGCCTCGCCGCGCCTGGGATTCCGTCATCGGCCTGTGGAAGGACCCCCCTTGGCTGCCTCGAGCACCGATCGCACTACCGACATTGCACTTCGTACCGCCTCTCCTCGCGTCACGTTCGCGAAGCTCGGCGACCCGTTGGACGTTCCGGATCTGCTGAGTCTGCAGACCACGTCGTTCGACTGGCTGCTGGGCAACGAGCGCTGGCAGGAGCGAGCCGAGGAGGCCGCTTCCGCCGGACGCGAGGACGTCCCCCAGACCTCTGGTCTCGCCGACATCCTCGAGGAGATCTCTCCGATCGAGGACTTCGCGGGCAACATGTCGCTGTCCTTCCGGGACCACACCTTCGACGACCCGAAGTACACGGTCGACGAATGCAAGGAGAAGGACCTCACCTACTCCGCTCCGCTGTACGTCATCGCGGAGTTCATGAACAACGAGACCGGCGAGATCAAGACTCAGACGGTCTTCATGGGCGAGTTCCCGCTCATGACCGGCAAGGGCACCTTCATCATCAACGGCACCGAGCGTGTCGTCGTCTCCCAGCTGGTCCGCTCCCCGGGCGTGTACTTCGAGGAGAGCATCGACAAGACCAGCGACAAGCGCATCTACAGCACGAAGGTGATCCCTTCGCGCGGCGCCTGGCTCGAGTTCGAGGTCGACAAGCGCGATCAGGTCGGTGTGCGCATCGACCGCAAGCGCAAGCAGTCCGTCACGACGCTGCTGCAGGCCCTGGGGATGTCCCATTCGGACATCCTGGAGGAGTTCGGCGAGTTCGAGTCGATGCGCTCGACGCTCGAGAAGGATCGCGTCTCCTCCCAGGACGAGGCGCTCATGGACATCTACCGCAAGCAGCGCCCGGGCGAGCCGCCTACGCGCGATGCGGGCGAGGCCATGCTGAACAACCTCTACTTCAACGCCAAGCGCTACGACCTCGCGAAGGTCGGCCGCTACAAGATCGACAAGAAGCTCGGTCTCGACGGCAGCCTCTCGGAGTCCACCCTGCGCCTCGAGGACATCGTGGCGTCGATCAAGTACATCGTCGCGCTGCACGACGGCGTCTCGGAGTACACCAGCAAGGATGGCAAGACCATCCGCGTGGAGACCGACGACATCGACCACTTCGGCAACCGTCGCATCCGCGCGGTCGGCGAGCTGATCCAGAACCAGGTCCGCACCGGCCTGTCCCGCATGGAGCGCGTCGTGCGTGAGCGCATGACCACGCAGGACGTCGAGGCGATCACCCCGCTGACGCTGATCAACATCCGTCCGGTCACCGCGGCGATCAAGGAGTTCTTCGGAACCTCCCAGCTGTCGCAGTTCATGGACCAGAACAACCCGCTGTCGGGCCTGACGCACAAGCGTCGCCTGTCCGCGCTCGGCCCGGGCGGCCTGTCCCGTGACCGTGCCGGCATGGAGGTCCGTGACGTCCACCCGTCGCACTACGGCCGCATGTGCCCGATCGAGACCCCTGAGGGCCCGAACATCGGTCTGATCGGCTCGCTGGCGACCTTCGCGCGCATCAACCCCTTCGGCTTCATCGAGACCCCGTACCGCAAGGTCACCGATGGCGTCGTCACCGACGAGATCGTCTACCTCACCGCCGATGACGAGGATCGCCACGTCATCGCGCAGGCCAACGCGAAGATCGACGAGACCGGCCGCTTCCTGGAGGAAGAGGTCCTCGTGCGCCTCACCGGCGGCGAGCCGGATCTGGTCACGGTCGACGAGGTCGACTTCATGGACGTCTCCGCACGTCAGATGGTCTCCGTCGCGACCGCGATGATCCCCTTCCTCGAGCACGATGACGCCAACCGTGCGCTCATGGGCTCGAACATGCAGCGTCAGGCCGTGCCGCTGCTCCGTGCGGAGATGCCGCTCGTCGGCACCGGCATGGAGCGTCGCGCGGCGGTCGACGCAGGCGATGTGGTCGTGGCGCAGAAGGCCGGCGTCATCGAGGAGCTCTCCGCGGACATCATCTCGGTGATGGCCGACGACGGCACCCGTCAGACCTACACGATCGGGAAGTTCCAGCGCTCCAACGCCGGCAACTCCTACAACCAGCGCGTGCTCTTCGACGAGGGCGACCGCGTCGAGGCCGGGTCAATCCTCGCCGATGGCCCCTCCACCGACGAGGGCGAGCTCTCGATCGGCAAGAACCTGCTGGTCGCGTTCATGTCCTGGGAGGGCCACAACTACGAGGACGGCATCATCCTGTCCTCGCGCATGGTCCAGGACGACGTCCTCACCTCGATCCACATCGAGGAGCACGAGGTCGACGCCCGCGACACCAAGCTCGGCAAGGAGGAGATCACCCGGGACATCCCGAACGTCGGCGACGACGTGCTGGCAGATCTCGACGAGCGCGGCATCATCCGCATCGGTGCCGAGGTCGGCCCCGGCGACATCCTCGTCGGCAAGGTCACCCCGAAGGGCGAGACCGAGCTGACCCCGGAGGAGCGCCTGCTGCGTGCCATCTTCGGCGAGAAGGCCCGCGAGGTGCGCGACACCTCGCTGCGCGTCCCGCACGGCGAGTCCGGCACCGTCATCGGTGTGCGCGTCTTCACGGAGGACGAGGACGGCGACATCCTGCCGACCGGCGTCAACGACATGGTCCGCGTGTACGTGGCCCAGAAGCGCAAGATCACCGATGGTGACAAGCTCGCCGGCCGTCACGGCAACAAGGGCGTCATCGCGAAGATCCTGCCGGTCGAGGACATGCCGTTCCTCGAGGACGGCACCCCGGTGGACATCATCCTGAACCCCATGGGCGTTCCGGGCCGCATGAACATCGGCCAGGTCATGGAGACGCACCTCGGGTGGGTCGCCAAGGCCGGCTGGGACCTCGACGAGTCGGATCCGGTGGCCGCCGAGCTGCCGAGCTCCGCTCTGCACGGCGAACCCGGCACCCCCGTGGCCGTCCCGGTCTTCGACGGCCTCTCGGCCGAGGAGGTCACCGGTCTGATCGCCAACCACCGTCCCAACCGCGACGGTGTGCAGATGGTCAAGGAGGACGGGAAGGCGCAGCTGTTCGACGGCCGCTCCGGCGAGCCGCTGCCCGAGTCGATCTCCGTGGGCTACATGTACATGCTGAAGCTCCACCACCTGGTGGACGACAAGCTGCACGCCCGCTCCACCGGCCCCTACTCGATGATCACGCAGCAGCCGCTGGGCGGTAAGGCCCAGTTCGGCGGCCAGCGCTTCGGCGAGATGGAGGTGTGGGCCCTCGAGGCCTATGGCGCCGCCTACGCCCTGCAGGAGCTGCTGACCATCAAGTCCGATGACATCGCCGGCCGCGTGAAGGTCTACGAGGCGATCGTCAAGGGCGAGAACATCCCCGAGCCGGGCATCCCGGAGTCCTTCCGCGTGCTCCTCAAGGAGATGCAGTCCCTGTGCCTGAACGTCGAGGTCCTGTCCTCCGACGGCACGGCCCAGGAAGTTCAGGAAGGCGATGAGGAGGTTTTCCGCGCTGCGGAGGAGCTCGGCATCGACCTGTCCCGCCGACCTCACGAGGGCGTCGGCTCCATCGAAGAGGTCTGAGGGACGCGGGCTCGGGAGAGCGGGACGTCACGACGCCGTCCCCCTCCCTGAGCCCCGCCCTCGACCCCCGTTCCCTCAGACACCACTCTTCCGATCGAGAGAAGGACACCTGTGATCGACGTCAACACCTTTGACGAGCTGCGCATCGGCCTCGCCACGGCCGACGACATCCGCGGCTGGTCCCACGGCGAGGTCAAGAAGCCGGAGACCATCAACTACCGCACGCTCAAGCCCGAGATGGATGGGCTCTTCTGCGAGCGCATCTTCGGTCCCACCCGGGACTGGGAGTGCTACTGCGGCAAGTACAAGCGCGTGCGCTTCAAGGGCATCATCTGCGAGCGCTGCGGCGTGGAGGTCACCAAGTCCTCCGTGCGCCGTGAGCGCATGGGGCACGTCGAGCTCGCCGCTCCCGTCACCCACATCTGGTACTTCAAGGGCGTGCCGAGCCGCCTCGGCTACCTGCTGGACCTGGCGCCGAAGGATCTCGAGAAGATCATCTACTTCGCCGCGTACATGATCACCTCCGTGGACGAGCAGGCTCGCCACGAGGACATGCCGGACCTGCAGGCCCGCTTCGACCTCGAGGTCAAGGAGCTCGCCAAGGATCGCGACGCGGCCCTGAACGACCGCGCCCTGTCCGCCGAGAAGGATCTCACCCAGCTCGAGGAGGAGGGAGCCAAGGCCGACGCGAAGCGCAAGGTCCGCGACTCCTCCGAGCGCGAGCAGGCTCAGATCCGCAAGAAGTACGACGCCGAGATCGACCGCGTCACCCGCGTGTGGGACCGCTTCAAGTCGCTCAAGGTCGCCGACCTCGAGGGCGATGAGCAGCTCTACCGTGCGATGAAGCTGCGCTACGGCACCTACTTCGAGGGCGGCATGGGCGCCGAGGCGCTCCAGCGTCGCCTGCTCGACTTCGATCTCGACGCCGAGGCCGAGCTGCTGCGCGAGGTCATCGCCACCGGCAAGGGCCAGAAGAAGGCTCGTGCGCTGAAGCGCCTGAAGGTCGTCTCGGCCTTCCGCTCCACCACGAACTCGCCCGCCGGCATGGTCCTGGACTGCGTCCCGGTCATCCCGCCGGACCTGCGTCCGATGGTGCAGCTGGACGGTGGCCGCTTCGCGACCTCCGACCTCAACGATCTGTACCGTCGCGTGATCAACCGCAACAACCGCCTCAAGCGGCTGCTGGATCTCGGCGCCCCCGAGATCATCGTGAACAACGAGAAGCGGATGCTGCAGGAGTCGGTCGACTCGCTGTTCGACAACGGCCGTCGCGGCCGTCCGGTCACCGGACCGGGCAACCGTCCGCTGAAGTCGCTCTCGGACATGCTCAAGGGCAAGCAGGGTCGTTTCCGACAGAACCTGCTGGGCAAGCGCGTGGACTACTCCGCTCGCTCCGTGATCGTCAACGGCCCGCAGCTCCACCTGCACCAGTGCGGCCTGCCCAAGGGCATGGCGCTCGAGCTGTTCAAGCCGTTCGTCATGAAGCGCCTGGTCGAGCTCTCGCACGCCCAGAACGTCAAGGCCGCCAAGCGGATGGTCGAGCGTGCACGCCCCGAGGTGTGGGACGTCCTCGAAGAGGTCATCACCGAGCACCCGGTGCTGCTGAACCGTGCGCCCACCCTGCACCGTCTCGGCATCCAGGCGTTCGAGCCGCAGCTCGTCGAGGGCAAGGCCATCCACCTGCACCCGCTCGTCTGCGCCGCGTTCAACGCGGACTTCGACGGCGACCAGATGGCTGTCCACCTGCCGCTGTCGGCGGAGGCGCAGGCCGAGGCCCGCATCCTCATGCTCTCGAGCAACAACATCCTCAAGCCGTCCGACGGTCGCCCCGTGACCATGCCCGCACAGGACATGATCATCGGTCTGTACCACATCACGACGGTCCGAGAGGACGTGCCGGGCAAGGGTCGCTCCTTCTCCTCCGAGGCGGAGGCCATCATGGCCGCCGACCGCGGGGAGCTGCACCTCAACGCCCCCGTCACCATCCGCTTCACGGACATCGTGCCGCCGAGCGACTGGCAGGCCCCCGAGGGCTGGACCGAGGGCGATCCGATCCTCCTCGAGACGACCCTCGGCTCGGTCTACTTCAACGAGACCCTCCCGCCGGACTTCCCGTTCGTGCAGGGCCAGGTCGGCAAGAAGCGTCTGGGCGGAATCGTCAACACGCTCGCCGAGCGCTACGAGAAGGGCCAGGTCGCCGCGTCCCTGGACGCGCTGAAGTCCTACGGCTTCTCGTGGTCCACCCGGTCGGGTGCGTCCTTCGCGCTGTCCGACGTCGTGACCCCGCCGAACAAGGCCGAGATCATCGCCAAGTTCGAGGCGAAGGCCGCTCAGGTCCAGGAGAACCGCGACCTCGGTCTCGTCTCCGAGAACGAGCGCAACATGGAGCTCATCGACATCTGGACCGAGGCGACCAACGAGGTCGACCAGGCGATGCGCTCCCACTTCGACTCGACCAACACCATCTTCCGGATGGTGGATTCGGGTGCACGAGGCAACTGGATGCAGGTGCGTCAGATCGCCGGTATGCGTGGTCTGGTGAACAACCCGAAGGGCGAGATCATCCCGCGCCCGATCCTCTCCAACTACAAGGAGGGGCTCTCGGTCCTGGAGTACTTCATCGCCTCCCACGGTTCCCGCAAGGGGCTCGCGGACACGGCGCTGAAGACCGCTCAGTCGGGCTACCTGACCCGTCGTCTGGTCGACGTCTCGCAGGACGTCATCGTCCGCGAGGACGACTGCGGCACCACCAAGGGCCTGGTCCTGCCGATCGCGGTCGAGGAGGGCGGCACGCTCCGTCCCCACGAGCACGCCGAGTCCACGGTCTACGGCCGTGTCCTGGCCACTGCGGCGATCGGCGCCGACGGCACCGAGGCGGCTCCGGCCGGCACGGAGCTGGGCGATGTGCTCATCGAGCAGCTCGTCGAGGCCGGCGTGCGCGAGGCGAAGATCCGCTCCGTGCTGACCTGTGACTCCGCTGTGGGAACCTGTGCTCAGTGCTACGGCCGTTCGCTCGCGACCGGCCAGCTCGTCGACATCGGCGAGGCCGTCGGCATCGTCGCGGCCCAGTCGATCGGTGAGCCCGGCACCCAGCTGACCATGCGTACCTTCCACTCCGGTGGCGTGGCCAGCGCGGATGGCGACATCACCCACGGTCTGCCCCGTATCCAGGAGCTCTTCGAGGCCCGTACCCCGGCCGGCTTCGCGCCGATCTCGGAGTTCGCCGGTCGCGCGGAGATCGAGGAGAACGACAAGCAGCGTCGGATCACGGTGACCCCGGACGACGGCTCCGAGCCGGTCGTCTACACCGTGTCCAAGCGCGTGACCCTGCTGATCGCCGACGGGGACAAGGTCGACGTCGGCCAGCAGCTCACCCAGGGTTCGGTGGATCCGAAGCAGGTGCTGCGGATCCTCGGCCCCCGCAAGGTGCAGCAGCACCTGGTGGACGAGGTGCAGAAGGTGTACATCTCGCAGGGTGTGGACATCCACGCCAAGCACATCGAGGTCATCGTGCGCCAGATGCTGCGTCGCGTGACGATCATCGAGTCCGGTGACACCGACCTGCTGCCCGGAGACTTCGCCGAGCGCGTGTCCTTCGAGCGGGAGAACCGTCGTGTCCTGTCCGAGGGCGGCCAGCCCGCCTCCGGTCGACCGGAGCTCATGGGCATCACCAAGGCGTCTTTGGCGACCGACTCGTGGCTGTCGGCGGCCTCCTTCCAGGAGACCACCCGCGTGCTCACCGAGGCCGCCCTGAACCGCAAGAGCGATCAGCTCATGGGGCTCAAGGAGAACGTCATCATCGGTAAGCTCATCCCCGCCGGTACGGGCCTGTCTCGCTTCCGTCGGATCGCGGTCGAGCCCACCGACGAGGCCAAGGCGCAGATGTACCAGGTGCCCGGATACGACGAGCTGGACTTCTCCGGCTTCGGTCAGACCGGTGCGGTCAACCTGGACGACATCGACTACGCCGATCCGTTCCGCACGGACTTCCGCTGAGTCGCTGAACGCCCCCGCGGCGGCCTGAGGGCCGGCGCGGGGAGCGGACGATGAAGGGCGGTCCCACTCCGGTGGGGCCGCCCTTCGTCATGCCCGACGACCGGCTGCGCTGGCAGTGCCCGACGGGGGAGCGGGCACCGATGCCCGAGCGGGCGCGCACCACCTGTGAGCCCGGACAGTGACGCACGACCGTGGCCGCCGCCACGGAGCACAGCCCGAACACGCCGCGAGGGTGATCTGTCGGACGTCCTGAGTCACGGGCGGGTAAAGACCTTCTGGTGGCTGCCCCAAAGTCTTGGCGTTGCCCTTCACGGGGAGCGGCTCGCGAGAAACGATGGGTCCTGGCTCCCCGTGCGACTTCCTCGCTGCGCTCCGATCGCGGACGCGCGCACGCATAGGGGGTGTCGGGCCCCGTCTCCGGGGCACTCGTGCTCAGGGATTGACGGCGCCGCCGGACGGTGGCAGAAGAACAGGTGGAACAGTGAAGAAGACCCCGTGGATCGTCGCGGCCGCAACCGCGTGCGTCGTCGTGGTGGGCGGTGGCGGCACCGCCTTCGCGATGTCGAACGAAGCGGCGCTCTCCGTGTACGGCGAGCAGTCGATGGTGCGCACGTTCTCGCAGCCCACCGTCGGTGAGCTGCTCGAGGCCCAGGGCATCTCGCTGAAGGACACCGACCTGGTGCTGCCGGACACGAGCGCACAGATCACCGACGGCATCGAGATCCAGATCATCCAGCGCACGCCGGTCACCGTGACCGTCGACGGCGAGGAGCAGGAGGTGCTCACCACCGGTGACACCGTCGCCGATGCGCTCGACGAGGTCGACTACGACGCCGACGGCGCGGCCATCTCCCCGGCCCCCGAGACCGAGCTGACCGGTGACTCCGCCGAGGTGGACGTCGTCACCCGCAAGACCGTCACGTTCAAGGGCCAGAACGGCCAGGACACCTTCGACGTCACCGCGCTGACCGTCGACGACGCGATGAAGAAGGTCCTCGGCGACATCGAGGACACCGACAAGGCCTCCGTCGACCGCGACTCGATCCTCGAGGACGGCGCCACCATCACGGTGAAGCGCGTCCGCGAGGCCGAGCGCACCGAGACCGAGGAGATCCCCTTCACGACCAAGACGGTCGAGGACGACACCCTCCTCGAGGGCAAGACCAAGACCAAGACCGAGGGCAAGAAGGGCACGGCCGAGAAGGTCTTCGCCGAGACCACCGTCGACGGCGAGGTCACCGAGTCCGAGCTGGTCTCCGAGGAGACCACGGCCGAGCCGGTCACCGAGGTCGTGCTCAAGGGCACCAAGAAGGCCCCGCAGCCCGAGGCCCCCGCCGAGACGACGAGCGAGAAGTCCTCCTCCTCCGATTCCTCGAGCTCCTCCTCGAACGAGAAGAGCGAGAAGAGCACCAAGAGCGATTCGAAGGACAGCAGCTCGCGCAGCTCCGAGCGGAAGTCCACCGACTCCGGATCCAGCAAGAGCGCACCGTCGGTGTCCGACGGCTCCGTGTGGGACCGTCTCGCCCAGTGCGAGTCCGGCGGCAACTGGTCGATCAACACCGGCAACGGCTACTACGGCGGCATCCAGTTCAACAACCAGACGTGGGCTGCCTACGGCGGCACCTCGTACGCGGCACGGGCCGACCTCGCGACCCGCGAACAGCAGATCGCCGTCGCCAAGAAGGTCCAGGCCAACCAGGGCTGGGGCGCCTGGCCCTCCTGCACCTCGCAGCTCGGGATCCGCTGAGCGGAGCCCTTCCTCGGCAGCGGTGCCCCCACGGAGCATCCGCCGGCGAGAATCCTGCACTGTGCACGAGCGCGTCGCGGATCACCGCGGCGCGCTCGTCGCTCGTCGAGTGGGAAACCGGAGCGCGCCGTCCGACGCACTGCGTCATGTGATCTGCGTCGGATGCCCGAAGAAGCTTTGACCGCGTACCACAGGCGTCAGTAGACTGCGAGTGCGTCCGGAGTGCCCTCTGGTCGTGACCCGGGACGAGAACCGCGGAACCCTTCGGGGCCTGCGGGGGGTGTCCCCCGCGAGGAGCGGATCCTCGCGGCGTGCCCGAATACGGAGAAGGCGGCCATGCCCGGCCGCTCTCCGCGGGCACCGATCACGGTCCTCCTGGACGCCCGGCAGGTGCCATCACCTGACGGGCGGGTCGATCCGCCGACTATCCCCGGGCCATGGGGACGGTGCTTCGGGTCGCCGGCCGCGCAAGCGGTCGAAGAAGTTGATCCTTCGGGGCGAACAGTTCCGAGGGCTGAACAGGAAGAGAAGCTGTGCCTACTATTCAGCAGTTGGTGCGCAAGGGGCGGGACGCCAGGTCCTCCTCCTCCAGCACGCCTGCGCTCAAGGGTTCGCCCCAGCGCCGCGGCGTCTGCACGCGCGTCTACACCCAGACCCCCAAGAAGCCGAACTCGGCGCTGCGCAAGATCGCTCGCGTGCGTCTGTCGACGGGCATCGAGGTCACCGCATACATCCCCGGTGAGGGCCACAACCTGCAGGAGCACTCCATCGTGCTCGTCCGTGGCGGCCGTGTGAAGGACCTCCCCGGTGTGCGCTACAAGATCGTCCGTGGCGCCCTGGACACCCAGTCGGTGAAGGGCCGCAAGCAGGCTCGTTCGCTCTACGGCGCGAAGAAGGAGAAGAAGTAATGCCTCGTAAGGGCCCCGCTCCCAAGCGCCAGCTCGTCGTCGACCCCGTCTACGGCTCGCCGATCGTCACGCAGCTCATCAACAAGATCCTCCTCGACGGCAAGAAGACCGTCGCCGAGGGCATCGTCTACGGCGCGCTCGAGGGCGCCCATGAGAAGAACGGCCAGGATCCGGTCGTCACCCTGAAGAAGGCCCTGGACAACATCCGTCCGAGCCTCGAGGTCCGCTCCCGTCGAGTCGGCGGCGCGACCTACCAGGTCCCGATCGAGGTCAAGCCCGGCCGCGCCACCACCCTGGCGCTGCGCTGGCTGGTCAGCTACTCCCGCGCCCGTCGCGAGAACACGATGACCGAGCGTCTGATGAACGAGATTCTCGACGCCTCCAACGGCCTCGGTGCCGCTGTGAAGCGTCGCGAGGACACCCACAAGATGGCCGAGGCCAACCGGGCCTTCGCGCACTACCGCTGGTGAGTTCCGGTGGGGCCTTCCCCTCCGGGCAGGCCCCACCGACCGCCCTCCGGCGCGTCGACCAGCTTCCGTTCTCCAGAAAGGCACAAGCCAGTGGCACTTGCAGTGCTCAGTGACCTCAACAAGGTCCGCAACATCGGCATCATGGCCCACATCGATGCCGGTAAAACCACGACCACCGAGCGCATCCTCTTCTACACCGGCGTCAACTACAAGATGGGCGAGACCCATGATGGCGCCGGCACCATGGACTGGATGGAGCAGGAGAAGGAGCGCGGCATCACCATCACGTCCGCCGCGACCACCTGCTACTGGCATGACAGCCAGATCAACATCATCGACACGCCCGGTCACGTCGACTTCACCGTCGAGGTGGAGCGCTCGCTCCGCGTGCTCGACGGCGCGGTCGCAGTGTTCGACGGCAAGGAGGGCGTGGAGCCCCAGTCGGAGACCGTGTGGCGTCAGGCCGACAAGTACGACGTGCCCCGCATCTGCTTCGTCAACAAGATGGACAAGCTGGGCGCCGACTTCTTCTTCACGGTGAAGACCATCGTCGACCGCCTCGGCGCCAAGCCGCTGGTCATGCAGGTCCCGATCGGTGCCGAGAATGACTTCAACGGCGTCGTCGACCTCGTCGAGATGAAGGCCTACGAGTGGCCCGACAAGCTCGAGGAGGACATGCCCGCGATCAACTCGAAGAAGGGTGATCCCTCGCTCGGCCAGTGGCAGCGCGAGATCCCGATCCCCGCCGACCTGCAGGACACGGTCGACGAGTACCGTGCGAAGCTGGTCGAGGACGTGGCCGAGAGCTCCGAGGAGCTCATGGACAAGTACCTCGAAGAGGGCGATCTCACCCTCGACGAGCTCAAGGCCGGCATCCGCTCGATGACCGTGAACTCCGAGGCATACCCGGTCTTCTGCGGCACCGCGTTCAAGAACAAGGGCGTCCAGCCCATGCTCAACGGTGTCATCGACTACCTGCCCTCGCCGCTCGACGTCCCCCCGATGGTCGGCCACAAGCCGAATGCCGAGGACGTGGAGCTCACGCGCAGGCCCGACTGGGACGAGCCCTTCTCGGCGCTCGCGTTCAAGGTCGCCTCGCATCCGTTCTTCGGATCGCTGACCTACGTGCGCGTGTACTCCGGCCAGGTGAAGCAGGGCGATCAGATCCTGAACGCCACCACCGGCAAGAAGGAGCGCGTCGGCAAGCTGTTCCAGATGCACTCCAACAAGGAGAACCCGGTGGAGGAGGCCTTCGCGGGCCACATCTACGCCTTCATCGGCCTCAAGGACACCACGACGGGTGACACGCTCGCCGACCCGGCGAACCCCATCCAGCTGGAGTCCATGAGCTTCCCCGAGCCCGTGATCTCCGTGGCCATCGAGCCCAAGACCAAGGGCGACCAGGAGAAGCTGGGTGTGGCCATCCAGAAGCTCGCCAAGGAGGATCCGACCTTCCAGGTGGAGCTCGACGAGGAGACCGGGCAGACCGTCATCAGGGGAATGGGCGAGCTGCACCTCGACATCCTCGTGGACCGCATGCGTCGCGAGTTCAACGTCGAGGCCAACATCGGCAAGCCCCAGGTGGCCTACCGCGAGACGATCAAGCGCGTCGTGGAGAAGTACGACTTCACCCACAAGAAGCAGACGGGCGGCTCCGGCCAGTTCGCGAAGATCCAGGTCACCTTCGGTCCTCTGACGGACGCCGAGGACGGCGTGTTCTACGAGTTCGAGAACAAGGTCACCGGCGGCCGCATCCCGCGCGAGTACATCCCGAGCGTGGACGCGGGCATCCAGAGCGCCCTCGAGTCGGGCATCATCGCCGGCTACCCGGTGGTCAACGTCCGGGCCACGCTGCTCGACGGTGCGTTCCACGACGTCGACTCCTCGGAGATGGCGTTCAAGATCGCCGGCTCCATGGCGGCCAAGGAGGCCCTGCGCAAGGCGCAGCCGGTCCTCCTCGAGCCCCTCATGGACGTCGAGGTCCGTACTCCTGAGGAGTACATGGGAGATGTCATCGGCGACCTGAACTCGCGACGCGGGCAGGTCCAGTCGATGGAGGACGCGAGCGGGGTCAAGATCGTCCGTGCTCTCGTCCCGCTGTCCGAGATGTTCGGGTACGTCGGCGACCTGCGGTCCAAGACCCAGGGTCGCGCGATGTACACGATGCAGTTCGACAGCTACGCGGAGGTCCCCTCCAGCATTGCTGAGGAGATCATCGCGAAGACCCGGGGCGAGTGAGACGAGGGGGAACAGGTAGGCTCCTTCTCCTGCTCCCCCTCTTCCATCGGGCCGCCTCCCACCAGGAGGGGCACCGATCCCGATCCAGAAGTACCACGATTAGAAGTCCTAGGAGGACAACATCATGGCCAAGGCCAAGTTCGAGCGGACCAAGCCGCACGTCAACATCGGCACCATCGGTCACGTCGACCATGGCAAGACCACGCTGAGCGCAGCGATCTCCAAGGTTCTGTACGACCGGTTCCCGGAGATCAACCAGAAGCGTGACTTCGACACGATCGATAACGCGCCCGAGGAGAAGCAGCGCGGCATCACGATCAACGTCTCGCACATCGAGTACGAGACCGACAAGCGCCACTACGCGCACGTCGACGCCCCCGGTCACGCTGACTACGTCAAGAACATGATCACCGGCGCCGCTCAGATGGATGGCGCGATCCTCGTGGTCGCCGCCACCGACGGCCCGATGGCTCAGACCCGTGAGCACGTCCTGCTCGCCAAGCAGGTCGGCGTTCCGTACCTGCTCGCAGCTCTCAACAAGTCCGACATGGTCGACGACGAGGAGATCCTCGAGCTCGTCGAGATGGAGGTCCGCGAGATGCTGGCTTCCCAGGGCTTCGACGAGGAGGCGCCTGTCATCCAGGTGTCCGCACTCAAGGCGCTCGAGGGCGACGAGAAGTGGGTCAAGAAGGTCGAAGAGCTCATGGAAGCCGTCGACGAGAAGATTCCGGACCCGGTCCGCAACCTGGACCAGGCCTTCCTCATGCCGATCGAGGACGTCTTCACGATCCAGGGTCGTGGCACCGTCGTCACCGGCAAGGTCGACCGCGGCAAGCTGTCGATCAACTCCGAGGTCGAGATCGTCGGCATCCGCGAGCCGCAGAAGACGATCGTCACCGGCATCGAGATGTTCCACAAGCAGATGGACGAGGCCTGGGCCGGCGAGAACTGCGGCCTGCTGCTTCGTGGCACCAAGCGTGAGGACGTCGAGCGCGGCCAGGTCGTCGTGAAGCCGGGCTCCATCACCCCGCACACGAACTTCGAGGGCCAGGTCTACATCCTCTCGAAGGACGAGGGCGGCCGTCACAACCCGTTCTACTCGAACTACCGTCCGCAGTTCTACTTCCGGACCACCGACGTCACCGGCGTCATCACGCTGCCCGAGGGCACCGAGATGGTCATGCCCGGCGACAACACCGAGATGACGGTCGAGCTGATCCAGCCGATCGCCATGGAGGAGGGCCTCGGCTTCGCCATCCGTGAGGGTGGCCGCACCGTGGGCTCCGGCCGCGTCACCAAGATCATCAAGTGATCTGAGCGGGGGTGACCCCGCAGCGGTGAGGCGTTCGTCCTGCGGACGCCGAGCAGCCTGAAGGCCCCGATCCGGGATACCGGATCGGGGCCTTCATGCATTCCGGAACAATGACTCCTGCGGCTCCTGCGGCTCCTGCGGCTCCTGCGACTCGTGCGACGAAGGGCGTGCACCGGGTCCGAGACTCGGACGATGCCAGGGCCGCCGACTGGGGGCAGAACGACTGGCTTGGCCCCGGGGCGCAACGGCTGCGCAGGTCCTCGCCTGGAGGGGCCGGCAGAGAAGAACCCCAGAGAAGAACCCCTGCTCCACACGACGTGGAACAGGGGTTCGGCCAACCCCGGGGAGCTGTTCGGTCAGCGACCTCGGTGGTAGTAGTCCTGAGGATCCTCGGGGCGATCCTCGCCGAAGCGGGGCTCAGCGGCGGGATCCACCTCGGGATCGGAGGAGTGAGGCCGAGAGTCTTCGTGCAGGGGAGTGCCGGCCGGCTGTCCGAAGCTGGGACGCGAGGGTCGCCCCGGGGTCTCAGAGGTCGGGGCCGACGGAGCACTCGGAGCCGGTTGGCCGTAGAGCGGGCGGCCCGTCGGAGTCTCTGCTCCCGGCGCAGCCGGTGCCGACGGGGCGGATCGCGAACCCGGCTGGCCCCCACCCGGCTGCTGCGGCGCGTTCTGCCGCGGTGCGGCCGGGTGATCGGCACCGGAGGACGGGCGGCCTCCCTGCTGGCTGGCGCCGAACGATCCCGATCCCTGCGGGCTCGCGCCGAAGGGGCCTGAACCCTGCTGCTTCGCGCCGAACTGACCGGCAGGGCCGCTGTGGCCCGGCAGCGGGGTGGCAGGGGAGACCGGTGCCGGGGCGGGTGACGCCCCCGACTCCGCGAGCAGGCGGCGCGCCTGATCAGCATGCTTGTGCTCCACGAGGAGCTCGTACTGCATCGGGATCGTCGCGACCATCGAGGTGAAGTCCCGCTTGCCGCCGGACATCGCGTACCCGATGACCGACCACACGGTGAAGAAGACGATGCCCAGCAGCACGCTGGTGAGCACCACGAGCACGTTGCTGGGCGTGATGAACATGAGCAGCAGCCCGAGGAACAGGCCCATCCACAGGCCCGACAGCACGCCCTGGCCGATCACCCGCCCCCAGGTCTTCCGGCCGGTGACCCGCTCCATCAGCTTGAGGTCGGTGCCGACGATGAGAGTGCTCTGGACCGGGAAGTGGTTGTCGGCGAGCGTATCCACCACGGCCTGGACCTCCTGATACGTGCTGTAGACCCCGAGGGAGCGCGGATACTCCAGGTCGTACAGTCGCGCGGTCAGGGGCGAGGCGGATCGTGGTGGCTGTGTCATGGGGCTACCGTAATCGAGCAGACCCGGAGCGGGCTGGATGTGCGCAGGACGCCCCGTGTGAGCAGCTGGCGAGATCGCCGCCGATGGCGCCGCCCGGGTGGCGCACTGGTGCCGCCCGGGGGAGCGGTTCGCGCCTGTCACGCGCAGCGACATCACAGTTCGATGACACGTGTTCACCTTCGACGTACCTCCGACCGGAAGTGGGCTGGACCACGTAGCATGTCGAGCACCACTCGTCCCGTGGGACGAGCAGCTGTGCAGCTTCGTGGTGCACGAGCGACCTTTTCGACGACGAAGACGAAAGAGGACCCGATCATGGGCACTTCCCCTGAGGACATGACCCCGCTCGACAGGCTCGGCGCCTCTCGACGCAATTTCCTGGCGCTCGCCTCAGCAGGCACCGGCGCCGTCGCTCTGAGCGCCTGCGCCGCCGGCGGAGGCGGGGACGACGACGAGTCCGATGCGGGCGGCGCGCCCGAAGGCGGCGGCGAGGTCAGCGACGACAACCCGTTCGGCATGGCCGAGGACGAGCCGGTCGATGTCGTCATCTTCAATGGTGGCTATGGAGATCAGTACGCCAAGGACTCCGGCGAGAAGTATCAGGAGCTGCACCCCGACTCCGAGGCGAAGGTCAGCTCGACGGTCAACATCCAGTCGGACCTCCAGCCCCGCTTCATCGGCGGCAACCCGCCGGATCTCTTCGACAACTCCGGCGCCCAGTCGATGAACGCGTCGGCCCTGATCTCCGAGGGCAGCCTTGCAGAGCTCGACAGCCTGATCGACGCGCCCTCCCTGGACGGCGACGGCACGATCGGAGACACGCTCCTGCCGGGGGTCCTCTCGCCGGGGACCTATTCGGGCAAGCTCTTCGCCCTGAACTACATGTACACCGTCTTCGCCCTGTGGTACTCGGCGAAGCAGTTCGAGGACAAGGGCTGGGAAACGCCCAAGACCTGGGACGACGTCATGACCATCGGCGAGGCGGCGAAGGGCGAGGATCTCGCGCTGTTCGCCTGGGGCGGCCAGAACGCGGCGGACTACTACCACGAACTCGCGATCTCGATGGCGATCAAGGAGGCCGGGCCGGACCTGGCCAAGAAGCTGGACTCGCTCGATGACGACGCCTATTCGCAGGACGCCGTGGTCGCGGCGTTCACCGCGATCGAGGATGCCGTCTCCGCCGGCTACTTCCTCTCCGGCGGCGCCGGCATCAAGCACACCGAGGCGCAGACCGAATGGGTGACGGGCAAGGCCGTCATGTACCCCTCCGGATCCTGGATCGAGAACGAGCAGCGCGACACCACGCCCGACGACTACGAGATGACCGGCGCGGCGACGCCCATGCTCAGCGAGTCCGCAGCGATGGGTGAGGCGGCGATGCACGGCGCCGCCGGAGAACCCTTCATGGTGCCGGCGAAGGCGGCCAACGGCGCCGGTGGCCTCGAGTTCCTGCGCGTCATGCTCAGCAAGGAGATGTGCCAGAACTTCTCCGAGCTCACCTCGTCGATGACGATCGTGCAGGACACCATCCCCGAGGATGCCTTCGGCTCCACCGCGCTCGCCTCCGTCAACGCGATGACCGAGGCTGCGGGCGATGACGTCTTCAACTTCAACTTCACCGACTGGTACGGGCTCGGAGACGACTTCAAGCCGCTGTGGGCCGAGTTCCTCAACGGTGACCTGACCGCCGAGCAGGCGCTCGAGAAGTCCCAGGAGGTCATCGACAAGGTCCGGGAGGACGACGGCATCGAGAAGTTCGACGTCGAATGATGGCTGCAGTCCCCACCGCCGCACCCCCCGCGGCCACACCGTCGGCCCGGGGGATGCGGCGCCGTCTGACGCCCTCGCGAGTGCTGTTCTTCGCCTTGTTCCTCGGGCTGCCGCTGGTGGTCTACGTGGTCTTCGTGGTGTCGCCGTTCCTGCAGGCGTTCTACTACTCGATGACCGACTGGCGCGGCCTCGCCCGCGCCCCGCAGTGGATCGGGCTGGACAACTACGTCACGCTCGCGAACGACCCGATCTTCCGCAAGGCGCTCTCGAACAACCTGATCCTCATGATCCTGCTGCCCACGATCACGATCACGCTGTCGTTCGCGCTCGCGGTGCTGGTCACCGTGGGCGGGAACAGCAGGGGGAAGATCTCCGGGATCCCGGGAGCGGCCGTCTTCCGCATCGTGAGCTTCTTCCCGTACGTGATCCCGGCGGTCGTCGTCGGCATCCTGTTCGGGTTCATCTACTCGCCCAACGGGGGCCTGCTCAACGGTGGGCTGAACGTGCTCGGGCTGGACGTCTCGATCGCCTGGCTGGGCGACCGCCGACTGGCGATGCCGGCGGTGATGGCGGCAGTCATCTGGAGCCTCGTGGGCTTCTACATGGTGCTGTTCGTCGCGGCGATCAAGTCCATCCCGTCCGAGATCGTCGAGGCCGCGCGTATCGACGGTGCCGGGCGTCTGCGCCTGGCGGTGCGGGTCATCCTGCCGATGGTGCGGGAGAACGTCTCCACCGCCGCGGTCTACATGGGGATCATGGCGCTGGACATGTTCGTCTACATCAATGTCATGACGCCCAGCGGCGGCATCGGCAAGAGCACCGAGGTGGTCTCGCGGTACCTGTACGAGACCGCGTTCAGCGAGTCCCGCTTCGGGCTCGCCTCCGCCATGGGTGTCGTGATGGCGCTGGTGACCATGCTGATGGCCGTGATCGTCCTGTTCGGGACCCGGCAGAAGGGGGACGAATGAGCGTCTCGCACACCACCGCGCCGGCCGGCACCGAGCAGCCCCGGCCGCCGGCGCAGCAGCGTCGCAACCGCGGCCCTGCAGGCGACCGGATCTTCACGGTCGTCGCCCAGATCATCCTGGGCATCTGGTCGCTGCTGGTGATCCTGCCGCTGGTCTGGACCGTCTTCAGCTCGTTCAAGTCGACGAAGGGGATCCTGTCCTCGCCGTTCGCGCTGCCCGAGGAATGGAACTTCGACAACTTCGTGCGGGCGTGGAGCCAGGCCGGCATCGGCCGCTTCTTCGGCAACACCGTGCTCGTCGTCGGCTGTGCATTGATCCTGGTGATGCTGCTGGGGGCGATGTGCGCCTATGTCCTGTCCCGGTACACCTTCCCGGGTCGCAGGATCATCTATTACGCCCTCATCGCGGGCCTCACGTTCCCGCTGTTCCTCGCCGTGGTGCCGCTGTTCTTCATCATGGAGTCGATGCACATCCGGGGCACGTACTTCGGACTGATCATGGCCTACGTGGGCTTCGCGCTCCCGTTCACCGTGTTCTTCCTGTACGCCTTCTTCCGGCAGCTGCCGGAGGAGATCGCCGAGGCGGCAGCGATCGACGGTGCGGGGGACTTCCGCACCTTCTTCCAGGTGATGCTGCCGATGTCGGGACCGGGGATGGCCAGCGTGACCATCTTCAACTTCCTGGGACTGTGGAACCAGTTCCTGCTCCCGATCGTGCTGAACACCGATTCGGACAAGTTCGTCCTCGCGCAGGGCCTGGTGAATCTGCAGGCTCAGCAGGGATACCGTTCGGACTGGGCGGCGATGTTCGCCTCGGTGACGATCACGATCCTGCCGGTGCTGATCGTGTACATGATCTTCCAGCGCCAGCTCTCCGGCGGGATCGGTCCGAGCACGAACAAGTGACCGCCCCTCTCGAGGCGGCGCCGTTCCCGGCGTCGCCGTGGAGGGTCTGTCGTCGAGGACCAGGTCTGCCTCCGAAGCAGTCTCGAGGCCCTCGACGCGGCTCCCGCCACGGCACACCCGCATACCCGCATCCCGGCGCACCGGCCGCGTCCCGCGAAGTCCGCAGGACGCGGCCGGTCCGCTGTGCTGCGTGATCTGTGACGGGGTGCACGCGACCTCCCCTTGTGAGGCACTCGGAGGCGTGGCAGACTAGACGAGTTGTCTGCGTGGGCCGATATTCCCGGTTCCGTTCTCCCAGGCTCTTGGCCCGGGCGAATGATCACCGGATGAGGTCCATCCCGAGGATGCGAACTGTGCCATTGCGCAGATCGCGCATCGAGACGAGGGAACAGACGCAGAAGCAGCCGATACTCGGCGGCCGCAGGCTGGGCTCGTGTGCCCCGCGGAGGCCGACACGCCCGTCCTCGGGTACCGGGGATCGGGTGTATCCATGCCAGACGAAAGAGAGACAGGACGCCATGGCGGGACAGAAGATCCGCATCCGGCTCAAGTCGTACGACCACGAGGTGATCGACACCTCCGCGCGCAAGATCGTGGACACGGTCACCAGCGCGGGCGCGACTGTTGTGGGCCCGGTGCCGCTGCCGACGGAGAAGAACGTGTTCTGTGTGATCCGTTCTCCCCACAAGTACAAGGACTCTCGTGAGCACTTCGAGATGCGTACGCACAAGCGACTGATCGACATCGTCGATCCCACGCCCAAGGCCGTGGATTCGCTCATGCGTCTCGATCTGCCCGCAGATGTCAATATCGAGATCAAGCTCTGAGGCAGGTGGACATGAGCAACGAACTGACCGGCCAGAAGGCCCGTCCGGTGTCCGGCGTGCTCGGCACCAAGCTCGGCATGACCCAGGTCTGGGACGAGAACGGAAAGCTCGTCCCGGTCACCGTCGTGCAGACCGGTGCGAACGTCGTGACCCAGATCCGGTCCGTCGAGACCGACGGCTACGACGCCGTGCAGATCGCCTACGGGCAGATCGACCCGCGCAAGGTGTCGGCCCCGCTCAAGGGCCACTTCGAGAAGGCCGGCGTGACCCCCCGCCGTCACCTCGTCGAGCTGCGCACCGGCAACGCCGGTGACTACTCCCTCGGCCAGGAGATCGACGCGTCGATCTTCGAGTCGGGCCAGAAGGTCGACGTCGTCGGCACCTCCAAGGGCAAGGGCACCGCGGGCGTCATGAAGCGCCACGGGTTCGCCGGTGTCGGCGCTTCTCACGGCCAGCACCGCAACCACCGCAAGCCGGGTTCCATCGGCGGCGCCTCCACCCCCGGTCGTGTCTTCAAGGGTCAGCGCATGGCTGGCCGTATGGGCAGCGACCGCACCAGTGTCCAGAATCTGACCGTTCACGCGGTCGACGCCGAGAAGGGCCTCGTGCTCGTCAAGGGTGCCGTTCCCGGCCCCAAGGGCGGCCTCGTGCTCGTCCGCTCGGCTGTCAAGAGCCCCGCGAAGGAGGCCTGAGCCCGATGGCAGCGAACCTGACTGTCGACGTGCTCGATACGGCCGGTAAGAAGTCCGGCACCGTCGAGCTGCCCGCGTCGATCTTCGACGTGCAGACGAACGTGGCCCTGATCCACCAGGTGGTCGTCGCCCAGCAGGCGGCCGCTCGTCAGGGCACCCACAAGGCCAAGACCCGCGCCGAGGTGCGTGGCGGCGGCAAGAAGCCCTGGAAGCAGAAGGGCACCGGTCGTGCCCGTCAGGGCTCCCTCCGTGCGCCGCAGTTCGCCGGTGGCGGCACCGTCCACGGGCCCGTCCCGCGTGACTACAGCCAGCGCACCCCGAAGAAGATGAAGGCCGCCGCCCTGCGCGGAGCCCTCTCGGATCGGGCCCGCAACGGCCGCGTCCACGTGGTGTCGTCCCTCCTGACCGGAGATGTCGCCTCCACCAAGGCCGCGCGCATCACCCTGTCCCACGTCTCCGACCGCCGGCACGTGCTGGTCGTCGTGCGTCGTGACGACGATCTGGGCGCGCTGAGCTCCCGCAACCTGCCTGTCGCCCACGTCCTGTACGCGGACCAGGTGAACACCTACGACGTCATGCTCGCCGACGACGTGGTCTTCACCTCCGGTGCGCTCGAGGACTTCGTGGCCCAGGCGACCCTGACGCTCCCCACCTCGACCTTCGCCACGGCGAGGTCCGCTGCTGCCGCTCCGGCCGCCGCTGTCGAGGAGGCCCCCCACGGTGCAGGTTCGGCGGCCCCCCTGGCCGACGGCTCCGCTCCCGAGGGCTTCACGATCAAGGGCAACCAGGGCTCGATGAAGTTCCACACCGAGGACTCCCCGTGGTACGGCCGCACCAAGGCCGAGGTCTGGTTCACGACCGAGGAGGCCGCCAAGGCCGCCGGATTCGTGAACGCGGTCAAGGAGTCCACCCCGGCCGATGAGGCCGCCGAGGAGGAGTCGAAGTGACCTCGCTGAACAAGGATCCCCGCGACGTCCTGCTGGCCCCGGTCGTCTCCGAGAAGAGCTACGGGCTGATGGACAACGGCAAGTACACCTTCCTGGTGGCTGCCGACGCCAACAAGACCGAGATCAAGATCGCCGTCGAGAAGGTCTTCGACGTCAAGGTCGCCTCGGTGAACACGATCAACCGTCAGGGCAAGTCGCGCCGCACGCGCTTCGGCACCGGCAAGCGCAAGGACACCAAGCGCGCCATCGTCACCCTGAACGACGGAGCCATCGACATCTTCGGAGGGTCGGTCGCCTGAGGCGGCCGATATCCGAGGAGCCGAAGAGAGTCTGAGGGAAACCCACATGGCAATTCGTAAGAGCAAGCCGACCACCCCCGGTCGTCGCGGCTCGAGTGGCGCCGACTTCGTCGAGGTCACCCGGTCCACGCCGGAGAAGACGCTGGTCCGACCGCTGTCCAAGTCCGGCGGTCGCAACAGCAACGGCCGTATCACGTCCCGTCACCGGGGCGGCGGCCACAAGCGTGCCTACCGCGTGATCGACTTCCGTCGTCACGACAAGGACGGCATCAACGCGAAGGTCGCTCACATCGAGTACGACCCCAACCGCACCGCGCGCATCGCGCTGCTGCACTACGTCGACGGCGAGAAGCGTTACATCCTCGCTCCGGCCAAGCTGCGCCAGGGCGACTGGATCGAGAACGGTCCGGGCGCGGACATCAAGCCCGGCAACAACCTGCCGCTGCGCAACATCCCCCTGGGCACCGTGGTGCACGCGATCGAGCTCCGGCCCGGTGGCGGCGCCAAGATCGCCCGCAGCGCCGGCGCCTCCGTGCAGCTGGTCGCCAAGGAGGGTCAGCATGCGCAGCTGCGCATGCCCTCCGGGGAGATCCGCAACGTCGATGCGCGCTGCCGCGCGACCATCGGCGAGGTGGGCAACGCCGAGCAGTCCAACATCAACTGGGGCAAGGCCGGCCGCATGCGCTGGAAGGGCAAGCGCCCTCACGTGCGCGGCGTGGTCATGAACCCCGTCGATCACCCCCATGGTGGCGGCGAAGGCCGTACCTCCGGTGGTCGCCATCCGGTTTCGCCCTGGGGTCAGCCCGAGGGCCGCACCCGTCGGCCGGGCAAGGAGAGCGACAAGCTCATCGTGCGCCGTCGTCGGACCGGCAAGAAGCGCTGATAGGGAGAAGCAGAGACAATGCCTCGCAGTATCGCCAAGGGCCCCTTCGTGGACGATCACCTTCAGAAGAAGGTCGATGTCCAGAACGAAAAGGGCACCAAGAATCTCATCAAGACCTGGTCGCGTCGTTCGGTGGTCACCCCGGACTTCCTCGGCCACACCTTCGCAGTGCACGACGGCCGCAAGCACGTCACGGTGTTCATCACCGAGTCGATGGTCGGCCACAAGCTCGGCGAGTTCGCTCCCACGCGGACTTTCAAGGGCCACGAGAAGGACGACAGAAAGGGCCGTCGTCGCTGACCTCGAGTCAGCACGGCAGCACGTCCCGACACCCAGAAGAAAGCAGGACAGCAATGGAAGCCAAGGCGCAGGTGCGGCATCTCCGCATGTCGCCCATGAAGGCTCGCCGCGTTGTGGACCTGATTCGTGGCAAGAGCACGGCCGAGGCCCTGGACATTCTGCGGTTCGCTCCGCAGTCCGCCAGTGAGTCCGTCCTCAAGCTCGTCGAGTCCGCGATCGCCAACGCGCGGGTGAAGGCAGATCAGGCAGGGGAGCGCTTCGATGAGCGCGAACTCGCCATCTCCGCCGCCTTCGTCGATGAGGGTCCGACCATGAAGCGGTTCCAGCCGCGTGCACAGGGTCGAGCCTTCCAGATCAAGAAGCGCAGCAGCCACGTCACCGTGGTCGTCGCTCCCGTGAACAAGTAAGGAGTCCCGAATGGGCCAGAAGGTCAATCCGAACGGGTTCCGTCTCGGGATCACGACGGAGCACACGAGCCGTTGGTTCGCCGATTCCTCCAAGGAGGGTCAGCGCTACCGCGACTACGTGAAGGAAGACGTCGCGATCCGCGAACTCATGTCCAAGGGCATGGAGCGGGCCGGCATCTCCAAGATCGAGATCGAGCGCACCCGTGACCGCGTCCGCGTCGACCTCCACACCGCCCGCCCGGGCATCGTCATCGGGCGTCGTGGTGCAGAGGCCGAGCGTCTGCGCGGAGCACTGGAGAAGCTCACCGGCAAGCAGATCCAGCTGAACATCCTCGAGGTCAAGAACCCCGAGGCCGACTCTCAGCTGGTCGCACAGGGCATCGCCGAGCAGCTCGCCGCCCGTGTCTCCTTCCGTCGTGCGATGCGCAAGGGCATGCAGTCCGCCCAGCGTGCCGGCGCGAAGGGCATCCGAGTGGCCGTCTCCGGTCGCCTCGGTGGCGCCGAGATGAGCCGTAACGAGTTCTACCGCGAGGGTCGCGTGCCGCTGCACACCCTTCGCGCGAACATCGACTATGGCTTCTACGAGGCCCGCACCGCCTTCGGCCGTATCGGCGTGAAGGTGTGGATCTACAAGGGCGACGTCACCGCCAAGGAGCTCGCGGCTCAGCAGGCCGCCTCGCAGGGTCCCCGCTCCGGCGGCCGTGGTCCTCGTGCCGAGCGCCCCCGTGGCCGTCGTAACGAGCGCAACGCCTCCGCGCGTCGGGAGAACACGGACTCTGCACCGCAGAGCGCCGCTCCCGCCGAGCAGACCGCGTCCGCTCCCGCACAGCAGTCCGGAACGGAGGCCTGAGCGACATGCTGATCCCCCGCAGGACCAAGCACCGCAAGCAGCACCACCCGACCCGCAGCGGCATGGCCAAGGGCGGCACCGAGCTCGCGTTCGGCGACTACGGCATCCAGGCGCTCGCGCCTGCCTACGTCACCAACCGTCAGATCGAGGCTGCACGTATCGCCATGACCCGCTACATGAAGCGTGGCGGCAAGGTGTTCATCAACATCTACCCCGATCGACCCCTCACCAAGAAGCCTGCCGAGGTCCGCATGGGCTCCGGTAAGGGCTCTGTGGAGTGGTGGATCGCCAACATCAAGCCGGGACGGGTCATGTTCGAGATCGCCGGTGTCGACGAGGACGTTGCTCGTGAGGCCCTGCGCCTTGCGATGCACAAGCTCCCCATGAAGTGCCGCATTCTGAGCCGAGAGGGTGGTGACATCTGATGGCAGCGACCAAGCTCACCGCCGAGGAGATCGACAAGCTGGACGACCTCAAGCTTGCCGAAGAACTGGCCAAGGCCAAGGACGAGCTGTTCAAGCTTCGTTTCCAGTCCGCTACCGGTCAGCTCGAAAGCTCCGGCCGCCTGCGGTCCGTCAAGAAGGACATCGCACGGATCTACACGATCCTGCGCGAGCGCGAGCTGGGCATCCGTCAGGCCCCCGGCTCCGCCGAGTGACCGCGAAGCGAGGAACAGAGATGACTGAGAACAGCAAGGCCGAGTCCCCGGCCGTCGAGGAGCTCGACAAGGAAGGCGCTCACGCGTCCTCCCAGGAGCGTCCCTACCGCAAGACCGTTCGCGGCTTCGTGGTCTCCGACAAGATGGAGAAGACGATCGTCGTCGAGGTCGAGGAGCGTGTGAAGCACGCTCGCTACGGCAAGGTCACGACCAAGACCAGCAAGTTCAAGGCCCACGACGAGGAGAACACCGCCGGCATCGGCGACCGTGTCCTCATCATGGAGACCCGTCCGACCTCCGCTTCCAAGCGGTGGCGTCTGGCGGAGATCCTCGAGCGCGCCAAGTGATCCAGCGGTCCTCGTGACCGCAGCTGGAATCTGAGAAGGGCCGGTCCTCCCACAGGGAGGGCCGGCCCTTCTTGTCTGCGAGCGGCTACTGGTCGCCGGAGGTGGGGGAGGGCTCCGCGCTCTGCGGACCGTCTGCGGTGAGCCGCATCAGCAGGGCGCCGGCGTAGGCGTCCTCCGCGTGGGGCGCCCGCACCTCCTGGACCTCGCCCCGGGGGTCGAGGACAGCGGAGACGACGAAGCCGCCGTCCTGCTCGCGCCGCAGGGAGACGAAGTCCGTGCCGAGCGCGTCACGCAGCTGCTCCTCGCGGGGGATCCAGAGGGCCTCGTGCTGCTCCACGGAGTCCAGTGCCCATTCCGTGGTGCCGTTGAAGCGGAAGATCTTCTGCCCGGAACGCCCCTCGGCGGACTCGATCACCATCGACGAGAGCATGAACGCCTCGTCGCGCAGCTGCTCGGTGTCGATCGCGAACAGATCCCCCTCCGCGGGGAACCATGGAAGTCCTGCATGCTGGAGCCGTCGGGCGACGTCGATGTCGATCATGCGTCGAGTCTAGGGGTGCCCCTCGGCGCTGCGCCGAACGGATGGGCGCTGCCGTCGCAGAGCCGTCCTCTCCCGCTCCCTCTCGGCGGGACGTTCTATCGGGAGTGCGGGCCAGGAGAGCAAGGACACACCCGCTTCTTGTCCTTCGCGGGGTGACACCGCAGCGTGGTAGCGCGTAGTCTTGAGCAGTTGCCGGACGACTGTCCCCATGCGCCCCTGCGGTGTGAGAGGACGGACGTCCGTGACAGGATCCGGTAGCACCAGATCCATCCTCGCCGGAGACCTTGCACGAGACAGCGAACGTTCCGCGTTCTCCACGCTAGTGCTTGAGTCCGGCAGAGGGTTTTTTGGTGCCCGGGACCCGTCGGCGGTGACGCCAGAGGTCGCAGCTGCGACCAGCGGCGATATCGGGCATGGTCCACATTCCGTTCCGCAAGGCTCGGCCGGCTCGCTCCCGCGGGCGGGAAGAGAACCGGTGAGACGATAGGAGAACGAGTGATTCAGCAGGAGTCGCGACTGAAGGTCGCCGACAACACGGGTGCCAAGGAGATTCTGTGCATCCGCGTTCTCGGTGGCTCCGGTCGCCGTTACGCCAGCATCGGCGACACCATCGTGGCGACCGTCAAGGACGCCATCCCCGGTGGCAACGTCAAGAAGGGCGACATCATCAAGGCTGTCGTCGTCCGCACGTCCAAGGAGCGTCGTCGCGTCGACGGTTCCTACATCCGCTTCGATGAGAATGCAGCGGTGATCCTCAAGGCCGACGGGGAGCCCCGCGGTACGCGCATCTTCGGCCCGGTCGGTCGCGAGCTGCGCGACAAGCGCTTCATGAAGATCATCTCGCTGGCACCGGAGGTGCTGTGATATGGCAAAGATGAAGATCAAGAAGGGCGACCTCGTCCAGGTCATCACGGGGCGCACGAGCGACGGCGACAAGGCCGCCGCACGCAGCCTCAAGGCCGGCGACAAGGGCAAGCAGGGTCGAGTGCTGCAGGTGTTCCCCGACACCCAGCGTGTCCTCGTCGAGGGCATCAACCGTCGCACCCACCACCTCAAGGCGGACCAGGCCGGAGGCGCGGGCGGCATCGAGCAGCGCGAGGCTCCTCTGCACGTCTCGAACGTGGCCCTGGTCGACCCGGAGGACAACAAGCCGACCAAGATCGGTTACCGCGTCGAGACCGTTGAGCTCGAGAACGGCCGCTCCAAGCAGGTGCGCGTCCGCTTCGCCAAGCGCTCCGGGAAGGACATCTGATGTCAGAGACCACTGCCACGCAGACGCCCACCCCGCGTCTGAAGGCCCGCTACAACGAGTCCATCAAGACGGAGCTGACCGAGCAGTTCGGTTACCAGAACGTCATGCTGGTCCCCGGGCTGACCAAGATCGTCGTGAACATGGGCGTCGGCGACGCCGCTCGCGACTCCAAGGTCATCGACGGTGCCATCCGCGATCTCGCGGACATCACCGGACAGAAGCCCCAGGTCACCAAGGCCCGCAAGTCCATCGCGCAGTTCAAGCTGCGTGAGGGCATGCCGATCGGTGCGCACGTCACCCTGCGCAACGCTCGCATGTGGGAGTTCCTGGACCGTCTGCTGTCGACCGCGCTGCCGCGCATCCGCGATTTCCGCGGACTGTCGCCGAAGCACTTCGACGGCAACGGCAACTACACCTTCGGTCTCACGGAGCAGGTCATGTTCCACGAGATCGACCAGGACAAGATCGACCGCGTCCGCGGTATGGACATCACGGTCGTGACCACTGCGAAGACCGACGACGAGGGACGCGCGCTGCTGAAGCTGCTCGGCTTCCCCTTCAAGGAGAACTGATATGGCGAAGACAGCCCTGATCAAGAAGTCGGAGCGCAAGCCGAAGTTCGGCGTCCGCGCCTACACCCGGTGCCAGCGCTGCGGTCGACCGCATTCCGTGTACCGCAAGTTCGGGCTCTGCCGAGTCTGCCTTCGCGAGATGGCTCACCGCGGTGAGCTCCCCGGCGTGACCAAGAGCAGCTGGTAAGAACTACCGCCAGAGGTCCCGAGGCACAGCAATGATGCCGAGGGAAACCAGGTGAGGAAGAAGCAACAGACATGACCATGACCGACCCGATCGCGGACATGCTGACGCGGATCAGGAACGCCTCAGGGGCGTTCCACGAGACCGCGTCCATGCCGTACTCGAAGTTGAAGGCCCGCATTGCGGACATCCTGAAGGCTGAGGGCTACATCCTCGGTTGGACCGAGGAAGAGGCCGAGGTGGGCAGCAAGCTCGTCCTCGAGCTCAAGTACTCCGACAGCCGTGAGCGTGCCATCTCCGGGATTCGTCGAATCTCGAAGCCCGGCCTGCGTGTATACGCGAAGTCCACCAATCTGCCCAAGGTCCTCGGCGGGCTGGGCGTGGCGATCCTGTCCACGTCCTCCGGCCTTCTGACCGACAAGCAGGCTGCCACGAAGGGTGTGGGTGGGGAAGTCCTCGCCTACATCTGGTGAGCGGGAGAGGAGCAAACAACTATGTCCCGCATCGGACGCCTCCCGGTCGCAGTGCCGGCCACTGTCCAGAACGTCACCATCGATGACCGCACCGTCACGGTGACCGGTCCCAAGGGCGAGCTCAAGCACTACGTGCCCGAGCCCCTGACCGTCGAGCGCGCGGAAGACGGCTCCATCGTCGTCAGCCGCCCCGACGACGAGCGTGAGAACCGGAGCCTTCACGGCCTCACCCGCACGCTCATCAACAACATGGTCCTCGGTGTCACCGAGGGCTACACCAAGAAGCTGGAGATCGTGGGCACGGGCTACCGTGTGACCGCGAAGGGCACCGACCTCGAGTTCGCCCTCGGTTTCTCCCACCCTGTCGTGGTGAAGGCGCCCGAGGGCATCACCTTCACCGTCGATACCCCGGCCAAGTTCTCGGTCAGCGGCATCGACAAGCAGCAGGTGGGCGAGGTCGCCGCGAACATCCGCAAGATCCGCCGGCCCGAGCCCTACAAGGGCAAGGGCGTGCGGTACGCGGACGAAGTCGTGGTGCGCAAGGCCGGAAAGGCTGGTAAGTGATCATGGGTTACGCACTCAAGCACACCAAGGGCAAGGTCGGCAGCAAGCTGCGTTCGCGCGGTCGTCGTCACCTGCGTGTTCGTCGCCGTGTCATCGGCACCGCCGTGCGTCCGCGCCTGGTGGTCACCCGCTCGTCGCGCCACGTCTTCGTCCAGATCGTCGATGACTCGCTGGGCAAGACCATCGCGTCGGCGTCGACCATGGAGGCCGACCTGCGCGGCACCGAGGCACCCAAGACCGACAAGGCCCGCAGCGTCGGCGCCCTCGTCGCCGAGCGTGCCAAGGCTGCCGGGATCGACTCCGTCGTGTTCGACCGCGGCGGCAACAAGTACCACGGCCGTGTGGCAGCCGTCGCCGACGGCGCTCGCGAAGCCGGCCTGGCGCTGTGATCGCCCCCGGGACACAGGACGAGAAGAGGATCTGATATGGCTGCACAGCAGCGGAACAACGGTCCCGCGGCCTCCGGCCGGCGGGATGACAACACCACCAACACCAGCAACGACCGCGGAGGCCGCCAGGGCGGCGACCGCGGTGGCCGTCAGGGTGGCCGCGGCCGCGGACAGGACGCCGAGAAGTCGGCATTCCTCGAGCGCGTCGTGAGCATCAACCGCGTGTCGAAGGTCGTCAAGGGCGGCCGTCGTTTCTCCTTCACCGCTCTCGTGGTGGTGGGTGACGGCGACGGCACCGTCGGCGTCGGCTACGGCAAGGCCAAGGAGGTGCCCGCGGCGATCTCCAAGGGTGTCGAGGAGGCGAAGAAGAACTTCTTCCGCGTCCCGCGCATCCAGGGAACCGTCGTGCACCCCGTCCAGGGTGAGGATGCGGCAGGCGTCGTCCTGCTCCGTCCCGCCGCTCCGGGTACCGGCGTGATCGCCGGCGGTCCGGTCCGTGCGGTGCTCGAGTGCGCCGGAGTGCACGACGTGCTCTCCAAGTCGCTCGGCTCCACGAACCAGATCAACATCGTGCGGGCCACCGTCGATGCCCTGAAGCAGCTCGAGGAGCCGGAGGCCGTGGCAGCACGTCGTGGCCTCTCGGTCGAGCACGTCGCTCCGGCTGCGCTCCTGCGGGCCCAGGCCGAGGGCCGTGCAGCGGCTCGGGCCACGAAGGTGGGTGCCTGATGCAGATCAAGGTGACCCAGGTCCGTTCCGACATCGGCGGCTCCCAGAGCCAGCGCGCCACCCTGCGGGGCCTCGGCCTCAAGCGCATCGGTGACACGGTGGTGAAGGAAGATCGCCCTGAGATCCGCGGCATGGTCCGCACTGTCACCCATCTGGTGACGTTCGAAGAGGTGGACTGACTCTCATGACTGATTCCAACCAGAGTCCTCTGAAGCTTCACGACCTGCGCCCCGCGCCGGGTTCGAAGACCGCGCGCACGCGCGTCGGTCGTGGTGAGGCCTCCAAGGGCAAGACCGCCGGTCGCGGCACCAAGGGCACGAAGGCCCGTTACCAGGTGCCCGTCGGCTTCGAGGGTGGCCAGATGCCTATGCATATGCGCCTCCCGAAGCTTCGCGGCTTCACCAACCCCTTCCGCGTCGAGTACCAGGTCGTGAACCTGGCGACCCTGCAGGAGCTGTTCCCCGAGGGCGGCTCCATCACGGTCGAGGATCTCGTCGCCAAGGGCGCCGTGCGCAAGAACCAGCCCGTCAAGGTGCTGGGTTCCGGCGAGGTGAGCGTCAAGCTCGACATCACCGCGCAGAAGTTCTCCGCCTCGGCGGAGCAGAAGATCGCGGCGGCTGGCGGGTCCGTCACCACCGCGTGAGTCTCTTTTGACGGGGCACCGTCGCGCAGAATAATCTGTGCGGCGGTGCCCCGTCGTCATATCGGGGCCGGTCCGATAGCTGCAGAACATCTGCCGCGCCGGGACGGGCCGGGACGTCCTATACGGTCCTGTCCCCGGACCTCCAGGAGGGAAACTCGTGAACTCGTTCGTGCGCGCGCTGCGCACCCCCGAGCTGAGGGCGAAGATCCTCTTCACGCTCGGCCTGCTCGCGATCTATCGCCTCGGTGTCTTCGTCCCCACTCCGGGATTCGACTACACCAACGTGATGATCTGCTCCGACCAGGCGAGCTCGGGTCAGGGCGCTTCCGCGATGGGCATGATCAACATGTTCTCCGGCGGCGCTCTGCTGCAGCTCTCCGTCTTCTCCCTCGGCGTGATGCCCTACATCACGGCGTCGATCATCGTGCAGCTCCTGCGCGTGGTGATCCCGCGCTTCGAGGCCCTCCACAAGGAAGGCGCCTCGGGCACCGCGAAGCTCACCCAGTACACGCGCTACCTGACGATCGGCCTGGGCGTGCTCCAGGCCACCACGATCATCACGCTCGTGCGCTCCGGCAACTTCTTCGTCGGCTGCAACCTGCCCCTCGTGCCGGACCAGTCGATCCCCACCCTGCTGCTGATGGTGCTCGCGATGACCGTCGGCACCGTGCTGATCATGTTCATGGGCGAGATGATCACCGAGCGCGGCATCGGCAACGGCATGTCGCTGATGATCTTCACGTCCATCGCCGCCTCGTTCCCCGGCGCCCTGACCCAGGTCTTCCAGCTGCAGGGCTGGATGGTGTTCGCCCTGGTGCTCCTCGTCGCGCTCGTGGTGATGGTCGGCGTCGTGTTCGTCGAGCAGTCCCAGCGCCGCATCCCCGTTCAGTACGCCAAGCGCATGGTGGGTCGACGCATGTACGGCGGCACCTCGACCTACATCCCGATCAAGGTCAACCAGGCCGGCGTCATCCCCGTCATCTTCGCCTCCTCGATCCTCTCGCTGCCGCAGATGCTCGCGGGCTTCGGTGATCCGGAGGCCCCGTGGGTCGCCTGGATCAACCAGAATCTGGTGATGGGCTCGTCGTTCTCCCTGATCTACGCGCTCTCCTACTCGGCGCTGATCATCTTCTTCGCCTTCTTCTACACGTCGATCACCTTCAACGCCGAGGAGATCGCCGACAACATGAAGAAGTACGGCGGATTCGTGCCCAACGTCCGTGCCGGCAAGCCCACTGAGCGGTACCTGCGCTACGTGATCAACCGGATCCAGACCCCCGGCGCGCTCTACCTCGCGGTGATCTCGCTGATGCCGCTGCTCGCACTCACATTCCTGGGCGCCTCGCAGGACTTCCCGCTCGGCGGGGTGTCCCTCCTGATCATCATCGGCGTCGGCCTCGACACCGTGAAGCAGATCGACGCGAAGCTCCAGCAGCACCACTACGAAGGGATCCTCCGGTGACCAGCCCCGACCTCTCCAGCGACTCCGCCGCCTCGTCCGCCCCGCAGGGGGAGGGCGCCCCCCGACGCCTGCTCATCGTGGGTCCGCCCGGAGCGGGCAAGGGCACGCAGGCCGCGCGGCTGGCGGACGCACTGTCGATCCCGGCGATCTCCACCGGTGACATCTTCCGTGCGAACGTCTCCCAGCAGACCGAGCTCGGCGTGCTCGCGAAGTCCTACATGGACAAGGGCGAGTACGTCCCGGACTCCGTCACCAACGACATGGTGCGCGCACGCCTCGCGGAGGACGACGCCGCGGCCGGTTTCCTGCTCGACGGCTACCCCCGCACCCTCGATCAGGTCGAGGCCCTGGACGGGGTGCTCGACTCCCTGGGCACGTCCCTGGATGCAGTCCTGCTGCTCGTGGTCGAGACCGAGGCCGTCGTGGAGCGGCTCGTCGCTCGTGGCGAGGCCGAGGGACGCAGCGACGACACCGAGGAGACGATCCGTCATCGTCTCTCGGTGTACAGCGAGCAGACCGCTCCGCTGATCGACGTCTACGACGCTCGGGGCCTGGTGCGCCGGGTGGACGGCATGGCCTCCATCGACGAGGTGACCGCGGCTCTGCAGGACGCGCTCGGGGCCCGATGAGCCTGCTGCCTGAACGGGTGGAGCTGAAGACTCCCGAGCAGATCCTCGTGATGCGGCGCAGCGGCCTGCTGCTGCATCGTGTCCACGAGATGCTCTCGGAGAGCATCCGGCCTGGCATCACCACGAACCAGCTGGACTCGCTCGCCCACCAGATGATCCGGGACGAGGGCGCCGTCCCGAACTTCCTGGGCTACCAGGGATACCCCGCGACGCTCTGCATCAGCGTCAACGACGTCGTCGTGCACGGCATCCCCGATGACGTCCCGCTCGAGGAGGGCGACATCGTCTCGATCGACGGCGGCCTGATCATCGACGGCTGGCATTCCGATTCGGCCCGCACCCACATCGTGGGAGAGCCCCGCTCGCGGGCCGACGAGGAGCTCGTGCGCGTCACCCGCGAGGCCCTGTGGGCCGGCATCGCCGCCCTGGCGGCCGCACAGCGGGTGGGCGACGTGAGCGCCGCGATCGAGGACTTCGTGGGTCAGGAGGCGGGGGAGACCCTCTCGCATCTCGAGGGCTTCGGGGGCCACGGCATCGGCACCGCCATGCACCAGGCTCCGGACGTCATGAACTACAGGACCCGCTCCCGCGGCCCCAAGGTGCGCACCGGCATGTGCCTCGCGATCGAGCCGATGCTCATCCAGGGCTCCGGCGACTGGGAGCTGGAGGACGACGACTGGACGGTGCGCGCCACCGGCGGCGGTCGGGCGGCCCACAGCGAGCACTCGACCGCGGTCACCGACCAGGGGCTGCTCGTGCTCACCGAGGGTGACGGAGGCGCGGCCGAGCTCGCGCGACGCGGCATCACCGCCGCACCGGACCCGCTGGCCGCGTGACGAGCCCGTCCCGGGTGTGACGTGATGGGCGTCATCCCGGCATCGATGGCCGTGGCGGAGCAGTCCGTGTAGGCTCGTCCACTGGGTGTGCTCCGTGCGCGGTGTCTTCGTCGTGCGCAGTCTGCAGTCCCGTCGTGCAGAGGCGTCGTCCGGCTTGGCCGGGTCGATCTGTCACGCCGATGACGCGCTCCGGCGCCACCTTCGTCGACCACCGTACCGTCACCCGACGGTCGGTGTGCATGGACAGAGAATGCGGAACTCAGCCCCCGGTCCGCCGGTGGCGAGAGATTGGGGAGGCATGGCGAAGAAGGACGGCGTGATCGAGGTCGAGGGCCGAGTTGTGGAGGCGCTCGCGAATGCGCGTTTCCGGGTCGAGCTCGACAACGGCCACAAGGTGCTCGCGCACATCTCCGGGAAGATGCGCCAGCACTACATCCGTATCCTTCCCGAGGACCGAGTGGTCGTCGAGCTGAGCCCCTACGACCTCGACCGGGGCCGCATCGTCTACCGCTACAAGTGATCGTCCCGGGAGAAGGAAAGCTATGAAGGTCAAGCCGAGCGTCAAGCCGATCTGTGACAACTGCAAGGTGATTCGTCGCCACGCCCGAGTCATGGTGATCTGCTCGAACCCGCGTCACAAGCAGCGCCAGGGCTGAGCGGAGCACTCCGCGCATCCCGGCAGCTGCCGTGACGACCGCCCACGAGGCGGCAGCCCGATACAGGGCATCGTCCGATCCGTCGGACACACAACAGAAGAGACGGCACCACCGGCCCTCGGGCCGGACACCCGCAGCGCGGAGGCTGCGGCGTCCAGGGAACAGACCCGGGCGGGGTGTCGGATCAGGCCTCCGAGACAGTAGGAGAATCTGCACATGGCACGTCTGGTGGGAGTGGACCTTCCGCGCGAAAAGCGCCTCGAAGTCGCCCTGACGTACATCTTCGGCGTGGGACGCACCCGCGCCCTGGAGACCCTGGCCGCAACCGGCGTCTCCGGTGACAAGCGCGTGCGCGAGGTGACCGACGACGAGCTCGTCAAGCTGCGCGACCACATCGAAGAGAACTATCGGATCGAAGGCGATCTGCGACGTGAGGTCGCAGCCGACATCCGCCGCAAGGTCGAGATCGGCAGCTACCAGGGCCTGCGCCACCGTCGTGGCCTCCCGGTCCATGGTCAGCGCACGAAGACCAATGCGCGCACCCGCAAGGGCCCCAAGCGCACCGTCGCCGGGAAGAAGAAGACTCGCTGATCGACGGCCTCCGCCGTCGAGCCGAGTCGGCTCTCGCCCCCGTAGTCACTTCGCGCCGCTGAGGGATTCGGCGCCCACACACCACCAGAGGAGTTCCGCCGCATGGCATCCACGACCCGCCAGGCCGCTGCGCGCAAGCCGCGCCGCAAGGACAAGAAGAACATCGTCAACGGCCAGGCTCACATCAAGAGCACGTTCAACAACACCATCGTGTCCATCACGGACCCGACCGGTGCCGTCATCTCCTGGGCCTCGGCCGGGCAGGTCGGCTTCAAGGGCTCGCGCAAGTCGACGCCCTACGCCGCCCAGATGGCCGCAGAGGCCGCCGCGCGTCAGGCGCAGGAGCACGGCATGAAGAAGGTCGACGTCTTCGTGAAGGGCCCCGGATCCGGCCGTGAGACCGCGATCCGCTCGCTGACCGCGACCGGCCTCGAGGTCGGTTCGATCCAGGACGTCACCCCGCAGCCGCACAACGGCACCCGTCCGGCCAAGCGCCGCCGCGTCTGACCGCGTCGGCCGCGACGGGGCCGGCCCCTGTCGATCCCGGCCGACCCCGGTGCCGGGCGCAGCCGCTGCTGCGCCCGGCACCACCTGGACATCACTCACCCTCTAGGCCCACCGCCCCCTTCTGAGCGTCATATGGCGGACGCTCGCGGAAAGGATCCACAGTGCTCATTGCACAGCGCCCCACGCTGACCGAAGAGGTCGTGTCGGACAACCGCTCCAGGTTCGTCATCGAGCCGCTCGAGCCGGGCTTCGGCTACACCCTCGGCAACTCCCTGCGCCGCACCCTGCTGTCCTCCATCCCCGGCGCTGCGGTCACCTCGATCCGCATCGACGGTGTGCTGCACGAGTTCAGCACGGTCCCCGGTCTCAAGGAGGACATCACCGAGGTCATCCTCAACATCAAGAACCTCGTCGTCTCCTCGGAGAACGATGAGCCCGTCGTGATGTACCTGCGCCGTGAGGATGCCGGTCGCGTGACCGCCGCCGACATCACCCCGCCGGCCGGTGTGGAGATCCACAACCCCGATCTGCACATCGCGACCCTCAACGAGAAGGGTCGGCTGGAGATCGAGCTGATCGTCGAGCGTGGCCGCGGCTACGTCTCGGCCTCGCAGAACAAGGGCGTCGACGGAGAGATCGGCCGCGTGCCGGTCGATTCGATCTACTCGCCCGTGCTCAAGGTGACCTACAAGGTCGAGGCGACCCGTGTCGAGCAGCGCACCGACTTCGACAAGCTCATCGTCGACGTCGAGACCAAGCCGGCCATCTCCCCGCGTGACGCGGTGGCCTCCGCCGGCAAGACCCTGGTCGAGCTGTTCGGCCTGGCCCACGAGCTGAACCAGGAGGCGGAGGGCATCGAGATCGGCCCGTCGCCGACCGATCAGGCGCTGGCTGCCGATCTGGCGCTGCCGATCAACGACCTCAACCTCACGGTGCGGTCGTACAACTGCCTCATGCGCGAGGGCGTGCACACCGTCGGTGAGCTGACCGCCCGTTCCGAGGCCGACCTGCTCGATATCCGCAACTTCGGGCAGAAGTCCATCGACGAGGTCAAGGCGAAGCTCGCCGAGCTCGGACTGTCGCTGAAGGATTCCCCCGCCGGGTTCGACCCCTCGGCCCTGGAGTCCTACTCCGACGACTTCGGCGACCAGTACTGACCTTCATCTTTATCTAGGAGAACGACCATGCCTGCACCCACCAAGGGCGCGCGCCTCGGCGGATCCCCCGCTCACGAGCGGATGATCCTCGCGGGCCTCGCCACCGAGCTGTTCCGCCACAAGGCGATCACCACGACGGAGACCAAGGCCAAGCGCCTGCGTCCCTACGCCGAGCGCCTCGTCACCTTCGCGAAGAAGGGCGACCTGTCCTCGCGTCGTCGTGTCATGCGCACCGTCCGCGACCGCTCCGTCGTGCACGCGCTGTTCGAGGAGATCGCCCCGACCTTCTCGGAGCGCCCCGGCGGCTACACCCGCATCACCAAGGTGGCCCCCCGCAAGGGCGACAACGCCCCCATGGCGGTCATCGAGCTCGTCCAGGAGGAGTACTCCCCGAAGCAGGCCGTGGTGAAGGAGGCCGAGGGCGCCGCCAAGAACGCGTCCAAGGCTGACGACACCGCCGCCGCCGAGGCGACCGCTCCCGTCGAGTCCGCGGAGGGCTCGCAGGACGCAGCCGAGGAGAAGCCCGAGGCCTGAGCCTCAGGAATCGCACCACGCCGAGGGCGGGTCGACGGGAGAGATCCCGACGGCCCGCCCTCGGTCTGTGCGTGTCGCCCGCGAACGCAGGCGACGCCGTCCAGAGCAGCGACGCCTTCGAGGGCAGGTGACGCGTACGAGGGCGGGCCACGCGTACGAGGACAGCGACGCCCGCCGTCCGCGCGTCACGCCCGTCCATGGAGCGGAACGGGACTCCTGCGCTACTGTGGCCCGTGGGACCCGCCGGTGGTGCTCGAGGGTGTCGACGTGCCCGTCGGCCGCGAACAGCCTCGCAGGATCGTCTCGGCCACGGCCCCGTCCGTCCGCGCATCCCTTCCCCGAGCACCGGAGCAGTCTCATGTCCCCGTGGCACCTTCCCCCCGCCTCCGACAGCACCAGCCGTCCCTCCACCTCCCCCTCCGTCCCCACGTCGATGTCGGGCGGGGAGGCCGCGCACGGCCTCAGCCGTCGTGCGCTGCTGGCCGCCACCGCGGCAGCGGTACCCGGCACCGCAGCCGTGCTGAGCGCCGCCCCGGCGATCGCCGATCCGACCGTGGCAGACGGTGACACCCGCGTGGTCGACGTGCCGCTCGACGACGCCGAGACCCTCGACGTCGAGGGTGTCACCACCCGTGATCTGCCCGAGCAGCCCGCCACCATGGTGGGTGTGACCTGGCCGGAGGGCAGCGAGGAGCGCGAGGTCAGTGCCCGCGGTCTGACGGCCGACGGCACCTGGACCGACTGGCTCCCGCTCGAGACCGCTGAGGACCCCGAGACCGGGGATCAGGCGTCGGGCACCGAAGCGGCGTGGCTCGGCGCGGTCTCCGCCCTGCAGCTCCGCGTGGAGATCGACGGGGCCGACGCCAGCACGGAGACCACTGCGCACGTGGTCACCACCTCGCCGGCGGCGAGGGACGAGGAGGCTCCGGAGCTCAGCGGCCCGGACGCGACGGTCACCCAGCAGAAGCAGATGACGACGATGGCCGCCACGGCCACCGCGAACCCGGCCACCCCGACACTCGGCCCGGGCATGCCCTCGTTCATCACCCGCGCCTCGTGGGGCGCGGACGAGTCGACGGTGCGCGGCACGAGCGCCGCCGACTCCGTCAAGGCCGTGATCATCCACCACACGGCGGGCACGAACAGCTACACCAAGGCGGAGTCCGCACAGATCGTGCGCGGCATCCTCAGCTACCACACCGGCACGCTGGGCTGGGCGGACGTCGGCTACAACATCCTGGTCGACAAGTACGGCCAGATCTTCGAGGGGCGCAGCGGCGGTCTGCACCGCAACATCGTCGGCGCCCACGCCTACGGCTTCAACACCGGTTCCTTCGGGATCTCCGTGCTGGGCGACTACTCCTCGACCACGCTGCCCGCCGCTGGGCGTCAGGCCGTCGGCCGCCTCGTGGCCTGGAAGCTCCTGACGACCTTCCAGACCTCGGTCACCGCGAAGTCCTCCTGGACGCCGGGCAGCGGCACCCGCTTCACCCCGGGGAAGACGATCTCGCTGGCCAAGATGATGGGCCATCGCGACGTGAACTACACCGAGTGCCCCGGGCTGAACCTGTACAACCAGTTCGGCACCATCCGCAAGGAGGCGCAGGGTTACCTCGACGGCGGCTGGAAGGAGCACCTGTGGGCCTTCGAGGGCGCCGGCGGCGCCTCGAAGCTCGGCACGGTCGTCAAGAGCAACCACGTCACCGGCAGCTACCACGCCACGATCCTCACCAAGGGGCTGGTGCTGCAGGAGGGCAGCGGCAAGGCGTCCGGCTACGCGACGCCGTTCTCCGCGCAGTGGCGCAGCTCGTGGGGCCGTCCCTCCGCGTCCGCCGTCACCCACGGCACGCAGACCGCCCAGAAGTTCGAGAAGGGTGCAGCGGTCAGGACGGGCTCCGCCTCCGTCGTGTTCCACGACTCCCGGTTCATCGATGTCCCTCCGGAGATGATGTACCGGGCCGAGATCGAGGAGCTGGCCTCCCGGAAGATCACCACCGGCTGGGACGACGGCACCTACCGTCCGCTCGAGGAGATCCAGCGGGACGCGATGGTCGCGTTCGTGTACCGGGCTCTCGGCAGCCCGGCGTTCACGCCGCCGAAGACGTCCCCCTTCTCGGACATGCCGCCCAGCCGCCAGTTCTACAAGGAGATCACCTGGGCGCACGCGCAGAAGATCACCAGCGGCTGGGATGACGGGACGTTCCGTCCCACGGCTTCCGTCGAGCGCGGGGCGGTCGCCGCTTTCCTGTACCGTGCGTCGAAGGCGACCTCCACGAAGACCTCCAACCCGTTCTCGGACGTTCCGGCGAACCACCAGTTCGCCAAGGAGATCACGTGGCTCGCTGATCGGGAGATCACCACCGGCTGGGAGGATGGAACCTTCCGGCCGACCGCTCCCATCGCCCGTGACGCGATGGCGGCATTCATGATCCGTTGGATGAAGGACCGCGGGCTCTGACATCTGCGGAGGTCGGCCTGCCGAGAAGGAGATGCCGGTGAAGGTCGCCCTGCTGTGCGATGTCGATCAGACCGTCTACCACGTCGGGGACGAGGCGATCGCGACGATGAGCGCACGTCGCCTCCGGTCCCGCGGGCATGAGGTGGTGCGGATCTCGCGCCACGAGAAGTACGGTCCCGGGGGGTCGGCGCCGGAGCGGAGCATGCCGGCGCTCACCTTCCCCTGGCCGCTCGATGCGCGGGTCGTCTACCTCGACGAGATCCGGCGCGTGCTCGCGGGGGAGACGGACGCCCTGCCCGAGCAGGACAAGCTGTTCCGCATCATCGAGCAGCTGGCGGCCGTGGATGCCGTGGTGATCGGCGGTGGCGGGAGCCTCACCTCCCGCTTCGGCTGGCTGCTCGACGAGCGCCTGGCCACGGCCCTGGTCGCACGGAGCCTCGGCAAGCCCGTGGTGCTCAGCGGCCAGAGCCTCGGCCCGGAGCTCACCGACACCGACCGCGGCAGCGTGCGGGAGCTGCTGCTGGCGTGCGACCTGGTGGGGCTGCGCGACGCGCACAGCGTGCGCATCGCGCGCGCCCTCGTACCCGAGCACCCCGCCCTGGTGCAGACTCTCGACGACGCCGTGGGACTCGGTGCGACGGAAGCGGCCGGGGACGGGGCAGAGCTCGATGAGTCGCTGCTCAGCGTCACCCTCGGCGGCGACGGGGACCCGCTCCCGCGCGAGGACTACATCGCGGTGGCGACCGCCGTGATCGAGGCGCTGGCCGAGCGCACGGGGGCGCGCGTCGAGCTCGTGCCGCACATGGCCGACCCCGACTCCGGAGGCGGGGATCTGCAGCTGCACCTCGAGGTGGCCGAGCGGCTCGCGCTCCCCGCCACGGTGCATCCGATCGAGCTGGACGCCGCAGCCGCCGCGCGGACCACGCGCGCCGCCTGGGTGCTCAGCACCCGCTTCCACCCGGTCGTCTTCGGCACCGCCGCCGGTGCCTCGGTGCTGGCCCTCCCGCTGAACCGCTACGGCGCCTCACGGATGGACGGGGCCCTGCGCAATGCGGGCATCGCCGGGGGAGCGGTGCCGCTCGCAGCGCTCTGGGATCCCACCACGGCAGGCCCGTCCGCATTGGTCGGCCCGGTGGTCGACGCGCTCGTGGCCGGACGGGACGCGGAGCGTGCGCGCCTCGCGGCCGCGCGCCCCGCGCTCCTCGACGCCGCCGAGCGCTGGTGGGACCGCGTGGTGAGCGCGCTCCATGCGTCGGCTGCCGGCGGGGCACGTGCCCGCGGGGCTGACGCCGACGGTGCGCCTGCGGACGGAGGACCAGTCGGCTCAGGCCCTGTCGCAGCTGGACACGGCGGCCGGGACTCGATCATCACCGCTCTGGACCGCACCGATCCCGTCGGCGCCGGGCTGGAGCCCCGTCAGCGCTGGGACGACTCCCTGCGCGCCGCGCTCGGCCCGTGGACCACGACGGTCGACGCCCCGGCCTCCTCGGCGTCGACCTCGATCATCATGCGCACCCGCGACCGCGCTCGGATGCTCGATCGCGCCGTCCAGGACGTCCTCGCCCAGAGCAGGCAGGACTGGGAACTGGTGGTCGTCAACGACGCCGGCGATCGCGCGGCCGTGGACGACGTGCTCGCCCGGTATTCCGGCGAGGCGGCCGGACGCATCCAGGTCCTGCACCGAGAGCGGTCCACCGGGATGGAGGCGGCCAGCAACGCGGGTCTCGACGCCACCTCGGCGCCCACCGTCGTGGTCCATGACGACGACGACACCTGGCACGCGACCTTCCTGCAGGAGACGCTCGCGCATCTCGCGACCCATCCCGAGCAGGAGGCGGTCGTGGTGCGCACCCTGATCGTCCACGAGCACGAGACGCCGTCGGGCTTCGTGGAGGACGACGCCTTCCTGTCGTGGCCGGAGCTGCAGGGCGCACGGCTGCTGGACTACATCGCGGTCAACCGCAACGTGCCGATCTCGATGCTGCACCGGCGGCGCGTGCACGAGACCGTCGGCGGGTACGACGAGTCGCTGCCGGTCGTCGGCGACTACGCCTTCCACCTCGCTCTCCTGCAGCGCTACGACGTCGGCTTCCTGGACCGGCCGCTCGCCCAATGGCGCCAGCGGCCCACCGCCACCGGCACGAGCAGCAATTCGATGTACGCGCTCAGCGACGGGCACCGGCATCACGATGCCGAGCTGCGCGAGCGCTACTTCCGGCAGTGGACGCGCGAGAACGGCATCGGGCTGCCGATGTTCCTGTCGAAGAACACCGAGACGCTCCTGGATCGCAGCGAGGAGCGGGTGCTCGCGGAGCTGCGCACCCTGCGCGAGGAGCTCGCACAGACCCGTGCCGAGCTCGCCGCCGTGCACGAGCGTCTGGACGGCGCGGGTCTCGCCCGGGCCGGCGGCCGCGCCCGGGACCTGGCACGGCGAGTGCGGCGGCGCGCCGTCGCCTCCGGACGGGCGATCCTGCCCGCGCGCCCGGCGGACTAAGGCAGGGCCGGCCCCGGCACCAGCCTCGCCCCTGGTGAGGGCCGCCGGTGTCGGGGCGCGGAGCGCACCTGGAGCATCCGCGTCAGCCCGTCATCACGCAGATGCCGCGTCCCTCCGGGCAGGAAGGTCCGCCGCCCACGCGTAGGAGGTCTGCGTGCCCGGTCGCGTCACCGAGTCCGACGCGTACGCACTGCCGGCCCGGATCGCCTCGAGCACGTCGCCCGAGCGCACCCAGGCGTTGCTGAAGCAGCCGATGAAGGCATCGCCCGCCCCCGTGGTGTCGATCGCCTGGACGGCCGGGGCGTCGACGAACTCCTGACCGTCGGCATGCGCCCAGAGCGCGCCCCGCGACCCGAGGGTGACGATGACGTTCGTGATCCCGGCGGAGAGCAGCACGTCGGTCGCCCTGGTGATGTCCTCGAGGCTGGAGGCGGGCATGCCGGTGAGCAGCTCGAGCTCGGACTCGTTGGGGACCAGGAACTCGATGCCGGCGATCCGGGCCAGATCCAGCTCGGGAGAGGCCGGGGCCGGGTTCAGCAGCACCGGGATGCCCAGCTCCCGGCCGAGATCGATCGCGGCGTAGACGGTCTCCAGCGGGATCTCCAGCTGCAGCACGATGAGCCGGCAGCGGGCGATGTCCTCGCGGGCGGCCTCGACGTCCTGTGGCGTCAGGAGTGCATTGGCGCCCTTGACGATGATGATCGAGTTGTGCGAATCGGGATCCACGAAGATCGGGGCGACTCCGGAGGTGGCCTCGGTGCGCAGCACATGGGTCGTGCTGATCCCGTTGTCCTCGAAGTTCTTCAGGGTGGTCTCGGCGAAGACGTCGTTCCCCACCCGGGAGACCATCACGACCTCGGAGCCCAGGCGCGATGCGGCGACGGCCTGGTTGGCCCCCTTGCCGCCGCAGCCCATGCGGAACTCCGGGGCCTCGACGGTCTCGCCCTCCGCGGGCATGCGGTGGATGTAGGAGATCAGATCCACCATGTTGGATCCGATGACGGCGATGGTCATGCCAGGGGCTCCCTTCCTCCGGGGCTCAGCCGAAGTAGCGGGGCAGGGTGCCCTCGCGCAGGGTGCGCAGCTCGGAGACCGCGAAGGCCCCCACTCCCCGGATGTCCAGGGTGTCCGCGATCGTGGTGCCCAGCTCCAGCTGGGGGACCCCGTGCTCGGCGCACAGCGCCACCAGGCGGTCCGCCTGCTCGGTCGGCACGGCGACCAGTGCACGGGCCTGGGACTCGGAGAACAGGGCGGTGAACAGGTCCACGCCGTCCCGCTCGAGCAGCGCGGCGAGATCGACCTGCGCGCCGGTGCCGAAACGGGTCACGGATTCGACGAGGGCCTGGGCGAGACCGCCCTCGGAGAGGTCGTGCGCGGCAGCCGCCACGCCCTCCTCCGCGGCAGCGATGAGTACGCTGGCCAGCGACCGCTCGGCCTCGAGGTCGACCTGCGGGGGCAGTCCGCCGAGGTGGCGGTGCGCGACGTCGGCCCAGGCGGAGCCGGAGAGCTCCTCGCGGGTGGTGCCGAGCAGCAGCACCGACAGGCCCTCCTCCTGCCAGCCCGAGGCGACGCGTCGGGCGACGTCGTCGAACACGCCGAGCACGCCGACCACGGGGGTGGGGTGGATCGCGGAGTCGATCTTCCCGGGCTCTCCCGTGGAGTTGTACAGCGAGACGTTGCCGCCGGTGACGGGCACGCCGAGGGTCTCGCAGGCCTCGGCGAGGCCGCCGATCGCCTCGACCAGCTGCCACATCGGGCCCGGATCCTCGGGGGAGCCGAAGTTCAGGCAGTCCGTGATGGCCAACGGCACCGCGCCGGAGGTGGCGACGTTCCGGTAGGCCTCCGCGAGGGCGAGCTGGGCACCGGTGCGGGGATCGAGCTTGGTGTATCGGCCGTTCGCGTCGGTCGCGATCGCGACGCCGCGCCCGGTCGTCTCGTCGACCCGCAGCACACCGGCGTCGTCGGGCATCGCGAGCGCGGTGTTGCCGCCGACGTAGCGGTCGTACTGGTCGGTGACCCAGCCCTTGGAGGCGAGGTTCGGGGAGGCGATGAGCTCGCGCAGCGTGCGGGCGATCTCCTCGGCGCCCTCGGGGCGGGGCAGATCCTCGGCGCGGTCGGCCTGGAGGGCGTCCTGCCAGTCCGGACGGGCGAAGGGACGGTCGTAGACCGGGCCGTCGATCGCGACGGTCGAGGGGTCGACGTCGACGATGCGGCGTCCGTAGTGGTCGATGGTGAGGCGGCCGTTGCCGGTGACCTCGCCGATCACGGAGGCCTCGACGTCCCACTTGGCGACGATGGCCTCGAACTCGGCGAGCTTCTGCGGGCTCACCACGGCCATCATGCGCTCCTGGGACTCGCTCATGAGGATCTCGCCGGCGGTCAGGGTGGGATCGCGCAGCAGCACGTCCTCGAGGTGGATGTGCATTCCCGACTCGCCGTTGGCGGCGAGCTCGCTGGTGGCGCAGGAGATGCCGGCGGCGCCGAGGTCCTGGATGCCCTCGACGGTCTCCGCGGCGTACAGCTCCAGGCAGCACTCGATGAGCACCTTCTCCATGAAGGGGTCGCCCACCTGCACGCTGGGACGCTTCACGGGACCGCCCTCGTCGAAGGTCTCCGAGGCGAGGATCGAGGCGCCGCCGATGCCGTCGCCCCCGGTGCGCGCGCCGAAGAGCACCACCTTGTTGCCCGCGCCGGTGGCGGAGGCGAGGTGGATGTCCTCGTGGCGCAGCACGCCCACGGCAAGAGCGTTGACCAGGGGGTTCGTCTGGTAGGCGGCGTCGAAGACGGTCTCGCCGCCGATGTTGGGCAGGCCGAGGGAGTTGCCGTAGCCGCCCACGCCGGAGACCACGCCGTGGACCACGCGGGCGGTGTCGGGATGATCGATGGCGCCGAAGCGCAGCTGGTCCATCACGGCGACCGGACGCGCGCCCATCGCGATGATGTCGCGGACGATGCCGCCCACACCGGTCGCGGCGCCCTGGTAGGGCTCGACGTAGGAGGGGTGGTTGTGGGACTCGACCTTGAAGGTCACCGCCCAGCCGTCGCCGATGTCCACGACGCCGGCGTTCTCGCCCATGCCCACCAGCAGCTTCTCGCGCATCTTCTCGGTGGTGTGCTTGCCGAAGGTGCTCAGGTGCTTCTTGGAGGACTTGTACGAGCAGTGCTCGGACCACATCACCGAGTACATGGCCAGCTCCGCGTTGGTGGGGCGGCGACCGAGGATCTCGCGGAGGCTCGCGTACTCGTCGTCCTTCAGGCCGAGCTCGGCGAACGGCTGGGCCTGCTCGGGGGTGCTGGCGGCGAGCTCGACGGTGTCGAGGTCTCCGGGCCGGTCGGCGGGCGCGGGGGTGGGGGCGTCGTTCGCGGTCATCGCGGGATCGAATCCGTTCGTCACGAGGTCACGGGTGCGCAGGCGGTCGCCGGCGCCGGGGCGCGGGCGGGGGTCCGCCTCGGCGAGCCCAGTCTACGATCGCGGGGCGATGGCGGGCACGAGCGCCCACGGGCGAGGGCCGACCACAGGCAGCTCACGTCCCGGAGGCGTGGCACGGCCCACTCGCGCGGGCCGTGGGTCACACGGACGAACCGGCCGGCACGTCGGGGAACGGTGGTCCCCGACGCGCCGACCGGCTCGCACCGACGGGTCAGCGCTTGGTGCTGCGACGCGCCTTCTTCTCCCGATCCCGCAGCGCCTTCTCGCTGACGGGGGCGTCGGCGCTGGCACGCTGGGCACGGAAGTACGCGGCCGCCTCCTCCTGCCGCTCGTGCTCGCCGCCCAGGGCGATCGGCGCGCGCACGTGTCCCGGGCGCACATCGAACGCCGCGACCAGGTCGAGCACGTGCGGGCGCAGCCGCCACAGCAGGCGTCGCAGATCGGAGCCGATCTGGCGACCGCGCTGAGCGGAGATCATGCCGCCCAGCAGGAACCACGCGAGATCGTCCTCGATGACGCTGAGACCGAACAGATCGCGCACGTCCGTCATGATGCCGCGGGTCGCCGGGTCCTCCATCTGCTCGAGGGCGGCGGTGAAGGCGCGCCACCGGACCAGATCCGCGTGGGCACGGGCGGCGTCGAGCATCTCGACCTGGTGCTTGTTGACCTCGGCGGCGGCATCGGCGGGGCTCATCTTCCCGGCGGCACGCAGCGAGAGGGCCACCTCCTCGACCTTCACCCGGGCGCGCGCGGTGAGCATCTCCTCCTGGAAGTCGCTCTGGCGCATCGAGTCGAAGGCCCGACGGGAGTTGCCACGGTCGCTGAGGTCCTGGGCGAGGCGCGCCCAGGGGGTGTGGCGCTTGGCGAGCACCTCGGCGCGCTGTGCGATGAACCGGCCGATGCCGGCGCGGTCGACGCTCTTGAGCTCGGAGGTGTAGTCGCTGAGCAGCCGCTTCGCGACCAGCTGCAGCAGCACCGTGTTGTCGCCCTCGAAGGTGGCGTACACGTCGAGGTCCTGGTGCAGTCCCACGAGCTGGTTCTCCGAGATGAAGCCGGCGCCGCCGCAGGCCTCACGGCACTCCTGGATGGTGTCCAGGGCGAGCCGGGTGGAGGTGGGCTTGAGCGCCGCGGCGAGGGTCTCGAGGTCCTCGCGCGCTTCGGGGTCATCGGTGTGCCCGGAGAACACGTCGTCGAAAGCGTGCAGCAGCTGCTCGTGGGCGAAGGACCCCGCATAGGTGGCCGCGAGCTTGGGCAGCAGGCGGTGCAGGTGCGCCTGGTAGTCCATCAGCACCGTCTCGCGGGTGGGATCGGAGGCCGTGAACTGGCGCCGCTGGGTGGCGTAGGTGATCGCGATGTGCAGCGCCAGCTGGCTCGCACGGGTCGCGGAGCCGTCCAGGGACACGCGGCCCTGCACGAGCGTGCCGAGCATCGTGAAGAACCGGCGCCCGGGGGACTCGATGGGCGAGGCATAGGTGCCGTCCGCAGCGACGTCGCCATAGCGGTTCAGCAGGTTGGTGCGCGGGATGCGCACGTGGTCGAAGGCCAGGCGACCGTTGTCGATGCCGTTCAGACCGCCCTTGGGGCCGTCGTCCTCGCTGCGCACACCGGGCAGCAGCTCGCCCTCGGCGTCCCGCACCGGCACGTAGAAGCAGTGCACGCCGTGGTCCACGCCCCGAGTGATCAGCCGAGCGAAGACGGTCGCCGCCTTCGCGTGGATCGCCGCGTTGCCCAGGAACTCCTTCCAGGCGGCGCGGAAGGGGGTGTGGAGCACCCATTCCTCGGTGGAGGCGTCGTAGGTGGCGGTGGTGGCGAGCGACTGCACGTCCGAGCCGTGCCCGATCTCGGTCATCGCGAAGGCGCCCGGGGTGGTCAGGTCCATCGCATCGGGCACCCAGGCCTTCTGCTGCTGCTCGTCGCCGAGCTGGACGATCGCGGAGGTGAACAGCCCCCACTGCACGCCGGCCTTGATCTGGAGCGAGGGATCGGCGACCACGAGCTCTTCGAAGGAGGCGACGTTGCCGCCGTTGTCGTTGGGACCGCCGAGGTGCTCGGGCAGCATCAGGTGGGAGACGTTCTCCTCGGCCAGCCGCTTCATCTGCTCGAAGGTGAGGTCACGGTGCTCGGCGACGGTGAGGTCGGTGGGGCGATGGAACTCGGGGCGGGCGGCCCGCTCCCGGGCGTCCCGGCGGGCATCGGCCCAGGTGCCCATCAGCACCTCGGTGACGGCGGCGATGTCGAGACGATCCGATCCTGCGGGCGGCACGGGGATCGGCCCGGTGGGGGTGGGGCTGGTGGGGCTGGTGGGGACCGTGGTCCCGGAGGTGATGGAGCTGCTGCTGCGGTCTGCGTCGACAGTCATGCGTGCATTCCTTTCATGAGCCAGGTGATGAGGTAAGTGACGAGCTCGTCGGAGGTGAGGAGTGGCCGGCGGGTGCCCGGGTCGTCCTGGGTGGCCTGCTGCTGGAGCTCGGTCATCCAGGTGTCCACGGCGGCCTCGACGAAGCCGACGGCACCGTGCGCCCAGATCTGCGGGGCGGGCACGTCGTCGGAGAGGAAGGTGGCGACCAGGCGGGAGACCGAGTTCAGGAAATGGTTCAGCCCATCGCTGGGCCGGGTCACGAAGCGGTAGACGGCGGGGGAGCGCTGGGCGGTCTCGACGTACGCCCGGATCATCGCGTGGATCCGTTCGTCGGCCGCCGGCTCTCGGCCCACCTCGGATTCCAGCTCGCGCATCTCGTCCAGGAGCTTGGCGTGCATCGCGGAGAGGATGCTGCGCCCCAGGGCCTGCTGCAGGGTCGCCTTGTCCTCGAAGTACCGGTACACGATGGACTTCGAGGTGCCGGAGGCCGCGGCGATGTCCTCCATCGTCACGTCCGGTCCGTTCTCGTGGATGAGATGACGGGCGACGTCCAGCAGCTCGGCCCGTCGCTCCTCACGATGGCGGGCCCAGCGGGCCGATCGGCCGTCCACGGGGGCTTGCGTCGTTGCGTTCACGGAACCTACGGTATCAAGTACCGTCGGTTCTATGTAAAGTCGTCTCCGAGAGCCCGTTCCGGAGCGGTCGACCCGACCCCCGTACACAGTGACCACGAAGAGGTGCACCCCCGTGACTGATTTCCCCTCCGACGCCCTGATCCTCGGCGGCAACCGGATCCCGTTCGCGCGTGCCGGCGGCCCCTACGCCGGCATCTCCAACCAGGACATGCTCACCGCGGCCCTCGACGGCCTGGTGGCGCGCTTCGGGCTGCAGGGCGAGAAGCTCGGCGAGATCGCCGGCGGCGCCGTCCTCAAGCTCGCAGGGGACCTCAACCTGACCCGCGAGAGTGCACTGAGCACCCCGTTGGACCCGCGCACCCCCACGATCGACATGTCTCGCGCGTGCGCCACGAGCCTCGAGACCGTGGTCCACCTGTCCAACCGGATCCAGCTGGGCCAGATCGACTCGGGCATCGCCTGCGGCGTCGACTCCGCCTCGGACTCGCCGATCGAGGTCACCCCGCGCCTGCGCCGCATCCTGCACCGCGCCTTCGCGGCGAAGACCGGCATGCAGCGCGTCAAGGCGCTCAGCGCGATCCGTCCCGCGGACCTCGCACCGGTCCCGCCGCGCAACGGGGAGCCCCGCACCGGGCTCTCGATGGGCGAGCACCAGGCGCTCACGGCCACCCAGTGGGCGATCACCCGCCAGGCGCAGGACGAGCTGGCACTGGCATCGCATCAGAAGCTCGCCGCCGCGTACGACGCCGGGTTCTTCGATGATCTGGTCACCGGCTACCGGGGCCTGTCGCGGGACCAGAACCTGCGCCCGGACTCCACCCTCGAGAAGCTCGGCACCCTCAAGCCGGTCTTCGGCGTGAAGTCCCCGCAGGTCGAGGAGCCCACGATGACCGCCGGCAACTCCACGCCGCTCAGCGACGGCGCCTCCTCCGTGCTCATGGGCAGCGCGGAATGGGCCGATCGGCACGGGCTGACCCCGCTCGCCCGCGTGGTCGATGCCCGCAACGCGGCGGTCGACTTCGCTCACGGGGACGAGGGCCTCCTCATGGCCCCCGCCTACGCCGTCCCGGAGCTGCTGGACGCGCAGGGCCTCACCCTGCAGGACCTCGACTTCTACGAGATCCACGAGGCCTTCGCCTCGACCGTGCTGTCGACTCTCGCCGCCTGGGAGTCCGACGAGTTCTGCCGCACCCGGCTCGGCCGCGGCGGTGCGCTGGGCAGCATCGACCGCAGCAAGCTCAACGTGGCCGGCTCCTCCCTCGCCGCCGGGCACCCCTTCGCCGCGACCGGCGGCCGCCTGGTGGCCACGCTGTCCAAGCTGCTGCACGAGCGCGCCCGGGAGACCGGCCGCGTCCAGCGCGGCCTGATCTCCGTGTGCGCCGCCGCCGGCCAGGGCACCGCGGTCCTGCTCGAGTCGGTCACCGATTGATCCTGTCGACCCGGCGCGGCCTCCGCGACGCCGCGCCCGCATCCCTGCTGAGGAGCACCCCATGACCGATACCTATACGAAGTTCATCCGTTCCGCCCCCGGAGCGTTCATCGCCCGACGGACCGGCCTGCCCCGCCCCTCGATGCTCCCGCGCCGCGGCGACCGCCCCGCACCGATCCTCGGCCCGGTCGTCGTGCTCGGCGAGTCCGCGGGCGCCGATCAGGTCGCCCGCGACCTCCTCGGCGAGGGCGCCGACGTGCGCCGACGCTTCGACGAGCTGCGCAGCGTCGGCTCCGTGATCGCGGTGCTCGACGAGATCTCCGCCCCGGCGGATCTCGGCCGCATCCTGCTGCCGCTTGCAGGGGCCATGCGCTCCCTCGCCCCCGGGGCACGAGTGGTGACTATCTCCCGGCCCGCGCAGGGCGAGGACCCCGCTCGCGACGCCGCCCGCGGCGGTGTCGAGGGCTTCCTGCGCTCCCTCGCCCATGAGATGCGCCGCGGCGGGACCGCGAACGGGATCCTGGTCCAGGACGGTGTGGACCTGGACGCTCCGGGCGTGACCGGGGCCCTGCGCTTCCTGCTCTCCGCCCGCAGCGCCTTCGTCGCCGGGCAGTTCCTCACGGTCTCCAGTGCCGCCGGTTCCCTGACCGAGAACCGGGACCGGCCGCTGGCCGGGCGCACCGCTCTGGTCACCGGCGCCGCTCGCGGCATCGGTGCGGCGATCGCCCGCACGCTCGCGGCCGACGGCGCCCGGCTCGTGGTGCTCGACGTGCCCGGTGCAGGGACGGACCTCTCGCAGCTGGCCAACGAGCTGCGCGCGGTCCCGGTGCAGCTCGACGTCACCTCCGAGGGCGCGGGGGAGCGCCTGGTCTCCTTCCTGCGCGAGCGCTCTCTCGTGCTCGACATCGCCGTGCTCAACGCCGGCATCACCCGCGACAAGCTGTTCGCCAACATGACCTCCGACCGCTGGGACCCCGTCCTGGCAGTGAACATCGCCAGCCAGGTCGCCCTGACCGACGCGCTGATCGAAGCCGGGGACGTGCTCGGCGAACAGCCTCGCGTGGTGTCCCTCGCCTCCACCAGCGGGATCGCCGGCAACCGCGGCCAGACGAACTACGCCGCCTCCAAGGCCGGAGTGATCGCTTTCGTCGACGCGCTCGCCGCCCGCCTGGAGTCCCTCGGCGGCACCGCCAACGCGGTCGCCCCCGGGTTCATCGAGACCGAGATGACCGCCAAGATGCCGGCGCTGACCCGCGAGGTCGCGCGCCGGCTGAACTCCCTGCAGCAGGGAGGCCTGCCGGTGGACGTCGCCGAGGCGATCGCCTTCCTCTCCTCGGCGGAGGCGGGCGGCATCCGCGGCGGGACGCTGCGGGTGTGCGGACAGAACATGGTGGGGAAGTGACCGCCATGCAGACAGGCTCCGAGGTCACCCCCGGCGAGCAGATGAAGGACCTCTCCGACGTCCCCTCCTTCCCCGCGATCTATGCGGCCGCGCTCGACCCGCGCTCCTCAGGGCGCCGGGGGTCGAAGGAGCCCGTGCTGCCATCGATCGGATACCGCGTGCGTCAGGTGCGCATCGACGCCGAGCGGGCCCGCGATTTCGACCACCTCATGGGCGGCCCGGCGACCGATCTGGTCCACCCCGGGGTGCTGCACGTGCTCGCCTTCCCGGTCTCGCTGGCCCTGATGGCGCGGCGCGACTTCCCCTTCGCCCTGCTGGGGCTCGTGCATCTGCGCAATCAGGTGCTCCAGCACCGTCCGGTGCGGGTGGGGGAACTGGTGGACGTCGAGTGCCGCGTGCGTGATCTGCAGCCGCACCGCAAGGGGCGCACCTTCGAAGCGGTCTCCACGATCCTCGGGGAGGACGGCGAGATCATCGCGACCGACGTCTCCACGTACCTCGCCAAGGGCGGCGATTCCGGCAACGGCGAGCCCTCGGCGGAGAGCTCCGACGGCGCGAGGACGTCCGCGGGCGGCGACAGCGCCAGCGCTCGCTCCTCGCGCTCGACGCGTCGGGCCTTCGAGGCCCCGCGGCCGACGGGACGCTGGAAGCTCGGGGCCGACACCGGGCGCCGCTATGCGGCGGTCGCCGGGGACGTGAACCCGATCCACCTCTCGGCGCTCAGTGCGAAGGCCTTCGGGTTCCCTCGCGCCATCGCCCACGGCATGTACACCGCCTCGCGGGCGTTCACGGAGTCGCGCGTCGATCTCTCGCGCCCCCTGCGGTGGGATGTCACCTTCGACGCGCCCGTGACCCTTCCGGGCACGGTGCTGCTCGCCTACGAGGAGCGCGGCACGCACGGCGTGCACTGCGTGGGCTGGCGGGCCGGCTCCGGGGACAAGGGGCCCCGACGCTGCTTCGAAGTCGAGGTGACGACGCTGGGCTGACCTGCTCGGCTCCGGAGCTCAGCGGGTGATCGACAGCCCCGTCTCGAGGGTCGCCAGCAGGTGCGCGATGAAGGCGGCGGGCCGCACGTCGGTGAGGACGTCGACGTTCGGTGCCCGGCCCCATCGGCCCAGCTCGTCGCCGACGGTCTGACCGCGGGTCAACGTGCCTGCCAGCTCGACGTCGACGGCCAGGGGCCGGGTGCCCGCGAAGTCGCCGGTGACCGCGTGCGCGGTGACCAGGGGGTCGTGCACGTGCGCCATCCAGCCGAAGCCGTCGGCCCGGTGGAACTCGAAATACCAGCGCAGGGCGTCCACGAGGATCCCCGCGACAGGATGGCCGGTGCGCTCGGCGAGCCCCCGGAGATCGTCCAGGGTGTCCTCGGTGAACCGCACGGTCTCGGTGGCCTCGAGGGAACCGAGCACCGGCCGCTCCCGCGCAGTGCTGAACGCTGCGAGCACCCGCTGCGCGGCCTCCGGGTCCACGGCGATGTTCCATTCGCTGGTGGCCCCGGTGTTCCCACGATGGTTGATGGCGCCGCCCATGATGTGCAGGCGCTTCAGCAGACGCGGCAGCTCGGGATCGATCTCGAGCGCGAGGGCGAGGTTCGTGTGCGGCCCCAGCACGAGGCCGACGAGCTCGCCCGGATGCGCGCGGGCCATGTCGACCCACAGCCGAGCGCCGGATCGGGCGTCCTCCGCGCGCGCCGGGTCCGGGAGCACGGCGTGGCCGATGCCCTGCGGTCCATGGGTGTCGTCGGCGTACATCGGCTCCTGCACGAGCGGGGTCGACTCCCCGAGAGCGACCGGGGCGTCGAGCCCCAGCAGCTCGGCCAGGGAGAGGTTGTTGCGGTGCACGGCCGCGACGGGAACGTTGCCGCCGGTGGAGACGATGCCGGCGATCTCGACATCGGATCGGCAGGCCAGATAGGTCAGTGCGATCGCGTCGTCGATGCCGGTGTCGCAGTCGATCAGCACGGGAAGAGTCATCGCTCCAGCCTAGAGGCGCGGAGCCGACGCCGTCGCAGTGTCCGGATTCCTCGCGGCGGTTGAGAGGGTGGTGGGCTGGAAGTCCGGAATCGGCGTCCGGGGAGGGGCGGACCAGTGGTCCGGAGGGTGGCGGATCCGCGCCGATCGCGGGAGGATCACGGCATGGTTCATCCGCAGATGTTCGACGACGATGATCCGCTCCTCGCTCTGGTGAGGTCGATCGCGCTCGCCGTGCCCGGCTCGCACGAGAAGATCAGCCATGGTCGCCCCGCCTTCCACACGGTCAAGGTGCACTGCTACTACGGCGGCGCCCGGAAGGTCGAGGGGGAGTGGGAGCAGCACCCGCAGTCGGTGCTGCTGCATCTGCTGGCGTCGGAATCCGCCACTGTCCAGGAGTATTCGGCCTCGTTCGTCCCGGCCTATCTCGGCGGTTCCGGATGGATCGGGCTGGATCTCGATGAGCGCACCGATCCCGCCGAGCTCGCGGAGCTCATCGAGGAGTCCTATCGCACGGTGGCTCCGCGGCGCCTGGTGGCCGAGCTCGACAGTGATGCCAGGCCCTCCGCTTGACCCTCACGCGACGTCAGGCCGGAAGGTGGTCCCCATGACCGAGAAGCCCGCTGAGCACGACCTCGCCATGGGGGAGGACCTCGCGGTGGGGGACGACCTCACCGTGGGGCGCGTCGCCGACCTGGTCGGCGTCAGCGTCCGCACCCTGCATCACTGGGACAGCATCGCCCTGGTGCCTCCCAGCGGGCGCAGCTGGGCCGGATACCGGCTGTACGACGCGCAGGACATCGCCCGGATCCACCGGGTGCTCGTCTACCGCGAACTCGGTCTGGCGCTCGCGGAGATCGGTCGGATCCTCGATGATCCGACAGTGGATCCCCGCGAGCACCTCCAGCGCCAGCGGACCCTCCTCCGGGAGCGGATCCGACGGCTCGAGAGGACGGCGCACGCCGTCGACGAGATGATCGAGAGGACCGCCATGACCGACGAGAAGACCATCAACCTGACCCCCGAGGAGCAGTCGCGCATCTTCGGCACCGACTGGGACCCCGCCTACCAGGAGGAGGCCCGCGAGCGTTGGGGGAGCACCGACGTATGGAAGCAGTCGGTGGCCCGCACCGGCTCCTGGGACGCCGCGCGGTGGCAGCAGCTCAAGGCCGAGAACGACGCGCTCGAGCAGGCGCTCGCCGATGCGCTCGCCCAGGGCGTGGAGCCCGGCAGCGAGGAGGCGCACGCCCTGGCCGAACGCCATCGCGCCGCGATCGGTCAGCACTACGACTGCAGCCGATCCCGGCAGGTCGTGCTCGCCCGGATGTATACGGAGGATCCGCGGTTCGCGGCGCACTACGACCAGCTCGCCCCGGGCCTGGCCGCCTGGCTGCGCCGGGCGATCGAGGAGAACGCCCGCGCCCACGGCGTGGATCCGGAGACCGCGACCTGGGAGTGACGTGACGGGCGGGGCCCGAGACGGGGCGCGAGGGGAGGAGAACTGCACTCGACCCCCTCGCGCCGTGAATCTCGATCTTGCGTTCTGCCGCATGAAATCAACGATCTACGGCATCTCACCTGTGGATGACTCCACCGCGATACGTGGACCTACAGGTTGCTTAGCACTTTCGTTAGCACTTTTCGCGGCTCGGGCGACGGCAATGCCTGGAGGTCTGTCGAGGTTTGGACAGCCCAGTTTCGCGGCTCAGACCTGTGCCCAAACTGCCAACTCACGGGGTTGCGGATGGCCCAGACCTGGTTGGTCTTGCCGTTGGCGGAGAGCGATGAGCGGGTGTCGGGGCGTGGGCTTGACTGTGCCGTGGCGTCATAGTTTCTGATGGGTGCATGGGTCGAAACACGTGGGTTTATCTGGGGTCATACAGCCTGTCGCTGTTGGGGAACGGGATCGCGTCGGTGCTGTTCCCCCTGTTGGTACTCGCCAAGACCGGCGACATCCTCGCCGCGGGGATCCTCGCGTCGGTGACCGCTGCGGTCGCCGCGGTCGTCGGGGTGCTGGCCGGGGTCGTCGTGGATCGGGTGAACCGGCGCACGGTCTCGATCACCAGCGACGTGCTCTCGGCGGGTTCGGTGGCCGCGCTCCCGGTCGTGGATGCGGTGTGGGGGTTGAACCTGACATGGTTCATCGTGCTCGGCGTCATCGGGGCATTCGGTGACATGCCGGGCATGACCGCACGCGAGACGATGCTGCCCCGCCTGGTGCAACTCGACGGCGGCAAGCCGGGTGCACTGGACCGGTTGGTCGGAGTGCGCGAGTCACTCTCCGCGGCGCTCATGCTGATCGGGCCCGGTGTCGGTGGTCTGCTCGTGTTCCTGCTCGGGGTCAGCTCGACGACGCTGTTCATCACCGCGGGAACGAGCCTCGCCGCCGCAGCGCTCTCCCTCGCACTCTCGTCGCGGGCCGGAGCGATCGAACCGATAGCTGGCGCTGCGGAGCACAGCGGTTCACCCGGGGTGCGTGGTGTCGCGACCGATCTGGTGCAGGGGTGGCGGTTCCTGCTTGGACACCGGCTTGTACTCGGGGCGAGCATCTTGACGGCGGTGTTTGTCGCAGTCATTGCGGGGTTGCAGGCGACGATCCTGCCCGCCTACTTCCTTCAGGAGCGACTGCCTGAGTTCAGCGGGTTCGCGGTCACGGGCATCGCTCTCGGCAGCCTGTTCGGTGCGGGCCTGTATGCGGCGACGGTCGGCAAGGCTTCGCGGCGGGCCTGGTTCGTGATCGGCATGCTCGGCAGCGTGATCGGCTTCGCCGCCCTGGGGGCGATGGGTGCGCCGTGGCTGGTGATCGCCGCCGCGGTGCTGATCGGTCTCACGAACGCCCCCATGTCAGCCGTGCTCGGCGTCGCGACGATCGAGGCGACCCCTGACCGGATGCGCGGGCGCGTGCTCGGGGCGCAGAACGCGCTCATGCTCGCCGCCCCCGCTCTCACCGCTGCACCGATCGCCGCCATCGCCTCCGGGTACGGGCTCACCACCGCGGGGGTCGGGATCGCGGTGGTCATGGCCGTCACCGCCGTCATCGCGCTGATCGTGCCCGCGTTCCGGTCGTTGGACACAATAGAGACACCGGATTCAGAAACACCGGAACCAGGCGAGCAGGAGGGGTGAGCATGGCGTGGAGCACGAAGCAGCTCGCTGACCTCACCGGGGTCACGCTGCGGTCGATCCGCCACTGGCACGAGGTCGGACTCCTATCGGAACCTGAACGGTTGAGCAACGGGTACAAGCAGTACACCGCCCGGCATCTCGTGCTCGCGCTCCGCATCGCACGCCTCACCGGCCTCGGCTTCACCCTGGAGCAGGTTGCAGGGATGCTCGAATCCGAGGAACAGGGTCAGGAATCCCTGCATGGGCTGCGGACCGAACTCGACGGCAGGATCACCGAACTCACCCGCATCCGCGCAGACATCGACGAACTGATCGCTCGGGGCATCTCACCCGATCTCTCACCAGAAGCACTCCTCGCGATGGAAGCCCTCGGGCCGGGGCCCGGCTCCCGGAACATGGCCATTCTGCTCGCACGGCTGCTCCCGAACGATGCCATGCCCAGCTTCGCCGAAGCCATGCACGGTGCACCCGACGCCCTCACGCAAATCAATACGGACCTGATGGGGCTACCGCCAGACACGTCAGAGGCGGAGATCACCACCCTGGCTGAACGTGGGGCCGCGCTCATCACCGGGTTCCTCGCCGAGCGGGGCGACGCCATCCCGCACTTCGACATCAGCATCGGGGAACAGGAGGGCGCGGACGCGATGACCACGCTCCTGAACGAGCACATGAACCCCGCGCAGCAACGCGTCATGACCCTCATCATCGAACGCCTCACCGGCCCTGACCGGCAACACTGATTCTACGGTCCTGCCACCTTCGCGGAACCGTGGGATCAGGGGTTTTCAGGTTCCTGGGTGAACTCCTTCGCTCCATATGCAAGCGCCGAGCAGAATGCTCAGCACTGATGGCTCCTCGCGCACCCTAAGCACCCCATGCTCGCCCGCCTTACGCTGCCCCTCTGTACACCCCTTACACTTCCCTGTCCTTCCGAACGAACGCACACCTCTGGAGCGCGCACGAGGGCGTCCGGGGGACTACTGCGTAAATGGCAGCGCCTCTGTGGCAAGGGTGAGTGCGTCCGCCTCTCGCGTGAGAGTGGATTCCTTCAACGGCAGCGCCCTCCAGAAGACGAGGCCATTGACCACACTGAGGAGGAAGTGCGCCCGGGCCGTGTTGTCGCCTTCTTCGAGTGCTCCCTGCCCGACGAGGATCGACAGCCATGTCTCGACGCGTCGCGTTGCCTGCTCGTCGAAGGTGGCATATGTCGTGCGGACGTTCTCGGGCGCATCGGGGCTGATATAGCTCTGGAACATCTCGCCCATTCGCGCCCGTGCCTCGTCGCCTGTGCCGATGGTGGCGACGAGTCTGCCCAGGTTGTCGGTGAGGCGCTGGCGCGCTGGCAGCGTCGTGTCGTGGATGCGGTCATCGGGCATCGCCTGCTCGTACATCGACGCGAGGACCGCGTCGAGCAGAGAGCGCTGGTTCGGGAAGTGATGCCGCAGCGTCCCCATGCCGACGCCGGCTCGTGAGGCCACTGCGCGCACCGTCAAGCGCTGTCCGTCGCCCTCCTCCACCATCGAAGTCGCTGCGTCAAGGATCCTGCGTCGCGTGTCCACAACCCCTCCGTAGTCCTGTGAATCGAATTGACATCACACTAGCACATTGTGCTAGTGTGATGTCCTAGCACAATGTGCTAGTGACGGTGGGGCTGCTGTAGACGTTCGTAGGGGCAAGGCCCCACGAACGTCTACCGGGCTCTCCGTCCTTCCACCCCACCGGGCGATCCCAGGTGCCTCCATACAACATCCGAAAGGGAGCAACATTATGCTCGAGACCCTCCAGGACTTCGCTCAGTCCTTCCCCGGCTGGCTTCAGTGGTTCGCCGTCTTCCTTATCGCTGCCGTCCCGTTCGTCGAGTCTTACCTCGGCACGCTCGTCGGCGTCGCGATCGGCCTGCATCCGGCCGTTGCCGTCAGTGCTGCGATCGCGGGCAACGCCGCGGCGGTCGTTCTCATCGTCGTCGTGTCCAGTCGGATTCGGCAGCGCGTGCGATCGACGCCGAGCACGGAGGAGGAAAGCTCACCCAGGCGCAAACGCGTGGGCCGCCTGTTCCAGAGGTTCGGAATCCCGGGCGTGGCCCTCATCGGCCATCCGACGCAGATCTCGTCCGCCGCGATGGTCGGCTTCGGCGCGAATCCCACCAAGGTTCTGATCTGGGAGCTGGTGTCAGTGGCCGTCTGGGGCGCAGCCGTCGCGATCCTCGGCGGGCTGGGCATCCAAGTACTCACGCACTGACGCAGGCCTGTTTCTACGACCTCACAAGGAGAGAAGAATGAACCACACATCCACGATCGACGACGCTACGCGCGACTCAACGACACCGAACGATCGACCTGGGGGTCGTTGGCCCCTGGCCCGTACAGTCCTGTGGTGGGCGCACGCAGCAATACGATTCCTGCTGGCGATCATGCTGTTGTTCAACGGCGTGATCAAGATCGGACTCTGGCAGTTCGGCAGACCTGACGTCGGCGAGTCGCTGATCACGCTCGGTGAAATGAGCCCCATGGGTCTGCTGTCGTACATGGTGGGATTCTCGCCGCTCTTCCAGGCCCTTGCCGGTATGGCCGAGTTGGGGGCGGCTGTCGCGCTCATGTGGCGTCGGACGATGGTCCCGGGAGCGCTGGTCTCCGCCGGCTCCATGGCCTTCATTCTCGTGCTCAATCTTGGCTACGACATGCCTGCGAAGCAGCTCTCGCTCGCCCTGCTCGTGATGAGCCTGATCGTCCTGGCTCCGTGGGCGAAACGCATCGTCGCTGCGGTCGTGGGCAATGGTGCGGTCCCCGCCTCGGTTGAGCCGCGCCCGTTCCGCAGCGCTCGCGCGAACCGCATAGCTGGTCGTATCGCGATGCCCGTGGGTGTTGCGGTGCTGGCGTTGACCGGGGCCTTGGTTTTCGTCGTCCAGCCCACTCAGAGCGTCGATGATTCCGCACCTGCGGGAGTGTGGGCGGTCGAGTCCGACGGCTCCGGTGCAGACGCGTCCTGGTCGCAGCTTGCGCTCGGGAGCACCCTGACCGACGGGGCGGCGACTGCGCAGGTGAGACAGAACGACGGCACCCTGCTCGTGGGCACGTACGTGCGCGAGGGCAACGGGCTGGTTCTGACGCTCAAGCCCTTGCAGAGTCCGGGTCAATCGACACTCGAATATGCAGAGGCACCGGCCGAGAGCATTGAACTCGATTACACGACCGACAGCACCGAGACACTCACGCTGACCGGGGATCGGACCGTGGAACTGAGCCGCAGTCTCGACGCATCGGTGCTCTACGATCGCGGGTTCAGCTGGTCGATCCGCGCCGACGACCCCTTCGAACGGTAGTCGACGCCTCCACCGCGGTCGCCGAATACTTCCTCCACATCCAGCAGCACGAAAGGACAACGCTCCCCATGACCGCATCGACTCATCCCGAAACTCAGACAGCACTGTGGGTGTACGCGCACCCACGGGGCTCCTCCCTGAACGCACACGTCTATCGCGAAGGTGTGAGCACTCTCGCGCAGGATCACCGGATATTGACCTCAGACCTCTACGCGCAGGGCTTCGATCCCGTGCTGAGGGAGAGCGACCTCGGGCGCTTCTCCGGCTCGCCTGGAGGCGTGGCGGACCTTCTCGGCGAGGCGTTCACGGAGCAGCAGCTCCTGCCAGATGTTCGTGAGGAGCAGTGGAAGATTGCTGAGGCGGAGTTGCTGGTCTTGCAGTTCCCCCTCTGGTGGTATGGAATGCCTGCCATCCTGAAGGGCTGGTTCGATCGTGTCCTCACCGCAGGATTCGCCCATGGCGAAGTTGATCCCCGTACCGGACTCCCGCTTCGGTACGGGGACGGCGGTCTCTCTGGTCGCAGGGCGCTCATCATCGTCACCGCAGGCGAGGATGCGCGTTCAATCGGCCCACGCGGCATCAGCGGAGACTTGGATAGCCTGCTCTTCCCCCTCACCCACGGTGCACTCTGGTACTCAGGGGTTGAAACATACGCACTCCACACTATCTACGATGCTGACGACCTCGACACTGAGCGCGTGGACGACGAGATTCAACGCCTCCGCGACCGGCTCCGCGGCCTTTCTGACGAACGAACGCGGCCATTTCGAAGACTCAGCGACGGGCAATACAGGGGCACGAGAGCACTTCACCCAGATCTCGCCCCAGGCCGCACAGATCTCGGCATCCACCTAGCGGGAGACTGATTCGTCGACGAGATGCTCAGGTCGGACTACTGGCGGCATGCGTCGATCCTCGACTCGCGAGACGGATGCTTGCTGTCACGGGAAGCCGGGGCCGATTCAGGCGAGCTTCACGGTCGCTACGGTGCCGAGCGCCGTGAAGTAGGCGTCGAGCAGGGGGCGCAACTTCGAGCCTGGAGTGTGCGCCCACTCCTGCCAGGCGAGGTCGACAGCCGCGACCCCGGCGGCAGCAATGGCCTGGGCGGCGCGGCCGTTGCTGAGGCACTCGCGCAGCACCTCGGCGACGGCAGACTGATCGCCGCGCTGCTGGGACGCCAGATGCCCCTTGAGTGCCGACACTTCATTGATCATGCGGATGCGTGCCCGCAGCGGGTCTCCTCGGGACTCGGCCGTGGCGACCATCGGCTCCGTGGCCGCGCACATGATCGCCCAGAGGCTTGTGCCGGGAGAGGCTGCCTCGACAGCCTCGGCAACGCTCTGGGCGAAGGAACCCGCGCGCGTGGCGGCGAAGCGCGCGGCGGAGACGACCGCGTCCTCCTTCGAGGCGAAGTAGCGGAAGAAGGTGGCGCGGGAGACGCCGATGCCACGCGCAAGCTCCCCGACCGTCACCTCGTCGAAGCCCTGCTCGACGCAGAACGTCGCAGCGGCGTCGGCCAGCTCTGCCCGCAGGATCTCGCGACTGCGGTCGCGCACATCATTCGACATGAATCTGAGTCTATAGCATGATACGGTATCTGCTGGCTGAGACACCGTCTCATCATGATTCACAACGAGCAGGGACGGAAGAACGACCGATGACCTCCACCCGGGCCCAGGGCATGCCCCTGGCCGCCGATGATGACCGCACTCGCATGCCTCGACACCGTTCGGGGGTGATCCTCGCCGTGCTCGCTTTTGCGGGACTTGGGGCGTCGTTCATGCAGACGATCCTCATTCCGATCCAGGGAGAGCTGCCGAGGCTGTTGAATACCACCAGCGAGAACACGGCATGGGCGATCACGGCGACCTTGGTGGCAGCGGCCGTCTGCACTCCCGTGGCCGGGCGTCTCGGCGACATGTTCGGCAAGCGCCGTATCGTCATGTCGCTCTTGCTGCTTCAGGCGGCAGGCGCGATCCTCGCCGCTTTCGCAGGCGATGTGACGACCCTCATCGTTGCTCGTGCCCTGCAGGGGGCGGTCGCAGGCGTCATCCCGCTGGGCATCTCGATCCTGCGCGATGTCCTGCCGCCGCAGAAGCTCGGCGCGGGCATCGCCCTCGTCAGCGCGACACTCGGCGTCGGCGGCGCGCTCGGCCTGCCGCTGAGTGCCCTCGTGGCAGAGCACCTCGACTGGCACGCCCTGTTCTGGGTCGCGGCCGTCATCGCCGTGCTCGCCTTCCTCGGCTGCGCGGTGTTCGTACCTGGGAGCACGCAACGCTCGCCCGGGCGCGTTGATGTCGTCGGCATCGTCGGGCTCTCGCTCGGACTTGTGGGCGTGCTCATCGCCGTCTCGCGCGGTGGCGAGTGGGGGTGGGCAGACGCACGCACCCTGACCCTCCTGATCGGCGGAGCGATCGTGCTCGTGATCTGGGGCGCGATCGAGCTGCGCGTCAAGGACCCGCTCGTCGACCTGCGCGTGAGCGCCCGCGCACCGGTGCTGCTGACCAACCTCGCCTCGGTCACCATGGGATTCGCGCTCTTCGCATCCAATGTGGTGCTGCCGCAGCTGCTCACGCTGCCGCAGGCCAGTGGCATCGGGCTTGGTCTGACGCTCACGGTCGCGGCGCTCGTCGTCGCCCCCTCCGGTCTGGCGATGATGGCGATGTCTCCGGTGGCGGGCAAGGTCGGACAGCGCTGGGGCGCGAAACGGCTGCTCCTCCTGGGGGCGGTGATCCTTGCCCTCGCCTACGGGCTCGCGTTGGCCTTCCATGCACAGGTCTGGCAGATCCTCGTCGTCAGCATCGTGCTCGGCATCGGGGTCGGGCTCGGCTACGCGGCGATGCCTGCGCTCATCATGCAGGCCGTACCGGCGCACGCGAGCGGGGCGGCGAACGGACTCAATGCGCTCATGCGCTCGCTCGGTACCACAATCGCTGCTGCCGTCACCGGCGCGGTCCTCGCACAGTCCGTGACGACTATTGGCGGCGTGACAGGCCCGAGCGAGGGAGGCTTCCTCTTCACGCTCGCACTCGGGCTCGGTGCAGCGATCGTCACCTTCATCATCGCGGCGTTCATCCCGCGCCCACGCGTGGCCCAGGAGGGTACTGTCGAGCCCTCCTGACATTGAGCCGGTCCGCGCGAAGAGCCATGTGCGTCCAACGCTCGCCGGAGCCGCGGTTGACGTGATCGCCGCCGATGCCACCAACAGGCACCGAACGCGCACACCAGCCCCTACCCCTCGTCACTGTTCCCCCAGGAGCCTCGACGCGCATCACTTCTCTTCTCTTTTGAATGGACGTATGCTACCGTGGTAGATATACGGTTCTCTAATTAAGAGAATTAAGGATGGTGGTCCTCATGCATGGCGGCGTGATCCTGTTCCGGGGCACCGGAGCCGACGCGCGCCGCTATGTCGAGGCCGACCGCTCCCGCGCCGATGACTACTATCTCGGCGCGGATGCGTCTGTGGCGGAGTTCACCGCGCTCGACGGCGACGGAAACACGACCGCGACCCTGGGGCTCGACCCGGAGGCCTATGCGGCGTGGGTGGATTGGGTGAACCCGGTCACGGGTGAGTCGATGGGCAAGCCGCGTCTGCCCGGTGCGGGGCGGCAGGGGTCCCCACGATTCGCGGAGATGGTCGTGAACGCCCCGAAGTCGCTGTCGATCGCCGCCGCCCTGCACCCGGAGGTCTCCGACGCCCTCGATGTGGCGCAGCGGGATGCGGTGGCGGAGATTCAGCGGTGGCTCGCTCAGCACTCCGTCACCCGCGTCGGCCCGCGCGGGAAGCAAGAGGTCGTGCCCGCCCGTGAGGTGCAGACGGTGGCGGTGTCGCACCGCACCAGCCGGGCGGGTGATCCGCACCGGCATATCCATTTTCAGATCGGCACCCGGGTCTGGGCGGCCGGGAAGTGGCGCGCGTTGGATACCGCGGCGTTGTTCAAGCAGCAGGGCGCGATCCGTGCCCTCGGCACCGCCGTGATCGCCGCCCACCCCGAGCTTGCGGAGGTGCTGGATCGGCACGGCCTCACCCTCGACCCGGTGACCGGTGCGGTGGTCGAGCTGGAACGGTTCAATCCGGTGATGAGTAAGCGCGGTGAGCAGGTGCGCAAGCATCTCGAACGCTTCGAGGCCGACTGGGAGGCCGCGCACCCCGGCGAGACGATGGGGCCGGTCGTCTCCGCCAGACTCGCCGCGAAAGCGTGGGCGCACGAGCGGCCCGCGAAGAAGCCCACCACCCTGCACGAAGAACAAGCATGGGTAGCAGAGTTGCGGGAGGCCGGCTACGACCCCGAGACATTGCAACGGCCCGCACGGCGTGCACCGGTGTCGCTGGATGACCTCTCCGTGCAGGCGGTGGCGAGCCGGGCGCTGGATCGGTGCGCGGCGGGCGGGTCGGCGTGGACCCGGCACACGGTGCAGGAGCACGCGACTCGGATCATGACCGAGTACGGCGTGCAGGCCGCGCCGTCCGAGGTGCGCGAGTTCGTGAGCATTGCGACATCGTTGGCGGTGGAGGATTGCTTCTCGATCCTCCCGCCCGGCGCGCCCACGCCGGAGCATGTCGCGCACCTCACGTCGCTCCGGGTGGTGCAAATGGAGACGGAGCTGCGCGACCTTCTGGCCGCACGGGTCCCGAAGCGGGAACCGAAGCACCCGGACGTGCGCGAAGCAGCGAGGGCACGAGGCCTCGATGCGGGCCAGGAGCGCGCAGCCGCCGCGGTCGCCTCCCGCGATCCGCTCGTGATTGTGGAGGGCGCAGCCGGAGCGGGCAAGACCACCATGCTCGGGGCTGCAATCGAAGTCGCCTCCGAACACAGCAGGGCGTCGCGGGTGGTTGCGCCGACGTTGCGCGCCGCGCAGGTCGCGCACGATGAACTCCGCGTGCCCGCGAGCAGTGTTGCCGCTTTGGTGCATGCGCATGGGTGGCGGTGGAACAGTGACGGTGTATGGACGCGCCTCACGCCCGGCGACACCGACCCCGAGACGGGCCGCACCTATCGTGGTCCGGCTGCGGGGGCGCGGCTGGTGCGGGGTGAGCGCGTGATCGTGGATGAGGCCGGGATGCTCGACCAGGACACCGCGATCACCCTCCTGACCGTCACCGCTGAGGCGGGTGCGACGGTCGCGCTCGTCGGGGATCGCGCCCAGCTCGCCGCCGTCGGCCGCGGCGGCGTGCTCGACATGGCCGTCCAGATCCGGGGTCGCACGTTCGATATGGCCGAGGTGCACCGCTTTACCGACCCCGCCTACGCCGAACTCACCCTGCGGATGCGCGACGGAGAGAACCCCGGCGAGGTGTTCGACCAGCTCACCCAGCAGGGTCTGGGGCGGCTCCACGCGAGCGGCGAGGATGCGCACGAACAGGTCGCCCAGCAGCGGCAGGACGGTGAGGCGGTGACGGTGAGCACGAATGACGAAGCGAGTACGGTCAACGCCGCCGTTCGTGAGGCGCGCGTCGCCCAGGGCGTCGTCGACGACACCCGCACCGTCTATGGCAGTGACGACCTCCCCATCGGGGCAGGCGACCTGATCCAGACGCGGAAGAACAACACCGATATCGGAGTCGCGAACCGGCAGCAGTGGATCGTGCAGTCGGTCGAGGATGACGGCGCGCTCCACGTGCGCGAGCAGGGGAACGGGCGGAAGCGGCAGCGCACCGTCCGCCTGCCCGCCGGCTACGTGGCCGAGCATGCACACCTGTCGTATGCCGCAACCTCCTACGGCGTGCAGGGCGCAACCGTGACGGCCTCGCACACGATCCTCACCGAGGCAACGAGCGCCGCGAGCGTTTACGTCGGCATGACCCGCGGCCGCGATCAGAACCTGCTGCACGTGGTCGCGGAGAACCTGGCGGATGCGCGGGGGCAGTTCATCGAGGCGATGGAACGCGACCGCGCCGACCACGGCCTCACCGACGCCACCCGCCGCGCGACCGAGCAAGTGGCCGGGCTGGTCGAAGACGGCCCCGCGAAACTCGTCAACACCGAGATCGCGGCGCTCATCGAGCAGGCGGAAACCGCCGAGGCGCAAGCGGAACGCTGGCAACAAGTCCGGACCGTCTTGGCTGACCTGAGTACACGCGAGACGGCGGTGAGAGAGACGGCCCAAGCGGCCGAGGAGGCGGCGAAGCAGCACGCCGATCTGGTGCGGGCCGAGGTCGCCGCGCCTCTCGTGTCCGCGGCAGGGGCGGCGCTGAATGATTGGCAGGACGCGAACGTGACCGTGGAGGCGGCGGCTGAGCAGGTGCGGGCGGCGTCGTGGTTCGGGAAGCGTCGCGCCCGCACTGACCACGAGACCGCCGGGGCCCGTGCCCAGCAGGCGCGGCAGCACCTCACGGACGAGTGGGGCGGCCCGCCGAAGTGGAACGAACGCCCGAACGTGTGGGTGGAGCGCGTGACCCGCCCGCGGGTCGACGCCGACCCCCGCGTGATCGAGGCGGAGCGCGAGCACCGGGCCGCGCGCGACGCGCTCGTGAGCAGGCCCGAACGGGCGCAGACGGCGCGGCTGACCGCGTACGCGCGCGCGTTCGGCACCGACAAGGTGCTCCGCAACCAGTACGCCTATCTCGCGGCGAACCCGGCCCAGCAAGTCGCCAGCGCGACGCAGACCGCGAAACAGGCACGCGAGGAGGCCGACCTGTTGCGCTCGCTCACCCCGGCCGAGGCCGTGGAGCGGATCGAGCAGACCCGCGTTGCCGAAGCAGCCCGCGAAGCGCACCAAGCGGAGCGGAGACAGGCCGCGCTCTACGACCCGGGCCAGCATCGATCTTCCTCAGGCCAGGCGCCGCCCGACCGTGGCCGTAGCCTGTGAGCGTCGCGAACCCCTCCCCACTGTCGGCTCTCAGCGGTAGACTTAGGGCATGACGCCGAAGCTCGCAGAGTACATCGCAGAAGGCCGTAGCCTCTCTGCTGATGAGCGTGAGCTTGCTGCGGTCGCGCTCCAGCAGATCAGTGCCGATGAGCAGGCCGAGGTCGATACGGCCTGGCGTTCGGAGCTTCGCCGTCGCATTGACGACATCGAGAGCGGCAAAATCGAACTGCTCGACGCGGACGAGGTTCACGCGCAGATTCGGGCCAAACTCGCGGCGATGCGCAAGTGACGCTGACGCGCCGCATCCATCCCGAAGCCGCGTCGGAACTGTTCGAAGCTGCCGAGTGGTACGAAGCAGCGCGTACAGACCTAGGCGATGACTTTCTTTCCGAGGTTGGGGCTACAGAGTGGCAGGTGCTCGATTGGCCGGAAGCCGCTCGGGTGTTTCCCGGTTGGAATGAGTTGCCCGTAGTGAGAAGCGCAAGCGTGCGCGTGTTTCCCTACCGGGTGCTCTACTACCTCACCGACACCGAGGTCGTGATCGTCGCCTACGCGCACAACCGGCGCAAGCCGAAGTACTGGGAGCACTGGCTCGACGGCTAACGCCGTGAGTACGGCGGTGCCGAATCGGCACCCCCACCCAGCGCGTCAGGCATCATCACCGGGCGTCGCGTCGGCGAAGAGCGCGAGGAACTTCTCGCGCGGGATCACGACCCGCCGTCCGAGCTTCACCGACGGGATCGTGCCCTCGTTGATGCTCGTTGTGATCGTACGCGGATCAACCCCGAGCGCCTCGGCGGCCTCTTTCCGGGTGATGACCAGGCTGCGCCGCCCGCGCAGGTCTTCCATGTCCAGCGTGCTCTGCCGCATCATCACACCATCCGTTCGAGTTCGCGCGCGAGAAGAGGAGTTCCACTATCATCCGCGCCAGGGATTGCATTGTCAAGAGTCGCGGTGTAGTTTTCCTATATGGAGAACGAACGGATGCGGGGGAACCCCGCCGGACTCACGAACAGCTACGTCGCGCACAACGTCAGGAAAGCACGGCAGTCCATCGGCATGGACTTGCGCACCCTCTCGCAGAAACTCACCGAGGCGGGCCGGAAGCTCTCCGTCTCCGGGGTGAGCAAGGTGGAGCTGGGCGACCGGCGCGTGGACGTGGACGACCTCACCGCGATCGCCTACGCCCTCGGCACCACCCCGGCCGCGCTCCTGGCCCCGCCCGAAGACGAATCGGCATTCACCGGCGTACCCGCCGGACACACGTCGGAGGAAGTGCAGGCGTGGCTGGCCGGGGCCACCGCCCTCACGCACGCCGGGCTCGTGGCCTACTGGCAGAGGCAGGCACAGGAGGCGCTGTACGAGATCGAGACCGCGAAACTCAAACTCGACTCCTACAAGGACAGTGAGACCGCGATGGCCGCGTTCGGCCCCCACTACCAGGAACGCATCGAGCGCTACCGCGAACGCCTCCAGCACGCCAACCTGCGCCTGCTGCACCTCGACCCCGACGCCCGGCCGTTCGGCGAGAGCTAGCAGCCCAATCGACCACCCGAGCGAAGGAGCAGATGAAATGACGACGACGAAGCAGCCCGCCGAGCAGAACAGTGGGGGTGAGAAGCAGCAGCGTCGTTCCCGTTCCCGGCAGCCCGGCTCGATCCAGGCCTACGACACCGACAAGGGCAAACGGTGGCGGTTCCAGATCTACGTCCTGAAAGACCCCGAGTACCCCGAGATGGGATCGCGCCGCCTCACACGTTCCGGGTTCACCAGCACCGACGAGGCCAACGACGCCTTGCAGGAAGCGTTGAAGCAGCGCAAGCAGAACGAGAAGTTCGGCAACAAGGTGCCCACCCTGGGCGCGTACGCGGATGAGTGGGTGGCCGGGTTGAAGCTCGCGGCATCCACGATCAAGGGGTACAAGAAGATCATCCGCAACCACATCAAGCCCCAGCTCGGCACGATCCGGCTCGACAAACTCACCGCCACCAGGATCGCCCGCCACTACCGCGACCTCGAAGATCACGGCCGCAAAGACGAGTACGGCAAGGGCAAACCGCTGTCGGCCAACAGCGTCCACAAGGTGCACGTCGTACTCGGCGCGATCCTCGACGCCGCGATCGACGACGGACACCTGACAGTGAACCCGGCGAAGGAGAAGCGCACCGTCAAGGCCCCGACCACGAGCGAAGTGCGGGCGCAGAAACCCGAGATCGTCACCTGGAGCGCCGACCAGCTCACCCTGTTCCTCACCTGGAACCGCGACGAGCGGGAAGACGAGCTGTTCCCGCTGTGGCGCCTCATCGCCTACACGGGCATGCGCAGAAGCGAAGCCCTCGCCCTGAAATGGAGCGACCTCAACACCAAGACGATGCGGGTCAGCATCCGCCGCGCGGTCGATACCGACGACTGGACAAAGACCAAGACCACGAAGACCGGCAACGCCCGCGTGATCGACGTGGACGAAGACACCCTGAAAGTGCTCGCCTCCTACAAGGTCGCCCGCGCGGAACTCTCGTTCACCCTTGCCAAGGCCGACGCCTACATCTTCGGCGACGACGACGGCAAGCTCCGCTCACCCGACGCGATGACCAGCCGCTGGGATCGCCGCATGAACTGGCTCACCAAGAAGTACGACACCATGCACCGCGTCACGATCAAGGGGCTGCGTCACACCCACGCGACCCTGCTGCTGGAGATGGGCGTGCACCCCAAGATCGTCCAAGAGCGGTTGGGACACTCAACGATCACGACGACGATGAACATCTACTCCCACGTCACCCCGACCATGCAGAGGTCGGCCGTAGACCGCTTCGCCGCCCACCTCGGGAACGCTTAGCACTTTTTCTAGCACCTCCAACGAAAATGGCCCCCGACCTGGAGTGTAAAACTCCTGATCAGAGACCATTTTCCATTCGTGCGCGAGGGGGGACTTGAACTGACCGGCCGTGTCGGCCCATCAGGTGCGGGGCGGGCGCGGTCGGCTCGTGTCAGCCCGGCAGATGCCGGGAGGGCGCGGCTGGCTCGCCGTAGGCCTCCAGCAGCGGCGCGAGGCGCTCGCCGATCTCCACCTGGGTCAGGAGCAGTCCGAGGGTCCCGTCGGGATCGACGAAGAAGTCGGTGCCCGCCCCGCCGGACCAGCCCCAGCGGCCCCGGTGCGGGCCGCCGGTGACCACGCAGACTCCGAAACCCCACCCGGTCCGCTCCCAGAAGCCGGGGAAGAAGGAGTCCGGCTGCTTCACGGCGTCGGGCACCTGGTCGGTGCTCAGCAGCTGCAGGAACCGCGGGGAGAGCAGCTCTCCGTCGCGGAGGGCGCGCAGGAACCGCAGGTAGTCGGGAGCGGTGGAGAGCAGCTCGCTGTGGCTCATGTCGTAGGGCGGCGGGCCCACGTGGAAGCCGCCGCCGGCCGGTTCCCGCTCGACCAGGCTTCCGTCGTCGGCGGCATAGGAGGCGGGCAGCCGGTGCGCCGACCGGGCCGGGACGAAATATCCGGTGTCGCGCATGCCCAGTGGCGTGAACAGCGTGCGCTCGAGGTGCTCGCCGGTGCTCATCCCGCTGAGCCGGGACAGGAGGATCCCCAGCAGACCGAAGGAGTGGTGATACCGCCACACCGTTCCCGGCTCGCCCACCAGGGGCAGGGAGGAGAGGGCGGCGAGCCAGTCGTCGGCCCCGAGCGTCGGCGGCTGAGGGCCGGCCTCGGTCCCGCCGGCCGTCATCGCCCGCTGCAGGGGCGAGTCCGCGAGGATCATGCCGTACCCCGAGGTGTTGGTGAGCAGATGGCGCAGCGTGATCGGGGTGCGCGCGGGGATCGCCTCCTCGAGCGGAGCATCAGGGCGGGGGAGCACGCGCGGAGCCGCGAGCTCCGGCAGCCACGACGCCACCGGGGTGTCGAGAGCGAGCGTTCCCTCGGCCACCAGGCGCAGCGCGGCGACCGTGGTGACGAGCTTGGTCATCGACTGGATGCGGAAGATCGCGTCGGTGCGCATCGGCTCGCCGCCCAGCGCCATCGACCCCGCGGCGAAGGGCTCCGGGTCCGGGCCGACGGCGATCACGCCACCGGGCACCACACCATCCTCGACGGCGCTCCGGAGCAGCTGTGCGGCGGGAGAGGTCTGCGGTGACATGGGGTCACAGTACGCAGGCGGCCCCCGACACCGACAGCCTGCGGAGCGTGTGGGTCTCTGCCTACACTCGAGCGATGAGCGCCTTCGAGGACTTCGTTCTGCTGGACCCCCGTGAGGTCCCGCTCGGCGGGCCGCGCGGAATGACCGTGCACCGCACCCTGCCCGCCCGCCGGACCTCGCTGATCGGCGCCTGGTGCTTCGCCGATCATTTCGGGCCCGACGACCTCTCGGCGGGCGACGGCATGCGTGTCGCCCGGCATCCCCATACCGGTCTGGCCACCGTCTCCTGGCTGTTCGAGGGCGCGATCACCCATCGCGACTCGATCGGCCACCACGCCCTGGTGCGACCCGGCGACGTGGACCTCATGGTCGCAGGCTCGGGGATCACCCACTCCGAGTTCTCCACCCTGGACACGACCGTCCTGCACGGCGTGCAGCTCTGGTATGCGCTGCCGGACCGCGCACGCTTCCGGGACCGGGAGTTCGCCCTGCACACTCCCCGCCCGCGCCGTACGTCGGCCGCCGCGGCGCGGGTGGGCCTGGGCAGGTTCCGCGCGACGGACGAGAACGGCGAGGTGCTGGAGGATGCCAGCCCCCTGGTCACCGACACGGCGCTGAGCATGGTCCAGATCGACCTGCGCGCCGGGCACCGGCTGCAGGTGGAGCTGGACCCAGGGCACGAGTACGGGGTGCTCGTGGATCGCGGCACGGCCCGCCTCGCCGCCGACGGGCGACCGGCCGACGGCCCCGGGGCGAGCGGGCGCCAGGGCGAGGCGCCCGCAGAGAGCGCCGACGGGACGCAGCCGGGTGCGGACGGGCCCGGCGCACGCTCCGTCGAGACCGACGCGCGCTCCCGCGAGACCGACGTGCACCCACGAGAGCTCGCCGTGCTGCCGGACCATGTGGATCACCTGCAGGTGCAGGCCGCCGGCGACGAGGACCTGCGGGTGATGCTGCTGGGCGGGGAGCCGCTGGGCGAGGACATCCTCATGTGGTGGAACTTCGTGGGGCGCACCCACGACGAGATCGTGCAGTTCCGGGCCCGCTACCAGGCGGAGATCGGTGTGGAGGGTACGCTCGCCGAGGCCCCGATCCCTCCGAAGGCCAGAACCCGGGGCGGCCTCGCGGCCGATGCCGAGCAGTACGGCCCGTTCGCCCCGCACACCCCCGCAGCACTGCCTGCCCCCGCACTCCCGAACGGTCGGCTGCGCTCCCGCGGCCGTATCGGACTTCCGAAGGACTGATCCTGTGCCCCATACTCCTGCCGAGCACGAGCCCCTGCTGAGCGACGAGGACTTCGCGGGTGACGGCCGCCACGCGGAGGGGCCCGACACCGACGGGTTCGACGCACCCCGGCGCCGCGGCGTCGGCGCCTCGGAACGGTCCACCCCGCCGCAGCCGCAGGGCCCGGCCCAGACCGACCGCGTCATCATCAGCGCGGCCGAGGAGATCGGCATCGGCGGATCCGACGCCCTGATCGCCATCGACGACGTCACCGGCGAGCTGACCGCTTACGCGCTCGCCGCGATCTCCGAGCAGTCCGACGCGACGGTGCTCAGCTGGGCGTCCTCCTATGCCGTGGCCTCCGGGCTGAGGCAGCGGTTCGCCGAGCAGGTCGACAGCGGTCTGCTGCGGGTCCCGTCCGGCCCGCAGGCTGTGTCGCTCGAGGATGCCGTGTCCGAGGTCGGCGATCACGTGGTGGCGCTGATGCGTCTGCCCAAGGCCCTGCACGCCCTCGAGCACCGCGTGCGCAGCCTCGCGGCGCCGATCGGTGCCCGGGAGCAGTCGAGCCTCCGAGTTGTCGCCGGTGGCCGGGTCAAGCACATGTCCCGGAACCAGAACGACGTGCTCGCCACAGTCTTCTCCGAGGTCCGCGCCAGTCGGGGGATCGGGAAATCCCGCGCCCTCATCGGCAGCGTCCTGCGCGAACGGCCCGCCGGCCCGTCGGTCGCCGAGGGCTCGTCCCAGGTCGCGGTGCGCGGCCAGCAGCGCCCCGTGTCCCTGCGCGCCACCGGCGCGGTGTTCGGCGGGGCGCGGGCCGACGCCGGCAGTCGACTGCTGCTGCAGACACTGGACCAGGCCGTCGCAGCCGGCGAGCTCGCCACCGAGGAGGAGCCGGTCACGACCGCAGTGGACCTCGGCTGCGGGAACGGCCTGCTGAGCGCCTACCTCGCCGCCGCGCTCCCGGAATCCGCCGTGCTGGGCAGCGACGACGACACCGACGCCGTGCTCTCCACCCGCGCGACCCTGGCCGCGAACGGACTTGATCGGGAGGACGTGCAGGTCACCTGGGACGATGCGATCTCCCAGCTGCAGGACCGCAGCGTGGACCTGGTGCTGCTGAACCCGCCCTTCCACGACGGCACCGCGATCGACGCGACGCTCGTGCAGGGCCTGCTCGACGCCGCCTCGCGCGTGCTGCGACCGGGCGGGCAGCTGTGGTTCGTGCACAACTCACATCTGCGTTTCCGCACCGAGGTGGAGCGGCGCGTGGGGCCCGTGCGTCAGCGTGCCCGCGACCGGCGCTTCACGGTGCTGTCCGCTCAGCGCGCCTGAGCCGGACGGGCTCCGAGCCCGCTCGCACCGAGTGCGCTGGCGCTGAACATGCTGGCGCCGAGTGCGCTGCGCCCGAGCACGCTGGAACCGAGCGCTCTGCGCCCCAGCCCGGCGCACAGCATCCCACCGCCCGGCCACGGCGGCGCGGCTCAGCTCGCCGCGACGCGACCCAGTTCACCGCGGTGCGGCCCAGTCCACGGCGCGGTAGCCACCGGGCCGCGGTGCGGGGCCGCAGTTTTGTGCGCGTACGACCGATGTGCGTGCTGACATCGGTCGCTGGCGGACATTTCTCGGTGAGGAGGTGGGGACGGGGGAGAAATCGCGCGGTGGGAGAGGGGCGAGACAGGAGCGCCGCCCCACCCGAAGGTGGAGCGGCGCTCCGTCATACGTTCCTGGATCCGTGGCTCCCTGGCTCCGTGCGTCGGTGGGGCCGTGGGTCGGTGGGTCATGCGTCCCTGTGCGCGGCGCCGCGCCGCGGCGTGGTGCTGAACGTCAGGCCACGAGGCTCCGCAGCACCGAGGTGAACATGCTCAGACCATCCGTGCCCGTGCGGGTGCCCGCGCCGGGCTCGTCCGGGCCGAACCCGGCCTCCACGGCGTGCTCCGGATGCGGCATGAGCCCCACGACGTTGCCTGCGGCGTTGGTGACGCCGGCGATGTCGTGACGGGAGCCGTTGGGGTTCGACTCGAAGCCGGCCGGGCCGTGGGTGGCACCGGCGGCATAGCGGAACACCACGCGACCCTCGCCCTCGAGCTCGTCGAGCGTGCGCTCGTCGGCCACGTACTGACCGTCCTGGTTCTTCAGCGGAACCCGGATGACCTGGTCCTGCTGGTAGTCAGCCGTCCACGCGGTGCGGACGTTCTCGACTCGCAGCGGCTGATCGCGGCAGATGAACGAACGGTGCGCGTTCTTGATCATCGCGCCGGGCAGCAGGTGCGTCTCGCACAGCACCTGGAAGCCGTTGCAGATGCCGAGCACCGGCATGCCGCCCTGGGCGGCGTCGACGACCTTGTCCATCACCGGTGCGAAGCGGCTGATCGCGCCCGCACGCAGGTAGTCGCCGTAGCTGAAGCCGCCGGGCAGCACGATCGCATCGACGTCCTGGAGGTCGTCCTCGCCGTGCCACAGCGCGACGGGCTCGCCGCCGGCGAGCCGTACGGCGCGCAGGGCATCGCGATCATCCAGCGTGCCCGGGAAGGTCACCACACCGATGCGCATCAGGCCTGGCCCTCCGCGGCGGAGTCCTCGACCTCGAGGGCGATGACGTCCTCGATCACCGGGTTGGACAGCAGGGTGGTGGCGGCCTCGCGGAGGGAGGCGAGCACCTCGTCGGTGACCTCGCCCTCGACCTCGAGCTCGAACCGCTTGCCCTGACGCACGGAGCTGATGCCTTCGAAGCCCAGGCGCGGCAGCGCCGCAGCGACGGCCTTGCCCTGGGGGTCGAGGATCTCCGGCTTCGGCATGACATGGACCACGACGCGGGGCATGGGTGCTCTCCTGGAGGACGACGGCCGCACACGGTGCGTGCCGGACGGGTGGATGCTGCAGGGCGGGCGGGAGTCGTTCCCGAGCTCACCGACGGATCGGTGCCGACCGGGCCATCGTACCGAGCCTCGGGGCGCCCGCGCGTGACTGCCCACCATGGACGACGTCCCGTCTGGCATCCGCCGTGGCAGAGGCCCGACCATCAGGTTCCCGGTGTGCGGGACCCCTCGCGCCGGATGGTGATCAGCGCTACGTTCGAGAAGACAGCTCCCCGCACTCGTATCCCTGGAGGCAGCCATGAAGATCCGTCACCTCGTCCACTCCTGCCTGCTCGTCGAGACGGCGGGCCGTCGGCTGCTGATCGACGCCGGCGGCTTCAGCGGCGACGCGGTCCGTGCGCTGGGCTCCGAGGTGCTCGCGGGGATCGACGCCGTCGCCATCACGCATCAGCATCCGGATCACCTCGACCGCGGCCTGCTCGGCGAGGTGCTCGCCGCGAGCCCGCAGGCGGTGGTGATCGCCGAGCCCGGCACGGCGGAGCTGCTCGGTGAGCCGGGGGAGACCGGCGAGGACGCCCCGGCGCTCGGCCCCGAGCGACTGCTCCCGCTGCCAGCCGGCAAGGTCCACGAGTTCGCTCAGGTCGAGGATTACGACGCGCTGCGGATCCAGGCCGTGGGAGGCCAGCACGCGATCATCCATCCCGACATCCCCCGGGTGGGCAACACCGGGCTGGTCCTCTCCGCAGGAGACGGGCCGAGGCTCGGCGTCACCGGAGACTCCCTCGAGCCCGTCGAGGAGTTCCACGGCATCGACGCCCTCGCCTTCGCCGTGGTCGCGCCCTGGTCGAAGATGTCCGAGACCATCGACTTCCTGCGCACCGTCCGCCCCCGTCTCGCGCTGCCGGTGCACGACGCGGTGGCCAGCGAGGTGGGCCGCCCGATCTATCTGCGCCAATCCACCGCCCTCGCGCCGGAGGGCACTGAGGTGCGCGACTGGCCGGCCGACGGTCTCGTCGACCTCGTGCGCAGCTGAGGAGGTCATCATGGCTCACGACGACAGCGTCGATCGTGCTTTCCGTGTCGTGCCGCGTGCTCCGTTCCTGCCTGCTGACCAGCGGCACCGAGCGAGCCGCGACGCCCCGCTCCCGATCGGCCAGGGGCAGACGAATTCGCAGCCCTTCACCGTCGGGGCGATGCTCCGGCTGCTCGACGTGAAGCCGGGCAGCCGCGTGCTCGATCTCGGCTCCGGCTCGGGGTGGACGACGGCGCTGCTCGCACACCTCGTCGGCCCCGAGGGCGCGGTGATCGGGGTGGAGCGTCAGGAGGCGCTGATCGAGCCGTCGCGGCGAGCACTCGCCACCACGGACCACGAGGCCCGGACGGAGATCCGGCTCGCACGCCCGGGCGTGCTCGGGGCACCGGAGGATGCCCCGTTCGATCGCATCCTGGTCTCCGCCGAAGCGCGCGAGATGCCATCTACGCTGCTCGAGCAGCTGGCCGACGGCGGGGTGATGGTGATCCCGGTGGGCTCCACGATGCATCGCGTCGAGCGCGACGGGGACGAGCTGCGGGACACCGAGCACGGCGCGTTCCGCTTCGTCCCGCTCATCGAGGACTGAAGGGACGACCTGGCCGGGCGCGCAGCGAGCCGGAGGAGGCCCCAGGGGCGACGCGGTCGGGACGGCGACCCGCCAGGACGACCTGTCAGATGGACGCGCCGATGAACTGTCCGTCCGCCCGGAGGCCGCGTCGGCGAACTGTCCGTCCGTTCGGCGGACGCGCCGGTGAGACGCTCGCCGGCCTGAAGACCGACCGTCCCGTGCGCCGCTCGCCGGTCAGAAGGTCTGGCCGGTGAGCCGCTCGTAGGCCTCGATGTAGCGGGCACGGGTCTGTGCGACCACCTCGGCGGGGAGCTCGGGCGGCGGAGTGTTCGAGCCCTTGTGCCAGCCGGAGGCGCGGGAGGTGAGCCAGTCGCGCACGAACTGCTTGTCCAGGCTGGGCTGGGCCCGGCCCTCGACGTAGGACTCGGCGTCCCAGAAGCGGCTCGAGTCAGGGGTGAGCACCTCGTCGCCGAGCATCAGCGTGCCGTCCACGCGGGAGTGGCCGAACTCGAACTTGGTGTCCGCCAGCAGGATCCCGCGTTCGCCGGCGATCGCCCTTGCCTTCTCGTAGACCGCCAGGGTGAGGCGCTCGAGCTCGGCGGTGAGATCCTCGCCCAGCAGGTCACGCGCCTGGGCCACGGTGATGTTCTCGTCGTGCTCCCCGGCCTCGGCCTTCGTCGAGGGGGTGAAGATCGCAGGATCCAGCCGGGAGGCGTCGACCAGGCCGCCGGGCAGCACGTGGCCGCCGACGGACCCGCCGGCCCGGTAGTCGGCCAGGCCCGATCCGGTGAGGTATCCGCGTGCCACGCACTCCAGCGGCACCATGTCCAGGCCGCGGCAGCGCAGGGCGCGGCCGGCGACGGCGCCGGGCACCTCGGTCGCGGAGATCACGTGATGGGGCACGAGGTCCGCCAGCTGCTCGAACCAGAAGGTGCTGATCGCGGTGAGCACGCGCCCCTTGTCGGGGATGCCCGGCTGCAGCGAGTGGTCATAGGCGCTGATGCGGTCGGTGGCGACCACGAGCACCTCGGTGGCGGTGGCCGGATCGGTGCCCGCGGGGACATACAGCTCGCGGACCTTGCCGGTGACGACGTGGTCCCAGCCGGGAAGGTCCGGAGCCTCGATCAGCGGCGTGGAGGTGGTGGTGCTCATGCGGAGTCCCCGTCGTCGTCGGTGGGTGGGTCGAGCTGGTCGGAGCCGGAAGAGCCCGAAGCGGGCTGCTCGGCCGGAGCCTGTTGCGCCGGTGCCTGCGCAGCGGCGGCGCGGGCGATGTCCGTGCGGTGGTAGCTGCCGGCGAGGTCGATCCGCTCGGCACCTGCCAGGGCGACCCGGCGGGCGGACTCGAGATCGCTCCCGGCGCCGACCACCGTGAGCACGCGTCCGCCGGCGCTGCGCAGCACACCGTCCTCACCGCGTGCGGTGCCCGCGTGGATCACGTGCGCGCCCTGCTGCTCGGCGGCGTCGATCCCGGTGAGCGGATCACCGGTGCGTGCGGAGGCCGGGTATCCGGCCGAGGCGACCACGACAGTCACGGCGGCGCCGTCGTGCCAGCTGGGCTCCTCGACCGTGCCGAGGTCGCCCTGGGCGGCTGCCAGCAGCAGCGGGCCGAGCGGAGAGGCGAGGCGTTCGAGGACCACCTGGGTCTCAGGATCGCCGAAGCGGGCGTTGAACTCCACCACGCGCAGGCCGCGGGCGGTGAGTGCGAGGCCGCAGTAGAGGATGCCGGTGAAGGGGATCCCCCTGGCGGCGAGCTCGTCGACGGTGGGCTGGGCGACGGTGCGCACGACCTCGTCGGCCAGTCCCTCGGGAGCCCAGGGGAGCGGGGAGTAGGCGCCCATTCCACCGGTGTTCGGCCCTTCGTCGTCGTCCAGGGCGCGCTTGAAATCCTGGGCCGGCTCGAGCGGCACCACGCGGACCCCGTCGCTCACGCAGAACAGGGACACCTCCGGGCCGTCGAGGTACTCCTCGAGCACCACGGAGCCGCCGGCGACGAGCACGGCCGCCCCATGGGTGATCGCGGCGTCGCGATCGGAGGTGACCACGACGCCCTTGCCGGCGGCGAGGCCGTCGGCCTTCACCACGAACGGCACATCTCCCAGCGGGTTCACCCGGTCCAGCCCGGCCTCGAGCTGATCGGGGGCGGTGACGGTGACCGAGGCGGCGGTCGGCACACCGGCCGCGGCCATGATCTCCTTCGCCCAGGTCTTGGAGCCTTCGAGGTGCGCGGCGGCGGCCGTCGGGCCGAAAACGGCGAATCCCGCCTCCAGCAGGCGATCCGCGCTCCCGGCGACCAGCGGCGCCTCGGGCCCGATCACCACCAGGTCCGGAGAGATCTCCTGCGCGAGGCGCACCTGGCCGTCGAGGTCTCCGACGGTGACGTCGTGAGTGGTGGCGAGCTCCGCGATCCCGGGATTGCCGGGGGCGGCGTGGAGCTCAGGGGCGGGGCGGTCGGCGGCGAGGCGACGGATGATCGCATGCTCGCGGCCTCCGGAGCCGATGACGAGGATCTTCACGCGGGCCACAGTACCGAGGACGGGTCGAACCCCGGACAAGTGCCCGCACTGCGGCGCCGCGGGCGCCTCGCAGCCGTTGATCGTGTCTCTTCGGACCTCGCCGATCGCACCGCCCGGGCGCCGCCGCTACGCTCTGGATCATGCCTGCTGTGCCTGCTGACTCCGCTGCGTCGTTCGGGGATCGGGGACCCGCCGCTCCCGCGATGCCTGTGGAGTGGACGGTCCCGACCGAGTCGGTCGCGTCGACCACCGCGGGTCGCCCGACCGGTATGGCCCGCCTGCGTCTGGACCTCTCGTACGACGGCACGGATTTCCACGGCTGGGCCGCGCAGCCCGGTCAGCGCACCGTGCAGGGCGAGCTGGAGCGGGCTCTCGCGCAGGTCACCCGCACCGAGCTGCGGCTCACCGTCGCCGGGCGCACCGATGCCGGAGTCCATGCGCGCGGTCAGGTGTGCCACCTCGATGTGCCCCGCGACGTGCTGGCGACCCTGCCCGGCCGATCGGACCGCAGCCCCGCCGATGCCCTGGTGACCCGTCTGGCCGGAGTGCTGCCCCCGGACGTCGTCGTCCACATCGTCCGCGAGGTCCCCGCGAGCTTCGATGCCCGTTTCGGCGCGCTGTGGCGCCGCTACCGTTACCGGATCTCCGATGGTCCGGCCGTCCATGACCCGCTGCGCCGGGACGTCCTGCGTCATCGTCGACCGCTTGACGTCGAGGCGATGTCCGAGGCGAGCCGCGCCCTGCTCGGCGAGCACGACTTCCTGTCCTACTGCCGCCCGCGCGAGGGCGCGACCACGATCCGGGAGCTGCGCGAGCTGAGCTGGGAGCGGCCGGGGGAGGGGCAGGCCGACGAGGGCCTGATCGTCGCCACCGTCGTCGCCGACGCCTTCTGTCATCACATGGTCCGCTCCCTGGTCGGCGCGATGATCGGAGTGGGAGAGGGCCGACGCCCTCCGGAGTGGCCGGCCGAGGTGCTTTCCGCGCGGACCCGCGAGGCCGCGACCCGCGAGGGGTTGGGGGCCGCGCCGCTGTGCCCGTCCCGCGGGCTCACTCTCGATCATGTCGCCTACCCGCCCGACGAGGAGCTCGCCGCCCGGGCTGCGATCGCCCGCACCCGACGGGCCTGATGCTGCTGGCGCGATGCCAGTCCGAGCGCACGCCAGGAGCCGCAGATCACAGGTGCATGACCCCAGCTCGCGTTGACGGTCGGGTCCTGCACGACCTATCGTTGGGGGTCGTTGTGCCTCGATGTGTGCCCAATTCCGCAGCCGTTCTCTCACGCCCGGCGCGAAAGGGCACCTCACACACATCCAGGACCGCCGTCGCGTCGTGAGCGGAGCGGGCCGGGTGCAACGGTCAGGGCCATGCTTTTCACCCGAAGGAAGCGTGCCCACGGTCCATCGAACCGTGCCTGGTCAGCAGAATGCTGCCTGGGCACCATGACGAGAGAAGAAGGCACGAGTGCGTACGTTCACCCCGAAGCCCGGCGATGTCGAGCGTTCCTGGTACGTCATTGACGCAAACGATGTCGTCCTCGGCCGGCTCGCTTCCCAGGCTGCTCAGCTCCTCCGGGGAAAGCACAAGCCGGTCTTCGCACCCCATGTGGATGCAGGCGACTTCGTGATCATCATCAATGCCGACAAGGTCGCGCTGACCGGAAACAAGCGGGAGGCCAAGCTGGCCTACCGCCACTCCGGCTACCCGGGCGGTCTCCGCGGAACCCCCTACTCCGAGCTGCTTGAGAAGAACCCCGAGCGCGCAGTGGAGAAGGCCATCCGCGGCATGCTCCCCAAGAACAAGCTTGCTGATCAGCAGATCAAGAAGCTCAAGATCTACTCGGGCTCCGAGCATCCGCATGCCGCTCAGCAGCCCGTTCCGTTCACCATCGATCAGGTGGCGCAGTAAGCGGGTGTCCCGCCACTCCGCCCTGCCGCACGGACGAACCAAGGAGAACCGTGACTGAGACCACCCCCGATACCACCGAGAACCTCGAGGCCGTGACCGACGAGTCCGCCCCGACGAGCTTCACCACCGAGTCGACCGGCGAAGCCGCTGTCGGCGCCGGCCAGTCCGCGATCGAGCCGGGCTACGGCACCGGCCGTCGCAAGCAGGCCATCGCTCGCGTCCGTCTGGTCCCCGGCTCCGGCCAGTGGACCCTCAACGGCCGCAGCCTCGAGGAGTACTTCCCGAACAAGCTGCACCAGCAGGAGGTCAACGACCCGTTCACGGTCCTCGACCTCAAGGGACGCTTCGACATCATCGTGCGCGTGCACGGTGGCGGCCCGTCCGGACAGGCCGGCGCCGTGCGCCTCGGCGTGTCCCGCGCGCTGAACCAGATCGACGAGGAGAGCAACCGCGCGACCCTCAAGAAGGCCGGCTTCCTCAAGCGCGATGCTCGCATCATCGAGCGCAAGAAGGCTGGTCTGAAGAAGGCCCGCAAGGCCCCGCAGTACTCCAAGCGCTGATCGGCAGCATTCCCCGGGAATGCTGATCGGCGGCCCCGCCGCCCGATCCTCGCACGCGATGCCCTCGACCTCCGGGTCGGGGGCATCGTCGCGTTCCGGCGCTCGACGCCGTGCATCCATCGGCCGAGGCACCCCCTCTCGCCGGTGCTCACGAGAGAGGCAGCACCGCATCGAGGGCGATCCTTCGCACTGTCGAGGGCGCTGAGGCAGCGAGCGCACGGGGCACAGCGCCGGGAAGGTCGCGGACGTGCAGCCCCTGAAGCTGCGGCGGCGACTCCCCGCTGACCGTCCACCAGGACTGCTGGCTGCGGTCCGGGACGGGGCGGCGCTCCAGACAGAGGTGGGAGGGATCGACTTGCAGGCCCACGCCGGCCGCCTTCAGCACGGCCTCCTTGCGGGTCCACAGCGCGATACGAGCGCGGACGTCCCCATCGTCGTGGAGACGGTGCTCTCGCGGGTGGAGGACTGCCGTGTCGAAACCCGGCCAGATCGAGGCGGGGAGCGCCTGCGCATCGACCCCGATCCGCACCTTCTCCGGTCCGACCGCGACCAGGACGTGCCGCTGAGAGGTCGAGCTGGACAGGGATACCCGGGGGGAGCGCGGCCGGCCATGGTCGGCACCACAGCGTTCGCACGTGCGGTCCACAGGCAGATGCGCGGCGTCAGCAGGCTCGTCGCCCTGCACATGGGCGAGCAGCAGGCGCAGCGCGACCCGACCGGCGAGGGTGCGCTCCCCGTGAGCGCCGCGTCGTGCGCGGGCCGCGGCCAGGTCCGCGGCGGAGACGAGAGCGGCCGGGCCGCCGACGGTTCGCGCCCGATCGAGCACCGACTCGACCGTGGTCCCCAGGATGCAGATCATCGACGGCTGATGCGCCGGTACTGGACGACCGCTGCGGGGGCGAAGACCGCGATGAGAGCGACGCAGCAGAGGACGGAGTACAGCACGGGGTTGTCTCCCGGCCAGCCGCCCGGCCCCACGAAACCCACCGGGACCTCGTTGCCGAATCCCTGCCGCGCGGCGGTCGCGACCGCGGTGACCGGGTTCCAGCGGGCGATGCCCTGCAGACCGGAGGGGAGCGAGTCGGCGGAGACGAACGCTCCGGAGATGAAGCACACCGGGAACAGCCACAGCAGCCCCAGGCTCTGTGCCACCTCGACGGAACGCGCGGTGAGCGCGATCAGGGCGCCCACCCACGAGACGGCGAAGGCGAACAGCAGCAGGAGCGCGCAGGCGAGCAGGAAGGAGCCGGGCCCGTTGGAGGCCCGCCATCCAATCACGAGCCCGCAGCCGAGGATGACGAGCACCGAGATCACGCTCATGACCAGGTCGGAGACGGTGCGGCCGAGGATCACCCCCACCCGGGACATCGGCAGGGCACGGAAGCGGTCGATCAGGCCGGACTGCAGGTCCTTGGCGAGATACACCGCGGTGAACGAGGAGTTGAAGGTCAGCGTCTGGGCGAGGATGCCGCCGACGAGGTACTCACGGTAGGCGCCTCCGCCGAGAGTTCCGCCGAACACGTAGGCCAGGATGATGACGAAGAGGATCGGCTGCGCGATCCCCGTGACGAGAGCACCGGGGGTGCGGCGCAGACCGATGAGGTTGCGTCGTGCGATCACGAAGCCGTCGCGCACGGCACGCACCGGCTTCAGCTCCTCGCCCCGGACGGCGCGGCGGCGGGCTCTTCGGGGCGGGGCCCGGGATCGCCGAGATCCGCGGTCGTATCGGGGGCGTCGTGCCCGCCGGTCAGACCGAGGAAGACCTCATCGAGCGTGGGGCGGCGAAGTGCCGCCTCGCCGACGGCGATGCCCCGACTCTCGAGCACGCTCAACACGTGTGCGAGTCCTGCGCCGCCGGTCTCGACGGCGAACGTGAGGCGTGTGCCCCGCTCGTCGAGCTCGGCCTCGAACCCGGCGCGCGCGAGGGCGGCTCGTGCTGGGGCACCGTTCGCGGAGTCCGCGAGGGCGATGTCGATCCGTGAGCCGCCGACGCGCTCCTTGAGAGCGGCGGCGGTGCCGTCGGCGACGAGCCAGCCGTGGTCGATCACGGCGATCGAGTCGGCGAGCTGATCGGCTTCCTCCAGGTACTGGGTGGTCAGCAGCACCGTCACCCCGTCTGCGGTCAGGGAGTTCACGGCATCCCAGGTGTCGCGACGACCCCGGGGATCGAGGCCGGTGGTGGGCTCGTCGATCAAGTTCAAGGGGCAGAGGGAAGGCAGACGCACCTGATGTCCATGAACACCACCACAACGAACACCAACACGACCACGACGAACAGGCTCTTGGAGCTACCGCTGCTCACGCCGGAGTTGCGGGCCGCGGTCGAGCGACTCCGGGAGATGGCCGAGGACGACTGGACCGCTTCGATCCTGTATGGGCGGGCCTCACAGGACCGGCACAAGCTGATGCGCTCGATCGATGACCAGCTCACTGACATGGTCGGCTGGTGCCTGCCGATCGAATGGTACCCGGAGGCGATCGTCCGCGATGCTGACCGGTCGGCCTCGCAGTGGCGCAGGCGCGAACGCGAGGGCTTCGACGAGGCCATGGCCTTGATCGAGTCCGGCAGGTATGGCGGCTTTGCCTCTTGGGAGCCGTCTCGTGCCGGGCGCGATATGGAGGTTTACGGGCTCTTCGCAGATGAGGGT
>NZ_NRGS01000001.1 GCF_002332425.1 Brachybacterium alimentarium | reverse complement strand
CAATCAGCCTGGCAAAGAGGGCGAAGAGCCATATTGCCCCGGCACATCGCTGAAATTGCAGTGAAATTGTGCGTAGTTTTGTGCGTAATTTGCGCCAGCCTGGTGAGCGTGTCGCAGAGAAGCTGCAGGTCACGCCCCCGTTCTCGAGTCATTGAGTGGGCATCGGTGGGATAACAACTGGGTGTGGATGCCCCCGTGGGGCATGGAGAAGATCACCGAGGACGGCCGCGAGCAGCTGCGCGCGATCGGCTTCAACCTCTGATCGACCTCGTCGACGCTCCGCCGTTTGCGCGGGGCGATGGCCTCAGGCCGTGCACGACGACGGGCCCCGGGGCCCGTCGTCGTGCGTGTGCAGCACATGGCCGTCTGCAAAGCCGCTGGGCGGGGAGGCGCAACGGGATCGAGGGGACGGAGCAGCTCGCCTGCGCGGATGCGCGGCTGAGTTGGTGCGACCTCGCCGCCGTTCAGCCGATGACCTGCTGGGCGGGCGTCACCTCGAGTCCGTGGGCCTCGCCGGTCCCGGCGTGGGTGAGCGCACCCTCGTGGGTGTGCAGACCCTTCGCGAGCGCTTCATCGGCGCGGAGCGCGTCGCGCCAGCCGGCATCAGCGACCTTCAGCACGTAGGGGAGCGTGGCGTTGGTGAGCGCCGAGGTGGCGGTGACCGGCACCGAACCGGGCATGTTGGCGACGCAGTAGTAGACCGAGTCGTGCACGGCGAAGGTCGGGTCGTCGTGGGTCGTCGGGCGGGAGCCCTCGAAACAGCCGCCCTGGTCGATGGCGACGTCCACGAGCACAGAGCCCGGCTTCATGGTCGCGACCATCTCGTCGGTGACCAGCTTGGGTGCGCGCTTCCCGGGGACCAGGACCGAACCGACCACCACGTCGGCCTCACGGATCTGCTCGGCCAGCTCGAGGGTCGTCGAATAGCGGGTGAGGATGCCGCCGTGGTGCATCGTGGCGATCTGTCCCAAGCGGGTGACGTCGAGATCCATGACGGTGACGTTCGCGTGCAGCCCATGAGCCATCACCGCTGCCTGCTCACCGACCATGCCGCCGCCGAGGATCAGCACGTTCGCCTGGTCGGTGCCGGGGACTCCTCCCATCAGCACCCCCGATCCGCCCAGCGGGGCCATCAGGTGATACGCGGCCACCTGGGTGGCCAGCCGCCCGGCGATCATGCTCATGGGCGCGAGCAGCGGCAGAGCGCGGCTGGGCAGCTGGACGGTCTCGTAGGCGATCGACGTGACGCCGGAGGAGAGGAGCGCTTCGGTGAGGTCTGCGTCGGCGGCGAGATGCAGATAGGTCAGCAGCACCTGGCCGCGCCGCATCCGTCCGTACTCAGCGGCGAGCGGCTCCTTCACCTTGACGATCAGCTCGGCCTGCTCCCAGATCTCGTCCGCGGAATCCAGGACCCGGGCATCGGCGGCGCGATAGTCCTCGTCGCTGATGCGCGCCCTGCTCCCCGCCCCCGACTCGACCACCACGTCGTGCCCGCGCACGGCGAGCTCGTGGACCCCGGCGGCGGTCAGCCCCACGCGGTTCTCGTTGTTCTTGATCTCCTTGGGCACCCCGATGCGCATCCAGAAGCCTCCTTGCCTCGACGCTCGGCCGCCTCATGCGGCCGCTCGGGACCAGCATGTCACCGACGGACGGCCGATGGCGGGTCCACGGAGACGGAGCGGCACGTGTCGGCACGACTCGAGCCGGGGAGGGCGTCGGCGCGGGGCCGGGGAGACGAAAGCGCGCGCCGAGCAGGAGGGCTCGGAGTGTGGTTCACCGCACCGCGCGCGGAAATTCTGAGGCCGACGGGTTCGCGCGCACCTAGACTCGATCCGGCCCCTGCCCGGATCCTGTCCGGGCCGGGGTTCCCACCGCCTGCGGGCCCGTGCCCGCCCTCTCGACCCCCAAGGAGTCTGATCCTGTGATCACCGTGCACGACCTCGCCATCCGAGTCGGTGCCCGGCTGCTCATGAGTGACGTCTCCTTCCAGATCACCGCAGGGGACAGAGTGGGCCTGGTGGGCCGCAACGGCGCCGGCAAGACGACGCTGACGAAGGTCCTCTCCGGGACCCTGCAGCCGTCCGAGGGCTCTGTCGAGGTCACCGGGGAGCTGGGCTATCTCCCGCAGGACACCCACAGCGGCGAGGACGACGAGCTCGTCATCTCACGGATCCTCTCCGCCCGCGGGCTGGACGGCGTGCTGAACCGGCTGCGTCGCGCCGAGGAGGAGATGGGCGACATGAGCCTGTCCGAGGCGAAGCGGGAGAAGGCGATGGACCGTTACCCGCGCCTGGAGGCGGAGCTCGACGCCGTCGGCGGATATGCGGCGGAGTCCGAGGCCAAGCGCATGGCCGCGAACCTGGGCCTGCCCAACCGGATCCTCGAGCAGGAGCTCGGCACCCTCTCCGGCGGTCAGCGCCGTCGCGTGGAGCTGGCCCGCATTCTGTTCTCTCAGGCCTCCACGATGATCCTCGACGAACCCACCAACCACCTCGATCATGACTCGATCGTGTGGCTGCGCGACTACCTCCTGAGCTACCGCGGAGGGCTGATCATCATCAGCCATGACGTCCAGGTCACCGAGACCGTCGTGAACAAGGTGTTCTACCTCGACGCCAATCGGGCCGAGATCGACATCTACAACATGGGCTGGAAGCTGTACCAGCGCCAGCGCGACGACGATGAGAAGCGTCGCAAGCGCGAGCGCATGAACGCCGAGAAGAAGGCGTCGACGCTGACGGCCCAGGCGGAGAAGATGCGGGCGAAGGCCACCAAGGCCGTCGCCGCGCAGAACATGCTCAAGCGCGCCGAGCGGATGCTCGACGGCGTGGAGGGGGAGCGGCAGAAGGATCGCGTGGCCTCGCTGCGCTTCCCCAAGCCCGCTCCCTGCGGCAAGACCCCGCTGATGGCCAAGGACCTCTCGAAGTCCTACGGCAGCCTCGAGATCTTCACCGGGGTGGATCTCGCCATCGACCGTGGGTCGAAAGTGGTCATCCTCGGGCTGAACGGTGCGGGAAAGACCACCCTGCTGCGCATCCTCGCAGGGGTCGATGACTCAGACACCGGCGGCATCCTGCCGGGACACGGACTGCGCGTGGGCTACTACGCGCAGGAGCACGAGACCCTCGACCTCGAGCGGACCGTGCTGGAGAACATGATGACCGCGGCCTACGAGCTGCCGGAGGTCGAGGCCCGCAAGATCCTCGGCTCCTTCCTGTTCACGGGGGACGACGTCCACAAGCCCACCCGCGTGCTCTCCGGCGGGGAGAAGACGCGCCTCGCGCTCGCGACCCTCGTGGTCTCCAGCGCGAACGTGCTGCTGCTCGATGAGCCCACGAACAACCTCGACCCGGCCAGCCGTGAGGAGATCCTCGGTGCCCTCGCAGCCTTCGAGGGCGCCGTCGTGCTGGTCTCCCACGACCCCGGCGCCGTCGAGTCGCTCTCCCCGGAGCGCGTGCTGATGATGCCCGACGCCGTCGAGGACCTCTGGAACGCGGAGTACCAGGAGCTCATCGAGCTCGCCTGAGCGGTCGGACCGTCGACGGCACCGACTATCGCCGTTATTCCGCTGTACTGTGTCGCACAGCGGGAATCGGCTGATTCCTGTGCGATCGTGACGTCGGCGCCGACGCGCCGGCACGAGGTGGTGGCCGTCCATGTTCGTCCTGTCCCTGTCAGGCGCCTCCGTGCGCGCTGCCGACAGCGGTGCCGATCCCGTCCCGGCTCTGCTCGACGCGCTCGGGGGAGTGGCGCTCGCCCGACCCGCCGAGCGCACCGCCGGTCCCGAGGTGCTCGCGCTCGCGTCGCGGGCCGACGCCGCCCTCGACGCCCTGCTGCGCGCCCGGGAGGAGGGGGACTGGCAGATCGGGCTCGGCATCGGGGCCGTCCGCGCACCGCTGCCGGCCTCCGTCCGTGAGATCGACGGACCAGCGGTCGAGGCCGCGGCGGAGGCGGCGCGGTCGGCCCGACGGCAGAGGGCGTCGACCAGTGTTCCGGTGGTGGTGCGGGCGGCCGATGAGCGTCACGCGGAGACCGCACAGGACGTCGAGGCCGTGCTGTGCCTGATCGGATGGATGGTGCGGACCCGGAACCGGGGCCAGTGGCAGGCCGTCCGCGCACTCCGGGAGGACCCCGGCGCTACGCAGAGCCAGCTCGCCGAGCGCCTCGGCGTCACCCAGCAGACCGTCTCCCGGGCGGTGAAGACCAGCGGGTGGCGCGAGGAGAGCGCCGCGCATCCGCTCGCGGTCCGTCTGCTCAGCATGATCGACCTCACGTCCGCGCGCTGACGGGCTGGTCCGCCACGGACAGCGGGGCGAGGCACGCTATCCTGGGCTGGCCCCGACGACTACCGAGGAGACTCATGGCGACGACGAATGATCTGAAGAACGGGATGGTCCTCGTTCTGGACAAGCAGCTCTGGAGCGTGGTCGAGTTCCAGCACGTCAAGCCCGGCAAGGGCCCGGCGTTCGTGCGGACCAAGCTGAAGAACGTCATGTCCGGCAAGGGCGTCGACAAGACCTTCAACGCCGGCCTCAAGGTCGAGACCGCGACGGTCGACCGCCGCGACATGCAGTTCTCGTACCTCGACGGCGACATGTTCGTCTTCATGGACACGACCAACTGGGAGCAGACCAACATCACCGCCGAGATCGTCGGCGGCGCGAAGGACTTCATGCTCGAGGGCCAGGACGTGGTCGTGGCCTTCCACGAGGGCGAGCCCCTGTTCGTGGAGCTGCCCACCTCCGTGACCCTGGCGATCGAGTTCACGGAGCCGGGCCTGCAGGGCGACCGCTCCAGCGGCGGCACCAAGCCCGCGCGCCTGGCGACCGGCCGCGAGATCCAGGTGCCCCTGTTCCTGAACGAGGGCGACCAGGTCAAGGTGGACACCCGCAGCGGTGAGTACCTCGAGCGCGTGAAGTGACCGATTCCCCCGCCCCACGGGGCACCGGCCTCCCCCTTCCCACCCGGGAAGGGGCGGAGGTCGAGTTCGAGAAGACGGTCCCCGCGGCGACCGATCGCCTGCATCGGCGCTCGCGCGACCGCATCCGCGCCGTGGACGTGCTCTTCGAGGCCGACGCCAAGCGTGCAGAGGTCCTGGACGTGCTCGAGGAGCGCCTGCGGCGCACGGCCGCCCAGAGCCCGCTGCCTCCGGCGGCCCGCGACCTGGTGGAGCTGTACGCTCCCCATGCGATCGACATCGACGAGGACCTCGCCACGCACTCCCGGGACTGGCCGCTGCACCGCATGCCCGCGGTGGACCGCGCGATCCTGCGCCTGGGCAGCGCCGAGGTGCTCTACGGCTCGGACGAGTCCCCGCGCGGCGCGATCATCGGCGAGTACACGAAGATCGCCGAGGTCCTCTCGACCGACGATTCGCCCCGATTCGTCAACGGGCTCCTGCAGCGCCTGGCCGACGTGCGAGGCCTGCTGTCCTGACCGCCCGGGTGAAGCTGCACCCGATCGTCTCGACCTCTCCCACCACCGGCCCCCGCGGCGCGTGAACCGGCGCGGGAGCGGGACGGCACCGGACCCCCGTCCCGAAGGGCGGGCACCGACACAGCACCGCACGACGGCCGAGTAGGATCGGCTGCGCTCGGAGACGAGCATCCATACCCTTTAACGACACGTCCTGTGAGGCGTGGAAGGGAGATACCCATGCATGACGCACCTCCTTCAGCAGGAGCAGATCCGGGCGACACCGCCGCGGAGACCTCACGCGTTCTCGGCGCGGAGGAGATCCGTCGGGCCCTGACCCGGATCGCCCACGAGATCCTCGAGAGCGGCCACGGTGCCGATGACCTCGTCCTGCTCGGTATCCCGCACCGCGGGGTCCCGCTGGCCGAACGCCTCGCGATCCAGATCGCCCGGGCCGAGGGCGATGACCGCCCGCTGGACCAGCTCGCCGGCTCGCTGGACATCACGATGTACCGCGACGACCTCCGGCACAATCCGACCCGGGCCCCGAGCCCCACGCGCATCCCCCGTGACGGCATCGACGGCCGCACCGTGGTGCTCGTCGACGACGTCCTCTATTCGGGCCGCACCATCCGTGCCGCTCTCGACGCGCTCGGCGCGATCGGGCGCCCCGCCGCGGTGCGGCTGGCGGTGCTGGTGGACCGCGGTCATCGGCAGCTGCCGATCCGGGCCGACCACGTGGGCAAGAACCTCCCCACCTCGCGCAGCGAGCGGGTGCACGTCCAGCTGATGGAGACCGACGGTGCGGATGCGGTCGACATCGTCCGTCCCACGGCAGGGGAGGACCGAGCATGAGGCACTTCATCTCGATCGCCGACCTCGACCGTGAGGAGGCCATCGCCGTCCTCGCGACCGCCGAGCACATGGCCGAGACCCAGTCCCGCTCGATCCGCAAGCTGCCCACCCTCGTGGGCACGACCGTCGTGAACCTCTTCTTCGAGGACTCCACTCGCACGCGGATCAGCTTCGAGGCGGCGGCCAAGCGGCTCTCGGCCGATGTCATCAACTTCTCCGCCAAGGGGTCGAGCGTCTCCAAGGGGGAGTCGCTCAAGGACACCGCGCTGACGCTCCAGGCCATGGGCGCCGACGCCGTGGTGGTGCGCTCCGGATCCTCCGGCGCCGCCCACCTGCTGGCCCATGCCGGCTGGATCGACCAGCCGATCGTGAACGCCGGGGACGGCGCCCACGAGCACCCCACCCAGGCGATGCTGGACGCCTTCACCCTGCGCCGGCATCTGCGCCCTGGCGACCTGACCGCCGGGCTCGACGGACTCCACGTCGTCATCGTCGGGGACGTCCTGCACTCGCGGGTGGCGCGCTCCAACGTGCTGCTGCTGACGCTGCTCGGCGCACGCGTCACCCTGGTCGCCCCGCCGGCCCTGGTGCCCGTGGGCGCCGCGGCATGGCCCTGCCGGATCACGTACGACCTCGACGAGGCCCTCGCCACCGGGCCCGACGCGGTCATGATGCTGCGCGTCCAGAGAGAGCGCATGGTCGGGGGAGGGTTCTTCCCCACGGCCGGGGAGTACTCGCGTCGCTACGGGCTCACCACCGCTCGGGCCGCGGCCCTGCCCGACCACGCGATCGTCCTGCACCCCGGCCCCATGAACCGCGGGTTCGAGATCGCCGGGGACGTCGCCGACTCCCCGCGCAGCGTCATCGTCGAGCAGGTCGCCTCCGGCGTGTTCGTGCGGATGGCCGTCCTCTACCACCTGCTCGCCACCGATTCCCGGGAGGGCCTCCGATGACCGCTGACCAGACCGCACCGCCGCTGGCGACCGATCACGCGCCGCTCCTGATCCGGGGCGGGCGCCCCTACGGCGAGGACGTCCAGGACGTCCTGGTCGTCAAGGGCCGCATCGAGGCCGTCGGCACGTCCCTCGAGGCCCCCGCCGAGGCCGAGATCGTGGACGCCGACGGCTGCATCGTGCTGCCCGGACTCGTGGACCTCCACACCCATCTGCGCGAGCCCGGAGGCGAGGAGGCGGAGACCATCGAGTCCGGCACCCGTGCCGCGGCCCGCGGCGGCTTCACCGCCGTGCACGCCATGGCCAACACCACGCCGGTCGCCGACACCGCCGGCGTCGTCGAACAGGTGGCGCGCCGCGGCGAGACCTCCGGCTGGTGCTCCGTGCGCCCCGTCGGCGCGGTGACGGTGGGCCTGGCCGGCGAGCGGCTCGCCGAGCTCGATGCGATGGCGAACTCGCGAGCGAAGGTCCGTGTGTTCAGCGACGACGGCAAGTGCGTGCACGACCCGGTGCTGATGCGCCGGGCGCTGGAGTACGTGAAGTCGTTCGACGGCGTCATCGCCCAGCACGCCCAGGACCCTCGCCTGACGGAGGGCGCCCAGATGCACGAGGGCGTCGTCTCCGCGGAGCTCGGCCTCGCCGGCTGGCCTGCGGTCGCCGAGGAGTCGATCATCGCCCGTGACGTGCTGCTCGCGCAGCACGTCGGGTCTCGCCTGCACGTCTGCCACCTCTCCACCGCAGGGAGCGTCGACATCGTGCGCTGGGCCAAGCAGCGCGGCATCGCTGTCACGGCCGAGGTCACCCCGCACCATCTGCTGCTGACCGACGAGAACGTCCGCGACTTCGACGCCGTGTACAAGGTGAACCCGCCGCTGCGCACCGCCGCGGACGTCGAGGCCGTGCGCGAGGGTCTCGCCGACGGCACCATCGACATCGTCGCCACGGATCACGCTCCGCACCCCCGTGACGCGAAGGACCGCGAGTGGGATCAGGCCGCGATGGGCATGACCGGGCTGGAGACCGCCCTCGCGCTGGTGCAGCGCACGATGGTCGACGAAGGCCGTCTCAGCTGGCGCGAGGTCGCCAGGGTGCTCTCCGAGAGACCCGCCGAGATCGGCCGCGACGAGGACCAGGGGCAGCAGCTCGCCGCCGGGGCCCCGGCTCACGTGCTGGTCTGGGACCCGCGTCCGGTCCGGACCACCGACCCGGCGGAGCACTCCTCCCGCGGCCGCAACTCCCCGTTCGCCGGACTCGAGCTGCCGGGCCTGAACCGGCTGACGCTCCTCGGGGGGCGGCCCACGGTGCGCGACGGCGCCGTGGTGGAGCACTGATGGCCGAGCTCGGACCGGTTCTCGCGCTGGTCGCGCTCTTCCTGCTGGTGCTCGCCCTCATGGCCTGGGGATGGCGACGGCGAGGGCGCTCCCAGCAGCACCTGCCCGCACCGACGACCGCCGCGCTCGAGGAGCTCGGCGAGACCACGACGATCGGTCCGCTCCAGGCCGTCTACGTGAGCACCGTGCTCGCGCAGCAGCCGCTCGAACGGGTCGTCGCCCACACGCTGGGGCAGCGGGCCTCCGCCCGAGTCAGCATTGGGTCCGCCGGCACCTGGCACATCCTGCGCGAGGGCGCTCGTCCCCTGACCATCCCCGCCGATGCAGTCTCCGAGATCACCGCCGGGCCCGGAATGGCCGGGAAGTTCGTGGGCGGCGACGGCATCCTCATCCTCCGCTGGCGCCTCGGCGACCAGCTCCTCGACACCGGTCTGCGCCTCGCACGGCGTGAGGACCACGATCTGCTGCTCTCCCGGAAGGAGCACCCATGACAGCCTCTGCCCCGCACCAGGCGTCCACGTCCACTCGTCCGCCCTCCCGTGCCCGGCGCGACCCCGCGCTGCTGGTCCTCGAGGACGGCACCGTCCTGCGCGGCAGCGCGTACGGAGCCCGCGGCGCGCGACGCGGAGAAGTCGTCTTCACCACTGGGATGACCGGTTACCAGGAGACGCTCTCGGACCCGTCGTACGCCGGCCAGATCGTCGTGCAGACCGCGCCGCACATCGGCAACACCGGCGCCAACGCCGAGGACATGGAGTCCCGGAAGGTCTGGGTGCGCGGCTACGCGGTGCGCGACGCCAGCCGCATCACCTCCAGCTGGCGCTCCGAGCAGTCCCTGGACGAGCTCCTGCTCAGCAGTGAGGTGGTCGGCATCTCCGACATCGACACCCGCATGCTCACCCGGCACCTGCGCGATGCCGGCTCGATGCGCGGCGGGATCTTCTCCGGAGATGCGCTGGAGGCCACCGAGGCGGACCTCGTGTCCCTGGTGCGTGAGCAGCCCACTATGAGCGGATCCAGCTTCGTCGAGGAGGTGACCATCGCCCAGCCGGTCGTGCTCGAGCCCGAGGGCGAGGCCGTCGGGACCGTCGCCGCCGTCGACCTCGGCATCAAGGGGGCGTCCCCGCGCAGCATGCTCTCGCGCGGTCTGCGGGTCCACCTGCTGCCGGCCACCTCCACGCTGGAGGAGTTGCTGGCCGTCGAGCCCGACGCCGTCTTCTTCTCCAACGGCCCGGGCGACCCCGCCGCCGCCGACGACCAGGTCGAGCTGCTGCGCGGCGTCCTGGACGCGGACCTGCCGTTCTTCGGGATCTGCTTCGGCAACCAGCTGCTGGGCCGGGCCCTCGGGTTCGACACCTACAAGCTGAAGTTCGGCCACCGCGGCATCAACCAGCCCGTGATGGACCGCGAGACCGGCAAGGTCGAGATCACTGCCCACAACCACGGCTTCGCGCTCGACGTCCCTCTGGACGGCGAGCACACCGCGCCGCACGACGGCGGCCGCTACGGCCGTGTCACGGTCACCCACGTCGGCCTGAACGACGACGTGGTCGAGGGCATCCGCTGCCTCGACCGTCCCGCCTACTCCGTCCAGTACCACCCCGAGGCCGCCGGCGGACCGCACGACGCCTCCTACCTCTTCGATCGTCTCGTGGACCTGGTGAGGGAGCGCCGCAGCGGATCCGCTGCACCCGCCTCCTCCACCCTCCCGTCCTCGCAGAAGGAGTCCTGATGCCCCGTCGTCCCGACATCTCCTCCGTCCTCGTCATCGGCTCCGGGCCGATCGTCATCGGCCAGGCCGCGGAGTTCGACTACTCCGGCACCCAGGCCTGCCGGGTGCTTCGCGAGGAGGGCCTGCGCGTCATCCTCGTGAACTCGAACCCGGCGACGATCATGACCGATCCGGACATCGCCGATGCCACCTACATCGAGCCGATCGACCCGGACATCCTCCGCTCGATCATCGCCGCGGAGCGTCCCGACGCGCTGCTGCCGACCCTGGGCGGCCAGACCGCCCTGAACGCCGCGATCGCCCTCTCCGGGAACGGCACGCTCGAGGAGTTCGGCGTCGAGATGATCGGTGCGAGCCTCGAGGCGATCAACAAGGCCGAGGATCGCCAGCTGTTCAAGGAGGTCGTGGACCGCGTGGGCGGCGAATCGGCCCGCTCGAAGATCTGCCACACCATGGACGACCTGCTCCAAGGTGCCGAGGAGCTCGGCTACCCGATGGTCGTGCGCCCCAGCTTCACCATGGGCGGGCTCGGCTCCGGCATGGCCTACGACGAGCAGGACCTGCGCCGCATCGGAGGCGACGGCCTCCACTACTCGCCGACCACCGAGGTGCTCCTGGAGGAGTCGATCCTGGGCTGGAAGGAGTTCGAGCTCGAACTGATGCGCGACCGCAACGACAACTGCGTGGTCGTCTGCTCGATCGAGAACGTCGATGCCGTCGGCGTCCACACCGGCGACTCGGTCACCGTCGCACCGGCGCTCACCCTCACCGACGTCGAGATGCAGAAGATGCGCGACCTCGGCATCGGCATCATCCGCGAGGTGGGGGTCGATACCGGCGGCTGCAACGTGCAGTTCGCGACGCACCCCGAGACGGGCCGCATCGTCGTGATCGAGATGAATCCGCGCGTCTCCCGCTCCTCGGCGCTGGCCTCCAAGGCCACCGGCTTCCCGATCGCGAAGATCGCTGCGCGGCTGGCCATCGGCTATTCGCTCGACGAGATCCGCAACGACATCACCGGCACCACCCCGGCCAGCTTCGAGCCCGCGCTCGACTACGTCGTCGTGAAGGTGCCGCGCTTCGCCTTCGAGAAGTTCCCGGCGGCGGATCCGACCCTCACCACCACCATGAAGAGCGTCGGCGAGGCGATGGCCATGGGCCGCAACTTCACCGAGGCCCTCGGCAAGGCCCAGCGCTCCCTGGACATCAAGGGAGCTGCCCCGACCTACGAGGGCACCCCGCCGACCGCCACCGAGATCACCGAGCTGCTGGACGAGGTGCGCACCCCGACCGACTCCCGCCTGGTGACGATCTCCCGCATCCTGTGGGCCGCCGCCGAGGGCGTCGTGGACCCCGCGGAGACTCTCGACCGTCTGGTGGAGGCCACCTGGATCGACCGCTGGTTCCTGGACCAGATGCTGATGGTCGCGGAGATCGCTGCCGAGATCCGCACCTCCGAGGTGCTGGACGGAGAGCTGCTCGCGCTGGCCAAGCGCCATGGGCTCTCCGACGACCAGATCGGCCGCCTGCGCGGTCAGCACGGCGACGTCGTCAAGGGCGTCCGTGAGGCGCTGGGCATCAACCCGGTGTTCAAGACGGTCGACACCTGCGCGGCAGAATTCGTGTCGCGGACCCCGTATCACTACTCGACCTACGACCAGGAGACCGAGGTCGAGCCGCGCGAGCGCCCGGCCATCCTGATCCTCGGCTCCGGCCCCAACCGCATCGGCCAGGGCATCGAGTTCGACTACTCGTGCGTGCATGCGGCGCTCGCGCTCGGCGATCGGGACCTCCCCGGCGGCGGCTACGAGACCGTGATGATCAACTGCAACCCCGAGACGGTCTCGACCGACTACGACATCGCGGATCGGCTCTACTTCGAGCCCCTCACCTTCGAGGACGTCGTCGAGGTGTACGAGGCGGAGAAGGCCGCCGGTCCCGTGGCCGGCATCATCGTCCAGCTCGGCGGCCAGACCCCGTTGTCGCTCGCCCGCCGCCTCGAGGAGGCCGGCCTGCCGATCATCGGCACCAGCCCCTCGGCGATCGATCTCGCCGAGGACCGCGGCCACTTCGGTGCGGTGCTCGCCGACGCCGATCTCCCCGCCCCGCCCTACGGCACCGCCTGGGGCCTCGCGGACGCGACGGAGGTCGCCGCGAGCGTCGGCTACCCGGTGCTCGTGCGTCCGAGCTACGTGCTCGGCGGACGCGGCATGGAGATCGTCTACGACCAGGACGGTCTGGTCGACTACGTGAGCCGCAACCTGCCCGACGGCGGCCGCGCCGAGGCGCCCATCCTCATCGACCGCTTCCTGGACACCGCGATCGAGATCGACGTGGACGCCCTGTACGACGGGACGGACCTCTACCTCGGCGGCGTCATGGAGCACATCGAGGAGGCGGGCATCCACTCCGGTGACTCCGCGTGCACCCTGCCGCCGGTCACCCTCTCGGACGCGGTCATGGACCGTATCCGCACCTCCACCCTCGGGATCGCCGCGGGCGTGGGCGTGCGTGGGCTCCTCAACGTCCAGTACGCGCTCTCCCAGGGCACCCTGTACGTCCTCGAGGCCAACCCGCGCGCCTCGCGCACGGTGCCCTTCGTGGCCAAGGCCACCGGGGTGCCTCTCGCCCGGGCGGCAGCCCGCCTGATGGCGGGGGAGACCATCGCCGAGCTGCGGGAGCGCGGCGTGCTGCCCGACCAGGGCGACGGCGCGGACCTGCCCGATGATTCCCCGATCGCCGTGAAGGAGGCGGTGCTCCCGTTCAAGCGCTTCCGCACTCGCGAGGGGCGCGCCGTGGACTCGGTGCTCGGTCCTGAGATGCGCTCGACCGGAGAGGTCATGGGCCTGGACGCGACCTTCCCGCTCGCCTTCGCCAAGTCCCAGCTGGCGATCTCCGGCCAGGGCCTGCCGCTCAGCGGCGCGGTCTTCGTCTCGGTCGCCGACCGCGACAAGCGCGCGGTCGTGCTGCCGGCTGCCCGTCTGGCCGCGCTCGGCTTCGACGTCCTCACCACCGCCGGCACCGGCCGCGTGCTGCGCCGCAGCGGGATCCCCTGCACGGTGCTGCGCAAGGCCTCCGAGGCCGACGGCGAGGGGGCCAGCGTGATCGACCTGATCGAGTCCGGGGACATCGACCTGGTGCTCAACACCCCGTCGGGCTCGAACGCCCGGGCCGACGGCTACGCGATCCGCGCCGCCGCGACCAGCATGGACGTGCCGATGATCACGACCCTGCAGGAGTTCCAGGCCGCGGTGCAGGCGATCGAGGCACGCCCGGTCGAGCCCTTCGAGGTGGGCAGCCTGCAGGAGCACACCCGTCGCCTGGTGGAGGCCCGCGCGGCCGCCGTGACGGCATGAGCGGCAGCACGGCGGCACGTCCGTTCGGCAGCCGGCTGCGGCAGGCGGTCGAGACGAACGGACGTCTCCTCGCCGGCATCGACCCCCACGCCTCTCTGCTGGAGGCGTGGGGCCTGCCGGACACCCCTGCCGGGATCGCGGAGTTCTCCCGCATCGCCCTGGACGCGGTCGCGGGGCAGGTCGCGGCGATCAAGCCGCAGTCGGCCTTCTTCGAACGGCACGGCTCGGCAGGGGTCGCCGTCCTCGAGCAGCTTCTGGGCGAGGCCCGGGAGCGCGGAGTGCTGAGCATCCTGGACGTCAAGCGCGGGGACATCGGCTCGACCATGGAGGCGTACGCCCACGCGCATCTGCGCCCGGGAGCCCCGCTCGAGGCCGATGCGATCACCGTGAGCCCGTTTCTGGGGACAGGTTCGCTGGACCCGGCGGCCCGGCTCGCGCTCGCCCACGGCAAGGGGCTCTTCGTCCTCGCCCTCACCTCGAATCCCGACGGACCCCAGGTCCAGCACGCTCTGACGGCTTCTGACACGCCGGTGGCTCTCGAGATCGCGCGACACGCCGAACTGATCGGCGCGGGCGCATCGGGGGAGTGGGGGAGCGTCGGCCTCGTCGTCGGGGCGACGGTTGGCGACGCCTACCGGCGGCTCGGGCTGGATCGCGCGGCACCATCGGTCCCGCTGCTCGCACCGGGCTTCGGAGCCCAGGGCGCAGGACCTGCCGACATGGCCGAGGTGTTCGGAGAAAGTGCAGGTCACGTGCTGGTCTCTCTCTCCCGTGGGCTGCTGTCCGCCGGTCCCGATCCGGACCGCCTGCGCGCCCACGTCGAGCAGCTGCGCAGGCAGTACGCCTGAGTGCGGACAGGGTCGACGGGGCTCTCGACGAGCGTCCGCGAGACCGGGGAACCGGGGTGCCACGGGACGCTCGTGGCACCCCGGATCTGCACCGGACCTGCGCTTCAGCGTGTCAGAAGTGCCCTTCGCCACGATATTGGGGTTACGCTCTTCCCACACGCGGGATCCTTCCGGATCCCGCCCGTCTCCAGCAAGAGAAGATGAGGTAAGAACAGTGGCTCTCCCTCCCCTCACCCCTGAGCAGCGGGCCGACGCCCTGAAGAAGGCCGCCGAGGCTCGACGTGAGCGCGCGGCCATCAAGGCTCGGCTCAAGGACAGCGCCGGTCACCGCGGCGAGGAGATCAAGAAGGTCCTCACCGAGGCCGAGACCAACGAGATCGTCGGTCGCCTGCGGGTCGCGGCCCTGCTCGAGGCTCTCCCGGGCGTCGGCAAGGTCAAGGCCCAGCAGATCATGGAGGAGATCGGCATCTCCCCGTCCCGCAAGATCCGGGGCCTCGGCTCCCATCAGGCGGAGAAGCTCGTCGCCCACTTCTCCGAGTGACCGCTTCCGTCGGGGCCGGTGCCGCAGCGGCACCGGCCCCAGTGACGGTCCTGGCCGGCCCCACAGCGGTCGGCAAGGGCACGGTCTCCGCGGCGATCCGGGCGCGATATCCCGAGATCTGGCTGTCCGTGTCGGCGACGACCCGGGCTGCGCGGCCCGGTGAGGTCGACGGGGTGCACTACCGCTTCGTGAGCGAGGAGGCGTTCAGCCGCCTGCTCGAGGACGGGCAGATGCTCGAATGGGCGATCGTGCACGGCCGCAACAAGTACGGCACGCCGCGCGGTCCCGTCGAGGAGAAGGTCGCCGAGGGCCGCCCCGTGCTCCTCGAGATCGACCTCGCCGGTGCCCGGCAGGTCCGCGATTCGATGCCCGAGGCGCGGTTCGTCTTCCTCGCTCCGCCAGACTGGGACACCCTGGTGGACCGGCTCGTGGGCCGGGGCACCGAGGACGCCGAGGAGCGCGAGCGGCGCCTGGAGACCGCGAAGGTCGAGCTCGCGGCGGAGAGCGAGTTCGACGTCACGATCGTCAACGACTCGGTGGACCGCGCAGCCGACGAGCTCGCCGGGCTCCTCGGGGTGCGCGACCTCACCTGACCTGTGCACCCGGCTCCTGGCCCTTTGCTATGCAGAGGGAGTATCCTGGAGCGTCGCACGCCGAAACTCACGAAGGGACATCCGTGGCCGGAACAGTCGCTCAGCCCGAAGGCATCACGAACCCCCCGATCGATCGTCTCCTCGAGACCGTCGACTCGAAGTACGCCCTGGTGCTCTACGGATCCCAGCGCGCCCGTCAGATCAACGCCTACTACTCGCAGCTCTCCGAGGGCCTGCTGGAGTTCGTCGGCCCCCTGGTGGACGTCGACAACCAGGAGAAGCCGCTGTCGATCGCGCTGCGCGAGATCGACGAGGGCCTGCTGACCGTGCGTGAGATCGATGAGGCGGAGTACGCCGCGCAGAACGAGCCCGATCCGGACGCCCCGGCGCCCCTCAAGCTCGGTGACGACGCGCCCGAGGTCCCCCCGACCTCGGACTTCTCCTTCTGATCCCTCACCGCCACCGGGAGGCCCGATGAGTCCCTCGCAGCGCACCCTCGACGGTGCCCGCGTCCTGGTCGGCGTCGGTGGCGGGATCGCCGCCTACAAGACCGCGCACCTGGTGCGCGGTCTTGTCGGTGAAGGGGCCGATGTCCGCGTCGTGCCCACCGCCTCCTCGTTGCACTTCGTGGGGGCCGCCACCTGGGAGGCCCTCAGCGGGCACCCGGTCCTGACCTCCGTCTTCGAGGACGTCGACGAGGTCGCGCATGTGCGTTTCGGCCAGGAGGCCGACCTCGTCGTGATCGCCCCGGCCACCGCCGATCTGCTCGCACGGATGCGCAGCGGACGCGCCGACGACATGCTCACCGCCTCCGTGCTCGTCACCCGCGCACCCGTGGTGGTCGCTCCCGCGATGCACACCGAGATGTGGGAGCACCCCTCGACCCGGGAGAACGTCAGCGTGCTCCGTGAGCGGGGGACCCTCGTCATCGACCCGGCCGTCGGCCGTCTCACCGGCCCCGACTCCGGTCCCGGGCGTCTTCCCGAACCCGACGCCCTGCTCGACGCCGCTCGCGCGGCGATCGCTGCGCCCCGCGATGAGCGCGGCGCCGTGCGGCGGGACCTCGCCGGTCGCGAGCTGCTCATCACCGCGGGCGGTACCCGTGAGGACCTCGATCCCGTCCGGTTCCTCGCCAACCACTCCTCGGGTCGCCAGGGCTGGGCCCTCGCCCATGCCGCCCTGGTGCGCGGCGCGCGCGTCCGTCTCCTCGCGGCCAACGTGGAGCTCGAGACGCCTCCGGGCGCCGAGCGGATCGATCTGGGCAGCGCCGCCGAGCTCGCCGACGCCGTCGCGACGCACCGCAGCAGGGTCGACGCCCTGGTGATGGCGGCGGCCGTGGCGGACTTCACAGCCGCCGATCGCGCCCAGGACAAGATCAAGAAGGACGACGGCGATGACGACTCCGTGCCGTCGCTCGCCCTGCGCCGCACCCAGGACATCCTGCGTCACAGCGTGCTCGATCGCGCCGACGCCGAATACCCCGTGATCGTGGGCTTCGCGGCCGAGACCGGCGGGAATGCCGCCTCGGCCCTGGACCTGGCCCGGGCGAAAGCACACCGAAAGGGTGCTGACCTGCTGGTCTTCAACGATGTCTCGGGCGAGGTCTTCGGCTCCGCGAGCAACTCCGTGCACATCCTGGATCAGACCGGGGAGGAGCTCGCCGCATCCGCCGGGAGCAAGACCGCCGTCGCCCACGTGGTGCTCGACGAACTCGCCCGTCGGCTGCCGGAAGTACCCTGGTCCGCATGACGTCCAGCGAGCTGCGCACCTTCACCTCAGAGTCGGTCACCGAGGGGCATCCGGACAAGATCTGCGACCAGATCTCCGATGCGATCCTCGATGACCTGCTGTCCCAGGACACCGGCGCCCGCGTCGCCGTCGAGACCATGGTGACCACCGGTCTCGTCCACGTCGCCGGCGAGGTCCGCACCTCGGGCTACAGCGACGTCGCGACGATCGTGCGCGATGTGATCCGAGACATCGGCTACGACTCCTCCGAGAAGGGCTTCGACGCGGACTCCTGCGGCATCGAGGTCTCCATCGGCGCCCAGTCCCCGGACATCGCACAGGGCGTCGACACGTCGTTCGAGACCCGGGGCGATGACACCGCCGAGGCCTTCGCCCGGCTCGGCGCCGGAGACCAGGGGCTCATGTTCGGCTACGCCTGCCACGACACCCCGGAGCTCATGCCCCTGCCGATCCATGCGGCCCACCGCCTCACCGCGAACCTCTCGGCCGCGCGCCGCGACGAGGTGCTCCCGTACCTGCGGCCCGACGGCAAGACCCAGGTGTCGATCGGCTATGACGAGGACGGTGTGGCACGCAGCGTCGAGGCCGTCGTCGTCTCCACGCAGCACAGCGAGGACGTCGATCTGACCAGCCAGCTCGCGCCAGCGATCCAGAAGGTCGTCATCAACCCCGTGCTCGAGGACCTCGACGCCCTGGGCCTGGACACCTCCGCGGTCGTCACGCACATCAACCCCTCGGGCCGCTTCGTGCTCGGCGGGCCCAAGGGCGATGCCGGCCTGACGGGACGCAAGATCATCGTCGACACCTACGGCGGCATGGCCCGCCACGGGGGCGGTGCCTTCTCCGGCAAGGACCCCTCGAAGGTGGATCGTTCGGGCGCCTATGCGATGCGCTGGGTGGCCAAGAACATCGTCGCCGCGGGTCTCGCGGACCGTTGCGAGGTGCAGGTCGCCTACGCGATCGGCGTCGCCGAGCCCGTCGGCCTGTACGTCGAGACCTTCGGCACCGGCCATCGCCCGGCGCACCAGATCGCGGCCGCCGTCCGCAAGGTGTTCGACCTGCGCCCGGCCGCGCTCATCGACTCGCTCGACCTGCTGCGCCCGATCTACTCCCTGACCTCCGTGCACGGCCACTTCGGCCGCGAGCTGCCCGAGTTCACCTGGGAGCGCACCGACCGTGCCGAGGAGCTGGAGCGCGCGCTGTGACGGCGCTCGCTCCGATCGGGTCCCGCGTTCCACCGTCGTCGGACTCTTCCGCTCCGTCCACCGATCCCAGGGAGTCCACCGTGTCGACAGAATCCGCCGTGCCCGACGTGCGGGCGATCCCCAGCTCCGGCCTCGATCCCGAGCTCGCCGCCCGCCTCAAGCGGGACCCCGACGGACTCGTCACCGCCGTCGTGCAGGGGGCGTCGGACCACCGCGTGCTGATGGTGGGCTGGATGGACGACGAGGCTCTGCACCGCACCCTGACCTCCGGCCGCGCGACCTACTGGTCGCGCTCGCGACAGGAGTACTGGCGCAAGGGTGACACCAGCGGCCACGTGCAGTGGGTCCGCTCCGTCGCCCTGGACTGCGACGGCGACACCCTGCTGGTGGAGGTCGACCAGGTCGGAGCGGCCTGCCACCGCGGCACCGACACCTGTTTCGACGGCGGCGACCTGGGCGCCGTCGTCCTGGACCCGACGGAGCGCACGGCATGAGCGAGACCACTTCCGCCGACAAGACCGCCGACGGCCCTCGGCCCGAGTCCTACCCCGAGCGCGTGGCCGGCCGTGAGGGCGACCTGCTCGGCGCCGTCCAGCCCGACCGCGAGACCTTCCGCGCCCTCGCGGAGCGTCAGCGCGTCGTGCCCGTGAGCGTGCGCCTGCTCGCCGACGAGGACACCCCGGTCTCGCTGTACCGCCGACTCACGACGGACGGCGATGCACGGGGCACCTTCCTGCTCGAATCCGCCGGGGAGGGCGAGGCCTCTCGCTGGTCGATCATCGGCACCCGTGCCCGCGCTGTCCTCACGGAGCGCGACGGCCGTGCCCACTGGCGCGGCGACGTCCCCTCCGGAGTGCCCACCGACGGCAGCCCCGTGGAGGCCCTGCGAGAGGTCACCAGCGCCTTCCGGGCCGCACGCCAGGAGCACCTGCCGCCGTTCTCGGGCGGCATGGTCGGATTCATCGCGTACGACGCGGTCAGGCACTGGGAGGCCCTCCCGGACGCTCCGCCCGACGAGATCGGTCTGCCGGACCTGTCGATGCTCCTCGCCCAGGACGTCGTGGTCCACGACGCGCACGATTCGACGGTCGTGCTGGTCGCCAATGCCCTGAACCTCAATGCGACGGCCGACGGGGTCGACGCCGCCTATGACGACGCCCTCGCACGCCTCGAGGCGATGCGCGAGCGACTGCGCGTCCCGCTGGACTCGAGCGCCATGGTCTACGAGACCGTCCGCGATCTGGAGCCGAAGGCCCGCACCGCCCAGCTGGACTACGAGCGCGCCGTGCACGAAGCGGTCCAGGACATCATCGACGGGGAGATCTTCCAGGTCGTCCCCTCCCAGCGGTTCTCCGTCCCGGTGGCGGCCGATCCGCTGGACGTGTACCGGGTGCTGCGGCGCATGAACCCCAGCCCCTACATGTACCTGCTGCGCACCGTCGACTCCGAGGGCGAGCCGATCGACGTGGTGGGCGCGAGCCCCGAATCCCTCGTGACCGTGCGCGGCACGACGGCGACCACGCACCCGATCGCCGGCTCGCGGCCCCGCGGCGCGACGCCGGAAGAGGACGAACGGCTCGCCGCCGAGCTGCTGGCGGATCCCAAGGAGCGCTCCGAGCACCTCATGCTCGTGGACCTCGCCCGCAACGACCTGCAGAAGTTCTGCGCGCCGGGGACCGTGGTGGTGCGGGACTTCATGCACATCCAGAAGTTCTCGCACATCCAGCACATCGTCTCCACGGTGACCGGGACGATCCGTGAGGACGCCCTGGCCTACGACGCGCTGCGGGCCACGTTCCCCGCCGGCACCCTCTCCGGCGCGCCCAAGCCCTCGGCGATGCGGATCATCGACGGTCTGGAGCCGGTGCGCCGCGGCGTCTACGGCGGCACCGTCGGCTATATCGACTTCGCCGGTGACATGGACATGGCCATCGCGATCCGCACCGCCGTGCTCAAGGACGGCACGGCCCACGTGCAGGCAGGCGGCGGCGTGGTGGCCGATTCCGACGCCACCATGGAGCACCGCGAGACCCAGTCCAAGGCCGCCGCCGCCCTGCGCGCGGTGGCCTCGGCGGATACGCTGCGCACCGCATGAGCACGCAGCCGCCCCGCACCGCCCGGCGACCTGGGCGCCGTCTGACCGTCCTGGCGGCCACGGCCGCCTCGGCCCTGCTGATCGGGGCCACCCGCACCACCTGGACGGCCGCGACGGCTCCCGACCTGACCGGCGCGGCGCAGTCCGTCGCGGTCACCGGCGCCGACGCCGCCCCGGCGGTGCTCGCCCTGGCCATCGTCGCTCTGGCAGCGGCGCTGGCCACCTCGCTGTCCTCGACCTGGGTGCGCTTCGTGACCGGGCCGGTGCTGATCGCCTCGGGACTGGGCGCCGCCTGGACCGCGTTCGCCGTGCACCGGGATCCCGTGTCCGCCTCCGGATCCGCGGTCTCCTCCGCCACCGGCGTGGTGGGTTCGGAGCTGTCCGCGACCGCCACCGTGTGGCCGTTGCTCGCGGTGCTCCTCGGGCTCGTCCTGGTCGTGCTCGGCGTCGTGGTGCTGATCGCCGGTCGCAGCTGGCCCGTCGGCACCCGGTACCGCAGCCCGGCGGTCGCCGCGCCGTCGGACCCGTCACGCGACCCCGCCGCCGCGTGGGACGCCCTCACCCGGGGCGAGGACCCGAGCCTCGGTCCGGAGGACGAGGAGCCGTCAGCCTCGTCGGTGGAGGTGCCGGCCGCGGCCGAGCAGGAGACGGCTGAGCAGGAGACGGGCGAGCAGGAGACGGCTCCGGGGACGCGGCGCTCCGCGCCCGACGACGGCGCGGCGCGCGCGGACTGAGCGAGCGCGACGGCCACCGGGGGAACGGCGCGGCGGTGATCGTGCTCACGGCCCCCGCGACACCCCGGGCACACGCCGGACAGCTCGTCGCCCACCGAGCGCTGACGTGGCACAATATCGGTGACCGGGACCCTGACTGGAGAAGGATCATGACCAAGACCTATGCCGTGCCGCCGCCCCCGCCCCACAACGAGGGCAAGACCGTGGCTGCGTACATCCTCAACTTCGGTGTAGTCCTGGGCGCGATCTTCATCGGGCTGGGCATGGTCCTCCCGATGCCGATCCTGGTCTGGGTGGGCTGCGGAATCATCGCCGTCGCGATCATCGCCGGCGTCGCGCTCTCCCTGGCAGGCTTCGGCCAGCCCCGTCGACGAGCCTCCGAAGCAGAAGCGCGGTGACCTCTGCGGTGGATGACCTGCGCGGTGACACCGTGCAGGACGCCACCGCCCGAGGCATGGGCCGGGCCCTGCTGCCGCTGGGGATCGTCACCGGGGGCGTGGTGCTCGCGGTGGGTGTGCAGCTGGTCTTCGATCCGTTCCGGACCGATGTCCCGCTGTGCCTCGTGTACCACCTGACCGGGCTGCACTGCCCGGGCTGCGGCGCCATCCGCGCCGTGCACTCCCTCCTGGCCGGTGACCTGCTGCTCGCCCTGCGCAGCAATCTCCTGATCACGGCCTCCCTGCCGCTGGTCGCGCTCGGCTTCGCCGCGTGGACCGTGCGCCGGGTCCGCGGGACGGCCCTGCGCCGGCTCCCGGCCAGCCGCACGCTCTACCTGCTGCTCGCCGTGGTCGCCGTGTTCACGGTATTGCGCAATCTGCCCGCCTTCTGGTTCCTCGCCCCGGTCTCGTTCGTCGGCGCCTGAGATCCCGAATCCCGACCTGCTCGCTCCGGGCAGGCAACGCCCCCGACTGCTGCAGGAGGCCCGTATGACCACCACCGGAACCGTGCTCGACGAGATCATCGCCGGAGTGCGAGAGGACCTCGAGGTGCGTCGTGCCCAGATCTCGGTCACCGAGATCGAGCGACTGGCCCGCGCCGCGTCCCCGGCACGGGACGCCCGCGCGGCCCTGGTCGGCGACGGCTCGACCATGGGTCTGATCGCCGAGGTGAAGCGTGCGAGCCCGTCCAAGGGCTCCCTGGCCGACATCCCCGTGCCGGCGGACCTCGCCGAGATCTATGCGACCCACGGCGCCTCCGCCATCAGCGTCCTCACCGAGCAGCGTCGATTCCGCGGCTCCCTCGCAGATCTGGACGCCGTGCGCGAGCGGGTGCAGGTGCCGGTGCTGCGCAAGGACTTCGTGGTCGATCCGTACCAGGTGTTCGAGGCACGCGCCCACGGGGCCGATCTCGTGCTGCTCATCGTCGCCGCCCTGGATGACGACCTGCTGCGCGAGCTGTACGACCTGATCGCCGAGCTCGGCATGCAGGCCCTGGTCGAGACCCACACCGAGGAGGAGCTGGACCGTGCGCTCGCGCTCGGGGCCGACCTCATCGGGGTCAACGCCCGCAACCTCAAGACGCTGGACGTGGACCTCTCCCGCGCCGCGGCCCTGCTGCAGCGCATCCCCCGGGGCCCGCTCGCGATCGGGGAATCCGCAGTGCTCTCCGTCGACGACGTCGAGGCCTACGCCGCCGCCGGCGCCGACGCCGTCCTGGTCGGTGAAGCCCTGGTGACCGCCGGCGCGCCCGCAGCCTCCGTCACCGCGTTCCGCCAGGTGGCCCGTCGAGGCCGCCCCGCCCCGGAAGGAGCTCAGGCATGAGCACCCCCGATCCGCTCCCCGTCGTCCCCGAGCTCGAGCGCCCCGAGGGCGAGCTGCGCTCCGAAGCAGGTCCCTACTTCGGTGACTTCGGCGGCCGTTTCCTGCCCGAGGCGCTCGTGCCCGCTCTCGACGAGCTGCGCGAGACCTACGAGAAGGCGGTGCTGGACCCGGAATTCGTCGCCGAGCTGCAGCGCCTCGCCCGAGAGTACACGGGCCGCCCCTCGCTGCTGTCCGAGGCGCCGCGCTTCTCCCGGCTCGCCGGTGGCGCGCGCATCCTGCTCAAACGCGAGGATCTCAACCACACCGGCAGCCACAAGATCAACAACGTGCTCGGCCAGGCGCTGCTGACCAAGCGCATGGGCAAGACCCGCCTCATCGCGGAGACCGGCGCCGGCCAGCACGGCGTCGCCACCGCGACCGCGGCCGCCCTGTTCGGTCTGGACTGCACGATCTACATGGGCGAGGAGGACACCGAGCGCCAGGCGCTCAACGTCGCCCGCATGAGGCTCCTCGGCGCCGAGGTGGTCGCGGTGGCCCAGGGATCGCGCACCCTCAAGGACGCGATCAACGAGGCGTTCCGTGACTGGGTCGCCAACGTCGAGAGCACCCACTACCTGCTGGGGACCGTCGCCGGCCCCCACCCCTTCCCGGTGATGGTGCGCGACTTCCACCGCATCATCGGCGAGGAGGCGCGTGCCCAGACCCTCGAGGTCGCCGGGCGCCTGCCCGACGCCGTGGTCGCGTGCGTCGGCGGCGGATCCAACGCCATGGGGATCTTCCACGCCTTCCTCGACGACACCGACCCGATGGTGCGCCTGGTGGGCTGTGAGGCCGGCGGCGACGGGGTCGCGACCGGACGCCACAGCGCCACCATCGGCGGCGGCTCACCCGGGGTGCTGCACGGCGCCCGCAGCTTCGTCATGCAGGACGAGGACGGTCAGACCATTCCCTCGCACTCCATCTCGGCGGGCCTGGACTACCCCAGCGTGGGCCCCGAGCACGCGTGGCTGGCGGACATCGGACGTGCCGAGTACCGCCCGGTCGACGACACCGCCGCCATGGAGGCCTTCGCCCTGCTGTCGATGACCGAGGGCATCATGCCCGCGATCGAATCCGCCCATGCCCTCGCCGGTGCCCTGACGCTGGGCCGAGAGCTCGGCGAGGACGCCGTCATCCTGGTGAGCCTGTCCGGCCGCGGCGACAAGGACGTGGACACCGCCTCGCGCTGGTTCGGCCTGGTGGGGGACGATCCCGCCCGCGCCGATCTCGGAGCCCTGCGCGCCCAGGCCCGCATCACCTCCGACCTCATCGACCCGAAGGAGACGCCATGAGCGCCCCCGACACCCGGCGTCTGCGCTCCGCGGACGCCCTGGACCGCGCCCGCGACGAGGAGCGCGCCGCGCTGATCGGCTACCTCCCCGTCGGCTACCCGGACCTGGCCGGCTCGATCGACGCCGCGCGCGTGCTCATCGACCACGGCGCGGACATGATCGAGCTGGGGCTGCCCTACTCGGACCCCGTGATGGACGGCCCGGTGATCCAGAGGGCCGCGGGCAGCGCGCTGGCCGCAGGCACCCGCACCCGCCACGTGCTCGATGCCGTCGAGGCGCTCTCCGGCCGCGGCGCCGCGATCCTCGTGATGTCCTACTGGAACCCGATCCTCGCCTACGGCCCGCACACCTTCGCCCGTGATCTCGCCATGGCCGGCGGCGCCGGGGTCATCACCCCGGACCTGATCCCCGACGAGGGAGCGGACTGGATCGAGGCCAGCGAGGAGCACGGCGTGGACCGGGTGTTCCTGGTCGCCCCCAGCTCCCCGCCGGACCGTCTGGCCCATGTGGTCTCCCACACGCGCGGATTCGTCTATGCGGCGAGCACCATGGGCGTGACGGGCACCCGCGCGAGCGTCTCGGCGGCGACCGAGGGCCTGGTGGAGCGCACCCGGGCCGCCGGCGCCGAGAACGTCTGCGTCGGTCTGGGCGTCTCGAACGGTGAACAGGCCGCGCAGGTCGGCGCGTACGCTGATGGAGTGATCGTCGGCTCCGCATTCGTGCGGGCTCTGCTCGAGAACGAGGGCGACTCCTCCGCGGCGCGCAGTGCGCTCGCGACGGTGGCCGACGATCTGCGTGCCGGTGTCGAACGCTCACGGCGGTGAGAACGGCTCGGCGCCCGGTCCCGCCGATGCCCTCAGGCAGCGGCGGGATGACGCAGCAGCATGACGACGACGTGACGACATGACGGAGGAACCCCGTCCCGGGGTCGGCGATGCCGAGCCGGGGACAGGTCCCCGAGGACGGATCCGCAGCCGCACCGTGCGGCACGAGCCAGTGAGGAGTGCACGGCGATGATTCCCAGCCCACCCATCTCCTCGCTGTCCCTCGGCCCGCTCACCGTGCACTTCTACGCGATCTGCATCCTGGCCGGGATCGGGTTCGCCCTGTGGTGGGCCACCAAGCGCTGGGTAGCCCGCGGCGGCGACGGCGACGATCTGTTCGACATCGTCTTCGTCGCGGTGATCGCCGGCATCGTCGGCTCCCGCGTCTGGCACGTGCTGACCTCTCCCGCCCCCTTCTTCGGCCCGGACGGCAACCCCCTGGCGGTGTTCTACATCTGGCAGGGCGGTCTCGCCATCTACGGCGGAGTCGCCGGCGGCGCGATCGCGGTGTGGATCATGGCGCGGGTGAAGAAGGTGTCCTTCACCGCGCTGGCCGACACGATCGGCCCCACCATCATGGCCGCCCAGATCCTCGGCCGCTTCGGCAACTGGTTCAACCAGGAGCTGTACGGGCCCGAGCTCGACGCCTGGTGGGCCTGGGACGTCACCTGCGTGACCAACGGGCAGACCATCGGCGGGTGCGAGCCCGGCATGTACCACCCCACCTTCCTGTACGAGCAGCTCTGGAACCTGGTGGGACTCGCGGTCCTGCTCCTGCTGAGCCGACGGCTCCAGTGGGCCGGAGGCCGCGTGTTCTGGGCCTACGTGGCGATCTACTCCGTCGGCCGTGCAGGCATCGACGCGATCCGCACCGAGCCGGTGCTCATGGTCGGCCCGTTGCGCATCCATACGCTCGTCGCCATCCTCACTGCCCTCGTCGCGATCGGTGTGTTCACCCTGCTCACGGTGCGCAAGCAGCGCCGTGGCGGCGAGGTCGTCGCGGCCGACGGCTCCTTCGAGCTGTCCGCGCAGACGGCAGGGAACGGTCCTGACGAGGACGAGGTCGAGAAGTCCGGGACGCCCCCCTCCACGGGCGACGACCCCGCACCCGGCCCCTAGGGCACGCAGGAACCCCGCGCGACGCGAATCGCCAGGACGGGAACCCGTGCCCGGGACCGGGCACACGTCGATACCCGACGTCCCCGTCACCGGCCGCCCACCTGGAAGGGCTTCGCAGCCATGCGCACTCCTGATACTCGTCTCCGCCGTCTCCGCCGTCCTCGACCCTCCTCCGAACACTCTCTGACCACTCGGTTCTCCCGTCTTCCCGCTGCGCAGGGTCTCTACCGCCCCGAGAGCGAGGTCGACTCGTGCGGCGTCGCGATGATCGCGACCCTGCGCGGCAGCGCCGGCCATGACATCGTCCAGCACGCGCTGACCGCCCTGCGGAACCTCGAACATCGGGGCGCCACCGGCGCCGAGGAGGACACCGGGGACGGAACAGGCATCATGGTCCAGCTGCCGGACGCCTTCCTCCGCGAGGTCAGCGGCCTGGAGCTGCCGCCGCTCGGCGCCTATGCGGCCGGTATCGCGTTCCTCCCGCGCGAGGCAGGGGAGCGGGAAGAGGCTCTCAGGAGCCTCGAGGAGATCTCGGCCGACGAGGGCCTGCGGCTGCTCGGCCTGCGCGATGTGCCTACCACCGACGGACTCGTCGGCCCCTCCGCGGAAGAGGTGCGCCCGGACTTCGCGCAGGTGTTCCTCGCCGACGCCGCCGGCGAGCGCACCGGCATCGAGCTGGAGCGCGCGGCCTTCGCAGTGCGGCGGCGCATGGAGCACACCACCGAGGCGTACTTCCCCTCGCTGTCGACCCGCGTGATGGTCTACAAGGGGATGCTCACCCCGGCGCAGCTCGACGAGTTCTATCCCGATCTGCGTGATCCCCGCTTCGCCTCCGAGCTCGCGATCGTCCATTCCCGGTTCTCCACGAACACGTTCCCGGCCTGGCCGCTCGCTCACCCCTTCCGCTCCCTCGCCCACAACGGCGAGATCAACACGGTGATCGGCAACCGCAATCGCCTGCGGGCCGCCGAGGGGAGCATGCGCACCGACGTGTTCGGCGAGGACTTCGAGCGCCTGCTGCCGGTGGCGACGCCCGGCGGCTCGGATTCCGCCGCGCTCGACGAGGCGCTCGAGCTGCTGCACCTTGCGGGCCGCTCGCTCCCGCACGCCCTGATGATGCTGATCCCCGAGCCGTGGGAGAACGACGAGTCGATGGACCCGAAGCTGCGGGCCTTCTACGAGTTCCATTCCGCGCTCCAGGAGCCGTGGGACGGCCCCGCCTCCGTGGTGTTCACCGACGGCACGCAGGTGGGCGCCCGGCTGGATCGCAACGGACTGCGCCCGCTGCGCTACTGGATCACGCAGGACGATCTGGTGATCCTCGGCTCCGAGACCGGACTGGTCGACGTGCCGCGCTCCTCCGTGGTGCGCACCGGGCGCGTCGCCCCGGGCGAGATCTTCCTGCTCGATCTCGCGGCGGGGGAGATCGTGCCCAGCGCCGAGCTCAAGCACGCCATCGCCACCGGGCACCCGTACGACCAGTGGGTGCGCGAGCAGAAGGTGCCGCTCACGGACCTCCCCGCCCGTGAGCACATCGTCCACTCTCGCTCCTCCGTGGTGCGCCGCCAGCAGACCTTCGGCTATACCGAGGAGGAGCTGAGGATCCTGCTGGCCCCGATGGCCGCGAAGGGCGCCGAACCGCTCGGGGCCATGGGCACCGACACCCCGATCGCGGTGCTCTCGGAGCGCCCACGGCTGCTGTTCGACTACTTCACACAGATGTTTGCGCAGGTCACGAATCCCCCTCTGGACTCCCTGCGGGAGGAGATCGTGACGTCGCTGGGCGTGGCGATCGGTCGGTCCCGGAACCTGCTGGAGGCCACCGCGCAGCACACCCGCCAGCTCGCCCTGGACTTCCCGATCCTGGACAACGACGAGCTCGCGAAGATCATGTCGGTGGAGGCGAACCCCGCCACCGCGGACTTCCGCACCGTCCGGCTGCGCGGGCTGTACCCCGTCGCCGGCGGCACCGCCGCCCTCGAACAGCGCCTGCAGGAGATCTGCGCGGAGGCGGTCGCCGCGATCGACGACGGCGCCACCTTCCTGGTGCTCTCGGACCGCGACGCCGACCAGGTGCTGGCCCCGATCCCGTCCCTGCTGCTGACCAGCGCCGTCCAGCATCACCTGGTGCGCACGGGGCGCCGCACCTCCGCGGCGCTGCTCGTGGAGGCCGGGGACGTGCGGGAGGTGCATCACGCGGCCCTGCTGATCGGCTACGGCGCGAGCGCCCTGAACCCGTATCTCGCGATGGAGAGCGTCGAGGAGCTCGTGCAGCGCGGCGTGATCAGCGACCTCACCCCCGAGCAGGCCGTCGAGAACCTCAACCGGGCGCTCGGGAAGGGCGTCCTGAAGATCATGTCGAAGATGGGCATCGCCACGGTCGCCTCCTACCGCGGCGCCCAGATCTTCGAGGCGGTGGGCCTGTCCCAGGACCTCGTGGAGACCTGGTTCCCCGGGACCATCAGCCGCCTGGGAGGGATCACGCTGGACGTCATCGCCGCGGAGAACGCGGCGCGGCACGCCCTGGCCTATCCGGTGGACGGCGAGCATCCCGCCCACCGCAGCCTCCCGGTGGGCGGGGAGTACCAGTGGCGTCGGGAGGGGGAGCCGCACCTGTTCACGCCGGAGGCGGTCTTCCGCCTCCAGCACTCCACCCGCACCCGGCAGTTCGAGGAGTTCCGCCGCTACACCGACGAGGTCGATGAGCAGCACGAACGGCTGATGACGATCCGCGGTCTGCTGCGCCTGCGCACCGGAGAGCTCGACCCGGTGCCGATCGACGAGGTCGAGGGGATCGAGTCGATCACGAGGCGGTTCATGACCGGGGCGATGAGCTACGGCTCGATCTCCCAGGAGGCGCACGAGACCCTCGCGATCGCCATGAACCGGCTGGGCGGGATGTCCAACAGCGGCGAAGGGGGAGAGGATCCCGAGCGTCTGCGGGATCCCGAGCGGCGCAGCGCGATCAAGCAGATCGCCTCCGGACGCTTCGGCGTCACCAGCGAATACCTCAGCTCGGCCAGGGACATCCAGATCAAGATCGCCCAGGGCGCCAAGCCCGGCGAGGGCGGCCAGCTGCCGCCCGAGAAGGTCTATCCGTGGATCGCCCGCACCCGGCATTCGACCCCGGGCATCGGCCTCATCTCGCCGCCGCCCCATCACGACATCTACTCGATCGAGGACCTCGCCCAGCTCATCCACGATGCGAAGTCCGCGAACCCGCGGGCCCGCATCCACGTCAAACTGGTCTCCCGCTTCGGCGTCGGGACGGTCGCGGCGGGCGTGTCGAAGTCCCATGCCGACGTCGTCCTGATCTCCGGGCACGACGGCGGCACCGGCGCCAGCCCGCTGAACTCGCTCAAGCACGCAGGGACCCCGTGGGAGCTGGGGCTCGCCGAGACCCAGCAGACGCTCCTGCTGAACGGGCTGCGCGATCGCATCACCGTGCAGGTCGACGGCCAGATGAAGACCGGTCGCGACGTCGTGATCGCCGCGCTGCTGGGCGCCGAGGAGTACGGTTTCGCGTCCGCACCGCTCGTCGTCTCCGGCTGCGTCATGATGCGCGTGTGCCACCTGGACACCTGCCCGGTGGGGGTGGCGACGCAGAACCCCGAGCTGCGCGCCCGCTTCACCGGCAGCGCCGACCACGTGGTGACCTTCTTCGAGTTCGTCGCCCAGCAGGTGCGCGAGCATCTCGCGGCGCTCGGGCTGAGGAACCTGGACGAGGCGGTGGGCCGCAGCGATCTGCTGGGACTGCGCACGGACCTCGAGGGCCGCTCCGCCCTCGGCGCCGCCAAGCGCGCGGGCCTGGATCTCGCAGCGATCCTCGCGACCCCCGCCGCACATCCCGGCGACCATCCGCGGCGTCTGCGGGGGCAGGACCACCAGCTCGAGCGCGCCGCGGACCACCCCTGGATCGAACAGGCGGGTCCGGTCATCGACGGCCTCGAGCAGTCGGTGCGGATCGCGGACACGCTGCGCAACACCCAGCGCAGCAGCGGGACACTGCTGGGCCACGAGGTCACGCGCCGGACCGGAGGCGAGGGCCTGGCCGAGGACTCGGTCGTACTGGACCTCGCGGGCACCGGGGGGCAGTCCTTCGGGGCCTTCCTGCCGCGCGGCGTCAGCATGCACCTGAGCGGGGACGCGAACGACTACGTCGGCAAGGGCCTGTCCGGGGGCGTCATCGCCGTCGGCCACGGCGCCGGGACCGAGCCCTCGTTGACCTCCGCGGTCATCGCAGGGAACACCTGCGCCTACGGGGCCACCAGCGGGCGCCTGTTCCTCGCCGGCTCGGCGGGGGAGAGGTTCGGCGTGCGCAACTCCGGCGCCACGCTGGTCGTCGAGGGCATCGGCGACCACGGCGCGGAGTACATGACCGGCGGTGCGGTGCTCGTGCTCGGCCCCACCGGGCGCAACCTCGGCGCCGGGATGAGCGGGGGCACGCTGTTCGTGCTCGATCTCGACGCGACGACGCTGAACCCGCAGGACGCCGCCGGCTTCGAGATCACCCCCGTGCGCGAGGAGCATCGCGCCTTCGTGATCGAGACCCTCGGCGAGCACGCCCGCCGCACCGGCTCGGACCGCGCGGCCGCCCTGCTGGCGGACCCCGATGAGCTGCTGCGCCGTCTCACGGAGATCGCCCCGCGCGCGTTCCTGCGCATCACCGGGATCCGCGAGCGGGCGCTGGCGACGGGGGACGACCCCGATTCACACGATGTCTGGAACGAGATCATGGAGAGCACTCATGGCTGATCCCCGCGGATTCCTGCGCTACCGGGACCGTGAGCTCCCGGCCCGTCGTCCCGTCCCGCTGCGCCTGATGGACTGGCGCGAGGTCTACGAGGCCCGTGAGCAGGGCACGCTGGACGTCGTCTCCCGGCAGGCGGGTCGCTGCATGAACTGCGGCATCCCGTTCTGCCATCAGGGCTGCCCCCTGGGCAACCTGATCCCCGAATGGAACGACCTGGTCTACCGCGACGACTGGCACGAGGCCGTCGAGCGCCTGCACGCGACCAACAACTTCCCGGAGTTCACCGGGAGGGCGTGCCCCGCGCCGTGCGAGTCCAGCTGCGTGCTGGGCATCAACCAGCCGCCCGTCACGATCAAGAACGTCGAGGTGTCGATCATCGACCGCGCCTTCGAGGAGGGCTGGGTCCGACCCGTCGAGGCCTCGCGCCAGACCGGACGCTCGGTGGCGGTCGTCGGTTCCGGTCCTGCCGGGCTCGCCGCAGCGCAGCAGCTCACCCGCGCCGGCCACTCGGTCGTCGTGCTCGAGCGCGACGACCGGTTGGGCGGGCTGCTGCGGTACGGCATCCCCGAGTTCAAGCTCGAGAAGCGCCATGTCGACCGTCGCCTGGAGCAGATGCGCGCCGAGGGCACCCGCTTCCGCACGGGCGTCGACGTCGGCGGGACGGGGGAGGGCGCACTGTCCGTGGAGGACCTGCGCTCCCGCTTCGACGCCGTCGTGCTCGCGACCGGGGCGAATGTCCCCCGCGAGCTGCAGGTCCCCGGCCGCCAGGCCGCAGGCGTCCATCCCGCCATGTCCTACCTGACCGAGGCGAACCGGCTCGTCGAGGGCGATCGGCTCGACGGCGCCATCGACGCGGAGGGCAAGGACGTCGTGATCATCGGCGGCGGCGACACCGGCGCGGACTGCCTGGGCACCGCGCTGCGCCAGGGCGCCCGTTCCGTCACGACGCTCGCGATCGGCACCCAGCCCCCGTCGGAGCGGGACGAGAGCCAGCCCTGGCCCACGCATCCCGTGCTCTTCGAGGTCTCCACGGCGCACGAGGAGGGCGGCGACCGCAGCTATCTCGCCTCGACCACCGGCTTCACCGTCGACGAGCACGGAGCGGTCACGGGCCTGAAGGTGGCCCGCACCGAGATCCGTGACGGCCGGCGCCGACCCGCGCCGGGCACCGAGACCGTGCTGCCGGCGACTCTCGTCCTGATCGCCATGGGCTTCACGGGGACCCAGGAGCAGGGGCTGCTCTCCGATCTCGGCGTGGAGCTCACCTCCCGGGGCACGATCGTGCACGACGGGGAGTGGGCCACGAGCGCCCCGGACGTGTTCACCGCCGGCGACTGCGCGCGGGGCCAGAGCCTCATCGTGTGGGCGATCGCCGAGGGCCGGTCCTGCGCCGCGGCGGTGGATAGTCACCTCATGGGCGCCTCGTCGCTCCCTGCTCCGGTGAGTCCTGGGGAGAAGCCCGTCACGGTATGAAACACTAGAGGTGACCACGCGATGCTGCGGCCAGTCCGGCAGAGCACTTCGTGGTGTCCGCCGGCGGGGCCGCGGCCCTTATTCGAACGATAGATGGGTTGATATGCGTAAAGCGAAGATCGTCTGCACACTCGGTCCGGCGACCAACACCTACGAGCAGATTCGTACCTTGATCGAAGCCGGGATGAACGTGGCGAGGATGAACCTCAGCCATGGCACCTACGACGATCACGAGCAGGTCTACGCGAACATCCGCAAGGCAGCCGAGGACCTCGGTCGCAACGTCGCCGTCCTGGTCGACCTCCAGGGCCCGAAGATCCGCCTCGGCAAGTTCGAGAACGGCCCGCACCAGCTCGAGGTCGGCGACACCCTCGTGATCACGACCGACGACATCGTCGGCACGAAGGAGCGCGTCTCGACCACGTTCAAGGGCCTGCCGGGCGACTGTCGCCCCGGCGACGTGCTCCTGATCGACGACGGCAAGGTGTCCATCCGCGTCACCGACGTCTCCGATACCGACGTGACCACTGTCGTCGAGGTCCCCGGTCCGGTCTCCGACAACAAGGGCATCAACCTCCCGGGGGTCGCTGTGTCGATCCCCGCGATGAGCGAGAAGGACATCGCCGACCTGCGCTGGGGCCTGAAGCTCGGCGCCGACGTCATCGCGCTGTCCTTCGTGCGCGATGCCCACGACATGGACGACGTCCTGCGCATCATGCAGGAGGAGGGGCGTCGCGTCCCGGTCATCGCCAAGATCGAGAAGCCGCAGGCGGTCCGCGCGCTGCGCTCCATCGTCGGCGCCTTCGACGGCATCATGGTCGCCCGCGGCGACCTCGGCGTCGAGCTGCCCCTCGAGCAGGTCCCGCTGGTGCAGAAGCGCGCCATCGAGCTCGCCCGTCGCAACGCGAAGCCGGTCATCGTCGCCACCCAGGTGCTCGAGTCGATGATCACGAGCCCCCGCCCCACCCGAGCCGAGGCCTCGGACTGCGCCAACGCCATCCTCGACGGTGCGGACGCGGTCATGCTCTCCGGCGAGACCAGCGTCGGCGCGTACCCCTTCGAGGCGGTCCGCACCATGGCCCGCATCATCACCAACACGGAGGAGAACGGCGCGGACCGCATCCTCCCGCTGGGCACCATCCCGCACACCCGCGGCGGCGCGATCACGCGTGCGGCGGCGGAGATCGGCGATCAGCTCTCGGCGCAGTACCTGGTGACCTTCACCGAGTCCGGGGACACCGCACGCCGCCTGTCGCGCCTGCGCCCCACGATTCCCCTGCTCGCGATGACCCCGTATCCCGAGGTCGCCCGCCAGCTGTCGCTCACCTGGGGCATCGAGGCGCACCTCGTGCCCATGCAGTCGGACTCCGATCAGATGGTGTCCGAGGCCGACGCGATGCTGCGCGAGAGCAAGGGACTGCAGAAGAACGATCTGGTCGTGATCGCGGCAGGCTCGCCTCCCGGTGTCCACGGCTCGACCAACACGCTGCGCGTGCACCGCATCGGTGACCTCGACGGCACCGAGTCAGCTCGCATCGAGGCCGACCGCATCGCGGCCGGACCCCAGAACTGACGCAGCGCACCGCATGACGACGGCGCCCGCGGCCGCAAGGCCGACGGGCGCCGTCGTGTGTATCGACCCACATCTGTGCAGGCTCCAACACGGTGCCGGGTGCGGGACTCGAACCCGCACGCCCTCACGGACAGCGCATTTTGAGTGCGCCGCGTCTACCATTCCGCCAACCCGGCTCGCCCCCGGCGTGGAGGGCTGGACTAGGATACCGCTGATGACCACCTGCCTTGACCGCGAGCGTGGAGACCACCTCGCGACAGGCCCTACCCGAGATACAGGGCAACATGACTGACGAGAACGATTCCCTTCCCGACGACCAGCAGGACCTCTCGCTCCCCGAGGAGGAGCAGCGCCGACGCACGGCGATCGTGGCTGAGGACGAGAGCCTCATCCGCATGGACATCGTGGAGACCCTCACCGAAGCCGGCTTCGAGGTCGTCGCCGCGGTGGGCGACGGCGAGAGCGCCGTGTCCAAGACCCGCGAGCTGCGGCCCGATGCGGTCGTGATGGACGTGAAGATGCCTCAGACCGACGGCGTGACCGCTGCGGAGCGCATCGGCGAGGACAACCTGGCCCCTGTGGTCATGCTCACGGCCTTCTCCCAGGCCGAGCTCGTCGAGCGGGCCCGGGATGCCGGCGCGATGGCGTACGTCGTCAAGCCCTTCACCCCGGCGGACCTGCTGCCTGCGATCGAGATCGCGATCTCCCGCTACCAGCAGATCACCCAGCTCGAGTCCGAGATCGCGGATCTCGGCGAGCGTTTCGAGACCCGCAAGCGCGTGGACCGCGCCAAGGGGCTGCTGCAGACGAACATGGGCCTGTCCGAGCCGGAGGCCTTCCGCTGGATCCAGAAGACGTCGATGGACCGTCGGCTCACGATGCGCGAGGTCGCCGACGCGGTCGTCGATCAGCTGGGCGGCTCGAGCAAGGACTGACGGCAGGGCGCCATCCCGCCGCGCGATGAGGGGCGGCGGGGAGAGGGGGTGCGCACGACGATGCCGATGCGACGCAGGACGCTGATCCGGGGACTCGGGGTGGGTGCCCTCAGCGCGGGCGCTCTGAGCGCGTGCTCCGGCGGCTTCCGGAGGGGGAGGGCGCGTGCGGCGCCGACGGCCGCCGCTGCCCCGGAGCCTCTCCACGAGCCGGAGACCGAGCTCGTCCTCGGATCCCTCGGCGCCGTCCACGGCCGTTCAGCACCGTTCGAGCGCGCGATCTCGGTCGCCGTCGATCAGGCGATGATCGACCTCAACGCCTCGTTCGAGGGCCTGTTCGGCCACGAGGTGGCGATGCAGGAACGGATCGTGGTGCCGGAGACCGGCGCCGATCTGTCGGCGGAGATCGCCGGCCTGGCCGAGGCCGGCGTGAGCGCCGTGGTCTCCTCCCTCGACGAGGAGGCGCTGGCTGCGGCGATGCCGCTGCTCGCTGAGGCGGGCATCGCCGTGATCGACGTGTTCACCTCCGGACTGAGCGTGCGGGACCCCGAGGTGCCCACCGGGAACATGCTGATCCGCCTGGCCCCGCAGGACGCGGCCATCGCGCAGCTGTATGCGGACATCGCCCTGCGCACGAGCGCCGGCGACGGGTCGACGGCCGGGACCCTCGCCTACGTCTCCGAGGAGACCGCGCAGGGGCGCAGCTTCGTGCAGGAGCTCAGACGGATCCTCGAGCCCGCCGGCGGAGCCGTGGCCCTGGAGAGCTTCCACCCCGTCGGCGATCTCGGGTCGACCGACGATCTGGTGGCCGCCCTGCTGGACGACCCTCCGGCGCTGCTGGTGCTCAATGGGGGAGGGGAGGCCGGCACCCTGCTCTCGGCTCTGCACACGGCGTCTCGCGACGAGAACGGGCGGCGCACGGTGACGATCCCGGCTCGACTCGGCCCCGCGGCGAGCATCGACTATTCCGGCGCGGGCCTGGCCGCCGGGTGCCTCGAGTCCGCGACCGGGTACGAGCCGGGCGGCGAGCTCTCCGAGGAGCACCTGAACATGATGCTCAACGCGGATCCGGAGCTGCAGACCATCGGCTGCGCGTACTCGCAGCAGGCGTACGACGCGGTGATGCTGGCCGCCCTCGCCGCGCAGGACGCCCTGTCCGTGGACGGAGCGGCGATCGCCGGTGCGGTCCAGCGGGTGCTGGAGGGATCGACTGCCTGCGCAGACTACGGGACGTGCCGCGACCTCCTGCGCACCGGCGCCGAGGCGGGGTCCGCGGGGTCGGTCGCCTTCGCAGGCAGGACGGGCACGCTCCGGCTCGGGCCCACCAAGGATGTCTCGGCGACGTCGATCCGCGGGGTGGCCTGGACGACCGCGAACCAGAAGTCCTTCACGAGCGTCGCCGCGGTGGGCACGGCAGTCTGAGCACCCCGGCGCAGCCCGAGGACTCACGCGAGGTGCGCAACCCCGGGCACGTCGTGTGTGTGTGCAGTGCAGCGCTGTGCGGTGTTGCGCGGTGCTGTGCGGTGCTGCGACTCAGCATCGCCGGTCAGCCGGGAGCTCTCAGCAGGGAGGTCTCAGCGGGGAGGCAGCAGCATCGTCTGCACGGTGACGGTGCTGAGCAGGGTCCCGGCCTCGTCGTGCACGTCCACCAGGTAGCTGGCGACCTGTCGGCCGGAGTGCCGGGCAGTGCAGGTCGCGGTGACCAGGCCCGAACGGGCCGAGCGATGGTGCAGTGCCGAGACCGAGGTGCCCACCGCCTGCGCACCCTCTCCGTGGACGTCCCGGGCACGCAGGATCGCCGCGAACGAGGCGACGGACTCCGCGAGCGCGATGGTGGCGCCGCCGTGGAGCAGTCCGGCCGGCTGGGTGTTGCCCTTCACGGGCATCGTCATGATGCCTCCGTCGGCGTCCAGCGAGACCAGCTCCATGCCGCAGCGCTCGACGAGCGTGTCGCGGATCAGCGGGCCGAAGAGCGCGTTCAGCTGCTCGGCGTCGAGTCGGGCGGTTCCGCCCTCGGGCACGGAGGTCATATCGGTCATGTCCCAGATGTTGCCACAGGGCGGTCGCGTGTCCGGACCGGCCCGGCCCGGGCAGGGGACGACGGCACGCGGCCGGGCACGCCTGTCATGCGGACGTGCGAGACTTCTCCTCATGACTGCGAGCGACATCGGTGATCAGCGGATCCTCCTCATCGACGGGCATGCCATGGCGTTCCGCGCCTTCTTCGCGCTGCCTGCGGACGGGTTCAGCGACGGGCGCGGTCAGGCCACCAACGCCGTCTACGGCTTCACCCGGATGATCATCAACGTCGTGGCGTCGGAGCAGCCCACCCACGTCGCGGTGGCCTTCGATCTGCCCGGCGGCACGTTCCGTGACCGCATCTACGACCAGTACAAGGGCGGGCGCGACGAGACGCCCGCAGAGTTCCACGGCCAGATCGACCTGATCATGCAGGTGCTGGACGCGCTGGGCGTGCGCTGGCTGACCGTCGAGGACTACGAGGCCGACGACGTCATCGCGACCCTCGCCACCCGCACGGCCGCCGAGGGCGGCGAGGCGCTGATCGTCTCGAGCGATCGCGACGCGATCCAGCTGGTGGGCGAGAACGTCACCCTGCTGCAGCCGATCAAGGGCGTCACCGAGATGCGCCGGATGACCCCTGCCGCCGTCGAGGAGAAGTACGGCATCCCGCCCGAGCGCTATCCGGACCTCGCCGCCCTGGTGGGCGAGGCGGCCGACAACCTCCCCGGGGTCCCCGGCGTCGGGCCCAAGACCGCGGCCAAGTGGATCGTGCAGTACGGCGATCTGCCCGGGATCATCGCCCACGCCGGTGAGATCAAGGGCAAGGCCGGCCAGTCGTTGCGCGACCATCTCGAGGACGTCGAACGCAACCGACTCATGAACGCCGCCGTGCTCGATCTCGAGCTGCCCACCGATCCGGAGCACTACACACTGGGGCGCGGCGACGGCGCGACGCTGAACGCCGTCTTCGACGAGCTCGCCTTCGGTCCCACGATCCGCAAGGACGTCCCCACGCGCTTCCTGGCGGAGGGCGAGGAGGTCCCCGCGGCGCCCGCCCGCGAGCTGCCCCCGCTGCAGCAGCCGACCTCGGCGGAGCTGCCCGTGCTGCTGAGCGAGGCCTTCGCCGAGGGCGCGGCCCTCGCGACCGAGGGGAGCTGGGCCCTGGGGCAGGGCGATCTGCTGCGGATCGCCCTGGCCACCCAGGACGCGCGCGCCGTGATCACCCTCGCCGAGCTGGACGACGCCGCCGAGCGCGCCCTCGCCGGGTGGCTCGCCGATCCGGCGATCCCGAAGGTCGCCCACGACACCAAGCTCGTCGGCCATCAGGCTCGGGGGCGCGCTCTCCGGATCGCGGGCTGGCGCACCGACCTCGCGATCGCCGAGTTCCTCTGCCGACCCGACCAGCGCCCGACGGATCTCGCAGGGCTGGCGATGCGCCACCTGCAGGAGGATCTGCAGGTCGAGGCCGCGGCCGCTCAGCAGGAGCTGGACCTCGGCTCCGATGAAGCCGATGGCGAGCAGCTGGGCCGCGCGGCCGACGCCGTGCTGCGTCTGGAGGACCTGCTGCGCGACGAGCTCGAGGAGCGCGGCGCCACCTCGCTCCACGACGACCTCGAGCTCCCGCTGTCCGCGGTGATCGGCGAGCTCGAGGCCACGGGCATCGCGGTCGACGACGCCGTGCTGGCCGGGCTCGACGAGGAGCACGCCGCCCGTCAGAGCGAGGTCGCGGACTCCGCCTTCTCCCACCTCGACGGCGACCGGATCAACCTCGGGTCGCCCAAACAGCTCCAGGAGGTGCTCTACGAGCGCCTCGAGCTCCCCAAGGGGCGGCGTACCAAGACCGGCTACAGCACGAACGCGGAGACCCTGGTCGACCTGTTCGAGAAGACGCAGCACCCGTTCCTCGCGGACCTCCTCGCGCACCGCGACGTCACGAAGATGCGTCAGATCATCGACACCCTGCGGCGATTCATCTCGCCCGAGGGTCGGATCCATACGACGTTCCACCAGAACATCGCGGCGACCGGCCGGCTCTCCTCGAACAACCCCAATCTGCAGAACATCCCCACCCGCACCGAGGAGGGCCGACGGATCCGCTCGGCCTTCCACGTCTCCGAGGGCTACGGCTCGCTGATGACGGCGGACTACTCGCAGATCGAGATGCGCATCATGGCGCACCTGTCCGAGGATGCCGGCCTGATCGAGGCCTTCCGCTCCGGTGAGGACCTCCACAACTTCGTCGCCTCGCGCGTGTTCGACGTCGACCCCGACGAGGTCGATCCCGCGATGCGGTCCAAGACCAAGGCGGTCAGCTACGGGCTCGCCTACGGCCTCAGCGCCTTCGGCCTCGCCCGCCAGCTGCGCGTCTCGCAGGCCGAGGCCACCGGTCTGCGTGACGGGTACTTCGAACGCTTCGGCGGGGTGCGGGACTTCCTGCGCGAGAGCGTCGAGAAGGCTCGCGCGACGGGCTACACCGAGACCATCCTCGGCCGCCGCCGCTACCTGCCGGATCTCACCTCGGACAACCGTCAGCGACGGGAGAACGCCGAGCGCGTCGCTCTGAACTCCCCGATCCAGGGGAGCGCCGCCGACATCATCAAGCTCGCGATGCTGCGGGTCGACGAGCTGCTGCGCCGGAAGGAGCTCACCTCGCGCGTGCTGCTCCAGGTCCATGATGAGCTCGTCGTGGACGTCGCCGCCGGCGAGGACCAGGCCGTGCGCGACGTCATCACCGAGGGCATGGGGTCGGCCTTCGAGCTGTCCGTGCCGCTCGAGGTCGGCATCGGCGTCGGAGCGAACTGGCTCGAAGCGGCTCACTGAGAGCGGCCCCGGGCCGTTTGCGCCGCCGCTGAGTGCTGACTGCGGCCCCGTCCTGCAGCGCGTCAGCGCGGCGATCCGCACCAGGCGAGCGCAGTCAGCGCGGCGACTCGCGCCGGACGAGCGCAGAGGGGGCAGAGCGACCAGAGGGGCAGACGGGCAGACGGGACCGAACTCACAGCGCCATGCCGCCTCGGACGCTCGGTCCCCTCGCGGATCCTGGGCATGGCTGGTAACCTTGTCGAGGTCTGTGCACGGGGCTGCCCGTCTGCGGCGACCAGGTGGATATCCACCAGGTCCCTCACGCTCCGCCGTCCCTGCACCGATCGCGTCCTTCCGAGGGCGCTGCATGCCCACCATTCCTACTCAATCCTGTCCCGACGGAGTCCTTACCTACATGACCGACACCACGACCCCCCAGATCGCCATCAACGACATCGGCGGCGCCGACGAGCTCATGGCCGCCATCGATGCCACCATCAAGTACTTCAACGATGGCGACATCGTCGAGGGCACTGTGGTGAAGGTCGATCACGACGAGGTCCTCCTGGACATCGGCTACAAGACCGAGGGCGTCATCCCCTCGCGCGAGCTGTCCATCAAGCACGACGTCGACCCCGGAGAGGTCGTCGAGGTCGGCTATGAGATCGAGGCCCTGGTCCTCCAGAAGGAGGACAAGGAAGGCCGTCTGATCCTGTCCAAGAAGCGTGCGCAGTACGAGCGCGCCTGGGGCACGATCGAGCAGATCAAGGAAGACGAGGGCGTCGTCACCGGCCGCGTCATCGAGGTCGTCAAGGGCGGCCTCATCGTCGACATCGGCCTGCGCGGCTTCCTCCCCGCCTCCCTCGTCGAGATGCGTCGCGTCCGCGACCTGCAGCCCTACGTCGGCCAGGAGATCGAGGCGAAGATCATCGAGCTCGACAAGAACCGCAACAACGTGGTCCTGTCGCGCCGTGCCTACCTCGAGGAAACCCAGTCCGCGGTCCGCTCGGACTTCCTGCAGACCCTGCAGAAGGGCCAGGTCCGCGAGGGTGCTGTGTCCTCCATCGTCAACTTCGGCGCATTCGTCGATCTCGGCGGTGTCGACGGGCTGGTGCACGTCTCCGAGCTGTCCTGGAAGCACATCGATCACCCCTCCGAGGTCGTCGAGGTCGGTCAGAAGGTCTCCGTCGAGGTCCTCGACGTGGACATGGACCGCGAGCGCGTCTCCCTGTCGCTGAAGGCGACCCAGGAGGACCCGTGGCAGCTCTTCGCACGCACCCACGCCATCGGCGAGGTCGTGCCGGGCAAGGTCACCAAGCTGGTTCCCTTCGGTGCGTTCGTGCGCGTCGAGGACGGCATCGAGGGCCTCGTGCACATCTCCGAGCTGGCTCAGCGCCACGTGGATCTGCCCGAGCAGGTCGTCACCGTCGACCAGGACGTCTTCGTCAAGGTCATCGACATCGACCTCGAGCGTCGTCGTATCTCGCTCTCGCTCAAGCAGGCCAACGAGGGCGTCGACCCCGAGGGCGACGACACCACGTTCGACCCGGCTCTGTACGGCATGGCCGCGGAGTACGACGAGAACGGCGAGTACAAGTACCCCGAGGGCTTCGACCCGGAGACCAACGAGTGGCTCGAGGGCTACGACGCCCAGCGCGAGGTGTGGGAGGGCCAGTACGCGGCCGCCTACGAGCGCTGGACCGCCCACAAGGCTCAGGTCGCCGAGGCCATCAAGGCCGACGAGGAGTCCGCGAACGCCCCGGCAGTGGAGTCCTCCTCCTCGACGCCGTCCGCGGCGCCGGCTGCTGCGCAGTCGTCCTACCAGTCGAGCACCTCGGACGAGGGCACCCTGGCCTCCGACGAGGCCCTGGCCGCCCTGCGCGCCAAGCTCACCGGCAACTGATCCTCGGATCGTTCCTCGGAACGGCCCGGTCCCTTCTGGGGCCGGGCCGTTCCGGCGTCTCGGGGCCGGGCCGGCCCCTCCGCCCCGTCGGCCGACGGGCAGCGTGAGGACACGTGCGCGGTCGTGGCCGGATGGACCTGCACGTCGGGCCGTCCTCAGGGCACACTGGTGTCATGACCACCGCGTTCGACGACCATCCGATCCACTCCTGGCTCACCGACATGGACGGCGTGCTCGTCCATGAGCAGGCCGCCCTCCCAGGTGCCGCCGATTTCATCGCTGCTCTGCAGCAGTACGGCCGGCCCTTCCTGGTGCTCACCAACAACTCCGTCTTCACCCCGCGAGATCTGCGGGCCCGGCTCTCGCGCAGCGGCATCGACATCCCCGAGGACTCGATCTGGACCAGTGCCCTGGCCACCGCCCGCTTCCTCGCCGAGCAGGCGCCCGGTTCCTCGGCGTACGTGATCGGTGAGGCCGGCCTGACGAGCGCCATGCATGAGGAGGGCTTCATCCTCGCCGACAGCGATGTCGAGTTCGTCGTCCTGGGGGAGACCCGCACGTATTCGTTCGAGGCGATCACGCGAGCGATCCGTCTGGTCAAGGGCGGCGCGAAGTTCATCGCCACCAACCCGGACGTCACCGGTCCCAGTGCCGAAGGCCCGCTGCCGGCCACCGGAGCCGTCGCGGCGATGATCACCGCCGCCACCGGCATCCACCCGTACTACATCGGCAAGCCGAACCCGCTGATGATGCGCACCGCGCTGAACCGCATCGGTGCGCACTCGGAGACCTCGGTGATGATCGGTGACCGGATGGACACCGACGTGAAGTCGGGCCTCGAGGCCGGCATGCGCTCGGTGCTCGTGCTGTCGGGATCGACGCGCGAGGAGGAGATCGCCCAGTACCCGTTCCGCCCCACCACGGTGCTGGACGGCATCGCCGACGTGGTCCCGCTGGTCGAGCGGCTCACCCCGCTGGAGTCCGTCGAGCTCGACGAGGACTGACGCCAGGTGCTGGATGCCCGGTCTCGTCGGCCGGGCCCGTTCGTCCGACGGGACCGAGGGTCTTCGAGGGCCAGGACGGCGGACCTGGTGCGTAGGCCCTGGCGTCGGCGGACGTGAATGGTTTGTGAGGAAGCGATGGCCGTCCGGGCAATGGCGTTGACGTCACCGCAGCACCATGGAAGGTTCATGGGCGAACCGCAGAACTGTAAACGAAAGGTCAAGGGTGATGGTGGCAGCTGTCAGTCGCCCCAGATCCTTCGACCGCCTGCGGGTCCCGGGAGGCCACGAGGCACTCGGTCACAGATCGAAGGAGACGACGATGACCAGCCGGCAGCGCATCCGCACCCTGACCGCCCTCGGATTCTGTGCCCCGCTCGTGGCGGCTGCAGCCTTCGGCGGCGCCACTCTGGCCAGCGCGGACTCTGCGCCCCAGCAGGCCGTTTCCGCCCAGCAGGGAGCTGTGTCCGAGGTTCAGCTCGACGCCCGATCCGGCGAGCCCACGGATCTCCTCACCACGGGCAGCAAGGACTTCGCCGAGCCGACGGACTCTACCGTGTCGTCGAAGGGCGTGGCGAAGGAGCTGTACGCCGCGGCGGCGAACCCGGACCTGAGCGACTCTGCGACGTGCGCGAGCGGTCTGGACATGGACGATCCGCAGAGCGTGACGACCTGCACAGTGGTCGGTGTCAGCGGCGAGGAGGAGACCTACTACGCGTACATCTCGCCGTCCTCCACCGCGGAGAGCGACTACTGGCTGTACTTCGCGCAGGATGCGCCCCTCTCCGACGCCGCGGCGACGGCGCTGAACGACGGGCTGAACGGCACCGGGGTCTACCCGGCGTTCGGCGAGCAGGACGACGTGCAGCAGGTGCTCGATCCGGAGCTCGCCACCGAGCGGGCGAACTTCGTGCTCGACGGCGTCGGTCGCGACGACATGACGGTGACCGATGTCGACGGCGATGTCGACCTCGCCATCCCGGAGCCGGTGCGCGGCACGGCCGTGGAGGACGGCTCCGGGCGTGAGGTGGGGGTGACACTGCTGCCGATCCCGACCACCGGGGAGACGCCCGGACTCCTGGTGAGCATCGACGGTCCGTGAACGCCGCATCGTGAGAAGGATCCGGGTGGGCGTCCGTGCAGCACGGACGCCCACCCGGTGCACGCCGTCGTCATGAGAGAATCGGCCCCATGTTGCGCTGGCTCACGGCCGGGGAATCCCATGGCCCTTCCCTCATCTCCCTGCTCGACGGCGTCCCCGCCGGGATCGAGCTGACCAGTGACGACCTGAAGGCGGCTCTCGCCCGACGGCGGCTCGGGCATGGCCGCGGCAGCCGGCAGAAGTTCGAGCAGGACGTGCTGACGATCCACGGCGGCCTCCGTCACGGGCACACGCTCGGCTCTCCGATCGCGATCGAGATCGCGAACTCGGAATGGCCCAAGTGGGAGAAGGTCATGAGCGCGGATCCGGTGCCCCGCGAGGACCTCCTGGTGGATGCCGGCACCGGCGACGAGCGCGAGATCGCCCGGAACCGCCCGCTGACCCGTCCCCGTCCCGGTCACGCCGATCTCTCCGGCATGCTCAAGTACGGCCTGGACGAGGCCCGTCCGATCCTGGAGCGCGCGAGCGCGCGAGAGACCGCCGCTCGCGTGGTCGCTGGCCGCGTGGCCGCCGCGATCCTCGAGCAGACCGCAGGCATCCGCCTCGTCTCCCACACCCTCTCCGTCGGCTCCGTGCGGGTCCCCGAGGACGCTCCGCTGCCGGCCCCCGAGGACGGCGCCGCTCTGGACGCGGATCCGCTGCGCTGCTTCCACGCCGAGACCTCCGCCGAGATGGTCAGCGAGGTCGACGCCGCGAAGGCCGACGGCGACACCCTCGGCGGCGTCGTCGAGGTGCTCGCCTACGGCCTGCCCGTGGGGCTCGGCTCGCACACCCAGTGGGATCGCAAGCTCGACGGCCGCCTCGCCCAGGCGGTCATGTCCATCCAGGCCATGAAGGGCGTCGAGATCGGCGACGGCTTCGCCACCGCGGCCCGCCGCGGCTCCGTCGCCCACGACGAGATCCTCATCGGCGACGCGGCGGACGCCGGGCAGGACGTCCCGCGGGCCACGAACCGCGCCGGAGGCCTCGAGGGCGGCATGACCAACGGTCAGGTGCTGCGGGTCCGAGGAGCGCTCAAGCCGATCTCCACCGTCCCGCGCGCGCTGCGCACCATCGATGTCGCCACCGGCGAGCAGACCACCGCGAACCACCAGCGCTCGGACGTCTGCGCGGTCGCGCCCGCCGCGGTGATCGCGGAGGCCGTCGTCGCTCTCACCCTGGTCGACGCACTGCTGGAGAAGACCGGCGGGGACAGCGTCGAGGAGATCCGTGCCCATCTGGCGGGCACGGTGGATCTGCAGTCCCGGATCGTGGGCGGTGGCGCGGGCGCAGCATCGTGACCGACCTCGTCGGCCCGGCCGTGATCCTGCTCGGCCCGATGGGGGCCGGCAAGACCAGCGTCGGCAGAGTGCTCGCCGCCCGCCTCGAGGTCCCCTTCGACGATCTCGACGCGATGATCGTCGCCGAGGCCGGACGCCCCATCCCGGAGATCTTCCGCACCGAGGGGGAGCCCGGCTTCCGCGAGCTCGAGGCGCAGATGCTCGCTCGCGCTCTCAAAACCTGCCGGGGCGTGCTCGCCCTGGGCGGGGGAGCGGCGATGCACCCCGCGTCGCGGGAGCTGCTCCGCGGCGGCCCCCTCGTGCTGCTCGAGATCTCCCCGGAGCTCGCCGCCGTCCGGCTCGGCCGGGGCAGCGGCCGCCCCCTGCTCGCCGGCGACGCCGATCCCATGGTCCGCTGGCGCGAGCTCGCCCTCGAACGTGACCCCGTCCACCAGGACCTGGCCCGCTGGCGCATCGACGCCGGCCGCGGCAGCGCCGCCGCTGTCGCGCGCGGCATCACCGACATGATGGGGCAGGACCTCCTGGCCGCCCCGGAGAAGGAGGATTCATGAGCACGACCGTGATCCCTGTGACCACCCCGACCGGCGGATACGAGGTGCACGTCGGCCGCGGGATCCTGGAGTCGATCCCGGGCCTGATCCCCGACCGCGTGCGACGCGTGGTCATCGTGCACCAGCCGAGCCTGCGCGAGGTCGCCGACGAGGTGCGCTCCGCGATCGTGGACAGCGGGCGCGAAGCCTTCGCCGCCGAGGTCCCCGACGGCGAAGAGGCCAAGACCGCCCAGGTCGCCGGCTTCCTGTGGGGAGTGTGCGGACAGGCCGAGATCGGCCGCGGCGACCTCGTGGTGGGGCTCGGCGGCGGCGCCGCGACCGACCTGGCCGGCTTCGTGGCCGCCTCCTGGCTGCGCGGCATCGACGTGCTGCAGGTCCCCACCACGGTCGCCGCGATGGTGGACGCAGCCGTGGGCGGCAAGACCGGGATCAACACCTCCGAGGGCAAGAACCTCGTCGGCGCCTTCCACCCGCCGATCGCCGTCGTGGCCGACCTGGACGTGCTCGCGGGCCTCGGCGCGCATGATGTCGCCGCCGGCCTCGCCGAGGTGGTCAAGGGCGGATTCATCGCCGATGAGCGGATCCTCGAGATCATCGAGGAGGACCCGCAGGCCGTGCTCGACGTGTCCACCGATGCCTTCCGGGAGGTCGTCGAACGCAAGATCCGGATCAAGGCCGAGGTGGTCTCCGAGGACCTCACCGAGCAGGGCAACCGCGAGATCCTCAACTACGGCCACACGCTCGCCCACGCCATCGAGCGCAACGAGCGCTACCAGTGGCGCCATGGAGCGGCCGTGTCGGTCGGCATGATGTTCGCCGCCGAGCTCTCCCACCTCGCGGGCAAGCTCTCGGAGGCCGACGTGGACCGCCACCGCTCCGTGCTCACCTCTCTCGGACTGCCCACCACCTACCGCGACCGCCAGTGGCCGAAGCTCGAGGACGCGATGAAGCGCGACAAGAAGACCCGCGCCGGCGTGCTGCGCTTCGTCGTCCTGGACCGGGTCGGCAAGGTGACTCGGCTCGAGGGCCCCGATCCTGTCCTGCTGCTGTCCGCCTACGCGGCGATCACTGCTGAATGAGGGAGGAACCGATGACCGAGAGCATCCCGATCACGGCCACCGTACGAGGCATCGAGCTCGGGCGTGCGCGCCCCGAGATCATCGTGCCCCTGGTGGGCGATGACCACGACGCCGTCATGGAGCAGGCCGCTGCGGCGGTCGCGACCCCGGCGCGCATCATCGAATGGCGGATCGATCTCTTCCGCCCCGATCTCGACGACGCCGAGGACCATCGGGACGTCGTGCTCGCCACGCTCCCGCGGCTGCGGGCCGCGCTCGGCCCGGACCGCGCGCTGCTGGCGACCGTGAGGACCTCCGCGGAGGGAGGCGGCCGGCAGATCCGCGACATCGATCTGGCCGTGCTGCTCGAGGCCCTGATGGGGGAGCGGCGCGCCGGCACGCAGTCACAGGTCGACATGATCGACGTGGAGACCTCACGGGCCCCGGCGATCGTGTCCCGCGTGGTCTCGACCGCGCATCGCAACGGCGTGGTCGTGGTGGGGTCGTACCACGACTTCGAGGGCACGCCCGAGGAGGAGGAGCTGTGCGAGCTGCTGCGCTCCCAGCGACGCCTCGGGGCGGACGTCCCGAAGATCGCTGTGACGCCGCAGACCCCGCGGGACGTCCTGACGCTGATGTCCGCGAGCCTCACGGTCGCCTCGGAAGGGGCCGGGCCGCACATCGCGATCAGCATGGGGCCCCTCGGCGTCGCCAGCCGGGTCGCGGCCGAGACCTTCGGCAGCGCAGCGACCTTCGCGACCGCCGGGCCCCGCTCGGCGCCGGGCCAGCTCGAGGCGGACGATGTCGCCCGGATGCTCGAGCTGCTGCGCCCCTGACATCACCCGCACCTCACCGGCGCAGCACCGGCTCGGCGCGGAGCAGTGCCGATGTGCCGCGCCGACCTGCAGGGACGCCCCCAAGCCTGAAGCTCACGTTGAGGTTGAAGCCGTGGGCGCTCGAGTAACCCTGAACCCCATGTTGAGACTGAGGTTTGCGGGGTTCAGCAGGTCGGATGGTCACAGTTCCTCGGCAGGTGGTTCCTGCTCGTCGGCCTGCTCATCGGCGTCGCCCCGGTTCGGCCCCACGGTCGCGTCGCCGTCGGTGCTCGCCTGGCCCTGGGTGCCCACGACGCGTCCGGCGGAGCGGTCGTGCCCCTCCGTGTGATCGCCGTCGTGGAAGGTGCGCTCGGCGTACTGGCCGGAATCAGGGTCCAGGAAGCTCACGTCATCGGCGAGGTCGTCGGTGGTCGCATCGATCACCGGGATCGCGCCGGTCTCCAGAGCCACCCGCTCCCGTTCGGAGCGTCGGGTGCGGCGCACCAGTGCCTTCAGCTGCGAGGCCGACATGGTCACCTCCCACTCACCGTGCTTGGGCAGCGACCAGCGCCGCCACGACGCGAGACCCGCCAGCAGCGCTCCGAGCGCTACGGCGACGAGCACGAACGGCGACGGGATGCCGAGCGCGATCACGACCCACGTGATGATCGCGGTCACGAGCGCCCCGGTCGCATACAGGGGGCCGCCGCCGAAGATCGCCGGGATGCGGCCGACGAGCACATCACGGATCACGCCTCCGCCGACGGCGCTGGTGATCCCCAGCAGGATCGCCGGCAGCGGATCCAGCCCGTATCCCATGGATTTCGCCGTGCCGGTCGCGGCCCACAGCCCCATCGCCGCGATGTCCAGCGCCGTCACCGTACGGCGCCACCACGGGCCCTCCGGGGAGATCAGGAACGAGAACAGCGAGCCGGCGAGTGCGCAGGCCAGGTACCAGGGGCCGTCGAACGCCGCCGGAGTCCCGTAGTCGAGGATCAGGTCTCGCACCAGACCGCCGCCGAGTCCGGCGGCGATCCCGATGATCGCGAAGCCCACGGCATCGAATTTGAGCCGGGCGGCCAGGGCTCCCGACGCCACTCCCATGACGAACACGCCGATGAGATCCAGCACGCGCAGGAAGTCATTGGAGATGAGCAGCTCGAGGGGGTCCACGCCTCGACGGTAGCCCGCGGCGAGGGCGGGCGGCCCGCCGTCCGCGGACGGAGTCGTCCGCCGGGCTCTTCGTGGGGGCCGGGCCGCCAGCTCCTCCGGCGCGTCCGAATGATCCGACGCGAGTGAGCCGTCTGAGCCATCTGAGCTATCTGAGGCGTCCGATCACGCCGTACGATCGCGCTATGACCGCGTCCTCGCCCTCGTCCCTGCTCCGCATCGGCCTGACCGGCGGCATCGGCTCGGGGAAGTCCACCGTGGCCGAGCAATGGCGTCGGGCCGGGCACCGCGTGGTCGACCTCGATGCGCATTCACGTGCTGTGCTGGACGTGCCCGGCGCGGGGGTCGAGGAAGCCGTCGACCGCTTCGGGGAGCGCTATCGGGATCGTCAGGGGACGATCGATCGTGCGGCCCTCGCGACCCTGGTCTTCGCCGATGACGAGGCCCGCGCAGCGCTCGAGGCGATCGTGCTGGGCCGGGTCGACGAGGCGGTCGCCGCCGAGGAGCGTGCCGCGGTGCTGGCGGGGGAGACGCTGGTGGTGCATGACAGTCCGCTGCTGCTGGAGAAGGACCACGAGGACGACTATCTGGCCGTCATCGCGGTGCTGGCCCGGCGGGAGGACCGCATCGATCGCGTGGTGCGTGATCGTGGCCGGGACCGCACCTATGTCGAGTCGATCATGGCGGCTCAGGTCACCGATCTCGAGCGGATCCGGCGCGCCGATCGGCTGATCCTCAACACCGGGGACCGGGAGGTCCTCGCCCGCCGCGCGGACCGGGCGCTGGGCGCGGTGCTCCAGCAGGCAGAGGATTCCGCCGTGCGCTGACTCCGGCATCGCGTCGTTTCGTGTGTCGGAGACGGGACGTAGGCTCGGATCATGCGTCCTGTCACCGATCTGGTCCGCGCCGAGCATCCCTTCGAGGTGGTCTCCGAGTACTCGCCCTCGGGAGACCAGCCGACGGCCATCGCGGATCTCACCCGCCGCGTCAACGACGGCGAGCAGGACGTCGTGCTGCTCGGCGCGACGGGCACCGGCAAGTCCGCGACCACTGCGTGGCTCATCGAGCAGGTGCAGCGCCCCACGTTGGTGATGGCCCACAACAAGACGCTCGCCGCGCAGCTGGCCAGTGAGTTCCGTGAGCTGCTGCCGCACAACGCGGTGGAGTACTTCGTCTCGTACTACGACTACTACCAGCCCGAGGCGTATGTCCCGCAGTCGGACACCTTCATCGAGAAGGACTCCTCGGTCAACGCCGAGGTGGAACGGCTGCGCCACAGTGCCACGAACTCGCTGCTGACGCGACGGGACGTCGTCGTGGTCTCCTCGGTCTCCTGCATCTACGGCCTGGGCACCCCGCAGGAGTACGTGGACCGGATGGTGCAGCTCAGCACCGGTCAGCAGATGGACCGTGACGAGCTGCTGCACCGCTTCGTGGACATGCAGTACGACCGCAACGACGTCGCCTTCGAGCGCGGCACGTTCCGGGTGCGCGGCGACACCGTGGAGATCATCCCGATGTACGAGGAGCTCGCGATCCGCATCGAGTTCTTCGGCGACGAGATCGATGCGCTGTACACGCTGCACCCGATGACCGGCGAGGTGATCCGGGCGGAGGACCACATCCACATCTTCCCGGCCTCCCACTACGTGGCCGGCCCCGAGCGCCTCTCCCGGGCGATCGGGACCATCGAGGTCGAGCTCGCCGAGAGGCTCGAGGAGCTCGAGGCGCAGAACAAGCTGCTCGAGGCGCAGCGCTTGCGGATGCGCACCACGCATGACCTGGAGATGCTGCGGCAGGTCGGCTCCACCAACGGCGTCGAGAACTATTCCCGCCACCTCGACGGTCGCGATCCCGGCAGCGCGCCGAACACCCTCATGGACTACTTCCCGGAGGATTTCCTGCTGGTGATCGACGAGTCCCATGTGACCGTCCCCCAGATCGGCGCGATGTTCGAGGGCGACCGCTCCCGCAAGCGCACGCTGGTCGACTTCGGCTTCCGCCTGCCCAGTGCCCTGGACAACCGCCCGCTCACCTTCTCGGAGTTCACCGAGCGCACCGGCCAGACCGTCTACCTCTCCGCGACGCCGGCGGACTACGAGCTGGGCAAGGCTCAGGGCGTGGTCGAGCAGATCATCCGGCCCACCGGGCTCATCGACCCCGAGGTCATCGTCAAGCCCGTCAAGGGGCAGATCGACGATCTGCGCGAGGAGATCGACAAGCGGGTCCAGCGCGACGAGCGCGTGCTGGTGACCACGCTGACCAAGCGCATGGCCGAGGACCTCACCGATTTCCTGCTGGAGAACGGGGTGCGGGTGCAGTACCTGCACTCCGACGTGGACACGCTGCGCCGCATCGAACTGCTGCGCTCCCTGCGACAGGGGGAGTTCGACGTGCTGGTCGGCATCAACCTGCTGCGTGAAGGCCTGGATCTCCCCGAGGTGTCGCTGGTGGCGATCCTCGACGCGGACAAGGAGGGCTTCCTGCGCTCGCGCACCTCGCTGATCCAGACGATCGGGCGCGCGGCCCGCAACGTCTCCGGTCAGGTGCACATGTATGCCGATCGCATCACCGACTCGATGGAGTCCGCGATCGAGGAGACGAACCGCCGCCGCGAGAAGCAGATCGCCTACAACACCGAGCACGGCATCGATCCGACGCCGCTGCGCAAACGCATCGCGGATGTCACGGACATGCTCGCCCGCGAGGACATCGACACCGACACCCTGATGGCCACCGACTACCGCTCCGGCAAGGAACGGGTGGCTCGCGACCGTGCGCGCTCGAACGCCGTGGACGCGGTCAGCGGTCGCACCGTCGATCTCGGGGACGACCCGGTCGCGTCCCTCACCGGCATGATCGACGAGATGACCGCTCAGATGCATCAGGCGGCCGAGACCCTCCAGTTCGAGCAGGCTGCCCGACTGCGCGACGAGGTCCAGGAGCTCAAGAAGGAGCTGCGCGCGATCCAGCGCTCGTCGTGACGACGTGAGAGACTCGTCCGGTTCGTCCGCAGCGAACCGGACAGCTCGACGTCGACGACGGGGGAGGGCACGTGCGGACCATCGCGTGGGTCTCCCGGCGCGCCGTGTCGGCGGCTCCGTTCCTGATCATCTCGACGACGCTGCTGTCGCTGGCCCTGGCCGCCGTGCCTGCGCTGCAGGTCCTGCTCATCGCGGCACTGATCTCGGCGCTCGGGGACACGGAACGTCTTGTCGACGTGGCAGGCCTGCTCCTCGCCATGATCCTGGTGGTCGGGCTGAGTCCGTCGGCATCGTCGATATGCGGCGACCTCCAGCACCGTGCCGCCCAGCGGCTGCAGGCCGAGCTGAACTCCTCGCTCGTCCGCGAAGCATCGCGGATCCCACCGGAAGAACTGGTCAACTCCGCGGTCGCCTCCCAGGTGGAGCGGCACTCCCGCGCCATCGGAGAGGGCATCGCCTGGTCCTTCAAGCAGTACATGGATGCGCTGATGGCACTGCTGTCCTCGCTCGGAGTCATCGCCGCCGTCTTCGCGTTCAGCCCGCTCGCCGGTGTGCTCACCCTCATCGCCCTCATCCCTCCGCTGATCTATTCTCGGCATCTCTCGCGCGTCTGGGAATCGCAGTGGGAGACGGTCAGTCCGCATTACGACAGGGAGCGCTACCTGCGAGAGCTCATCGTGCGTCAACGCTCGGCGACGGAGCTGGCCGGTCTGGGGACCTCGGAGCGAGTCGGGCAGATGGTGGCGGATCGCTGGCGGGCGATCGACTCCATCATGGCCAGGGCGGTGCGCCCACAGATCACGGGGAGCTTGCTGAGCGGCCTCGTGGCGGCGCTGCTCCTCGGGGGCGCGATCGTCTCGGTCGTCGTCGGTGCCCGGTTCGAGTCGCCGGCCGTGGCCGGCATCTACGGGGTGATGGCGGCGATGACCGCGTCCGCCGGAGCGGGGTTGAATGCAGGGCTCGCCATCGAGACCCTGCCGCTCGCCCGAGGGTTCCATCGGTTCCTCTCCGTGGGCAGACCGAGCCGGATGCACGCGGTCGCGCCTGCGGTGCGAGAACTTCGCGGGGAGCATCTCACGCATCGATACAGCGGCCGAACCGTCGACGCGATCACCGACGTGAGCATCGAGGCTCGCCTCGGTGAGGTGATCGCGCTGGTCGGGGTGAACGGTGCCGGGAAGACCACCACGGTCAACGCACTGCTCGGTCTGGTGACGCCCCGAGCAGGTGAGGTCCTCCTGGACGGGGTGGGTCGCTCGGAGCTCAGCGAGGCCGCGTGGCTCGCGAGGTTCGGTCTGCTCACCCAGGAGTTCGGCCGCTTCGAGCTCACGGTGCGGGAGGCCGTCCGCCTCGGCTCTCCCCGGGAGGACGTGACGGATGCGGAGATCTGGGACGCCCTGCGCTCCGCGCACGCGGCGGAGATGGTCGCTGCGATGCCGGATGCTCTGGATCAGCAGCTCGGGGAGCAGTGGGGCGGTGTCGGGATCTCCGGGGGCCAGTGGCAGAGGCTCGCGCTCGCTCGCATATATCTGAGGGACGCCCCGGTCTGGGTGCTGGACGAGCCGACGTCAGCGATCGACGCGGAGGCCGAGCAGGAGATCTTCCACGAGCTGCAGCGGACGAAGCACCGCAGGATCACGATCGTCGTCTCCCATCGGGCATGGACCCTCAAGGAGATGGACCGGATCTACGTCATCGACGAGGGCCGGGTCGCCGAGCAGGGGACCTACGAGGACCTGCTCGCCCTTGACGGCAGGTTCGCCACGATCTTCGCCGAGCAGAGGTGACGGACCGGGGCAGAGCTCTCGCTCAGAGACGGCGCTCAGAGCCATCGCTCCGGGCGGGCTCCCTCACCGCGCGGCGCGTTCCCAGGGCTCGACGTCTCCGGGGACCGCCTCGAACAGCGGGTGCAGCTCGGGCCCGGTGCGGGCGGACTCCCGCTCCCAGCGCTCAGGGTCCCGTCGGGACAGCTTGAGCAGCAGATGCTCCCACTCCACCGCGATCTGCCCCTCGGTCACCGGGATCCGGCCGACGGATACAGGCGCGCCGTCGTCCCCGTGCCCGTCGGGCCCATGCCCGGCGGCCCCTTGGTCCGCCGCCGTGCGTGGGCGGTCGATACGGGAACGGTCGAAGCGGTAGCCCCTCTCGGCGGCTTCCTCGGCAAGTGCCTCGAGGTAGGCGCCGACGGCGGCGATCGGGTCCTCCTGGGCGCGGAACCGCTCGAGCTGAGGGTGGGAGCGGTAGCCCGTGGTCCTGCCGGCGAGGACGGCCTGGGCGAGCAGCGACTCCCGCCAGCAGCCGGTCAGGCCCGGGCGATCGAGGTGACGGGGGTGCAGGGTCCACAGGCGCATGCCCCTATCCTCCGTCACATCCGAGCGGACGACCGCACCGTCCTCAGCGTGCGGAGGCCGGCGCACGCCTGCTGCCGGGTGATCCCGGCACAGCGCGCACCGTGCGGGCCCCCTGCGGCGCCGCCCGCTGCGTGCCCTGCGAGCGTCGCAGGAGATCCAGCCGTTCGTCGGGGCCGAAGGCCGGCCCGTGTTCGGTACCGTCGAGACCCGAATCGATGGCCGTGCCCCCAGGCTGCGGCCCACGCCACCGACCACCAGGAGCGATCCACCGATGCCTGCAGCACGACGCCCGACGATCCTTGCCCACGTCGTGGGAGGCGCAGCTGCGGCGGCGCTCGGAAGCATCCCGCTCCATCGGCTGCCGCGGCCGGTGCAGGTCTGCTACGTCGCGGTCCCCGCGGCCCTGGCAGGGCTCGTCGTCTATGTCGGCCAAGGTCCCGGAGGCGGCGGGGAGCCCGTCGCCCCGGAGACGAGCGAGCCGGCGGACGCCGGACCCGAGGAACCCTCTGCGCGGCGTGCGGCGGAGCCCGGAGCCGCCGAGGGTGCCGCTCCCGTGGTGGACGAGGCCGGTGAGGCCCTCCTCGAGCCGGGAGGACCCGCCTCCGAGCGCTTCCGCATCGGCCTCGCCCTCGGGCTCGGAGGCCTCACCGCGGCAGCGGGCGCTGCCGGGATCTGGGTGGATCGCCGGGTGGAGGGAGCTCTGCGGTCCCGGGGCGTCCCCGTGCCGCGACTGGTCATGGGCGCGGCGACGGGTCTCGTCAGCGTCGGGCTGGCCGCGCTGGATCAGAACGAGGCCGGCGAGATCGAGACGGGGCGGAGCCGAGCCGGCGGCTGAGAAGACCCCGTGCCAGGGACAAGCCCGCGCCTATGACGCCGGGGAGCGCTCGGTGATCGTGAGGTCCAGTGGGAAGTCGACCGGACTGCCGGGGAACAGCAGCCGTCCCGCAGCGTCGGCCGTCGCACGGATGGCCTCGGCGGCGGCCTCGGCCTGATCAGCCGGCGCATGCACGATCACCTCGTCGTGGAGGAAGAACGCGAGGTGCGCACGGCGCGCGAACACGGGGCCCGAGGCGGGTGCCGCGGCCTCGGGGGCCACCGGTTCGAAGCGCCCCAGCGCGAGTCTCAGCGCCGCGAGCCAGGACAGCGCCCATTCCGCAGCCGTGCCCTGGACGACGAAGTTGCGGGTGAAGCGGCCACGATCGCGCGCGGAGCGTCGCGCCCGCTCCTGCTCGCCGGAGGACGCTTCGGGGCGGTACGCACTGGTCTGGGCCTGCGTCCAGGCCGCCTCGGGAGCGGGGGAGGAACGACCCAGCCAGGTCGAGACCGTCCCTCCGCGCTCACCGGTGGCGGCGGCGCCGTCCACCAGGGCCATGGCGTCGGGGAAGGTCCTCCGCAGCCGCGGGACCACCCGGCCGCTGTCCCCGGTGGTGCCGCCGTACAGCGCGCCCAGCACGCCCACCTTGGCCTCCTGGCGGGAGGCGACGATCCCGGCGTCGACGATCCCCGAATAGAGGTCCTTCCCGGCGCCGGCGGTCGCCATCGCGGTGTCGGCGGACATCGCGGCGAGCACCCGTGGTTCGAGCTGGGCGACGTCCGCGCTCACCAGGCGCCAGCCCTCGTCGGCCCGGAGCGCCGGTCGCAGCTGCCGGGGGATCTGCAGCGCGCCGCCACCGCTGCTGGCCCAGCGCCCGGTGACGACGCCGCCAGGCACGTACACGGGTCGGTAGCGACCCTCGTGCACCCACTCGTCCAGCCATGCCCAGCCGTTCGCGGCGAGCAGGCGGGACTGCTTCTTGTAGCGCAGCAGCGGCTCGATCGCCGGGTGGTCGTAGCGCGTCAGCTCCCATTTCGAGGTGGACTCCACATCGATCTCGGCGCGGTGCAGGGCGCGCAGGAGCCGCGGCGGGGAGTCCAGGCTCAGCTGAGGATCGCCCAGGGCCTCCCGCACCTGGGCGGCGGATTCCACCATCCGCGCCGGCGGATGCCCGGGGGAGGGCCGGGGCCCGAGGGACTCGGCGAGGATCCGGTCGTGCTCGGCGACGTCCCAGGGGATCCCGGCGGCGTGCAGCTCGGCCGCGATCAGGCCCCCGGCGGACTCCGCGGCGACCAGCAGCCGCAGGCGCGAGGGATCCGTGGCGCCGTCGATCGCGGCGCGCTGACGGGCGAACTCCGTGAGCGCTTCCTCGATGCCGTGGGGGACACCGCCGGGACGAGCCGAGGAGGCGTCCAGCTCGAAGAGGGTCTCCCCGGCGCTGCGGTCCTCGAGCTGCAGGTCGATGGGCGCATCCCAGTCCACGGCCTCGCGGAGCGCCCGGGCCTCACGGACCATCTCGGAATGACGCAGGATCACGTGGATCAGGCGCAGGTCATGACCGCGGGAGACCGTCACCCCGGCGTCGACGAGACGGGCGTACCAGGTCGGGGTGTCGCTCCAGACCCAGCGCGGGGAGACCGCGGACTCCCGGCGCGCCACCTCGTCGGCCAGCCGCTCCGGCTCGATCTCGACCTCGCGGAGCCGTGCACCCAGCGCATCGAGCTCGACGAGCGCGCAGCGCCCGCCCGTGCCTCGGCCGACGACGCACCAGGCGGGCCTCTCGTCGGAGGTCACCAGCCCCGCTCTCGCCACTGGGCGAGCGAGGGCCGCTCCGCACCCAGCGTGGTGTCGTCCCCGTGGCCCGGATACACCCAGGTCGAATCCGGCAGCACGTCGAACAGCCGCTGCTCGACGTCGTCCATCAGCTGCGCGAAGCGCTGCGGATCCTCGTTCGTGTTCCCCACCCCTCCGGGGAACAGCGAATCCCCGGTGAAGAGGTGGCTGGAGCGCTCGCCGTCGTCGTCCGAGCCCTCCCACAGCACGGCGATCGAGCCGGGGGTGTGGCCGCGCAGCGCGATGATCTGCACCGACTGCTCCCCGAACCGCAGCTCGTCGCCGTGGGAGAGCGGCAGGTCGATCTTCGCGGCGATCTCCTTCGCGTCCTCCGCTCCGGCCGCCGTGCGGGCACCGGTGGCAGCGGCCATCTCCTCGAGCGCGCCGATGTGGTCGTGGTGGCTATGGGTGGTGACGATGAGGTCGAGCCAGTCGTGCTCGGCGCCCTCGGCGAGCAGCCGCCGCAGCCGGTCCGGCTCCGCGGCGGCGTCGATCAGCAGCTGGGCCCCGCTCGACCGACAGGTCAGCAGGTAGGCGTTGTTGTCCATCGGCCCGACGGAGGTCTTGCGGATCTGCAGCCCGCCGATCGAGCGCACGGCGCTCTCACCATGGGGTTCGACATGTCCGGTGTAGGCGTTCTCAGTCATGCCCCCAGTATGTCGCCTACGTCTCCGACGAACAGAGGTTCGAATGTCGTGTCCCGCTCGTAGGATGGTCCGGTGACTGATTCTCTCGTCGTCCGCGGTGCGCGCGAGCACAACCTCAAGAACATCGACATCGACATCCCCCGGAACCGCCTGGTGGTCTTCTCCGGTCTGTCCGGTTCCGGCAAGAGCTCGTTGGCCTTCGACACGATCTTCGCCGAGGGCCAGCGTCGCTATGTCGAATCGCTCTCGGCCTACGCCCGGCAGTTCCTGGGCCAGATGGACAAGCCGTCCGTCGATCTCATCGAGGGACTCTCCCCGGCCGTGTCCATCGACCAGAAGTCGACCAACCGCAACCCGCGCTCGACGGTCGGCACGATCACGGAGATCTACGACTACCTGCGTCTGCTGTTCTCGCGCACCGGCGTGCAGCACTGCCCGATCTGCGGCGAGCCGGTCAGCTCCTCCTCGGCCGAGCAGATCGTGGACACGCTGATCGAGCAGCACGAGGGCACCCGCTTCCAGCTGCTCGCGCCCGTGGTGCAGGGACGCAAGGGCGAGCATGCCGATCTGCTGTCCTCGCTGCGCTCCCAGGGCTATGCGCGCGCCCGGATCGACGGGACGACACGCCGCCTGGACGAGGAGATCTCCCTCGACAAGAAGTTCAAGCACACGATCGAGGTCGTGGTGGACCGCCTCGCCGCCAAGCCCGACGCGCGACGGCGACTGACCGACTCCGTCGAGACCGCACTGCGTCTCTCCGAGGGCCTGGTGCTGGTGGACTACGTCGACGTCGACGAGGACTCCGAGGAGCGCACGCGCCGCTTCTCCGAGAAGCGCGCCTGCCCCAACGACCATCCGCTGGCGATCGACGACATCGAGCCGCGCACCTTCTCCTTCAACGCCCCCTACGGTGCGTGCCCCGAGTGCACCGGCATCGGCATGCGTCTCGAGGTCGACCCGGAGCTGGTGATCCCCGACGAGGACCTCAGCCTCGCCGAGGGCGCCATCGCCCCCTGGACGATGGGCTCCACCGACCGACATGTCGAGGTCATGTCCGCGCTCGCCGAGGAGCTCACCTTCTCGATGGACGTCCCATGGAGGGCGCTGCCCGAGCGCGCCCGCGATGCGCTGCTGCACGGCAAGGACCACAAGGTCCACGTGAAGTACCGCAACCGCTTCGGCCGGGAGCGCACGTACTCCACGGGCTTCGAGGGCGTGATGCACTTCCTCGAGCGCCGCCACTCCGACACCGAGTCGGACTGGGCCAAGGAGCGCTACGAGCAGTTCATGCGCGAGGTGCCCTGCCCCGCTTGCCGGGGCGCCCGGCTGCGCCCCGAGGTGCTCGCCGTGACGGTCGGCGGCCGTTCGATCTCCGAGGTCACGGAGATGTCGATCCGCGACGCGCTCACCTTCCACGAGGAGCTCGAGCTCGGCGTGCGCGAAGCCGCGATCGCCGACGAGGTGCTGCGGGAGATCCGGTCCCGGCTCGGCTTCCTGCTCGACGTGGGCCTGGACTACCTGAACCTCGCTCGCGCCGCCGGCACCCTCTCGGGCGGCGAGGCGCAGCGCATCCGCCTGGCCACGCAGATCGGCTCCGGCCTGGTGGGCGTGCTGTATGTGCTCGACGAACCCTCGATCGGGCTGCACCAGCGTGACAACGCCCGCCTCATCGGCACGCTCGAACGGCTGCGCGACCTCGGCAACACCCTGATCGTGGTCGAGCACGACGAGGACACTCTCAACTCCGCCGACTGGGTGGTGGACATCGGTCCGCTGGCGGGCGAGCACGGCGGGAAGGTCGTCCACTCCGGCAGCGTCGAGGAGCTCAAGAAGAACGCCGACAGCCTCACCGGGCGCTACCTCTCCGGCGACCTCGCGATCCCGCTCCCGACGGCCCGGCGCCCGGTGGACCATGACCGCATGATCAAGGTCGTCTCGCCGCGCGCGAACAACCTCCAGGGCCAGGACGCCAGCTTCCCGCTCGGCGTGCTCACCGCGGTGACCGGTGTCTCCGGATCGGGGAAGTCGTCCCTGGTCAACGACATCCTCTATGCGGTCCTCGCCAAGGAGCTCAATCGGGCCCGCATCGTGCCGGGACGGCACAAGCGCGTCAGCGGCCTCGAGCACCTCGACAAGGTCGTGCACGTCGACCAGTCGCCCATCGGCCGCACTCCGCGGTCCAACCCCGCCACCTACACCGGCGTGTGGGACCGGGTGCGCACCCTGTTCGCGCAGACCACCGAGGCGAAGGTGCGCGGCTACACCGCCGGGCGCTTCTCCTTCAACGTCAAGGGCGGCCGCTGCGAGGCCTGCTCCGGCGACGGCACGCTGAAGATCGAGATGAACTTCCTGCCCGACGTCTACGTCCAATGCGAGGTCTGCAAGGGTCAGCGGTACAACCGCGAGACCCTCGAGGTGACCTTCAAGGACAAGAACGTCGCCGAGGTGCTGAACCTGTCGATCACCGAGGCGCTCGACTTCTTCGACGCGGTCCCGGCGATCCGTCGGCAGATGCAGACCCTGGTGGACGTGGGCCTGGGCTACGTGAAGCTCGGCCAGTCCGCCACCACGCTCTCCGGCGGCGAGGCCCAGCGCGTCAAGCTCTCCTCCGAGCTGCACAAGCGCTCCAACGGTCGCACGATCTACGTGCTCGACGAACCCACCACGGGCCTACACTTCGAGGACGTCCGCAAGCTGCTCGAGGTGCTCGGCGGGCTCGTCGACAAGGGCAACACCGTGATCGTCATCGAGCACAACCTCGACGTCATCAAGACGGCCGACCACGTCATCGACCTCGGCCCCGAGGGCGGCGCCGGCGGCGGCCGCATCGTCGCCACCGGCACCCCCGAGGACGTCGCGACGGTGAAGGGCTCCTACACCGGGCAGTTCCTCGCCCCGATGCTCGGCAGCGGACGAGCAGGCCGCGCCGAGCGGGCATGAGACCGTACCGCCATGGCTGATCCGTCCACCTACCGCCCCGCCACCGGCTCGATCCCCACCCGTCCGGGCGTGTACCGGTTCCGTGACGAGCACGGTCGCGTCATCTACGTCGGCAAGGCGAAGAACCTCAGGCAGCGCCTGTCGAACTACTTCCAGGACCTCGCCGTCCTGCACGAGCGCACGCGGCGCATGGTGACCACGGCTGCGAGCGTGGAGTGGACGGTGGTGGGCACCGAGGTCGAGGCCCTGACGCTGGAGTACACCTGGATCAAGGAGTTCGACCCGCGGTTCAACGTGAAGTTCCGCGACGACAAGTCGTACCCGTATCTCGTCCTCACAATGGGGGAGAAGGTGCCGCGGGTGCAGATCACCCGTCGGCCGCGCACCAAGTCCGATCGCGTCTTCGGGCCCTATCCGCAGGTGGGCGCGATCCGGGAGACGCTCGACCTGATGCTGCGGGTGTTCCCCGTGCGCTCGTGCAGCGCAGGCGTCTACCGCCGCGCCGAGCGCTCGGGCCGGCCCTGCCTGCTCGGATTCATCGGCAAGTGCGCCGCCCCCTGCGTGGGCGACATCTCCGAGGCCGAGCATCGCCGGCTCGCGGAGCAGTTCGCGGACTTCATGGCCGGGAACACCGCGACCTACACCCGCCGCATCGAGAAGGAGATGCGCGAGGCCGCCGCGGCGATGGATTACGAGCGCGCCGCCGGACTGCGCGATGACCTCCAGGCCCTGACCACGGTGATGGAGAAAAACTCCGTGGTGCTCTCCGACGCCACCGACGCGGATCTCGTGGGCTTCGCCCAGGACGAGCTCGAGGCCTCCGTGCAGGTCTTCCACGTGCGCGGCGGGCGGATCCGCGGGCAGCGCGGCTGGACCGCCGAGATCCTCGACACCTCGACGGCTGCGGACCTCATCGAACGGGCGCTGACCACGCTGTACACCGAGGGCGCCGCCCCCAAGGAGGTGCTGGTCCCGGTGCTGCCCACGCACCGCGATCAGGTGCTCGAACTCATCGGCCGTCCCGTGGACCTGCGGATCCCGCAGCGCGGTGAGAAGAAGGACCTGCTGGCCACGGTCACCGAGAATGCGCTCGAGGCGCTGCGCCTGCACCGGCTCAAGCGCACCGGCGACATCACCGCGCGCACCAAGGCGCTCGAGGATCTCGGGGAGGCGCTCGAGCTCGCCGAGCCGCCGCTGCGCATCGAATGCTTCGACATCTCCCATTCCCACGGGACCAACGTGGTGGGCTCGCAGGTCGTGTTCGAGGACGGGCTGCCGAAGAAGAGCGAGTACCGGCGCTACTCGGTCAGCGGCGACGCGGCCCGTGACGACACCGCCTCGATGTACGACGTCATCACCCGCCGTCTGAAGCACCACCTGGATCCGCCGGAGAAGACCGAGGAGGAATCGCGCCGCTTCGCGTACCCGCCCTCGCTGATCCTCGTCGACGGCGGCGCCCCTCAGGTGGCCGCCGCCCAGCGGGCCTTCGACGAGCTCGGGATCACCGACATCGCCCTGGCCGGGATCGCCAAACGCCTCGAGGAGATCTGGGTGCCGGGGGACGAGTACCCCGTGATCCTGCCGCGCACCAGCGAGGCGCTCTTCCTCGTGCAGCGCCTGCGCGACGAGGCGCACCGCTTCGCGATCACCTACCACCGCTCCAAGCGCGGCCGGGCGATGCAGGCCAGCGCCCTGGACGGCATTACCGGGCTCGGGCCCGCCCGGCGCCGCTCCCTCCTGGATCGCTTCGTGACCGTCTCCGCGATCCGCAGCGCCTCCGAGGAGGAGCTCCAGCAGGTCGACGGGATCGGCCCCGCGTTGGCCGCGCAGATCCTGGCCGCGCTACGATCCGAGGAAGCCCCGGAGACGGACGCCGCGTCCGCGTCCGCCACGGACGACGACTCGCTCGGCGTCACGGTGGACATGGCCACCGGCGAGATCCTCGACACCTGACACCTGACACCCGTCAGCCGGCCGCCGTCAGCGGAGTGCTTCGCACCCGACGTCCCCGACATCCGCCGTTCTTGGAAGGAGCGATCCGTGCACGACGAGTCCTCGAGGGTGCCCGACTCCGATACGACAGGTGACATCGTCATCATCACCGGCCTCGCAGGAGCCGGCCGTGAGACCGCGGCCCATGCCCTCGAGGACATGGGCTGGTACGTCGTCTACAACATCGCGCCCCAGCTCATCACCACCCTGTACGACCTGCAGGCATCGGCGGAGGGCCGTCAGAACCGCTTCGCCGTGGTGGTCGACCCGCGCTCCGGCCCGTTCTTCTCCGAGCTCTCCGACGTGGTCGCCCAGCTGCGCCGCGCCGACCTCCGGCTGCGACTGCTGTTCCTCACGGCGGACGAGGCGACCCTCGTGCGCCGCTTCGACTCCGTGCGCCGTCCCCACCCGCTGCAGGGGGAGGAGGGAGTGCTCGAGGGGATCCGCCGCGAACGCGAGATGCTCGCGCCGTACCGCCGCATGGCGGATCTCGTCATCGACACCGCTCCGCTGAACGTCCACCAGCTGACGATGAAGATGCGCTCCACCTTCGGGACCAGCCTGGAGCAGCAGCTCACCGTCACGATGCTGTCCTTTGGCTTCAAGTACGGCATCCCGCTGGAGGCCGATCACGTCAGCGACGTGCGCTTCATCCCGAACCCGTACTGGATCCCCGAGCTGAGGGACAAGCGCGGGCTGGACCCGGAGGTCGCCGACCACGTGCTCGGCGATGCCAACGCCACCGAGTTCGTCGAGAAGTACCTCGAGATGATCACCCCCGTGCTGCGCGGCTACACCGCCGAGAACAAGCACTTCACGACTCTCGCGATCGGTTGCACCGGCGGCAAGCACCGCTCCGTCGCCATCTCGGAGAAGATCGGTGAGGAGCTGCGACGGGCCGGGCACGCCGTCCGCATCCGCCACCGGGATCTGGGGCGGGAATGAACAGCATCGCGCCCCGCGCGGGGGGTCATCGGATACGCGGCGCGGACCGCTCGGGCAACGCCCGGCGCGGTCGACGCGGCGACCCGCAGAGGCCCCTCCGGGTGGTCGCGCTCGGAGGCGGCCACGGCCTCGCGGCGAACCTGCGTGCGCTGCGCCTGCTGGCGGACGACATCACCGCCGTGGTCACCGTCGCCGACAACGGCGGCTCCTCCGGTCGGATCCGCACCGAGATGCCGGTCCTGCCGCCGGGCGACCTGCGCATGGCGCTGGCAGCGCTGTGCGAGGACTCCGACTGGGGCACGATCTGGGAGGACGTGATCCAGCACCGCTTCGAGACCGACGGCGAGCTGGGCGGGCACGCCCTGGGCAACCTGCTGATCGTCTCCCTGTGGCAGATCCTCGACGACCCCATCGAGGGCCTCGACCAGATGGCTGAGCTGCTCGGCGCCCGCGGACGCGTGCTGCCGATGGCCCTGGACCCGCTGGACATCGAGGCGGACGTGCGCGGGGCCGACGGGGAGCTGCGCCTGGTCAGCGGCCAATGGCAGGTCGCCACTGCCGAAGGACGGGTCGAGCAGGTGCGCCTGGTCCCCCCGCGGCCGCGGGTCCCCGAGGACGTCCTGGAGGCGATCGCCCGGGCCGACTGGATCTTCGTGGGCCCCGGGTCCTGGTACACCTCCGTGCTGCCGCATCTGATGATCCCCGAGATCGCCGAGGCGATCCGCACCAGCCCCGCCCGGCGCTGCATCACCACGAACCTCTCGGTGGGTGCGCAGGAGGCGGAGGGGATGACCAGCCTGGACATGCTCGACGTGCTGCTCGAGCATGCGGATGGGTGTCGCTTCGACGCCCTGGTCGCCGACCCGACCACGCTGGACGACGCCCTGGAGCTCGCCCAGACGGCGAAGGCGCGGGGCATCCGCGCCCTGCTGCGCCAGGTGAGCGTCGGCGATGGCAGGCCGCACCACGATCCGGTGCGACTGGCCGCCGCGTACCGGGATCTCTTCGACGACGCCTATGGCGACGTCGAACCGGAACAGGACGGATGGGGAAGCCCGGCGCCCCCGCTGACGGACCGCGCGTCGATCGCCGACGCCGCATCGAACGAGGAGGACCTGCATGGCACTGACGGGTGATGCCAAGGAGGAGCTGAGCCACCTCGAGGTGACCCGGCCCTCGGCACGCAAGGCGGAGGCGGCAGCCATGCTGCGCTTCGCCGGGGGGCTGCATCTGGTCGCCGGGCGCGTCGTGGTGGAGGCGGAGCTGGATTCCGCCGCCGTCGCCCGACGGCTGCACGCGATCATCGGCGACATGTACGGCCACCGCGCCGATCTCGCGGTGCTCGCCCCCTCGGGGATCCGGCGCACCACCCGGTACATCGTGCGCGTGGACCGCGAGGGCGGGATGCTCGCGCGCCAGACCGGGCTGCTCGATGCCCGCGGTCGTCCCGTGCGCGGCATGCCGCCGTTCGTCGTGGGCGGCGCGACGGTGGACGCCGAGGCCGCGTGGCGCGGGGCGTTCCTGGCGCGCGGCTCGCTCACCGAACCGGGCCGCTCCTCGGCCCTCGAGCTCTCGTGCCCCGGCCCGGAGGTGGCGCTGGCGATGGTCGGCGCCGCACGCCGCCTCGGCGTGGCCTCGAAGGCCCGGGAGGCGCGCGGCGCGGACCGCGTGGTGCTCCGCGACGGTGACGCGATCTCCGCGCTGCTGGCCCGCATGGGAGCTCAGCAGACGGTGAGGACCTGGGAGGAGCGCCGCACCAAGCGCGAGGTCAAGGCGACCGCGCACCGTCTGGCGAACTTCGACGACGCCAACCTGCGCCGCTCCGCGCGGGCGGCGGTCGCGGCCGGGCAGCGGGTGCAGCTAGCCCTCGAGATCCTCGGCGACGACGTGCCCGAGCATCTGCAGGCCGCCGGGCAGCTGCGCCTCGAGCACCGCCAGGCGAGCCTCGAGGAGCTGGGCCGTCTCGCCGATCCTCAGCTCACGAAGGATGCCGTCGCCGGGCGGATCCGCAGACTGCTCGCGATGGCTGATAAACGTGCGGAGGACCTGGGACTTCCGGGCACCGAGCACGGCGTCGACGACGGGCAGCTCCCGCCGTCTCCCGATCCCGTGGGATGAACGTCCTGCGGAAGCACTCTGTGACATTGATAGGATCTACTTCGGTCGTCGGTCACAGCCGGCGCCGTCCGAGCGTACGAGGGCGTGCGCGCCACTGTCCATATTTCGCAGATCCCCTGTGAATCTAGGAGGAACCGTGACCATTAAGGTCGGAATCAACGGATTCGGTCGTATCGGGCGCAACTACCTGCGCGCGGCGCTCGAGCAGAAGGCTGACATCCAGATCGTCGGGGTCAACGACCTCACGGATAACGCGACGCTCGCGAATCTCATCAAGTACGACTCCATCGGCGGTGTGCTGCCCTACGAGGTCACCCACGACGAGGACTCCATCACCGTCGGCGACCTCACCTTCAAGGCGTACGCCGAGCGCGACCCGAAGAACATCCCGTGGGGCGAGATCGGCGCGGACGTCGTCATCGAGTCCACCGGCATCTTCACCGACGCCGAGAAGGCCAAGGCCCACCTCGAGGCCGGCGCCAAGAAGGTCATCATCTCCGCTCCGGCGAAGAACGAGGACGCGACCTTCGTCATCGGCGTGAACGAGGGCGACTACGACCCCTCGTCGCACCACATCGTCTCGAACGCCTCGTGCACCACCAACAGCCTCGCACCCGTGGCCAAGGTGCTGAACGACGAGTTCGGGATCGTCAAGGGCCTCATGACGACCATCCACGCCTACACCTCCGACCAGGTGCTGCAGGATGGCCCGCACAAGGACCCGCGCCGCGCACGCGCCGCCGCCCTGAACATCATCCCGACCACCACCGGTGCGGCCAAGGCCGTGGCGCTGGTGCTCCCCGAGCTCAAGGGCAAGCTCGACGGCTACTCGCTGCGCGTGCCGGTCCCCACCGGCTCGATCACCGACCTGACCTTCGAGGCGAGCCGCGAGGTCACCGCCGACGAGGTCAACGCCGCGGTGAAGAAGGCCGCAGAGGGCCCGCTCAAGGGCGTCCTGCGCTACACCGAGGATCCGATCGTCTCCAAGGACATCGAGGGCGACCCGCACTCCGCGATCTTCGACGCGCAGCTGACCAAGGTCATCGGCAACCAGGTGAAGATCTTCTCCTGGTACGACAACGAGTGGGGCTTCTCCAACCGCCTCGTCGAGCTCTCGCAGCTCGTCGGCAAGTCCCTCTGATCTCCCTCTGATTCCCGAGCTGTCGCCCTGACGGCCAGGACATCCCCGGAGCCCGCCGGTCGCCACCCCGAGGGGTCGGCCTCCGGCGGGCTCCGCTCGTCCCACGGTCCCCGCGCGCATCCCATGCGTCGGGACCACGAAACGAAGGAACCATCATCGTGCTGAAGACCATCGATTCGCTCGGGGAGCTGCGCGGCAAGCGCGTGCTCGTCCGGGCCGATCTCAACGTGCCGCTGGACGGCACCACGATCACCGACGACGGCCGCATCCGCGCCGCTCTGCCCACTCTGACCCGTCTCGTCGAGGCCGGCGCCCGGGTCGTGGTCATCTCCCATCTCGGCCGTCCGCAGGGCGCTCCGGAGGACAAGTACTCCCTCAAGCCCGTCGTGGGTCGCCTCGGCGAGCTGCTGGGCCAGGACGTCGCCTTCGCGACCGACACCATCGGGGATTCCGCGCGCGAGACCGTCTCCGGTCTCCAGGACGGCGAGGTCGCCGTGCTCGAGAACCTCCGCTTCAACCCCGGGGAGACCGCGAAGCAGGATGGCGAGCGGCATGTGTTCGCCCAGGCCCTCGCCTCGCTCGGCGACGCCTTCGTCTCCGACGGCTTCGGGGTCGTGCACCGCAAACAGGCCTCCGTCTACGAGCTCGCCTCCCTGCTGCCCTCGGCGGCCGGAGAGCTGGTGCTCGGTGAGGTCGAGGCCCTGCGCAAGGTCACCGAGGAGCCCGAGCGCCCCTTCGTCGTGGTCCTGGGCGGTGCGAAGATCGCCGACAAGCTCGGCGTCATCGACGCGCTCCTGGGCAAGGCCGACCGCATCCTCATCGGCGGCGGCATGGCCTACACCTTCCAGAAGGCCAAGGGCTTCGAGGTCGGCAAGTCGCTGCTGGACGAGAGCAAGATCGACGTGGTGCGCGAGTACATGCAGCGCGCCGAGGCCAACGGCGTCGAGCTCGTGCTGCCGGTCGACACGATCGTCGCGCCGGAGTTCTCGGCCGACGCTCCCACGACCGTGGTCAAGGCCGGCGACATCCCGGCCGATCAGGAGGGCATGGACATCGGCCCGGAGACCGCGAAGCTGTTCGGCGAGAAGATCGCCGATGCGGCCACCGTGTTCTGGAACGGCCCCATGGGCGTCTTCGAGTTCGAGAGCTTCGCCGGTGGCACCAAGGCCGTCGCGCAGGTCCTCTCGGAGGCCGACGCCTACACCGTGGTCGGCGGTGGCGACTCCGCCGCTGCGGTCCGCATCCTCGGATTCGACGAATCCGGATACTCGCACATCTCCACCGGCGGCGGAGCGAGCCTCGAACTCATCGAGGGCAAGGACCTGCCGGGCATCTCGATCCTCGAGGAGGGCACCAAGTGAGCACCCGTACCCCGCTGATGGCGGGCAACTGGAAGATGAACCTCGACTGGAAGCAGGGCCTGGCCCTGGTCGAGGAGCTGGGCGACCAGCTCAAGACCGTGAACACGGACGCCGTCGAGGTGGCCGTGCTGCCCCCCTTCGTCGACCTGCGCACCGTCCAGGTGGCCGTCGAGGCCGGCAAGCTCCCGATCTCCTACGGCGCGCAGGACATCTCCGCGCACGAGTCCGGTGCCTACACCGGTGAGGTCTCCGGCCCGATGCTGGCCGCGCTCGGCGCCACCTACGCGACGGTGGGCCACTCCGAGCGTCGCCAGCTCCACGGGGAGGATGAGCAGGTCACGAATGCCAAGGTGAAGGCAGCCTTCGCCGCGGGCCTGACCCCGATCCTGTGCGTCGGCGAGCCGCTCGAGGAGCGACAGGCCGGCAAGCACGTCGAGTACACCCTCGCGCAGCTCGAGGGCGGCATCGAGGGCGTCAGCGCCGAGCAGGCCGCGAAGATCGTCATCGCGTACGAGCCCGTCTGGGCGATCGGCACCGGCGAGGTCGCCAGCGCCGACGATGCGCAGGAGGTCTGCCGCGCGATCCGTGAGGCGCTGCGTGCGCTCCACGGCGACGTCGTCGCCGATGCCGTGCGCGTGCTGTACGGCGGCAGCGTGAAGTCCTCCAACGTGGTCGAGCTGATGGGCAAGGAGGACGTCGACGGTGCGCTCGTCGGCGGTGCCTCGCTCAAGGCCGAGGAGTTCGCCAAGATCGCGGGCTACCAGGGCTGATCGCGTCGGATCCGGCCCTGTGGGCCGGATCGACGACCGGGCGCGGGCCTCGCTGAGCGAGAGCCGTGCCACGCGGGCCGGGTCCCTTCGGGGCCCGGCCCGTGGCGTATGCTGGATCGGTCCGCTCGTCTCCGTGGAAGGTGTCTCCCCTCGTGGATCTGCCCCTCCTGAAGCTCATCCTTCAGATCTCGCTGGCCGTGTTCAGCCTGCTGACCATCATGCTCGTGCTCCTGCACAAGGGGCGCGGCGGTGGCCTCTCCGACATGTTCGGCGGCGGTGTCTCCTCCTCGGCCAGCGCCTCCGGTGTCGCCGAGCGCAACCTGAACCGACTGACCGTCACGGTCGCGGTGCTGTGGGGCGTGAGCTGCGCGGGTCTCGCGATGCTCGAGCGTTTCCTCTGAGTCCTCGCCTCTGATTCGTCACGCAGCGGGCCGGTCACCATGAGGGTGACCGGCCCGCTGTGCTGTGCAGGGCGGGTACGGCGCTGCGGCACGGCACGGCCGGGCCCCGCGGAGGATCCTCCGCGGGGTCCGGCCGTTCGTGGCGGATCCGGTGCTGCTGCTCTCAGCCCTTCAGGCGGGACGCCGCAGCGGTGTCCAGGAACCAGGTGGTCGTCTCCAGCCCGCGCACTGCGGAGGCGGGCACCGGCCACGGATCGATCTCCCCGTGCCCGTCGGCCACCGCGTCGGCCTTCTCGCCACCTGCGACCAGCAGGGCCACGTGGCGGGAGGAGTTGAGCACGGGCCAGGTCAGGGAGACCCGCTCCGACGGCGGCTTCGGGGATCCCTTGACCGCGATCGCGCTCGCACCGACCTGACGCTGATCCGGATGCTCCGGGAACAGCGAGGCGACGTGGCCGTCCGGGCCGACGCCGAGCATGAGCACGTCGAAGAAGGCGCCACCGCGGGTGCGGAACGGCTCATCGCCGCCCAGCAGATCCAGCTGCTGCCCGTACCAGGCGGCCGCGTCCTCGAGGGACATGCCGTCGGCGGGGGAGGGCATGATGTGGATGTTGCGGCTCGGCAGCCCGGCCTCCTGCAGAGGCTCGAGCAGACCGGCGCGCACGGCGACCTCGTTGCGGTCGGCGGATTCCGGATCCACGAACCGCTCGTCGCCCCACCAGATGTGCAGGTGGGTGAGGTCGGCCCCCGTGGACCGGAGTGCCGCCGGGAGGGCCCCGGCGGTCTTCGTGCCGACGGTGCCGCCGGTGACCACGAGATGCGCGACCGAGCGCTCCTTCAGGGCCGTGGCGAGCTGGGAGGCGGCGGACTCGGCCGCAGCGACCGCCACCGCGTCGGCGTCCGCGACCACCGTGTCGGTGGGGGCGGGCTTGCCGGTCGCGAAGGTGCCGGAGTCGACGATGTCGCTGAAGGTGCTGGCGAGGACCTCGCCGTAGACCTCATCGGGATCGAGTCGCCGCAGCTCCTCGGCGAGCAGCTCGTTGAGCGTGCGTCGGGGCATCGTCACATGCTGGCCGGAGTCGTCCGTGGGGAGGGTCAGCACGATCGCTTCGTCGCTCACGCGGGTGAGGTCGATGGTGCCGTCGGCCCGGAGGAGCCGCACCCCGTGCACGCCCGCGTAGTCGGGTGCGTCGTCGGAGGGATCCACGATCTTCGCGTCGACGCCCAGGGTGTGGGAGAGCCAGGCCGCCATGAGCACCACGGAGGGGTTCTCGGCGGAGCCGGCGACCTGGACCTGCTTCGGCACGGAGACCGGCGGCACCTCGTAGGCGCTCGCGACCAGCCCGCGCCAGCGCGTCAGCCGGGCCCAGGCGAGGTCGGAGTCGCCGTGGGAGTAGCCGCGGCGCAGACGCTTCAGCGTGGCGATCGGCGCCGGGCAGGCCGCGGAGTCCGTGATCCGGCGCTGCGACATCGAGCCCAGCACGTCGTGCACGGGGGCCGAGGGAGCGCCCTCGGGCCACCAGGTCACGATCGGGGCGTCGGGCAGCAGGAGCGCCATGACGAGCGTGTCCAGTGAGGACATGATGTCCCCTCGGGCCCGGAGGATGACGATCTCGCCGGCGCCGGCATCGCGGCCCACACGGATCTCGGCGTCCAGCCCGGAGACCTCGGCCTCGGGATCCGCGTCGACCACGAGCACCCGGGCGGGGTGCTCATGGCTCGCGCTGATGGCGGCCTCGAGGGGCTCCTCGATGTCGCCGGTGGCGATGATGATGAGCGTGAGGACCCGGCCGATGGTGTTGGCGCCGAAGGTCTCCCGCATCTCGATCATCTTCTTGTCGATGGCCGATGCGGTGGTGTCGGTCAGGGTGGTGATCACGGTCGCCTCCAGGTACGTCCGTCACGGGCGAGCATCTCGTGCGCGGTGTCGGGGCCCCAGCTGCCGGGGCGGTACGGAGCCGGGTCCATCTGCTCGGCCCAGTAGTCGGTGATGGGGTCGAGGATCTTCCAGGAGAGCTCGACCTCCTTCTGGCGGGGGAACAGCGGCGGGTCCCCCAGGAGCATGTCCAGGATCAGACGCTCGTAGGCCTCGGGGGACTCCTCGGTGAAGTTCATGCCGTAGGCGAAGTCCATGGTCACGTCCCTCACCTCCATCTGGGTCCCGGGCACCTTGGAGCCGAACCGGATGGTCACGCCCTCGTCCGGCTGGACACGGATGACGATCGCGTTCTGGCCGAGGTCTGCGGTGTCCGTGGAGCGGAACGGCAGGAACGGCGCCCGCTTGAAGACCAGGGCGATCTCGGTGACGCGGCGCCCCAGGCGCTTGCCGGCACGGAGGTAGAACGGCACGCCCGCCCAGCGACGGGTGGCGATGTCCAGCCGCATGGCGGCGAAGGTCTCCGTGGTCGAGTCGGCGGGGATCCCGTCCTCCTCGAGATAGGGACGTACTTCCTCGCCGCCCTGCCAGCCGCCGACGTACTGACCGCGCGCGGTGTGCTCACCGAGGTCCTCGGGCAGCTCGATGGCGGAGAGCACCTTCTCCTTTTCCGCGCGCAGGTCCGAGGCGCGGAAGGAGACGGGCTCCTCCATCGCGGTCAGGGCGAGCAGCTGGAGGAGGTGGTTCTGGATGACGTCACGCGCGGTGCCGATGCCGTCGTAGTAGCCGGCACGCGAGCCGATGCCGATGTCCTCGGCCATCGTGATCTGCACGTGGTCCACGTATCCCGCGTTCCACACCGGCTCGTAGAGCTGGTTGGCGAAGCGCAGCGCGAGGATGTTCTGCACCGTCTCCTTGCCCAGGTAGTGGTCGATGCGGAAGACGTCCTCGGGCCGGAAGACCTTTTCGACGACAGCGTTGAGCTCGCGAGCGGACTCCAGGTCGTGGCCGAAGGGCTTCTCGATGACCACCCGGCGCCAGGAGCCGTCGCGCGGGGTGTTCAGTCCCGACTCGGCGAGCTGGCCGCACACCTTGGGGAAGGCGTCCGGGGGGATCGAGAGGTAGAAGGCGTGATTGCCACCGGTGCCACGGGTGCGGTCGAGCTCACCGACCACCTCGGTGAGCCGCTCGAAGGCGGCGGAGTCGTCGAACGTGCCGGTGACGAAGCGCAGGCCGCCCCGGAGCTGCTCGAAGACGCTCTCGGAGAAACCGGTGCGGGAATGCTCGGAGACGCTCTTGCGCACGTACTCGGCGAAGTCGTCGTCGGACCATTCACGACGGCCGAAGCCGACCAGTCCGAAGCTGGGCGGCAGCAGGCCACGATGGGTGAGGTCATAGATCGCCGGCAGCAGCTTCTTGCGGGCGAGGTCGCCGGTGACGCCGAACATCACCATGGAGCTGGGCCCGGCGATCAGGGGGAGGCGGCGGTCGCGGGGGTCGCGCAGGGGATTGAGCAGATCCTCGGCGTCTGCCCCGACCGGGGGAGTGTTGGTATCGGTCACGATGGTCCTTTCTCGGACACACACGGCGCGAGCACGGCCCGCCGATGGCGGGACCGTGCTCGGCAGTCGGCTCAGGCGCGGGCGTCGTCGATCGAGGCCGACACGGTCTCGAGCAGCTCGTTCCAGGCCTTCTCGAACTTCTCGACGCCCTCGCGCTCCAGGAGTGCGAAGACGTCGTCCAGGTCGACTCCGGCCTGGGCGACGCGCTGCAGGACCGTCTCGGCCGAGGCGGCCTTCTCAGCGGTCAGCGGCGCGGCCGGCTCGGAGTGATCGGCGGTGGCCTCGAGGGTCTTCTCCGGCATGGTGTTCACGCTCGGATCGGCGACCAGGTTGTCCACGTAGAGGGTGTCCGCGTAGTCGGGGTTCTTCACCCCGGTGGAGGCCCACAGCGGACGCTGCACGTGCGCGCCCTGGGAGCTCAGCGCGGTGAAGCGCTCGGAGCCGAAGACCTCGAGGTACTTGCCGAAGGCGACCTGGGCGTTGGCGACGCCGGCGCTGCCGCGCAGCGTCTCCGCCTCTCCGCCGAGGTCGGCCAGGCGCTTGTCGATCTCGGCATCCACGCGGGACACGAAGAAGGAGGCCACGGAGTGGATCGTGGAGAGATCCTTGCCGGCCTGCGCGGCCTGCTCGAGACCGGCGAGGTAGGCGTCCATGACCTCGAGGTAGCGGGTCACCGAGAAGATGAGGGTGACGTTGACGCTGATCCCCTCGGCGATGACGGCCGTGATCGCCGGGATGCCCGCGGCGGTGGCCGGGATCTTGACCATCACGTTCTCGCGGCCGACGACCTCGAACAGGTGCTTGGCCTGCTCGATGGTCTTCTCGGTCTCGTGCGCGAGGCGAGGATCGACCTCGATGCTCACGCGGCCGTCGAAGCCCTTGGTCGCGGCGTGGACGTCGGAGAACAGGTCGGCGGCGCTGCGCACGTCATCGGTGGTGAGCACCTCGACGACGGCGTCGACGTCCTTGCCCTCGCCCGAGAGGCGCGCGATGTCCGCGTCGTACTCCGAGCGGCCGGAGATCGCGGCCTGGAAGATCGAGGGGTTCGTCGTCACGCCGACGACGTTGCGGGTGTCGATGAGCTCCTGCAGGTTCCCGGAGGACATCCGCTGACGCGAGAGGTCGTCGAGCCAGATGGACACACCGGCGTCGGAGAGGTTCTGGGTATTGGAGTTCTGAGTCATGAGCGTTCCTTCCGGGCGCTGGGCGCCCTGTGTCGAACTGCGGTCGTCATGGTCAACGCGGAACGGCCCGTCGGACTTCCCTCCTGTGGCGGACGGAACCCATGGGGCCGGGTCGAGCGACGGCGGGGCGGGGTCCGCGGACCCCGCCCCGCTGCGGATCAGGCCTGTGCTGCGGCGAGGGATTCCTTCGCGGCGGCGACGACGGCCTCGGGCGTGAAGCCGTACTCGCGGAACAGCGTCTTGGCATCGGCCGAGGCACCGTAGTGCTCGAGCGACACGGCGCGACCGTGGGTGCCGAGGAAGCGATGCCACGGCATGGCGATACCGGCCTCGACGGTGACGCGAGCGGCCACCGAGGACGGCAGCACCGACTCCTTGTACTCCTCGTCCTGCTCGTCGAACCACTCGACCGACGGCATCGAGACGAGGCGCGCGGGAACGCCCTCCGCCTCGAGCTGCTTCTGCGCCTCAGCGGCGTACTGCAGCTCGGAGCCGGTGCCGATGAGGATGACCTGCGGCTCCGCCGAGGCCTCCTTCATGACGTACCCGCCCTTGGCGAGGTTCTCGGCGCCGGCGTACTCGGTGCGGTCGAAGGTGGGCATGGCCTGACGGCTCAGGATGAGGCCGACGGGACCGTTGTCCCGCTCGAGCAGGACCTTCCAGGCCTGGCTGGTCTCGTTGGCGTCCGCGGGGCGCACGATCGACAGGTTCGGGATCGCGCGGTAGGCGGCCAGGTGCTCGACCGGCTGGTGCGTCGGGCCGTCCTCGCCCAGGCCGACGGAGTCGTGGGTCCACACGTAGGTGGCCGGGGTCTTCATCAGCGAGGCGAGGCGCACGGCGCCGCGCATGTAATCGGCGAACTGGAAGAACGTGCCGCCGTACGGGCGGGTGAGGCCGTGCAGCGAGATGCCCGAGAGGATCGCGCCCATGGCGTGCTCGCGGATGCCGAAGTGGAGCGTGCGGCCGTACTCGTCGCCGGAGAACTCGGAGGAGCCGATCTCGGACGGGAGGAAGGACGGCTCGCCCTTCATCGTGGTGTTGTTCGAGCCGGCGAGGTCGGCGGAGCCGCCCCACAGCTCGGGCATGACCGCGGCGAGCTCGCCGAGGACCTTGCCGGAGGCGGCGCGGGTCGCGATGCCCTTCTCGTCGGCCTCGAAGGCGGGGAAGGCCTCGGCGAAGCCCTCGGGGAGCTCACGGGCGACGAGGCGGTCCAGCAGGGCCGCCTGCTCGGTGTTCGCGGAGCGCCAGGCCTGGTAGCCCTTGTCCCACTCGGCCTTGTCCGCGGCTGCGCGCTCGGCGAGGGAGCGGGTGTGCGCCAGGACGTCCTCGTCGACCTGGAACTGCTGCTCCGGGTCGAAGCCGACGGCCTTCTTCAGTCCGGCGACGCCCTCGGCACCCAGCTTGGCGCCGTGCACGGCGTGGCTGCCGGCGAGCTCCGGGATGGGCCAGCCGATCACGGTGCGCAGACGGATGAAGGTCGGCTTGTCGGTGACCTTCTGCGCCTCGAGGATCTCGGCCTTGAGCGCGGCGACGTCCTCGAGGTACGCGGTGCCGCCCTGGGTCCAGTCCACGGTGCGCACGTCCCAGCCGTACGCCTCGTAGCGCGCCGCGGTGTCCTCGGTGAAGGCGATCGAGGTGTTGCCCTCGATGGAGATCTCGTTGTCGTCCCACAGGACGATGAGGTTGCCGAGCTGCTGGGTGCCGGCGAGCGAGCTCGCCTCGCTGCTGACGCCCTCCTGGAGGTCGCCGTCCGACGCGATCACGTAGGTGAAATGGTCGAAGGGGCTGGTGCCGGGGGCCGCGTCGGGATCCAGCAGGCCGCGCTCGCGGCGCTGGGCCATCGCGAAGCCGACGGAGGAGGAGATGCCCTGGCCGAGCGGGCCGGTGGTGATCTCCACGCCCTTGGTGTGGAAGTTCTCGGGGTGGCCCGGGGTCTTCGAGCCCCAGGTGCGCAGCTCCTCGATGTCCTTCTTCTCGAGGCCGAAGCCGCCGAGGAAGAGCTGGATGTACTGGGTCAGGCTGGAGTGCCCGGCCGACAGCACGAAGCGGTCGCGGCCCAGCCAGGTGGGATCGGTCGGATCGTGGCGCATCACGTCCTGGTAGAGCAGGTACGCGGCGGGTGCCAGGCTGACGGCGGTGCCGGGGTGGCCGTTGCCGACCTTCTCCACCGCATCGGCAGCGAGGACGCGGACGGTGTCCACCGCGCGCTTGTCGAGCTCGGTCCAGCCCTCGGGGGCCTTGAACGTATCGGTCACGTCGATGAGTTCCTTTCAACGGAGTGCGGCCGCAGCGGCCGCTCGGATCCACAGCTCCGGCACGGGCCCCGACGTGATCGCGTCGACGAGGGGCCCTGCGTGCAGAGCGATGCCCCTACCTTAATGCTGGTGGCGCCCGATCACCTCTTTTGTTCAGCCTGTTGCCCCGCGGACGGGGCGAACCGCCGCCCGGGAGGGTCCCGGAGGTTCCGTAGGTCACCGTCACGGTGCGGGGACTCACCCCGGGAACACGGGGTCCCGGTTCCGTGACGGCCTAGACTGGGGTCGTTCACGCGACGACATCGTCGCGCTCAGAAGGGGAAGGACGGTGGGCGGTGACCGCCACCCAGGGAGCTTCGATCCGGCACGCAGGCCCGGGCGGTGAGCATTCTCCGCAGCGCACTGCGGGGGCCGTGATCCGGGCGTACGTGGCGCTCACCAAGCCGCGCATCATCGAGCTGCTGCTCATCACCACGATCCCGACCATGTTCCTGGCCGCAGGAGGGTTCCCCTCGCTGTGGCTGATCGTGGCCACGGTCGTCGGCGGGTATCTCGCCGCCGGCGGTGCGAACACGCTGAACATGTACCTGGACCGTGACATCGACGCGAAGATGAAGCGGACCAAGAACCGTCCGCTGGTCACCGGTGTGGTGACCCCGCGGGCCGCGCTCATCTTCGGCATCGTCCTGTCGATCTTCTCGAGCGTCTGGCTCGGCGTGCTCGTGAACTGGGCATCCGCTGCCCTCGCGCTCGGCGCGATCCTGCTGTACGTGGTCTTCTACACGATGATCCTGAAGCGCCGCACCAGTCAGAACATCGTCTGGGGAGGCATCGCCGGCTGCATGCCGGTGCTGATCGGCTGGTCGGCGGTGACCGGCACGGTCTCCTGGACCGCCGTGCTGCTCTTCCTCGTGATCTTCTTCTGGACGCCGCCGCACTACTGGCCGCTCGCCGAGAAGTTCTCCAAGGACTACGCCGACGCCGGCGTGCCGATGCTCCCGGTCGTTGCTGCGCGCAGCAATGTCGCCCGGCAGATGATCATGCACACGGTCTTCATGGTCGCGTCCAGCCTCGCGATCATCCCGCTGGGCCACACCGGCTGGGTGTACGGCGTCAGCGCCGTCGCCGTCGGCGCCTGGTTCCTGTTCCTCGTGATCCGGTACGCCGTGCGCGTGCGTCGGGGCCTGACCGGCAAGAAGCTCGGTCCCATGACGGTCTTCCACGGCTCCATCACGTACCTGACGCTGCTGTTCGTCGCCCTCGCGATCGATCCGTTCGTCGTGCTGTGATCTCGAGGTGACCCCCAGCAGCGGTCCGTCGTCCTCCGGGGAGCAGACGCTGCGCCCGGGGGACACCCGGATCCTCGAGCAGTACCTGAGCCATCTGCGCATCGAGCGCGGGCTCTCGCAGAACACGCTGTCGGCCTACCGTCGCGACCTCGAGCGATATCTCGCCGAACTGGCCCGGGAGGACGTGGACCCCGCCGACGTGGATCCGCAGCGGCTCACGGACTGGGTGCAGACGCTGCGCACCGGGAGCGACGGGGGCAGTGCGCTGTCGGCCTCATCGGTCGCCCGGGCCCTCGCCGCCGTGCGCGGCCTGCATTCCTTCCTCGACGCCGAGCGGGTCTCCACCACCGGGGACCCCTCGCGTCTGGTCCCCACGCCGTCGATCCCCTCGCGGCTGCCGCACCCGCTGTCCATCGACCAGGTCGAAGCCCTGCTCACGGCCGCCGGGAGCCCCGGCACCGGGCGGGACTCCGCCGAGAGGGCGCTGCGCGACCGGGCCCTGCTCGAGCTCCTCTACGGGATCGGAGCCCGCATCTCCGAGGCCATCGGGCTGGACCTCGACGACGTGGACCGCGACCAGCGCTGCGTGATCCTGCGCGGCAAGGGGGACAAGCATCGGATCGTGCCGGTCGGACGCTACGCGCTCGAGGCCCTGGACGCGTACCTCACCCGCGGGCGTCCCGCCCTGGCCGCTCACGGCGCCGGCACCGCGGCCATCTTCCTGGGCTCCCGCGGGACCCGCCTCACACGGCAGGCCGCCTGGCAGGTGGTCCAGCGAGCTGCTGAGGATGCCGAGCTGGGGGAGCTGCCCACCCCGATCAGCCCGCACACGCTGCGTCATTCCTATGCGACGCATCTGCTGCACGGCGGCGCCGATGTGCGCAGCGTCCAGGAGCTCCTGGGGCACGCATCGGTGACCACCACCCAGCTGTACACGCAGGTGACGGTGGACTCGCTGCGGGAGACCCATGCCGGTGCCCACCCCAGGGCGCGGCGAGGGGCTTAGACTTGTCCGGCACGGCGACCCCGCACGACCCCGTCAGCGGGCGTCGTCGTCGCCGATCTTCCGGCGACTGCATGCAGCCGCCTCTTCCCGGGCTGGGTCCGGAGCCCGTCGGCAGGCACGACGGCTCCTCCCGCCCGCGCACCGCCCTACGACGCCGACGACAGGACACCGACGTGAGCTCGACCTCCAATCAGCAGCTGGACATCGACCTCGGACCCACTGGTCGACCGATGCCTGAGCTGCCGGAGCCAGCACCGCTCGACGGCCACGGACCGGCCCGCATCATCTCGATGGTGAACCAGAAGGGCGGGGTCGGGAAGACCACCAGCGTGATCAACCTCGGAGCCGCTCTCGCCGAGCTCGGGCGCAAGGTGCTGCTGGTGGACCTCGACCCGCAGGGCGCACTGAGCGCCGGCACCGGGGTGAACCCCTACGACCTCGATGTGACCGTCTACAACCTGCTCATGGAGCGGGACCACGACGTGCGCGAGGTGATCCGCTCGACCTCGACCGACGACCTCGACGTGCTGCCGGCGAACATCGACCTCTCCGCCGCGGAGGTCACTCTCGTCAACGAGGTCGCCCGCGAGATGGCGCTCGCCCGCGTGCTGCGTCCCGTGGTCGACGACTACGACGTCATCATCATCGACTGCCAGCCGTCCCTGGGACTGCTGACGGTCAACGCGCTCGCGGCGAGCCACGGCGTGATCATCCCGCTGGAGGCCGAGTACTTCGCACTGCGCGGTGTGGCGCTGCTGGTCGAGACCATCGAGAAGGTCCAGGACCGCATCAACCCGCGCCTGGAGATGGACGGGATCCTCATCACGATGTTCGATCCGCGCACGCTGCATGCCCGTGAGGTGTGCCAGCGCGTTGTCGGGGCCTTCCCCGACAAGGTCTTCCACACCACGATCAACCGCACGGTGAAGTTCCCCGACGCCTCCGTCGCGGCCGAGCCGATCATCTCCTTCGCCTCCTCCACCAAGGGCGCCGACTCCTATCGGCAGCTGGCCCGGGAGCTCATCGCTCGCGGCGCCGCGGCCTGATGGCCGCCGCGAAGGGCCCCCAGGGCCGGGGACCTCGACGACGCAGCGCCTTCACGCCGCCCCGGAACGTGAAGCTGCGCGACGGCGAGGGCACGAAGCGTCCCGCGCCTGCGGACAGGGGCGGCGAGGGACCGGATCTGCACCGTGCGGAGGGGGAGCGCCTCCAGAAGGTGCTCGCCCGCGCCGGCTTCGGCTCCCGCCGCGCGTGCGAGACGCTGATCTCGACCGGCCGGGTGATGGTCGACGGCGTCGCCGTGCGGGAGCTGGGCGTGCGCGTGGACACCGCCACCCAGGTGCTCCACGTCGACGGGCGGCGCCTCCAGCTGGACGACGCGAAGGTCACCGTCGTGCTCAACAAACCGCGCCACGTGGTCTCCGCGATGAGCGATCCGGAAGGGCGGCGCGACCTCACGGAGTTCGCGGAGCGCTACCCCCATCGCCTCTTCCACGTGGGCCGGCTCGACTACGAGACCGAGGGTCTGCTGCTGCTGACCAATGACGGGGACCTCGCCCACCGGCTCACCCATCCGAGCTTCGAGGTCGACAAGACGTACGTGTGCCGCTTCGACGCCCCGGGCGGCCCGCCCCGGGGCCTGGTGAAGACCCTCCGGGACGGAGTGGAGCTCGACGACGGCGCCGCACGCGCCGACAGCGCCCGGGTGCTCGCGCAGAACGGTCGTGAGGCCGTCGTCGAGATCACCCTGCACGAGGGCCGCAATCGGATCGTGCGCCGCATGTTCGCCTCCCAGGGCTTCGAGCTCACCGCCCTCGTGCGCACCCGGATCGGTCCGGTGGTGCTCGGGGACCTCGACGAGGGGGAGACCCGCGAGCTGACCGGCCGCGAGCTGGGCACGCTGATGGCCGAGGTGGGTCTGTGACGACTCTCGTGCCCTCGCCGGTGCGGATCATCGGCACCGGCCTGATCGGCGGCTCGCTGGGGATGGCGCTGAGCAGCTCCGGTGCCGCCGTGCAGGTCGAGGACATCTCCCCGGGCACCAGGTCGCTCGCCGTCGAGCTCGGCGTGGGCTCGCTGCCCTCGCCCGAGGACCCGGACCCGCAGCTCGTCCTGGTGGCCGCACCGCCGGACGTGGCCGCACAGGTCATCGACCGGGCGCTGCGCGCCTGGCCGCAGGCCGTCGTCGCGGACGTCGCGAGCGTGAAGACCACGGTGCTCGAAGGGGTGCGCGCACTCGCCCGCGGGGAGGACCTTCCCCGGTACATCGGCGCCCATCCCATGGCGGGCCGTGAGGTCTCGGGCGTGATCGCCGCCCGCGGGGACCTCTTCCAGGGACGTCCTTTCGTGATCGTGCCGCACCAGGGCTCCCGGGCCGAGGCGGTGACCGCGCTCAAGGCCGTCGCCACCGAGATCGGCTCCGTGCCGGTCACGATGGACGCCGCCGCGCACGACACCGCGGTCGCCCAGGTCTCCCACGTCCCGCAGGTGATGTCGAGCCTGCTCGCGAGCACTCTGCTCGCACCCACCGAGACGGCCCTCGGCCTCTCCGGGCAGGGTCTGCGCGACACCACACGCATCGCCGACTCCGACCCACGGCTATGGGTGGAGATCCTCGGCGCCAACGCCGCCTCGGTCGCCGGGGTGCTCGGCGAGGTGCGCGATCGGCTCGACGGGGTGATCGGGGCGCTGGAGTCGCTGCGCGGCTCCCCGGACCCGTCGATCGGATCGCGCAGGGCGCTCGCGTCGCTGGTCGCCGACGGCAACCGCGGGGTGCGACGGATCCCCGGCAAGCACGGAGGCCGCACCGACGCGTTCGCGACGCTGACCGTCCTGGTCCCGGACCGTCCAGGGGAGCTCGCGAGGCTGCTCACCGAGATCGGGCAGATCGGGGTCAACCTCGAGGATCTCCGTCTCGAGCACGAACTGGGCCGTGCCGTCGGGCTCGCGCACGTCGCCGTGGACGCCACCCGTGAGGAGCTGCTCACCCGATCGCTCGGAGAACGCGGCTGGACCGTCGCGGAGGCGTGAACTCCCCGTATCCTTGAACGATGCACACCAGCGCGCCGCACGATCCCTCTGCCCTCGCGATGCCCGGCTCCGAGTCCGGCATCACCATCGCGATCGACGGTCCTGCCGGATCGGGCAAGTCGACCGTTTCCCGCCTCGTCGCCGACGCCCTGGACGGCGGGATGCTCGACACCGGCGCCATGTACCGGGCGATCGCCTGGTTCTGCCTGGACCAGGGGGTCGACCTCTCCGACCGTGAGGCCGTCGCCGCGGTCGCCGAGTCCCTCGACCTGGACCTGGGCACCGATCCCGCGGGGGCGACCGTCGCTGTCGGCGGTACGGACATCACCGCCGCCATCCGCGAACCGCGGATCTCCCAGCAGGTCAGCACAGTGGCCACCAACACCCTCGTGCGCCCCATCCTGCAGCGCCGTCAGCGCGAGGTGCTGTTCCGCACCGCCGCCGAGCGCGGCTTCTGCGTCGCCGAGGGACGGGACATCACCACGGTCGTCGCGCCCGACGCCCACGTGCGCATCCTGCTCACCGCGTCCGACGAGGAGCGCATGCGGCGCCGCGCCTCCGAGCTGCAGCTCGAGGACACCGAGGAGACCCGTGCCCAGATGGCCGATCAGGTGCTGCGCCGCGACCGCGACGACTCCGAGGTCTCCCAGTTCCTCACCGCCGCGGAAGGCGTGCACGACCTGGACACCACCGGCCTCGGCATCGACGACGTGGTCGAGCAGGTGCTGATGCTGGTCGCCGAGGCGGAGTCGGCCCAGGAGGAGGAGCAGCACGGCGCCCCGGAGCCCGTCGTCCGCACCCCGTCGGCAGGCGCCGTCGGGGCACCCGGCCAGCGGGACGCCGACGGCCCGTCGGACGAGGACGTGGAGACCGCGCTGCGCGCCGGGCTGAGCGACTACGCCCTCGACGACGAGGACATGGAGCTGCTCCTGGGCGAGGAGGGCGAGGGTCCCCGGCCCACCGAACAGCGCAACCTCCCGGTGGTCGCGGTGGTCGGTCGTCCGAACGTCGGCAAGTCCACCCTGGTCAACCGCATCCTCGGCCGCCGCGAGGCCGTCGTCGAGGACCGTCCCGGGGTGACCCGCGACCGCGTCTTCTACGAGGCCGAGTGGACCGGCACGGACTTCTGGCTGGTCGACACCGGCGGCTGGGAGGATCGCGTCCAGGGCATGTCCTATCGCGTCGCCGAGCAGGCCGAGGTCGCGATCTCCCTGGCGGACGTCGTCCTGTTCATCGTCGACGCGAACGTCGGGATCACCACCACCGACGAGCAGCTGCTGAAGGTGCTGCGCAAGGCGAAGTGCCCCGTCGTGCTGGTCGCCAACAAGGTCGACGATCCCCGCGGCGAGCTCGAGGCCGCCGCGCTGTGGAACCTCGGGCTCGGCGAGCCCTTCCCGGTCTCCGCGCTCCACGGCCGTGGTTCGGGGGACATGCTCGACGCCATGGTCGCCGTGATGCCCGAGGAAGGGCGCGGCGCCGCCGTCGACCACGGGCCGCGTCGTGTCGCGCTGCTCGGACGGCCGAACGTCGGGAAGTCCTCGCTGCTGAACCGTCTCGCACGGGAGAACCGCGTCGTGGTCGACGACGAGGCGGGCACCACCCGCGACCCCGTCGATGAGCGCATCACCCTCGGTGGCAAGGACTGGACCTTCGTCGACACCGCCGGCATCCGCCGGCGCGTGCTGCAGTCGCAGGGCGCCGACTACTACGCCTCGCTGCGCACCCGGGCCGCGCTGGACCGCGCCGAGGTCGCCGTGGTGCTGCTGGAGGCCTCGGAGCCCATCTCCACGCAGGACCTCAAGATCATCGACATGGTGCTCGAGTCCGGCCGTGCGCTGGTGCTCGCCTTCAACAAGTGGGACCTGATCGACGAGGAGCGCCACAAGCAGCTCGAGCGCGAGATCGAGCGCGATCTCGCCCACGTCGCCTGGGCACCGCGGGTGAACATCTCCGCCCAGACCGGTCGCCACGCGGAGAAGCTGGTCCCGGCGATCGAGCGCTCGCTGAAGTCCTGGGACGTCCGCATCCCCACCGGCCGCCTCAACGCCTTCCTCGGGACGCTGGTGGCCGCGCACCCGCACCCGCTGCGCGGCGGCAAGCAGTCCCGCATCCTGTTCGCGACGCAGGCGCGCACGCGTCCGCCCCGCTTCGTGATCTTCGCCAGCGGTTTCCTCGAGCACGGCTACCGTCGGTTCATCGAGCGTCGCCTGCGCGAGGACTTCGACTTCACCGGTTCGCCGATCGTCATCGGCGTGCGCATCCGCGAGAAGCGCCGCGACTGACCAGGCCCCCAGCCGCTCCAACTGCTCCAGCTCTCCCCACCGCTCCAGCTTTCCAGCCCTCCCGCCGTCCCCGCCACGAGGAGCACGATGCCCGTCCAGGATCCGGAACACACCGTCGACCGCGGGTCGCTCCAGACCAGCGCCATCATGTTGATCGTCGTCGGATTCCTGTGCGGGGCGATGATCCCGTCGGTCTTCGGCATCATCGCCCTCGTCCAGCTGGACAGCGACTCGCGCTCCGCGCGGCAGATGACCAATATCGGCTGGCTGATCTTCTGGGTGCTCCTGGGGATCGGCGTGCTCTTCATCGTCGGCTGGCTGCTGGTGTCGCTGCTGATGTTCGGCGCGGTCGCCCTCCCGTTCGTCGTCGGCACCTGACCGTTCGTCGAGTCCCTGAGAGAGCCCCCGAGGAGTCGTATGCCCACCCCGGACTTCGTGCTCGCCCTGCGCGAGCACGTCGGTCATGACCTGCTCTGGATGCCCGGTGTGACCGCCTTCGTGCTGGATGCGGACAGGCAGCACATGCTCGCGGTGCGCCGCGCCGACACCGGGGCGTGGACCCCGGTCACCGGCATCATCGATCCCGGGGAGGAGCCCGCCTCGGCGGCCGTCCGCGAGGTCGCCGAGGAAGCAGGCGTGGACTGCGCTCCGCTGCGGCTCGTCGACGTGCGCACGCATCCGCCCCTCACCTTCCCCAACGGCGACCACGCCCAGTTCCTGGACCTGTGCTTCGTGTGCGAGCACACCGGCGGCGAGCCGTATCCGGCCGACGGGGAGAACACCGAGGCCCGCTGGTTCCCGCTCGAGGACCCGCCGCCGATGAACGATCGGTTCCTGGCGCAGCTGCAGATCGTCCTGGCCGATCGCCCCGAAGCACGGTTCCGTCGATGAGCCCCGAGGCACCGCTGCGCCGTCGCGACGGCACCGTCGATCCGCTGCCCGGCACCCGTGCCGCGTTCCCGCTGTCCGACCGCGAGGGCGACATGGCAGTGATGCGTGTCCTCGCCGCCCCTCGTCGGGACATGGCACGGGCCGGCCGGCTCAGCAGACCGCTGCAGCCCTTCGCGGACTCCCTGCTGATCGACGTCGAAGTGGCCGGGCGGATCGTGCTGCCCGGCGCCTGGGTGCGCCACGACGCCCTCGCCCGAGGCACCGCCCTCCCGCCGGCCACCGTCGGTGCAGGGGACCTGCGCCCGCCCGCGGTCATCGTCGGCACCGCCGACGCGGCGCAGCTGCACTGGGGGGAGACCGTGTGGCCGCTGGACCTCGGCGGAGTGGTCGCCATCCCGGACGTCGCCCGGGCCGAGCCGCATCCGTTCTCGCGCCTGCGACGCCTCACCCTCGTCGCGGCGGGACGTCGCGCCGACATCGCGCTGACCCTCTGGCAGGCACCGGGCTTCGAGATCCCCTGGCACGACGTGCGCCTGCTCCCGCGGGCCGCGCGCTGGTTCGAGCTCGCGCAGGTGCCCGCCGGCATGCGCTATGCCGATGCCGAGCGCGCCCAGGGGGTCGGACGGGCGCGCGTCCGGCCCTGATCCGCACGTCGCCGCGCCGAGCCGATGATTTGTGATCCGCCTCGCACCGGTTAGGCTCAAGCGCGTGAACGACGTCGACGAGGAGGTCTTCGTGGCCCACCGACCACCCCACCGGCTGCCCACCGGCCGCCGCACCTTCCTGCGCTACACCGCCGGCGTCGCAGCGGTGCTCCCTCTGGCCGCTCTCGCCGGATGCTCCGGGAACTCGCGGGATCCGAACCTGATCCGGATCGCCTTCCAGCAGTTCGGCTCCGGCACGATCAAGGAGGAGTGGATCTCCGCAGCCGCCGAGGAGTTCTCCGCGGAGAACCCTGATCTGGTCGTCGAACTGGTCCCGATCGTGGCGGCGGAGAACGACTACTTCACCAAGAACGAGCTCCTCATGAGCTCCCCGCGCACCAGCCCCGATCTGGTCTACGAGGACTCGTTCATCCTGCTCTCCGACGTGGGCGCCGGCTATCTGCAGCCGATCACCGACCTGGTCGAGGGCCTGGAGAACTGGGACGACATCGCCGACGCCTCGAAGGACGCCGTCACGGGGGAGGACGGCGAGATCTACGGGGTGCCGATCACCACCGACACCCGCGCGCTGTGGTTCCACCGCGAGGTGTTCGCCGAGGCGGGCCTGCCCGAGGACTGGCAGCCCGGCAGCTGGGACGACATCCTCGAGGCGGCGCGCGCGATCCGCGACTCCGACAGCGAGGCGATCCCCTTCTTCATGTTCGCCGGCACCCCGCAGGGCGAGAAGGCGTCCATGCAGGGCTTCGAGATGTTCATGTACGGCACCGGCGACGGCACCGGCCTCTACGACGGCGAGGCGGAGAAGTGGGTCCTCGGCAGTCAGGGCTTCGTGGATTCGCTGGCATTCCTCAAGACGCTGTTCGACGAGGACCTCACGGGCTCGCTCGGCCAGCACCTGGATCCCAACATCTCCGAGACCATCTACTCCTCGCTGCTCCCGGACGGCAAGCTCGGGATGCTCATCGACGGGTCCTGGATCTCCCAGAACTGGACCGAGACCGCCCCGACGCCGTGGCCGGAATGGTCCGACGTGATCGGTCTGGCGGACATGCCCACCCAGGACGGCGGCGGCACCGGGACGGTGACCCTCGCAGGCGGCTGGGGCCTGTCCATCCCGAAGCACGTCACCGATCGCGAGGTCGCCTTCGGCTTCCTCCAGAAGCTGGTCTCCACCGAGACCCTCGTGAAGTACGCGATCGCGGACAACCACATCACGGTGCGTGCTGATGTCGCCGAACGCGAGGAGTACGCGAGCTATTCGCCGGCGGTCGAGTACTTCACCGACCTGCTCGAGAGCGCCTACTACCGCCCTGCGCTGCCGGCCTATCCGGAGGTCTCCTCGGCGCTCCAGGAGGCGATGGAAGCCGTCATGACGGGATCCACGCCCGAGGCCGCCGCAGCCGCCTATGACGCCACCGTCACCGACATCGTCGGCCCCGAGAACGTGCAGGAGGCCACCGCATGACCACCGATGCACCACCCGTCGCCGCCCGGGCCGGCAGCCCGGCGCCACGTCGGCGCCGCAGCCATCTCGGAGACCGCCTGACCCTCTCGCGCGCCCTGCCCATGGTGCCCGCCGGACTGCTGCTGATCGGCTTCATGCTCGGCCCGATCATCTACTCGCTGTACCTCGCCTTCACGGACAGTGCCATCCGCGGGGACGGGGCGGCCGAGACCAGCTTCGTCGGCTTCGACAACTTCATGGACGCCTTCACCGACGGGGACTTCTGGAACGCGGTGGGCCTGACCCTGATCTTCACCGTGGTCTCCGCCGTGATCGGTCAGAACGTGATGGGCATGCTCCTGGCCCTGCTCATGGAGCGCGCCAACCGGGTGGTCTCCTTCCTGGTCACCTCCCTCATCATCGCGGCGTGGATCCTCCCCGAGGTGGTGGCCGGCTATCTGCTCTACACCTTCTTCGCGAGCGAGGGCAGCCTCAACACCCTCCTCACCTCGGTCGGACTCCCGGCGCAGGACATGCTGTTCACCGCACCGATCCTGGCGGTGTCGTTCGCGAACATCTGGCGCGGGACGGCGTTCTCGATGCTGGTCTACTCCGCGGCGCTCAGCTCCGTGCCGGGGGACGTCTACGAATCCGCGGCCCTCGACGGGGCCGGGCCCGTCCGCCGCTTCCGATCGGTGACGCTGCCGCTGATGCGGCCGGCGATCGCGACCAACCTCATGCTGACGACCCTGCAGACCCTGTCGGTCTTCGGACTGATCTTCATCATGACGGGCGGCGGTCCGGCCCGGCAGAGCCAGACCCTGCCCCTGTACATGTACGAGCAGGCGTTCTCCTACGGTCAGCTGGGCTACGGCACCGCCGTGGCCCTGCTCCTGCTGCTGATCGGGGCCGTCGCCTCGATCGTGTACCTGCGTCTGCTGCCGGAGGAGGACAAGCGATGAGCGCGACGACCACCCGTACCAGCCCGCAGGGTCGGACGAGAGCCACCCCGAAGGCCGCGAAGCAGGGATCCCGTGCACGCAGCGCGTCGGTCGCGAGCACCGTGGTGATGATCGTGATCGGTCTCGGCTTCGTGGTGCCGCTGCTCTGGGTCGTGCTGGCCTCGTTCGACACCGAGGCCTCCCTGTCCGTGGCCTGGCCCGACCGTTGGAGCCTGGGGAACTTCTCCGCCATCTGGAACGCGGAGACGACGTTCCGGCCGCTGCTGAACTCCCTCATCCTGTGCGGCGGCGCGACGATCGTGACGATGTGCGCGGCGATCCTGTGCGCCTATCCGATGTCACGCTTCCGGTTCAAGGCGAAGCGCCCCCTGCTGCTGACCGTCATCTTCTCCACGGGTCTGCCGATCACCGCGATCATGATCCCGGTCTACTCGCTGTTCGTGCAGGTGAACCTCGTGGACTCGATGGGCGGGGCGATCCTCTTCCTCGGTGCGAGCTCGCTGCCGTACGCGATCTTCCTGACCAAGGGGTTCATGGACGGTGTGCCGGTCGAGATCGAGGAGTCCGCGTGGACGGAGGGCGCCGGGGTGCTGCGTGCCCTGTGGTCGGTGGTGATCCCGCTGATGCGCTCCGGCCTGGCGGTCGCCACGATCTTCACCTTCGTGAGCATGTGGGGCAACTTCTTCGTCCCGTTCATGCTGCTGCTGAGCCCGGAGAACCTGCCGGCGGCCGTCACCCTGTACACCTTCTCCTCGCAGTACGGTCAGGTCGCCTACGGACAGCTCGCCGCGTTCTCGATCTTCTACTCGCTGCCGGTCGTGGCGCTGTACCTGTTCCTGGGCCGCAGCCTGGGCCAGGGCTTCGCCGCGGCGGGCGGCGTGAAGGGCTGAGCGGGGACCACGAGCCCTGATCGTCACCGGCGCACGAAGACGGCCCGCGGCCGACGGTGCCCGTTCAACCATGCGCCGATCCAGGTCGAGCGCACGAAGAGGTCGTAGCTCAGCAGAAGGACCGCCATCACCACGATCAGAGCAACGGCGAGCTGAAGCAGGATCGGCGCGCCGAGCGCGGCGAGCGGCACCTCGACGAGGAGCAGCAGGGGGAAGTGGACGAGGTAGATCCAGTAGGAGGCGTCCGCCAGGTAGCGCACCCAGGGGATCGCACGCTGCACGAGCCGTGCGGTGAGTCCGAGCAGCCCGTACACCCAGGCCCAGCCGGCGAGCGCGGCGAACGCGGCGGTCAGGAGCGCAGGGGCGAACATCGGTGCCGCCAGCGCGAGCGGGCTGAGCAGGACAGCGATCACCAGCTGCGGGATCCACTGGCGCTCCAGCCGGGCCAGGGATCCGGATCGCGCTCGCAGGAACCAGCCAGCCAGGAAGGCGCCGCTGTAGCCGATGCTGGCCCCGGCTACCGGGACCAGGGTGTACGGCTCGATGATGCTGGCGTCGCTGCTCTCCTGGACCATGAGACCTGCGGCGTACGGCACCGCGGCCAGCACGACGCCTACGGGCGAGGCGAGCGCCCCACCGATCCGTCCGGCGGCTCCGGCGGCTCGTTCGGTGCCCAGCATCCGCAGCAGGACGGCTCTCACCGCCACCACGACGAGCGCGATCTCCAGCAGGAGGAGCAGGAACCACAGGTGCATCGTGGGCACGGCGAGGAATCCGGGGGTCGCAGCGGGGCCGGTGTCCGCTGCGGCGATCGGTGCGGCTCCGCGGACCACCTCGTTCAGGACCACGGCGGCGATCATGAGCGCGAACAGTCCGGGCCAGAAGGCGACCAGGGGGAGCCCGATCCGGGTGAGACGGTCCTTCACATAGGCCGCGACGCCTCGGCGGTGCAGCACCATGTGGCCGAAGTAGCCCGCCAGCATCATGAACAGCGCCATGCGGAACAGATGGATGACGCCGACCGCGCCTGCCGCCGCCCAGGACTCGTGGGCGTCGTCGACCAGCCAGTTGCCGCCGGGGAGGAAGGGCATCAGGGCGTGGAGCAGCACGCCGAGCAGGAGGGCGCCGCCGCGCAGCGCGTCGAGGTGGTGAAGTCGGGTCGTCGGAGCCCGGGCGGGGATCGTCTCCGTGGGCTCGGGCGAGAGGCTCTGGGACATGCACTCGACATTAGGGGTGCCGAGTCCGGTGCGCCTCGGCCGATCGGGAGCCGACGCATCCACCGATCGGCGGATGCCCGTGCCCTGGCGCCGACGAGGGTCCCAGGGAAGACTGGACGCCATGGCACGATTCCCTGCGCTCGATCCTGCCTGGGTCGGGACCGCGGCCCCGGGCGCACCCCGGGGTCCCACCGGTGGGACCTCGTCACGGCCGCTCGACCCGATGCTCGGCGTATGGATGCCCCCGGTGCTGCTGCTGGTCGCCTGGGCGGTGGGCTGGATCGGTGCGCAGTCGTGGCTGCTGCCCGAGCATGTGCTGTGGGCCCTGGTGCCCACGACCCTGCTGCTGGGCCTGCGCGCCGTCATGGAGACGGTCCTGCGCCGGACCGGTCAGGATTCGACCGCGTTGAGAGCGCTGTACTCGGTTCACGTGGCACTGGTGGCGATCGGGCTGCTGCTGAACCCGCTCACCTGCATCTATGCCTTCGTCGGATATCTCGACTCCGCGAGATTCCTCGACGGGGCACGAGCACGCGCCGTGGTCGTGGCCACCGCGCTGCTGTGCGCTGTCGGCCAGGTGGGCGGCATCCATGTGGTGAGAGCGGAGACGGGACTCTTCGTGGGCCTCGCGGTGGTGAACCTCCTGCTGGCTGCCGGGATGCTGTTCCTCGCCGCCGAGCGCGAGAGGGTCCTCGCCCAGCGGGAGCATGCGCTGATCGAGGTCGGCCGCGTGAACGCGGAGAACGCGGAGCTGCATGACGAGCTGATCGCCGGGGCGCGACGGGCGGGGGCCGACGAGGAGCGCACTCGGCTCTCCCGCGAGATCCACGACACCGTGGCCCAGGGCCTCATCGGGGTGATCCGGCAGCTGGAGGCCGTCGGCCCGGATATCGACGCCGAGTCACGTCATCGGGTCACCGTGGCGGAGGAGGCCGCACGCGACTGTCTGCTCGAGGCCCGGCGTGCGGTGGAGGCGCTCGGTCCCCACCAGCTCCATGACACCGACGTGGTCGACGCGCTGTCGGGGCTCGTGGCCCGCTGGACGCGGACCCATCGGGTGGTCGCCACCTTCGATGCCGACGAGGCGACGCGCGATGGCCCTCATGGGGACGTCCTGGTGCGCATCGCCCAGGAGGCCCTGGCGAACGTGGCCCGGCACGCCGGGGCCACCACGGTCACCGTGACCCTCGCCGGGGACGAGCACGGGTCGCTCCTGCGGATCAGCGACGATGGCGCCGGATTCGAGGCGGACCATGCTCCGCGGGGCCACGGCCTGGCGAACATGGCCGACCGTGCCCGACGGGCCGGCGGCAGCCTCCGCGTGCTCTCCGCGCCCGGTCAGGGGTGCACCGTGACGGCGAGCGTGCCGCGATGAGCGCACGGGCCCCGGTGCGTGCCGTCGTCGTGGACGACCACCCGGTGGTGCGCGACGGCCTGGTCGCGATGCTCGGTGCCGACACCGGCATCGAGGTGGTCGGAACCGCCGCGGACGGTGCAGAGGCCCTCGCGGTGATCGCCGCCGCCGCACCGGACGTCGTGCTCATGGACCTGCGCATGCCCGGGACCAACGGCATCGAGGCGATCCGCGCGCTGCGAGCCCGCGATCCCCGCGCGCCGAGGATCCTCGTGCTCACGACCTACGACACGGACCGGGACATCCGCGGTGCGCTCGAGGCGGGCGCGGACGGCTATCTGCTGAAGGACACCCCCGGCGACGAGGTGACCCGCGCCGTGCACGATCTGGTCGCCGGCCGCGCCGTGCTCGCCCCGGCCGCGCTCGCGGCCCTCACCGGGTTCGGCGGCACGCGCGTCCAGCTCAGCGCTCGGGAGGCCGAGGTGCTGCGGCTCGTCGCCGACGGCTGCACGAACCGGGCCGTGGCGTCGCGGCTGGGTATCGGCGAGGCGACCGTGAAGACCCATCTGATGCACGTGTACGAGAAGCTCGGCGTGGGGGATCGCGCCTCCGCGGTCCGCACCGCGTGGGAGCTCGGGCTGGTCTGAGCGGGCCGACCGCTCGTTCCGTCCCGTGATCGAGCCGGCGCCGAGCGCTACCGTGAGCGGATCGGTCGTGTCCTCGACGTACGAGCCCCGTTCTCGACGAAGGAGTTCCCATGCCTCAGCATGCTGAGCAGTCCCTGCCCTCCGAGGTCGCCCGGAGGGCTCGCGACCTCTCGACCCGCGGCGGCGAGCCGTCGTTCCCCGCGCAGGACCAGCAGCCGCCCGGCCTCACCGCACCGATGCGTCCCGTCCCCGATCACGGTGAGCGCACCTATGAAGGCCACGGTCGTCTGCAGGGTCTGGTCGCCCTGATCACCGGCGGGGACTCCGGCATCGGCCGGGCGGTCGCGATCGCCTACGCCCGTGAGGGCGCCGACGTGGCGATCTCGTACCTTCCCGAGGAGCAGGAGGACGCCGAGCAGACGGCGGCCTGGATCCAGGAGGCCGAGCGGCGTGCGCTCCTGCTGCCCGGTGACCTCCGCGAGGAGACGACGGCACGCTCCCTCGTCACCCGCACCGTCGAGGAGTTCGGCCGACTGGACATCCTGGTCAACAACGCCGCCTTCCAGTGGGGCCGGGCCGAGCCGAAGGGTCTCGCGGGCATCGCCTCCGAGCGGCTCCATCGCACGCTGACCACCAACCTCGAGGCCCTGTTCTGGATCACCCAGGAGGCGGCGGAGCATCTGCACGCCGGGGCGAGCGTCATCAACTGCTCGTCGATCCAGTCCTATGATCCCTCGGTGCCGCTCATGGACTATGCGGCGACCAAGGCAGCCATCAACAACGTCACCGTGAACCTCGCGGCCGATCTGGGGCCTCGGGGGATCCGTGTGAACGCCGTCGCCCCGGGGCCGATCTGGACCCCGTTGAACGTCGCGACCAGGGAGTCCGACGACTACGTCGAGTTCGGGGCGAACACGCCCCTGGGACGCGCCGGTCAGCCGTCCGAGTGCGCCGGGGCGTTCGTGTTCCTGGCGAGCCCGGCGGAGGCCAGCTATGTCTCCGGCACCGTGCTCGGTGTGACCGGTGGGCGTCCCGTCTTCTGACAGCGCACCCGCGGGCCGTCAGCGGAAGATGACGGTGCGGGTGCTGTCGAGCAGCACGCGCGACTGGGCGAACCAGGTGACGGCCTGGCGCAGCGTGCGCACCTCGGCATCCTGCCCGATCGCCATCAGCTCCTGCGGGGAGCGCGTGTGGTCCACACGGATCACGTCCTGCTCGATGATCGGCCCCTCGTCGAGGTCGCTCGTGACGAAGTGGGCGGTGGCGCCGATCTGCTTGACGCCGCGCGCGTAGGCCTGCCGGTAGGGATTGGCGCCCTTGAATCCGGGCAGGAAGGAGTGGTGGATGTTGATGCACCGGCCGGCGAGCTCCGCGCAGAGCTCCGGCGAGATGATCTGCATGTAGCGGGCCAGCACCACCAGCTCGATGTCGTGCTCCTCGATCGCCTCGCGCACCCGGTTCTCGAAGGCCTCCTTCGCGCCTTCGCCCTTGGTGGGGAGGTGCTCGAAGTCGATCCCGTGGAAGGCCGCGAGCGGTTCGAGAGTCGGGTGGTTGGCCAGGATCAGCGGCACCTCGATCGGCAGGTGCCCTGCATCGATCTGGAACAGCAGATCGTTGACGCAGTGCTTCGCGGTGGACCCGAGCACGAGGGTGCGCAGCGGGCGCCCGACCACGTCGAGATGGTGCTCGATGCCGAACCGCTCGATCACCGGGCTCAGGGCCGCGGTGACCTCCTCGGCCGTCGCGGTGGTGACCAGCTGCAGACGCATGTAGAAGCGGTGCGTCGTGCCGCTCTCGAACTGCCTGCTCTCCGTGATGTTCCCGCCCACCTCGACGATCGCGCCGGTGACCGCGTGGACGATGCCGGGGCGGTCCTCGCACACGAAGGTGAGGACGTACTCGACGGCGGGGGAGGGGGTGCTGGTGGCGGCGATCGGACTGCTCATGGGGGAAGTCTAGGAGGGCGCCCCGCCGAAGCGCGCCCCGGCCCCGGCGCGGCCCCCGATCCTGGGACCGAGGTCACGGTCGCCCGCCTGTCCGCTCGGCGTCACCGAGGCGCCCTGCGGGAGAGCCGGGAGGGCCACCAGATCGCCCGTCCCAGGTCCAGGGCGAGCGCCGGGACCAGCAGGGTGCGGACCACGAAGGTGTCCAGCAGGACCCCGAAGGCGACGATGAAGGCGATCTGGACGAGGAACAGGATCGGGATCACCGACAGCGCCGCGAAGGTCGCCGCGAGCACCAGCCCGGCGGAGGTGATGACGCCGCCGGTGACGGCCAGGCCGCGCACCACGCCCTCGCGCGCTCCCTGGTGCAGCGCCTCCTCCCGGACCCTGGTCATGAGGAAGATGTTGTAGTCGATCCCGAGTGCCACCAGGAACACGAAGCCGTACAGGGGCACTGCCGGGTCTGCGCCCGGGAAGGCGAAGACATGCTGGAAGACCAGGGCGGCGACCCCGAGCGCGGTGCCGAAGGAGAGCACGGTGGTGGCGACCAGCATGATCGGGGCGAGGACCGAGCGCAGCAGCATCATCAGGATCAGCAGGATCACCACGAGCACGACGGGGATGATCAGCGCGCGGTCATGCGCGGAGGCGTCGTTCGTGTCGAGCGCGGTGGCGGTCTCCCCGCCCACGATCGCCGTGAAGCCCTCGTGGCCGAGGGCTGCTCGCAGGTCGCGCACGGTCTGCTCGGCGGCAGCCGAATCCGGCGCGTCGGTGAGGGTCCCCTGCAGCAGGACCCTGCCGTCGACCACGGTCGGCGACGCGGCGGGAGACCCCGGTGGGCCCTGGGCCTGGACGCCGTCGGCGGTCACCGGTGCGGAGCCGCTGGGGGAGTCCTCCGCGGTCACGGAGACGGAGTCGATGCCGTCGTCCTGGAGGAGGAGATCCGTCGAGGCCTGCAGGTCCTCCTCGTCGACGATGACCTGCACCGGGCTGCCCGCCCCGGCCGGGAAGTGCTCCCCGAGGGCGACCTGTCCGTCGCGAGCGGAGGACGAGCCGATGACGAGATCCGACTGGGGGACGCCGTCGGCCTTCAGCTGGAGGGCGCCTGCGCAGCCGACGGCGAGGACGATCGCGGTGAGCATCCAGATCGTCCGAGGACGCCGGGCCACCGCCGTGGCGATCCGGCCCCACACCCCGTGATCGAGGACCGGCGACGAGACGTCGGACGTGCTGGGGTCATAGACCGGGTGGCGGGGCCAGAACGCGACGCGCCCGGCGACGTAGACGATGGCCGGGAGGAGCGTGAGCGCGGCGAGCATCGCGAAGACGATCCCGATCGCCGCGACCGGCCCCAGGGTGCTGTTGGACTTCAGGTCGGACAGGAGCAGGCACAGCAGGCCGGCGATCACGGTCCCGCCCGAGGCGAGCACCGGCTCCACGGTGCCACGCAGGGCGGTGACCGTGGCGGCCCCCTTCCGCTGCTGACGACGCAGCTCATCCCGATACCGTGCGACGTACAGGAGCGAGTAGTCGGTCGCAGCCCCGATGACCAGGATGAACAGGATGCCCTGGGTCTGACCGCTCAGCAGCAGCACATCGGCCGCGGCGAGGTGCCAGATCAGCAGCAGGGCCGCGCACAGGGCGAACATGCTGGTCGACAGCACGATCAGGGGCAGGAGCACGGATCGGTAGACGATGACCAGGATGATCAGCACCGCGGCCAGCGCGACGCCCAGCAGGAGCCCGTCGATCCCTGCGAAGGCGGCCCCGAGATCCGCGGAGAAACCGGCGGGGCCGGTGACACGGGCCGTCAGCCCGGCGGGAAGGTCGGAGGACAGCTCCTCCTCGAGCTGCGGGACCAGGTCGCCCAGATCGGCGTCGGCGTCGAGCGGGACGAACACCTGAACCGCCAGGCCGTCCTCCGACGGGATCGGCGGGGAGATCTCACCCTCCACCCCGTCGACGTCATCGAGCGCCTCGGTCGCGTCCGTGATCGCCCCCAGCTGGTCCTCTGTGAGCTCCTGCTCGCCGGTGATCACGATGATCGCCGGGATCGCGTCGGAGCCGCTGAAGTCGCCGGCCAGCGCCTGGGCCCGCGTGGCCTCCGCGGAGTCCGGAAGGTACGCGGTGCGGTCGTTGGAGGAGACCTCGTCGACCCGTCCGAAGTAGGGACCGCCGATGCCCGCGGCCGCCAACCAGACCAGGATCAGCACGGCCGGGATGAGGATGCGCAGCGCACGGGGGACGCGCGGACCGCTGCCGCGGTGGGTGGGGCCGGAGGGGCCGGGGGGAGTGGGCATGGGGTTCCTTCGGGGATTCCTTCGACGCTCGACGGGCCACAGCAGTCTCCCACAAGTTGCTAGACAGGCTAGATAAGTTCTGGGCGAGACGGTTGATCGCTACGATGCCTCGCATGATGTCGTCCGCGCCGGAAGACCCCCGCACTTCCCGTGCCCTGTCCTCGCTGTACAGCCTCGAGGGGAGCGATCCACAGGGAGAGCTCGTGGACCGTGCCGGCCTCTCCGCGGCGGATCTGGGTCAGATCGACGAGCTCATGGCGGCGCTCGCCGGGCTCCGCGACGCGGAACGTGCGCTCTCGGAGGCGTCGCGGCGCTACATGGACCTCGGCGAGACGGACATGCGGGCGCTGCATTTCCTCATCGTCTGCGAGAACACGGACGCCGTGGCGACGCCCAGCGCGATCGCGCATTCGCTCGGCATCTCGAGCGCGTCGACCACCAAGCTGCTGGACCGCCTCGAGCGCGCGGGCCACATCCGGCGCCGGCGGCATCCCTCGGACCGTCGTGCCCTGATGATCAGCATCGAACCGGCCACCCGCGCCTCGGCCATGCGCACCGTCGGCGCCCAGCACGCGCGTCGGGTCCATGCCGCTCGCCGGTTGAGCCCGAGCGAGAGGGGCGTCGTGATCGATTTCCTCGAGGACATGACCGCCGAGATATCGCTCGATGGCACGGAGTGGGGCGGGGCTGCGGCCGAGCACCCCTCGTCACGGCGATCACGCTGATCAGGCCCGGTCGGGCACGCTTATCAGACCAGTCGGACCCACCGGCGGCACACCTCCCGATCACCGCGGCAAGGGCGTCCCTACCATCCGGTCGGCGCAGTGACCTGCAGGGCGTGCTCACGCGGTCTCCCGCGCCTGCTGAAGACTTGACGGGGCGCGACCTGGCGAGTGATGGTCGGCACACCGGTCCACACTTGCCAGACGGAGCGATCTTCGCTATGAGGGCCGGGCATGGAGATCGAGGTCGCTCCCCTCATGAGACGAGGTCTCCCATGGACACGACCGTTTTCGAAACGCACGAATCCGCCATCCGGGGCTACTGCCGGAACTTCCCCACGGTGTTCGAGTCCGCGTCGGGCGCGCGGCAGGTGGATGAGGACGGGAAGTCCTACCTCGACTTCTTCGCGGGGGCCGGGGTGCTGAACTTCGGGCACAACAACCCGAGGATGAAGGACGCTCTGATCGAGTTCATCCAGGCCGATGGCGTCGCCCACAGCCTGGACACCTACACGACCACGAAGCGGGACTTCATCTCGCGCTTCCAGGAGGTCATCCTGGAGCCGAGGGGCATGGACCATCGGATGCAGTTCATGGGCCCCACCGGGTCCAACGCCGTCGAGGCGGCGATGAAGCTGGCCCGACGGGCGACCGGGCGGCGAGAGATCGTCGCCTTCAGCCACGGCTTCCACGGCATGACGCTCGGCTCCCTCGCTGCGACCGCCAACGACGCCTTCCGCCAGTGGGCCGGGGTCCCGCTCGACAACATTCTGCGCCTCCCCTTCGAGTCCGCACCGGGCGGAAGGACGGCGATCTCCGAGTACGCCGCGGCGCTGAAGGACCCCTCGAGCGGCCTGCTGCCGCCGGCGGCCTTCCTGGTCGAGCCCATCCAGGCCGAGGGTGGCGTCAACGTCGCCAGCGCGAGCTGGCTGCATGAGGTGCAGGACCTCGCCCACGAGGTCGGGGCACTGCTGATCTTCGACGACATCCAGGCGGGCATCGGCCGCACCGGCAGCTACTTCTCGTTCGACGGGATGGGCCTGGATCCCGACATCATCACGCTCGCCAAGGGCCTGGGCGGCTTCGGCACCCCGATCGCCATGAACCTCAATAAGCCCGAGGTCGACGACCACTGGGCGCCGGGCGCGCACACCGGCACCTTCCGCGGGCAGGGGCTGTCCTTCGTCGCCGGCACCGTGGCGCTGGACTACTTCACGGACGAGTCCTTCCTCGCAGACGTCCTGGCCAAGGGGGAGGTGATGCGCGAGCGGCTCACGCGGATCGCCTCCGCGCACCGCGACGACGGCTGGGAGGTGCGCGGGCGCGGGATGATCCAGGGCCTGGACACCGGCGACGGCGCCTTCGCCAAGAAGCTCCAGCAGGAATGCTTCGACCGCGGCCTGCTGATCGGCCCCTGCGGCAGCGGCGGACGCGTGATCAAGCTGATCCCGCCGCTGATCATCCCCGACGAGGAGCTCGCAGAGGGTCTGGACCTGCTCGAGCAGGCCATCGACGCCACCGTGAAGGACCTCTGATGCGCCGCCGGTCCGATATGACCTTCGCTCCCGAGGAGTACGAGCGGAGGCTCTCGGAGCTGCGGGAGCGGATGGAGCAGCGAGAGCTCGACGCCGTGATCATCACCGACCCCGAGAACCTGATGTACCTCACGGACTATCAGACCACCGGGTACTCCTTCTTCCAGGCCCTGATCGTGCCGCTGGAATCGGACTCGGTGATGATCACCCGCGCGCTCGAGGAGTCCAACGTGATCGCGCGGACCTGGCTGGAGCACTCCCGTGCCTACCCCGACAGCGGTGACGCGATCCTCGAGCTGGTCAGCACTCTGCGCGACCTGCGCCTCGGGGATGCCCGGGTGGGCTACGAGCGCAACAGCTACTACTTCCCCGCCTATCAGCAGGATCGTTTCCACGATGCCTTCGGGGAGGGCCTGGTGGACTGCTTCGGGATCGTCGAGGAAGGGCGGATCCGCAAGTCGTCGGCGGAGATCGAGGTCATGCAGCTCGCCGCGTACGCCGGGGAGGCCGGGATGGCCGCCGGGCTGCGCGCCGCGATGGCCGGGGCCACCGAGAACGACGTGGCCTCGGCGATCACCGCGGCGATGTTCCGCGCCGGCGGAGAGTTCCCGGCGGTGCTGCCGTACGTCGCGTCCGGCCCCCGCTCGATGATCGGCCACTCCACGTGGGAGGGGCGCATGATCCGTCCTGGGGAGCACGTGTTCCTCGAGGTGGGCGGGTGCTACCGCAGGTATCACACGGCCATGATGCGCACCGCGGTCAACGGGGCGCTCTCGGACTCGATGCGCTCGGCGCAGGAGCTGATGAAGCAGACGCTGGCCGAGCTGCGCAGCCTCATGAAGCCGGGCGTGACCATCTCCGAGGTCGCTGAGCTGACCCGCACCCGCATCGAGAGCAACGACGTGGGCGCTCAGCTGGTCACCCGCGCCGGCTACTCCATCGGGATCGCGTTCCCGCCCTCCTGGGACGAGGGATACATCGTCTCCCTCCTGGAGGGGGACGAGCGCCCGCTCGAGGAGGGCATGACCTTCCACCTGCTCCCCTGGATGTGGGGCGTGGACGGGAACAAGACCGTCGGCATCTCGGACACCGTCCACATCACCGAGGACGGCTGCCGGTCGTTCTTCACGCTGCCCGAGGACTTCACCGTCCATGACAGCTCCGCGCGGAGCTTCCGCACCTCCGCCGTCGTCGCGCCGAGCTTCTGAGAGGAGCCGCACCATGACCATGCTGACCGCCATCGACCCCACGACCGGACGCGTCGTCCGAGAGGTGCCCGCCGCGACCCCGGCGGAGATCACCGCACTCATCGACCGTTCCCGGACCGCCTACACCTCCTGGAAGGAGACCACCCTCGCCGAACGCGCCGAGGTGCTGCGCCGCGTCGCCGCCCATCTGCGCGAGCACACCGACGAGCTCGCACCGCTGATGACCGAGGAGATGGGCAAGCCCATCGGGGAGGCCCGCGGCGAGGTCGCCAAGGCCGCCTGGGCGGCCGAGCACTACGCGGAGAACGGGGCGGAGTACCTCGCGGACGAGCATCTCGACTCCGATGCGACGTCCTCCTACGTCCAGTACCTGCCGCTCGGGCCGGTCCTGGGGATCCTGCCCTGGAACGCCCCGTTCTGGGTCGCGTTCCGCTTCTGCGCGCCGGCGCTGATGGCCGGTAACACCTGCGTCATGAAGCACGATCCCCATGTGCCGGGCTGCGCCGCCGCGCTCGAGGAGGTGTTCCGTGCCGCCGGCGCCCCCGAGGGGGTGTTCCAGACCCTTCTCGCAGTCACCGAGGACGTCGAGCAGGCGATCCGCGACCCCCGTATCCAGGCCGTCTCCTTCACCGGCTCCGACCGCGCCGGGGCCCAGGTCGCCTCGATCGCCGCGAGTGAGATCAAGCCCGCGGTGCTCGAGCTCGGCGGCTCGGATCCCTGCATCGTGCTGGCCGACGCGGATCTGCCCAAGGCCGCGGAGGTCTCGGCGCTCTCACGGATCATCAACGCCGGCCAGTCGTGCATCGCGGCGAAGCGCGTGATCGTGGAGCGTTCTGTGCACGACGAGTTCGTGGAGCTGCTGACCGCGCAGCTCAGAGATCTGGTGGTCGGCGACCCCCGCGACGAGGCCACCAAGGTGGGGCCGATCGCCCGAAAGGAGCTGCGCGAGAACCTCCATCGCCAGGTGAGCACGAGCGTCGAGGCCGGGGCGACGTGCGTGCTCGGCGGCGAGATGCCCGAGGGGGACGGGTTCTTCTACCCGGTGACGCTGCTGACCGGGGTCGAGCCGGGCATGACCGCCTGCGCCGAGGAGACCTTCGGGCCGATCGCCGTGGTGATCGCCGCGGACGATGCGGAGCATGCCCTGGCGCTGGCCAACGACACCCCCTACGGGCTCGGTGCCGCGATCTGGACCGAGACGGAGCGCGGGGTCTCCATGGCCCGTCGCATCGAGGCCGGGCAGGTCTCGGTCAACGGCATCGTGAAGTCGGATCCGCGACTGCCCTCGGGCGGGATCAAGCGCTCCGGCTACGGTCGTGAACTGGGCCCGCACGGGATCCGGGAGTTCACCAACGCCCAGCAGATCTGGGTGGGACCGGTCCGTTCCTGAGATCTGGCCTGAGATCCGGCACATCACCCTGAGATCTGGCCGACTCCCGGGGACGACGAAGGCCGCCGATCCGCATCTGCGGTTCGGCGGCCTTCCTCGATCTTCGGTCGACCTTATTGGGCTCTTCGCAGCTGAGAGGGTAGCTGCGGGGCGTGGGCCGGGCGCGTCGGTGCCGGGATAGACGTCGAGGTCTCCCGATGATGGAAGTTCTCACGCTCGCCATCAGGAAGACCTCGACGTGCCCAACGCTACCTTCGGCAGCCCTGATCTGACGACCTTCACCCGGCTCGAGGAGCTCGGTCTGGTCGTGGTCGGCCAAAGTCTCACGGCCCACCGGGCGGTGCTGGAGTGCAGGGTCGCTAAAGAGGATCCATGGTGCCGAGGCTGCGGAGCACTCTCGACCTCTCGGGGCTCGATCTCGCGGTCCCTGGCGCATGAGCCGTTCGGTCACCGTCCCACGACGTTGTTAGTGCGGATCCGCCGCTACCGGTGTGACCACTGCGGGTACCGCTGGCGCGAGGACATCACCGCTGCGGCGGCCGGGCGGGCGAAGCTCTCCCGGGGCGGGGACCGGTGGGCGCTGGAGGCCCTGGTCATCGATCACCTCTCGATCGCGCGGGTCGCCGCCGGACTCGGCGTGGCCTGGCACACCGCCAACGACGCCGTCCTGACCGAGGGGAAACGGCTGCTCATCGATGACCTGGCCCGCTTCGACGGAGTCCGCGTGATCGGCGTCGATGAGCACGTCTGGCGCCACACCCGACGCGGCGACAAATACGTCACCGTGATCATCGACCTCACCCCCAACCAGGGACAAGACCGGGCCAGCTCGGCTGCTGGACATGATCGAGGGACGTTCCAAAGCAGCGTTCAAGGCTTGGCTGGAGGCCCGCCCCGAGGCGTGGAAGGACCGTATCGAGGTCGTCGCGATGGACGGGTTCACGGGATTCAAGACCGCAACGAGCGAAGCGCTGCCCGGAGCGGTCGCGGTCAGGGATCCCTTCCACGTCGTCCGCCTCGCTGGGGACGCTCTGGACGACTGCCGGCGCCGGATCCAGCAGAAGCTCCACAAGCGTCGGGGCCGTAAGGACGACCCTCTCTACAACGCCCGCCGCACCCTCCACACCGGGTCCAAGTTCCTTACCGAGCGACAGAGCGAGCGCCTCAGCAGTCTGTTCAGCAGTGAGAAGCACGCCGCGGTCGAGGCGACCTGGGAGATCTACCAGGCCATGATCGCCGCCTATCGAGAAGCCGACCGGGTCCGAGCCAGAACGATGATGGAGAAGGTCATCGCGGCACTCAGCGCGAAGGCCCCCGACGCCCTCGTCGAGCTGGGAAAGCTGGGTCGGACGCTGGCCAAGCGCGCTGACGACGTCCTGGCGTTCTTCGATCGACCCGGCACCAGCAACGGTCCCACCGAGGCGATCAATGGCCGGCTCGAACACCTCCGCGGCTCTGCCCTCGGCTTCCGCAACCTCCCCAACTACATCGCCCGCAGCCTCCTCGAATCAGGCGGCTTCAGAAACCAGCTACACCCTCGGATGCGATGAGCCCCAAAAGCAACATATGACGCGCGATGACGGAAGAGTTCGCCGCTCTTGGCGCCCACACCAGGCGCTTCTATCGTCACGATCATGACCACCACAACAAGCGTCCAGACCATCGTCCCTGAGATCACCGCCGAGGCTCGCGCCGATCGCCTCACGAAGGCCGGAAGCGCGTGGGCCGAGCGCATAGATGCCGATCGCTCGAACGCCCATCTGACTTACGCGGTCGACGGTGCCGGCGCCGGCTCAGTAGCAACGACGGTGCGCGCAGGCAAGCACTCCTTCGTCGTCGACGAGCCCTCGGCGCTGGCTGGCGATGACGCCGGGACCAGCCCGGTCGAGTACGCCCTCGGCGCGCTAGTCGGTTGCCAGGTCGTCGTCTACCGCCTCTACGCTCAGCAGCTCGGCATTCCCTTCGACGACATCGTCATCAGGGCCGAAGCTGATCTGGACGCGGCGCGACTCTTTGGTGCCGACGAGTCCGTGCGCTCCGGGTTCTCCGAGGTGCGGCTCGACATCGAGCTCTCGGGACCGGAAACGACCGAGCGCTACGACGATCTGCGCGCTGCCGTGGATGAACACTGCCCGGTGCTCGACATCTTCCAGAACCCGACCCCGGTCAAGACCACCATCACCCGCGCCTGATCACTGTCAGATCGGCCTGATCACGCCCACCTTGGCGAGAGCTCGCCTGTCCGCTGCCCGCCCCGAGAGCGGCACCAGTTCGTCAGCACCATTAGTCTGCGGCTGCCCCACGGAGATGGGTGGCAGCCTCAACCGGGCAACGCATCACCCGTGATCTTAAGGCGATCGATCATAGAAGAATCCGTTGAGGGGCCCTTCTATTGGAGGTCGAATCAATAAGCTAGCGGGCTTTTCTGCCTGAATCGCCCCGGGTCTG